>NZ_APAT01000016.1 GCF_000347775.1 Marinobacter santoriniensis NKSG1
GGGGGAGCCATAGACAGCCCCCCCAAAAAATGCTCAACGCTTTCCTGACATCCTTCAGTTGTGCAATTTCGAGGCGATGCTTGCAACGTGTTTGCCCTGGAAGCGCGCTATCGTCAACTCTTTCCCGTTGGGCTGACGCGAGCCGTCGCCGCCAGCAATGGTTGAGGCACCGTACGGCGTGCCCCCGCTGACTTCGGAAATGTCGAAAAACTCCGGAATACCATAGCCGAGCGGAACCAGGACCATGCCGTGGTGTGCCAGCGTGGTCCAGAACGAGCTAATGGTATGTTCCTGGCCACCACCGGTACCGGTGGACGTAAAGACGCTCGCCACCTTGCCGTGCAGCTTTCCTTCGCCCCAGAGTCCGCCGGTCTGATCCAGAAAATTACGCATCTGACCGGACATGTTGCCAAAGCGGGTCGGCGTACCGAAGATGATCGCGTCATAGTCGGCCAGTTCCTGAGGCGACGCTACCGGAGCGGCCTGATCTGTCTTGCCTCCGGCATTGCGGAACGCCTCGTCGGACATGGTTTCGGGCACACGCTTGATCACGACCTCGGTCCCATCGACGCTGGATGCGCCCTCCGCGACCGTTTTTGCCATGGTTTCAATGTGACCGTACATGGAGTGATACAAAACGAGCACTTTCGCCATTGCGACAACCTCCTGTGTTCACGATTTACCAGAAGGGTAACGATCGCCGACGAGCCATGAAACCGGAAGATTTCCGCCGGGTTCATCAGATTTTCTGATCGTCATCACAAGATGTTCATCCTGCGCCATTGCGTACACGTGTACGCTGAAGTACCTTAGACCTATGGATAATATGGAAACCGCTTCAATGACCCGAACCACCCCCACCGTCGAATCGATCCATTACCGCGTCGAGGAATGGCTCAATAGCGCTACCCATGGCATCGGCGCCCTGCTCAGTGTGATCGGTACGGTGGCATTGATTGTCGCAGCCAGCCATTCCGGGGATGTCTGGAAGATTGTCAGTTTCAGCATTTTCGGTGCCTCACTGATTTTGCTTTACCTGGCATCCGCGCTCTACCACGGGGCTCGCCGACCGGAACTCAAGCGCGTTTTCAAGACCCTGGATCACTGCGCCATCTTCCTGCTGATTGCAGGCACCTACACGCCGTTCCTTCTGGTCAACATGCGGGGAACGGTAGGCTGGACCCTGTTCGCCATCATCTGGTCGCTGGCCCTGACCGGGGTGGTTCTGAAAGTGATCTTCAAAAACCGCTACAAGTTGGCCCGGGTAGGCATCTATATCGCCATGGGCTGGCTGATCACCTTTGCCTCCTCCGACCTGGTGGCCAACCTCAGCGAAACCGCCCTCACCCTGACGATTGCCGGAGGCATCGTGTATACCGCCGGCGTCGCCTTTTACCTCGCCGACCGCATTCCTTACATGCACGCGATCTGGCACCTGTTCGTGATCGGAGGAAGTGCCTGCCACTTCAGCGCCATCTACTACGGCGTACTGCCGCACGTGACCTGATCAGAACGCCCAGACCATTGCCATCAGGATGCCCCACGCCAGCAGGGAAGCGGCCATAACCGTGTAAGTCGCCGACATGGCCTCGACATCATGGGCCGATCGCCGGCCCAGAGAGCGAACCCCCTGGTACACCAACGCACACGAAAGAAACATCCCGGCAAAAACCGCGACCACACTGACCGCCAGAACCGGCACCAGCAGGGCCAGGGACGCCAGCCACAGCGGCAACGGAGCAATTGCGGCAAGCGTATAGGCGTCCCGGTATTCCACGGACATCTTGTGTGCTTCGAGGACGGCGTGGATCAACCAGCCCATGACAAAGAACGTCAACAATTCCGCAAGGAACAGAATCGTGGTGATGAAGCGCCATTCCTTGTCGCCAAAGCCCGTCAGGAAGCTGTCGCCGTAGTGCGTCCCCGCGTAATAGAGCAGGACCGGCGGGAGAAAGGACATGGGCACAACCACCACCCAGGCCAGAAAGGGGATGGACAGGTCCATTCGCTGCAATTCGGCCCAGGCACCGTCCCCGGAAAAGGGCAACCGAAGCATCTGCATGATTGTCATAGCTCACCTTTTATATCACGTTATGATATTTTATATTATGTAGCCTCTTAACCACTCACGGTCAAGCTCACGACATGGCACCAGACACACACGACCATCAGGACACCGACCTGACCAAGGCAGACTTCGAACGCCTCTCCCACTTTCGCCACCGGCTTCGCGTTTTTCTGCGCCACAGTGAAAACATCTGCCGAAAACACGGGCTGACGGCACTCCAGTATCAGTTGCTGCTTCATTTAAAGGGATTCGAGCAGCGAGAGTGGGCAACAGTCAGCGAGCTGTCGGACAAGCTACAGGCCAAACACCATGGGACCGTGGCGCTGATCGACCGGTGCGTCGAGGCAGAGCTTGTTGAGCGCCGCCCCTCTGCTACGGACGGCCGGCGCATCGAAGTGCACCTTCTGCCCCGGGGCGCGGAATTGACCGAAACGATTGCCCGTGAACATCAGCCGGAACTGGCCTACCTTCAGGATGAGTTCCGATTGCCCGGATGGCCGACCGGCGAGGATAGCTAGACAGCCATGACAGGATCATCCGCGCGTCGGCCCATCTTTGCCTTCTGGTTTTTCTTCCCCGCTGCCGCGACCTGGGCGGCATTGGCGGTCCCGCTGGCCTTGCTCGGACCTTTAGCCGGACAGGGATGGGCACCTGGCCTGATCGGCGCGGGCCACGGTCACGAAATGATTTTCGGATTCGCGCTCGCGGTGATTGCCGGGTACACCCTCGGCCCACAACCCGCTTCCGTCCTCCTGTTTCTTGGCGGTGTATGGCTGCTTGCCCGATCAGCCTGGCTGATTGCACCGGCAAGTCCTGTTGCCCAGATTCTGAGCCCCGCTTTCGCGCTGTTTCTTGCGCGCTACGCCGTCCCTCGCTTCAGCGCGGCCAAGAAATGGCGCAATCGGATAGCCGGCCCATTGATCCTGTTGCTGTGCCTGCTACCCATCGGTTTCTGGCTCACAGGCAGCAATACCGTGGTCAATCACCGGGGGCCCGATACCCACCAGTTGATGCAGGCCGGTGTCCTGGGGCTGCTCCTGCTGATGACCTTCATGGGAGGCAGGATTATCGCGCCCGCCGTTGCCGGAACCCTGGAGAAAAAAGGGATTGCGTTGACGGCCCGAGTCCAACCACGGATCGAAGGTTCGCTCCTGGTGCTCCTGTCCGTAGCCGTCCTGCTCAGTCTGGGCGATGTTCTTCCAGAACTGGTGGCAGCCTGCCTGATGGCCTCCGCGGCACTGATTATCATTCGGCTGGCCCGATGGCGCTTGTGGCGGTGCCCGGAGCGACCAGACCTGCTGATGCTCGGCCTCGGCTATAGCTGGCTGGCGGTCGGAAGCGGCTGTCTGGGGGCGGCATTGGCGATGGGCAAGGCACCTGTCCCGGCCTTGCACCTGATTACCATTGGCGGCCTGGGCACCCTGTCGACGGGGGTCATGCTTCGCCTGACCTGGCAGAGGGCCCATCGAAGACCGCCCCCACCCTGGCAGGTGCTGGGGATTGCCGGCCTGATCGGTGGTGCGGCGGTTTGCCGTTTTCTCGCTGGTTCCCAGCCGTTCAATGCCCCACCCCTGCTCTGGTCGTCAGCGATGCTCTGGTCGGTCGCCTTCGCAGGTGTTGCCATCCAGACCGTTTGCCTCATCCGACCGGCCCATTTGCGCCGGAAATGAGTGGCTACCTCCACTGCGCCAGCAGCCTCACGGCCTACCACCTTGGAAATATCCCACCTGCATCCTGCTGTTTTAAAAGAACTTTAAAGGCCATTTTTAGTCCTTCTCCGGCGCTGGTCATGGGGGATAAATGCCCGACCTGAATTCCTTGATTTTTCTCAAGTGGGGCCGGCCCCTCCGGTTTGCACAATGTCTGCAACGACCAAAAGCCACGAGCACCGTGGCAGCGGATTCGCAAACCAAGGAGCAGACATCATGGCCAGAACCGCCGCAGACGCCGGTCCCCTGGGCGTCAAAGACAAGACCAACGCAGACATCGAACACTGGGATGTCGAGAACGAGGACTTCTGGGAACGGGAGGGCAAACGGGTTGCCACCCGAAACCTCTGGATTTCCATTCCCAGCCTGCTGATCGGCTTTGCCGTTTGGCTGATGTGGGGAATGATCACCACCCAGATGAAAAACCTGGGCTTTCCCTTCTCGGTGGACCAACTCTTTACCCTGAGTGCCATCGCCGGGCTTTCCGGCGCGACACTCCGGATTCCCGCGTCGTTCATGATCAAGATTGCCGGTGGACGGAATACTGTGTTCCTCACCACGGCGCTGTTGATGATTCCCGCCCTTGGAACCGGCATAGCGCTGATGAATCCGGGAACACCCTTTATTGTTTTCCAGGCACTGGCGCTGCTCTCCGGCATCGGTGGCGGTAACTTCGCCTGCTCCATGAGCAACATCAGTGCCTTCTACCCCAAGAGCAAACAGGGCTATGGGCTGGGCATGAATGCGGGCCTCGGCAATTTCGGCGTCACCACCATGCAGGTGCTGATTCCGCTGGTGATGACCGTCGGCCTGTTCGGTGCACTCGCCGGGGATCCCATGCAATTGCAAAGCCCCAGCGGTACCTTGATCGGCAGGATTGAAGCGGGCACTGACACCTGGATCCAGAATGCTGGCTTCATCTGGCTGGTCTTTCTGATCCCACTGGCCTTCGCCGGCTGGTACGGAATGAACAACCTGAAAGTCGTGACCCCCAATCCCGGCAGCCCGCTTTCCGCGTTCGGCAAGATTCTGGGCCTCTATGGTGTGGGCATGCTTACGTCTGTCGTGGGTGTCTGGGCACTGGGCCTGCTGAACATGTGGGTGGCGCTACCGCTGACCATCGTTCTGACCGTTGTCCTTCTTCGACTCATCCCGGGCGATATCAAACCCAACATCCGGAACCAGTTTGCGATTTTCAACAACAAGCACACCTGGTCCATGACCATCCTCTACATCCTGACATTCGGATCCTTCATCGGTTTCTCGGCAGCGCTGCCGCTGTCCATCAGCGTTATTTTCGGCAACATGATGCAGGCAGGCGCAGACGGGACTCTGGTCCGCGTTGTTAATCCGGATGCGCCCAGCGCCCTCACCTGGGCCTGGATGGGTCCCTTTGTAGGCGCACTGATACGCCCCGTCGGCGGCTGGATTTCTGACCGAATGGGCGGCTCCATCGTGACCCAGATCATCTCCGTGATCATGGTGGTCGCCTCAGTGGCAACCGGCTATGTGATGATGTTGGCCTACAACTCTACCGATCCGAACACCTACTTCCCGCTGTTTCTGATCCTGTTCATTGTGATGTTCGCCGCCAGCGGTATCGGCAACGGCTCCACCTTCCGCAGCATCGGCTTCATCTTCAATCAGCAGCAGAAAGGTCCGGTGCTGGGGTGGACCTCCGCCGTGGCCGCCTATGGTGCCTTTATCGCACCAAGGGTGATGGGCGAGCAGATCCAGGCAGGAACACCGGAACTGGCCATGTACGGTTTTGCCGTCTTCTACGCGGCCTGCCTGTTCGTGAACTGGTGGTTCTACCTGCGCAAGAACGCCTACATCAAAAACCCCTGATTCCTGCTCTTTTTCCTGCAACCGGTTTCGGCAACGAAACCGGTTTTTTTGTGCCCTTAGAATATCCCGCCGGCACCATTCCTTGCGTTTGTGCCCACCGCCACAGAAATACCCGTCGACCTGTTCGATGCCCAGAAGATCCTGGCCACCTCCGTACCAGAGGACTCGGGAAAAGCGCGCCAGGACATCCGCAAAGCGGCCGAACAACGGGTGACCGATGCCGTGCTGTCTGTCGAGTTGCAGTTGACCAAGCTGGTACTGGCGGGCGCCCGCCATATCGTGGTTGGTAACGCCCCGGATATTGCACTGGCACCGGCAACAGATCAGCTGACCGGTTACCTGAGCGCTTCAGCGGATGACCATCAGGAAGCCAAACGGGCCAGCAAGTTCTACAAGTATTCTTCTCGCCTTGCGGCGCAATTCAACGAGGAGCTGGCTGCGGCGATTGCCCGGGTTGAAACGGCTGCGGACCTCGACATTGCCGAGTGGGATCTGGCTGACTTCCTGTCGAACCAGATTGAGGATGCCGACGTCCTTGGGTATACCAATACCGAGGATGCCTGCACCGACAGTGGCGCATTGCCGGATTGCGAAGGCTTTGTCTTCTTTGACGGTGTGCATCCGACAACCGTGGTTCACCAGCGTGCTGGCCAGAATATCCTGCAACTGCTCGCTCAATAATTCACGAGCACGATCATCTCCGTACAAAAAAGCCCGCAGGCGTTTCCACCTGCGGGCTTTTTCTTCGGCGTCAATGCTCAGCTGGACGCCGCTGCGGCCTGCCGTCGGCGCTCTTCCTCCTCGATCTGAAGATCCACTGAGGACACCTGGTACTCATCCGCAAATCCGGACTCCGGCTCTTTCAGCCACATCATGCAGAGGACCCAGCTGATGAAGGCACCGGCCGCTATGATCTGGAAGAATTGCGTGGGGGTCACGAAGGTGAGGATGGTCAGGTACACCACCGCGCCGACATTGCCGTAGGCCCCCGCCATACCGGAAATCTGTCCGGTGAGCCGGCGCTTGATAGAGGGAATGATGCCGAACGTGGCCCCTTCTGCCCCCTGCACGAAGAAGGAGGTGAAGACGGTAATGCCGACGGCGACGATCAGCGGCCAGTTGGAATCGAGCAGGCCCATCAGGCCGAACCCGACGGCGATTCCGAACATGTAGCTGAGCATCACGAAGCGCCGGTTACCCATGCGATCGGAAACCAGTCCGCCCATGGGCCGGGCAATCAGGTTCACAAAGGCGAAGGACGCCGCAATCAGCCCGGCTGCAGTGGCACTCAGGCTCCAGGTCTCCTCGAAGAACATCGGCAACATGGACACCACTGCCAGCTCCGCGCCGAAATTGGCAAAGTAGGTGCTGTTCAGCGCGGCAACACTGTTGAACGGGTATTTGTCGTCCTCCGGCACGCCCTGCTTCAGGATGGGCACGTTAACCCGAAGAATCTGGATGATCTGGTAGCACACCACGAGGAAGATGGCCCCGTAGGCGACCAGAGCGCCGGTGAAGCCCAGGTATCCCATGTTCTGTATGCGCCAGACGAGAATGGCGAGCACACCTACCAGCGGGATGGTCCAGAGGATCAGTTTGATCATGTCTGCCCAGGAGCTGACTTCCAGTGCAACCGCCTTGCGGGGCTTGCGGTGAACGGTGCCGGCAGGGCCATCGGTGATCGCAAACCAGTAGTAGATACCATAGGCGGCCATGACGATCGCGCTCTGGGCAATTGCCCAGCGCCATCCGTCCTCGCCTCCGTAGAGCTGCAGTGCGATGGTCGGCAGGGTAATGGCGGCAGCGGCAGAGCCGAAGTTGCCCCAGCCGGCGTAAAAGCCCTCGGCAAAGCCGATGTCCCTTGGCCGGAACCAGAGTGCAGTCATATGGATTCCAACCACGAAGCTGGCACCAATGGAGCTGAGCACCAGCCGGCTTACGAGCAGCTGAGTCATGGTGTTGCCGAAGGCAAACACCAGTGC
Organism: Marinobacter santoriniensis NKSG1; assembly: GCF_000347775.1. Classification (GTDB taxonomy): domain Bacteria; phylum Pseudomonadota; class Gammaproteobacteria; order Pseudomonadales; family Oleiphilaceae; genus Marinobacter; species Marinobacter santoriniensis. The sequence goes on from NZ_APAT01000016.1 coordinate 7,608, forward strand.
CGGAATCGACATCAGAATCATCAACAGGGAAAACACACGGCGCGGTCCGAAACGATCCAGGGCCATGCCGACGACAATCCGTGCGGGTATCGTCAACGCCACGTTACAGATAGCGAACAACTTGAGATCGTCCGCGGTCAGCCAGTCCACGCTTTTGAGCATGCTGGACGCCAGCGGTGCCATGTTGAACCAGACATAGAAGGTAATAAAGAACGCGATCCAGGTCAGGTGCAGGGCCTTGATCTCGGCATTCTTGAAGTGGAAAACATCTGCGACTTTCATGTCAGCCTCCTTGGGCCAGGCAAGCAAAATCCGGGTGCCGTTTATCGGCTAGGGAGAATCAGGAGCGGGCACTGGATCCGGCGGGCGAGAAAGGAACTCACGCTGCCAAAGGTCATGTAATCCAGTTCATCCACGAAATGGGTCAGGGAGCGGGCGATAAAACCGCCATCCGGTTCGTGACTGTGGCGTGCGATAACCAGCATGTCCGGACGGATTTTTTTCTCTGCGGCAAAGAGCAGCATTTTTCGGGCATCGCCCTCCAGCAACAGGGGCTCGGCAGATATGTCTTCCTGCTGGCACACCTCCACCGCTTCGGCAAGAGAGCCGTTGAGTTCGGAGACTTCCTGCTGAAAGAGGTCTTCATTGCCCGCGGTAATGTCCCGGGGGTTTTCGGCAACGGCAACAAGGGTGATTCGGGGTCGAAGGTCCCGGAACATGGTCAGCGTCTGCGCCAGGGCCAGCCTGGCGTTCCGCGAACCGTCATAGGCGATCATGATTTTCATGGGTTTCTCCAAAAACAGAGTCCGCCCCGGAAAACCGGGGCTGCTATTGATATCTGTCAGCCATTAGCCCACACCCCTGTGACCCCGATAATTGACAAACATCAACGCCGGGGCCGCCTACCCCACCAGAGAAAGAGACCACCTATCCCTCGGGCAGTGAATCGCCAGAAACGGGCTACCACCCCCTTCCCAGCTGGAGGTACCTCCAATGCCCCCAAGGGAAAACCACCGCTTTTTGATAGTGTGAAAACAGGAAAAAAAGCAGAACAGGAGCTCTGCAATGACCCGCGCACTTTCAAAATCCCAGCAGTACCGTGCCCTCGGTCTGTCGACGTTCGCGTTCACCCTGTGCTTCGCGGTCTGGACCATTTTCTCCATCATCGGCATCCGTATCGCCGAAGACCTGTCACTCTCCGATACCCAGCTCGGGCTGTTGATGGCAACACCGATCCTCACCGGGTCGATCAGTCGGCTTTTCCTGGGGATCTGGACAGACCGATATGGCGGTCGCTGGGTGTTCGGGATTCTGATGCTGACAACGGCGGGATGCGTATACCTGCTCACCTTCGCGAGCACCTACGCGATGCTTCTGATCGGTGCCCTGGGTGTCGGGCTCGCCGGAGGCTCGTTCATTGTCGGGGTGGCCTACACCGCAGCGTGGTTCGAGCCAAAGCGCCAGGGTACGGCGCTCGGCATTTTCGGGGCGGGCAACGTCGGGTCGGCGGTCACCAATTTCGGTGCACCGTTCCTGCTGGTGGCGTTTGGCTGGGAATCGACTGCGCAGATCTACGCCACGGTTCTGGCGATCATGGGGGTCGTATTCATCGCCCTGGCCAGGCCGGATCCCCTGTCCGAAGAACGTAAAAGCGAACGCAGCAAATCGTTCATGGAGCAGATGGAGCCGCTGAAAGAACTTCGTGTCTGGCGTTTTGCCCTGTACTACTTTTTCGTGTTCGGGGCTTTCGTGGCACTGGCGCTCTGGTTGCCGCATTTCCTCATCGGGGTCTACGGACTCGACATCAAAACGGCCGGCATGATCGCCGCCCTGTACACGATTCCCGCATCGCTGTTCCGGATTCTCGGAGGCTGGCTATCCGACCGGTACGGCGCCCGCAAGGTCATGTACGGAACGTTTCTGGCCGCCGTGGCCTGCACGTTCCTGCTGAGCTACCCGCCAACCGACTACCGGGTGCATGGCATCGATGGTGACATCCAGTTCACCCTGGCCATGAACCTGCCCATGTTTGTGGTATTGATCTTCACGCTGGGATTCTTCATGTCACTGGGCAAGGCTGCGGTCTACAAGCACATACCGGTTTACTACCCTCTGCACGTGGGCGCCGTTGGCGGTGTCGTCGGTATGATTGGCGGGCTCGGGGGCTTTATTCTTCCGCTGGCGTTTGGCGTCCTGAACGACCTGACCGGGGTCTGGCAAAGCTGCTTCATGCTGATGTTCGTGATCGTCACCGCGGCGCTGATCTGGATGCATTACGCCATTCGAACCGCCGAGCGGGTGGAGTGGGCCGCCAACGAGGAGCGGACCGATCTCCCGGAACTGGCCACCCCACACCTGTTCTATCCGTTAAAACACCGCAGCCCGCCAGCGGTCTCAGCCGAACACCGGTTTGGTCATGGCCAGATGAAAGATGGCGCCAACCTGTAGGAATGCCAGAACGGCGGCAATGGCTCGCACGCGGAACGGCGCGGAGGTCTTGAGGGCAAAAACACCCGCGCCGATGTAACCGAGCAACAGAAAGATCTTGGCGGTCAGCCACCCGTGCACAAAAGGCATCCAGGGAGTGACGATCACCAGTCCGATGGCGGCCGTCAGTAGCACCGTATCGTTGACGTGGGGAATCCAGCGCATGGGTGTCTGCCGCCAGCCGGGCCGACCGACCGCGTCGAGCAGCAGGCGCAAGGTGAACAGGACGACCGTGATGTAGGCCGCGCTGACGTGAATGGCCTTGAGAATCGGATAGGCACTCATGGCATTTCCTCAATAAATCAATCAGTTGATCGGATTGTACGCACTATTACCCGGTAATGGGTATGTTCCGGCGTAACAAAACGGTTTAACATATATATTATATTCATCTTTATTCGGGAGTCAGCATGCAGGCCATTCCATCAACCCGGACTGCCGAGCCTGCACGGATTCGGCAGATTTTCAGTTACCCCTTCCGCGTATTTTTTCTGTCCATGGCGGTTCTGTCGGTCACGGTGATCCCCCTCTGGGTGCTGACGGTCACCGGCACGATCACTCTGCCCCTCGCCTTGCCGGGCTTGATCTGGCATCAGCATGAGATGCTGTTCGGGTTCCTTTCCGCAGCAATTGCCGGTTTTCTGTTGACCGCCGTGTGCGTCTGGACCCAGACCACCCGAATGCACGGTCTCCGACTGGCGGGCCTTTGGGGCGTCTGGCTTGCCGGCCGCCTGCTTCTGGCTTTCGGGGCAGGTCTGCCCGACTGGCTCGTGCTGGGTGTTAACCTGGCGTTCCTGCCCCTGGTGGGCCTGGATGCTGGCTGGCGCATCTGGAAAGCCCGCCAACGCCGGCAACTGATGATTCTGGTGGTCCTCGGACTGCTGTGGCTTATGCAGATCGGGTTCCTGCTGCGCCTAGACATGGTCTACAGCCACGGCGCGCTGATCATGGCCATGGCACTGATCGGCATCATTGGCGGTCGCATCACCCCGGCCTTTTCCGGCGCCTGGTTGCGCCAGCGCGGACATGATGCCTCCGGCATCCGGGTGGTCCCCGCTCTGGACATGGCGAGCGTCATCACCATGATCCTGCTGTTGGCTGCCATGGTAAGCGGCTGGTCCCGGGTAACCGGGGTGCTGGCCTTGACCGCCGCCGTCCTGATGGCCGTCCGCCTGATCGGCTGGAAGGGCTGGCTGGTGCGCCGCGAACCCTTGCTCTGGAGCCTGCACCTGTCCATTCTCTGGGTCCCGGTATCCTTGTTGTTGCTGGCAGGCAGCTCGCTGGCCGGCTGGCCCGCCACCGCGTGGAGCCACGCGGCCGGAGCCGGCGCGGTGGGATGCCTGGTACTCGCGGTCATCGCGCGTGTTTCACTCGGCCACACAGGGCGACCGCTGTCGCTTCCCCGGGGCCTGGTCACCGCCTTCGTGGCCAGTCAGGTTGCAGCAGTGCTTCGTGTCCTGACGGCCTTTTCGGCCATTCCCTGGCAACACGGGATCGCAGTCAGTGCCCTGTTGTGGATTCTCGCCTACGGGATCTTCCTGGTTCGTTACGCAGGTATCCTCTCGGCTCCCCGCCCGGATGGCCGCGAGGGGTGAATCGGAAGGGGCGGTCACTCAGGCCGCCCGCTCCCTCTCGTAAAGGCCGGCAAAGACCTTGCGGGCCGTGCGGAAGCGATCAGCCGGAAAATGGATACTGATCCCCTCCAGCGCGGCCAGCAGCATTTCAAGATGCGCATCCCAACCGGCGCAGGAAATCGAGACCAGATCATCATCCGGCAGCGACAACGTCAGGCGGAGCCGGGTCTGGTTGGCGTCTTGCCCGCAGGGTTCAAGCTCCCAGGTCAACGGGCGTTCCGGGTGATCTCCGGAACTCCAGGAATAAGACAGCAACCGTTCCGGCTCAAAGGTCCGGATGCGACAGTCGATTGGCATGCCACTGTTGCCGAAATCGAGCTGTACCCTGCCCCCCTCGCGGGGATCGACAACCCCGGGCGCCAGCCACTGCGACAGACACACCGAATCGGTCAGCATTTTCCAGACTCGCCGGGCATCGTGCTCGATCAGCCGCTCCATCCGAACCTCCACACGGCCGCTTGCCATCCTCAGTTGGCCGCAAATTGACGTGTGATCCGTTTCCATAATGACCTCCGCTATCGTTGGCCGGGCCCGGCATTGGCCATCAATACCGGGCCCGGACTTCAGCCTGTCCATGACGATAACAGTCCGCCCGGGGGCGATCCTTGATGACGATTAATTGCACAACGGAAAGCCGGTAGACGTACTTCGGGCAAAGAGGCCCGGGCGGCAATCATCCACTAAAGGTCAATAGCGACTTCAGGATTTAGCGCTAAAGTATCAGTAAACCATTTTGTAACAGAGATACTGGCACTATGAACCCTGATCATTTTGACAAAGAAGACTTGATCAAGTGCGGCCATGGCAAGCTGTTTCCCGGCAACATGCGCCTGCCTATTGACCAGATGCTGATGTTCGACCGCGTCACCCACATCGCCGACGACGATGGCCTGTATGGCAAGGGCAGCATCGTGGCCGAACTGGACATCAACCCGGACCTCTGGTTCTTCAAGGTCCACTTTGTTGATGATCCCGTCATGCCCGGCTGTCTGGGGCTCGATGCCATGTGGCAACTGGTCGGTTTCTTCCTGGCCTGGGGTGGCGGTGAAGGCAAGGGGCGTGCGCTCGGTTCCGGCGAGGTGAAATTTACCGGCCAGGTACTGCCCACTGCCAAGAAGGTAACCTACCGCCTGGATCTCAAGCGCGTGATCCGGCGCAAGCTGACCATGGCGATTGCCGATGGAAGCATGGAGGTGGATGGCCGGGAGATCTATACCGCCAAAGACCTCCGGGTTGGTATGTTCAACTCTACCGATGACTTTTAGGAGTTAGCTGCATGCGTCGCGTTGTGATTACCGGAATGGGGATTGTCTCCAGCCTGGGGACCAACCAGAAGGAAGTAACCCGGTCGCTGAAAGAGTCCATATCGGGTATCGGGTTCAGCCAGGAGGCGAAGGACAATGGCCTGCGCAGCCACGTCTGCGGCCAGATCGACCTGAACCTTCCGGAGCTCATTGACCGCAAGATCTGGCGTTTCATGTGCCCGGCCTCCGGCTACACCTACCTGGCCATGAAAGAGGCAATCGAACAGTCCGGCCTGACCGACGACGATATCCGCGCGGACACCACCGGCCTGATCTTCGGCCAGGGTGGCGCATCAACCGTCGAGCTGCTGGATTCGATCGATACCCACCGGGATAAAGGAATCCGGCGGGTCGGCCCCTATCGGGTTCCCCGGACCATGGGCAGTGCTATCAACGCCTCGCTGGCGACCGCGTTCGGTATTCGCGGGGTGAATTACGGCATCACATCAGCCTGCGCTACCAGTGCTCATGCGATCGGCCACGCCGCGGATCTGATCGCCCTGGGGCGCCAGGACATCATGTTCGCCGGCGGCGGTGAGGACATCCACTGGAGTCTGAGCCTGCTGTTCGACGCCATGGGTGCGTTGTCCACCAAGTACAACGACACACCGGAAGTGGCTTCGCGGACCTATGACGCCAATCGGGATGGTTTTGTGATTTCCGGGGGTGGCGGCGTCCTGACCCTGGAAGCACTGGAGCACGCCGAAGCCCGTGGTGCCAATATCCTCGCGGAGATTGTCGGGTTCGGCGCCACCTCGGACGGAGCCGACATGGTTGCGCCCAGTGGCGAGGGCGCGGTGCGTTGCATGAAGCAGGCCATGAAGCAGGTCGATGGCGAGATCAGTTACGTCAACAGCCACGGCACCAGTACGCCGGCCGGTGATATCACGGAACTGAAAGCGCTCAGGGACACCTTCGGCGACCGCATCCCACCGGTTAGCTCCACCAAGCCCCTGTGCGGCCACGCCCTGGGTGCCGCTGGTGTGCATGAGGCCATTTACAGCCTGATTATGCAGCGGGAAGGGTTCATCGCTCCGTCTGCGAACATCGAGAACCTGGACGAAGGAGCCGAAGGTTACCCGATCGTCCGCGAGCGGATGGACAACCAGAACCTGGACCTGGTCATGAGCAACAGCTTCGGATTTGGCGGCACCAACGCCACCCTGATTTTCAGGAAAGTCTGACGGAGCGGTATTCAGCCGGGGAGGTGCCCATCCAGCGCTTGAACGCCCGGCTGAAAGCACTCAATTCCGAAAAACCAAGCTGCTCGGCGATTTCCACCAGCGGCTTGGTTTTGTCCTGCATATAGGTCAGCGCCTGCTTACGGCGTACGTCTTCCAGCAGGCTCGCGAAGGTCAGCCCTTCACGCTTCAGTTTCTTGTGAAGCGTGTATCGGCTCATGTGCAGCTGCGACGCCACCGCCTCGACACCTACCCTGCCTCGCGCCAGCTGGGACACAATCAGTGAACTGACCCGGCTACTGAGAGACACTCGAATAACCTCCGGCCTCAGGGGATCAGATGGCATGGGGTTCCTCCTTAGTTTGAGTCCGACCGTGTGTGCCAGAAAAATCAGCGTACATATGTTAGCCGAAAATAATCAATAAGACCTTTGAGCGAGATCAACGCCAGATCGTCCTCATCCGTCCACACTACCAGCCTTTTCGAACACCATCCCGAACCATCCTGCGAGATTTATCCCGGAGCATTCAATGACCACCCCGGAACTGCTTGCCCCGGCGGGTACACCAGATCATCTGGAAACCGCCTTTGCCTATGGTGCTGACGCGGTCTACGCGGGCCAACCCCGCTATTCGCTGAGAGTACGAAACAACAGTTTCAAGGATGTTGCAGCGCTGGGTGCCGGTATCGAGCGGGCCCACGAGCTCGGCAAGCAGTTTTACCTCGTGTCCAACATTGCGCCGCACAACAGCAAGGTCCGGACCTATCTCCGGGATCTGGAGCCGATCATTGAGCTGGGCCCTGATGCGCTTATCATGTCCGACCCCGGTCTGATCATGCAGGTTCGGGAGCGTTGGCCGGATCAGCCTGTGCACCTTTCGGTCCAGGCGAACGCCGTTAACTGGGCCACCGTGGAGTTCTGGCGCCGCCAGGGCCTGAGCCGGGTCATCCTGTCCCGGGAACTGGCCCTGGATGAAATCCGGGAAATCCGGGAGCGGGTGCCGCAGATGGAACTGGAAGTCTTCGTTCACGGAGCCCTGTGCATGGCCTACTCCGGGCGCTGCCTGCTGTCCGGCTACATGAACCACCGGGACGCCAACCAGGGCGCCTGCACCAACGCCTGCCGCTGGAACTACAAGGAAGTGCAGCACGGCCACGACCAGACGGGCGACCTGATCGCTACTTCTGCCGATGCGGTGCAGGAGGTTGAACCCAGGGAAATCCTCCTGGAAGAACCCAATCGCCCCGGTGGTTTTATCCCTGCCTACGAGGACGAACACGGCACCTACATCATGAACTCGAAAGACCTCCGTGCCGTTCAACACGTGGCGGAACTGGTCAAAATGGGCGTGCATTCGCTGAAAATCGAAGGCCGCACCAAGAGCACCTACTACGTGGCCCGCACCACCCAGATTTATCGGCGTGCCATCGACGATGCCATGCGTGGACTGGCCTTCGACATGAGCCTGATGGATCAGCTGGAAGCGCTCTCCAATCGCGGTTACACCGAGGGTTTTCTTCGTCGTCATCTGCCACAGGAATATCAGAGCTACGAGCAGGGCTCTTCTTACCTGGGCTCCCAGCAGGTGGTTGGCACGATTGCAGACAGTGACGACCGGTGGCTCACCGTGGACGTAAAGAACCGGTTTGCGCCCGGTGACACCCTGGAACTGATTACACCGGCCGGTAATCTCCGGTTTTCTGCAGACCGGATGGAGAACCGCCACGGAACCACCATGACCCACGCCCCGGGCAGCGGCCATGTAGTTCGCATACCCCGGCCGGAAAACCTTCCTGCGTCGCTGGCGAACAGTTACCTGACGCGGGTACTGGAATAATGCCTTGTCGGTTTGGCGAGTATCGGTAATGAGAGTTACCGCAACGATTGGACCAGGCCGTGTCGCTACGCTGCCCGGGTGACCCAATCTGGAGCCGACTCGTGGGACGTTACACCACCATCCTCGCAGGACTGACAGCCTCACTGCTAAGCCTCACGGTATGTGCCGACAGTCTTCCGGACCGAATGGCGATCAGCGAGAAGACCCAGGCCTTCATGTCGGCCGCCAGATCGGGTGACATTGCGGGAGCCTACGAGCGCCTCAAACCGGTACTCGGCGTTGAGGCTTCCCCCTACGAAGAGTCCGCCCGGAATGCCGTCGCCTACTTCAAGCGGGTGACTGACAAGGTTGGCGAGCCCATTGCCGTATCACGGGTACGTACGGACGTGATCGCCGAAGACTTCACCCGGGAAATCTGGCTCGAAAAGTTCGAAGCCGCCGCCATCGCCTGGACCTTCACCTTCTATCAGCCGCACCGGAATGGCTGGAAGCTGGTCGGCATCAGCTACTCCACCGAACTGGACGATCTCTACCAGCCTCTCACCGCCCCGGACTGAGCCCGCATGAAGGTCGTAATAACCGCAGCCTTAGTGCCGTGCAGGCTGATTAAGGTATAATCTCCGTACGCTCGATTTAATACCTGACTATTTTACTCTGGTATTGTATAATCGCTCGCCAGAAGTAACGGAATCCGGCCCGCTTACCATCAGGTGTCCGGCCTCCGTCATCCAAAAATCGATTGCGGGGCGTACTCATCGTTTGAACGACCACCGCAACACCCTGTGAACTGATGATCAGACCACCGGCCCGGCACTGGGCCGATGGTGACACCAAGGGCCAAAAGCCCGAGATGAGAGAATTACGGAGCGACGATCATGGCGACCACCGACCAAGAGGTGAACGAGCTGATCAAACGGGAATACGAGCACGGATTCGTTACCAACATTGAATCCGATACGTTCGAGCCCGGCCTTAATGAAGACGTTATCGCCCGCCTGTCCGGGATCAAGAAAGAACCGGAGTGGATGCTGGAGTGGCGCCTGAAAGCCTACCGTCGCTGGCTCGAGATGGATGAGCCGGACTGGGCTCACGTGGGCTACCCGAAAATCGACTACAACTCGATTTCCTACTATTCCGCACCCAAGCGGAAGGAAGACATGCCCCAGAGCCTGGACGAAGTGGATCCGGAACTGCTGAAAACCTATGAAAAGCTGGGCATCCCCCTGCACGAACGGGAAAAGCTCGCCGGCGTCGCCGTCGATGCCGTCTTCGACTCGGTGTCAGTAGCCACCACCTTCAAGGAACCACTGGCAAAAGCCGGCGTGATCTTCTGCTCCATTTCGGAAGCCATCCGGGATTACCCGGAACTGGTGCAGAAATACCTGGGTTCCGTGGTCCCCCACGGCGACAACTTCTTCGCCGGGCTGAACTCCGCCGTTTTCTCCGATGGCACCTTCGTCTACGTACCCAAAGGCGTACGTTGCCCGATGGAGCTGTCCACCTATTTCCGGATCAACGCCGCCAATACCGGCCAGTTCGAGCGCACGCTGATCATTGCCGATGAAGGCAGTTACGTCAGCTACCTGGAGGGCTGCACCGCGCCCATGCGTGATGAGAACCAGCTTCACGCAGCGGTGGTTGAACTGGTGGCACTGGACGATGCCCAGATCAAATACTCCACGGTCCAGAACTGGTATCCGGGTGACGAAGAGGGTAAAGGCGGCATCTACAACTTCGTGACCAAGCGTGGCGCCTGCATCGGCAAGAACTCCAAGATTTCCTGGACCCAGGTGGAAACCGGTTCCGCGGTTACCTGGAAGTACCCAAGCTGCATTCTTCGGGGCGACAACAGTGTGGGCGAGTTCTATTCAGTAGCACTCACCCATAACTACCAGCAAGCCGACACCGGCACCAAGATGATTCACCTTGGCAAGAACACCCGGAGCACCATCATCTCCAAGGGTATTTCTGCGGGTAAAAGCTCCAACGCCTATCGGGGTCTGGTGAAATTTGGCCCCGGAGCGGAAGGAGCGCGCAACTTCACCCAGTGCGACTCGTTGCTGATCGGCGACCGCTGTGGCGCCCACACCTTCCCGTACATCGAGAGCAAGAACAAATCCGCCATTGTCGAACACGAGGCAACCACCTCGAAGGTCAGCGACGAGCAGATGTTCCTCTGCCGCCAGCGCGGCATCGACCCGGAGCAGGCCGTATCCATGATCGTGAACGGCTTCTGCAAAGAGGTGTTCAAGGAGCTGCCCATGGAGTTTGCCGTAGAAGCCGGCAAGCTGCTCGAAGTGAGCCTCGAAGGGTCCGTCGGCTAACAGGACGGCAAGCACAAAAGTATTGCGGAAGCCGTCGGGCAGGGCCTGCCCGATGGCTGACTACCCCGAGTGAGGGGCGGGCAACAGAATTCAGACGGTTAAATGAGAGAGACGCTACAAATGCTGAGCATCAAGAACCTGCACGCATCCGTTGAGGGCAAAGAAATCCTCAAGGGCATCAACCTGGAGATCAAAGCCGGGGAAGTTCACGCCATCATGGGGCCGAACGGGTCCGGCAAGAGCACCCTGTCGCAGGTGCTGGCAGGCAATGAGGCATTTGAGGTCACGGACGGCGAAGTCGTCATGAATGGCGAAAACCTCCTGGAACTGGAAACCGAGGAACGCGCCCGTGAAGGCATTTTCCTGGCGTTCCAGTACCCGGTCGAGATTCCCGGCGTCAGCAACCTACAGTTCCTGCGGACTGCCGTAAATTCCATGCGCAAGCATCACGGCGAGGAAGAAATGAACGCCGCCGAGTTCATGAAGCTGGCGAAGGATGTCTCCAGACAGGTTGACCTGGATCCCGCCTTCCTCAAGCGCGGCGTGAATGAAGGCTTTTCCGGCGGCGAGAAGAAGCGCAACGAAATCATGCAGGCGCTGCTGCTGCAGCCCAAGCTCGCGATCCTCGACGAAACCGACTCCGGTCTCGATATCGACGCACTGAAAGTCGTCGCGGACGGCGTCAATGCGCTGCGTTCCCAGGACCGTGCGATCCTGATGGTGACCCACTACCAGCGGCTGCTCAATCACATCGTGCCGGATTATGTTCATGTTCTGGCCGGTGGCAGGATCATCAAGTCCGGAGGTCGTGAACTGGCCCTGGAACTGGAAGAGAAAGGGTACGGCTGGCTCGGCATCAAGGATGAAGAAACTGCCGACAACGCTGCCAACTAAGGAGGTCGCGGAATGAAACCAGCACCAACCCTTTCCATGGCGTTCCTCCACCCCGCCGGACAGTTGCTACCGGAGCCACTCGCGGCCCTGCGCAAACAGCGCGGAACCGCGCTGGTCGACATGCCGCTGCCGACGCGGAAAACGGAAAACTGGAAGTATTCCAGCAAGCACCTGAAGCTGACTGACGACATGGCTATTTCGTTGCCGGCCGAGGGCAAAACCGGCAGCAGCCTCGCGGTACCCGGCTACAAGGTGGCATTCCTGAACGGCGTGATGATGCCGGAAGCCAGCGAGTACCCGGACCTGAGCGGGATTCGCATCCAAAGCTTTGGCGACCTGGATGACAACGAAGCCTCCGAGCTGGCCCAGAAGCTGGACGACACCCTCGGCGGGTCCGAGGAAAACGGGGCCGTGCAGATGGCGCGCCTGAATTCCGCCCGGTTTGAAGACGGCCTTCTGATTCGCCTCAAGCCTGGCGCGGTTCTGGACCAGCCCCTGTTCATCATTCACGAGACCAGTGCCGATGCCAGTGGCTCGGCCTACCCCCGGATTTTTGTGGACGCCGGGGCCAACAGCCAGATCACCCTGATCGAAGAATATATTTCCAGTGGCAGTGAGCCCGCCATGGTGAATACCGTCACCGAGGTTATGGTCGGAGAAGGCGCCAATGTCACCAGCATTCGCCTCAACATGGAAGGCGACAATGTCCAGCATATCGGTGCAACCGGCGTCCTTCAGCAGCGCAGCTCACGATTCGAGAGCCATAGCGTCGGTTTCGGCGGACCACTGCGCCGCCACGACCTGCGGGTGCGCCTGGAAGGCGAAGGGGCGGAATGCAAGCTCAATGGTGTCGTCGTCACCCGTGACAAGCAGCACTACGACAACCACACAAGCATTGAGCATGTGGCGCCCCACTGCAACAGCGAGGAAACCTACCGGAACATCGCTGCGGATCAGTCCCACGCGATATTCAGCGGGCGAATTCATATCCATCAGGATGCCCAGAAATCCAGCGCGGATATGAACAACAAGAACCTGCTGTTGTCCAACGGAGCAGAAATCGATACCAAGCCCGTCCTGGAGATTTACGCGGACGACGTGAAATGCGCCCACGGCGCCACCATCGGCCAGCTGGATGAAATTTCCCTGTTCTACCTGGTGTCACGGGGTATCGGACGGCGCGAGGCCAATGTTCTGCTTACCATGGCCTTTATTAACGAGCTGGTTGAGCAGATCCCGGTTGAAGCGGTCCGGGAAACGGTCCAGGGTCGCCTGAACCACTTTTTTGAACAGACATTCCTGGAGGCGTAACCGGTTATGACCGATCTGTCTGTGGCAAGCACCGCCAGACGCCCCACCTTTGATGTGGAAGCCATTCGCCGGGATTTCCCGATCCTGTCACAGCAGGTGAACGGGAAGCCACTGGTGTATCTGGACAATGGCGCCTCGGCGCAAAAGCCGGAGGCGGTGCTGAACGCCATGGACCGCTACTACCGGGAAATGCATTCCAATGTGCATCGAGGGGCCCATACCCTGGGCGACCGCGCAACCGCGGCGTTTGAAGGAGCGCGGGAGACAGTACGCCGGTTTCTGAATGCCGAGAGTACCCGCGAGATCATCTGGACCCGCGGAACCACGGAAGCCATCAACCTGGTGGCCAACGGGCTGGCGACGCGGCTGAAACCGGGCGACGAGATCCTTGTCAGCCACATGGAGCATCACGCCAATATCGTTCCCTGGCAGATGATCGCGGAACGGACCGGCGCCAGGGTACTCCCGATCCAGGTGACTCCGGACGGCGAGCTGGATCTCGACTCCTTCCACAGCCTGCTGAACGGTCGGACCCGGGTACTGGCGCTGACCCACGTATCCAATGTACTCGGAACGGTGAACCCCGTTGCACCTCTGATTGAAGAGGCCAAGAAGCGGGGCATACTGACGCTGATCGATGGCGCGCAGGCCGTCCCCCACTTCCAGCCGGACGTTCGGGCACTGGACTGTGACTTCTATGTGTTTTCGTCCCACAAGGTCTTTGGCCCCACCGGCATCGGGGTTCTCTATGGCAGGGCCCAGCTGCTCGAGGAAATGCCCCCTTACCAGGGTGGCGGCGAGATGATCGAACGGGTCTCCTTCGAGCGGACCACGTGGAATGTTCTGCCGTACAAATTCGAGGCCGGTACGCCCGCTATCGCAGAGGCGGTGGGACTCGGCGCAGCACTGGATTACCTCAATGGCCTGGATCGCGTGGCGGTAGAAGCCGCCGAAAGTGCGCTGCTGGCGCGCGCCAATGACCTGGTCGACTCGGTTCCCGGCATGAAAATCATCGGCACCGCACGGGAGAAGGTCCCGGTCATGTCCTTTAAAATCGAAGGGCTGCACCCCAGTGATATAGGCACGCTGCTGGATCAGCAGGGCATTGCGATCCGGACCGGCCATCACTGTGCCATGCCGCTGATGGATTTTTACGGGGTGCCTGGCACCGCCCGGGCATCGTTCGCGTTTTACAATACGCTGGAGGAAGTGGACCGCCTGTTTACCGGTCTACAGAAAATCCAGCGCCTGTTTGCCTGATGGAGGTGGAATCATGACAGCTGAAGTCTTCACCCCGACCAACGAAGTGTCCGTGACCATGACACCAACGGCCGTGCGACACGTCAAAAAGCAACTGGAGCGCAAGCCGGAAGCCAGGGGTATTCGGCTGGCCATCAAGAAAAGCGGCTGTTCCGGCTTCAAATACGAAACCCAATGGGTGGAATCCGTTGAGGAAGACGACCGCGTCTTTCACATCGACGGGGTGGATGTCTTCGTCAAGGAAGCCCACCTGCCCATGGTCAACGGCATCGAAATCGATTTTGTGACCGAGGGCGTGAACTCCCTGTTCCGCTTCCGGAACCCGAATGCGACCGCGGAATGCGGATGCGGTGAGAGCTTCACCGTCGCCTGATACACCAGAACACAGCGAGGCCAGAGTCGGCATGCAAGAACGGGAAGTGGTCCTGACCAAGCGAGAGGTGGAAGCCCGCCTCGTCCCCTCCGGAACCGAGATCATGATTCCGTCGGACACCTTCGTGACCATCACCCAGGCACTGGGCGGTACCTTTACCGTGGCGGTGAACGGCAACCTGGCCCGGATCGAGGGTCACGACGCCGACGCGCTGGGCAAGAAGCCGCTGGAAAGCAGCTTTGAGACCCCGGCCGATGGTACGGTCAATGAGAATCAGGTGTGGGAGGCGCTGAGAAACTGCTACGATCCCGAAATCCCGGTCAATGTCGTGGACCTCGGACTGATCTATGAGTGCCGGATCGAAAACGGCACCGATGAAGGCAACCAGATCCACGTCCTGATGACCCTCACGGCGGCAGGCTGTGGAATGGGACCGGTCATCACCGACGACGTTAAGCGGAAACTCGAACACGTCCCCAACGTTGACAAGGTGACCGTTGAACTGACCTTCGATCCGCCCTGGAGCAACGACATGCTCACCGACGAAGCGAAGCTGGAACTGGGAATGCTGTAATGACCGCAAGCGAACAGGACTTTCTGAACAACCCGCTCGGAACCAAGACCACTCTCGAGGATGTCATGGACGCGTTCGAGTTCCTGGACGACTGGGAAGAACGCTACGCGTACATCATCGACCTCGGTAAGCAGTTACCTTCGTTTCCGGATGACGCCCGAATCGAAGAGAACTATGTCCACGGCTGCCAGAGCCAGGTTTGGCTGATCCACCATTACGATGAGGCCAGTGGCAAGCTGTACCTGCTCATCGATTCGGATGCGATGATCGTTCGCGGACTGGCGGCTATTATTCTGGTTGCCCTGAACGGGAAAAGCCCCCGTGACCTGCTGACGACCGACATCGACGAGTTGTTCGAGCGCCTCGACCTGTTCCGGCACATCTCTCCGACACGCGGCAACGGCCTGCGTGCCATGGTCGGTAAAATCCGGGACATTGCGGCCGCCGAGGCGGCCTGACCATTACCAGACGATCGCCAGATCGTCCCTCTGGATATTCACCTCGCGACCGTCCTGTTGCATCCGGCCAGAACTGAAGTCCGGATGCACATTGTTCAACGTGACGGTCAGCCCCGCGTCGGTCAGCTCTGGCGTACCATCCAGCGTGGTCCAGTGACGGGCACTGCGGTAGAGGTGCAATTCATCACCGGGCCGAAGCCCTGCCGTAGCGCCGGAATCCAGCGTCACAGTGCGACCGTCCACCCGGGCAATACGGGTCATGAACGGCTGGCAGGCCAGTGCCTCATCGACAGCGCTCGCCATTCGGTCGACGGCCCCTGAAACCGCCTGGCCATAGGCTGTTTTCTGGAAGCCGGCCGAACCGAACCCGACGGAACTGCCCGGCTCGGCGTCCCAGTCGCCCGTTGCGGAAAACCGCTCCTGATAGACCGGTGAGCCGCTGAACCCGTCGAAGACCATCAGATCCACGGCAAAGCGGCGACTGCGGTCCGTTGCGCCGATGCCGCGTTTGAAACCGGCCCACAAGGACGTATTCCAGGCCGCCGGATCGGCAATGCCGAGATCGCGGATGACACCGGTGACCACGAACTGGGCCCCCATTTCGCGGGCCAGGCGAAGCACGTTGGTTAGCTGGTTGTTGTTCAGCTGAACCGTCGGCGCATTGACGGCATCGCCAAACAGGCTCGAAGTTGCCGCAGACAGGATCTGCAGATTACCCCGTGAGCGCAACCGGGCCTGAATCTGTTGCGGCAGGTTTTCGCCGGCATCACCGATCTGCCCTACCCGCGCCTGGTCCGGCCTGAGGATGGGGAAGCCGGCAATCGCAACCCGCTTTCTCAGATGAAGCGCATCGCTGGCCTGGCAACTGGACTGCTGTGCTGACACATCCGCGCGAACCGTTACCCGCAAAAGATTGCCGGAACGCTGTTCGTCGACAATCCGAACCTGCCTGGCCTGCGCACTGGCGGCCAACTCCATCCGCGAATGGGTAATGACACCGTTCTCCATGGTGTCCTGGGTACTGACACTGGCCTCGTATTGCAAAGCCAGATCCCGGAGCGCCGCTTCCCTGGCCTTTTCCCGGGCGGCATCCACATCACCATTGATGATCGAGGCATGACCAACGCCCTCGAGGACAACCGCCCCTGCGGGCCTGGCGCCCAACGTCGCCACCAGCACAAAGACCAGCATCGCCAGTACGGCCAGTCCCGAGTGCCCGGCCGAAGCCAACCGGCGAAAATTAGCCACGCTCATAGTCACTCCAGATAGTACAGCGAATCCACATTCCGGGATTCAACGTCGCCCACGGAATCGTTGGTCATCGGCATGGGGATCGGGCACCGTTCGCGCACCTGGTCGTCTGCCACGGCGGCAACACAGGCCCGGAACCGGGGCTCGAGCTTCAGTTCCATGACGGTTTCGACAACACCATCACTGTGCTCGTTGACGGCAACCATCTTGGCACCCCGGATATAGCTGTCGACGTAGGTACGGAACCGGTCGTTATGCAGCACGAAGTCGTTCACCGTGGAACTCCCGTAAATCACCGTGCCATATACGCGCTCAGCCAGATTGCGGTAGGCATCCAGTTGCGATGCACGGCGGGCCAGCAGTCGCTTTCGGGTGTCCAGCCGATCCTTTCCGGCATCCTCGTAGGTTCCGAATCCGCTCACGCGAACCACAATGGGTTTCAGGTTCTCGTCGAGACGCGCGTCGCGATTACTCTCCTGATAGCTGCCCACCGGGGCGCAGGCCGCTACAACCAACGCAAACAGCAGAACGGGAATCCGGCGCAAGGTCATATCCAATCTCCGAAAAATCAATCTTTCGCCTGACCATGAAAAAATCACGCCAACTCGGACAACCACTTGAAATGCCGACGTTCCTGGCATTTCAGGCCTGATTCAGGAAGCCAAAGCGGCAAAATACTGCCTCCAATTACATACCGAAAACAAATCGTTACCGCTTGCGGCATGAGTTTCGATCAGCTTCTGCTCTAACCTGTCTTCCACGTCATGTTTATTTTAACCATTACAGAAAAGAGCCTGTTTCAAATATGAACCACCTTCGTCTGACCAAGCTGTCCGCGGTCATTGGCCTGACCATTTTCTCCAGCACTGCCTTTGCCGGCCCCCAGAACTTTTCGTCCGCCCGCTCCTTTGCCATGGGTGGCACCGGCGTGGCGACGGCTCATCCCGCCGAGGCCGCCGCGGCCAACCCGGCCATGATGGCCGCCAACCAGAATGACTGGTCCGACGACTTCGGCCTCATTCTGCCGTCGGTCAATGCCAGAGTGGCGGACGAACAGAAGGTGGTCGATCAGGTCGACGACATCCAGAGCGTCATTGACCGGTTCGATCAACAGGTCGCCGCGTTCAATCCGGCCACCGACAATCCGGATAATATCAAGAGCACGGCAGCAGACCTTCGGGACCGGCTGGTGGCTTTTGACCAGGACAAGATGCGCGCCAACCTGGGCCTGGGCCTGGCCCTGAGCGCGCCGAGCCAGGCCCTGGCCGTGGGGGCCTTTACCAATGCCACCCTGGTAACGACCATCGAGGGCGAGCTCTCCGGTCAGGATCGTACCCTGCTGGATGATATCGCCAACGCTTCCAGCGCCGCGGATGCGCAGACGGCGATCGACGCCGCAACCGACTCCAACGGCAATCTGAACCTCACCTCAAAGGGCAAGGTACTGGCCGCCGCCAAGGCTGAAGTTGGCCTGTCGTTCGCGCGGCAATTCGAACTTCAGAACGGAGCCAACCTGCAGGTGGGTGTCTCCCCCAAATACGTTCAGCTGAAGACCTTCCAGTACACCGAGACCGTGTCAGGGTTTGAAGACAACAACTTCGACAGTGACAACAACACCACCGACAAAAGCGGCTTCAACCTGGATCTGGGCACCGCCTACACCTTTGGTGAAAGCCAGCAGTGGAACCTCGGCGTCGTTGCCAGGAACCTGATCCCCATGGAACTGGACTCCGCCGCCAGCCGCCCCGACCTTGGCGAGAAGGTGCGCACTCTCGAATTGAACCCAACCGTCACGGCGGGGATCGCCCATACCGGCGACTTCCATGTGCTCACCGCCGAGCTGGATCTGACCAAGAACAAGGCTTTCGGCTTTGAAGACGATACCCAGTGGCTCGCTCTCGGCGCCGAACTGGATGCCTGGCGCTATGCCCAGCTGCGTTTTGGTGTACGCCAGAACCTGGCCAGCAACGACAACAACGATGGCATTGAAGAAAAGACCCAGTTCACGGCCGGTTTCGGTCTGAACCTGATGGGGGTACGCCTGGATCTCGCCGGCCTCTATAGCAAAGCCGACGTTGGCGCCGCCCTGGAACTGGGAACATCCTTCTAAGCACCACCGCCTGAGCGAAAGCCCGCCCGGAAACCGGCGGGTTTTTTTTATGCCCGGGTTTGCGAACTCTGGCCCCGCGCCGGATAATCCTTATGTATTCAACACCTACCGGCGGAGACCTTTCATGCAAACCTACCTGGTCGGCGGCGCTGTCCGCGACGAACTGCTTGGCCTGGAGGTCAAGGATCGGGACTGGGTCGTTGTGGGCGCCACGCCCGAGGAGATGCTGGCAAAGGGATTCAAACAGGTCGGGGCAGATTTCCCGGTGTTCCTGCATCCGGAAACCCGCGAGGAATATGCTCTCGCCCGAACCGAGCGCAAGCAGGGGCGCGGCTATCACGGATTTTCGGTCTACAGCGCTCCGGATGTCACCCTGGTAGAGGATCTCAAACGGAGGGACCTCACCATCAATGCCATGGCCCGATCCGAGGACGGCGAGCTGGTTGACCCGTTCGATGGTTACCGGGACCTGCTCAGCCACACCCTCCGGCACGTTTCCCCCGCCTTTTCCGAGGACCCTCTGCGCATCCTCCGGACAGCCCGCTTTGCCGCACGGCTCAGCCCCCGCGGTTTCAGGGTATGCGACGACACCATGACCCTGATGAGGCAAATGGTGGCTGACGGCGAGGTGGACCACCTGGTGCCGGAACGGGTCTGGCAGGAAATCCAGCGGGCGCTCCATGAACGCGAACCCGGCACTTTTTTCGAGGTTCTCCAGGCGTGCGATGCACTGGCCGTGCTGATTCCGGAACTCTCAGCTCCGGAGGTGCTTGAGAAGGCCCTTGAAGCCTTACGCTGCGTCAATCGCTCGACCTCCAACACGGACCAACGCGTCGCAGCGCTGTTCTCGGTACTGGACGAAAAGACGGCCCGCCAGCGGGCGTCTGCTCTGAAGGCACCCAACGACTGCCGGTCTCTCGCCGGGCTCACTGCCCATTTCAAAGCCGTGGTGACTGACTTATGCTCAATGGACCGGTTACCGGCCAACCGCCTCCTTGAGCTGCTCGATACGGCTGATTTCTGGCGGCGACCGGAGCGATTCCAGGCGCTGATGGAGGTGCTTGGCTGCGCACTGCCCGAACCGGAACGGGCATTCCTCAAGGTTCTTGAAAAGGCCGCCGAAGGTGCGACCGGCGTAAACCCGAAAGCACTGATGGCAAGAGGGTTCAGCGGTAAGGCGCTGGGGCGTGCAATCCGGGAGGAACGATTGACTCGTATACAACAGGCATTGTCTGACACCAACGACTGAGGATACCCATGACTGCCAACGCACCTGTTGCACTGGTTACCGGTTCGGCCCACCGATTGGGCGCCCGTACCGCCGAAATGCTGCATGACCGCGGTTGGAACCTGATTATTCACTACCGGTCCCGGCAGACCCAGGCGCAGGCGCTCACGGAAAAGCTCAACGAAGACCGGCCGGGGTCCGCCATCTGCCTTCAGGGCGACCTGACCCGCCTGGACGACGTGCATCGCCTCGGCAAAGAGGCACTCGCCCACTGGGGTCGTCTGGACGGGCTGGTGAACAATGCCTCGGTGTTCTATCCGACGCCAAACGGTGAGGCCATGCACGAGGACTGGGACCGGATCATGAACACCAACCTCAGGGCGCCTTTCTTCCTGCTGCAGACCTGCCTGACCGCCCTGCGTAAAAGCCATGGCAGCGTGGTGAACCTGATCGATATCTACAGCGAAAAGCCCCTGAGCAACCACCCGCTCTATTGCGCCAGCAAAGCCGGCCTCGCAGCCATGACCCGCTCCTGGGCCAAGGACCTCGCGCCGGACGTGCGGGTTAACGGTGTCTCCCCCGGCGCCATCCTCTGGCCTGAAAACGATGGCGCCATTGATCGCAGCTACCAGAAAGCGATCGTGGAGAAGACGCCCCTGGCGACCACCGGCAATCCGGACGATATCGCCGGTACCATCGTGTTCCTGATGTGTGACGCACCGTTCGTAACGGGTCAGATCATCTCCGTGGATGGCGGGCGCAGCCTGAACATGTGACCGGCCCCGTTTGGGTCGGTCACGGCTTTCCGGATACAATGCCCGGCAGTTTTCCATTCCCCAAGGTGCGATGCCGAGGGCTCGTGCCACCAGATACCGGAGAATCGTCATGCGTGATGTCGTCATTGTTGCCGCCAAGCGGACTGCCATCGGAACCTTCGGCGGAGCGCTATCCAGCCTGCCCGCGGACCAGCTTGGCAGCGCCGTCATCAAGGCGCTGCTGGAAGAGACCGGTGTCGCGGCCGATCAGATCAACGAAGTGGTTCTGGGCCAGGTGTTGACGGCTGGCTGCGGGCAGAACCCGGCGCGCCAGGCGGCCATCCACGCCGGCATCCCGGCCTCGGTACCGGCCATGACCATCAACAAGGTTTGCGGCTCCGGTCTGAAGGCTGTGCACATGGCTGTGCAGGCGATCCAGTGCGGTGATGCGGAGCTCATGGTGGCCGGTGGCCAGGAGAGCATGAGCCAGGCGCCGCACGTACTCCCCAACAGCCGCAACGGCCAGCGCATGGGCAACTGGACCATGATCGATACCATGATCAAGGACGGCCTGTGGGACGCGTTCAACGACTACCACATGGGCATTACCGCCGAAAACATCGTGGACAAATACGGTATCAGCCGTGAAGAGCAGGATGCTTTTGCCGCGTCCTCACAGCAGAAAGCGGTGGCCGCCCAGCAGGCCGGTTACTTTGATGGCCAGATCGTTCCGGTCAGCATTCCCCAGCGCAAGGGCGACCCGCTGATCGTCAACAAAGACGAAGGGCCCCGGGATGGTGTCACCGGCGACGGCCTGGCCAAACTCCGCCCCG
The DNA here is from genome assembly GCF_000347775.1 of Marinobacter santoriniensis NKSG1. Lineage (GTDB taxonomy): Bacteria > Pseudomonadota > Gammaproteobacteria > Pseudomonadales > Oleiphilaceae > Marinobacter > Marinobacter santoriniensis. The sequence continues at coordinate 29,423 of NZ_APAT01000016.1, forward strand.
CCTTCAAGAAGGATGGAACGGTCACCGCCGGCAATGCCTCCTCCCTGAACGATGGCGCTGCGGCGGTTCTGGTGTGCAGCGCCGAAAAGGCCAGAGAACTGGGGCTGACACCGCTGGCTACCATCAAGGCCCACGCCAACGCCGGGGTGGATCCGACCATCATGGGGACCGGACCAATTCCCGCCAGCCAGCGCTGCCTGGCGCGAGCAGGCTGGACAGTCGATGACCTGGACCTGATCGAGGCCAATGAAGCGTTCGCGGCGCAGGCCATCTCTGTCAACCGTGACCTGAAATGGGATACCGACAAGGTCAACGTCAACGGTGGCGCCATTGCCCTGGGCCACCCCATCGGCGCATCCGGGTGCCGCATTCTGGTGACCCTGCTTCATGAAATGATTCGTCGGGATGCGCACAAGGGCCTGGCCACACTGTGCATTGGCGGCGGCATGGGCGTCGCCCTCGCCGTAGAACGCTGACACCGTGCTGCATGTGGTGCTCTATGAGCCGGAGATACCGCCGAACACCGGCAATATCATCCGGCTCTGTGCCAATACGGGTTGTCAGCTGCACCTGATTGAGCCCCTGGGTTTCACCCTGGAAGACAAGCAGATGCGCCGGGCCGGCCTGGATTACAGCGAATACGCCACCGTCAAGGTCCACAAGGACTATGCCGGATTTCTTGCGAGCGAACAGCCGGCACGGCTCTTTGGCCTGACCACCAAGGGAAGCGGCCACTACCACCAGGCCAGCTTCGAGGATGGGGACTATCTGATGTTCGGGCCGGAAACCCGTGGCCTCCCGCAAGAAGTCCGTGAGAGTTTACCGGCCGGTCACCGGCTGAGAGTTCCCATGCGACCGGAGAGCCGCAGCCTGAACCTCTCCAACACGGTAGCTCTGGTGGTGTATGAAGCCTGGCGCCAGCTGGGCTTTGACGGGGCTGTGTAACCCTGGTTGCAGACATAAAAAAAACCGGCCTTGGCCGGTTTTTTTATGTCCTTCGAGGCGTGATCAGTGCGTCTTCGACTCTTCTTCGGCACCGCCTTCGGCTTCCTGCTGTTTACGCTGGAGCGCCTGGGCGTAGATCGCATCGAAATTGACCGGCGCCAGCATGAGAGCCGGGAAGCTGCCCTTGTTGACGACGTTATCGATGGACTCGCGGGCGTAGGGGAACAGGATGGTCGGGCAGTAGGCACCCAGCATCTGGCCAAGCTGAGGACCTTCAATACCATGAACCAGGAACACACCGGCCTGCTGGATCTCGACGATGTACGCCACCTTGTCGCCAATCTTGGTGGTGACCGTCAGGGACAGCACGACTTCGTACTGGTTGTCGCTGACCTTCTCGTGGGACGTGTTCAGATCCAGGTTGACCTGCGGCTGCCACTGCTCCTGAAACACCAGCGGAGAGTTCGGCGATTCGAAAGACAGGTCCTTCACGTAGATGCGCTGAAGGGCAAACTGGGGTTGGTTCTGGTTGTCATTGCCTGCGGCTTGCTGATTCTCAGCCATGTTCGGTCCTTTAGGTTTCATTCCTGGGCTCGGAGCCCGTTGTTATCGGGTAGCTGCCGGAACAGTCTACTGCGTGCCTACGCCGGCTAATGTGAAACAGTGCGGCAGAACCGCCCGGAGATCAAGACCGAGCCGGCCTCACTTCTTGACCAGCGGCAAGTTGGCGTCTTTCCACTCGCTGATGCCACCGCTGAGCCGCACCACGTTGCTGAATCCTTCGGCATTCAGCTGCTTGACCGCCATGGACGAATGCTGGCCCATCTTGTCCGCGATGATGATCTGCTTCTCCTTGAAACGGTTCAGTTCGCTGGCCCGGCTCTTGAGGCTGTTCAGCGGGATATTGACGGAGCCGGTAATACGACCGGTCCCGAAATCCTTGCGATCCCGGATATCCACCACCACCGCCTCGTCCCTGTTGATCAGGTTTACCGCTGCCTGGGCCGAAACCTTCGAGCCGCCACGACGCGTCTCAAGCGCAAAGATTGCCAGGAGAAAAGCGACGAACAGCGATGCCAGGATGTAGTGGTTAACAACGAATTCAAACAAGCGGTCCATGAAATTACCCTGAAAATTGGTTTGGCCGGATTATACACACCCCGCCTGTCCGACAGAAGGTGACGAAAGTGGCGAGAAAATGCGAAAATAGAGACACTCTCATTTCGTTTTTCGCAAATTGACTGACATTTTCCTTCCGGACACAAACATGACTGCAAACCGCAAGCCGACGGCACTGATTATCCTCGACGGCTGGGGCTACCGAGACCCGGCAGATGACAACGCCATCAGCAAGGCCAACACACCTTTCTGGGACCAGCTCTGGGCCAACCAGCCGAGAACGCTGATCAACACATCCGGCATGTTTGTAGGGCTCCCGCAGGGACAAATGGGCAACTCCGAGGTCGGCCACATGAACCTGGGTGCGGGCCGGGTGGTTTATCAGAGCCTGACCCGAATCGACAAGGATCTCGAGGACGGCCACTTCCAGGAGAACCCGGTACTCTGTAGTGCCATTGACAAGGCGGTTGCAAGCGGCCGGGCCGTGCATCTGATGGGCCTGCTGTCCCCGGGTGGCGTGCACAGTCACGAGGACCACATTCTGGCTGCAGCAGAGATGGCAGCAAACCGGGGCGCAAAGGAAGTCTACGTCCATGCCTTCCTGGACGGGCGTGACATGCCGCCGCGGAGCGCCAAACCCTCCCTGGAAAAAGCCGCCGCCAGGCTGAAAGGCCTGGGGGTAGGACGGGTCGCCACCATCGTCGGCCGGTATTTTGCGATGGACCGGGATAATCGCTGGGACCGGATCGAGTCTGCCTACAACGCCATGACACTCGGCGATACCGAGTTCACCGCCGAAGATCCGATCAGCGCGCTGGAACAGGCCTACGAACGGGGCGAAAACGACGAGTTCGTAAAGGCCACCCATATCCAGGCGCCGGGCGAAGCCGACGGCCTGATCCGGGACGGGGACACGGTACTGTTCATGAATTTCCGTGCCGACCGGGCACGGGAAATGACCCGCACCTTCGTGGAAAAAACTTTTGACGGCTTTGAACGCCGCCGGCATCCGGAACTGGCGGAATTCGTCATGCTTACCGAGTATGCCGCGGACATCAAAACCGCCTGCGCCTACCCGCCGGAGCAACTGTCCAACGGACTGGGCGAATACGTCTCCAAACTGGGCAAAACCCAGCTCAGGATTGCCGAAACCGAAAAGTACGCCCACGTCACCTTCTTTTTCAATGGCGGCCTGGAAACACCGTTTGAGGGAGAGGAGCGCATACTGGTTCCCTCACCCAGGGTGGCAACCTACGATCTGCAACCAGAAATGAGCGCACCGGAAGTAACCGACAAACTCGTCGAAGCGATCAAGAGCGGCAAGTACGACCTTGTGGTGTGCAACTACGCCAACGGCGACATGGTAGGCCACACCGGAAAACTGGACGCGGCCATCAAGGCGGCAGAGTGCCTGGATACCTGTGTAAAACGGGTGGTCGAGGCCCTGGACGAGGTTGGCGGCGAAGCCCTGATCACCGCCGACCACGGCAACTGCGAACAGATGACCGATCCCGGTTCCGGGCAGGTGCACACCTCCCACACCATCGGCCCGGTTCCTCTGGTCTACACCGGCCATCGCCCGGTTCATCTTCGGGACGACGGCAGCCTGAGCGACGTAGCTCCCTCGTTGCTGACCCTGATGGGCCTGGAGCAACCCAGCGAGATGACCGGGCACAGCCTGGTAGAACTCGACTGAACAAAGTTCCCGGGTTTTGAAACGACTCCACCTCCTGGCGCTGTGCCTCACCCTCGTGGTGTGGGCAGCGCCCGTGACCGCCCAACCGGACGTCACCCCGGCCCAGGTCGAGGCCTTGAAAGATCGCATCAAGGACATCGACGACTGGCTGGCCGACGCCGAGGACGACCGCTCCGACCTCGAACAACAGCTGGCAGCAACGGAACGCCGCATCAGCACACTGACCCGCGAACGCCGGGATCTGCGCCAGAAGCTTGAGCAACAGCAGCAACGACTCAAACAGCTTTCGGAAGAAGAGGCCGAACTGACACGCACGCTGGACCGGCAGCGGGAAAGCCTGAAACGTCAGATCCGCGCCGCCTGGATGGAAGGCGATGCACCGGCGGTCAAGGTACTGCTGAACGAAATCGACCCCGACCGGATTGCCCGGACGATGACCTATTACGAGTATCTCAGCCGGGATACCGTCGCCCAGCTCGAAACCTTCCACGACAACCTGCAGGCCCTGAAGCGTACGGAAGACCAGGCCCGTGCCACGCAGGATCAGCTGAAGCAGACCGAGCAGCAACTCGCCGAGAGGCAGAAACAGCTAGCCGGCTCCCGCAAGGAACGGGAGCAGACCCTGGCGGCACTGAAAGCAGACATCCGGACCAAGCGCAGTGAACGGGAAGACCTCGAAGCCGATCGTAAACGCCTGGAGCGCCTGCTCAATGAGGTGCAGCAGGCCATCGCCAGCATCCCTTCCCCGAACGAGTCCCAACCGTTCAAGTCACTTCGCCGCAAACTCCCATGGCCGGCAAACGGCAAGGTCATCAGTGGCTTTGGCGATCATTACGCCGACGGCAAACTCCGGCGAAATGGCCTGTTGATCGGAACCAAGGCGGAAGCACCGATCAAGGCGGTCCACTACGGACGAGTGGTGTTTGCCAACTGGCTGCGGGGCTTCGGACTGCTCACCATCATCGACCATGGCGACGGATACATGACGCTCTATGGGCACAGCAGCAGCCTCTTCACCAGCCCCGGGGACTGGGTGGCGGCCGGAGAAACCATTGCCCTGGCGGGTCGCACCGGGGGTGCCGACACACCGGAACTCTATTTCGAGATCCGCCACAACGGAAAACCCGACAACCCCCGGCGCTGGCTGGCAAAATAACGAACAGTCATCCGGAGGGCTGACAAACGGGCCCACTGACGCCATACTGTCGTGAATCCGGAAAAATCCGTCCAACTAGTGGAAACAAAACGGGATCTATTAATGAAACGGGACAGAAGTATTCTTTCATCACGACCATTGAGAGCCATCCTCCTTGTCACCTGTTTCATCACCGTTCCCGGACTGGCTCTTGGTCAGGATCAGAACAGCGAGACCGAGAAATTACTCAAGGGCCTTCAGAATAACGGCCAGGTGGAAATCACCCTGCCGGATCCGGAGAAACAGCTCCCCCTGGATGACCTGCGGAAATTTACCGAGGTATTCGCCCGAATCAAGGACGCCTACGTCGAGGAAGTCTCCGATCAGAAACTGCTGGAGAGCGCCATCAAGGGCATGCTCTCGGACCTCGACCCCCACTCCACCTACCTCGCCCCGAAAGATTACGAAGAACTCGAGGAAAGCACCTCCGGCGAGTTCGGCGGCCTTGGCATCGAGGTCGGCATGGAGAACGGCTTTGTAAAAGTGATCTCACCGATTGACGATACTCCCGCCCAGAAAGCGGGCGTGCAGGCGGGTGACCTGATCATCAAACTGGACGAGAAACCGGTCAAGGGCATGTCCCTGGAAGAAGCCGTCAAACTGATGCGCGGAAAACCGGGCACCGTTCTTACCCTGACCATCATGCGTGAAGGCGAAAGCGCGCCGATCGAGATTGACGTCAAGCGAGACGTGATCAAGGTCACCAGCGTGAAGAAGCGCATCCTGGAGAACGGATATGGCTATGTCCGGATCACCCAGTTCCAGGCCGACACCGGCACCCAGTTCTCTGACGCACTGAAGGCGCTGAAGAAGGAGCATGGCGGCGATCTCGACGGCCTGGTCATCGACCTCCGGAACAATCCCGGCGGTGTGCTGCAGGCGGCCGTCGCCACCGCCGACGCGCTGCTTGATGATGGCCTGATCGTTTACACCGAGGGCCGGATCCAGAGCTCGCGGCTGCGCTTCAGCGCATCGCCGGGCGATGAGATCGAAGGCACGCCGGTGGTGGTATTGATCAACGGCGGTTCCGCCTCGGCGTCGGAAATCCTGGCCGGCGCCCTGCAGGACCAGGAGCGGGCCGTGATCATGGGTACCCAGTCCTTTGGCAAAGGCAGCGTGCAGACCGTGATTCCCCTTGATGAAAACCACGCCATCAAGATGACCACCGCCCGCTATTACACACCGAGCGGCCGGTCCATCCAGGCAACCGGCATTACGCCGGACATTGTGGTTCGTCCAGCCGAGCTGAAAGAGCTGGACAGCAAGCCCTTCTTTACCGAAGCAGACCTGAGCGGGCATCTCAAAGGCCAGAACGAAGGCGACGGCAATAACAACGCTACCGATCAGGGCGAAGACAGCGCCGGCAATCTGGCGGCAAGGGATTATCAGCTCCGCTCCGCCCTGAACCTGCTCAAGGGGCTCCATATCCTGGGCAAGAAAAGCACCCGCGAGATGACCGGAGCCGGCGAGTGAGGCGTCTGCGACCCATTCTGGTTGCGTTCGCCTGCCTGATCGCAGCGAACGCCTTTGCTGCCGGCCCCCGCTCAGGCTTCCCGCCCACCATCGCGATCATCATCGATGACATGGGCCACGACCTTGAACAGGGTGAACGGCTGGCGAACATGGATCAGCCTCTCACGCTGTCCTTCCTGCCCTACCGCCCCTATACGGTCCGGCTGGCGACGCTGGCGCACCAGCATCAGAAAGAAATCATGCTGCATTCACCCATGGCCAATACCCATCACTATGGTCTTGGCCAGGGTGGCCTCACCCCCGATATGGACGAGCAGGCCATCGCCCATACGCTGAGACGATCCTTACAAGCCATCCCGTTCGTATCCGGCGTCAACAATCACATGGGCAGCCTGCTGACCCAGGAGTTGAAGCCGATGGATTGGGTGATGAAGGAGCTTGAGAAATACCCGGTCTATTTCGTGGACAGCCGAACCATTGCCTCAACCGTCGCCGGCAAGGTTGCCGAGGCTTACCGCATCCCCACGCTATCCCGGGACGTGTTCCTGGATCACCAGCAGACCGAGGCGTACGTGGACAAGCAGTTCAAGCTTCTGATCAAACGGGCGCGGGAGAACGGCAGTGCTGTAGCTATCGGCCATCCACACAAGGTAACCGTTGATTACCTTGCGAAGCACCTTCCGGAGCTGGACAAGCAGGGAATAGCAATTGCGACGGTGAGTGGCCTCTGGGCCATGCGCAATGGCAATCGCCCGATGTTCGCGAAAGGCGAGAAACAGGCGATCCGGCCCACCTACGCCAAGCGCCCCTGAATAAAGCAGGTTAGATCTGGGTCAGATGAAAGTTTCATCTGACCCTTTTTTGTCAGTCCCGGACTTCGATTCCCTGAGCCTTCATGAAGGCCTTGGCTTCCGGGATCGTATGCTGGCCGAAGTGAAAAATCGAAGCCGCCAGCATCGCATCGGCGCCACCTTTGGTCACACCGTCCGCCAGGTGTTGCAGCTCACCAACGCCGCCCGAAGCGATCACCGGCACCGCAACCGCATCGCTGATCGCCCGGGTCAGCCCCAGATCGAAACCGACCTTGGTTCCGTCCCGGTCCATACTGGTCAGCAGCAGTTCACCGGCGCCCATCTTTACCATCTTGCGGGCCCACTCAACGGCGTCCAGCCCCGTCGGCTTGCGACCGCCATGGGTAAAGATTTCCCACCGGGGTTCTTCACCCTCCGCGCTCACCTTCTTGGCATCAATGGCCACAACGATACACTGGCTTCCGAAGCGATCGGCAGCTTCTTTCACAAATTCCGGATTGAACACCGCCGCCGTATTGATGGATACCTTGTCGGCACCGGCATTCAGCAGTTTCCGGATATCCTCGACAGTGCGGACACCGCCGCCGACGGTAAGCGGGATGAAGACCTCAGCCGCCATACGCTCTACGGTTTCGTAGGTGGTATCGCGACTCTCGTGGCTGGCCGTGATGTCCAGAAAGGTGATTTCGTCGGCGCCCTGCTCGTTGTAGCGGCGAGCCACCTCCACCGGATCACCGGCATCCCGGATATCCACGAAATTCACGCCTTTGACGACGCGACCCTTGTCCACATCCAGGCAGGGAATAATGCGTTTTGCCAGTGCCATACCAACTACCTCAACCGTTCAGGCTGTCACAGAAGGCCTGGGCCTCGGCCACATCGAGCGTGCCTTCGTATATCGCGCGGCCGGTAATCGCTCCCAGGATACCCTTGTCTGCCACCTCGGCCAGACGCGTGAGATCGTCCATGTTGGTCACGCCACCGGAGGCAATCACCGGTATACCGCCCTCTTCTGCCAGTTTTGCCGTGGCCTCCACATTCACGCCCTGCATCATGCCGTCGCGGCTGATGTCGGTGTAGACGATGGCCTCCACGCCGTCGTTGGCAAATCGCTTCGCCAGGTCGACGGCCATGACCTCGGACACTTCCGCCCAGCCGTCAGTGGCGACACGACCATCCTTCGCATCCAGGCCAACGATGATATGTCCGGGGAAACGTTTGCACATCTCCGTGACAAACTCCGGCTCCTTGACAGCCTTGGTACCGATGATAACCCACTGAACGCCAGCCTTGAGGTAGGCTTCGATGGTTTCTGCGGACCGGATACCACCGCCAATCTGGATCGGCAGATCCGGGTATTTTCTGGCGATTGCCTGGACGATCTCTCCGTTGACCGGCTCGCCGGCAAAAGCGCCGTTCAGATCCACCAGATGCAGACGACGGGCCCCCGCATCCACCCAGCGGGTCGCCATATCGACCGGGTCGTCACCAAAGACGGTGGAGTCGTCCATCCGGCCCTGGCGCAGGCGTACACATTTGCCGTCTTTGAGGTCAATGGCAGGGATAATCAGCATAGAGCAATGTCCGTGTAATTGAGTCTGATGGCCGGCGTTACTTGCCGGACCAGTCAACAAAGTTTTTCAGGAGCTGCAGACCCGCCCGGGCACTCTTTTCCGGGTGGAACTGCACAGCGAAGATGTTATCGCGGGCTACGGCCGCCGCCACGTCCACACCATAATGAGTGCGACCGGCCATCTCAGCGTTACCCTCGGCCTCGGCGTAGTAGCTGTGAACGAAGTAGAAGCGATCACCGTCCGGGATGTTGTGCCAGAGCGGGTGCTCCACGGTCTGGAACACCTCATTCCAGCCCATGTGCGGAACCTTCAGACGTTCACCATTTTCCTGGAGGTTGTCGCCAAAATAGCGCACTTCGGACGGGAAAAGGTCGATGCAATCCACGCCGCCGTTTTCCTCGCTGCGGGACATCAACGCCTGCATGCCCACGCAGATACCGAGAAACGGGCGATCCCGGGAGACTTCGCGCACGAGAGAATCCACGCCCAGCCGGCGGATTTCCGCCATGCAGTCGCGGATCGCGCCAACGCCGGGCAGGATCACATGATCCGCCTCGCGAATCTGGCTGGCGTTATCGGTCACCAGTACGGTGACCTCCGGAGCCACGTGCTCCACGGCCTTGCGTGCGGAATGAAGGTTACCCATACCGTAGTCGATAATGGCGAAGGTTTTCATGGTGTTGTCTGATTCCTGATCGGTAGCCGGTTACAACGAGCCCTTGGTGGACGGGGTGATACCTGCCATCCGCTCGTCCATCTCGATGGCCATGCGCAGGGCACGGCCAAAGGCCTTGAACACGGTTTCAATCTGGTGGTGCGTGTTCTTGCCTTTCAGGTTATCGATGTGCAGCGTCACCATGGAGTGATTCACAAACCCGTGAAAGAACTCTTCGAACAGGTCCACATCGAAACCACCAACCGCGCCGCGGGTATAGGGCACGTCCATCGACAGGCCCGGCCGGCCGGACAGGTCGATCACCACCCGCGAGAGCGCTTCGTCGAGCGGCACGTAGGCGTGGCCGTAACGGCGAATGCCTTTCTTGTCGCCGACCGCCTGTTTGAAGGCCTGGCCCAGGGTAATGCCGATGTCCTCAACCGTGTGGTGATCATCGATGTGCAGATCACCCTTCGCCACGATGTTCAGATCCACCAGACCATGGCGGGCGATCTGGTCCATCATGTGCTCGAGGAAGGGAACGCCCGTGTCAAAACGGGACTGACCGGTGCCGTCGAGATCGATCTCGACGGTAATCTGTGTTTCGAGGGTGTTGCGTTCTACGCGAGCCTTACGTTCGGCCATGGAGACTCCGTCGTCATAAACCGGCACAAATGCCAAAAACATGTATCCGCGGATTATACCTTTTATGACGTCCGGAGTCCCGCAACCGAGTCAATGGCTGCGATCGTTCAGAACGCCTTTTTCAGGTTGTTCATGTAGGTATCCACGAGGCTGTTGAACTCGTGCTTGATGACCGGGCTTATCGCCAGTTTGAGCAGGCTCGGCAGCGGCACCGTCAGCTCTGCACTGGTCTGGAACTTCACCGCAGTGGCATTGTCGCCACGGGCCTTCAATGTCCAGGAACCGCTGACCACTCCGTTGCCTTCACCACGGACCGGCTCCCAGGTAATCTTGCCAGCGTCTTTGTCCGCGTAGTACTTGCACGCGTAGACCGACTGGATGGCGTGCTTGTCAACGCCGACTTTTTCCATTTCCCAGCGGTAACTGTTGTCACCCAGATCCGTGAGCTGGTGTACCTTCGGGAAATGACTGGCAGATCGGGGAACGTCCGCCAGCAGCTCGAAAACCTCGTCGTAACCCGCCGGAAGCTCAAGTTCCCGGTTCAATTCGATCGACACGGTGATTGCCACAGCCTACTCCTTGTTATCTTTATAAAGCGCGTTCAAGAGGCACAGGGCCTCAAGCTGAGATGTTTCGGGAGGTGTATTTTGGCCTATCAGTACCACATTGTCATATAGCTGCGCTGTTAATTTGTTAACCCTGCGTTATCCTTGGTTTTATCCGCACCGGGACTTCGCCGAAGCACCCAACGCTCATCGGAAAAGGAAGCCTTGCACATGAAAGCGCTGCGTTATCTCCTCATTGCGATCGTCGCCCTCATCGTACTCGCGGTGGCCGCTGTTGCCATTGCCATGGCCGTGATCAATCCCAATGACTTCAAACCCCAGATCGAACAGGCCGTCGAACAGCAGACCAACCTCGACCTTCAGCTGAACGGCGATATCGGCTGGTCATTCATCCCGTTGGGCCTGGAACTGAACGATGTCGAAGCACAGCTGGATGGCAAACGACTGGTTGCGCTTGATCAGCTCATCGCCCAGGTGGACTTCTGGTCGCTCATCGGCATGTCGCCCCGGGTCAATACCTTCGTGCTCAATGGCCTGGATGCCAACCTGGTTGTCGACAAAAAGGGCAGCGGTAACTGGACCCGAATCATGCCTGAGCCGGCGGCCGCGGAATCTACCCAGCAGGAACAGCCGGCACAACCCGCCGACCAGCCCAAGGAGATGGCGGGCGGAGGCACCCCGCTCAACTTCAACGTGGAGAGCGTGGAAGTCAGCAACGCCCGCGTTCACTACAGTGACGAGCAAACCGGCCAGAGTGTGACCCTGGGCAATTTCACCCTCAACGCCAGCAATATCACCCTGGGCTCCGCGTTCCCGCTCGATATCGGCTTCCAGGTCGAGACTGCCAAACCGAAGCTGACTGTCGACGGCAAGATCAGCGCACGCATTGCCGCCAACCAGGCCCTCAACGATTTTGCCCTGTCCGGCCTTGATGCCGTCTTTGACATGAGCGGCGAGCCGCTCGGCGGCAAATCGGTCACGGCCAAACTGTCGGGTTCCGCAACCGCCAACCTGGAGAAAGAAACCGCATCGCTGTCGGACTTCTCGGCCAGCCTGGCCAACCTGACACTGGACACCAACCTGCAGGTTCAGGGATTCGGCGACAAACCGGCATTGAAAGGCAGCGTCGCCATCAAGGAGTTTTCACTCAAGAAGCTGCTGGACAACCTCGGCCAGCCGGCCATCGAGACCAGCGACCCGGATGTGCTCAAGGCCATCGCATTCTCCACGGACATTGGCGGGTCGCCCGGCCAGGTTGCCCTGAACAACCTGTCACTCAAACTGGACGATACATCGTTCACAGGCTCGGGCAGCTACACCCTGGCCAACACCGGCATCGTCTTCAATCTCGATGGTGACAAGCTGAACGCTGATCGCTACCTGCCGCCGAAAAGCGAGGAAGGGCAAGCTGCTGCCAGTGAACAGAGTGGTGGCCAGAGCGGTTCCCAGACAGCCTCTGCGGCCCCGGAATCCGACTTGCTGCCACTGGACACCATGCGTTCGCTTCACCTGGACGTGAATTTCGGGCTCGGCCAACTGATCGTCAGCAACCTGACCATCAACCAGATCAAGGCGTCCACCACCGCCAGAAACGGCCTGGTCAAGGTCGACGAGTTCAGCGGCAAGCTCTATGACGGCAGCTTCAATGCCAATGCCACGATTGACGCCCGCAAAGACAATCCGGCCTGGGCCTTCAATTCCGACGTATCGAACGTACAGACACTGCCTCTGCTGACGGACCTGGCCGAGGTCGACATGCTTTCCGGAGGCGCCAACATCAAGATCAACGCGACGTCCCGTGGCAATCGCGTGTCTGCGCTCAGGGAAAATGCCGACGGCCAGATCACCTTCAACCTGGCCAAGGGCGAATTCCGCAAGATGAACCTCACCCACATGGCCTGCGAGGGCATCGCGCTGGTCAACCAGGAGAAACTGACCACCACCGACTGGGGCAGCACCACCCCGTTCAATGACATGAGCGGTACCCTGAAGATCAACGGCAACACGCTCAACAACACCAGCCTGGTCGCGGCCCTTGCCGGCATGAAGCTGGAGGGCAACGGCACGGTGGATCTGAAACAGACCAAGCTCGATTACGAGGCCGGCCTGCGCATTGTGGGCGAGGTTCACCGTGATCCGGCCTGCCGCGTAACCACGTATGTTGAAAACGTGGTCATCCCCGTGGAGTGTCGTGGCAACTTCTCCGAAAATCCCGGCGGCCTGTGCTCATTCGATGGCTCACGCTTCCGGGATACGCTGAAAACGATTGCGGAGAACGCCGCCAAAGCGAAGGTGAAGAAAGAAGTGGATAAAGCCAAGACCAAGGCCGAGGAAAAAGTGAAAGAGAAAATCCAGGACGAGCTGGGGGACAAACTGAAGGGCCTCTTCAAATAATGAACGACGCCTTCGCCGACCGACTCCTGGCCTGGTACGACCAGCACGGCAGGCATGACCTGCCGTGGCACCACGATCGCAACGCCTACCGGGTCTGGGTCTCGGAGATCATGCTCCAGCAGACCCAGGTGACCACCGTGATCCCCTACTTCGAGGCGTTCATGCAGCGCTTTCCGACGGTGCGGGATCTCGCCGAAGCACCGGAAGACGATGTGCTCAGCCACTGGTCGGGCCTGGGTTACTACGCCCGCGCCCGCAACCTCCACAAGGCTGCCAGACAGGTTGTTCAGGAACACGGCGGCGAGTTCCCGGATGACCAGGAGATCCTGGAAACCCTGACCGGCATCGGTCGTTCGACGGCGGCTGCCATCATTGCGCAGGCGTTCAATAAGCGGGCGGCCATTCTCGATGGCAACGTCAAGCGAGTGCTGGCCCGGTATCACGCCGTTCCCGGCTGGCCCGGCAAGACCTCCGTCCTGCAAGAGCTCTGGCAGCATGCAGAGGCGCACACGCCAACCGGGCGGGTGCGGGACTACACCCAGGCCATCATGGATCTCGGGGCGATGGTCTGCACCCGCACCAGGCCGGCCTGTGGGGACTGCCCGCTGCAGACTGACTGCCTGGCACGGCAACGCGATGAACTAACGCTCTACCCGGGATCCAAGCCCAGGAAAGCCAAACCGGAAAAAACCACCTGGATGCTGATACTGGAGGACACCGAGGGCCGTATCCTCCTGGAAAGGAGACCGCCCTCGGGTATCTGGGGCGGACTCTGGAGCCTGCCGGAAATCGACCCGGCCCACGGGATCGACGAACTCCAGGAGGCCTGTGACCGGACTCTGGGTCTGTCCTGCGCCGAGCCGGAACTGATCAGCGGATTTCGCCATACCTTCAGCCACTACCATCTGCACATCCGCCCGGCCCGACTGACCGTCACCGGCGATGCCACCGTTGCGGATTCGGGCCGATTACGCTGGTTCTTCCGCGACAAAGCGCTGACACTCGGACTTCCCGCACCCATACGGTCCCTGATCACAGAACCGGAGCAAACCGCCCTGCTCTGAGCCCACGGACGCCCCATCCGATCTGTTATCATGACGCCAGATTCGATATCGACACAGGAGCCGACATGAGCCGCACCGTATTCTGTCGCAAATACCAGAAAGAAATGGAAGGCCTGGACTTCCCCCCAATGCCCGGCGCAAAAGGCCAGGACATCTTCGAGAATGTGTCACGCCAGGCCTGGGAAGAGTGGCAGAATCAGCAAACCATGCTGATCAACGAAAAGCACCTGAGCCTGATGGACCCGAACAACCGGAAATACCTGCAGGCGCAGATGGAACGTTTCTTCAACAACGAGCCATTCGACAAGGCCGAAGGCTACGTTCCGCCCGAAAAATGAAAGGGTTGGTCAAGGTCTGATCAACACCGAAAAGTTTCCGAATTTTTTGCCAGCCAGCCTTGACTCAAAACATCGAAACCGGTTTAATAGCGCCCCGTTGCAGCGCAGTACCGCAACACGCCCGGATAGCTCAGTTGGTAGAGCAGGGGATTGAAAATCCCCGTGTCGGTGGTTCGATTCCGCCTCCGGGCACCATCAAGAATTCTGACAAAGCCCGCCCTTGTGCGGGCTTTGTTGTTTCTGACTTCCCTCAACGAATGCCCTCCCCCTGCGACAGCATCCGTCGCACTATCAAGACTCAATGTGACCAGACCTTCTTAAACCTGTCCGTATGGGCTAACCTGAAGCCACAAAATCACGCAAAACCAGATAGTTGCATAACGGAAGTAACGGCGGCGAGCGCATGGACAAGAAACATCTCACAGAGCGGGACATCTGCACCAAGTTCATCAACCCGGCCCTGCAGAACGCAAGGTGGGACATGCACAGCCAGGTGCGGGAAGAAGTCTCGTTCACCGCTGGGCGCATCATTGTGCGTGGCAGGCTGCACACCCGTGGCAAACGTCGCCGGGCGGACTACGTTCTCAGCTACAAGAAGAACATGCCCATTGCCATTATCGAGGCCAAGGACAACAACCACAGCCTGGGCGATGGCATGCAGCAGGCATTGGCTTATAGCGATGCCCTGGACGCCCCTTTCGTGTTCAGCAGTAACGGCGACGGCTTTCTGTTCCACGACCGCACCGGGCTCTTCGGCCAGACAGAAACTACCCTGAGCCTGGACGAATTCCCTACCCCAGAAACACTCTGGGAGCTCTACTGCCAGCACAAAGGCATCCACCAGAACGCCCGGCAAACGGTCGAACAGCCCTACTACGATGACGGCAGTGGCCGAACACCCCGCTATTACCAGACCGTCGCTATCAACCGCACCGTAGAGGCTGTGGCACGCGGGCAGAACCGTATCTTGTTGGTCATGGCCACTGGCACCGGCAAAACCTTTACCGCTTTCCAGATAATCTGGCGCCTTTGGAAGTCGAAGCAGAAGAAACGCATCCTTTTCCTGGCCGACCGCAACATTCTGGTAGACCAGACCAAAAACAACGATTTCAAACCCTTCGGTCAGGCCATGACCAAGGTCACCAACCGAACGGTAGACCCGTCCTACGAGATTTACCTTTCGCTGTACCAGGCCGTCACCGGCAGCGAGGACGAGCAGAACATCTACAGACAGTTCTCTCCAGACTTCTTCGACCTGGTGGTTATCGATGAGTGCCACCGCGGTAGCGCCTCTGTAGACTCCGCCTGGCGCCAGATTCTGGAATACTTCTCAGCGGCCACCCACATCGGCCTGACCGCTACTCCGAAGGAAACCAAGGAAGTCTCCAACATCGACTACTTCGGAGAGCCGGTTTACACCTATTCCCTGAAGCAAGGCATAGAAGACGGCTTCCTGGCCCCCTACAAAGTCGTGCGCATCGACCTCGACCGTGACCTGCAGGGCTGGCGCCCCAGCAAGGGCCAGACTGACAAGCACGGCGAGCTCATCGATGACCGCATATACAACCAGAAGGACTTCGACCGCACCCTGATTCTGGAAAAGCGAACAGAAGTCGTGGCGCAAAAGATCACTGAGTTTCTTTCACAAACCGACCCGCACCAGAAAACCATCGTGTTCTGCGAAGACATCGACCACGCCGAGCGCATGCGCCAGGCGCTGGTAAACCTGAACCCGACGCGGGTGAAAGAGAATCGCAAGTATGTGATGCGCATTACCGGTGACGAACAGGAAGGCAAGGCTGAGCTGGACAACTTTATCAATCCGGAAGAGCGATATCCCGTTATCGCCACCACCAGCAAACTCATGACCACCGGGGTAGACGCTCAGACCTGCAAGCTCATTGTGCTGGACCAGCGCATCCAGTCCATGACCGAGTTCAAGCAGATTATTGGACGTGGCACCCGCATCAACGACGACTACAACAAGCACTGGTTCACCATTCTGGACTTCAAAAAGGCTACAGAGCTATTTGCAGACCCAGCGTTCGATGGCGACCCAGTAAAAGTCTATGAACCCGGAGCCGGAGACCCCGTTAACCCTGACGACGAAGATGCACCGGAGACTCCCGAGCCGGAGCACGGATGCGGTGAAGAGCCTGGGGGCTATGAAGCAGATCCCGAAGCGGGCTGGGATACCGACGACCCGAAAGGCGGAGACGCTGGTGGCCCAGGTGAAGCCGGCGGAACCGGCGGCGGCCGAACCCGTTACGTTGTAGACAATGTTGAAGTGACCGTAATCGCCGAACGAGTCCAGTACCTAGGCCCGGACGGAAAACTCATCACCGAGAGCCTGAAGGACTTCACTCGCAAGAAGGTGAAAGAGCAGTACGCCACCCTCTCAGACTTCCTCAAGCACTGGAACCAGGCCGACCGCAAACAAGCCATCATCGAAGAGCTGACCGAGCAAGGCGTGATCTGGGACGACCTCATCAAGGATGTCAGCAAAAAGCTGGGCGCGGAACCAGATCCCTTTGACGTAATATGCCACATCGTCTTTGACCAACCACCTCTCAGCCGGAAAGAGCGGGCTGAACGGGTGCGCAAGAATAACTACTTCAGTAAATACGAAGGCGCCAGCAGAGAGGTCCTGAGTGCTTTACTGGATAAATACACTGATTCAGGCATAGAGCCCGTCGAAGACGTAAAAGTGCTTACCCTGGCCCCTTTCAGTGAGATTGGGGCACCCATGGAATTGCTCAATGCATTCGGCGGAAAGCCAGGCTACACAGAAGCCGTCAAAGAGCTCGAAGAAGCGCTCTACAAGCGGGTTCCTTAAGATTTCTAACCCCCTAAATACTTCTGTCAAAATTACGGACTTTCACACCCATGTCGATAAGCACCACAATCAAATCCATCCAAGACATCATGCGCAAAGACGTTGGCGTAGACGGCGATGCCCAGCGCATCGGCCAGTTGGTCTGGATGCTGTTCATGAAAATCTTCGACGACCGTGAGCAGGAATGGGAGCTGTTCTACGACGACTACAAATCGCCGATTCCAGAAAACCTGCGGTGGCGTAACTGGGCGGTCGACCCGGAAGGCATGACAGGCGACGAGCTCAAAAACTTCATCGACAACACCCTGTTCCCCGGCCTGCAGAACCTGGAGCCGGCCGGTGACGACTACCGGGGTGTGGTCATCCGCAACGTATTCGAGGATGCCTACAACTACATGAAGTCCGGCCAGCTCATGCGCCAGGTCATCAACAAACTGCAGGACGGCATCGACTTCAACAAATCCGGCGAGCGCCACGAGCTGGGCGATATGTATGAGCAAATCCTCAAGGACCTGCAGAGCGCCGGAAACGCCGGTGAGTTCTACACCCCTCGGGCGGTGACCCAATTCATGGTCAACCGGGTAGATCCGAAGCTGGACGAAAAAGTGATGGACCCGGCCTGCGGCACCGGCGGTTTCCTCACCTGCACCATCGAGCACAAGCGCAAGCACTACGTCAGCACTCCACAAGACGAACAAACCCTGCAGAAGACCATTCACGGCGTTGAGAAAAAGCCCCTGCCGCACCTGCTGGCCACCACCAACATGATTCTGCATGGCATCGAGGTGCCCGACCAGATTAAGCACGACAACACTCTGGCCCGCCCGCTCATCAGCTGGGGCCCGAAAGAACGGGTAGACGTTATCGTGGCCAACCCGCCGTTCGGCGGCATGGAAGAAGACGGCATTGAAACCAACTTCCCCAGCGCCTTCCGCACCCGGGAAACCGCCGACCTGTTCATGACCCTGTTCATCCACCTGCTTCGAGACGATGGCCGCGCTGCCGTGGTGCTGCCGGACGGCTTCCTGTTCGGCGAGGGCATGAAAACCCGCTTGAAGGAAAAGCTGCTGGAAGAGTGCAACCTACACACCATCGTGCGCCTGCCCAACGGCGTGTTTAACCCCTACACCGGCATCAAGACCAACCTGCTGTTCTTCACCAAGGGCAAGCCCACCGAAACCGTGTGGTACTACGAACACCGCTACCCGGAAGGCTACAAAAGCTACAGCAAAACCAAACCCATGAAGTTCTCCGAGTTCCAGACCGAAATCGACTGGTGGGGCACCGAGGCGGACGGCTTCTCCAGCCGCGAAGAAACCGAGCAGGCCTGGAAAGTGTCCATCGACGACATCAAGGCCCGCAACTACAACCTGGACATCAAGAACCCCCACGAAGGCGAACAAGTCAGCCACGACCCGGACGAGCTTCTGGCGAAGTACGAACAGCAACAGGCCGAAATCCAGGAAATCCGCCACCAGCTGCGGGATATCCTGGCCGATGCGCTCTCCCACAACAGCGATGATAGTACCGACGGAGGTGCGGCGTGAGCGCGCGGGAGCTGATTACCGAGCATCTGGATTTGTGGACCGGGGCGGTCACGAAAAAGCCAAGCAGTGGGCGGGGAAGTAATGGCAAAACTGAGCTGACTGGGGTTAAGAAGCTTCGGGAGTTGATTCTCGAGTTGGCAGTGCGGGGAAAGCTTCTTGAACAGAACCCAACAGACGAGCCTGCAAGCAAACTCCTTGAACGCGTCAGAGCTGAAAAACTTCACTTGATAAAGCAGGGCAAGATTAAAAAGCGAAGGAAGCTCCCCGAACTAACAGAAATGACCAAACCCTTTAATTTGCCTTCTAGCTGGGAATGGAGTCAGCTGGAGGATGTTGGACGGGACTGGGGGCAGAAAACGCCAAAAGACGACTTTAGCTACATTGATGTCGCCTCTGTCGATAGCCTTCGAGGTGAAATCACTCAGCCCAGCATTCTCTCGGCTGAAGAAGCCCCATCTCGAGCAAGAAAAATCGTGAGTGAAGGGACACTTATATACTCAACCGTTCGCCCCTACCTCCAGAATATCGCTGTAATCGAGAGCAAAATCGAGCCTGAGCCAATCGCCAGTACAGCATTCGCTATCCTCCACCCGCTCGCTGGAATGCCTGCACGTTTTTACCTTCACTATCTTCGAAGCCCGGCGTTCGTGAGATACGTTGAATCTGTGCAGACTGGCATCGCTTACCCAGCTATTAACGACAAACAGTTTTTCTCGGGCCTAGTGCCGGTTCCTCCGCTGGAAGAGCAACACCGCATCGTCCAAAAAGTCGATGAACTCATGGACCTCTGCGACCGGCTGGAACAGCAAACCAGCGACCAGCTCGAAGCCCACGAAACCCTCGTGGACACCCTGCTCGGCACCCTCACCCAATCCGAAAACGCCACCGAACTGGCCGACAGCTGGGCCCGCCTCGCCGCCCACTTCGACACCCTGTTCACCACCGAACAGAGCATCGGCAAGCTCAAGCAGACGATTCTGCAGTTGGCGGTGATGGGGCGGTTGGTGGAGCAGAATGTGGGGGATGAGCCAACCGAGAGCTTGCTGACCAACATCGATCAGGAAATCGCATCGCTGGTAAAACAAGGGCTTATCAAAAAGCCAAAGCCCACTCCTGAAATTTCGGACAGTGATAAATTCTTCGGAATACCAGATTCTTGGCAATGGGTCAGGCTGGGAAGTCTCGCGCTTCATTCCGAGGCAGGCTGGAGCCCGAAATGTCACGATGTCCCACGAGAGAATCAGGGCTGGGCAGTCTTAAAGGTCAGCGCGGTTACTTGGGGAGAATTCCGCCCAAGCGAGAACAAAGAGCTGCCATCCAACCTTACACCCAGGCGAGAGTACGAGGTGCACCCCTCTGACTTTCTGATTTCACGGGCCAATACATCAGAGCTGGTTGCGCGTTCGGTCGTCGTGCCCAAAGGGGCCCCCGCAAAGTTGATGATGAGTGACAAGATAATCCGCTTCGTTTTCAGCGATCAGATTGAGCCTTTGTATATAAACCTTTTCAACAATAGCCCTTTTGCACGGAGCTACTATCTTTCGGTCGCGGGAGGGACAAGCAGCTCCATGAAGAATGTCTCCCGTGCGCAAATTCAGGCGCTTGCTGTCCCACTCCCGCCGCTAGGCGAACAACACCGCATCGTCCAAAAAGTCGATGAACTCATGGTCCTCTGCGACCAACTCAAGGAACGCCTGAATCAGGCCGGTGAAACCCGCTGCCAGCTGGCCGAGGCCGTCGTGGAAGGAGCTCTGAAGGAATGACCGTTTTCAACATCTATTGTGATGAAAGCCGCCACACCTCTGACAGAGGCGACCGCTACGCTGTTATAGGTGCCCTGCAGTGCCCAAGGGACGAAAAAAGGGCACTGGTGCATCGGATACACAGCCTGCAAGCCCTGCATAACGCCCACGGAGAGCTTGGCTGGAAGCGCCTTTCGCCAAATCGTGCCCGGTTCTACGATGAGCTTCTGGATATTTTCCTGGATACGCCATTTCTGAACTTCCGTTGCATTGTGGTTGACCGCCACAATCTCGACCATGAGCGCTACAACGACGGTAGTCCGGAGCTGGGCTTCTACAAACTCTACTACCAGATGTTGGTGCATTGGCTCGAACCATTCCACGAGTACCGCCTGTACCTCGACTGGCAGCAAAACGCTGCAAGCAATCGATTCCAAGACCTGAAAACCGTTCTTACCCGAAAGCTTTCCGGTCGCGCCCATGTTCTGAGTCTCGAACCGGTATGGTCTGATAATCAGCCCATGGTGCAACTGGCTGACTTGCTGATTGGTGCCGTGGGCTACGTATGGAATGAGCGGGACAAAGCGGAAGGTGCCAGCGAAGCCAAAATTGCTTTCCTGCGCAGGCTTGAGGCCGGGCTTGGCCGAGCTTCACTGGCCAGAGGTACAACTAAGGGCGAGAAGAAATTCAATGTCTTTGACTGGCAGGGCCGTGTCTGATGTGCGAGTCACTGTGGCCACAGCTTCGCCTGAAAGCAAATACCGAAAAAGAACTCATAGCCAAGTATCGGCGGGTATATCTCGAAACCTACGTTTGGGACGAAAACGGAGAACGTAGGGTATTCACAGACTGGGCAGGCTGTTGTTATCAATTCTCGGAAAGAGCGTTCAACCATGCCTTCTCGGAATCGAAAAACTATCGCACAAGTTCTGGCATCCACGACAACGGCTGGTCTCGTAAACGTCTGAGGCGAATCCTGTGGATTAAAGAGGTCTTGAATCTCAGTGCCGGTACTATCCAGCGGTATGCTCAAACGAGGAATACTGACCGGGGGCGGCAGGCCAAAAGGCGAACGCTTGTGGTAGTGGAAGAGCGGTATGTGGTTGTATTCGATGACCCCAAAGAAAAGGGCAAACCGCACCAATTTGTGACGGCGTTCCCTGCAGACCAGAGCTACATGGAACAAATCAAGCGGACGAGCTTTCTGGTGGAGACGAAAGTCGGGGCGAAAAAACAGGGGGATTAGAAAAAGAAAAGCCCCAGTCTTATCGGCGACTGAGGCGCTGCCACGATCCAAAACCTTGGGTAAAGGATCAACCGGCCGTTTCCGACCTGAAAAGGATATTAGCCATCCTCGGCTTCTCAAGCAATAGAAGCTCTATACCGATTCGTAATAACGTGCGATGGCACAAACAAAAAGAACCCCCGCGTAAGCGCCTGACGGAGCCAAGAGGCAGGGGGCGTGTTAGCCGAAACATTATAATCTGAGCCGAGAGTCATCAAGAGGCGGCCCGAATCAGCTTCTCCTTCAAGCAGCCATACCTACTCAACAGCCGGTGTCGGCCTCACCAGAATCTCGTTCACATCCACATGAGCTGGCTGCACCACGGCATACATCACCGCATTGGCAATATCTTCCGGCTTCAGGGCATGGGCGGGCGGTTTGTCGAAGAACGGGGTGTCGACCATGCCGGGCTCAATCAGCGTTACGCGGATGCCCGATCCACGAAGCTCTTCCCGAACACCGTAGCCAATGGCGGATACGGCCCACTTGGTGGCACTGTACATGGAACCGGGAATGGTGGTTCGACCGGCGGCCGAGCCGGTCAGCAAGAGGTGCCCCCTGCTCTCCCGCAGTGCCGGCAGACAGTGCTGAATGGTCAGTCCAACCCCCAGAATGTTGGTTAGGATCATGTCTTTCCAGACGTCCGGATCGGCTCCGCTGAATCCGCCGGGTTCACCACCACGACCGGCATTGGCAAAGACGGCATCAATCCGGCCGAAGGTCTCCAGCGCCTGGCTGACCATCCGCTTCTGGTCCTCGCCATTCTGAACATCACACTGGACGGTCAACACACTCTCCGGGCCACCCAGCTCTTTCTGGAGCCCTGTCAGCTTGTCCTCTGAGCGGGCGGCCAGCACCAGTCGGTAGCCCTGCTTTGCAGCAGCGCGTGCGGTTTCTGCGCCAATACCCGAGGACGCACCGGTAATCAGCATAACGGGTGTATCTGCCATAAGGCTTGTCTCCTTCTATCAGCGAGTCGGTAACCGGGTTACGAATTCAGTATGTTCCCGGACCTGTCCGTCATCAAATCGAGACTGCTTCTGGTTGTCATAGAACATGCAGGTTAGAGTGAAAGACCGGTTATCCTCCATAAAACCAATCCAACAACAGGAACATTCAAGGACGATGAACACCAACTATAAGATCGCACTCCTGATCGACTGCGACAACGTCAGCCACCAATCCATCGAAGGCGTGCTGCAGGAACTGGCCAAATACGGCGCGGTGAATGTTCGGCATGCCCACGGCAACTGGAACGGGCCGCAACTGGGCGGCTGGATCGAAAAGCTCCATGCCAATGCCATTCGCCCGGTTCAACAGTTCGCCTACACCACTGGCAAGAATGCCACCGACGCGTCCATGATCATTGATGCCATGGATCTCCTGTACAGCGGCAACGTCGATGCCTTTGCGCTGATGACCAGCGACAGCGATTTCACACCGCTCGTCATGCGGATACTGGAAGCAGGCCTTCCCGTCTTCGGTTTTGGCGAGCGCAAGACCCCATTGCCCTTCGTGAATGCGTGCTCCCAGTTCATCTACACCGAGAACCTGCGGGAAGATGCCGAAGAAGAGTCCAGCCCAAGCAATGGTGGCGGCCCAAAACCAACCCCGAAATCCAGATGGGATCGAAATCAGCTTCGGGGAGACTCCGTACTCGTTCGGACTCTTCGAACGGCCGTCGAACAAACCGCGGATGACGACGGCTGGGCCCACCTGGGCCGGGTTGGTCAGTATATTTCCAACAACAGTTCGTTTTCGCCAGTGAACTACGGCTACAAGAAGTTGAGCGATCTGATCCGCGCCAGCGAACTGTTCGAAATCAGCACCCGTGACAAAAGCGTTCTCTACATCAAGAGCCCCTGACGCTCCGGATCGTTAATTTCCTCATGTTTTGCATAGCTCCGACCGCGTTTCTATAATCGATCAACGGGCTTTTCCGCCGGCTTAGCGTCACTCTGACCACGTCAATAAAAAGGAAAACAACATGTTAAAACGTTGCTCTGTGCTGGCTGCTGTCGCAGCTACGGTTCTGTTCAGCACCGCCTCCCAGGCTCAGTACAAGGATGAATATACGGTCTCCACAGTGCTGCCTTCGGCGTTTCCCTGGGGACAGGCGGCGGACAAATGGGTCGAACTCGTGAAGGAGCGATCCGACGGTCGCATCAACATGAAGATCTACAGCAACTCCCAGCTGGTGGCCGGCGACCAGACCAAGGAGTTTTCGGCCATGCGTTCAGGCCTGATCGATATGGCGGTAGGTTCCACGATTAACTGGTCGCCCCAGGTGCCGGAGCTAAACCTGTTTTCCCTGCCCTTCCTCATGCCGGACTACGCTGCCCTGGACGCCATCACCCAGGGTGAGGCCGGTAAAGCCGTTTTCGCCGCCATTGAAAAGCGTGGCGTAACGCCACTGGCCTGGGGCGAAAACGGTTTCCGGGAGCTCTCCAACTCCAAGCGCACCATTCAGGAACCTTCAGATCTTGACGGGCTGAAGATCCGCGTGGTCGGCTCGCCACTGTTTCAGGACACCTTTACCACCCTGGGCGCCAACCCCACACAGATGAGCTGGGCAGACGCCAAGCCAGCACTGACAACCGGTGCGGTGGACGGTCAGGAGAACCCACTTTCGGTGTTTGACGTGGCGCGGATCGACCAGGTTGGCCAAACCCACCTGACACTCTGGCACTACATGGCGGACCCGCTGGTGTTTGCAGTGAGCAATCAGGTCTGGAACCAGTTCAGCCCGGAAGACCAAGCACTGCTGAAGCAGGCAGCGATTGATGCCGGCCAGTGGGAGATCAAGAAGTCCCGGGCAGAACTGGACGATACTCTCGCAGCCATCGAAGAGCGCGGCGTAGAAGTGACCGAACTGACTCAGTCCCAGCACGATGCCTTCGTCAAAGCGACCCAGTCCGTTTACGAGAAATGGACGCCCCGCATCGGCGAGGACCTGGTCAAGCAGGCCCAGGAAGCAGTCAGCAATCGCGACCAGTAATAGCTCAGCCGGGGCTAGCGAACCCGGCCCTTCCAGCGCCCGCCAGCCGGCGGGCGCTCCCTGATACAACGGAGTTGTGATGCCGTCGCGCCGCCCCCGTAAGTTCCAGCCGGAATCCTGGCTGGCCACCCTAGCCCTTGCGGCCATCTGCGTGATCAGCCTTGGCAATGTCATTGTCCGCTACGCCACGGACGCCTCGTTTGCGTTCACCGAGGAATTCTCCGTATTTTGCCTGGTTCTTCTCACCTTTGGCGGGGCCGCTGCGGCCGCACGACATAATCAGCACATCCGGATTGAGCTGATCGAACATCGACTCCCACCGACTCTGTGCAAGTTGATCTATGTTCTGCAATGGGCAGCAGGAGTTACCGTGCTGGGGGTCATGGTCTGGTACGGAAGCACCTTTGCCTGGCAGGAATACCAGTGGGAGTCGCTGTCACCAGGCCTGGGGTTGCCCAACTGGATCTATGTTATCTGGCTACCGCTGCTGTCGCTGGCCATTCTCATTCGCCTCACACAGAATCTTGTTGATCGTCTGCGCGGCAAGTCCGGCCCGGAGGTCATCCATGAGTCCTGACTGGCTGATGATCGGCACGTTTCTTTTTGCACTGCTGATCGGCGTACCCGTAGCCATGGCCCTGGGCTTTGGAGGCCTGGTTGGCATTGTCGCAGGCTTGCCGCCCGCCATGCTCGGCACGTTTGGCACCAACACCTACAACAGCGTGGCGAAGTATCCGTTGATTGCCATTCCGCTGTTTATCCTCACAGGCCTGATCTTTGAGCGAGCGGGGGTGGCGGCCAGCCTGGTCCGGTTTGCCCAGGCCATTATCGGCCCGCGCCATGGTGGTCTCACGGTGGTCGCGGTGCTGGTGTGTCTGATTATGGGCGGCATGAGTGGCTCCGGACCAGCGGATGCGGCCGCGGTGGCGATGGTGATGCTGCCAAGCATGCAACGAGCCGGCTATCCCAAGCCGTTCTCCGCTTCCCTGATTGCGGCGTCTTCGTCAACCGCCATCCTGATCCCACCGTCTATCGCCCTTATCCTGTACTCCATTGTGGTTCCTGGCGTGGATCTTCGGGCGCTGTTCGCCGCCGGTCTGTTCCCGGGCATTCTGGCGGGTTTGTCTCTGCTGATTCCGGCCCTGTTTTTTGCCCGTAAATACCGCTGGGAAGATCCGGCAGTCGTCGACCGGCCATCCTTCTGGCCAAGCTTCCGGGCGGCAATTCCGGCACTTTTTGCGCCTGTGATCATACTGGGCGGCCTGCGCTCCGGCCTTTTCACCCCCACCGAGGCGGCCGTCGTCGCCGTCGCGTATGGTTTGGTGGTGGGCTGCCTCGTATACAGGAACCTGAGCCTGCGAGATCTCTGGCAACTGATGAACGAAGCCGCCCTCACCTCCGGCGTGGTGATGTTCATTATCGCTCTGGCGGGCATTTTCGCCTGGGCCGGCACCACACTGGGCACCTTCGGGCACCTGGCCGATGCCCTGTTGTCGTTGTCTGATAACGGCTGGGTGCTGCTCGGACTGGTAATGATCCTGGTATTGATTGCCGGCATGCTCCTGGATGCCATTTCGATCTATCTGATATTGATCCCCATTGTGCTTCCGATGATGAACCACTTTGGCTGGAACCCGATCTGGTTCGGGATTCTGCTGGCAATGAACATCGCCATCGGACAATTCACTCCACCGGTGGCCGTGAACCTGATGGTAACGACCCGGGTTGCAAACATCCGCCTGGAACACACCATCGGCTGGTCACTGGTGTTCATTGCCGCCATGCTGGTCAGCCTGCTTCTGGTCATGCTGTTTCCCGGAATAGCGCTGTGGCTTCCGGAGTCCCTGGGGTATGTGGTGGGCGCCCGCTGAATACGTCAGGAAGAGATACGTTCAAGGGAACCCGGTTTCCGCCGATAAACCTGAGATCAGATACCGGAAACTGAGGAAACCAATGCCCATATCCATCCGCAACCGATTGTTCATCCTGGCGCTGCTACCCGTCATCCTGCTTGCCGTCGCCATTTTCTTCACCGTCAGGTTCCAGACTCAGGAACTGGTCGATAGCGAAATGGCCACCGTGAAGACCAGCGTCACCGATATCAAGCGTGCCGAGCTCAAAGACCTGATGGATATGGCCTATTCCTCCATCAAGCACATCTACGAGAATGGGGGTACGCTGGAGGAGGCCCTGCCGATTCTGCGAAACCTGAAGTTCGGCGACAGCGGGTACATCTTTGGCTACACCGATTCCGGAAAGCGGGTGTTGCTGGGCCAGTCGGATAAAGGCATGGGCGAGAACTTCTGGGATCTTCAGGACAAGCGCGGCAACTACCTGGTTCGCGGCCTGATTGACGCGGCGAAGAACGGCGATGGTTACTACACCTACTGGTTCCCGAAGCCAGGGGCTTCCGAGCCATCCCCGAAGGAGTCGTATTCTATTTACCTGGACCGCTGGGGCGTGATGCTGGGCACCGGGTTCTATCTGGATGATGTCGCCGGTGTACTGGGTGATCTGTCGACGGCAGGCCAGGAAACCCTGGAGAGCAGCCAGACCACATTCACCCTGATTTCGATTGCGGGTGTCATACTCGCGGGCATTATCGGGTTCATGATCAGCCTGACCATCAGCCGGCCGATAAAACGCATTTCCGATTCCGTGCGGGAGCTTTCCACCGGCGATGCGGATCTGACCGCCCGGGTGACGGTCAACGATCGGTATGAACTTGGCCAGCTGGCCGATCACATCAACACGTTCATCAACACCCTTGCCGACCTGATCCGGGATGTGAAGAAAAATTCCGAGCTCACGCACCAGAACGCCGAGACCATCACCCGGCACACCACGGATCTCTCAACGCTGGTCAACGAACAGGATGCCGAAACCGATCAGGTTGCCACGGCCGTGACCGAGATGACCTCAGCGGCGAGCGAAATCTCTGCCAGTGCGGCCAGCGCTGCCAGCTCTGCTTCCGAAGCGTCACAGGAAACCACCCGGTCCAAGGAAGTCATCTCCAACGCGGCAGCCGAGATGAACGCTCTGAACAACGACATTGGCGCTTCGGCTTTCGAGGTGGAGGAGTTAGGGAAAGGCGTCGAATCCATCAACACCGTTATCCAGGTCATCAACGCCATTGCCGAACAGACCAACCTGCTGGCGCTCAACGCGGCCATCGAAGCGGCCCGGGCGGGCGAACATGGCAGGGGCTTCTCTGTCGTCGCGGACGAAGTCCGGAATCTTGCCCAGAAAACCCAGAGCAGCACCGAGGAAATCGCCAACACGATTTCCGAGTTGACCCAGAAGGCGAGCGCAGCCGTCCAGTCCATTCGCACCTCCACCGAGCGCAGTGGCAAGGCGCTCAGCGCCAACAGCGAAGCGGTTGAAGCCATAGAACGTGTCGTGGACGCCATTGGCCAGATCAACCAGATGAATGAACAGGTCGCGTCCGCATCTGAAGAGCAAACCAGTGTCTGCGAGGACATCACGCAGCGTCTGGTGACCATCTCCGACAAGTCGAAAGAAACCAGTGAAAAAGGCCGGGAAAGCCACGTTTCCGCCGAGACACTGCTGGCGAACTCGGAGGCTCTGGCGCGACTCGTCGAGCGATTCAGAACCCTTTGATAGTCGAGCCGAGGGGGGCGCCCTGCGCCCCCAGGTCGCGGTCCTCATCCCGAGCATCGGTCAACCAGAACGTCAATTCCTTCAACGCCATCGGCTTGGCAAAGTAATAGCCCTGGAAGACCGCACAGCCATAATCGCTGAGGATCGTGGCCTGCTCTTTGGTTTCAACACCCTCTGCCAAAACCTTCAACCCCATGTCCCGAGTAAGGCTGATCACCCCCTTGCAGACCGCGGCGTCCTTTTCGCTGGTCGCAATCTGGCTGACAAAACTCCGATCAATCTTGATCTTGTCTACGGGCAGATCCCGCAGATAGCCAAAGCTGGAGAAACCAGTTCCAAAGTCATCAATTGCAGTCGCAATTCCAAGATCAGCAAGAGCATTCAAGATACGGATAGCGCTCTCCGTATCCTTCATGAGAATCCCTTCGGTGAGCTCCAACTCGAGAAACTCTGAGCTTAGACCGGTCTCCTCCAGAATTTCCTGCACGGTTGTGAGGAAGTTCGGACGATGAAACTGCATCGGCGACAAGTTAACCGCCATTCGGCCCTTGAGCAGACCCCGCTCCACGAGATAGCGAGCATCTTTACATGCCTGCGCCGTAACCCACTTCCCGATCTGTATGATCTGGCCAGTTTCTTCCGCAACAGGAATAAACTCCGCGGGGGATATGTACCCTTTTGTCGGATGTTTCCATCGAACCAGGGCCTCCAGCCCACAAAGGATCCCGTGCAGGTTAACCTGAGGCTGGTAGTGCACAAAAAGCTGGTTGGTTTTAAGAGCTTCCTGTAGGTCATTTCTTAGCACAACCCGCTTTGACAGCGAATCGTCGAGGTCAGGCGAGTAGACCTCATAGGTATCCCGCCCCTGTTGCTTGGCCTTGTACATCGCCATGTCCGCTTGCTGCAGAAGTCTCTCTGAATACTCCATGCCGTCTGCCAGCAAGCTGATACCAATACTTGCAGAAACATGAAGCTCGTGGCGCCCAACCACATGGGGCTTGCTCAACTCCCCCAGGATCCGTTCTGCAACCTCTTCAGCTTCACGGGCGTGGCCGAGGTTCGGCAACACAAGGACAAATTCATCGCCGCCGAATCGAACGAGGGTGTCTGTCGGCCTGAGAATACGCTTGAGCCTGACAGCGACGCTGATCAGAAGTTGATCCCCTATTTTGTGGCCCAACGTATCGTTGATCGGCTTGAATTCATCGAGATCGATGAACAGCACGGCGAGCAGCTTCCCGTAGCGCTTGGCTAATGAAAAATCGTGTTCAAGGCGATCTTCGAAAAGTGCACGATTCCCCAATCCGGTCAACGCATCGTGCGTTGCCTGGTAGGCGAGACGCCCCTCCTGCTCTTTTCTTTCCGAGATATCCCGCGTGATGGCGGTGTAGTGAGTCACTTCTCGGTGATCGTCTGTCACCGGTGCGAGAGAAACCTGATTCCAGAAAGGGGTGCCATCTTTTCGATAGCTTTTCATCGTTAAACTGAGCGGCTGCCCCGCCTGTGTGGCACGGTCAATCAGCTCAATATCCTTTCTGTCGGTCTCCGGCCCCGCCAGCAACTTGACGGTGGCACCAAGCAGTTCGGATTCCGAGTAACCCGTCATCTGGCAAAATGCCGGATTCACAAATACCACGGGTAAATCTGCGGTTCGATGGTCCACGACGATAACGCCGGTATCGCTCGATTCCAGGCTTCGCTTCAATATCCGCTCGCTGTCCTGGGCCTTCAGCCGCTCGGTGATGTCCTTTCCGATAATAAAAACACCGGATACCGTTCCATCCACGAGCACCGGCAACATATCCGCCTCATAGTCTCGCGATTCAGAGCCGTCGGGAGAGGTGAAACTGATCTCAAAAGACTGGGTCTGTCCGGACGCAGCGTTCCGGAAGGCACTCTCGAAACGCTCCCGATCCTGCTGACTCATCTGGCCGGCATCCAGGACATCGCGGAAATGGGTGGTGCCCACATCATCGATCCCCAGTTTCACGATACGCTCTGCCATTGAATTCAGGGACCGGTAGTACCCGCGTTCATCCACGGCAAAAACCGCATCGGGAGACTGTGAGAACAAAGATCGAAATTGCTGCTCCGCCACGCTCAGTTCTCTGGCTTGCGCCCTGTAGGCCCCCAGGAGGCTTCGCCCCATGATCAGCAGATAACTCATGACAAGGCCAAAGCCCAGCAGAACGATGGGAAAGAAGCCCTGGAA
Organism: Marinobacter santoriniensis NKSG1; assembly: GCF_000347775.1. Taxonomy (GTDB): domain Bacteria; phylum Pseudomonadota; class Gammaproteobacteria; order Pseudomonadales; family Oleiphilaceae; genus Marinobacter; species Marinobacter santoriniensis. The sequence goes on from NZ_APAT01000016.1 coordinate 60,140, forward strand.
TGATAAAAGGTCAGGAGGCCCTGCTCGTGCAACCAGAGTCAGGCCCTCACCACGCCCGAGGTTAATTTTCTCAGACTCGAATATTTCCGGAACACCGGACGCTCCCGCATCGGAGACGCTCATTGCGGAGTGCCCGGGAGGCAGAATCATGACACTGAATTGAGCGTCTCTATCCGGGACCTCGTAATCCAGTAACGCCTGAAGATTCAGGGAAGCCACAAAATAATCGTGGCTACGGTTTCCAACGGTGACAAAAACCAGAGCACTGAGAGGGTTTTCGGCGTCGGGAAAAAACCAATTCTTCCGCAGAGGGTCCCTCCCAGCCTCCGATAACCCTGACAACACTTCTGGCCTGATGCCGTGCTCGGTAACCCATCGCAAATCCCTTTCCGTTTTGGCACTCTGCCAGAGGATACCGCCTCCGGCCGTAAGGATCGCGAGGGCATTGAGTGCCGGTGTATCCTGAAAGTAGGTTTGGGCCTGTCCCTGGAGAGAGTTGCCCTGGGAGCCAGAGTGCAAGGACAAAAGCCTCTCTGCCGCGCGTTCCAACAACTGAACATGCGAATGGAGGCCGTGCTCCAGAGTACTCGCGTAGTGTTTGAGCATTAACTGGGCACTTTGATGACGGTCCATGTGAACCCCCCAGTTCGCCATCAGAAACAACAGGAACGTACCAACGACTCCCAAGCTGCCAACCAGAAAGGTCTGGCGTTGAGGGCGTAGTCGAATCGTCCTCTGTCGATGGACCAGCGTCAGCAGCATTCCGCCAAAGGCCAGGCACAGCACGCCGGCCATCTCGGAGACACCACCAACAAGCTCATCGACAAGGTCGTTAGAATCTTGCTGCACATATCGCAGAAGAACCGTTATCCCGGCCATCACCCCGGTGCAACCCGCCACAATCCCGATTCGCCTACCGCCACGGCTGCGCAAACCGGTGAAACACACGACAGCCATTACCAAAACAGCCAGAGATGGAGTCAGCGCAAGGAACAGATGGACATCCCGCAACTTGCCGCTGACAGTACCAAAACCCCCAAGGTGACAGAGCACACCGTAACTGCCGATGGTCGCTAAAACGCCGCCAGCCAGAATTCGTGACTTTTTGCGCTCATAGGCCAAAGCAAGGAGGGCAAACCCGCCCACCATAACCACAGGAGCAACGGAGGGTGTCACTATCAGACGCTCGGGGATGCCAGGAACGGCGAGCGTTCCGACAGTAAAACTGAGCAGACCAATGCAAATAGAGCATATACAAAGTATCAGTAAAGCGGCCTGCAGCCTGAAATCACTGGGCGTCTGTAACATGGAAGAAAACCAGAATGGAGAATTGACGAAGTGAAGACTAACCTTGAATAGACCAAAACAAAGCCTTTCAAGGGTGAATATCACCGTAAAGCGTGAAACGGTTCAACAGCAGTTTTGTGAACAGACGTCAGCAAGAGTATGCTTTTACAAAAGATTACTTTTAAAGCCCTGATTACATATTTCAGGGTGCAAAATCGGGCCTGCCTTTTTTGGTAGCCACAGCCGGAACTTTGGGTGTTGACTCCGATTGCCAAGTGCCTATGACTCGTGTTCTGGAAATATCCCTACTATTGATACTGGGCCTGTCGATCCAGCTTCAACTGCCATCCGGGGACAGCTGGATCTACTCGACGCTGATCCTTTGGTTTTTTGTCGGGCTACTCATGTCTTTGTTTACATAGGCTGCACCCTTAAGGATGCTGGCGGCATTCCCTCAAGCGAATGACGCTGCGTCCACCTTCATAAAGCAACCCCGCCCCGGATTCACTTTGGCCCCCGGGCAGACTGAACTGTTCCGATGCTTCAAGGTTGCCAACTTTCGAGAGCTGATCCAGCAACCGGCTTCTCGACGTGTCGAACGATGCCTCCACCTGAGGAACGAGATGCCACTTGGACAAATGCTCGCGACCTGTTGACGCCACGAATACGCCTGTTTCTGCCCCCGCCCTGAATGAGGTCCTCCAGATCCGCAAGAACTGCCGATCAAACACTCGATCAGGCGCCTCGGGCTTCGACCACTCCTGAAAAGGAGTCTGGTCATTCCAGAACCATGGCGACATCGGTGCGTCCGGATTACCACGATTGATCAGAACATCCCGATAAGCACCAAGTACCGTGTGCCAGTTCGTTTCGTCCACTTGATGCCATCCCGTTGCCTGCAAACAGCTTTTCAGTGCAGAGGGCGTTGCCATGAAAAGCACATTGATGGGTGCTTTTCGCACCCCGGTAACTGACAAGGCATAACGATCGTCCGCTACGGAAAAAAGTTGTTGCGGGCCATCGTATTGCTCAGTCACCGCAGCCTTCGTGTTCGCATCCGAGAACAGAGGTGGTTGGACATTCAGGCTCAGAAAAGCAGTGAACCAGGCGCCTGCGAGAAGAAAAATACTCAGTGTCGCCCACAACCGCCTCACTCCCGGCCGCGGAGACATGAAACGAAAGCCCTGCCAGTCACCGAACACCATCGCGCTGCCGACGAGGAGGCCCAGCCCACCCAGAAGATATCCTGCCAGCACATCACTGAGATAGTGGACGCCCAGATACAACCGACTGAACCCGATGGAAAGCGCCAGGACAGCCGCTCCGAATAGCAAATTAACCCGTCTCCGCCACTTCCCCGTTGCGTGCATCGCAATAAAAAACAAAAACCCGTAGAAGGCCAGGCTGATGGCGGCATGGCCACTGGGAAAGGAATAACCACCAGGTTCCAGCAATGCCTGGTCCGGCCTTGGCCGGTGAAACGCGAGCTTGCTCAGGAACACCAGTCCTTCCGAACCGACCACGGAGACGACCATCGGCAGGACGAACCGGGTTTGCCGCAAACGACAGAGAACCGCAATACTGAGCGAGAGGCCTGCCACCACGACCCAGGGATTACCGAGAGTGGTGATTCCGTAGAAAACGTGATTGAGGGTGCCAGTCCGAAAGCTCGCAATCAGGCTATCAATGCGGGCATCGGCCGCCACAATGGCCTCTCTGGTCAGGAGGTCCTCAACCAGTCCTCCGAACAGCAGAAGCACATACAGCATCGCCAGGCCTATCAGCGTCATCGGCAATCCACTCAGCCGGGTTCTATCCCCTCGCCTCTCGAGGAACCGGATGAATCGCAGATGACGCTGGCTCCAGGCGGCAACCTCGGAATTATTCCGAATGGCTGCCAATATCGACCTGGTCACCGAGACAGTGAGCTGCGTCGCGCCCGGACCATACCGAATTAAAAGCCACCGCAGCAGATAAAGCAGGACAATGAGAGTAACGCACAGGAATAGCAGGAGCCCCAACCGCGACAGCCACGCATGGGCAAGGGCCAGAGACTGAGAAAACACGTAGCCGGGCAGGATCCACTGTATCGCCCAGCCAATAGCGCCCAGCAGGTTCCAGACAAAAAACGGCAACCGCCCCATTTTCGCCATGCCGGCAATAAACGGCATCAACTCTTTGACGGAGGGGACAAAACGCCCGAGCAGAACACTCTTGCCACCGTGGCGATCAAAAAAGCCCTCGGCCCTGGACAGATATTCCGGCTTGAGAAACCACCGCTTCTGGCTCAGCCACCGGTAGCCGTATTTCCTGCCGAGATAATAATTGATGTTGTCGCCAAGCACAGCGCCCACCGCGGCAAAAATCAACAGGTCACCCAGGTCCAACACACCCTGCCCGGCCAGAATCCCCATCAGAAGCAAAAAGCTCGACCCAGGTATCAGAAGGCCAACGACCAGCACGGTCTCGGCAAACGCGGCAAACAATGCAATCCAGTAACCCAGGACTCCGGTATCACGCACCAGCGCCAGAACTGTCTGAGTAAGGTGTTCCATGAGTTACCCTGCAATCAATCGCAAGCGCCACGTTCTCTCAAACGACGGCGCTGAATAATCACCAAGGCCAGCGCGACAATGGCGAAAACCGCGCCCGCGAGAAAGGTATTGGCCGAGCCGGCCATGTCCCACAATGCTCCGGCAATGGTACTTGCCGCCAGCAGTGCCAGGCCTGTGACCAGGTTAAACATACCAAAGGCGGTGCCCCTCAGTTCGGCCGGCGCCGTCTCGGCAACCAGAGTCGCCAGTAGTCCCTGGGTAAACCCCATATGCAGGCCCCACAAAGCAACTCCCAGTCCGACTCCCACCAGGCCGGATGACCGGGCCAGCACCAGATCCGCAATCACCAGCAGTATGAGACCGATGGCGAGAAGGGTCGGCCGATCGGTCCGGTCCGCCAGCACGCCAACAGGATAGGCGGAGAGCGAATAGGTGAAACTCATGATGACCAGCACTAGCGGAATGAACATGACCGCCAGCCCCGAATCCTGGGCTTTCAGTACCAGGAAGGCCTCACTGAATCGGGCAAGCGTGAATACGGTTGCAATAACAACGATCCACCAGTAATTCGGCCCCAGATACCTCAGTTCTGAACGCCGTAAGGGCATTTTCACCTTTCGTTGCGTGACGGCATGGGCAGGCTCTTTCACCGCCACCAACAACACCATCACGGCGAAAAACGCCGGAATCGAGGCAATCCAGAACACGGTTTTATACTGGTCTGCGGTCAGCCACATCAGACCGATCGCCAGAAGCGGGCCCAGAAACGCTCCCACGGTATCCAGCGATTGCCGCAGTCCAAAGCTCGCACCTCGCATTTCCGGTGGCGATAGGTCGGCGATCAGGGCGTCCCTGGGTGCGCCGCGAATCCCCTTTCCTATCCGGTCGACAAACCGTGCCACAAAGACGAGGCCAACCGAGTTGGCCAGGGGAAATAACGGTTTGACCAGCGCTGCAAGACCATAGCCAGTAACGGCCAGCACTTTTCGCCGCCCTAGCCAGTCACTCAGCGCCCCCGAGAACACCTTGGTCACCGATGCGGTCGCCTCGGCCACGCCCTCAAGGACACCGACGGCCAGGGCAGAAGCGCCAAGCGCGGTCACCAGATACACCGGAAGAAGCGCATGAATCATCTCGGATGAAATGTCCATAAACAGGCTGACCAGCCCGAGTGCCCAGATGCCCTTGGGAATCTGCCGGGAGACACCGGTGTGGGTAGCGCTGGGTGACGGTGATTCTTCGGACATATTCCAGGCTCTCAGGGATTGGGATTCTGCTCTTCGAATACCCGTTGGGCGTACCCGTCCAGCAAGGCTTCACATTTATCGAGCCAAGCGCTGGCCTCGGAAGACAGGGGCGCGTCATAGAAGTCGAGCGCGCGAATTTTCTCCAGCCACCGTTGGAGTTTCTGGAGTTCCGCCTCTTCTTCTTCCAGCTCGGCATAGGTGAATTTGTTCTTCGAGAACTCTTTGGCGATTTCCGCTTCGAAGGCCTCGCACTGGCCGATGAACTCGCGATATTGGTCATTACGCTCGTCGGTGAAGCGTTCCAGCACTCTTTCCTGCTGCCCGGCATCCATGGCCGTGGCGTCGAGGAGCAAAACCTCGCCCCCCATACCGATGATGTCGTTTTCAATCAGTTTGGCCTGGCGGATCAGGCGATCGGTTTTGGGCAGCATGCACACACCATTCTGCATGTAGACGGCGCCCAATCCTTTCAGCCTGCGCCAGAGCGCAACCCGCTTGGAAGAGGGTTCAGAGGGAATCTTGTAGATCAGCGTAAGCCACGAATCTTTTTTCATGGTTTCAACCATAATGTAACGGCGGTTACATTAAAACATACCATTCTGTAATCGTGCTTAACGCAGGAGCAGGGCCCCCTCCACCAGACAAGCAGGAGGGGCCGGAGTGGAAACGGGATGGAGACAGTCCTCTCGCTGTATCGTCTGGATCACTGGTGCGACGCTTTGGCATGGCTGCTGATGAGGTCAACCAGTCGCGGCAGCACCGCGTCCGGCAGATAGTGCCCCATGCCTATGATCGTCTCGTGGCGGGCGCCGGGGATAGCGGCAACGGTCGCCTTCCCGCCGCTGGGATGGACCATTCTGTCGGTGTCACCATGGATCACGAGGGTTGGCGCTTTGACGTTGCTCAATTCCGGGGTTCGATCCCCGGATTTCAGTATGGCACCGATCTGACGCGCAACACCCTGGTGGGCCCTCGGGCCTGCTCCGCGCTCCCAGGCTTCCGCCGCGTACGTCCTTTCCCTATTTTCATCCAGCGGGAGGACTGTGGTGCTGATGTGCCGCATCATGCCCAGGTGGCGCTCGATGGCCTGGTCCCGGGTTTTGGCGGGCGGCCTGACCAGACGCAGGAGCGTCGAGTTCGCGGGCTGCCCCACCCGGCGATGGCCGGTGGTCGAGAAGATGGACGTCAGTGTATGAGTCCGTTCGGGGTATCGCGCGGCGATTGTCTGAGCAATCATCCCCCCCATGGACATACCCACCAAATGTGCACGGTCTATCTCAAGATGATCCAGCAGAGCCACCGCATCCCCTGCCATATCGCCCAGGTCGTAGGCATCCGGCGGTGGTCTTCGGAACAGTTGCTGCATCCGGCCTGGCGGCCGAGAAGGGATCTGAGAGGATTGACCCACGTCGCGATTATCAAAACGTATGACGAAGTACCCCCGATTAACCAGCTCTTCCACAACCGCTACCGGCCAGGACGTCAGCTGCTGCCCTAGCCCTGCAATCAGCAGCAGGGGCGCATTATCGGAGTTTCCTCGCACCCGGTAGCAGATTCGGTGGCCATTCCGGAACACACAGAAACGATCGGCACTGCTGCGCGATGGCTGAGCGTCTGTATTCATTCACCTATCCCCGTTTTGGTGTCAGAGCAGACCGACAACGTTATGCATTCGATCCACGATCATAAACCCCAATCATCGCAGAGCCAGCGTCGGTAGCAAGGTATTGTCTGCATATTTTGCTGGCAATAATGCTATCTGCATACCGGAGGAGAGTAGCTTTGATCGCTAAGCCACCACGGCGCTCCCGGGACAACACCCCAACAGCGACTCTAGATAGTGACAAGCAGGCGATTGGCAGCCGGTTGTCTAGAGATCCTTTTCGATTTCAGCCCAAAGCTGACGAAAGGCCGCGGCGGCCGGAGTGGCCGGGGCCAGGACTTCCAGGGGCAGCCCTTCCTCTCCCATCCGCTCGACCACGCTGGCATAGGGAATCGACACACTCAACGGCTCACCCAGGCGACGATCCGGAGACTCAATCAAGTCCTTGTGAAGTTTCTTTCGCCGGTCAACGAGAGAGAAGAAGGGACGAAGTTTTTTGCGCCCGAGCTTTTTACTGCGAACGAAGGCCTGAAGCTGCTCCCAGCTATTCAGGGATAGCCAGGTGGGTACCAGCGGCACATAAACCCTGTCCGAGAGTTCAAGCACCTGTTCGGTCAGTCGGGAGAGCGAGGGGGGACAATCCAGCACAACGAGGCTGGTCTCCTCGGAAAACGGCGCCAGCACGCTCTTGAGCGACTGCCCGCCTTCTTCGAGCTTGATATCAAAATTCCGGAAGCTGGGATGGGACGGGATGAAATCCAGGCCGGGATAGACATTGTCACGGACGAATTCGGCAACCGGGGCTTTGCCGGCCAGCAACTTCGACAATTTCCGCCCCTTGACCGGCTCCGCTCCGGAAAGATAGAAGCTGGCCGCGCCTTGCGGATCAAGGTCCCACAGTAACGTCGTGAGGCCATGCTGACTGGCAAGATACGCGATGTTCACGGCCGCGGCGGTCTTTCCCACACCGCCTTTGGGACTGTAAAACGCAATAATCCTCATGGATCGGGAAGCTCACGGTAGCAAAGCAAATCCAGGAGAATAGCAGTCCCGGCATGGCGGACCTGTGAAGGTTTTATGACAGCCTTCTACTGTCGGCTGTACTCGTTAAAAACCTTCCAGTCCAGAATGTTGCCGTCAGCGTCAAAATGGACGAAGCCGGCGTAATCCGTGGCGTCATGCCAGGCTTTGACATAACCAATCACCTTGCCATCGTCAGCCAGCACCTCGAAAGAGGCCTTGTCTTCGGACGGTTGGGGATCAGACTGTTCACGAGACACCGGTTTGACGGTGACGGACGGACAGCTCAAACGGGCGAGGGTAAGCAGGTGAGGATTCATAGCGTCGTACTCCGTAAGTTACGAACGGTAACAACCTGAAGCCCGGACACTATAACGTCTGAAAGAAATGTGAACACGGTCTCATATCAATTTTTAGAGACTGATTCGGCATGAAAGGGAGTGCTTTGATAACAAGCTGATCGGCCGTCCGGTTCACGCGCGCTGAGGACGGCCTCCGTCCTCATCCGGCAAAGCCGCAAGCGCCTTGCGGACCGAAGCCGGAGCACCAATTGCCAGCACCAGCGCCAGGAACACGCACACCGCCATGGTAAGCACGATTGCAATCAGCGATTCGCCAAAAACCGCGGCGGATAAGGCACTGACCGCACCGGAGATCGAAAACTGGGCGGCGCCCAGTAATGCCGCGGCGGTTCCGCCAAGCCGCGGGAAAAACTCCAGCGCATTGGCCAGGTTGTTCGGCACGCTGGCTCCCATACAGCCCACCGTTGCGATGATACAGGCGGCGACGGCCCAGTACGGCAGTGCCGCCCAGGCACAGATCACCAGGCTGACAACCGCTATCGCCTGAATAATCACAAACGTTCGAAGTATGGCGGCCGATTCGAAATACTGAAGCAGCTTCCGGTTCAGCAGATTAAGGCAAGCCATGGCGGCGATATTCGCCGCAAACAATCCGGAGAACAGGCTCCTGGAGAGGCCAAACCATTCCTGATATACGAAAGAAGCATTGGTGATGAAGACGAGCATGGCACTGAAACACAGAGCCTGAAGCCCGATGAACCGCATGGTGACCGGATGCTTCAGGACCAGCATGTAATTGGTCACCAGGGTATGCACGGGTGTGCGCACGGGTGTGGGCGGGGTCAGTCGCCGGAACAATGCCACGTTGAGCACCAAGGCCAGAAGAGCCGCGTACAGGGCCAGCACCCAGAAAATAGCCGGCCAGGCCGCCAGCTCCAGCATCAGCGACCCGATCGTGGGCGCCAGGGCCGGCGCGACGAACATGATCAGGCCGATCAACGCAAACAGCCGGGCCGAATCCGTACCGCTGGACTGATCACGGACGATTGCCGGGACGGATACCGCACAAAAGGCGCCGCCAATCCCCTGGATCAGACGCCACACAATCATATGGGTCAGGCTGTCAGCCTGGGATACCAGCAACGCACCGACGGCAAAGATAGCCAACCCGCAAAACAGGATAACCCGGCGACCGTATCGGTCAGACAGGGGGCCGCCCACCAGCTGGGCCAGCCCCAGGGATGCCACGTACGCGCTGAGAGTCAGCCCCACGTCCCCATGGCCGACACCGAGGCTATCGGCAATATCCGGGAACGCCGGCAGGTAGGCATCGAGCGCGAGCGGCCCGAGGGCGACCGTCATACCCAACAGGAGGGCAAGTTGCACGTGTGGCACAGACGTCTCCGAAGAGAAGAAAAGTTTGTAAGCTAGCTATTACGAAGGCCGGTCAGACCAGGATCACCAGCCAGGCCACGGAAATCATGACCAGCCCGACAAACTGGGCCGCACTGCCCATGTCCTTGGCCTTCTTTGAAAGCGGATGAAGCTCCAGCGATACCCGATCCACCACGTTTTCAATGGCAGTGTTCAGGAGTTCAATGGCCAGCGACAGCAGCGGCACCAGCATGAGAATGGCACGCTCCACCCTCGTCACATCGAGCCAGAGAGCGATGGGCTGAAGAACGACATTGATGAACACCAACTGACGGAAAGCAGCCTCGTTCAGAAACGCCGCTTTGAGGCCCATCATTGAGTATCGGGTGGAATTGAGAATACGGGTAATGCCAGTGCCGCCTTTCAGTGAAGAGGCACTGCCGGGCTTTACAGAATCGGTCATGGATAGCGAGTTTATCGGGTGATGGAAGATTTTCGTAAAACCACGTTCACGCGGCCTTGCGAAAATCCTCCATCCGCACTGCCTTGTCCCGGCTACGCTTGTACCGGCTCTTATCTTCGACAACCCGCATCTGGTACTTCGGTGTCCTGAGTTCGCGCTGAACAGCACTGTGCTGCGTTGCTTTTGCCCGTTTTCTGGCCATAATCGTAACTCCATTGGTAGATTACTATCTAACAGGTCTGATTATACCATTACTGGACAATTCAAGAGCGTACGGAATGACACTCACTCTCTGGCTCACCTTTCTGCTGGCGTCGGTTCTGATCAGCGTGTCTCCGGGTGCGGGGGCCGTCAACACCATGAGCAACGGCCTCCGGTATGGCGTCCGGCGGTCCTTGCCCGCCATCATGGGTCTGCAGCTCGGCTACGGCGCCCAGATCCTGTTGGTTGGCGCCGGCCTTGGGGCTCTGGTCGCGACCTCCACCATCGCGCTGACCGTTATCAAATGGATCGGCGTCGTCTACCTGGTCTGGCTGGGTATCCAGAAGTGGCGGGAACCACCAATGGCGGCAACCAGCGACGACAAGGCGCCCCTGAGCCACCGGAAACAGTTCTGGAACGCCGCTCTGGTCAACCTTACGAACCCGAAAGCGACAGTGTTCCTTGTAGCCCTGTTTCCCCAGTTCCTTGTCGCCGACGCACCACATGGCCCCCAATTGCTCACCATGGGAACCACACTGATCCTGGTGGACTGCATGGTTATGGTCGGATACGCCCTGCTGGCCAGCCAGCTGTTCCGCTTCATGACCACGCCCCGGCGACAGCAACAGATGAATCGGGTGTTCGGCGGCCTGTTCGTGACCGCCGCCATGGCATTGGCAAGTTTCAAGCGAACCGCCTAGCGCAGGATACACTCCCGGCTATAGGCGTTGCTGATCTTACGCCGCTTCTGCCGGAGGCTATTCCCCCGGTCGTTTTTGTAGCCGGCGCGAAGGCGTGACTGAATGCCGGCGAGCACTTCCTTGTAACGGGCGCACTGCCGGGCCTGCTGTTCTCTCTCCTTCGCCCGAGCATTTGGCTTCCGGGGGCGATCCGACGACGACAACATATCCGAGACCTCGCGATGGGTCTCCCTGACCCGCTTTGACTGGCCGAGGTTTTCTGACATGGGCACCGTCGAGGGCGCGCGTACGTCCAGGGTTTGATGGGGCAGCCGCTTCGGAGGTTCGTCGGAAAAATGAACCGATCCACGGGCGTCGATCCATCGATAGATTTCACTGTGGGCGGGGAGACTGATAAACAGACAGCAACAGGCAACAGCCAGAGTCCTTGGCATCATGATCCACATCCTGTGGTTTTGAAATGGAGCGGGCAGTATACCCGGGATCGACGGGAAAGTGGGGGCGGAGGGGTTATCCCCCCCGCCCCCGGGTCTCCGGGGTCAGCCGGAAGAGCTAGCGATCGAGCAACTCGATCCAGTGTTGGACCGCCACCGGAGACTTGGTCTCCAGGTGCATCTGACAGCCGATGTTGGCAGTGACGATGCGATCGGGATTATCGACAGTCAGCGCCTTGATCTTGTTGTCCAGGAGCTTCTGGCTAAGCTCCGGCTGCAGCACCGAGTAGGTGCCGGCAGAGCCACAGCACAGATGCTTGTCTTTGGTTTGCGCCAGATCCACGCCCGCCTTGGCCAGCACCTGTTCCACCACACCGGTCTGTTTCATGGCGTGTTGCAGGGTACAGGGGCAGTGGAAAGCCACTTTTCCCGGGCTCTGGTCAAGCTTGAGCTTTTCCAGGTCCTGTTTCAGCAGGAACGCGCCAAGATCGATGCACAGCTCGCTGACCTTCCGGGCCTTGGCGGCGTAAACCGGATCGTCCTTGAGCAGGTGACCGTAGTCCTGCACCATGGCGCCGCAGCCGGACGCGGTCATGATGATGGCTTCGGCACCGGCCTCGACAGCCGGCCACCAGGCATCGATGTTCTGGCGCATCCGCTCCAGACCTTTCTCGTGTTCCGAGAGGTGATAGTTCACCGCGCCACAGCAACCGGCTTCCGGCGCCTCGACCATGGTAATGCCCAGTTTGTCCAGAACCCGCGCAGCGGCCGCGTTGGTGTTCGGTGTTGCCGATGGCTGGACACACCCGGCCAGGGCAAGCACCACCCGGTTGTGGCTGGCCGACGGCCAGGGGCTGGCCGTTTTCCGGGGCGGAACCTTGGTTTTCAGGGCCCCCGGTAGCACCGGACGGAAGACCTGCCCAAGGCGCAGCAGCAAGCCAAACAGCTGCCGATTGGGGAGTACCCGGGCCAGGGCCCAGCGCATCCACTTGTCTTTCGGCTCGCGGGGCACTTCTTTCTCGACGAGGGCACGGCTGATGTCGACCAGGCGGCCATACTGGACACCCGAAGGACAGGTGGTTTCACAACTCCGGCAGGTCAGGCACCGGTCAAGGTGGTCCCGGGTTTTCTCCGTGACTTCCTCGCCTTCCAGAAACATCTTCATCAGATAGATCCGGCCACGGGGACCATCCCGCTCGTCATTCAACTCTTGGTACGTCGGACAGGTCGCCGTGCAGAAACCGCAGTGCACACAGGCCCGCAAAATGGATTCAGCTTCCTGACCTTCCGGAGTATTGGCAAATTGTTGAACCAGATTCGTTTGCATAATTACAACCAGCTATAAAGACGGCCCGGATTGAAAATGCCGTCGGGATCAAACGAGTTTTTCACACGGCGCTGGATGGCTTTCAGCGCCTCGGGCTGCGAGTGCATCACCTCACCGCTACGGTCACCACCACGGAACAGGCTGACCTGACCACCGGCGGCTTTCGCCAGCGGTTCCAGGTCACTCAGCGTCGCTTCACCGCGATACCAGCGCTGAGAGCCCGCCCAGTCGATGAACCAGTTGCCTTCCATGTTCGGTGTTGCGGCGGTGGAATCCACCGAAAAGCGCCACAGCGGGACATCGTTTCCGGCAAAGAAATCATGCTGCAGGTCGCGCACCTGCTGCCAGAAATCGTCGCCATTCTCCATGACCTCTCCGGACCATTTATCCGCCGTCGCTTCTACGGCCGATCGGGCGCCGGACAGGCGCAGATAAACCTTGCCATCCACCCAACACGCACCGGTGATCGGCTTGGATTCGCCAGCACGTCGGTTCATGTAGTCGACGACCTCGTGCATGGCCATATCTTCGACCAGCGTCATGGTGGCTGCCGGCTTCGGCATCACCTTCAGGCTGACTTCCGTGATCACGCCGAGCGTGCCCATCGCACCGGCCTGGAGCCGGGAGACGTCATAGCCTGCCACGTTTTTCATGACCTGCCCGCCAAAACGCAGATGCTCACCTTTGCCATTGAGAAGGCGGACACCCAGCACCTGATCCCGGACAGAGCCACTCCATGGGCGTGCAGGGCCAGAGAGGTTGCAGGCAAGTGTGCCGCCAATGGTTGAGGCGGAGCCGAAACGGGGCGGTTCGAAGTGCAGGCACTGCCCTTCTTCGGCCAGCGCGGCTTCAATGTCCTTGATGGGTGTTCCGGCGCGAACGGTGAGCACCAGCTCCACCGGATGGTATTCAACGATACCGGTATGATCGGCGAGGCTCAGCGTTTCGGCATCGCTGTCGGCAGCCCGGCCCATGAACGCCTTGCTTCCGCCACCGACTATGTTGAGTTTCTGCCCGTTGCTGCGGGCCTGGAGCACCTGCTCCTGTAACTGTTGGGTCATATCAGCCATGGGCGGCATCCGTTTGTTCATGCTTGTGTTGCTTGTGTTCGATGGAGCGGTATTCCTGACAGAACTTCAGGGTGGGAACCCCCTTGCCCGGGTTCAGGATACCGGTCGGGTCGAATGCGGCTTTGACGTCATGGAACTGCTGCAGCTCTTCATCGTTGAACTGCACGGCCATTTGCCGGATCTTTTCAACCCCGACCCCATGTTCTCCGGTGATACAGCCACCCACCTCTACGCACAACTCAAGAATACGGCTGCCAAAGGCCTCGGTGGTCTCGAACTCGCCGGGTACGTTCGCATCGAACAGGATCAGCGGGTGCAGGTTGCCGTCGCCGGCGTGGAACACGTTGGCCACACGCAGCCCATACTCCTCGGACATCTTTTCCATCTCGAGCAGGACACGGGCCAGGTGACGGCGGGGGATAGTGCCATCCATGCAGTAATAGTCCGGTGAAATCCGGCCCACTGCCGGGAACGCGGACTTGCGCCCTTTCCACAACAGCGCCCGTTCCTCTTCACTCTGGGACGTTCGGATGGAGGTCGCTCCAAGCTTACGGAACAGTTCCTCGGCCTCGGCGATGTGCTCGTGGACCTCTTCTTCGGTACCATCGACTTCACACAGCAACAGCGCCTTGGCCTCGCGCGGATAGCCCGCCTGTGCAAAGTCGTCCGCGGCAACAATGGCGTGGCCGTCCATCATCTCCAGTCCACCGGGAATGATGCCATGGGAGATAATCCCACCGACTGCATCGCCGCCCTTTTCCACACTATCGAACCCGGCCATGATCACCTGTGCCACTTCTGGCTTCGGCAGGAGTTTGACCTTCACTTCCGTCACCACACCGAGCAGCCCTTCGGAACCGGTCACCAGGGCCAGCAGGTCCATGCCGCAGCTGTCCAGACCATCGCTGCCTACGGTGATCAGCTCGCCCTCGGCCGTGACCATTTCGACACTCAGGATGTTGTGCACCGTCAGGCCGTATTTCAGGCAGTGCACGCCGCCGGAATTCTCCGCCACATTGCCACCGATGGTGCAGGCGATCTGGGACGAGGGATCCGGACCGTAGTACAGCCCGAACTGGGCCGCTTCCTCGCTGATCGCCAGATTCCGGACGCCGGGCTGGAGCCGTGCCGTTCGACCCAGCGGGTCGATGTTGAGAATCCGGTTAAACTTGGCCAGCGAGAGCACCACCCCCTCTTTGTGTGGCATGGCGCCGGCACAGAGTCCGGTACCGGCACCGCGGGCAACCACCGGGACGTCGTTTTCATGACAGATACGCATGACCCGCTGTACATGCTCCACGGTCTCCGGCAGCACCACGAGCATCGGCATTTCCCGATACATAGCGAGGCCATCGCACTCATAGGGTTTGAGGGTTTCGTCATCGGTGATGACGTATTCCGGATCGATGAAAGACCGGAATTGCTCCGCCAGCTGCGCTTTGCTGGCTTTCGGCTTGGTAGTCATAACAATCTCTGATTCTGGATATCGTCGGTCCCGCGCCCGCGGGACTAACCGGGGCGGGCCCGAAGGCCCGCCTGTTCAGTTCAGACAGCGCTTACTGACGTTTGGTTTCGAAATAATCGAGTCCCGCCTGCGCGCAGTCCATATCCTGCTGCGGGGTGCCGGAGCTGATACCGATGCCTCCGACCACCTCACCATCGACGATCACCGGCAAGCCACCACCCACGGAACTGATGCGCCCGCCCACTTCGGTATGGATACCGAAAGCCAGGCTGCCGGGCGTATTCACCTTGTTGTACTCATGGGTCGCCTTCTTGGCCGCCGCGGCGGTGAACGCCTTGTCCTGGGCAATGGTCACGCTGGTGATCTTGCCGCCGTCCATACGCTCGAATGCAATCACGTTACCAGACTCGTCAACCACCGCGATGCACATGGGCACCCCGATTTCCCGAGCCTTTTGCGCGGCTCCCTCAATGAGGATTCTGGCCTCGGCCAGATCAAGCCGGTTAATCGTCAACATACTCTGTTACTCCTCTTTTTAGTGGCCATATACGAGATTCGGCAACCAGGTCACCACACCCGGAATCAGGATGCAGATGAAGAGGCCGAACGCCTGGATCGCCAGGAACACCAGGGAGGACTTGAAGATGGTTCCCATGGTGATTTCCGGCGGGCACACACCGCGAATGTAGAACAGTGCGTAACCGAACGGCGGACTCAGGAAAGACATCTGCATGTTCACCAGGTAAAGCACACCGAACCACAGCACCACATCCTCACCGGCCACCGGCGGGAATCCGAACAACCCCGGGAATTCCAGCGCCTGAACGATGGGAATGAAGATGGGCACGGCCAGCAGGAGAATGCCAACCCAGTCCAGGAACATACCCAGAACCACCAGCAGCACCATCAACAGGAACAGAATGCCGTATGCATGCATCCCGGTTCCCAGAATGGACTCGGTGATGAAGTCCTGACCACCCTGAAGAATGTAGAACCCGACGAACACGGACGCACCGAACATGATCCAGAGCACCATCGCGGATGCCTTGGCGGTGGTCACGGACGCATCGCGCAGGGTAGCAATGGTAAACACCTTGTGCTTCATGGCCACCAGGATCGCGCCGAAGGAACCGATACCGGCCGCTTCAACCGGCGTGGCAATACCACCGAACAGCAGGCCCAATACCAGGAACACCAGAATCAGGGGAGCAATCAGGTCTTTCAGCAGTAACAACTTGTCCTTGAGCCCGATACGATCCTCTACGGGAATCGGCGGCCCCAGCTTCGGGTTCAGCTTGGCGCGGATCCAGACGTAAAAGACATACAGGCCAGAGAGGATCAGACCGGGAATCACCGAACCGAGGTAGAGTTCGCCCACAGACTGCTGCGCAACAACCGCGTACAGGATGGCAAGGATCGACGGCGGAATCAGGATGCCCAGCGTACCGCCAGCCATGATCGAACCCAGGGCGATCTTGTGGTCATACCCGCGCTTGAGCATCGCCGGCAGTGCGATGATGCCCATGGTAACCACCGCCGCACCGATAACACCGACCATGGCGGCCAGAATCGTGGAGGCCACGATGGTCGCAATGGCCAGGCCACCGCCAACGCCGCCCATCCATTTGTAGACCACATTGAACATCTCTTCGATCAGCCCTGCCCGTTCGAGCATGGAGGCCATGAAGATGAACAGCGGGATGGCCGCCAGATCCGAGTTGGTCATCATCGGGAAGATCCGGCTGGGGATGATGTTCAGCATCAGCGAATCCCCAACCAGATAGATAAAGGCGACGCCCAGGCCACCGGTTACAAAGGCCAGCGGCAAGCCCATCATCAGCGCCACCAGCAGGGATCCGAACATCAGATAGGTCAGCGTCCCGATGTGGACATCCGACAGGCTACCGGCCAGTTTGAACAGGAATTTTTCGTCACTGAACGGATCGTAGAAAAGGATATTGACGATCTCGACAAACATCACGAAGGCCAGTGCCACCGTGGCGATGATCATCAACCAGGTGCCCAGCTTACCCCGCAGGTTGCCGGCACCGGCATTGTTTACAGTCGTGGAACTCATGCTTGCTGCTCCCGGCCAAGCTTGACGAACAGGGCGATGTCCTTAACCAGTTTGGACAGGCCCGCCAGGGTGATCAGGATGGCGCCCAACAGCATCATGGCTTTCACCGGCCAGTACTGTATCTGCCAGGTTTCAACGGTCCGCTCGTCCATCGAGTAGGAATTCTGGAAGAACGTCCAGGAAGTGATCGTCAGTCCCAGGGAGAACATGAAGAAAAACATCGACGTGAAGATGTCCATTCCGATTCGACCACGAACAGGCAGCAGGTTATAGATAACATCCACACGCACATGGGCCCCATGCAGCATGGCAAACGCACCCGCCAGCAGGTATTGCATACCGAACAGCAGGAAGCTCGCTTCGTGCACCCAGATGGTCGGCATGTTGAACAGATAGCGCATGACCACTTCGAAGAAATAGAAAACCACGGCGTTCACTGTCCAGAAGGAAATGAAGATGCCGGATTTGTCACTGATCCAGTCGATCACGCGGGTGAACCGGTTTTCATAGTCCGACTCGATTGTTTTCGACATCTCAGCTTCGATTTCCTGAAGCTTTTCATTGGCCAGCGCGTTCTTGTCGATGGCCTGGGTGCCCCGCTTACTGGACCAGCGATCCCAGGCCATCATGATCAAGGGCATTACAGCCAGCCAGCCCCAATAGAACCAGTGGGGCAGCACGAAGCCGAAACCACTTAACTCAGACATAGTGTTACCACCTCAGTCACAACGCGGGGAAGGGAGGAAGCACCTTGAACCCAAGGCACTCCCTGCCCTTCCCCGTGAACGTTTATTGTTGAATGTCAGCGTTTACATTTCTTTCTTCGCTTCATCCAGCTCAGCCTGATCGATGTAGCCCACCAGCGGGTTCATCATGTACTTGAGCTGCATGTCGAAGATTTCCTTGGCGTCCTCATCCTTGTTGGCCCAACGGAGCCACACAGGGATAGCTGCACGACGGAACTCACGAAGATCTTCCTGGCTCAGACGGGTCACCTGGTCGCCGTCTGCCTTGAACTTCTCCATCGCTTCAACGTTGCGCTTCTGAATCGTGAGGTAGTGCTTCTGCGAGTAGATCCGGACCTCGTCCTCAACCAGCTTCTGCAGTTTCGGATCGAGGGCGTTCCAGGCGCGCAGGTTTACTGTCAGGTCCATCAGATCCACCGGCTGGTAGATGGACATGACCCCTGGCGGTCCCAACAGGATGTAGTCGGTGACCTGGGAGAAACCGAGCTCGTAGTTAACGGCCGGGCCGACGTAGTCAGCCGCGTCGATGGTGCCTTTCTCCAGAGCCGGGAAAATGTCGGATCCCGGCAGGCTGACGGTGGACACACCGAACTGCTGGAACACCTCGGCCACCATGCCGCCCGGGACACGGATCTTCATACCCTTCAGATCTGCCAGGCTGTTAACCGGCTTCTTGGAGTGAATGATGTTGGCGTCGTGCTGGATCGGGCCAACGTAGAACAGGCCGTACTTCTTGTAGATTTCACGGGTCTTCTCAAGCATACCCAGGGAGTAGAACATGGTGTCCCACTGGCTGGGCTGATCCGGACCGGCCGGATAGGAAGACAGGAATACTGATGCCGGGATCTTGCCGGACCAGTACAGAGTAAACGGGTTCATACCCTGCAGTACGCCGTTACGAACGGCATCGAACAGGGCGTTGTTATCCGCGGCAACTGACTTGGCCGGATACGGCTTGAAGACCAGTTCCCCACCGGATTTTTCCTTGATGCTGTTGCACCATTCTTCGAACAGGTTGTAGCCAACCGTCCCGGCATCCCAGACAGACTGGATCTTCCAGGTGGTTGCGGCCTGAGCCTGTCCGGCTCCCATCATCATTGCGCCTGCGAAAGCGGCGCCCACAGCGGCAGTCTTGAGAAATTGACGACGAGGTGAGGACTCACCTGTGTCATCGTGCTTACGCGTCTTTTTTATCGATAACATCGAGACGTCTCCGTTGGCGTTGTTTTTATCAGCGTCAGGTTAAAACGTCGGCACAGGCCGACATTACAAAAAAGATATTCGTAGGCAATCCAGTTTTAGTCCAGCCGATATCGCACTGGTCAGACCAGTTTTTCCTGTATGGAAAATGGACGAATAATGCGAAATCAGCCATATTTACGGGGCTCGGGGGCACAAAGCCTTGAGGCTTTTTTTACCGTCACAACACCCTCGACTGGTCAGACCAGACGATCATCAAAGGCAAGGGCATGGCAATATCCCAGGAAATCTCATACCGATTGGAGCGCCTGATCCTCGATGGCGGGCTGGCTCCGGGCCAGAAAATACCGTCTGAGCGGCAGCTGGCGAGCCGTTTGCGGGTGTCCCGGGCCATCATCCGGGAAGCCTTGCACGAACTGCAGGGACGAGGCGTCATCGAAACCCGCCATGGCAAGGGATCATTTGTGGCATCCCTGGTCGCCGGCGCCGAAGACCTCGATGAACAGGGGCCTCTGATGCACCTTTTCGAAGGCCATCCGAGAACCCTCTATGACCTTCTTGAAGTGCGTGAACAGCTGGAGGGACAGGCGGCCTTCCTGGCCGCCCAGCGGGCGACCAGCCTGGATCGCCATCGGATTACCAAGGCCTTCAGGGCCCTGGAGGACACCGATCCCCTCAGCAATGCCAAGCCGGATCACGGCTTCCATCTGGCCATTGTCGAAGCCTCGCACAATCCGATCCTGGTCCACGTGCTCAACGGCCTGAAAAACATGATGCTGCTGACGGTCCAGGCCGCTGTCTCCAACCTCAATCCCAGAGAGGAGATGCGCAAGACGATTGTTCGCCAGCATCGCCAACTCTATGACGCCGTGATCTCTGCCAAACCTGCGTCTGCCCGTAAAGTGGCGATGGCCCACGTCCGCTTCGTCAGCGATATGCTGAAGGACATGGAGCAACAGGGGGACAAGGTGATTCGCGCATCCCATATCCCCGGGGCGATTGCGCCGGATCAATCAGGTATTGATTTCCGGCGCCACAGCCCGTAAAACATGCGCCTTTATCCAAAGCTCAGGAGTTACCCATGGCGGACCAAGCGCCCTTGATCTGCAGGGACATCACCAAAACCTTTGATCAGCTTGAAGTTCTCAAGGGTGTGTCACTGGAGACCCGAAAGGGCGATGTGGTATCCCTGATTGGAAGTTCCGGCTCTGGCAAGAGCACCTTTCTACGCTGTATCAACCTTCTGGAAACCCCCACCTCCGGCGACATTATCGTGCACGGTGACCCAATCCGGTTCACCAACAACCGCAAGGGCGAGCGCATTCCCGCCGACAACAAGCAGGTGGAGCAAATCCGATCCAAGCTTTCCATGGTCTTCCAGAGCTTCAATCTCTGGTCCCACATGACCGTGCTCGAGAACATCATCGAGGCACCGGTGCATGCGCTCAAGGTACCCAAAAAGGAAGCGATCGAACGGGCCGAAGCCTATCTCCAGAAAGTAGGCATCTACGAGCGCAAGGACTACTACCCTGCCCAGATGTCAGGCGGTCAGCAGCAGCGCGCGGCCATTGCCCGGGCGCTGGCAATGGAGCCGGAGGTCATGCTGTTCGACGAACCGACCTCGGCACTGGATCCGGAGCTGGTTGGCGAAGTGCTCCGGGTTATGCAGAGCCTGGCCGAGGAAGGCCGGACCATGATCGTGGTGACGCACGAAATGGCGTTTGCAAGGGATGTGTCCAGTCAGGTCCTGTTTTTGCATCAGGGCGTGATCGAGGAACAGGGTACACCGGAAAAGGTGTTCGACCACCCGGACTCGGAGCGCATGAAACAGTTCCTGGCTCCCAACTTCTGAACACCGGTGCTATCTTGAACCCGTGTTGGATCAAAACATCCAAAAAACTATAAGCCCACAAGGCAAACCACTGGAGAAGTGACACATGAAGAAACTGATTATTGCAGCAAGTTGCATGCTGGCGCTGGTTGCCGGCTCTGTGCAGGCCAAAGACTGGAAAGAAATCCGCCTGGCGTTCGACGTGCCTTACGAGCCGTTCGAGTACAAGGACGAGAACGGAAACCTGACCGGTTTCGAAGTTGAACTGGCCAAGGCCATGTGCAAGGAAATGAAGGCTGACTGCGAGTTCGTCATCCAGTCCTGGGACGGCATGATTCCGGGCCTGCTGGCTCGCAAATTCGACGCCATCTTCTCGTCCATGTCCATCACCCCGGAGCGGGCCGAGCGCGTCAATTTCTCCGAGCCGTACTACAATACCCCGGGCGGCTGGTTCGCACGCAAGGACTTCAATGCTGACGTTACCAGCAAAGAGGACATGAAAGGCAAGGTGATCGGCGTCCAGCGCGGCACCACCATGGACACCTACGCCACCAATGAATTCGGCGGCATTGCCACTATCAAGCGCTACACCACCGCAGACGACATGGTTCTGGATCTGGAAGGCCAGCGTCTGGACGTGGTCTTCGTGGACTACCCGGTCGGCGAGCAAACCATTCTGACCAAGGATGCCTTCAAGGAAGTGGGCAAGCCGGTCAAGCTGGGTGAAGGCGTCGGTGTTGCCATGCGCAAGCGTGACAAGGATCTCGCCGCCAAGGTTAACGCAGCCCTGAAGAAACTGAAGAACGACGGCACCTACGATGCCATCATGAAGAAATACTTCAGCTACGACATCAAGATGTAAACTGCGTGGGGCGGTCTTCCCGACCGCCCCTCATGACCGGATTCCCCCATGTTCGACCTCAAAGGCTATGGCCCCGAACTCCTGGACGGTGCGGTTGTTACCGTCGAACTGGCCTTCCTCTCCCTTGCCCTTTCGCTGTTTCTGGGGCTGCTCGGCGCCTCATCCAAGTTATCCGGAAACCGGATTGCCTACGGCATCGCGACGTTCTACACCACCGTCATCCGGGGCGTTCCGGACCTGGTCATGATGCTGCTGTTCTATTACGGCGGCCAGGTGATGGTCAATTCGCTGTCCGATTTCCTGTACGACCATTACCAGATCGACTTTTTCTTCCAGTTCGATCCGTTCATTTCCGGCGTTGTGACGATTGGCCTGATCTTCGGCGCCTATATGGCCGAAACCTTCCGGGGCGCCTTTCTCGCAGTGGATACGGGGCAGATTGAAGCGGCCCGTGCCTATGGCTTTACCCGCTGGCACACCTTCCGGCGGATCATGGTGCCCCAGATGCTGCGCCATGCGCTGCCCGGGCTCGGTAACAACTGGCAGGTGCTGCTTAAGTCCACCGCGCTGGTGTCCATCATCGGTCTGACTGACATGGTTCGGGTAGCCGAGGAAGCCGCCAAGGCAGAACGCATGCCGTTCCACTTCTTTGTACCTGTCGCGTCGGTCTACCTGCTGCTGACGGCGGGTTCGGAACTGTTCATCAAGTGGCTGAATAAACGCGCCAACGTTGGCGTGGCTCAGGGTGCGCAAAATGCCTGACTTTATGGCGCAATGGCTGAATCAGAACGATATTTTCACCGCGATGACCATGATGGAATACTGGAACGGGCTGGTGAATACCATCCAGCTGGTATTCCTGTCGTTGATCATCGGTCTGATGTGCGCCATCCCGCTGGCGATCCTGCGGACCATGAAGAACCCGTTCATCTCCGGTCCGGTGTGGGTCTACACCTATCTGTTCCGGGGAACGCCGCTGCTGATCCAGCTGTACATCATCTATTACGGCATTGCCCAGATCCCCGGCATCCAGGACACCTTCTGGTGGGAAATTTTCCGGGAGCCGTTCTACCCGGCCCTGCTGGCGTTTGCCCTGAACACCTGCGCCTACACCACGGAAATCATCCGCGGGGCGATTGTCTCAACGCCCGCCGGTGAAATTGAGGCGGCCAAGGCCTACGGTATGAACTGGTGGATGCGGATGCGTCGGCTCATTCTGCCCAGTGCGGCGCGTCGTGCGGTGCAGGCCTACTCGAACGAGGTCATTTTCATGCTGCACTCCAGTGCGATTGCCAGTGTGGTGACCATTGTGGATCTCACTGGTGCGGCCCGAAACATCTACTCCCGGTTTTATGCGCCGTTCGATGCGTTCATTTTTGTGGCGCTGATCTATCTGACACTGACGTTCATTCTGGTGTTTGCTTTCCGCAAGCTGGAAAATCATCTACTGAAGCACCAGCGGCCGGTTGGGTCCTGAACCCTCTGATCCACTAGTCCCGACTTCGGTGCATGGTCATGGGGAGAACCCTCGTCCGGGGACCGCTACGGGCACATCCATGTGCGCTTGAGCGAAGCCGTCCATGGCTTCGCACATCCCCGGACGAGGGTTCTCCCCATGACCCCAACTTTTTGGGGATTTCGCGATGAATGCATCCTCCGTACTTTTTGATTCTTCGGATAGCTGGCTGGATCATACGTTGGCCAACGCCTCAGAATCCCCTGCCCCAACCATGCAGAGGCTTCCTGACGGAACCACCATCACCCGACCGCTTGTGGGCGTTCTGGAGGTAACACCTGCAGCCACGCACCAGAACCCCAACGGCGAAGCCCTGATTGTCTCCGTGGGAGTCCACGGCAACGAGACGGCCCCCATCGAAGTGCTGGATGGGCTGGTCAACGAGATTCTTGCGGACGACTGGCCAGTGGCCTGCCCGCTGTTGTTGGTCATGGGCAATCCCCCCGCCATGGTGGCCGGCGAGCGATTCATCGATGTGAACATGAACCGGCTGTTTTCGGGTGCGCACGGCCGGGACGAGTACAGGGGATTACCCGAGGCAACCCGGGCATCGCAGATTGAATCGCTTTGTCGTGAGTTTGCCCATCGGCATGCCGCGTTGGCACTCAACCACTACGACCTCCATACTGCCATCCGTCCGTCCCATCGGGAGAAGTTTGCGCTCTACCCCTTCGTGGAAGGACGACAGGTGCCGGAGAGGCAGTGCGACTTCCTGCTTGAGGCGGATGTAGAGACGTTGTTGCTCCAGCACAAAGCCGGTACGACGTTTTCTTCGTTCACATCCTCGGAACTCGGCGCCGAGAGTTTCACGATTGAGCTGGGTAAGGTTCGGCCATTCGGTCAGAACGACCTGGCCCGGTTTGCCGGCATTCGGGATTCGCTACGGCGCCGCTTCCGGGGGGATCCGCCGCCCGCTTCAGCCGCAGACCGGCGTTCGTTGAGCGTCTTTGAGGTGGTGCATGAGATTCTGAATACCGGTGAGGGCTTCCGGTTTTTCATTCCCGATGATGTGGCCAATTTCACGGAATACGCGCCCGGCACGCTGATCTGGGAGGATGGGTCACGGAATTATCGGGTTGGCGCCGTACCCGAAGCTATTGTTTTTCCTAACCGGGAGGTGCCCATAGGCCAGCGTGTGGGCCTGATGATCCGTGAACAAGGGGTCAGATGAAGGCTTTCATCTGACCCCGCTGTCGGGCTGATCGGCAAGCACTAAAGCTGGAAATCGTAGATCGAGCCGACGCCCAGGATTCCCGTTAATTCATCCAGCGCCTTGCGCACTTCCTCAAGCAGCATGGGATCTGCCAGATCCTGCTGTGACAGCTGATCCCGGTAATGGGCTTCCACCCAGGTGGTCAGGCGCTCGTAGAGATCATCGGTGAGGATCACGCCCCGGTTCAGCGCCTGCAATTCGTCATCGCTCAGCACGACCCGCAGGCGCAGGCAAGCAGGCCCTCCCCCGTTCCGCATGGACTGTTTGACATCGAAGACTTCAACCGCCGTGATCGGGCCATCCTCCGCCACCAGGGCATCCAGGTAGCGACTGACAGAGGCTACTTCCCGGCACTCGCCCGGAACTGCCAGCAGCATGCCGTCGGGGGCGTTGAGGAGCTGGCTGTTGAACAGGTAGGAAGCCACCGCGTCCTCGATCGGAACGTCGGCGCTCGATACCCGCACGGGCTGTAACTCCGCGCCCGTCAGCCGTGACCGGATATCGGCCAGAACACGCTCCTCTTCCAGGAAGGCCATCTCGTGATAGAACAGGGTATTGCCGTTGCCCACCGCAATGACGTCGTTGTGAAACACGCCGGCATCAATAGCATTCGGATTCTGTTGGGCAAAGACGCAATGCGCGTCTTTCAGCCCGTGAAGGCGAGCAATGGCCTCCGACGCCTCCAGGGTTTGCCGGGCCGGGTATGTCCGGGGCGCCGGGGCCTGGTCATTGAATGCCGCCTGTCCGTAGACAAAAAGCTCGACACCCGGATCGCCATAGCCTCCGCACAGGCGGGTATGATTCGCCGCACCCTCGTCGCCGAAGTGACTGACCGACGGTAAGGCCGGGTGATGGGCAAAGTAGCCCTCATCGGTAAAGATCGCTTTGAGCGCCCGGCCGGTCACCTGGTGTTCGATGGACCGGTGGAACTTGGCACTCAGGTTCGCGGGTGTGAAGTGGACCCGATGATCCGACGTGTCGGCACTCGGCGAGACGGTGGCGGCGTTGGCCGTCCACATGGCAGAGGCAGAGGAGACCGCCGCCAGAACGGCGGGCGCCTCGCTGGCAGCCTTGCCCAACACTTCAGCGTCGGATCCGGTGAACCCGAGGGATCGCAGAGTCGGAAGGTGTGGACGCTCATGCGGAGGCAGCACTCCCTGAACATAACCACGGTCCGCCAGACGCTTCATTTTTGCCAGGCCCTGCAGTGCGGCTTCTTTGGGGTTCGATACCGCATGCACGTTCGATTTTGAAGCAACATTTCCCCAGGACAGGCCCGCGTAGTTGTGGGTGGGCCCAACCAATCCGTCGAAATTCGCTTCTACTGCGTGTTGGCTCATGATGCGTCGTCCGTCTTTCAATCGAAGTTGAGTCCCGGCGCCAGGCTCTCTGGCACTTCGCTCTTGCGCGCTTCCAGTGAAGCCATCGGCCAGGCGCAGTAATCCGCGGCGTAATAGGCGCTGGGGCGATGGTTACCGCTGGCGCCCACGCCACCGAAGGGCGCCGCGCTGCTGGCGCCGGTCAGCGGCCGGTTCCAGTTCACGATGCCGGCCCGGATCTCTTCAACCAACCGCTCGTACAGTTTCCGGTCATCGGACAACAGCCCGGCAGAGAGGCCATAGCGGGTATTGTTCGCCAACTCCAGCGCATCGTCGAAGCTCTTGTAGCGATAGACGGTGAGCAGCGGTCCGAAGAATTCCTCATCCGCCACGTCAAGGCCGGTTGCATCCACGATGCCGGGAGACAGCAGGCCGGTATCCGGCCGCAGCGACTGCATTTCCAGCAAGGGTGTCGCGCCCTGTTCAAGCAGGCTTGCCTGAGCCGCCAGCAGCTTGTCAGCAGCCTCGGGTGAGATGACCGACCCCATGAAGGGCTGTGGCTCGGCATCAAATTCGCCGACCTGGATGCGACTGGCCACGGCGACCAGTCGTTCCAGGAAGTGATCGCCTTTCTTGCCCTTGGGCACCAGAAGGCGACGGGCGCAGGTACAGCGTTGGCCGGCGGACAGGAATGCCGACTGGATGGCGTGGTGAACGGCTCCGTCGACATCGGCGACATCCTGAACAATCAACGGATTGTTGCCGCCCATTTCCAGCGCCAGGATTTTTTCCGGCTGACCGCCGAACTGTTCATGCAGCAGGTGTCCCACGTTCGAGCTGCCGGTGAAAAACAGACCGTCAATCATCGGATGGCGAGCCAGGGATTTACCGGTGTTGCTGGCGCCCTGAACCAGATTGATAGCGCCATCGGGCAATCCGGCCTTTTCCCAGAGTTTCACCATTATCTCGGCAACGCCCGGGGTCAGCTCACTGGGTTTGAAAACCACGGTATTGCCAGCCAGCAGGGCCGGAACAATGTGGCCGTTGGGCAGATGGCCCGGGAAATTGTAGGGGCCGAACACGGCAACGACGCCATGGGGACGATGGCGCAACACCGCATTGCCACCAGCGACTTCCGATTCGGAGCGCCCGGTACGATCGTGGTAGGCCTTGATGGAGATGGCCACCTTGCCAATCATCGCAGACACCTCGGTGCGAGACTCCCAGAGCGGCTTTCCGGTTTCCAGCCCTATCTGATTCGCCAGCTCTTCCTTGTGGTTTTCCAGCTGCTCGCGGAACCCCTCCACGACCGCCTGGCGTTCAGCGAAACTCTTGCGCCGCCACTTCAGGAATGCATTACGGGCCTCACGCACCGCGGCATCCACATCCTCCAGATTGGCGCCGCTACCATCCCAGACGGTTGCGCCGGTTACCGGCTGCAGGGATTCGAAATAGTCTCCGTGGCCGGTCAGCCACAGGCCACCGATAAACAGTTCGCCGGTCAGGTTCAGGTTCGCCATGGCGCCTCCCTATTGTCCTAAAGATACATCAGGGATTGATCAATCCCATGAAGAATGACTGCGATGCGGCCTGCCCCGTCCGGACAGGTCCGACATGCCATTGGTCCCACTGCCATGGATGGGCCAGGTACGCCCCTCTTTCAAGGGC
The DNA here is from genome assembly GCF_000347775.1 of Marinobacter santoriniensis NKSG1. Lineage (GTDB taxonomy): Bacteria > Pseudomonadota > Gammaproteobacteria > Pseudomonadales > Oleiphilaceae > Marinobacter > Marinobacter santoriniensis. The sequence goes on from NZ_APAT01000016.1 coordinate 87,621, forward strand.
GCCAGGCGCACCGAGTCGCCGGATTCGACCTGCAGTGCCCGGGCGACGTCTTCGGGCAGACTCACCGTATCCGGCCCGATGCAACTGGCCGGTAATGTTGTCACCCGGAAGTCCCGGAACGCCCGATTCGATACCATCACCCGCTCGCCGGGAGGAACATCCAGGTCCATGGGTTTGTGGGTGACGAGAACATACCGGTTGATGCTTTCACGGACCGTGCGGATGTTGTGAACAAAGGCCTCGACTACCGGGCCACCGTCGAAAATATCGACCAGCCCGTTGAAGTTGAATCCTTCGGCCTGCAGCATTTTCAGCGCCGGAGCCGTATTCTGGTGCACCCGGCCAATCACAGACCTCGCGGAATCCGGCAGCATGGGAAGATAGATCGGGTACTTGGGCATCAATTCGGCAATAAACGACTTGTTCCCGAGCCCCGACAGGGTGTCCGCCTCACTGAACGGCATGTCGAAGAATTTGCAGCCCAGCGCATCCCACAACGGACTCCGCCCGGATTCGTCGGAGACGCCGCGCATCTCCGCAAACACCTTTTCGGAAAAGTGTTTCCGGAACTCGTCCAGATACATGAACCGGCAGCGGGACAACAGCAGCCCGTTCCCGCCGCCTTTGTAATCGTCCGAGAGCAGCAGAGAACAGATTTCGCTCGTGTCGGTCATGTCGTTGGACAGATGCAACGTGGGCGTCCGGACGTGCACGTCCAGCTCCCGGGAGGCGTTCACCGTCAGGCTCAGGCGATAGTTGTAGAACACTTCGTCCAGGCCGACCCGGGCCTGAATACCGCTGATACCGACCGTCCGGCCGGACTCGGTATCTTCCAGGGCAAACAGGTACAGGCCCGCTTCCGGCGCACACCGCTGATTGAAGGTTTCACGGGCATGACCGATCTTCCGCGCCAGAAGCTCACGGTCAGCCGGCAGGGTTGTCAGGCCTTTTCCAGCGTTCAGCGCCATGGTGTAAAGGTCGTCGAGATCCTTGTCCTGCAGCGGGCGTATCAGCAGCATGGCCAGCTCTCTCTCGTCGTTGTTCGGTTCATAACGGCGCGATCCTTACCGTGTCTCCGGCACTCCGGTTGAGCCGCTGCCAGGTTTGCACCGGCACTTTCAGCGTCTCCTCAAGGCTCTCCGCAACCGTGGTCAGGGTGCACCGGAATTCGCTGCCTTCGCCGGCTGAAACCAGGCAGGTTTCCCCGGATTCGTCATGACTTCCATGCAGGTCTTTCCTGTGACTGGTGACCAGGGTTCGCAGGCTGTCGGTTCGGGCTTCGAGCACCGGTCCGGCGTCGAAAATATCCAGGTAGCATCCCGCCTGGAATCCTTCCCGCTGGAGCAGCTCCAGATTCGGGACCGTCAGGGTATGGGGCTGGCCAAGAGCCGCCTGCGCCGGGGGGCTGAGCAGGGTTACATAGATCGGATTGGGCGGCATCAGCTCGGCGATGAAGGTTTTGCTGAGGATGCCCGAGTATTGGTCGGCGGTCTGGAAATCCATATTGAAGAAGTGGCGACCGAGACTGTCCCAGAACGGCACGTGGCCATCATCCTCCTGCACCCCCTGAATCTCGACCACGGTCCGTGCATGGAACCAGCTACGGTGCTCGGCCATGAACAGGATCCGCGAGCGCGAGAGCAATTCAAAGGCATCGGTACCCTGCAACCCGGGCTTGATGGTCAGCCCGCAGAGGAGGCTCTGATCGGTCAGGCCGTGGCTGGGATACAGCACGTCGACCCGGCGCGAAATGCCCAGTTCGTGGGAGGCGTGGATCAGGGCATCCCGGCGATAGTTGTAGAAAGGCTGACCGTTACCGGCCCGCGCGTCGATGCCGGCAGTTCCCATGATGGCCCCGGAATCGATGTCTTCCAGGACAAACAGGAATCGGGCCGGGGCATCCTCGGTGGCCTGCCCCGCGAAGGACCTGCACGAGTGCTCGATTTTCTGCGCCATCGCCTCGCGCTGTTTCGGCAGCGTGGAGGACAACCGCGCGCCCTGTTCGCCGGCGATTTCCAGGATCTGATCAAGATCATCCGGCCTGGCCGGACGGACTAGCCACATACCACGTCCTTCCCGTTTTCGACTCAGGCCGTCAGTTTCTTCACGGCCGCTTCAAAACGCTCCAGCGCCTCATCGATATCCTGCTCCGGAATAATCAGTGACGGCGCCAGTCGCACAACATTGGCCCCTGCCACCAGCACCATCACGCCCTCATCAAGACCGGCGTTCAGGAAGTCCTTGGCTTTGCCCTGCCACTGCTCGGTCAGGACACAGCCCAGTAACAGGCCGGCACCCCGGACCTCGCTGAAGACGCCATAACGCTCGCCGATATCCATCATGCCCTTGCGAAGCTTCTCGGAACGCGCCTTCACGCCTTTCAGAATTTCAGGCTGGCTCACGGTATCGATGACCTTCTGGGCCACAGCACAGGCCAGCGCATTACCGCCGTAGGTACTGCCGTGGGTACCGACACCAAGACTGGCCGCCACTTTCTCTGTGGTCAGCATCGCTGCCACCGGGAAGCCACCGCCCAGGCCTTTGGCCGTGGAGAGGATGTCCGGAACCACGCCATACATTTCGTAGGCGTAGAGATGGCCGGTCCGGCCGACGCCGGTCTGTACTTCGTCGAACACCAGCAGCGCGTCGTGTTCGTCACACAGGGTCCGAAGCCCCTCGAGGAACTCGGGGTTACCCGGCAGAACGCCACCCTCGCCCTGGATCGGCTCGACCACAACCGCACAGGTTTTCTCTTTGGATATGAGCGCCTTTACGGAATCAAGATCGTTGTAGTCGGCATGATGGATACCACCCGGCGCCGGCTCGAAACCTTCCAGGTATTTTGGCTGGCCGCCCACGCTGACCGTGAACAGAGTCCGGCCGTGGAAGGCGTTCTTGAACGAGATGATTTCGTTCTTTTCCGGGCCGAAGTGTTCCCACGCATAGCGACGGGCCAATTTGAACGCGGCCTCGTTTGCCTCGCCGCCGGAGTTGGCAAAAAACACGCGCTCGGCAAACGTCTGGTCGCACAGGGTCTTGGCCAGTCGCAACGCTGGCTCATTGGTCATGACATTCGACAGATGCCAGATCTTTTCAGCCTGCTCCTGCAAGGCGCCGACGAGTCCGGGATGGGAGTGACCCAGGCAGGTCACGGCGATTCCGCCCTGGAGATCCACAAACTCCCGACCGTCCTGATCCCAGATCCGTGAGCCTTCTCCACGCACCGGGATGATCTTGCCGGGGGCGTAGTTGGGCACCATGACTTCATCAAACAGTTCGCGGTTAACGGGCTCTTTATTCATAGATCTCTCTCAACGGATTTCAGACTTAAACATAGCAGGCAACACCGAAAAGTCGCACTAGGTAGGAGTGCGGACGAATTCATGATACGCCAGTCAGGGCATCATCACATCCGGGATACCTGTTTTCGACAATTCGACAATGGATTGAGAGGATACATTCTGCCCCATCAGCGTCTTGACGAGGAGTTTGTAGGAATCGAGATCGAAGGTCACCGACTGGCCACCCAGGCAGAGGTCATGCAGCTCGTTTTCATGGTGCACTGTCCCCACGTGAATCCAGTTGTACACCACCAGGATGTCGGTGCGCTCACGACGGGGGTTATGTTCGATGATGCCGACGGGGCCATCCCAGGGCCAGGTTCTCAGCCGCAGGCCATGGAACGCGATCTGCACCCTCAGGTTATACCGGGTGATATCTTCAAGCCCTTCGCAGGCCCCCTGGCAACGGCCAAGAGCCCGCTGAAAACAGGGCCCCTCATGAGCCGGCTCCAGCCCGAGCAACCGGTTACAGAGGTCGTTTTTGGCAGCAATGCCACTGAGCGCCCGCTCCGCGTCCCGCTTGCTGCGGAACAGTCCGTAATAGTCTCCGAGCCGCCCGGGATCGATTTCCCGCACCAGGCGCGCCTGCAGGTAGCCCTGCGGATTGGCCACCAGTTCGATACTGACCAGGCTCTTTGCGGCCCGGGAGCGTCGATTGAACAGCGGTTTCAGTGATTTGATCTGCTTCAGCTCCAGCAAAAGTGCACCCAGCTCGCCGGCGGTTTCTGTCCACTCCACACGGCGAAGACTCTCGGACATCCGGACCCCACGACTCGACTGGTGGTCTCCGGAAAAATGGGAGGCGACTCGCTGGGCAATGTTGGTGCTTTTGCCCACATAGAGCAGCACATCGTTCTCTCCATAGAACCGGTAAACACCAGGAACGGATGGCAACTCCTTCATGATCTCCGGGGGCAGGTGCGACGGCACACTGGGCTTTTGCAGCAACGCCCCGATCGCCTGCTCCAGCCTTTCCTCGCCATGCTCCGCCAGACTGTGCTCGAAAAACGCCAGCATCGCCGCGACATCACCCATGGCCCGGTGGCGCTGAACTTTCGCCAGGCCGTGCCGGGCAATCAGGGCGTCCATGTTGTGACGGCGATGCTGGGGATACAGTCGCCGGGACAGCTTGACGGTGCACAGTACCCGCGCCGAAAACGGACGCGACAGTCGCCGGAACTCAGACTTGATAAAGCCGTAATCGAATCGCGCATTGTGGGCGACGAACACACATCCCCGAAGTTGCTCTTCCAATTCGTCGGCGATCTCCGCAAACACCGGGGCCTGCGCCACCATCGCATTGTTGATGCCGGTAAGCTGCTCAATAAACGGCGAAATCCGGGTCTCCGGATTGATCAGCGTCTGCCACTCCCCCACCACCGTCCCGGCCTTCCAGAAACGGATACCAATTTCGGTAATGCGATCGCGGGCGGAGTTACCGCCCGTAGTCTCAATATCCAGAAAAGCAAAGAGGAAATCGTTGAGGCATGTACTTTTGGAGGTCATAAGACAGGATTACGTTGCAAGGTCAACTGCAGATGTCTGTATAACAACGAAATCTGCCTATAGACATTGGTCTAAATAAACTGCAATTTTATTTGAATTGTCACAGATTCGTAACTACCTTGTTTCTGGGTCCAACAACAAAAAGTGTGTGGAGACAACAATGCAAAGTAACAAACTAAGAATTGCAATTCGTGCGACGGCAGCAGCGGCAGTGATGGGCGTTGCCTCTCAAGCCAGCGCCGTTTCCCTTAACGTGGGTGACGACGTCGAAGCAAGCCTCTACGGCTATGCTCGCCTGAACATGAGCTATGATTTGAACGACAACCGCGCTGTATCCACTCGCGCCGGTTCTTTCACGCCAGCTAACCAAGACATCGAAGGCCACTTTGGCGCAGATGTGCAACAGAGCCGTGTTGGTATCAAGGTAACTCACGCGTCCGGCGTAATGGTCAATATTGAAGGCGACTTCCGTGGCTCTGGAAACGGTGCTGGGAGCCTTCGTATGCGCCACGCCTACGGTACCTACCAGGGTTTCCTGGCTGGCCGCACCTGGTCCAACTATGTCAGCTTTGTAGGCAACACCCCGACATTGGATTTCGACAGCTTGGCTGGCACAGCAGGTAGCCAGGATCGTACTGAGCAGATCCGCTACACTACCGGTCCTCTGTCGTTCTCTCTGGAAGATCCAAGCTCTCAGAGCATCATTGGCGGAACTGGAAGAACTTCTGCCCCCGCTTTGACAGCACGCCTTCAGGATTCTGCAGACGCTCTTTCATACTCAGCGGCAGCGCTGGTCAGCCAAGTCACATCCGATGATGGCACCAACGATGACAGCGCTATGGGCTACGCCGTATTCGGTGCAGCCAAAATGAAACTGAGCGACATGATTTCTGTACAAGGCGCTCTGAACTACACTGACGGTGCAAGCGGCTATCTGTGGCGCTCCGGGAGCAACTACTACGGTCCTAGCGCTTACATGGACGGCAACAACATTGAAACCATCGCTGGCTATGGCGGATCGGTCGGCGTAAGTCTGAGCCTTGGTGGTGGCCGGAGTGTAAACCTCGGCTACGGCATGACCAAGCTGGATTTGGACAATGCGTTCGACGCTGGCGCAGTTACCAACGCTGATCCAGAAACCAACCAGAACGTTATGCTGAATTACATGTGGACGCCGGTGAAAAGTGTCATGATGGGCGTTGAATACGCCTATTTCGACCAAGAGACCTACGGCGGCACATCAAGTGATGCAAACCGCCTGATGTTCGCTGCGCAGTACAACTTCTAATCCTTCCTGTTAGAAGTTAACTCAGCAGATACCCCGGCTCCGGCCGGGGTGTTTGCGTTTATGGCCTACTCACCGGCCCGCAGGCGGGTCCTCATTCCCCGGGTAGCCATCACTCCAAGCACTTCCACCAGCGACAACACACCTCGATCGTGTTTCCTGGGCTTCTTGCCTCTGGCAATGCGACCGATCTGACGCGCGTACCAGCTGACCTCCATCAGGGCCAGATCATCGACCATACGAATGCCGGTCCGAATCGGCCGGACGGCACTCACAACCGGCTCCCCACCGAGAATACGAAGCGGCAGATCAGGCTCTACCACCAGAGGTCGCGCCAGTCCGACCAGATCGGTTGCACCGGACTCCAATGCCTGTGCCATCCCTTCTGCCGTGCGAAAGCCGCCCGTCACCATCAATGGCACAGCCACACGAGCCCGGACCTGCTCCGCGAAGGCCAGGAAATACGCCTCCCGTGCGCGGGTACTCTCTTTCACCCGGCCCGAGTCACCGCCTTTCGCCATCGCCGGGTTCTCGTAGTTGCCACCAGAAATTTCCACCAGATCGATGCCTTCCGACGCCAGCGAGTCGATGACCGCCAGCGACTCCTCCTCGGTGAAGCCGCCACGCTGGAAGTCCGCCGAATTCAGCTTGATCCCCACATTAAAATCGGGCCCACAGGCTTCCCGGATGGCCCGATAGACCGCCAGCACAAACCGGCGACGCTTCTCGGCGGATCCGCCCCACTCATCCGTTCGCTGATTGTGGTGCGGCGAAAGAAACTGACTCACCAGGTAGCCGTGGGCACCGTGGATCTGAACCCCGTCAAACCCGGCCTTCTTCGCCACCGCAGCACCTCGGGCAAAGCGCTCGACTATGTCCTCAATCTCCGCCGGGGTGAGTTCGCGAGGCGTCGCAAACATGCCCTGAAGCTCCTTGCGGAACGGAATAGCACTCGGGGAAACCGGATCCGGGTTCAGCATCCGCGGGCTCTGCTTGCCCGGATGATTCAGCTGCACCCAGATCTGACCACCGCCAACCTTTCCGGCCTCCGCCCAGGCAGTCAGCAACCCAAGATCCGACTCATCCTCCACCACCACATTCTGCGGTTCACCAATGTGCTTACGGTCGATCATGACATTTCCCGTGATCGACAGGCCGGCGCCTCCCTCTGCCCAGGCCCGGTAAAGCCTTACCAGCGACCTGGTGGGGTGATTATCGATCGTCCCGAGCGTCTCGCTCATGGCGGATTTGGCAAAGCGGTTGGGAATAACGGAACCGTTGGGGAGCGTGAGCGGCTGGGAGAGAATTTCTGCGGGTTTCATGGTGGCCTCAATAATGTCGGATAACTCCATGAGGCTGATAGTGCGTTCCTCCGCATCGGGAGGCATTGGCTCAACCGACGTCAGAACGGCGAGAGGCGAGGCATGCAATTCAGGACTGTTGAGGGCCATGGACGGCCCGAAACAAGCGCACATGGATGTGCTCGTAGCGTGTCCTGAATTGCGTGTCCCGCCTCTCGACGCCCCACAACTCAAAGGCTGGGAGCGGGTTCAGCGACCACTGTTAAAGCAGCAGAGTCCGAATATCCCCCAGCAGCTGAGTCAGCAGGTTGGTAAACCGGGCCGCATCGGCACCGTTCACTGCCCGGTGATCATAGGACAGCGACAGCGGCAACATCAGTCGTGGCTGGAAGTCGCTGCCGTCCCAGACCGGCTTCATCGCCGCCTTGGACACACCCAGGATCGCCACCTCCGGCGTATTCACGATCGGCGTGAAAGCCGTACCGCCAATACCACCCAGACTGGTAATCGTGAAGCAGGCGCCCTGCATTTCGGCAGGCTTGAGCTGCTTGTCCCGGGCCTTCTGTGCCAGCTCGGCGCTCTCCGCCGCCAGCTCCCAGAGACCCTTCTGATCGACATCCCGGATCACCGGCACCATCAGACCATTGGGCGTATCCACTGCAATACCGATGTGGATGTATTTCTTGCGCACCACTTCCTTGCGCTCCATGTCCAGCGACACGTTGAACTGGGGAAGTTCGGCAAGCGCTGCCGCACAGGCCTTCAGCAGGAAAGGAAGCGGCGTCATCTTCACACCCTTCTTCTCGCCCGCCGTCTTCTGCGCCTTGCGGAAGCTCTCCATCTCGGTAATGTCGGCTTCATCGAACTGGGTGACGTGGGGCACGTTCAGCCAGCTGCGCTGCATGTTGGTGGCGGTGGCCGACATCATGCGGGACATCGACTCGCGCTCCACCTCACCGAACTGGCTGAAGTCCGGCAACTTCACACCGGGGATACCCGAACCTGTCGCAACGCCACCGCCCTGCTGCGCCTGCTGGAGCTGGCTCTTCACATAGGCGTGCACGTCGTCCTTGAGAATCCGGCCCTTGGGACCACTGCCCTTCACCCGGGTCAGATCCGCACCCAGTTCGCGGGCGAGCTTGCGCACTGCCGGGCCGGCATGCACTTTCGTGCCCGGACTGGGCGGCTCGTAGGTCGAACCCTGGGGTTGCGGCGCCTCCGATTTCTCAGGTTTGGCACCCGATCCGCCTTCGGATTTTGACTCTTTCTTCGGCGCGGGCTCGGAAGACGCTTCCTCCTCCTCGTCACCGCCCTCATCCTCGACGGTCATTTCGAGCAGGTCGTCGCCCTCGGAAAGCTTGTCACCCTCTTTTACGAGAATCTTTTCGATCTTGCCGGCGTAGGGTGACGGTACCTCCAGCGTGGCCTTGTCAGATTCCACGGTGACGAGTCCGTCCTCAACCTCGACGGTATCCCCCTCGGAAACGTTGATTTCGATCACCGGCACATTGTCGAAGCCATCCAGCGAGGGAACCTTCACGGTCTCCTTGCGGCTGCCGCCAGATTTTTTCTTCGGCGCCGATTGCTTCTCTTCGGCCTCCGCTTCTGGCGTCTCGTCCGATTGCTCCTCTTTTTCCTCCTGCTGAGGCTCCTCCTGGTCGTCGGATCCGCCAGACTCACCGGACGCCTCGATCATGCCAACGACATCGCCCTCCTTGACCTTGTCGCCGACCTTGACCGTTACCTTGGTGATCTTGCCGGCAACCGGCGCCGGCAGCTCGACGGAGGCCTTGTCGGACTCCACGGTGAGGATCGGATCTTCCATCTCAACGGAATCGCCAGCACTGACGATAACCTCAATAACCTCGACCTCGTCTGCACCGCCGAGATCGGGAACCTTGATTTCCTGTTCACTCATGGCGGTCTCCTTAGCTCTGCACCGGGTTCGTTTTGTTGCGATCGATTCCGTACTTGCGCATGGCCTCGAGAACCTGGTCCTGCTTGATCTCGCCATCTTTTGCCAGAGCCGCCAGAGCGGTTACTGCCACATAGTAACGATCCACCTCGAAGAAGTTACGCAACTTCTCCCGGGTATCGCTTCGTCCGAAGCCGTCCGTGCCCAGCGTCATGAACGTCTTGGGAATAAAGGCACGCAATTGCTCGGAATGCAGCTTGATGTAATCGGTGGACGATACCACCGGCCCCTGCTGCTTCTCGAGCATCTGGGTCACGTAGGCCTTTTTCGGTTTGTCATCCGGGTGCAGGTGATTCCAGCGTTCCACATGCTGACCGTCCCGGGCCAGCTCGTTGTAACTGGTGACACTCCAGACATCCGAGGCCACGCCCCAATCGTCCTTGAGCAGCTGGGCTGCCGCACGGACTTCGTTGAGAATGGCGCCAGAACCCAGCAACTGAACCCTCGGCGTTTTCTTCCGGCCTTTGGTTTCGACCGACTCGAACTGGTACATACCCTTGATGATGCCGTCCTCGCAGTCTTTCGGCATGGCGGGCTGTTCGTAGTTCTCGTTCTCGATGGTCAGGTAGTAGTAGACGTTCTGATTGTCTTCGAACATCTCCTTCATACCGTGGCGAATGACCACCGCCATCTCATAGGCGTAGGCCGGGTCGTAGGCCTTGCAGTTGGGAATGGTATTGGCCAGCACGTGGCTGTGACCGTCCTGATGCTGGAGACCTTCGCCATTCAGGGTGGTACGTCCGGCCGTACCGCCGATCAGGAAGCCCCGGGCCTGCATGTCGCCCGATGCCCACGCCAGGTCGCCGACACGCTGGAAACCGAACATGGAGTAGAACACATAGAACGGAATCAGCGGGAAGTTGTTGGTGCTGTAGGAAGTCGCGGCTGCCATCCAGGTCGCCATGGCACCGTCTTCGTTGATGCCTTCCTGAAGGATCTGGCCTTTCTTGTCCTCCCGGTAATACATGATCTGGTCACGATCCTGGGGCACATACTTCTGCCCCTCGGAGGTGTAGATACCCAGCTGACGGAACATCCCCTCCATACCGAAGGTTCTGGCTTCATCGGGCACAATGGGAACAACCCGCTTGCCGATCCGCTTATCCTTCACCAGGGCGCTGAGGATCCGGACGAACCCCATGGTCGTGGAAATCTCACGGCCATCGGAACCCTCCAGGACCTGCTTGAAGATATCCAGATCCGGAATCTGCAGAGGCTGGCAGTCCTTGATCCGCTTGGGATAGAAGCCGCCCAGGTCCTGACGCCGTTTTTTCATGTACACCAGCTCTGGGCTGTCCGGTGCCGGCCGATAGTAGGGCACCTCTTCCAGTTCGTCGTCCTTGAGGGGCACGCCGAACCGATCCCGGAACGCCTTTAGCGTGTCGATATCGAGCTTTTTCAGGGAGTGCGCCGTATTCTGCGCCTCGCCGGCCGCACCGAAGCCATAGCCCTTGATGGTGTGGGCAAGAATGACCGTCGGCTTGCCATTGGCCTGGTTCACGGCCTTGTGGTAAGCGGCGTACACCTTGTAGGGGTCATGGCCACCCCGGTTCAGCTTGCTGATGTCGTCGTCAGACAGGTTTTCAACCAGCTTGGACAACTCCGGGTATCGCCCGAAGAATTCCTTACGGGTGTAGGCCGGGCCTTTGAACGTCAGGTTCTGGAGTTCCCCGTCACACAGTTCGTCCATCGTGCGCTGCATGATGCCGTCTTCGTCTTTCTCGAACAGCGGGTCCCACATCCGGCCCCAGACGACCTTGATGACGTTCCAGCCGGCGCCCCGGAACACACCTTCGAGCTCCTGAACGATCTTGCCATTGCCTCGAACCGGGCCATCGAGCCGCTGCAGGTTGCAGTTGACCACAAAAATGAGGTTGTCGAGGTTTTCCCGGCCGGCCTTGGAGATCGAGCCGAGGGTTTCCGGCTCATCGCACTCGCCGTCGCCGACAAAGGCCCAGACCTTGCGACCGTCCATGTCAATGAGTTCCCGACTGTGCAGGTACTTCATGACATGCGCCTGGTAGATGGCCTGAATCGGCCCGAGGCCCATGGAGACCGTGGGGAACTGCCAGTAATCCGGCATCAGCCAGGGGTGCGGGTAGGACGACAAGCCACCGCTATCGACCTCTTCCCGGTATTTATCCAGCTGCTCCTCGGTGAACCGGCCCTCCAGGAAGGAGCGGGCGTAAATACCCGGCGCAGCATGGCCCTGGAAATACACCAGATCCGACTCACGCTTTTCGTCGCCACCGTGGAAGAAATAGTTGAATCCCACATCGTAAAGAGTGGCGGCCGAGGAGAAGGTGGAGATGTGCCCGCCGAGGTCACCGGGGCGCTTGTTCGCCCGGACAACCATCGCCATCGCGTTCCAGCGGATCAGCGAGCGGATACGACGCTCCATGAACAGGTCACCCGGCATCCGGGTTTCCTGGGTCACCGGAATGGTATTCCTGAAAGGCGTGGTAATGGAATAAGGCAGTTCCGTGCCATCGCGACTGGCGCGCTCGGAGAGTCGCTCCAGAATGTATTTGGCCCGGTCCACGCCTTCGTTCTCGATCAGAGACTCAAGCGCATCAAGCCATTCACTGGTTTCAATGGGATCATCGTCCTGGTACATCAAACCCTCCCCTTGGCATCAAAAGGTGCAGCGCGGGCCACGATCAGCGGCCACTGCGCGGTGCGGTGTCGATAAACTGCGTAACCTGCAGAGTGTTGTTATGGGTGTATCAGCCTGATAGCGGTACTGCCGTCCAGTACCCGGAACTTCCATCAAGCATAGAACAGCTTTCACAGTTTTCCTGCTGAGCCGGCGTACGGTAACGGGCTTTTGACCTCCGTGTGCGCGGACAGCGGACTGTACGTTGCAACGCAACGTTATTTTCGTATTTTTACTACCTTTTAAGTCACTTCAACAACCGATTGACCCGATATCGGCCGTTTTTACGGCATTCTTTTCGGTTAGTTACGCAAGAATGACCTTTTTCGGACCATCAGACAACCAGGCTCAGACGAAGGTCTTAATGCATAACAAACGACTGAATGCATAGCACCTCTAAATGCTTCATCTGCAGGAGAATATTTTCACATGGAATTTAAGCCTTTATTTTCAGTTATTTATCAGTCTATCCAACCTTTATCCGACCCAGCCATCGTCGACTTTTTAATTAGACCTGAAAATAAATTTCCTTTTATGTATACTGCGCTGCCCGATTTTTAACCAAAGAAAAGTGGTCAGACCACTTTTCCCACAGTCCGACACACGACAGAGGGCGATCTATGAACTCCATCGTCACGTTTCCGAACCGCATTCCTGTCACGGAATTCGAGGAGCGGCGTTTCAAGGTCTACACAGACCGCCAGCTCGACAAGATCGACATCATCCAGAACCTTCCCGAAGAAACCCTGTTCGAAATGAAAGTGGTGGCCAGCGTGCTGCCTTTCCGGGTCAACGAGTATGTGATCAATGAACTGATCAACTGGGACCAGGTACCGAACGACCCGATCTATCAGCTGGTATTCCCCCAGAAGGGCATGCTGAAGGACGAACATTTCGAGCGCATGGCACAACTTCACCGGGACGGCGCGGACAAGAAGGAAATACAGGCGGCCGCCAAGGAGATCCGGGACGAGCTGAACCCGCACCCGGCCGGCCAGATGGAAATGAACATGCCGGAACTGGACGGCGAAGTGCTCGACGGCGTGCAGCACAAGTACCGCGAGACCGTGCTGTTCTTCCCCGCCCAGGGCCAGACCTGTCACTCCTATTGCACCTTCTGCTTCCGCTGGGCCCAGTTTGTCGGTGACAAGGACCTGAAAATGTCCAGCACCGAAGCCGAGAAGCTGCACGGCTACCTGAAAGAACACACCGAAGTGACCGACCTGCTGGTCACCGGCGGCGACCCGATGGTGATGAAGACCAAGAACCTGGTCCAATACCTGGAGCCGCTGCTGGAGCCGGAATTCGACCACATCCAGACCATCCGGATCGGCACCAAGGCCCTCACCTTCTGGCCGTACCGGTTTGTCACCGACAAGGACGCGGACGAACTGATCGAACTGTTTGCCAAACTGGTTGACGCCGGCAAGCACGTGGCGATCATGGCTCATTACAACCACTGGCAGGAGATCACCACGGACATCGCCGAAGAGGCCATTCGCCGGATCCGCGCGACCGGCGCCGAAATCCGCGCACAGGGCCCGCTGATCAAACACGTCAACGACGATGCCGACGCCTGGGCCAAGCTCTGGAAGAAGGAAGTGAAGCTGGGCATCATCCCCTACTACATGTTCGTCGAGCGGGATACCGGCGCCAAGAACTACTTTGAGGTGCCCCTTGCAGAGGCCTATCACATCTACCGGGAGGCGATGAAGCAGGTCAGCGGACTTGCCCGCACCGCCCGCGGCCCCTCCATGAGCGCCGGCCCCGGCAAGGTCGAGATCCAGGGCATCACCGAAATCAAGGGCGAAAAAGTCTTCGTACTGCGCTTCCTCCAGGGTCGCAATCCCGACTGGGTTCAGCGTCCGTTCTTTGCCAAATACAGCGAAACAGCCACCTGGCTGCACGAGCTGGAACCGGCCTTTGGAGAGGAAAAGTTCTTCTTCGAGGACGAGTACGAGCAGATGAAGAAGGGCAACGGGTAAAATACCCTGCCCTGAAACAAAAAAAGCCGGACAACATGTCCGGCTTTTTTTATTTCAGACTCAGTGCATGAGCGTATAGAGCTTCCGGCGATAGGTCCGAACATCCGGGTTGTTGTTGCCCAGTTTATCGAACAGCTCGATCAGGGTCGTCCTGGCAACACCGTCCTTATAGGTGCTGTCAGCCTGCATCAGCCGAATCAGCAGATCCATGGCTTCCGCGTTTTCCTCTCGCAAAACACGATGCAAAGCCAACTGGTGCAGTGCGTTCGGGTCCTTCGGATTCTGCTCCAGCGCCATTTCCAGATCCTTGACCGGAGGCAGCTCCGCCGACTGTTTCAGGAACTTCACTCGCGCCGCCAGCTGCTTGGCCTGGTGCTGCATCTTTTCTTCCGGCGGCAGGCTCTCGAGCACCTGCTCTGCGGTCTCAAGGTCGCCCATTTCCGCCTTCAGCTGGGCCAGATCAATCAGGACTTTCAGATTTTCGGGATCTTTCTGGTTCATCTCAGAGAGGATCGCCAGGGCGCCTTCTGCATCGCCCTCTTCCCAGATCCGGTGAGCCTTGTCGTAGGGGTCTTCCTTCGGTGCTTCAACATGCTTGTCCAGCACCTTGCGGATCTCGCTCTCGGGCAGTGCGCCGTTAAAACCATCCACGGCCTGGCCATCCTTCACCAGGATCACGGTTGGCAGGCTCCGGACACCCAGGCTGGCGGTCAGCTGTTGCTGCTCATCGGCATTCACCTTGGCCAGCATAAAGGCTCCTGCGTACTCATCTGCCAGCTTCTGGAGCAGCGGCATGAGTTGCTTGCAGGGCGCACACCATTCCGCCCAGACATCGACCAGGATGGGCGTTGTTGCAGAGGCATCCATCACCTCCTGCTGGAAATTCTCCATGGTGGCATCGAAAACATACGGCGAATTGCTCATTGGGGTACCCGAACCGTTAAATGCGTTGCGTGAATGAATCTGACTGATTCATGGGGCCGGCGCCCGGAAAATCAAGCGCCACTGGCGACAGAACTCCAAAGCCCGCCGTGAAACCAAATCCTTGAAATAGCCGTAATCGCCGCTAGATAGGCTAGTAACACAATGGTGCGGGCCAACGACCAGGACTGTTAATCCTGCCCGCCCGACGACAACCTTCAGGATGGACACATCACGGCATGAATGACAAGCACCGCAAAGACAGCTTTGAGGAATTCGAAGAGGACGTGACCGAGTACATCGGCAAGGACGAACACAGTAAAAGTCTCGCCCTGCCCCAGCAGACGATGCCGAGGCGCATGTATGTCCTGCCGGTGTCGAACAGGCCCTTTTTCCCGGCCCAGGTGCAGCCGGTGATGGTGAACCAGGACCCGTGGCACGAAACCCTCAAACGGGTGGGCGAAACCGACCACCACGTTCTGGGCATCTGCTACGTCGAAGAGCACGACGCCGAACAGGGTATTCCGGACAGCGCAGACCTGGAAACCATGGGTTGCGCCGTCCGCGTTCATCACGCGCAGAAGGAAGGCGGCAAGGTCCAGTTCATCGCCCAGGGGCTCCAGCGATTCCGGATCGTCCAGTGGCTGCGCCGCAAACCGCCCTACCTGGTGGAGGTCGATTACCCCGAAGAGCCCGAGGAGGACGCCGACGAACTCAAGGCGTACACCCTGGCCATCATCAGCACCATCAAGGAACTGCTGCGCACCAATCCTCTCTACGGCGAGGAAGTGAAGCAATACCTGTCCCGCTTCGGCCCGGATGACAGCTCCCCCCTGGCCGACTTTGGCGCGTCCATGACCAGCGCCCCGGGGGCTGAACTACAGGATGTTCTCGATACTGTTCCGCTGCTTCGGCGCATGGAAAAGGTTCTGCTGCTGATGCGCAAGGAGCAGGAAGTCGCCCGGCTGCAGTCCGAAATCAGCGAGGAGGTCAACGAAAAAGTCCAGAAACACCAGCGGGAATTTTTTCTCCGCGAGCAGCTGAAAGTGATTCAGCGCGAACTGGGCATGGCAAAGGACGACAAGACCGCCGATGCCGAGCGGTTCGAGGAGCGCATGGCCAAACTCGACCCGCCCGAGCCGGTACTCGAACGCTATCGGGACGAACTCCAGAAGCTGCAGGTATTGGAACAGGGTTCGCCGGAATATGGCGTGACCCGCAACTACCTGGACTGGATCACCCAGGTCCCCTGGGGGCAGTTCTCCGAGGACCATTTCGATCTTGCCGAAGCTCGACGTATCCTGGACCGGGACCACGATGGCCTCGACGACGTCAAGGACCGCATCATCGAGTTTCTGGCCGAAGGCACGTTCAAGGGGGAAGTCAGCGGCTCCATCCTGCTTCTGGTCGGGCCTCCCGGCGTGGGAAAAACCTCCATCGGCCACTCGGTGGCGGATGCACTCGGCCGGAAATTCTACCGGTTCAGTGTTGGCGGCATGCGCGATGAGGCTGAGATCAAAGGGCATCGGAGAACCTACATCGGCGCCATGCCCGGTAAATTTGTCCAGGCCCTGAAAGATTCCAAGGTCGCCAATCCGGTGATCATGCTGGACGAAATCGACAAGATCGGGGCGTCCTACCAGGGCGATCCCGCCTCAGCATTGCTCGAGACCCTGGATCCGGAGCAGAACCGGGAGTTCCTGGACCACTACCTGGATGTCCGCATGGACCTGTCCAAGGTGCTGTTCATCTGTACCGCGAACCAGCTGGATACCATCCCCAGGCCACTGCTGGACCGGATGGATGTGATTCGCCTGTCCGGTTATATCACCGAAGAAAAGCTGGCCATTGCCAAACATCACCTGATGCCCCGATTACTGAAACGGGCCGGACTGCTGAAAAAACAGCTGAACGTGAGCGACGCGGCGCTGAAGCAGGTGATCGAAGGCTATGCCCGGGAAGCCGGGGTCCGGAGCCTGGAAAAGCTCCTGCACAAGATCATTCGCAAGGGCATCGTGAAGCTTCTGGATCATCCGGACACACCGGTGAAAGTGGGTGTAGCTGATTTGCCCGACTATCTCGGTCAACCGGCGTTTCGCCGGGAAAAATCCCTCAAGGGCATTGGCGTGGTGACCGGTCTCGCCTGGACTGCAATGGGCGGCGCAACCCTCAGCATAGAGGCGTCTCGCATCCACAGCAGCCAACGGGGCTTCAAACTGACCGGCCAGCTCGGGGATGTCATGAAGGAGTCGGCAGAAATCGCCTACAGCTACGTGTCCTCGAATCTGAAGCGTTTCAAGGGCGATCCGACATTCTTCGACAAGTCGTTCGTGCACCTGCACGTACCCGAGGGCGCGACCCCCAAGGATGGACCAAGCGCCGGTGTCACCATGGCGACGGCGCTGTTGTCCATAGCCCGCCGGGAAGCACCGCAACTGAACGTGGCCATGACCGGCGAGCTGACGCTGACCGGCCAGGTGCTGCCGGTGGGAGGCATTCGGGAAAAGGTAATCGCGGCACGGCGGCAACGAATCGACAACCTGATCCTGCCGGAAGCCAACCGGGGCGACTACGAGGAATTACCGGACTATCTCCGGGAAGGCCTGACGGTGAATTTCGCCAGGCACTACAACGATGTGTTCCAGGTGTGCTTCGGCAACAAGCCAAAGTCGAAATCCTCGGTACACTGAATCCAGGGGAAAGGCGGCGGTCAGCCTTTCCCCTTCCAGCCGTCGTCTTTCAGAACAGAGCCGACAGTCAGCACCGGTGACGCATCAATGTCGTCAGCGTCCATCATGTTGGCGACGCGCTGCAGGGAGGCCAGAATCATGGTCTGTTCCCATTCATGCAGGCTCTGGAATTTCTGGATGAAGTCTTCCTGGAGCGGATTCGGGGCCCGGGCCAGAATCTCAGCCCCCTCCTCCGTCAGGTGAGCGTGCACCTTGCGTTTGTCCTTGGTGCTGCGCACCCGGTAGACGAGTTTACGATGCTCCAGCCGGTCCAGGATGGTCGTGACGGTCGCCTGACTCAGGCTCACCTTGTCAGCGATGGTCCCGATGGTCACCTCTCCGAGATCCCTGATGGTGCGCATGATCAGCAGCTGCGGACCGGTCAGGCCAACGTGCTTGCTCAGTCGCTTGGAATGAAGATCCGTCGCCCGGATCACTCGCCGCAACGCCACCAGCACCTGCTCGTAGTTGTTCGCGACGTTACTCCGGCTCCGGTCCGTATTCCCGGCCTGATCACTGGTCTGGGACGAGTTGGCATTCACAGTCTTCGGACTGGACATCAGCATCTGCCTCGTTTTTCGTTATCTCTGCCATGGAGTGACTTGCTTATACCACTAATTATTAGAGGTCTTTGCACCGCGGAATGCAAGTAGTGGGTTTTACCGGCAAAAGTGACTGCCCCACCCCATCTGCAACCCGGCGTTTCTTCTCGCAGCCACTATGCTAAGGTCATGACCTTCTTCATTTTCTGATAAACGGACGAAACCCGATGACCAGACATCTCGTCGCCCTTTTCGTACTGCTTGGTATGGCCGGCACCCTGCAGGCTCAGGAAAAGACAACGCCCGACAACACAGTCACCGCCGCGGACGTACAGAAGCGGATCCAGAATCTGGACAAACCCATGTATACGCCGTTTGTGGAGAGCTACCTGCTCCAGGAAACCAAAGACCTTCGCAGGGAAATCCAGAATACCCGGGCGGAACTCATTGAGAAGGTCGTCGACAAGGAGCTCTCAGTGGCAGACAAGAGCATGTCCTACGCCACCGATACCGTCACCTACTTCTTTTATCTCATCGCCGGCGCAACCTCGATCCTGGTTGTCATAGGGTGGAACTCGATCCGGGACATGCGAAATCAGCTTGGCAGCGTGGCTGAAAAGCGGGTGAACGAGCTGGTGGTCGAGTATGAAAGCCGCCTCAAGTCCATCGAGGAGCAGCTTCAGCAGAAATCAGACATCATCCAGCAGAACCAGGAAGAAATCGAGCGCACCAACGAGGTGCACTCGCTCTGGCTCAAGGCAAGCCAGGAAACATCCCAGCAGAACAAGATCGCCGCCTACGACCGCATTCTCGACATGCGCCCCGACGACGTCGAGGCGCTCAGCTACAAAGCCGACGCGGTTCTTGAGATGCAGGAACCCCTCTGGGCCATCAGTTTGTGCCAGCGTGCACTGCGACTGGCCCCTGATAACGGCCACGCGCACTATCAGCTGGCCTGCGCCTATGCCGAGATTGGTCGCTGGGAAGACGCTGTCAGCACGCTGGAGAAGGCGATCGACATCTCCGAGGCTTACCGGGATGACGCCTCCGTCGACCCGAGCTTTGAGCAGTTGCTTGAACATGAAAGCTTCCGCACACTGGTGTTCCCCGATCAGGATGAGTCGACAGACGCATAAGGAAATCCGGAGCGGCACGCTGTTTGCTTCTCCGCCCGATGTCGATGACATTGCCGCTGGGCAATGCCCTGTTCCGGAGCAAACACTGGCCCGATCTGCTTGACAACGGGTGGTGCGTGGTGTTTGTTTAACGCTCTGAGAACACAAGAATAACCCTGAACCAAACAGGACTGACCCAATGAGAATCTCAGTAAAGAAACTCGCAACCGCTGTTAGCGCCTCCGTTGCCCTGATGGCCGCTGGCCAGGCATCTGCAGAAATCCAGATCGGCATTGCCGGTCCGATGACCGGACCCGTTGCCCAGTATGGCGACATGCAGTTTTCTGGTGCGCGCATGGCCATCAAGCGTATCAACGAAAATGGCGGCGTCATGGGCGAAAAGCTCGTCGGCGTTGAATACGATGACGTGTGTGACCCCAAGCAGGCCGTCACCGTTGCCAACAGCCTCGTAAACGATGGCGTTCGTTTCGTGGTTGGCCATCTCTGCTCCAGTTCCACCCAGCCGGCGTCTGACATCTACGAAGATGAAGGCGTGCTGATGATCACTCCGGCGTCCACCAACCCGGACATCACTGACCGTGGCTACGAGCTGGTTTTCCGGACCATTGGTCTGGACAGCATGCAGGGGCCGGTTGCCGGCAACTTCATCGCCAGCCAGAACCCGGAGCGTGTCGCGATCATTCACGACAAACAGCAGTATGGTGAAGGCATCGCCACCGCAGTACGCGATACCCTGAAAGAGAAAGGCGTTGATATCGCCATGTTCGAGGGTATCACTGCCGGCGCCAAGGACTTCTCCTCGCTGATCTCCAAACTCAAGCAGGCGGACGTCGACTATGTCTATTACGGCGGCTACCACCCGGAGCTGGGCCTGATTCTGCGTCAGGCAAAACAGGCCGGTCTTGACGCCCAGTTCATGGGCCCCGAGGGCGTTGGTAACAAAGACATCAACACCATCGCCGGCGATGCGGCTGAAGGCCTGCTGGTCACCCTGCCCCCGAGCTTCGACCAGAAGTCCGAGAACCAGGATCTCGTCAAGGCGTTCGAGGATGCCGGCGAAGATCCCACGGGTCCTTTCGTGCTGACCTCGTACACTGCGGTTCAGCTGATCGCCGATGGCATCGAAAAAGCGGATTCAACCGATCCGTTTGACGTAGCCGAAGCACTTCGCAGCGGCAGCTTCGATACTCCGATCGGTACCGTTCAGTACGACAAGAAAGGTGATCTCAAGTCCTTTGACTTTGTCGTATACCGTTGGCATTCAGATGGCACGAAAACTCCGGTAAAATGAGCCAAAATCGTTAACTAACGGTAATAATGAGAGCACCTTCTCACCGCGATCCGGGAGAAGGTGTTTTTCTAGGTTCCCGTCGATTCTCCCCTACCCTCTGAGCGGAAAACCCGGTCTGTCGGTACGGAAGTGGAGGGAGCGGGCTTTCGGAGTTCAAAAACAATGCAAGACCTCCTGTATTTCTTTCAACAGCTCGTAAATGGGCTGACGATCGGGAGCACATACGCCCTGATCGCCATCGGTTACACGATGGTTTACGGCATCATCGGCATGATCAACTTTGCCCATGGTGAAATCTACATGATCGGCGCCTACACGGCCCTGATTACCATTACCGGGCTGGCAACGCTCGGTGTTACCTGGCTTCCCCTGGTCCTTATCGTCGCCCTGATCTGCGCCATGATCGTATCCAGCGCCATGGGCTGGGCTGTCGAGCGGGTCGCCTATCGTCCGGTTCGCGGGCGACACCGTCTGATTCCGCTGATTTCGGCGATCGGCATGTCCATCTTCCTGCAGAACTACGTTCACCTCGCCCAGGGATCACGCAACATCGGCTTTCCCGCCCTGATCCACGGTGGCTTTACGTTCGGTTCTTCGGACACCTTCCAGGCCCAGATCTCCTACATGCAGATCACCATATTCATCACCACCCTGATCTGCATGACGGCCTTGTCGGTATTCATCTCCCGCTCCCGTACAGGCCGCGCCTGTCGCGCCGTTTCCCAGGATCTCGGGATGGCCAACCTGCTGGGCATCGACACCAACCGGATCATTTCCGCCACCTTCGTCATCGGCGCGGCGCTTGCCGCGGTCGCGGGCCTTCTGCTGGGCATGTACTACGGCTCCATCGACCCGCTCTTCGGCTTTATCGCCGGGCTCAAGGCCTTTACGGCGGCGGTTCTGGGGGGCATCGGAAGCATTCCCGGCGCCATGCTGGGTGGGCTGATCCTGGGTGTGGGTGAGAGTATGACCTCCGGCTACCTGAGCGGGGAATACAAGGACGTGGTCTCGTTCGGCCTGTTGATTCTAATCCTGCTGTTCAAACCGACCGGCCTGCTCGGCAAACCGGAGGTTGAGAAGATCTGATGGCTGCTAACAATGTTCGACACGCGTTCTTCAGCGCACTGATCACACTGATCATTTCCTACCCGATCCTCGGGCTCAATCTTGAGGCTCAGGGCATCAGCGTCACCCTCACTGGCGCTGACACTTCCACCGTGATTGCCATTTTCATTGCCGTCATCGTGGTCTTCGTATTCCAATTGTTCCGCGAACGACTGATGGACCGGGTCCGGGAACTGCCGTTCCTGAGTGCCCGCGCCCACAAGGAACCCATGGCCGAGAACAAGCGTGCCAAAATCGAGTCCTGGGTCATTACCGGGATCGTGGTCCTGGCGTTATTCTGGCCGTTCTTCGTGTCCCGGGGCGCAGTGGATCTCGCCACGCTGGTACTGATCTACATCATGCTGGCGCTGGGCCTGAATGTGGTTGTCGGCCTGGCTGGCCTGCTCGATCTGGGTTACGTCGCGTTCTATGCCGTCGGGGCCTATACCTTCGCGCTGCTGGCACAGTACGCCGACTTTTCCTTCTGGATGGCCCTTCCCGTCGGCGCCTGCCTGGCCGCCCTGTTCGGTCTGGTGCTCGGCTTCCCGGTCCTGCGACTCCGGGGCGACTATCTGGCCATTGTGACCCTCGGTTTCGGGGAAATCATCCGGATCCTCCTGAACAACTGGACCACCCTCACCGGTGGCCCGAATGGCATTGGCGGGATTCCCGATCCGACGCTGTTCGGCATGGAGTTCGGGCGACGGGTCAAGGGCGAAGGCAATACCTCATTTCACGACACGTTCGGCATTGCCTATTCCGGTGAGCACAAGGTGATTTTCCTGTACCTGATCGCACTGGTACTGGCGGTATTCACCGCCATGGTGATCCGCCGTTTCATGCGGATGCCGGTCGGCCGCGCCTGGGAAGCTCTGCGTGAAGACGAAATTGCCGCCCGCTCCCTGGGCCTGAGCCGGACCGCCGTCAAGCTGTCTGCCTTTACCATTGGTGCGTTTTTCGCGGGATTCTCCGGTACCGTCTTCGCATCCAAGCAGGGTTTCATCAGTCCGGAATCGTTCGTGTTCCTGGAATCGGCCATTGTTCTGGCCATCGTGGTGCTCGGCGGCATGGGCTCGCAGATCGGTGTCATCCTGGCAGCCATTGCCGTCACCATACTGCCGGAGCTGGCCCGCGAGTTCTCCGAGTACCGGATGCTCATCTTTGGTGCCGCCATGGTACTGATGATGGTCTGGCGACCCCAGGGCCTGATGCCCATGCGCCGTATTCATATAGAACTGAACAGGCAGGAGTAACGGACGATGCTTGAAGTACAGAATCTGTCCATGCGCTTCGGCGGCCTGCTGGCGGTGGACCAGGTATCCCTGGATGTCCAGGAGCGGGAAATTGTCTCGATCATCGGCCCCAACGGGGCCGGTAAAACAACCGTATTCAACTGTATGAGCGGTTTTTACCGGCCAACCGGGGGCAAGATCCTTTTCCAGGGCAAGGAAATCCAGGGCAAACCCGACTACAAAATATCCCGATTGGGAATGGTAAGAACCTTCCAGCATGTGCGGCTGTTCAACAGCATGACGGTGGTGGAAAACCTGCTGGTGGCCCAGCATCGGCACCTGAACACCAACCTGATCGCGGGTCTCCTGAAAACCCCCAATTACCGGGAGCGGGAGAAAAAATCCCTGGAACGGGCGCGGTACTGGCTGGAGCGTGTCGGCCTGATCGATCTGGCCAACCGGGAATCCGGCAACCTGGCGTATGGCCAGCAGCGTCGGCTGGAGATTGCCCGCTGCATGGTGACCGAGCCCAGGTTACTGATGCTCGATGAACCGGCCGCAGGCCTCAACCCGGCGGAAACGAAAGACCTCAACCAGCTGATCGTCAGCCTGAAGGAGGACTACAACGTGTCCGTGGTGCTGATCGAGCACGACATGAGCCTGGTCATGGATATCTCCGACCGGATCAACGTCATCAACCAGGGGCGCCCCCTGGCCAGTGGCAAACCGGAAGAGATCCGCAACAACGATGACGTGATCAAAGCGTATCTGGGTGAGGCCTGAGGAATTACCATGCTAGTACTTGAGAATGTTCATACCCATTACGGGAAGATCGAGGCGCTGCACGGTGTTTCCGTTGAGGTCAACCAGGGTGAGATCGTATCGCTCATCGGTGCCAATGGCGCCGGCAAGACCACCCTGCTGATGACCGTCTGCGGATCGCCTCAGGCAAGTTCCGGCAGCGTATTTCTGGAAGGCCGGGATATAACCCATGCACCGACCGCCAGCATCATGCGATCGGGTATTGCCATTGTTCCGGAAGGGCGCCGGGTGTTCTCCGGCCTGACCGTCGAGGAAAACCTCCACATGGGAGGCTTCTTCAACAGCAAGGCCGAGATCCGGAAGAGCCAGGACCATGTCTACGAGCTCTTTCCCCGCCTGAAGGAGCGGGAGCAACAGAGGGCCGGTACCATGTCGGGTGGCGAGCAGCAGATGCTGGCCATCGGCAGGGCATTGATGAGCAAGCCCCGGATGATCATCCTGGATGAGCCGTCACTGGGACTGGCGCCAATCGTGATCCAGCAGATCTTCGAGATCATCGGTCAGCTCAGGGAAGAAGGCATCACGGTGTTCCTGGTCGAACAGAACGCCCACCAGGCCCTGAGCCTCGCCGATCGAGGCTATGTACTGGAAACCGGCCGGATCCGGCTGCACGATACCGGTGCCAACCTGCTGGCCAATCCGGACGTCCGCAACGCCTACCTCGGCGGCTGATCCTCACTCATCTTCCACCAAACGAAACAGGGCTTCTCCGGAAGCCCTGTTTTTTTATCCCCCGATTTTTCAACGGAAATCAATTACTCACCGACTGTTACGTTTCCTTATATCAGTTTTGAACTATACTTCAGACAACGGTCTCCCTGTCTCCACAGGATCCCGTCAGGGCCGTTTCTGCCGGGCCGGCCTTGAGCTGGCCCGGCGGTCAATGCGACGACAGCAAAATCAATACAAGGAGTGGATAATGAAAAAACTGATCGCAGGTGCAATTCTTCTGGGTGCTTCTTCCATGGCCTTCGCTCAGCCGGGCTGTGGTGTTGGTGCCATGATCTGGAAGGGCCAGTCAGGCATTGCTCCACACGTTCTGGCCGCCACCACCAATGGTAGTTTTGGCAACCAGACGTTCGGCATGACCACTGGCACCCTGGGCTGTCGCACCAACGAGGCCGTTCAGTCCATGGCCATGTACATGAACAGCAATATCGACAAGGTGGCGCGTGACATGTCCCGCGGTTCTGGTGAGAACCTCGATACACTCGCCGTTCTGCTGGGTGTTGATGAAGCCGACCGCAGCACTTTCCGCAAGGTACTGCAGGACAACTTTGCAACGATCTTCCCGAGCTCTGACACCACATCCGACCAGGCGGTGGACTCCATCCTGGCGCTGATGGAACAGGACCAGACCCTGAGCAAGTACGTTCCCGCTTAATCGCGCGCTCACCCAGGGATGACACGGCGCCACGGATGGCGCCTCATCACTCTCTTTACCAAGCCGGATAGATCATTTCCCATGGGCACTACCCTCCGTCGTACCGGGCACGCCTTACTGTGGCTCTTGTTCAGTGTTCAACTCCAGGCCGCCGAACGCCCCGACCTCAACACACTGTCGAAAGATCCTGTCTGGCTTACCCTTGGAAATTACCGGCCCGATACGTTCGGGGACGGGTATACCAGCCAGGCCGACGATCCCTCGTTTTTCCTCAGTGAAAACGGAAAACATTCGCCAGAGGCGGAGTTGAAAGCCACATTGTCGGCCATCCAGAAACCGGGCGGAGGCGACCAGCATGCTCGATGCCGTTTTCCGGCCCGTGATGCGTGGCTACGCAAGACTCTCAAACTGCCAAGGACCGAGGTTTCCTGTCCCGCGTACGACGCCTGGCGGTCAAAGCTGAATACAGAAACCGTGACCCTGGTGTTCGCGGCCTCCTATCTGAACAGCCCGTCCTCCATGTTTGGCCACACGTTTCTCCGGCTCGATCCGCCCGGTGATGACGAGCACACCAACCTTCTGCTCGCCAATACCATTTCCTACGCCGCCGATGCCGGTGCCAGGGACAACGAGCTGATGTTCGCCTATCGGGGCATCTTCGGCGGTTATCCGGGAATAACCACCGTTCAGCCCTACTATGAGAAGGTCAAACTCTATTCCGATATCGAGAACCGGGATCTGTGGGAATATCGACTCAACCTCAGCGACGAAGAGGTTGACCGCCTGCTCGCCCATGCCTGGGAAGTCGAGGACAAGAATTTCGACTACTACTTTTTTGATGAAAACTGCGCCTACCGTCTCCTTGCACTCATTGATGTGGCCAGGCCCGGAACCAATCTTCTGGACAAAGTGACCACCCACGCCATTCCCTCGGATACGGTACGCTGGGTCGTCGACAAGAACCTGGTAAAGCAGGTCTATTACCGGCCATCGGCGAGCACGACCGTGAGCTATGAAGTCTCGACACTTCCCGACGAGCAACAGACGCTGGCTGCCGCTATTGCCAATGGTTATGTCAAACCTGACGGGGCCGAACTGGCCGCCCTCAGCGATGAGGACCGGGCCCACGTCCTCGATGCCGCCTACGATTACGTGCGCTATCAGAGCGGCGAGGAAGAGTGGCCGAGGGACTATTCTGCACCTTTGTCGCGTAACCTCCTGGTGGCACGCAGCCAGATCGAGGATGTCGATCCGATCCCGACACCCCCGGAGCCCGATGTCCGGGACGATCAGGGCCACGATACTTTTCGGCTCAGCCTGGGTGGAGGTCGACTCGACGACCGGAATTTTACCCAACTGACGGTACGACCGGCCTACCACGATCTTCTGGATCCGCCCGAGGGATATCGACCCGGTGCGCAGCTCCAGTTTCTTCGTCTTGACGCCCGTCTCTACGCGGATAACAACGAACTCCAGCTGGAGCAGCTGACGGCGGTCGAAATTCGCTCCCTGAGCCCTCGCAACCAGTTCTTTTCACCATTGTCCTGGCAGGTAGGGGTCGGCGCACGACGAACGGAAACCGGCGACAAGCGGGTGTTGTCGCCCTATCTCGATGGCGGCGCGGGCGGTAGCTGGCGACTTGGCCCCTGGTTCCAGGGCTACGCTATGGCCACCGCCGATCTGGAAGTGGATGACGACCTGAAGCGTGGATACGATTTTGCGCCGGGGGCGGATCTTGGCGTGATCCATCAGGGGACTCGACTGAGCACCATGCTCGGCGTCAGATCGAAAGCCTGGATTGTAAGCAGCCAGCACCGACAGGATGAACTGTACGCACGCGCCTCCTGGCATGTGTCCCGGGACATCAGCCTGTATGGCCAGCTCAATCGGGAAAGACACTACGACAGGTACCAGAGCACATGGCAAGCCGGCCTTCATCTCTATTTCTGATCGTTCGACAACTGTTCACCGCGCTCGCACTGGTTGCGGCCGCCATCAGTCAAAGCGGCTGTAGCAGCGTGTTTTTCTATCCGGACAAGGTCACCTACGTTACCCCGGACCGTCTCAACCTGGATTACCAGGACATCTATCTGGACACGGCCGATGGCGAAACCCTGCACGGATGGTGGCTGCCGGCCGAAACCAACGGTTCAACGCCCAAAGGCACGATCTATTACCTGCACGGCAATGCCCAGAACATCAGCAGCCACATCTTCAATGTGGCCTGGCTACCCCCCGAGGGCTATAACGTTTTTACAATCGACTATCGGGGTTACGGCGAATCCACGGGCTCGCCGGACCTGGAGGGTTCATTGCACGACGTGGAAGTGGGAATGCGCTGGCTGGCAGGCTATGCCCCGGCACAAACAGGTCCCGTGTTTCTTCTCGGGCAGAGCCTTGGCGGCGGGCTTGGCATCGCGCTGGCCAGCGAATGGCAAACGCGGGGAGAACAGCCGCCCCTGTCAGGCGCGATTTTCGACAGCACCTTTTCTGGATTCCGGGCCATTGCCCGCGAGAAGCTGGGCAGTTTCTGGCTGACCTGGCCGTTCCAGATCCCCCTGAGCTGGACCATACCGGACGATTATGAGGGGGTGGACCGGATCGGCGACATCAGCCCCGTTCCTGTCATGATCATTCACAGCGTCCGGGACGGGATCATCCCGTTCCACGATGGTCTCGCCCTGTACGAGGCCGCAAAACAGCCAAAACAGTTTCTCCGCACGGATACGCCCCATGCATCAACTTTCGTGATACCGGCTTACAGGCAGGCACTGCTGAAGTTTCTCGAAAAGACCGGCGGCTGAAACGAAAAAACCCGCCAAAGCGGCGGGTTTTTCATTCAAAGGCCGGTTATTGACCGGCCCCGGTCTCACTCGGAAAAGTCGGTCGGCTGCTCGCCTTCCTTGACTTCCTTCATGGACAGCTTGACGCGACCACGGTTATCGACGTCCAGCACTTTTACCAGCACTTCCTGACCTTCGCTGAGTTCGTCAGTGACGTTCTCGATCCGACGGTCGGAAATCTGGGAAATGTGCACAAGGCCGTCCTTGCCGGGCAGGATGTTCACGAAAGCACCGAAATCAACGATGCGCTCAACGCGACCCTTGTAGATGGCACCGACCTCGATCTCCGCCGTGATTTCCTTGACGCGGTTTACCGCTGCCTGAGCGGCTTCCTGGTTATCGGCATAGATCTTCACATTGCCATCGTCGTCCAGATCGATGGAGGCTCCGGTCTCGTCACAGATAGCACGAATCGTGGAGCCACCCTTACCGATGACGTCACGGATCTTGTCCGGATGGATCTTGATCGTCGTGATGCTCGGCGCGCGGGAGGAGAGCTCCGGACGCGACTCGGCAATCACCTTGTTCATCTCACCCAGAATATGCAGACGCGCTTCGTGGGCCTGCTCCAGGGCAAGTTCCA
This sequence comes from Marinobacter santoriniensis NKSG1, assembly GCF_000347775.1. Classification (GTDB taxonomy): domain Bacteria; phylum Pseudomonadota; class Gammaproteobacteria; order Pseudomonadales; family Oleiphilaceae; genus Marinobacter; species Marinobacter santoriniensis. Next base: position 116,257 of record NZ_APAT01000016.1, read on the forward strand.
TGATCTCGTCGGTGATGCCGTTGATCTTGATGTCCATCTGAAGCGCGGTGACACCGTCTTTGGTACCGGCAACCTTGAAGTCCATGTCGCCCAGGTGATCTTCATCACCCAGGATGTCGGTCAGAACGGCAAACTTGTCGCCTTCCTTGACCAGGCCCATGGCAATACCGGCCACCGGCGCCTTGAGGGGCACGCCCGCATCCATCAGCGCCAGACTGGAGCCACACACCGATGCCATGGAGCTGGAACCGTTGGATTCGGTGATCTCGGAAACCGCACGGATGGTGTAGGGGAATTCTTCAATCGTCGGCATGACCGCGGCCACACCACGCTTGGCCAGACGACCGTGACCGATCTCGCGACGACCCGGGCTGCCCATCCGACCGGCTTCACCGACGGAATACGGAGGGAAGTTGTAGTGGAACAGGAACGGATCCTTGCGCTCACCCTCGAGGGCATCGATGATCTGCATGTCACGGGCGGTGCCCAGTGTGGCTGTCACAATGGCCTGGGTCTCGCCACGGGTAAACAGGGCAGAACCGTGGGTGCTCGGCAGGACGCCTACTTCGATCTCGATCGGACGAACGGTCTTGTGGTCACGTCCGTCGATACGCGGCTTGCCATCAAGAACCTGCTGGCGAACCACGGTCTTCTCGATCTTGCCGAAGTATTTCTTGACCTCTTCCTCGGAAGGCTGGCCTTCCTCTTCGCCGGCAAATTTCTCGACGGCGGCTGACTTGATCTCACCCAGACGAGTGTAGCGGGCCATCTTGTCGCGGATGCTATAGGCTTCCTCGATGGCACCGGCGAACTCACCCTTGATCAGGTTCAGCAGTTCGGTATTTTCGGTCTCAGGCTGCCACTCCCAACGCGGCTTGCCATTCTCCGCTGCAAATTCCTTGATAGCGGTGACCGCAGTCTGCATCTGCTGATGGGCAAACAGCACCGCACCCAGCATCTGGTCTTCTGTGAGGCCCTTAGCTTCGGACTCAACCATCAGAACCGCGTCTTCTGTACCGGCCACAACCATATCCAGCTGAGAGGTCTCGAGTTCCTGGAAAGTCGGGTTGAGGAAGTAGCCACGCTCATCGGTAAAGCCAACGCGTGAGGCACCGATCGGGCCATCGAACGGGATACCGGAAATGGCCAGCGCAGCAGAGGCTGCCAGCATCGCGGCAATATCCGGGTCCTGGGTCTTGTTGGCCGACATTACCGTCAGTACGACCTGAACCTCGTTCATGTAGCCGTTGGGGAACAGCGGACGGATCGGACGGTCAATCAGGCGACTGGTCAGGGTTTCCTTCTCGGAAGGACGACCTTCCCGCTTGAAGAAGCCACCGGGGATCTTGCCAACGGCATAGGTTTTCTCGGTGTAGTTAACGGTCAGCGGGAAAAAACCCTGGCCCGGCTTGGGTTCCTTGGCACCAACGACGGTACCCAGCACGGATACGTCATCGATGGTCACCAGAACGGCACCCGTTGCCTGACGCGCAATGCGACCGGTCTCCAGAGTGACGGTCTTGTCACCCAGCTCAAATGTTTTCGTAACAGGTTTCAGTTCCACGAAAAACTCCTGCAAATATTTCAAATAATCAACGTGCTTTCCGGTTCGTCCGGAAACCACCGAGAGCTGCAGGATTGTGGGGAGATCGGCAGGCAACCCGTCTGAAAGCTAACAGGCTGTTGCAAAAACCCTGGGATGACAATGGCACCAGAAAAGGGCCGGGGCTTTTCAACAACCTGCTATCAATTTCGGCTTTCGGTTACGACAGGGAACCCTGGAAATCACCGACAAATCAGCTGCAGATTTTCAAGGGTGCGGGGAAAAGCTCAACCGGCCCCCCGCAGGTTGCCGGTTGATGGCCTGCTTCCGCACCGGAAACAGACCCCAGGTCGTAAAGACCGGATTAGCGACGCAGGCCCAGACGCTGGATCAGTTCCAGGTAACGGTCGGCGTTCTTGCGCTTGAGGTAGTCCAGCAGCTTACGACGCTGGTTTACCATCCGGATCAGGCCACGGCGGGAATGGTGATCCTGCTTGTTGGCCTTGAAGTGATCCTGCAGCTTGTCGATGTTGGCGCTCAGCAGTGCCACCTGAACTTCAGGGGAACCGGTATCGCCATCGCCTTGCTGATAATCCTTAACGATCTGTGCTTTTTCATTGGCAGAAAGTGCCATATTTCACCTCATTGGTTGCGATGCTTGGAAATCCGGCCGAACCGCGCATCTCTACAGCCCGGCTATACAGCGCCTCGACTATCGTCCGGCGCTGCCTTTTACCAGCCGACGAGGCACGAGTAACGTTTGCTCGCCGTCCGGAAAAGCTTCTGCCAACCCGACAAAGCCCCGATCACCGTATACGCGAACGAAACCCTTGTCGACCTGACCTTCTATTCTAACTTGTTGGCCGTTCAATATCGACACCAGTGGTGGCCCGCCCAGGCGGGTCTCTGGAAACATTGAGAGCGCACTGTCGGGGGCAAGAAGCAGGCCGTCGAGGCTTTCGCCCCGCTCCCTCATCGCTTCCAGCTCGCCCACGACATGGGCATTCGACAGGGTGTAACCGGAGGCCATGGTTCGGCGCAAGGCACTCACATGAGCGCCACAGCCAAGCGCTTCGCCGATGTCTTCGACGAGTGAGCGAATATACGTACCCTTGGTGCAACTGAACGCGAGATCCATTTCCTGGTCTCGCAGTTCGAGCAGGGTGAGCTCATGAATGGTCACCGGCCTTGCGGGGCGCTCCACTTCGATGCCCTCGCGGGCATATTCGTAGAGTGGACGTCCCTTGTGCTTGAGGGCCGAGTACATGGAAGGGACCTGGGCTATCTCGCCGCGAAAACGGTCCAGCACCTCTTCCACCGCTTCTTTCGTCAGCGGAGGTACGGGCTTTTCCTCCACAACGCCACCCTCGCTGTCCCCGGTTTCGGTCCGGACACCCAGCCTTGCCGTGGTGACATAGGCCTTGTCGCTGTCCAGCATCATCTGGGAGAACTTGGTCGCCTCGCCAAAGCACAAGGGCAACACGCCGGTCGCGAGCGGATCGAGGGCGCCGGTGTGACCGGCTTTCGCGGCACCGTAGAGGCGCTTTACCTGCTGAAGAATACCGTTGGATGTAACACCCAGGGGCTTATCAATCACCAGGATGCCATTGACGTCGCGTCCTTTGCGTCTTCGGCTCAAGCGTCGCGCTCCGGATTATCCGATACCGGATCGTCATTATCGTCCCGTGGCACGGCCGGCTTGTCACCAACTGCCTCACGAATAAGCCGATCCATTTTCCGACTCTGCCCCAGCAGGGTATCGAAGTGAAAACGCAGATGGGGAACCACGCGAAGTTTCATGGCGCGCCCCACCTGACCGCGCAGGAAGCCAGCCGCCTTGTTCAGCACGGCCAGCGATTCCTTCACTTCCGGGGACTCTTCGGTCAACTCTTCGGTCGACAACAGCGACACGTAAATGTCGGCATAGCCCAGGTCACGGCTGACTTTCACGTCATTGACCGTCACCATTCCCACCCGCGGGTCTTTGACTTCCCGCTGGATGAGCTGGGCCAGCTCCCGCTGCATCTGATCGCCAATGCGATCTACACGACTGAACTCGCGTGCCATCAGGCCCCCGTTGATTCGAGCTTGCGCTCAACCTTGACGCGATCGAAGACCTCGATCTGGTCGCCGACTTTTACATCGTAACCTTTAACACCGATACCGCATTCCATGCCGTTGCGAACTTCCTGGACGTCGTCCTTGAAGCGGCGCAGGGACTCCAGTTCGCCTTCGAAGATCACGACGTTATCCCGAAGTACCCGAATCGGCTTGTTACGGTAAACCGTACCTTCAACCACCATACAACCGGCAACCTGGCCGAACTTCGGCGAGCGGAAGGTATCACGAACTTCGGCAATGCCGACGATGTCTTCGCGGAACTCGGGCGCCAGCATACCCGTCAGGGCAGCTTTCACGTCATCGATCAGGTTGTAGATAATGCTGTAATACCGCAGGTCCAGACCTTCCTGCTCGACCAGGCGTTTGGCAGCCGAGTCGGCACGAACGTTGAAGCCGAAAATGACAGCATTGGTTGCCGCCGCCAGGCTGACGTCGGTCTCGGCAATACCACCAACACCGGACGAAACAATCTTGACCTGAACCTCGTCGTTACCCAGGTCGAGCAGCGCCTTGGTAATGGCCTCCAGGGAACCACGGACGTCGGTCTTCAGAACCACATTGAGGTTCTTGACTTCGTCCTTGCCCATGTTCTCAAACATGTTCTCCAGCTTGGCGGCCTGTTGACGCTGCAGACGCTGTTCCCGCTCGCGGGTCTGACGGAATTCGGCCAGTTCTTTGGCCTTCTTCTCATCCGCAACCGCAAAGAATTCATCCCCGGCGTCCGGAGTGCCGTTCAGACCCAGGATTTCCACCGGAATGGAAGGCCCTGCTTCCTTGACCTGCTTGCCCGCCTCATCGGTCATGGCACGCACCTTACCGAAGAAGGAGCCTGCAACGACCATGTCGCCCTGGCGCAGGGTACCGTTCTGGACCAGAACCGTGGCGACAGAGCCGCGACCACGCTCAAGGCTGGACTCCACCACAACACCTTTGGCAGGGGCATCCGGGGACGCTTCGAGCTCAAGGATCTCGGCCTGCAGCAATACCGCTTCGAGCAGATCATCAATGCCCTGTCCTGTATGCGCCGATACCGGTACGAACTGGGTGTCACCACCCCAGTCTTCCGGGATCACGTCCATACCCGCCAGCTCATTCTTGATCCGATCCGGGTCCGCCTCTTCCTTATCCATCTTGTTGATGGCAACCACAATCGGCACGCCCGCAGAGCGAGCGTGATCGACCGCTTCTTTGGTCTGCGGCATGACGCCGTCATCGGCGGCCACGACGAGGATAACGATATCGGTACACTGAGCACCCCTGGCACGCATGGCCGTGAACGCCGCGTGGCCCGGGGTATCCAGGAAGGACACCATGCCGTGGTCGGTCTCTACATGGTAGGCACCGATATGCTGGGTGATACCACCGGACTCACCCGACGCAACCTTGGTGCGACGAATGTAATCCAGCAAAGAGGTCTTGCCGTGGTCAACGTGACCCATGACACTGATCACGGGGGCGCGCTTGATCTTCTCGCGACCCTCGGACTCACCGGTAAGCTCGCTGAGCACTTCCTCCTCGAAGGCGTCCTCGCTGACCGGCTTGGCCTTGTGTCCAAGCTCTTCGGTCACCAGAACAGCGCTCTCCTGATCCAGAGCCTGGTTGATGGTGGCCATCACGCCCATGCCCATCAGGGTCTTGATGACGTCGGCCGACTTGACGGCCATACGCTGCGCAAGATCGCCCACGGTAATCGTTTCAGGAATCTCTACTTCTCTGACCATTGGTTTGGTCGGCCTCTCGAAGCCATGACGCTTCTCTTTGGGTTTCTTTTTCATACGCAGCGATTTACGCGGCGCAGATTCTTCCTCGTCCTCCGACAGAATCACCGGCTCTTCTACCGGACGACTGCGGGGACCACGATGACCAGCCTGCTTCTTCTTCGGCTTGCCCTCTTCGATTTCTTCACCGCGATCACGCCCCTTTTCCTTCTTCTTCTTCGGCTTGCGATCCTTGCCTTCTTTTTCAGGCGGCGGAATGGGCACATCCTCCGGAGCGACTTCCGGCTCCACCGGAGCTTCAGCGGCCTCGGAAGCCGGCTCTTCGGAAGCGGGGGCCTCTGTCGTTGCAGCCACTTCTGGTTCGGAAGGCTTATCGGTCTCTGTCGCTGGGGCCTCTGCCGCTACCTTCGGTGCCTCATCAGCCACCGGGGCCGGGCTCTCAGCAGGTACCGCTTCCTCTGCCATGTCTTCCGCTTTGGGCGCTTCCGCTTCAGGCTGCAACTCAGCGCGCTTGATGTACGTGCGACGCTTGCGAACCTCCACGTTCACCGTCTTGGCCTTGCCAGCCTTGAGGGTGGTCGTGGTCTTGCGCTTCAGGGTGATCTTGCGGGGTTCTGAATCCGCCTCACCGTGGGTTTTTCTCAGATAGGTCAGCAACTGCTGCTTCTCATCGCTGGTAACAGAGTCGTCTTCAGAGCGGGCTTTCAGTCCCGCTTCAACGATCTGCTTCAGCAAACGATCCACGGGAGCGCCTACATCCTCGGCCAGTTGTTTTACCGTCACTTCAGCCATACTGGTCCTCCTCCCGAATTAAGCCTGGTCTTCAAACCAGGGGGCACGCGCCGTCATAATCAACTGACCGGCACGCTCTTCATCCATACCTTCGATCTCGAGCAGGTCATCCACCGACTGCTCAGCCAGGTCTTCCATGGTGCGAACACCCATACCTGCCAACTTGAATGCCAGAGCGCGATCCATACCGTCCATTTCCAGCAGATCATCCTCCGGCTCGGAACCCTCGAGAGCTTCCTCGCTTGCGATGGCCTGGTTCAACAGGACATCCTTTGCCCGGCGCCGGAGTTCGGTTACGGTTTCTTCGTCAAAACCTTCGATCGCCAGCATCTCCTCCATGGGCACGTAGGCCACTTCCTCCAGTGAGGTGAAGCCTTCCTCGATCAGAACGCCGGCGAATTCCTCGTCAACGTCCAGGTTCGAAGTGAAGCGATCCAACAGGCGGTTGTATTCCTGCTCCTGACGCTCACCCGCTTCCTCTTCGGTCATGACATTCAGAGTCCAGCCCGTCAGTTCGGTAGCCAGTCTCACATTCTGACCGTTACGACCGATGGCCTGGGCCAGGTTGTCCTCGGCCACCGCTACGTCCATCGTGTGCCGATCCTCATCGATCACGATGGATGCCACCTCGGCAGGCGCCATGGCGTTGATGACCAGCTGGGCCGGATTGTCGTCCCACAGCACGATGTCGACACGCTCACCGCCAAGCTCGTTGGAAACAGCCTGGACGCGGGAACCACGCATGCCCACACAGGCGCCCACCGGATCGATACGGCGATCATTGGTTTTAACCGCAATCTTGGCCCGGGAACCCGGGTCACGGGCAGCCCCACGAATTTCGATCAGTTCCTCGGCGATCTCGGGAACCTCAATGCGGAACAGCTCCACCAGCATTTGCGGCGCGGTCCGGCTCAGAATCAGCTGCGGCCCACGGTGGTCCGTACGAATCTCCAGCAGCAGGGAACGCACCCGGTCGCCCATGCGGAACGTTTCACGAGGAATCAGGTTCTCACGGGGCAGGAGTGCTTCGGCGTTGCTGCCGAGATCGACAATGACATTATCCCGGGTCACTTTCTTTACGGTGCCGGACACCAGCTCGCCAACGCGGTCGCGGTAACTGTCCACGATCTTGGAGCGTTCGGCTTCCCGGACCTTCTGGAAAATAATCTGTTTTGCCGCCTGTGCACCAATGCGACCGAAGGAGACGGATTCGACCTTCTCTTCGTAGAGGTCGCCCGGTTTCAGGTTCGTGTCGATTTCTTCCGCTTCCTGAAGCGTCAGCTCGGTCCCGAGGGCCGGCACCTGATCGTTGTCGACAACCAGCCATCGACGGAACGTCTCGTACTCACCGGTCCGGCGATCAATGGCAACCCGGATGTCGGCTTCTTCGTCCTCATAGCGCTTTTTAGCAGCGGTAGCGAGCGCCAGCTCGATCGCTTCAAAAATGACGTCCTTCTCGACACCCTTCTCGTTCGAGACGGATTCGACCACCAGCAAGATCTCTTTACTCATTGGATTGCCCTGCCCTCAAAATAAACTGTGCGTCTACAGACTTGTTCAATTCGAATCACTCAAAAACGGGAACGATGTGCGCCTTCTCAATGCTGTCGAATGGCAGCACGTATTCGTGATCATCAACAACGACCACCACATCCTCTCCCTCGATACCCTTGATCAGGCCCTGAAATTTGCGTCGACCTTCAAAGGCCATGCGCAGACGAATCTGCACCTGATGGCCCGCAAATGCCTCGTACTGTTCGAGACGAAACAGAGGACGATCCATACCCGGAGAGGATACTTCCAGCGTGTATTCGGTCTGGATTGGGTCCTCAACGTCCATAACGCCACTGATCTGACGACTCACTTTCTCGCAGTCATCAATACCAATGCCGTTCTCCTCATCGTCAATAAAGACGCGCAACAGGGAATGGTGCCCCCGGGAGCGGAATTCAATCCCCCAGAACTCGTACCCTAACCCTTCGACGACCGGGCGAAGCAGATCTTCCAGTTGTTTAAGCTTGGCTGACAAAGTAACGCCATCTCCATTTCGGAATTTTTAACCGGCCCACAAACAAAAAAAGGGCTGTTGATCAGCCCTTTTTATGCACCAGGGCCCGATGCGCCAGGCCCCTTAATCAAAAAGCCCCTCAATTGGGGCCCTTTGTTGCAAGAACTCACAGGAAGGAAAAACACCTATCCACTTCCTGCTGACAGACACCTGGCCTGCCAGGAAACCGAGGCACTAACGGCACCGGCTCCAATATCCGCCGGAGTATAGAGACGCCAACGGAACTGGTCAAGGACTGACCAAAAAAAACGGCCTGGAAAATCCAAGCCGTTTTTTCTTGATATGGTGCCCGGGGCCGGACTCGAACCGGCACGGCTTTCGCCACTACCCCCTCAAGATAGCGTGTCTACCAGTTTCACCACCCGGGCATCATTCTTTACTCAAGAGTCGGAAGATCGGAACTCTTCCCACCCCCGGTGTCGCTGGACTGCTTCTGATCTGCCGAATCAGCCGGCGCAGTGGCCTGCTTTTCCTGTTTGGCAGGCGCCGGCGCGGAAGATTCTTCGGCGACGGGAACCCCCATATCACCGGCAACTTCAGCGCGCTGCTTGGCAAAAACACCCAACGAAAAACTTGTCACAAAAAACACGATCGCCAGAATCGTGGTCAAGCGAGTCAGAAAGCTTCCGCTACCCTGACTGCCGAATACGGTCTGTGAGGCACCGCCACCGAAGGCCGCGCCTGCATCTGCACCCTTACCCTGCTGGATCAGGACCAGACTCACGAGCGCTATGGCAATCACCACGTGCACAACGACAACCAGTGTTTCCAACCAACTCATAACAATTCTCGCGACACTTTAGTCTTTGGCACTCGCCGGCATCGACCGGCAAATACTCATAAATTCTTCAGCAATTAGCGATGCGCCACCGATCAAACCGCCGTCTATATCCGGCTCGGCGAAAAGCGCGGCCGCATTATCCGCTTTTACGCTGCCGCCGTAAAGGACTGAAATCTGCTTCGACGGCGCACCCATACCGGCCAGCACCCGACGAATTTCGGCGTGCATGCTCTGGGCATCTTCCGATGTCGCGGTCTTTCCGGTCCCTATCGCCCAAACCGGCTCGTAGGCAACCACGACTCGCGACCACTGCCCCTCATCCACACCGGCAAGGCCACTGGCCACCTGGGACGACACAACGGTTTCGGCTTCGCCACGCTCGCGGTCTTCAAGGGTTTCACCAACACACAGAACAACCTGAAGGCCGCTCTGCAAAACCCGCTCGACCTTGGCCGCAACCAGCTCATCGGTTTCTCCGAAGTACTGACGACGCTCGGAGTGTCCAACCAACGCCCAATCACAGCCCAGATCCTTCGCCATATCGGCAGAGATCTCTCCGGTGAACGCACCGGACGTCCACTGACTCACATTCTGGACACCAACGCCAAGGGACTCACCAGCCAGACCCTTAACACTCTCAACATACAGAGCGGGGGGAATAATAACAGCCTCGACACCATTATCAAGTCCACTCAACCGGGCTTTCACATCGCCAACCAGGTTGCGGACAAGGTCCAGAGACCCGTTCATTTTCCAGTTTCCGGCTACGATCTTGCGTCGCATATCCTTTCCCGAACGTGAGGGAGGGCGAACTATACAGCAGCGTTCGCCGTCACACAACCACCTGAAAATACAAAATATCAGGAGCAGGAGCGCTCGACGATCCTGGCCAGCTCCTCGACAACCCGAACGATCTCCGACTCGACCTGACCTTCGGCCATGACCCGAATCAGCGGTTCGGTCCCGGACGGCCTGAGCAACACCCGGCCACTCTCTCCCAATTGCGCTTCCGCCTCGCGAATTGCATCGACGATCTCACTCCTTGCGAGGGGATCAAAGCGCTCTGCAACTCTCACGTTAACCATCTTCTGCGGCAGCTTACTCATTCCCTGGCGCAGGTCGGAAAGACGCTTACCGGACCGGTGAACGGCCAGCAGCACCTGAAGCGCAGAGACGATCCCATCACCGGTAGAGGTACAGTCCCGGATAACCATATGCCCGGAGCCCTCGCCACCCAGGAGCCAGTCGTTGGCCAGAAGCCGCTCCATCACGTAGCGATCGCCCACCTTGGCCCGCTCAAATTCAATACCGATCTCTTTGAGCGCAAGCTCGACGCCGAGATTCGTCATCAGGGTGCCGACCACCCCACCGTTCAACCGCCCTTCGAGATGGCGCTGGGAGGCAATGATGTACAGCAGCTCGTCGCCATCGACCTCTGATCCATCCCGGTCGACCATCAGGACCCGGTCTCCATCCCCGTCAAAGGCCACACCCAGATCGGCCTTCTTCTCCAGCACGGCACGCTTCAACGCATCCAGGTGCGTGGAACCGACGTTGAGGTTGATATTGAGCCCATCGGGTTCGGCGCCAATTACGGACACCCTGGCCCCCAACTCCCGGAACACCTTCGGGGCCACGTGATAGGTCGCACCATGGGCGCAATCAAGCACGATGTGCAATCCGTCCATGGTGAACTCATTGGGGACAGTGCTCTTGCAGAACTCGACATACCGGCCTGGCGCGTCATCGACACGGGATGCCTTGCCCAGCTCCGAGGGCTCACAGACCTCCAGAGGTCGATCGAGCCACCGCTCAATCTCGGCCTCCAGGGCGTCATCCAGCTTGGTCCCCGCCGAAGAAAAGAACTTGATGCCATTGTCCTCATGGGGGTTGTGGGAGGCACTGATCACGATGCCGGCGGATGCCCGGAACGTTCTGGTGAGATAAGCAATTGCCGGCGTTGGCATCGGGCCGAGAAGCTTAACATCCACACCGGCCGCCGATAGACCCGCCTCGAGGGCAGACTCAAACATATAGCCGGACAAACGGGTGTCCTTGCCAATCAAAACGCTGTTGCGCTGACCATCCTTCTTGAACGCCTGACCCGCAGCCCAGCCAAGACGCAGCATGAACTCCGGCGTAATGGGAAACGCCCCAACCCGGCCACGGATGCCGTCGGTACCAAAATACTTCCTGTCACTCATAACACTGCCTCCTTCATCGCGGCCACTACCCGGATGGCATCCACGGTTTCCCTTACGTCGTGAACACGCACAATGCCTGCACCTTTCATGGCGGCTATTGTCGCGGCGGCAAGGCTTGCAGGCAACCTTTCGTTAACCTCTCGTCCGGTGATCTGGCCCAGCATGGATTTACGGGAGATACCGATAAGCAGCGGATGCCCGAGGATGTGCAGTTGCTCCATGGAAGCAAGCAACTGCAGGTTATGCTCCAGCGTCTTCCCGAAGCCAAAGCCCGGATCGAGCACGATATTCTCGGGCCGCACGCCAGCCGCCTCCGCCACGCGCATACGCTCGGTCAGAAAGGAACTGACATCCCTCCGGACATTTCGATAGGACGGGCGATCCTGCATCGTATCCGGCTCACCCTGAATGTGCATGATACACACGGGTATATCGGCGTCCGCAGCGGCTTCAGGCGCACCCTCACGCTGTAGCGCCCGGACATCATTGATCAGGCCGGCGCCGAGTTTCGCGGATTCGGTCATGACTTCCGGCGAACTCGTATCTACCGAAATCACCGTGTCCAGTTCTCGTGAAATCGCTTCAACCACCGGACACACCCGGTCCAGCTCCTCCTGCAAGGACACCGGAGCGGCTCCCGGCCGGGTAGACTCGCCGCCAACATCAATAAACGTCGCACCATCGTCGATCATCTGCCGGGCCCGGGCCAGTGCCGCCTCCGGGGAGTTGAACCTTCCACCGTCGGAAAACGAGTCCGGAGTGACATTCAGGATTCCCATCACATGACAGCGGGACATATCCAGCACCCGCCCGGCGAAGTTCATTTCCATAGCGAACCAATCTCGAAGTGATATTTTCAGGTAAGACAAAAACAAACGCCGCCCGGAAGCCGGGCGGCGCAATCAATCAACCATCCTGTCAGAGGCGGCTCAGTGCTCTCCGGCCGGTCGACCAACGCCAGGCTGGCGCCCGTCGTCAGACCCCTTGGGCTCGGGCGCTTTCTCCGGCTCTTCGACCTGGACACCGCCAGTCGGACCGCTGTCACCCCACCCTTTCGGCGGCCGGGGCTCGCGACCTTCCATGATGTCATCAATCTGATGACGGTCGATGGTTTCGTACTTCATGAGGGCTTCGGCCATCATGTCGAGCTTTTCCCGATTGTCGATCAGGATCTGCTTCGCGGTGGAGTAGCACTCGTCGATGATGTTACGGACTTCCTCGTCGATGCGCTGGGCCGTCTCGGGTGAATAGACCGTATGGGCCTGACCGGCGGACCGCCCAAGGAACGGCTCTTCGCTGTCGGTATCGTACTGCAGCGGGCCGAGTTTCTCGGACAATCCCCATCGCGTCACCATATTGCGAGCCAGACTGGTCGCCCGCTCGATATCATTGGAAGCACCCGTGGTGACGCCTTCGAAGCCCAGCGTCAACTCTTCCGCGATCCGTCCACCGAAGAGGCTGCAGATCGAACTGATCAGATAACGCTTGGAGTGACTGTACTTGTCTTCCTCCGGAAGGAACATGGTCACACCCAAGGCCCGTCCGCGGGGAATAATACTCACCTTGTAGACCGGATCGTGCTCTGGCACCAGGCGACCAACAATGGCGTGGCCTGACTCGTGATAGGCCGTGTTTCGCTTTTCCTTCTCGCTCATCACCATGGACTTCCGCTCGGCGCCCATCATGATCTTGTCCTTGGCGAGCTCAAACTCTTCCATGGACACCAGGCGCTGGTTACGACGCGCCGCAAACAGCGCGGCCTCGTTCACCAGGTTGGCCAGATCGGCACCGGAGAAGCCGGGCGTACCACGAGCAATCAGTGCAGGTTCGACACCATCTGCCAGCGGTACTTTCTTCATATGTACCTTCAGAATCTGCTCGCGACCAATAATGTCAGGCAGACCAACAACGACCTGACGGTCGAAACGTCCCGGGCGCAACAGCGCGGGGTCCAGAACGTCCGGACGGTTAGTGGCCGCGATGACGATAACGCCCTCGTTACCCTCGAAACCATCCATCTCAACCAGCAACTGGTTCAGGGTCTGCTCACGCTCGTCGTGACCACCACCCATGCCGGCGCCACGATGACGACCTACGGCATCAATCTCATCGATAAAGATGATGCAGGGGCTCTGCTTCTTGGCCTGTTCGAACATGTCCCGAACACGGGAGGCACCGACACCTACGAACATTTCCACGAAGTCGGAACCCGAGATGGAGAAGAACGGCACCTTCGCCTCGCCGGCAATCGCTTTTGCCAGCAGAGTCTTACCGGTACCCGGCTGACCTACCATCAGCACACCTTTCGGGATGCTGCCGCCAAGACGCTGGAACTTGCTCGGGTCCCGAAGGAAATCCACCAGTTCCTTAACATCTTCCTTGGCTTCATCAACGCCGGCCACGTCAGCGAAAGTCGTCTTGATCTGATCCTCACTCATCAGGCGGGCCTTGCTCTTGCCGAACGACATGGGGCCTTTGCCGCCACCGCCTCCCTGCATCTGTCGCATGAAGAAGACAAACAGAGCGATGATGATGAGGATCGGGAAAGCCGCAACCAGTAGTTGCGTCCAGAGACTCTGACGCTCCGGTTCTTTACCGATAACCTCGACGTTGTTCGCCAGCAGATCGTCCATCAGCTTGTTGTCCGCCACCTGGGGACGGATGGTCCGGAACTGGGAACCATCACCCTTGGTGCCCTGGATATCCAGGCCATCGATGGTTACCCGCTGCACCTGACCCTGCTGGACCATTTGCACGAACTGGGAATAGTTGACTTGTTGCCCGCTGGTGGTGGGAGAGAAATTCTGAAACACCATCAGCAGAACCGCGGCTATGATTAGCCAGAGAACCAGATTTTTTGCCATATCGTTCAAGGATCATCACCTGTGAATTGAAGGACACCTTCGCAAAGACACCCTTTTCGACACCTTACACCAATTGTACGCCTGTCCACCAGAAACGGCCCATCCGTAACAGCCACAGAGCCATCGCATAGCGATCAGCCCTTGAAACCCTTACCCACCAGATAGACCTCCCGGGACCGGGCCCGCGATGAATCCGGTTTTCGGCTGACAACCGTCTTGAAGCTGCCTCGCATGTCTGCCAAAAGGGCATCAAAGCCTTCACCCTGAAACACCTTGGCCACAAACACGCCGCCAGGCCGCAGTACCCGCTGGGCCATATCGAGCGCAAGCTCAACCAGGCCCATGGCTTTCGGGATATCGACTGCAGCCATACCACTCATATTGGGCGCCATATCGGAAATTACAACGTCGGCCCTGCGATTATCGAGCAGATCCAGTAGCGCCTCGAAGACTGAATCCTCGGTAAAGTCGCCCTGTACAAAGTCAACACCGGCAATGGGGTCCATCGGCAGGATATCGCTGGCGATCACCACACCACTGTCACCAACCTTCTCCACGGCAACCTGGGACCAGCCTCCGGGCGCTGCGCCCAGATCGACCACCAGCTGGCCGGGCCGAAACAGCTTGTCCTTCGCATCCAGCTCTATCAGCTTGTAGCTGGCACGGGAGCGATAGCCGTCTTCCTGGGACTTTTTGACCCAGACGTCGTCGAAATGTTCCTTGAGCCAGCGGTCACTGGACTTGGACCGAGCCAAATTCACCTCCGATTGTTCCTGTTCGGCCAGTTCCCGCCACCGATACGGGTTAACAGCCATTTCCGGGACCCGGCGATCTGTTACAATCCGCCGATTATACGATTATGCCAGCAAACACGTTGCCGGCGTTTTATTAATTGCACCGATAAAGAGATTCCATCATGAGCCTTTCACCGGAACAGCGCCGGGAGTACCGGGCGATCGCCCACAACCTCAAACCCGTGATCATCGTGGGTGACAAGGGCCTGTCCGAGGGACTCCAGGAGGAGCTGGAGCGGGCACTGAATGACCACGAACTGATCAAGGTGAAGATCGCCAGCCCGGACCGCGATGTCCGCCAGGAAGCGATCAATGCCTTGTGCGAGGCCTCGGGAGCGGAGCTGGTACAGAGCATCGGAAAAATCGCCGTCATTCTGCGCCGCGCGAAAAAGCCCAACCCGAAACTCTCCAATCTGCTGCGTCACAAGCACTGATCAGCACTCCCAAAGCGCGCCGACAAAAAAGCCGACCCCGAACGAACGGAGTCGGCTTTTTTATTCCGGAGCAGTCCGGAGTCAGATGTACTCGACTTCTGAAATTTCGTACTCGACGGTGCCGGACGGAACACGGATAGCCACCACATCGCCTTCATCCTTACCCACAAGGGCACGGGCAATCGGTGACGAGATGGACAGCTTGCCCTGTTTAATGTCCGCTTCATCCTCGCCCACGATCTGGTAGGTGACTTCTTCGTCGGTATCCACATTGATCAGATGAACGGTGGTGCCGAAAATCACCTTACCGGTATTTTCCATGGTGGTAACGTCGATCACCTGGGCCGACGCCAGCTTACCCTCGATTTCCTGGATCCGCCCCTCGATGAAACCCTGCTGCTCACGGGCGGCATGGTATTCGGCGTTTTCCTTGAGGTCGCCGTGCTCACGGGCCTCGGCAATGGCCGCAATCACCTTGGGCCGATCGTCGGACTTCAGCTTTTTCAGCTCCTCGCGCAGGCGGGCTTCACCCGCCTTGGTCATCGGTACTCTGTCAGCCATGATTTACTTTCCTGCGTGTAGTTCCTGGAGGCGACGAACAGTGCGCTCCGGGCCAAATTTGATGGCCCGGCAGAAGGCTTCGCCACCCGCCAGGGTCGTTGTATAGGTCACCTTCGCCTGCAGGGCCGACTGGCGAATCTGTGCCGAGTCGGAAATCGCCTTGCGGCCTTCGGTGGTATTGATAATCAGCTGAACCTTGCCGTTCTTGATGGCATCCACGATGTGGGGACGCCCTTCACGGACCTTGTTCACCGGATCCACCTCAATCCCTGATTCTTTCAGGGCCTTGGCAGTGCCGGTAGTGGCGATGATCCGGAAACCGGCATCCACCAGGTCGCGGGCCACCTTGGCAGCACCCGGCTTGTCCACGTCACGCACGGACATGAAGGCCGTCCCCTGCTCCGGCAGACGTTCGCCCACCGCCAACGCCGCCTTGGCAAAGGCCTCATCAAAGCTGTCGCCTAGGCCCATGACTTCGCCGGTGGATTTCATCTCCGGCCCGAGGATCGGATCCACCGCCGGGAACTTGTTGAACGGGAACACCGATTCCTTCACCGCGTAGTAGGTCGGTACGATCTCCTGGGTGAAGTTCAGTTCCTTCAGCGTCTTGCCCGACATCACCCGGGCCGCAACCGCTGCCAGGGAGACGCCGATGGCCTTGGACACGAACGGCACCGTCCGCGAGGCCCGCGGGTTCACCTCGATCACGTAGATCTCACCGTCCTGCCAGGCCAGCTGCACGTTCATCAAGCCGATCACGTCCAGTTCGATGGCCATCTTCTTGACCGCGTCGCGCATCTCGTCCTGCACCTGCTGGGACAGGGTGTACGGCGGCAGCGAGCAGGCGGAGTCGCCGGAGTGCACGCCAGCCTGTTCGATGTGCTGCATGATGCCGCCAATGACCACATCCGTGCCGTCGGAGATGGCGTCGATGTCCACCTCGATGGCGGCGTTCAGGAAGTGGTCCAGCAGCACCGGGCTGTCGTTGGAGACCAGCACGGCGTTGCGCATGTAGCGCACCAGTTCGGTTTCGTCGTAGACGATCTCCATGGCCCGGCCGCCCAGTACGTAGGACGGACGCACCACCAGCGGGTAGCCGATTTCCCGGGCCGCCAGGATGCCTTCCTCGTGGCTGCGAACGGTGGCGTTTTCCGGCTGTTTCAGGCCCAGGCGGGTGATCATCTGCTGGAACCGCTCCCGGTCCTCGGCGCGGTCGATGGCGTCCGGGCTGGTGCCGATGATGGGCACGCCGGCGGCTTCGAGGCCGCGGGCCAGTTTCAGCGGGGTCTGGCCGCCGTACTGGACGATCACGCCCTTGGGCTTTTCGACGTGGATGATTTCCAGCACGTCTTCCAGGGTGATCGGTTCGAAGTACAACCGGTCGGAGGTGTCGTAGTCGGTGGACACGGTCTCCGGGTTGCAGTTGATCATGATGGTTTCGTAGCCGTCTTCACGCATGGCCAGGGCTGCGTGCACACAGCAGTAGTCGAATTCGATGCCCTGGCCGATCCGGTTGGGGCCGCCGCCGATGACGACGATCTTGTCCCGGTCGGAGGCGTCCGCCTCGCACTCTTCCTCATAGGTGGAGTACATGTAGGCGGTGTCGGAGGCGAATTCCGCCGCACAGGTGTCCACCCGCTTGTACACCGGGCGGATGTCCAGGTCGTGGCGCAGCTTGCGCAGGCTCACCTCGGAGATGCCCAGCAGTTTGGCCAGGCGGGCGTCGGAGAAGCCCTTGCGCTTGAGGCGGAACAGGGTGGCCTGGTCGATGTCGGCCTTGCCGGCGCTCTTCAGGGCCTCTTCCTCTTTGATCAGGTCTTCGATCTGCACCAGGTACCAGGGGTCCACCTTGGTGTGGGCAAACACGTCTTCCACACTCAGGCCGGCGCGGAAGGCGTCGCCGATGTACCAGATGCGGTCGGCGCCGGGGACGTTCAGTTCCTGGGTCAGGGTTTCCCGGGCGTTTTCGGAATCGAGTTCCTCGAGTTTCTCGTCGAAGCCTTCGGAGCCCACTTCCAGGCCGCGCAGGGCTTTCTGCAGGGATTCCTGGAAGGTGCGGCCGATGGCCATGACCTCACCCACGGATTTCATCTGGGTGGTCAGACGGGCGTCGGCCTGGGGGAATTTCTCGAAGGTGAACCGGGGGATCTTGGTGACCACGTAGTCGATGGACGGTTCGAACGAGGCCGGGGTGACGCCGCCGGTGATTTCGTTCTGCAGTTCGTCCAGGGTGTAGCCCACCGCCAGCTTGGCGGCGACCTTGGCGATCGGGAAGCCGGTGGCCTTGGAGGCCAGCGCTGAAGAACGGGACACCCGGGGGTTCATCTCGATGACGACCATGCGGCCGGTGTCCGGGTTGATGCCGAACTGGACGTTGGAGCCGCCGGTTTCCACACCGATTTCACGCAGCACCGCCAGGGAGGCGTTGCGCATGATCTGGTATTCCTTGTCGGTGAGGGTCTGGGCCGGGGCCACGGTGATGGAGTCACCGGTGTGCACGCCCATGGCGTCGAAGTTCTCGATGGCGCAGACGATGATGCAGTTGTCGTTCTTGTCGCGGACGACTTCCATCTCGTACTCTTTCCAGCCAATCAGGGACTCGTCGATCAGCAGTTCGTTGGTGGGCGAGAGGTCCAGGCCGCGGGTGCAGATTTCCTCGAACTCGTCCCGGTTGTAGGCGATGCCGCCGCCGGAGCCGCCCATGGTGAAGGACGGGCGGATGATGCACGGGAAGCCGATGTCGTCGGCCACTTTCCAGGCTTCGTCCATGGAATGGGCGATGGTCGCCCGGGGGCATTCCAGGCCGATCTTCTTCATGGCCTTGTCGAAGCGGTCCCGGTCTTCGGCCTTGTCGATGGTGTCAGCGTTGGCGCCGATCATTTCCACGCCGTGTTTCTCGAGGATGCCGTGGCGCTCCAGGTCCAGCGCGCAGTTCAGCGCGGTCTGGCCACCCATGGTCGGCAGCAGCGCGTCCGGCTGCTCCTTCTCGATGATCTTCTCCACCGTCTTCCAGGTGATCGGCTCGATGTAGGTGGCATCCGCCATCACCGGGTCGGTCATGATGGTCGCCGGGTTGGAGTTCACCAGGATCACCCGGTAGCCCTCTTCCCTCAGCGCCTTGCAGGCCTGGGCCCCGGAGTAATCAAACTCGCACGCCTGTCCGATCACGATGGGGCCCGCGCCCAGGATCAGGATGCTCTTGATGTCGGTACGTTTTGGCATGTCTTGGTAAACCTGTCAGCAACTTTTGAATTCTGGCAGCGCAACACGCGGCGCCCGTGAGTTTTCCATGGCGATCGGTCTCAGGCCGATCGCTCCCCCATCAGGCGGATAAACTCGTCAAACAGCGGGGCCACGTCATGGGGACCGGGGCTGGCTTCCGGGTGGCCCTGGAAGCTGTAGGCCGGTTTGTCAGTCCGGCGGATGCCCTGCAAGGTGCCATCAAACAGGGACTTGTGAGTCGCCTCGACATTGGCCGGCAGTGTCGCCTCATCCACGGCAAATCCGTGGTTCTGGCTGGTGATCATCACTGTGCCCCTGGCGATATCCTGCACCGGATGGTTGGCGCCGTGGTGGCCGTGTCCCATCTTCATGGTCTTCGCACCGCTGGCCAGGGCCAGAAGCTGATGACCCAGGCAGATGCCGAAGACCGGAATGTCGGTTTCGAGCACTTCCCTGATGGCGGTGATGGCGTAATCGCAGGGCTCGGGATCCCCCGGACCATTGGAGAGGAAAATACCATCGGGGTTCATGGCCAGAACTTCGGAAGCCGGCGTCTGGGCGGGCACCACGGTGATGTCGCAACCCCGTGAAGCAAGCATCCGAAGGATGTTGTACTTCACGCCGTAATCCCAGGCGACAACCTTGAAACGCGACTCTGACCGTTCGCCGTAGCCGTTATCAAGATCCCACTCGGTCTGATTCCACTGCCAGACCTTGTCGCAGGTAACTTCCTTGGCGAGGTCCATGCCCTTGAGACCCGGGAAGGCTTTGGCCAGCTCCAGAGCGCGTTCGGCATTGGCGTTTTCGCCGGCGACAATGGCACCGTTCTGGGACCCTTTATCCCGGAGGATGCGAGTCAGGCGACGGGTGTCGATGTCAGCAATTCCAACAATGTTGTTGTTTCGCAGGTAGTCGTCGAGGCGACCCTGGCTGCGCCAGTTGCTGGCCACCAGAGGCAAATCCCGGATGATCAGGCCGGCGGCCTGGATGCGGTCGGATTCAATATCCTCTTCGTTCACACCGGTGTTACCGATGTGCGGATACGTCAGGGTGACCAGCTGACGGGAATAGGACGGGTCGGTCAGGATTTCCTGGTAGCCGGTCATGGCGGTATTGAACACCACTTCACCGCTGGTTTCTCCGTCAGCGCCAATGGCGGTGCCGTAGAAGAGGCTTCCGTCTGCGAGTGCAAGGATTGCTGGTGTGCTCAAGGCTTGTATCCTCATCGAGTGGCGGATAAGTTCGTCACGAACAGGAACGCAAGCGCAAATTCAGGTCGCAAAAAAGCGAGAGGGAGTAGAGACTCCGTCCCGCTTTTCATAAAACTCTTAAAAGCTTCTCAAAGCTACGCTTGGTGCAAATAAATCGCCTTATTGTAAGAAATACGGCGCTTTCTGTCCACGGATAATCACGCTTTGAGGTTGAGTACATCCTGCATGTCGTAGAGGCCAGCCGGCTTGTCCTGCAGCCAGAGCGCCGCACGCATCGCACCCTTGGCGAAGGTCATCCGACTGCTCGCCTTATGGGTCACCTCGATACGCTCACCTTCGGTAGCGAACAGCACCGTATGGTCCCCTACCACATCGCCGGCACGGATGGTCTCGAAGCCGATTTCCTTGCGGGTGCGCTCGCCGGTAAAGCCTTCCCGGCCATAGACAGCACAGTCTTTCAGGTCGCGCCCGAGGGCATCGGCGACCACCTCACCCATACGCAGGGCAGTCCCGGAGGGCGCATCTTTCTTGTGCCGGTGATGGGCCTCGATAATTTCGACGTCGTAGTCGTCGCCCAGTGTTGCAGCGGCGGTGCGCAGCAGATTGAGGACGACGTTGACGCCAACACTCATGTTGGGCGCGAACATGACTGGCACCGATTCCGCCACAACCGCCAGCTGCTGCTTCTCGGCGTCGCTCATACCCGTGGTGCCGATGACCATCCGCTTGTCGTGCTTGCCGCAGAATTCCGCATTTTCCAGCGTCAGATCCGGGAACGTGAAGTCGATCAGGACCTCGAAGTCGTCCCGGACCTGATCCAGGCTGTCGACCATCTTCACACCAGTTTTGCCGATGCCGGTCATTTCACCCGCATCGGCACCTACGAGGCTGCTACCCGGCTCGACAATTGCCGCGCCCAGCTCCAGCCCTTCGGTGCCGTCAACCGCTTCGATCAGCACTTTGCCCATGCGCCCGGCGGCGCCCATGATTGCTACCCGCATGTCTGCTCTTCCTTACTTGGCTGAGGCTCAGAATTTCATTTCGTCAAAGAAACTTTTCACACCTTCAAACCAGGAGGTTTTCTTCGGCGCATGATGGGTACCGTTGCTGCCGTCCAGTGTCTGCTGAAACTCTTCAAGCAGCTCTTTCTGGCGCTTCGTAAGGTTCACCGGTGTTTCGACGATGACGCGGCACAGCAAGTCGCCGGCCGGACCACCGCGAACCGGGCTGACACCCTTGTTGCGCAGGCGGAACAGTCGCCCGGTCTGGGTTTCGGGCGGAATCTTGAGCTTCACCCGACCATCCAGGGTGGGCACTTCCAGCTCGCCACCCAGGGTGGCATCCACGATACTGATCGGCACTTCACAATAGAGATTGCGACCGTCACGGGTAAAGATAGAGTGTTCACGCACAGCGATCTGGACATACAGGTCGCCCGGCGGACCACCGTCTACCCCCATTTCGCCTTCGCCGGACAACCGGATGCGATCCCCGGTATCCACACCGGGCGGAACCTTGACCGACAGCGTTTTCTCTTCCCGAACCCGACCCTGGCCATGACAGACCTTACACGGATCCTTGATAATCTGACCGGCCCCACGGCAGGTCGGACAGGTCTGCTGAACAGCGAAGAAGCCCTGCTGCATGCGAACCTGCCCCATACCCTTACAGGTACCGCAGGTTTCAACACCCGACCCCTTGGTCGCGCCACTGCCATCGCAGGCTTCGCATTCACGGTGCCCGGGAATGGTGATCTGGACGGTTTTGCCTTTGACCGCTTCTTCCAGGTCCAGCTCAAGGGTGTACCTCAGATCCGCGCCACGGGTGTTCCGGCCACGACCACCGCCACCAAAGATGTCTCCGAACACGTCACCAAAGATGTCGGAGAAGCTGGCGCCACCGCCACCGAAGCCGCCCCCGGCCTGGCCATCAACGCCGGCATGGCCGAACTGGTCATAGGCAGCCCGCTTGCTGGCATCCGCCAGTATTTCGTACGCTTCGCTGGCCTCTTTGAATTTATTCTCGGCGTCGGTGTCGTCCGGGTTACGGTCCGGATGGTACTTCATGGCGAGCTTTCGGTAGGCTCGCTTGATTTCCTTCTCGTCCGCATCCCGGGAAATCCCGAGAATTTCGTAATAATCGCGCTTGGCCATGCTTCAAAACCCTGTTTTTATAACGCGGAAAACGCGGGGAGCTCCCCGCGTTTTCCAACTACCTGATGTACTTCGGATTTACTTCTTGTCGTCGTCTTTGACTTCTTCAAACTCGGCGTCGACAGCGTCATCCGCAGACTGGGACTGGGCGCCTTCCTGACCGCCGGCCTGCTGCGCCTGCTCGCCCTGCTCCGCGTACATCTTCTGAGCCAGCTCCGAGGACACCTCGGTCAGCTTCTGGGTCTTGGTCTCGATGGCTTCCTTGTCGGAACCCTCCAGAGCTTCTTCCAGATCCTTGATGGCCGCCTCGATAGACTCTTTCTCGCTGTCGCTGACCTTGTCACCAGCCTCGCTCAGAGTCTTGCGAACCGCATGGACCATGGCGTCGCCCTGGTTGCGTGCCTGCACCAGCTCCTCGAACTTGCGATCTTCCTCGGCGTTCGCCTCGGCATCGCGCACCATCTTCTCGATTTCGTCATCGTTCAGGCCGGAAGAGGCCTTGATCACGATAGACTGCTCTTTGCCAGTGGCCTTGTC
Organism: Marinobacter santoriniensis NKSG1; assembly: GCF_000347775.1. GTDB lineage: Bacteria > Pseudomonadota > Gammaproteobacteria > Pseudomonadales > Oleiphilaceae > Marinobacter > Marinobacter santoriniensis. The sequence continues at coordinate 139,260 of NZ_APAT01000016.1, forward strand.
CTTCGCGGACACGTTCAGAATGCCGTTGGCATCGATGTCGAAGGTCACTTCGATCTGCGGCACACCGCGCGGTGCCGGCGGGATATCCGCCAGGTCGAACCGGCCCAGTGATTTGTTCTGGGTGGCCTGCTTACGCTCACCCTGTACCACGTGGATGGTTACCGCAGTCTGGTTGTCTTCCGCCGTGGAGAAAGTCTGCGACTTCTTGGTCGGAATAGTCGTGTTCTTCTCGATCAGCGGCGTAGCCACGCCACCCATGGTTTCGATACCCAGGGTCAGCGGCGTCACATCCAGCAGCAGGACGTCTTTCACGTGACCGGAAAGCACGGCCGCCTGGATAGCAGCACCCATGGCAACTGCTTCGTCCGGGTTCACATCCTTACGCGCTTCTTTGCCGAAGAACTCTTTCACCTTCTCCTGCACCAGCGGCATACGGGTCTGGCCACCCACCAGGATGACTTCGTCGATTTCAGAGGCCTTCATGCCCGCATCCTGAAGCGCCACTTTACAGGGCTCAAGGCTGCGCTGGACCAGCTCTTCTACCAGGGACTCGAGCTTGGCACGGGTCAGCTTGACGTTCATGTGCTTGGGACCGGACGCGTCTGCAGTGATGTACGGCAGGTTCACGTCGGTCTGCTGGCTGCTGGACAGCTCGATCTTGGCCTTCTCGCCAGCTTCCTTCAGACGCTGCATCGCCAGGGAATCGCCGCGCAGGTCGATACCACTGTCCTTCTTGAACTGATCTGCGAGGTACTCGATGATCTTCAGATCGAAGTCTTCACCACCCAGGAAGGTGTCACCGTTGGTGGCCAGCACTTCGAACTGGTGCTCACCGTCAACGTCCGCGATCTCGATGATGGACAGGTCGAAGGTACCACCACCCAGGTCATAGACAGCCACGGTACGGTCACCGCTCTTCTTGTCCAGGCCGTAGGCCAGGGCTGCGGCGGTCGGCTCGTTGATAATACGCTTCACTTCCAGACCGGCGATCTTGCCCGCATCCTTGGTTGCCTGACGCTGGCTGTCGTTAAAGTAGGCCGGCACGGTGATAACCGCCTCAGTCACTTTTTCGCCGAGGTAGTCTTCTGCAGTTTTCTTCATTTTCTTCAGAACTTCTGCAGACACCTGCGGCGGCGCCATCTTCTGGCCTTTCACCTCAACCCAGGCATCACCGTTGTCCGCCTTGGTGATTTTGTAGGGCACCATCTTGATGTCTTTCTGAACAACGTCGTCTTCAAAACGACGACCGATCAGACGCTTGATGGCATACAGGGTGTTGTCCGGGTTAGTCACCGCCTGACGCTTGGCAGACTGCCCAACCAGGGTTTCGCCATCTTCGGTGTAGGCGATGATGGACGGGGTCGTGCGATCACCCTCGGCGTTTTCAATAACCTTTACCTTGTCGCCATCCATGATGGCCACGCAGGAGTTTGTCGTTCCCAGGTCGATACCAATAATCTTGCTCATCGAATCACTCCAAATCTTCTGAATGCTTTTTTCCGGAACCGCTGTCCGGCTTTTTCGCTATTTACTCGCTATATTGGCGCTTTATTCGCCTTTTCAAGCCTGCTCATCAACTTTCGGCGCACCTTCGGCCTTGGCCACCATGACCATGGCGGGCCGAACCACCCGGCCGTTCAGCAGATACCCTTTCTGTACAACGGCCACCACGCTGTTAGGCTCGGCATCCGGCGCAGGCACCATGGACATGGCCTCATGCTGCTGGGGATCGAACGGCTCGCCAACGGGGTTGAGCTGCTCAACATTGAATTTCTTCAGGCTGTTCATCAGGAGGTTCAGCGTCATCTCGACGCCTTCGCGGATCGAGGCCACAACGTCGCCAGCGTCCTGGTGCCCTTCGGCACTTTCGACGGCCTTCTCCAGGCTGTCAGCCACCGGCAGCAGCTCCTTGACGAATTTTTCCAGGGCAAATTTGTGGGCTTTCTCGACATCGATCTCCGCACGGCGGCGCACGTTCTGCATTTCCGCCTGGGAGCGCAGCATCTGCTCCTGAAACTCCTGCACCTGGGCCTTCAGCGCCTCCACTTCGGAAACCCCACCCTCAGACGCTTCCGCGTCTTCCCGGGCCTGAGCCTCCTCAGCGGCAGCCTCGGTTGCTTCCTTCAGTTCGTCTACCTGCTCGTTGCGCTTTTCGTCAGTGCTCATGACTACTCCTGCTAGATCTTCAGCGGCCAGTATCCGGGCCGGTTGAAATGAACTTCCGACCGACGCAAGCCGGAAAACTGTGTTTGCGAACCGATATGGGGCCCGCTCGGCAGGTTTCAACCACCCGTTGGATGCAATATTGAAGAATTTGACGCGAGCCAATTTGCAAACCCGAAAAACCCTGTATATATTCACAGTCACTGTATGCAATTACAGTATTTCCAGAAACTGCATTCGAATTCCGCGAGCGGAGGTCCGTCATGCTCACACAGTTAACCGTGTCCAACTACGCCATTGCCGAACGCGTAGAACTGCAATTCAGCAAAGGCATGACAGCATTGACCGGCGAAACCGGGGCGGGCAAATCCATCGTGCTGGATGCCCTGGGGCTTGCCATGGGCGGCCGGGCTGACGCTGGCGCCGTTCGTCATGGCGCAAAACGGGCCGACATAACCGCCACGTTCGACGTCTCCACGATTCCCGAAGCCTCGCAATGGCTCGAGCAACACGAGCTCGATGACGAAACCGACTGCATCCTCCGTCGGGTGATCAGCAAGGATGGGCGCTCCAGGGCCTACATCAATGGCCAGCCCTGCCCGCTTGCCCACCTGAAAGAACTTGGCGGCCTGTTGATGGACATCCACAGCCAGCATCAGCACCAGTCCCTGCTCCGGAAAGACACACACCGGAAACTGCTGGACGAGTTCGCCGGTGTCGAAAACCTCGCCGCCGAGACTCGTGACGCCTGGAAGGCCTGGCAACAGACGCGGCAACGCCTGACCGAACGACAGCAGAATGCCGAGGAATCGGAAGCAAAACTGCAACTGCTGCGTTATCAGGTGGAAGAACTTGATCGCCTTGCCCTTGAAGCCGACGAACAGGCCGAGCTGGAGCAGGAGCAGGCCCAACTCAGCCAGGCGGACGCCGTTCTTCACAGCAGTCACCAGGCAGCGCTGCTCTGTACCGAAGATGAAACAAGCGCCTCGGACATGGTCCGGCAGGCCCTGCAGCAACTGGAGCAGCTCCCGGTGGACGTCCCGGCCCTGGCCGATACCATCCAGATGCTGAACGACGCCCAGATCCAGATTTCAGAGGCCGGCGACAACCTGCGCCGGTTCGTCGAGGATTACGAAGCCGACCCGGCGCGCCTGGCCGAAGTCGAGGAGCGCCTCAGCGCGATTTACCAGATGGCCCGGAAGCACCGGATCACCCCGGAGGAGCTTCCGGACCTGCATCAGCGACTGACGGCAGAACTGGCCGAGCTGGACGGTGGCGCCGGTAGCCTGGAGCAACTGGAGGCAGAACTCGACACCCTGCGCGCCGATTACGACCAGCTCGCCACCCGGCTCAGCGATGCCCGACAACAGGCAGCGGTCGAGCTGGATCAGCGGATCGCCGAGGAACTGGCTCAGCTGAGCATGCCGTCGGTTCAGTTTGTCACGCACCTGAGCCGCCACAGCGAAGAGCCTGCCGCCCACGGCATGGAAGAGATCGAATTTCTGGTCAGCGCCAACCCCGGCCAACCGGCCCGGTCTCTGGCCAAGGTGGCGTCAGGCGGCGAACTGTCTCGCATCAGCCTCGCCATCCAGGTCGTGGTGGCGCAAACCTCCACCACGCCAACACTGGTTTTCGACGAAGTAGACGTCGGGATTGGTGGCGGTACCGCCGAGGTAGTGGGGCGGCTGCTTCGAACGCTGGGCAACAACGGTCAGGTCCTGTGTGTCACCCACCTGCCCCAGGTTGCGGCCCAGTGCCATCAGCACCTCTTCGTCAGCAAGTTCACCGACAAGGATGCAACTTTCTCGAAGATCGAGACGCTGGATGATCAGGGAAGGATTTCAGAAGTCGCAAGAATGCTGGGCGGCGTGGACATGACGGAACAGACCATCGCGCACGCCCGGGAGATGTTTTCAAAGGGGCAGGCCACTCGTCACTGAGCCGACCACCTGCCAAACAGGTTCCTCTACCCCTCTCGATCCTGAGAGCTGTTGGGGCAGACAAGGTGTCTGCCCCTTTTTTTGGCCGGTTTGACCCGCGCCGTCAGTCGTTTTCGGTTTGCTTGATGGGCCTGACGTACAGAATCAGGCTGTGATCCACGATCTCGTATCCGTGTTCTTCGGCAATCTTTTTCTGACGCTCTTCGATCATTTCGTCGACGAATTCGATCACTTCCCCGGTCTGGGTACACACCATGTGATCGTGATGGTCATCACCCGCCATCTCGAACACCGCATGCCCACCTTCGAAGTTATGACGAAGCACCAGGCCAGCCGCTTCGAACTGGGTCAACACCCGGTATACCGTCGCCAGACCCACGTCATCTCCCTGCTCAAGCAACTTTTTGTAGACGTCCTCGGCACTGAGGTGATGCTCCCGAGAATTCTCCAGGATATTGAAGATCTTGACCCTCGGCAGGGTAACCTTCAGACCGACTTTTCGTAATTCGGCGTTTTCAGATGACATGTTACTATTCGCTCTTTGGTGTGCCTAACGGCTTCCGGTATGATGAAGCCGCCACATTCACGGTGTTTCCGTGTCACATCTGCCTCCGGCAGGCGGTTTCAAGATAGAGGATTTCCCACGGCGATGCAAAAGCTCACAGCTCTCATTCTCACTCTCTTTATTGCCGGCTGTGCCTTCCCCGGCGTGTACAAAATCAACGTCCAGCAAGGCAACATTGTAACCGACGAAGAGCTGACCTCACTGACCGAAGGCATGCCCAAAACCCAGGTGCGCGCCCTGCTCGGCACCCCTCTGATGCAGAACCCGGTCGACCCATCGAGGGACTACTACGTCTACACCTTTCAGCGGGCCGGAGGCGAAATCAAGGAACAGCGCCTGATCGTCTATTACGACAACGACCAGTTTTCACACTACGAGGCGCAGCTTCTGGACGACACCCCCGCGTACTGAAGGGACGTCAGGCGGTTTTCTTTTTGGCGCGATTCAGTCGCGCCTGCTTGGGATCGATCTTGAGCGGGCGGTAGAGTTCGACGCGATCCCCATCCCGCAGCTCATGAGCCGCCGGGTCCTTGACGACCTTCCCGAAGATACCCATGTCGTTGCTGTCCGGATCGACCTCCGGAAACAGAGCGGTGATGCCAGAGAGCTTCACGGCCTCCAGTGCCGTGGTGCCCTCGGGCACGTCCACGGGGATAATTTCCTGTTTATCGGGCCGGGCATAGGCGACTTCGACGTGCATCATCCGTTCCCCCTCAGATAGAGCTCATCGGCCCGACGACAGAATGCGTCGACCATGGTATTCGCAGCCTGACTGAACACCGTGCCGAAGGTCATGCGCGACAGCGAGCCGGAAAACTCGAACTCCAGGCTCAACATCACCTTGCAGGCATTCTCATCCAGGGGCTTGAAGTGCCAGCGGCCGGTAAGATTCCGGAAGGGACCATCGACGAGGTTCATCTCGATCACCTCAGGCATGCGCAACTGGTTCCGCGTGGTCAACCGGTGGCGAATACCCCCTTTGGCAATTTCCAGAGACGCCGTGATGTGCCCGCCGGTCTCGTCAACGATTTCGGCATCTGCGCACCAGGGCAGAAACTCCGGATAGCGGGCGATGTCGTTCACCAACTCGAACATGCGCTCGGCCGAGTGCATCACAAGGGCGGTTTTATCAATCTGATGGGCCATGAGCTCCCGTTGTCCTAATCACATAAGCCTGAATCAGACACTATGATAAAGGATGTCGTCCTGTTTGGGGGCATTTTCATGGGGCGTGCGTTTCGCGGGCGCCGTGCCAGAATCTCCGGATTCCCCAGCCGGTGACGATGCGGCGGGTGCCGGAGGCGCCTCTTCAACCGCCGGTTTGTCAGGAACCTCCTCCGCCTTCCTTTCCACTGCCGGAGGGCGGGATTCGGAGACCACCGGTTCGGCCTGCCCACACCACAGCCTGCCACTGCTTCCCTGACAGAGACTGGACAGGGAGAAGAGAATGTAGGAAATGCCAATGTAGGCCACCACCACTGGCAGCACCAGTCGCATGACCCAGTACCAGATACTCGCCACGGGCCGCGGTGTGCGCCCGATCAGCGACAGTGCCAACCGACGGGTGAGGCACCAGCCGGTAAACAGGGCAACCAGGCTGGCGACCAGCGGAATCAGCAACCCGCCGCTGAACAACTCCAACCATCGAAATACGGTGGCACCAGCAAAGCGGATATCCGCCCAGAGATTGAAAGAAAGCAGCGATACCAACCCTGCCAGCCAGACCATGAGGCCAACCAGCAGCGAGGACACTCCCCGGGGCGCCCCTGTCCACTCTCTGAACCATCCAATCACGGGTTCCATCAGAGCCACCGAGGTCGTCCAGACCACCAACACCACCGTCAGAAAAGCCACGGCTATCAGGATCTGACTCCCGGGCAATGCCGCGAGGTTCACCGGCAGCGAGATGAACAGGAGGCTAAAGCCGCGAGCGTTGTCGGTTTCCGGCCCCGCTGCCGACAGCGAATACACCATCAGCCCTGCCACGATGGCCACCAACGTATCCATCAGGACCACCGCCAGAAGCGAGCGTTTGAACGCGGTGTTTGAGGTACTGTAAGCGCCGAAGACGGTCCAGACCCCCATCCCGAGGCCCAGCGTAAAAAACGCCTGGAACAGGGCAGCCTTCACGCTGCCCGCCGTCACATCGGCAAAATGCCAGCCGAGGATCTGATCCACCGCATTGTTCATGTGCCCCTGCCAGAGCGACAGGGCAAAGAGTCCCACCAGCAACAGCAGGGTACCCGGCACCACCACGCGCATGGTGCGCTCAACACCGCTGACAACGCCCTGCATGGACACCCAGACCACAAGAATGACGAAAAACGTATACCAGGCGACAAACCGACGGTAATGGTCCGGATCGGAAACCAGACCGGACAGGATCGCCCCGGCGTCGCCCATGTTGGCGCCGGAAAACTCACCCACGGCCCCGAAAAACACATAGGCCAGCGCGATGGCTCCGAAGACCAGGGTGTAGGACAGCACCAGGAAGGCGGCCAGAATGCTCAGGCGGCCTGCAAACATCCAGAGCCTGGACGCCCGGGCGCCACGGATGAGCCCATCGAGCGCCAGCACAATCCCATGCCGGGAATAGCGCCCCAGGGAGGCCTCCGTCACCATCAGTGGCAAAGTGATCAATAACAGGCATGCGAGGTAGATGAGGATGAACAGACCGCCGCCGTGACGGCTGGCCAGATAGGGAAATTGCCACAGGTTCGCCAGCCCCACCGTCGCGCCCACGGAGGCCCAGAAAAAGGTGGATTTACGGGTAAAGGACCCGATGGCAGTCTGGTACGGCGTCGACATGCAATTCCCTGAAAAAGACTGGGCGGTCATTGTAGCCGATGCCATCATACTCGCACCCCGACTTACAGACTATTGCGCCGATTTCGTGACCGGTCTGGCACTCCTGAGCTACAATGCGCGCTTCGCCGGGCCCGACAGCCCGGCCATTCGTACACTAATCCGACCCCGGATCACTGGTTCATGAGCAAGAAGAAACCCGGAACCCCCAGCAGCACCATTGCGCTGAACAAAAAAGCGAAACACGAGTATCACATCGAGGAACGCTTCGAGGCCGGCCTCTCGCTGCTCGGCTGGGAAGTGAAATCCCTGCGCGCCGGCAAGGCCCAGCTGGTGGACGCCTATGTGCTGCTCAAGAACGGCGAAGCCTGGTTGCTCGGCGCCCACATCACGCCCTTGAGCACAGCCTCAACCCACGTTATTGCCGATCCGACCCGGACCCGAAAGCTGCTGCTCCACAAAAAGGAAATTGCCAAAATTCTTGGCAAGGTAAACCAGGCCGGCTCCACCTGCATCCCGCTGGCACTGTACTGGAAGAAAAACAAAGTGAAGTGCGAGATCGCCCTCGCCAAGGGTAAAAAGCAGTTCGACAAGCGCGCCACGGAAAAAGAGCGCGACTGGAACCGTCAGAAACAGCGCATCCTGCGCGAAGCCAATACCTGATACCGGCCCAACGCCCCTCAGCCTGACGCCAGTCAAGTGCGGCACCGCCCATGTGTCGCATACTGGTCCTCTTTGCGAAGCTGTTCGCCAGTCCTATACTCACTGGTCCGAGGAGAATGCTGTCCCACGGTTTCGCCACCGGATGCGTAGCAAAGGGAGGGCTTATGCCATCTGATCTGACCCCAATGTCATCGGTTGACCGTGCCTGGCTGAGAATGGACACGCCCCAGAACCCCATGATGATCTGTGGGGTGTGGACCTTGGAACAGCCCATTTCCATGAAGCGTCTGCGGAAAACGCTGGAGAAGCGATTCCTGTGTTTCGACCGTTTCCGGCAGCGGGTTGTGGACAATGGTGACCGGGCTTACTGGCAGTACGATCCCCTGTTTGACCTGGACAACCACCTCCACCAGATCGCGCTGCCAGGCAAGGCCGACAAGGCCGAACTCCAGAAACTGGTCAGCGACATGAACAGCACCTCGCTGAATTTCCGGCAACCGCTCTGGCAAATGCATTACATCGATAATTATCAGGGTGGTGCCGCCCTGCTGATTCGCATCCATCATTGCATTGCCGACGGCATATCACTGGTCCGGGTCATGCTGTCGCTGACCGACAAGACGCCGGAGCCCAAACTCAGCCGGGTGGCCTCGAAGCATCCTTCAAAACCGCGCCAGAGATCCGCCATCCAGAAATTACTCCATCGGGCGGTCGACAACGTGCAAGTCGCCACCGATCAGGCCAGACTGTTCATCCAATCGGTCCGGGAGGAGCCCAACTACCCTCTCAAACTGGCGACGACCGCCGGCGATGTGGCCTTTGACCTGGTCAAACTCGGCCTGGCCCCGTTTGAGCCGAAAACCGGGCTGAAAGAACCCCTCTCCGGGCGCAAACAGGTAGCCTGGGCAGACCCCCTGGACCTGGCGGAAGTGAAAGCCTGCGCCAAGGCACTGGGCGGCACCATCAACGACGCCCTGCTCTGCACCGTCACCGGCGCTTTGCAGCGGCATTTTGCCGCGCACAAGGAAGCGATTCCCGATTGCGGAATCCGCGTTGCCGTTCCATTCAACCTGAGGCCTCTTGATCAACCCATCGAAACCCTGGGCAACAAGTTCGGCCTGGTGTTGGTGACCCTCCCGGTGGAAGTGATGGACCCGCTCATGTGCTTCCAGCAAGTGCAGGAAAACATGAACCGGTTGAAGCGGTCTTACCAGGCCCAGGTCACATACAGCCTCCTTGATTTATTCGGCCGCGGCCCCGATGTCCTTGAACGACGGGCACTGGACCTGCTCAGCAACAAGGCGTCTGCCGTGCTCACCAACGTGCCGGGGCCCAAAGAGGCGCTCTACCTGGCGGGCAGCAAATTGACCCAACCCATGTTCTGGGTGCCCCAGAGTGGCACCATCGGCATCGGCATGAGCATTCTCAGCTACGCGGGCACCGTTCAGTTTGGCATTACCGTCGACAAAGCCATCCATGCCGACCCCAATGCCGTGATGGACTACTTCAGGGAAAGCTTCGAGGCATTACGCCACGCGGCCCTTGCCGGCCGCGAGGATGCCCTCACTCGCGAGGCCAGTTGAAGGGTATAGGTATAAATCTTACGAATAACCCTTGAAGTCCGGCAATCAGGACACATATACTGAGTATGTAAGGGGACGACTTGGCTTCGACGCCGGTGACGAACCCTTGGGTGCATGTCGAGATGGCAGCGAATCTCGTAAATCCAAAGCTGCTTTAAAATAGTCGCAAACGACGAAAACTACGCACTGGCGGCGTAAGCCGTTCCAGTCGTCCTGGCTGAGGCGCCTATAACTCAGTAGCAACATCCCAGGACGTCATCGCTTATAGGCTGCTCCGCTACCCAGAGCTCACTGGTTAGCGGCTAAGATTAAAGAGCTCGCCTCTTGCACCCTGACCTTCGGGTCGCTTGAGGTTAAATCAATAGAAGGACACTAAGCATGTAGACCTCAAGGCTGAGTGCTGGCGGACGCGGGTTCAATTCCCGCCGTCTCCACCAAACACCCAAAAGGCTCCCTCCGGGGAGCCTTTTTTCATGCCCGTCTGACAACCCCGTCACCTTCATTTCATGATCTTCCGCCTTAAATCCATTAGCTTGGTGAGATCTTTGGCCACAAGGCGTCCTGCATGAATCAACCCGACGATCCGGAAAACCTGGAGCAGCTGTTTCACCGGCTGCGTACCTCTACCGAGGGTCAGCAGGACGTGACGGTATCGGACATTTTCCGGGCCGTGGGCGAGCGCTCCTTCGGGCCGGTGGTTCTGGTGGCCGGGCTGCTCGTGATTGCGCCGCTCATTGGCGATATTCCGGGGGTGCCCACGCTGCTGGGGTTATTGGTGCTTCTGACCCTGGGCCAGCTGCTGTTCCAGCGGCGGTCGATCTGGTTGCCCGGGGCGATTGCCAACCGTCGGGTGAAGCGTGCGCAGTTGGTCAAAGGGCTGGATTGGCTGGACAAACCGGCGGCCTGGCTGGATCGGTATACCCGGCCCCGGCTGGTGTGGCTCACACGAGGACCGGGCCAGTATCTGATGGCACTGGAGTGCATGTCGGTGGCGGGCGCCATGCCGGCCATGGAGGTTGTCCCCTTCAGCGCCAACGGCGGCGGCCTGTCCCTGATGGCGTTCGGGCTCGCGATCATTGCCCGGGATGGGCTGTTGGCGCTGATCGCTTCGGTGATTACGGTCGGGACCTTCTGGTTCATCGGCTCGGCCCTGCTGGGCTGAATTCCTGCGTCTGCCCTTTCGCCACCCTCGTTTCGTCACCATTTGATACAAAGCTGCCTCGTTCCTCGCGTGTGGAAGCTGCTACTATTGCTACAGATTATTTTCCGTTATCGGCAGCGCCCCACTCCGCGGGTGACCAGTAGCAAAAGGATCTCCAGTTCATGTCCGGCAAAACGAAACAGTCCCAGAAACTCTTGCTGTTCCGCCTCTCCGGTGAACGGCTGTTGGGCCTGGGTACATTGAAGATCCGGGAGATCCTGCCCTTCCAGCCGCTGACCAAACTGCCCCACAGTCACCATGCGGTCATTGGCACGGCCACCTTCCGCGGGTCGGCGGTTCCGGTGATCGACATGGCGGCGGCTGTCGGCTATCCGCCCCTGTCACGGGAGGAGCGGGAAAAGGCGTCCATCATCGTCACGGATATCCAGCGGCAGGAAATAGGATTTCTGGTGCGCAGCGTGCAACAGATCGTCGAGGTGGACTGGCGCAAGGTGATGCCCCCACCCAAGGCACTCGGACACAATGCGTTCGTCACCGGGCTGCTGGACATGGACGGCACCATCATCCAGCTGCTGGATGTGGAGCTGTTACTGGCGAGAGTGTATCCGGAAACCCTGGAGCCACAGGACGTGGTGTTGACAGACGTCGAGCGGGAGACCCTCCGCACCCAGAACATCCTGCTGGTGGACGATTCGCAGGTGGCCCGCAAGCAGCTGTGCGATGTACTCGACAGCAAGGGAATCCAGTACCAGGTGACGGCCAATGGCGACCAGGCGTTCCAGACGCTGCTGCGGGATTACGAGCTTGGAAAGCCGATCGACATTCTGGTGAGCGATATCGAGATGCCCGGGCTGGACGGCTACGAACTGGCGTTCAATATCCGGGATAATGCGTCACTGAAGCAGCCCTTCATCATCCTGCACACGTCGTTGAACAGCGAAATGAGCCTGAGTTACGCCAACCAGGTCGGGGCCAACGAGGCCCTGACCAAGTTTGATGCGGACGAACTGCTCCACGCCATGCTTCGCGGCGCAGAGCAGTCCAGCCACTAGCGTTCCTGTCCCAGGCTTTCGAAGAATTGCCGGGTATCTGCCCTGATCTCTTCCAGGCTCGATTCCCACTGCTTCTGATAGTCACTCCAGGTATCACTGCTCAGTGAGGCAATGCGGTTACCCGCTTCGGCCACGGCGCGGCTGGCAGCCGCCAGGTGTTCTGCCGTCGGCTCATCCAGTGCCTCTGCGCGGGTATCCAGATCCCGTGCCGCCTGCTGCAGAACGGCCCGGTCTTCCCGGGGTGCCTGCTGATTGTCCTTGAGCGCATCGTTCAGGGAATCTTCGAGGGACTTCATGGCATCCTGAAGCTTCTCCCCGAAAGACTCCATGGCGTCCTGCGCCTTATCCCGGAGGTCTTCGGAATAGGTCTGCAGGTCCTGGCCCAGCTGATCCATTCTCGCGTTAAAATCCTCAGAGGATTGCGAGAAGTTGCGGGCAATGCGGTCACCCAGCCTGTTCAGCTCACCCATCAGTCCCTGGAACGGCGACGGGTTGAGAATGGCGTCACCGGTGCGGTCGTAGTCGACCAGCCAGCCGTCCGGCCCCTGCACCAGGTAGGTGATCAATTCCTGGCGCTCCCCCTCCGGCCGGTCTTCCGCCGGCAGGCGAGTGACGACGGTCGCTTTCGGCCCATAAATGACGACCCGCCCGAAAGACGGAACCACATTGGTCCAGTTGTGCTTGTAGCCGTCGAAGAGGGATTCATCGGTCAGCGTGGAATACTCCACCACATCACCGGCGTCGTTGTCGGCCATCGCCTGCCAGAACGCAGCAGCAACTTCCTGCGGCGTTTCCGGTTTACTGCAACCGGCCAATAACAGCGCCGCGGCCAGAAAAGCCAGAAACCGGAGCCTGAAAACAGTCATTGCGTACACCTTTTGTCCGTTGAAGCACAATGATACCGCGCTAGAGTTTGCAGGTCAGTTCCGCCAGTTCTTCGTCGAAGACCCGACGGTTCTCGCTGTAATCCACCGGAACATCCACCAGATGGACGCCGCCGGCGGCCAAAGCCTTCTCAAGGGTCGGCTGCAACTCTTCCGTCCGGGAAATGCGATGGCCGGTAGCCCCATAGGATTCTGCGTAGGTCACGAAGTTCGGGTTCCGGTAGTCCAGCCCGAAATCGGCGAATCCCTCCTGGCCCTGCTTCCACTTGATCATGCCGTAGGCGCTGTCGTTGATGATCAGCACAACGAGGTCCAGATTCAGGCGGACGGCGGTTTCCAGCTCCTGGCTGTTCATCATGAATCCGCCGTCACCGCATATCGCCATGACTTTCTGCTTCGGATACAGCATGGACGCCATCATGGCGCTGGGCAGGCCAGCCCCCATGGAGGCCAGGGAATTATCCAGCAGTACCGTGTTGTTGTCGTACGCCGGATAGTTGCGGGCAAACCACAACTTGTACATGCCGTTATCCAGGGCAATGATGCCATCCTCCGGCACTACCGCCCGGACGTCCCTGACGATCCGTTGCGGAATCACCGGGAAGCGGTCGTCGTCGGCACGGTCCCGAAGGTGCCGGTCCACGGCTTCCTTCACCTCCATGAAACGGCTGAAGTCGTGATTGCGGCACTCGCCGCAGTTTTCGGCCATGTACTCCACGCTGTTGGCGATGTCCCCGACCACTTCGTGCTGGGGAAAGTACACCGGGTCCACATCGGCGCCGGAAAAATTCACGTGAATGACCTGCTTGCCGCCGGGCTTCATGAAGAACGGCGGTTTCTCAACCACGTCGTGGCCAACGTTGATCACGAGATCGGCGTGGTTGATGGCACAGTGGACAAAATCCCCGGAAGACAGGGCGGCGTTCCCCAGATACCGGGGATGCCGCTCATCGATGACACCCTTGCCCATCTGGGTGGTAAAGAACGGTATGTTGGTGACGTTGACCAGATGGATCAGCGCCTGCGACACCCGTTTCCGGTTGGCCCCGGCGCCAATCATGATCAGCGGATGCTTGGCCTGGCGCAGCATCTCGCAGGCCATATCGAGGCTCTTGGTGCTGGCCGTCGGCCTCCGTGCGTCACTGGGCTGGAAAATGTGGGTGTCCGGCGCCGGCGCTTCCGAAGCGATATCCTCCGGCAACTCCAGATGGACCGCGCCAGGCCGCTCTTCCGAAGCCAGCCGGAAGGCTTCCCGCACTTTGGCGGGAATGGTGTTGGCGTTGCTGATCTGGCGGGTGTACTTGGTCAGTGGGCGCATCAGATCGACCACGTCCAGTATCTGGAACAAGCCCTGCTTGGAGGACTTTATGGGCTTCTGGCCCGAGATCATCATCATTGGCATGGCACCCAGCTGGGCGTAGGCAGCAGCCGTTACCAGGTTGGTCGCACCCGGGCCCAGGGTGGAGAGACAGACACCCACCTTGCCGGTGAGTCGGCCGTAGGTGGCGGCCATAAAGCCCGCCGCCTGCTCGTGGCGGTTCAGTACCAGTTGAATGTTCGAGGTGCGCAGTGCTTCGAGAAAATCGAGGTTCTCTTCCCCGGGAACCGCGAACAGGTATTTGACCCCTTCATTCTCAAGCGCCTGGATGAACAGTTCCGCGCCGTTTCGAGCCCGGGAAGCTTGCTGGTTTGCCATGGTCCGTCCCCAACTGATGGATTTGATACCGAGCATACCATTGTACGACTGGTACACCGGAACCCAAGACTTACCATACGTTCAAGAAGTGCTTTCAACTCGAAATCGGAGGTTCTGCCTGCAACGCCTCCGCCGGCACGCGATCTTCGCCCCAGCTGCGGTAAACGCCCTCCACAACGCGTTTCAGCTCTTCCTCACCGACATCGGCCGGCTCGCCCCGCTCCAGAGGATCGAAATGAAAGATGTAGAGGCGCGAGGTGAACTGTTCGATGGGCAGCGAGGACTCGCCGAATCGTTCGCCGTGGCCCTCGGTGCTGACACGCACCTCATCCCCCCAGTTCTGGCCACTGTCGTTGTTGGGATTGAAGAAATACACGCGCATCTCGCCGTCCGGGTCGAGGGTTACCCGCAGAATGGTGATGGCGTGCCAACCGATGAACCTGGCCGCACTGTCAGTGACCGCAATCCCGGCCGGCTGTGGATGGATCAATGGCTGGTTGCCGTTGTAGTAGGGGTGGTAGCTGGCGTAGAAATGCCGGATAAACCCTTCCAGATCGTCCAATTTCCCGGTCTGCACATCCACGTTGATGGCAAACCCCCGGCCCGCAGACCAGCCGTGAAACTCCGGATTCACCCACTTGTGCGGATCGCCCGGCCGGTCCGCACAAAGGCGTCCCATCTCCGCATAAATACGATCCAGGTGGGGCACCACCACCAGGGACACAGGGTCCAGATCCAGAGTGACTTCGGACGCCACGCCACCAAGGCTCGCGGCTGACGACACTGGCTTACCTTCGAAATGCATCAGGATTTCATTGTCCCGGGCAGCCCAGGCAACCATCTGAAGCAGATAGTCCGGATCATTATAGGCCCACATGGAGAGCGCCCTGGCCGACTGACAGGTCGGATTATTCCCCTGCCCCACTCCCAATGGCTGACCCAGCATATTAAGCACGCCCTGGATCAACCAGGCACCCGGCTGGGGTTGATAGCCATAAGCCAGTTGCAGGCGATCGCGGGCCTCGGAGCACAAGGACAGTTTCGCCTGTCGCCAGAGCGCCGGGGCGACCGGTGGCTGATACAGAATGCCCCGCTCGAGCATCAGGGCAAGCCCGTAAAGGCCTTGCGCGGTTTCCGGGTAGACACTCTCTTTCACGAGGGTGCCAACCAGCTCGCGATAGCACAGCAGGCAGTCACGCCCGGTGCTGGACAGCCCGAGCGCCTCCGTCAGCAGGGTGTCATTTTCTTCCAGGATAAACCGGACAAAACTGGCGTGATACGGCGATACCAGACCGGTATCGTGCATGGAGCGGGCAAACCCGGTGGCTTCGTTCTGCAGAGCCTGGGCGTCCATGGATTCCAGACGCTGCTCGTACACCACCGTTCCCGGATCTTCACTGCAGGCACGGGTTGGCCCATACAGGCTGGAAATCAGCCGGTCGGCGCCCCGACCGGCTCCCCCCAGGTCGGCATGCGGATCGGCACGACAGATCGCAATCTGGGTAATCATCTTCCGAACATCGGCCACCTGGATCGGACGCTGTTGCAGAATCCGCCAGATTTCCTCGATCAGGCTGTCGATCACATGTTCATAGCCGATGTGGTGGGCAACATACTGCACCACGGCCTGGCTGATCTTCGCCAGCTTACCCTGTTCACGCTCGGCCTCGCCGGTCATGCCGAACAACAGACCAAGATTGATGGCCAATACCTGGGTCAGGTAATGATGCGCCTGTTCGGCGGATACAGATGGATGCAGGTAGAGTCCACGAGCCACCGCCAGCAGGCGCAGTTCGCTGAACGCTTCGATGACAACCGTATCCGCGTTCTGGCTCTGCAGGGAATGCGTCGTCAGGGAGGGGAGCAGGATACCGGGTTCTGCCCAGTCTGTGCCGATATACACACCCGCCCGTTCCAGGCGCTCGGCACGTTCCTCGATCACCCGACATCCGTCCGGCTGCTGCAGGACCCTGCGGGCAATGTCGAATACGCGCGGAAGTTTGCCGACCTTGGCAAAAGACCGACTTTCTTCCAGTACCTGGATTGACTCATCCAGTCTTTGCACCAGCTTGTCAAAATTGACTGCCGGTACCGCGCCGCCCGCCTGGTGATCGTTCAAACGATAATCCTCAGGGCCTGCACCAAACCCATCTGTTGTTAATGCTTCTCCGGATTATACATAGAAATCGAGCTCTTCCTGATGTTTCAGCAGATCCCGCATGGTGTAAGGATCGTCGCCGAAGAAGTAGACAAGGCCCCAGTGCGTGCCAAAGGCGGTCCGTTTGGTGACCGTTTCCTCCAGCGGCGGCGTCAGTTCGTGGGACTCGAAGTACTCGTGATTCTCGGTTTCCTCCGGAATTTCCAGTTTGCTGACCACCCGGCGACGCGGATACACGCCGAAACAGCCTGCATAGCCTTTGGCATCCACCACTTCTTTCGGGAAGAACGCTTTGATTTCCTCTTCCGTGGTTTTTGGATCAAAGGCGAGAATCAGGCCCTGGTAGGCGTTGAAACCATAGGCCCGTTCGAGCAGCTCAAACACTTTGAAACCGGGTGGCCGATAGGCGACCTCGCCGAAGTACATGGTACCGTCACTGGTCACGAAATACTCGGGATGCACGAAACCGAAATCGATGTCGAAGGTCTTGATCAGCTTCTCGATCTCGGCGGTGATCTGTGCCCGATACTTTTCCAGGTCCGGCGTCGCCGGCACAAACACGGAATATCCAAGGGTCACGTACTCGGATATATTCAGGAAGGCAATCTTGCCATTATGAATCCAGGCCTCGACAGCAAACTCCCAGCCATCCAGATGGGATTCCATCAACACTGGAAATTCCTCTTCGGGAATCGTATCAACTTCGTCCGGTGTCCGGATTACACGGTGCCCCAGACACCCGGCCTTGTCGAAGGCCTTCAGGTGAATCGGGTCGTTCGGGTCGCCGTCCAGTTTCAGCAGGGTCTGGTTAACGCGCTTGAGGAACCGGATGACGTCAGCCTTGTCGTGCGCCTCTTCAAAAATCCCTACCCGGATACCACCGAGCTGGGCACGGCGCTTCATCAGGGCCTTGTCACGCAATAACATGGCCTGACCAAACAGCCTCGGCTTGTCCATGAGCACCGAGTTGATCGCCCCCGCCCACTCGACGGTTTCCTCAAACAGCGGAATGGCAACGTCTACCCCCTTCTCTTGCAGGATATGGGCAATTTCCACCGAGCGGTCATTCAGCCGTTCGAAATTCCAGGGCACGTAGGGAATATCGTGCTCTTTGCAGTAGGCTTCCGCCCAGTCCGGAGCAACGACCACATAGCGCCGATCGAACTTGTCGGCGGCTTCGACGGCGTTCAGACTCCATCCAAGCAGCGCCACGTACCCCTTTTCCGGGTTGTACTTTTGCTCGCTCATACGCTCTCTCCTTTCGCTGGTTACCCTTTAACCGTACGCTCTACCAGCGAAATGGCAACTCATCGGCTGCTTTTACTACAAAAAAGCGCGTTGACCCGAGGGACAGAACCCGCGGATCAACGCGCTTCGAGCGGCTTATATACCGATTGGCGATATCAGCCCAGGTTGAGGGTCTTCAGCGTCCTCGCCCGGACTTCCGTCAGCAAAGCCTCGTTGTCGACCAGCGACTGACCGTAAGAAGGAACCAGATCCCTCATGCGCTCCTGCCACTGTTCTGTCTTCATCTGTTCCGGGAAGCAGCGTTCCAGGACATCAATCATGGCATTGGCCGCCGTGGAAGCACCCGGTGACGCCCCCAGCAGAGCCGCCAGCGTGCCGTCTTTGGCCGCCACGATTTCAGTACCGAATTCCAGCTTGCCGCCACCCTCGGGCGTTTGCTTGATAATCTGCACCCGCTGACCCGCCATCTGCAGTTCCCAGTCTTCCTCCCGGGCATCCGGGAAAAAGTTGCGCAACGACGCCACGCGGTCGCCATGGGACTGGAACACTTCACCGATCAGGTAGCGGGTGAGGTCCATGTTGTGCTTGCTGACGGAAAGCATGGGTTTGAGGTTAGTCGGCCGGACAGAGCCGATCAGGTCAAAGATGGAGCCCTGCTTGAGGAACCGGGTGGTGAAACCGGCGAACGGCCCGAACAGCAGCGCAGGCTCACCGTTGATGATCCGGGTATCCAGATGCGGAACCGACATCGGCGGAGCCCCGATCGGTGCCTTGCCGTAGACCTTGGAGTGATGCTGCTCGACAATCTCCGGCTTGCGGCAGACCAGCCACTGGCCGCTGACCGGAAATCCACCATAACCCCGGGCTTCGTCAATGCCGGACTTCTGCAACAGGGGCAGAGCTCCGCCGCCCGCACCCAGGAAGACGAAACCGGCTTCCAGCTTGGTCAGTTCACCGGTTTTCTGATTCTTGACCCGCACCTTCCAGCGGCCATTGTCACGCTGGTCGATGTAGTGCACCGGGGAGCTCAGCATCAGCTCGAAGTTCGGCTGTTTCTGGAGCCACTCCACCATGCTCCGGGTCAGCGATCCGAAGTCGACGTCCGAACCATGGTTGATCCGCGTAGCCGCCACTTTTTCCATGGGATCCCGGTGCTTGACCACCAGCGGCATCCACTCGGCCAGCTCTTCCGGTGCTTCGGTGTATTCCATTTCCCGGAAAAGGTGATGGGCACTGAGCTCCTTGTGACGCTGTTTGAGGAATGCCACATTCTTCTCACCCCAGACAAAACTCTGGTGCGGAGTACGGTTGATGAAGTTCTTCGGTGCCGGAAGAATGCCCTGTTCAACCAGGTAGGACCAGAACTGGAGCGAAACCTCGAACTGGGCGTTGATCTTCAGGGCCCGTTCGATGGTGACGCCACCGTCGTCGGTTTCCGGGGTGTAGTTGAGTTCACAGTAACCGGCGTGACCGGTACCCGCGTTGTTCCATCCGTCAGTGCTTTCATGGGCAACGTGGTCGAGACGTTCCACCATGACGATGTCCAGGGACGGATCAAGCTGCCTGAGCATCATGCCGAGAGTGGCGCTCATGACGCCACCGCCGACCAGCACTACATCTGCCTGTCTTGCGGCCATTGGTTATTACCCTAGCTAGTGTTGAGCCTGTTTACCCATCCACGATCAGCAGAAGGGCCTGTGGGAAGCCGGGTTGGCGTCAGGTGTAGGACGCTGCCGTCTGCTTCCTGTTCGAATTTGCGCGCAATTATCCTGATTTTCGCCGAAATAATAAATTGCGATTATCAATGTTTGCGCTCTGAGCCGGTCATAAGCGGCCAATTTTGATGCCGTATACCACCGAAGGACAGTGGCCCGGCCCATGTCAAACGTCTACAATCGCGGCCGTATTATCTTCACGGCCCTTCTCGGGCCACGTTGATTTCACCGGTTGGGACGCCCCATGTCTGCTCTTGATGCTGTACTGATTGTTTTTGCTGTAATGGCGCTCTTGGGCGTCATTTTCGAAGAAGTCATTCACGTCAACAAAGCCAAGGTCACCCTGTTTTTCGGCACCTTGAGCTGGATGCTGCTGTTTCTTTTCAGCAACAATGCCGGGGAAACCAGATCCATCGACAGCGGTCTGTCGGAAAGCATCGCCGAGATCGCCAGCCTCTGGTTATTCCTGGTAGCGGCAATGACGTTTGTTGCTTACCTGAACAAGAAGGGAATGATCGAGAATGTGATTTACCTGATCATGCCGAAGCAGGTGAGCGAACGAAAACTGCTGTTCCTGACCGGACTTTTCTGCTTCATTTTCTCCTCTTTAGCAGACAATATAACTGCCACTTTAGTCTCATGCTCCCTGATTTTATCCCTCGATCTGGAGCTTAAAAAGCGCATTCAGTTCACCACGCTGGTGGTTTTTGCGGTGAATTCCGGCGGCGTTTCGCTGATCACCGGCGACGTCACCACATTGATGATATTCCTCGCGGACAAGGTGGAAATACTGACGTTGCTGACCCTCGCCATCCCCTCGGCGATCACCGTTTTCATCCTCGCCGTGTTTCTGTCGAGAGGCCTGACCGGCACCGTGAACCTCCGGTCGAACAGCAACCCCGTCCGGAAAGTTGACGCGGTGATCAGCGGGCTGTTTTTGTTAACAATCCTGTGCACCATTGTCGGTAACGCCCTCTTCTCGATTCCACCGGTACTGACCTTTCTGTTCGGCCTCTCGGTCATGTTCCTGGTGTCCCGCTTCATGAGCGATGACGCCGAACTGGACCCGATCATCGAGTACATCCGGGTGATCGAGTTCGAGACCCTGCTCTTCTTCCTCGGGATTCTGTTGCTGGTGGGCATGCTGAAAGAAATCCACGCGCTGGATTCCCTCGTTGCGATCTACGACGTGCTGCCGCCGCTGATCGCCAACTATCTGATGGGCATCTTCTCGTCCATCATCGACAACGTCCCCCTGACCGCCGCCATGCTGAAGGCCGGCATTACCATGACGCCGGGTGAGTGGATGGGGCTGACCTACGCCGTAGGCGTGGGTGGCTCGCTGTTGATCATCGGTTCCGCCGCAGGCATCGTGGCCATGAGCAAGATCGATGGTTTAACCTTTGGCGCCTACATGCGTTACCTGTTGCACCTGCTGGCCGCCTACACGCTGGGCTACGCAGGCGTGTACGCCGTCGGACAATTCATTCACTGAGATACTACCTATGCTTCTGGCTTCTGGTTCTATCATTGCCGGTCTGATCCTGCTGGTCTGGAGTGCCGACCGGTTCGTGGACGGCGCTGCGGCCACAGCCAAACACCTGGGCATGCCCACACTGCTGATCGGTATGGTCATCATCGGGTTTGGCACCTCCGCACCGGAACTGGCGGTGTCTGCCATGGCCGCTGCCGACGGCAATCCCGGGCTGGCCCTGGGCAACGGCTACGGATCAAACATCACCAACATTGCACTGATTGTGGGCCTGACCGCCGTTATTGCCCCGATTTCCGTACATTCCCAGGTCATTCGCAAGGAACTGCCATTGCTGATGGTACTGACTCTGATCGCCGGCGCCCAACTTCTCGACGGCTCACTGTCTCGACTGGACGGAGCTGTGCTGCTGATGGTGTTCGCCGGCGTCATGGGCTGGTCGATCGTTCAGGGTATCCGTGGCAATGAGGACAGCCTGGGAGGGGAGACCGAGGCCGAAATCATCGCGCATCCCATGCCATTGAAATCAGCGGTTATCTGGTTGATCATCGGGCTGGTGCTGCTGGTGGTCAGTTCACGAATGCTGGTTTGGGGGGCAGTGACGATTGCCCAGAGCCTGGGAGTCAGTGACCTGGTCATCGGCCTGACCATCGTCGCCGTGGGCACTTCCCTGCCGGAACTGGCCTCCGCACTGGCCGCCGTAAAGAAGAACGAGCACGACCTGATCCTGGGCAACATACTCGGGTCCGGCATTTTCAATACGCTGGCCGTGGTGGGCCTGGCCGCCACCATCGAACCCCTCAGCGTTGAACCTGCGGTTCTGTACCGGGACTGGACCCTGATGTTCGCACTGACCCTTGGCCTGCTTCTGATGGGCATGGGACTGATCAGTAAGCGACGGGTTATCAGCCGCGTCGACGGTGGCATACTGCTTCTGGTCTACGTGGCTTACACGGGCTACCTGCTCAGCACCGTGGTGTCAGGCGGCGCCAACGTCGTGTATTGACACGCGGGGGCGGCCGGGCTGGCGTTACTCGGCTTCGCCGTTCCCCAGCAGGTCCTCCAGCCGCTGCCGGACCTCCGCCATCAGCTCCGGCAGTTCTTCCTTGGTTTTGCCCGCTGTTTCAAGCGGTGTCCCGACCCGGACATCCACCGGCTGGCCGAGATTGATCTGCCATGTCCGGGCCGGCAGCACCTCATGGATGCCCCGGATGGCCACCGGCACGATGACCGCCTCGGTATCGAGCGCCAGATGAAAGCACCCTTTCTTGAACGGTAACAGCTTGCCATCCGGTGAGCGCGTGCCCTCCGGCGCAGCCCACAGTACAATTCCGCTCTCCATCATGGCCCTCGCCCGTTCCAGGTCCCGCACCGCCTTTGTCCGGTTGGAACGATCGATCGACGGAAATTCCGCCGCGCGCATCGCCTGTCCGAGCAACGGAATACCGAACAGCTCTTTCTTCGCCAACATCCGGATGGATCCGGGCAGGGATACAAAGCTCACCGGAATGTCGTAATGGCTGGCGTGGGTGCACATAACGATATAACGGCGCCCGTCACCAAAGTCCGGGACCGCACCCCGCACCGTCAGATTGGCCCGTACCAGACGCAACAGCGCGCCAGACCACTCCCGGCAGTATTTGTCCACGATGGGCCGATTCAGTTTCCCGAACAGGGCGCGAAGCAGGATAAGCAACGAGTACAGGGCCGTCAGTCCGACAGAGCCGAGGACCACGCCGGCCCGTCTGAGTAGAGTGGCGGACTCGGTCAGCGGGTTCAGTTTCAGTCGGATCATGGCAACAACACCTTTTACCCATGTCTTGTGAGGCCCTTCAGGGCATCGGCGATAGCGGCGCATTATAGCTCGCCCGACACCGCCGAAGACAACGGAGGAAATTCGAGTTGATCAATTATTGACCAGTAACTATAAGAAATAAGGATATCCCGGCGATCTCCAATCCGGGCGGAGCGGGACGACAACAATGCCAATGTGGAGGGTGTAAAGATGGAACGCTCAACTCAAATTCAGCGGGGGCCGAATGATCCTGGCCTTCAGAATCCGGGACGGCGGACACTGCTGCTTGGCAGTGCCGGTGCCATGGCGGCGGTCAGCCTTCTCGGATTCACGCCTCTGGCGCGGGGCGAAGAACCGAAAAGTCTACCCGATTACGCCGCATGGAAAGATCGCAGCGCCCTGATCGTTCACAGTACCAACACCATGGAAACCCATCGCGGGGCGATCGGACAGGGCGTCGTAACCCCCAGCGACCGCCTGTTCATTCGAAACAACCTGCCCACTCCCGACAAGAGCATCGTGGCCGACCGGGATGCCTGGGACGTCAATATCGAAGGCGTCAAGACTCCGAAAAAGCTGACCATCGGGGATCTCAAAACCATGGGTGTCACCACCGTCGCCTCCGTGCTCCAGTGTTCAGGCAATGGCCGGGCATTCTTCCCTCACGGAGCCAGCGGAACCCAGTGGTCGGTGGGAGCGGCCGGTTGCGTGCTCTGGACCGGTGTGCCACTGAAAACCGTGGTCGAGGCGCTCGGAGGCCCGGTAGACGGCGCCCGGTACATCACCAGCACCGGGGGTGAAGCCCTGCCGGATGGCCTGGATCCGAAAACCGTGGTGGTGGAACGCTCGGTACCCTTGCGGGCAATGGACAGCGCCCTGCTCGCCTGGGAAATGAACGACACCGCCCTGCCGTTGACGCACGGTGGGCCATTGCGGATGGTGGTTCCGGGCTATTACGGCGTTAATAACGTCAAATACGTCAAGAACATCGCCTTCACCGAGAACCAGACGGACGCCAAGATCCAGGCCTCCGGCTACCGGATTCGTGACGTCGGGCAAAAAGGCGCACCGGACCAGCCTTCCATGTGGGAGATGAACGTGAAGTCCTGGGTGACCGCTCCCCTGGAAACGGCCCAGAATGGAAGGAACATGATCTATGGGGTGGCGTTTGGTGGCACCAAAGCCCTGTCAGGGGTGGAAGTTTCAACCGACGGTGGAAAAACCTGGAAATCGGCCCGCTTTCTGGGGCCGGACCTGGGACCCTACGCCTGGCGGCCTTTTGTGATGGCTGCGGAGCTCTCGCCGGGCGAATATCGGATAGTGAGCCGGGCAACCGATGTCGAGGGAAACAGCCAGCCGGAAGGCCGGAAAGACAACGAGCGTGGCTACGGCCACAACGGTTGGAGTGACCATGGCGTCACCGTCACGGTCAGCTAGGCGCTCCATGAACAGAGCGACCTCGTTGTTGCCCGCCCTGATGCTGAGTGTGACCGGCCACGCGGTGGCAGACTCACTCGCTCAGCAGGGACGGGCGGTTTTCACCCAGGAGGCACAGCCTTCGTGCACGGTCTGTCATACCCTGTCTGACGCCGGGTCGACCGGCACAATCGGCCCCAACCTTGACGAACTCAAACCATCGGAAGAACGGGTACGGCAGGCGGTCACCGGCGGTGTCGGCATCATGCCCGCTTTCGGCGAATCACTGACCAAAGATCAGATCGCCGCAGTGGCCCATTATGTGGCCACAGTATCCGGAGCCGGCGACTGATTTTCTCCGGCTCCGCCGGAATATTTCAGGCGTCTTCCCTGAACTCCATCGCGATGGAGTTCAGGCAGTAGCGCTGGCCAGTGGGAGGCGGCCCGTCCGGAAACACGTGTCCCAGGTGGGAATCGCATCGGGGACATCGGATTTCGGTTCGGGTCATGCCCAGGGTATTGTCTTCCAGATAGCGAATATGGTCCGGATCGAACGGCTGGAAAAAGCTGGGCCATCCGGTCCCGGAATCAAATTTCGCGTTGGAACTGAACAATGGCAGATCGCACAGCCGACAATGGTAGGTGCCCGACTGCTTGTTATCGAGCAGGGTTCCACAGAACGGATGCTCGGTGCCATGATCCAGCAGAACACGGCGCTCCTCGGCGGTGAGGTCCGCGGCCATCTCGTCGATCTGCGCCTTGGTCAAGGGCGTCAGGTCGTAACCGGATGCAGATTGCGTCATCAATATCCTCCTCAGGCCAGGTCGGGGTCGTCGTTGGTGTATTCCGGTTTCAGCCGATCGGCGTAATTGTCGATCAGTTTCTCCATTTTCGGTGCGGCAACGGCCATGATGTAGGGTTGGTGCGGATTTCGGGCCGCAAAGTTCTGATGGTACTCCTCTGCCGGGTAGAACGCGTGCAGTGGCTCCAGCGTGGTTACCACCGGATCCGGGTACACGCCCGCGGCCTCCAGCTGCCGGATATAGGCTTCTGCGACCTGCTTCTGCTCATCGGTCTCAAAGAAGATGGCAGACCGGTACTGGGTGCCCCGGTCATTGCCCTGACGATTCAGCTGGGTGGGATCGTGGGCAACCGAGAAAAACACCTTCAGAAGCGCCCCGAAGCTCACCTCGGAGGGGTTGTAATGCACCTCCACTGCTTCGGCATGCCCGGTGGCACCGGTGCAGACGGCCTCATAATTGGCGGTTTCCGGACGACCGCCCGCGTAGCCTGAAACCACTCGTGTCACGCCATTGATGGCGATAAATACGGCCTCTACGCACCAGAAACAGCCGCCTGCCAATACCACCCGCGCCTCGTTTCCGGCGGCGGGCAGATCCCGCTCTGGATCCGGGAACCGGCTTCGGGGGACGGTCAGGCCCGCAATGCTGCAAGACTCTGTCATGATTACCTCTGATTTGACGGTGTTTACCCTAGCTTAAAGACTTTTACGGTCGATCCCCAATCGGGGACTTCCCTATCCGGACAACATGAACAAAATGTCGGTTCGGTTGCATCCCCGGCTGGGCCAACCATAATGACAGACAGGGTCCATCTTCACCGGTTCCACCGTCTGTGCACAAGGACCCTGCTCGGCATCAGGGATACAAGAATGACCGCAAAGGCTCACGCACCGGACAGCAACAACGAACTGCTGGACTATCGGCTCAGTCTCCGCCTCGGGCCGGTCCACGCCCGACAACGTCTTGGCATTGAACGGGAAGCCGAGGCCAGGGTTTTCGGCCAGGATCACAAATCGTTTCACCTGGAGAACCTCACCAACGCGCCGGGTTTCATCCGGTTCTGCCTGCAGTCCGTGGGGCTCTACCGCCGCGCCCAGGCCAACAGCCTGAAACTCGCCACCGTTCACAACCGGTTTGTCCTGCCGGATCTGCCCGAGGCGTTTGACGGCTTCCGGATACTGCATCTGACCGATCTGCACGTGGACATGGACGAGGCCAACCTGCAAGCCGTTCTGCAAGCCATCGAGCCGCTGGAGTACGACCTGTGCGTGCTCACCGGCGACTACCGGAAACTGACCTGGGGCCCGATCGAGGCAGCCCTGAGCGGGATGGCCCGGTTGCGGAATGCCATCCGGGGCGATGCGTTTGCCGTGCTTGGCAACCATGACAGTATCCGCATGCTGCCTGCGCTGGAAGACATGGGTTACCGCATGCTGATGAATGAGATGGCCCCGATCGAAAAAGGCGACAGCCGATTGTTCCTCGCCGGCGTCGACGACGCGCACTTCTACAAAGCCCACAATCTGCACCGGGCAGGCGACGACATCCCCGCCGGCGGTGTCAGCATCCTGCTGAGTCATACCCCGGAAATCTGGCGGGAAGCTGCACACGCCGGACACGATGTCTTCCTGTGCGGTCACACCCATGGTGGCCAGATCTGCCTGCCGGGCGGCATCCCCGTCACGCTGGATTCGGATTGCCCCCGACAGCTGGGCCGGGGTTTCTGGCAGGTGAACGGTATGCAGGGATACACCTCACCGGGTTCGGGTACGTCGGTCCTGAACGTGAGACTGAATTGCCCACCGGAAGTGACACTGCACACCCTGACCCGCGGCCCCGGCTGACGCCCTCAGTGGGGCTGCCTACGGATGCCCAGTCGGTACAGAAGTGGTGACAGCAGGATATTGGCGAGCGCGAACAATACCGCGAGCAATACCGCCAGCCAGAGATCCATCGGCAACCAGATGACGGCAAACCCCAGCGGCAGAGCGGCCTCGGGAATCTGATCCAGCCAGAGCGCCCGCGCACTCGAGGCAAGTCCCATCCGACGCTTGATAAAACTGCTGATCATATCGCCAAACAGGCTCAGGAACCCGAACACCAGCCCGAAAAAGGCGCCCAGATCCACCAGGAACGCAAACGCTCCGCAGGTCAGACAGCCAGCGATCAGGCCCCGCCAGGTTTTGCTCTTCCCCAGAACGGGACGACCATCCGGCCAGAGTCGACCGCCGTCCACCGGCTGGCTCCAGCGCCCCTTCAGGAGGCCTGCAGCCACAACGGGGGCGCCGTTGGCGAGCACCAGCATCACAAACAACTCCAGAGATATCAGCAAAGGCCAGTGCTCCCCGTTTGCGTATCAGTCCAGTCCGCCGTGGGTCAGCTTCAGGGGATCCATCAGCTGCTCCAGACGCGTACGACTCAGACCGCTCCGTTCTTCTGCCACGTCGATCACAGGACGTCCCGTCCGGTAGGCCTCTTTGGCGATATCCGACGCCAGGCTGTAACCGATCTCGGGATTCAGCGCGGTCACCAATACCGGATTACGACCAACGCCGGCGTTGAGATTGTCGGTATTCACGGAAAAATCCTTGATCGCCTTGTCGGCAAGAATACCAGCGGCGTTGCCCAGCAGCCCGACCATATCCAGCAGGTTACCGGCCACCAGCGGCAACATGACATTGAGCTGGAAATTACCCGACTGGCCGGCAATTGCCACGGCACTATCCAGCCCGATGACCTGTGCACCCACCATGGCAACCGACTCGGGAATAACCGGATTAACCTTGCCCGGCATGATGCTGCTGCCCGGCTGGAGAGCAGGCAGGCTGATTTCGGCAAGCCCGTGGATCGGCCCGCTGTTCATCCAGCGAAGATCATTGGCGATCTTGGTCAGCACGATTCCGATACCCCGCAACTGCGACGACAGCGCAACAGGCCCGTCAACGGCACTCTGCCCCACGAACTTGTGTTCCAGTGACCGGAAGGGGTAACCCGTGTTTTTCTTGAGGAACCGGATGAACTGTTCGGCGAACTCGGGTGCCGCGTTAACCCCGGTGCCAACCGCGGTGCCGCCCTGGGGCACGGCCAGCAGGTCATCCGCCGTGGCCTCCAGCCGGGCCTCGGCAGCCACCAGCTGTTCACGCCAGGTCCGCAGCTCCTGCCCGAGGGTAACCGGCATGGCGTCCATCAGGTGGGTCCGGCCGGTTTTCACCTGTTCGGAGAACAGGGCCTCACGCTCATAAATGACACCCCGCAGGTGGGTAAGCGCCGGTATCAGGCTCTCTTTCACCCCGATCACGGCGCTGACATGGATGGATGTCGGAATCACATCGTTCGAGCTCTGGCTCATGTTGACGTGATCGTTGGGATGCACCTCCATGCCGGCACGGCGGGCGATAGAGGCAATCACCTCGTTGACGTTCATGTTGGTGCTGGTGCCGGAGCCCGTCTGGTAACGGTCCACCGGAAACTGATCCGCGTGCTCCCCCCGGATCAATGCATCACAGGCGTCCACGATGGCATCCCGCCGGTCGTTGTCCAGAAGTCCCAGACTGGTATTGGCCTCAGCGGCCGCCTTCTTGACCTGGGCTACGGCCTTGATAAAAGCGGATGGCAGCGGCTGCCCGCTGACCGGAAAATTATCCACGGCGCGCTGGGTCTGGGCACCCCAGAGGGCGTCGGCTGGTACATGAACCTCGCCCAGGCTGTCTTTTTCGACTCGGAAATCGCTCATGTTCCCTCCTGTCTTTCCATTTACCTTCAGGGTACTGACAGCGAGTACGACGCCCATAAGGGGTTGTATCAACCCCCATGCAATCAGTCGTTGGCGTGACTGCGCAACCGGACGTGATCGCAGATGCCGGTCACCTGCCGGAAATCGAGGATCAGGGTATGCACTGTGTTGGTGTAGGTGTCGTGCAGGTGGAACTTGAACCGATGCTGCTTATCTCCCTGCAGGAACGCATCGTACTCTTTCGCCAGCTCCCGGACGTCACCACCTTCGCCCTTGCTCCAGGTTGCATTGAACGGCCCCAGCACGGCCCCGCCGGCCAGACAGATGGTCACTTCGTGGTTCGTCAATCCGCTGTCGGAATTGGTCATGGAACGGGTCTCCTCTTGCCTCAGGGTTGTTGAGGTAAGTGTAGACGCTGACAGCCAGACCGTGAGCCTCAGGCCCGGTTAGACAAACTGGTGAGCAATGCCCGGAGGCGATTCGGTTTGACGGGTTTATTCAGAATGGGGAGATATTGGGCACGCAGGAACTGACGTGTCTCGTCGCTGCGGTCGGCGGTGATGATGGCGGCGGGCACGTCGCGCCCCAACGCCTGGCGAATCCCGTAGATGGCTTCGCATCCGGTCAGGCCGTGATCCAGGTGGTAGTCCGCCAGCAGAATATCGGGCCGAATGCCTGACGCTACCCGGGTTCGTGCCTGCCGTTCGTTCGACACGGCCGTCACTTCGCAGCCCCACCGATCCAGCAAAGCAGTCATGCTCTCAAGCACTGCAGGCTCGTTATCGATGACCATCACCGAGAGCCCGGCCAGACCTTCCGACAGAGCAGACATGGCGGCTGATGAGGGAATGGCGAGTTCCCCAACCTCCGCTTCGGGCGGCAGCGTCACGACAAAACGCGATCCTCTTCCCGGCCGGGAAGAGACATCAATGTTGTAGCCGAGGACCCGTATCATCCGCTCAACAATCGCAAGACCCAGCCCCACGCCCTGGCGTCCCCCGGTACCCTGTGGCAGGAGCTGGTGAAATTCGGTAAAGATTTCCTGAAGTTTTTCCGGCTCGATACCAACGCCGGTATCCCAGACTTCGATTCGGACCCGGCCCTGGCTTCGGCGCAGGGCCATTACGACACCACCCCGACGGGTATAACGGAACGCATTGCTCAGGAGATTCCGGACAATGCGCGTAAGCATTCGTGGGTCTGTCCGTATGAAGACTGGCGATGCGCGCAGCCGGAAATCCAGTCCGGCGTTCGCAGCCACGGCCTCGAATTCTTCCCCCAACCCCCGCAAAAGGGCCTCCAGATCTGTATGGACCAGGTCCGGCTTCATCGCCTGCTGGTCGAGCTTGGAGATATCCAGCAGGTCGGCAAGCAGATCCTCAGCCCCCTCAAGGGCACGATGAACCTTATGCACCATGCGACTTTCGGACTCGGGCAACTGACTGTCCTGAAGGGCAGAAATCATCAAGCGGGCCGCGTTTAGCGGCTGCATCAAGTCGTGGCTGGCGGCGGCAAGATATTTATCCTTGCTACGGTTCGCTTCCTTTGCCGCCTCGACGGCAACCACCAGCTTACGCTCGACCCGTTCCCGCTCTTCAATCTGGTACCGCAAACCCACGTTCGCATTCTGTAGGGCTTCGGTTCGCTCCTCCACACGACGCTCCAGGTCCTGATTCAGCTGTTCCAGCTTCTGTCGTGCCTGGACCCGTTCCGTGATATCGGCAACAAAGGCCTCCACCACTTCCGGCCCGAGGTCTGGCCGTCGCAGCAACGTGACCGCCACATGCACGGGCGTGCGATCGGCCTTCTGGAATTGGGTTTCCCTGGCACTCAGGCTGCCCTGATCCAGCAATTCCTGACGAATGGTGTCGAATTCAGCGGCACGGCAGAACAGCTGCTCCCGGAGCCGGATTATTTGTTTTATCAGGTGTTCCGGGCTGTCGTATCCGCAGATGCGCGCCATGGCAGGATTACAGGCGAGAAAACCACCTCTCAGATTCGCCTGGAAAATGCCATGCAGCGCATTTTCAAAAAGCCATTTGTAGCGGTTGCGCTCCCGCTCAAGCTCCTCCAGCCGGTCCAGCAGAGCGGGATAGTAGCTCTTGCGGGCTGACTGGCTGCCCAGTCCGAGCAGATCGCCAATCCCATAGCCACTTTCCGGTGAATCAGAGGGCTTCTTCATAGACAACCTGAACGTCTTTCAGCGAAGACTTTCTCGGATTGGTCAGAATACAGGGGTCCTGCAACGCATAACCCGACAGATAGGGAATATCGGAGGTCGTCACGCCCAGTTGGGCCAGTCTGGCCTCGAGCCCTACGTGGCGTTTCAGCTCGATGATCCGGTTCATCAACCGTTTCTTGATTTCCCGAGTGTTCATACCGCGGGTATCAATGTCCATGGCCTCTGCCACCCGCCGGAACCGATCCTCGGCGGACGGGAAGTTGTAGGCCACGACGTGCTCCAGCAAAAGAGCGTTGCACAGTCCGTGGGGGAGGTCGAGAAAACCGCCGAGGCTGTGCGACATGGCGTGAACGGCGCCGAGGATGGCGTTGGAAAACGCCAGGCCTGCCTGCATCGAGGCCAGCATGATTTGCTCACGGAGGTAAGGGTCGGCGGTATTACTGACCAATGGTTCAAGGTTGCGGTTGATCAGCCGGATGGCCTCAAGGGCATGGGTATCGGTCAGCGGCCCACTGCCTGTGGAGACGAACGCCTCGATCGCATGCACCAGGGCATCCACGCCGGTGCAGGCCGTCAGGTAGGCATCCATGGTTTCTGTCACTTCCGGATCAATGAGCGACACATCCGGAACCACCGCCTTACTGATGATTGAAAACTTGAAGCGTCGATTCGGGTCACTGATGATCGCGAACTGGGAGACGTCTGCAGAGGTCCCTGCCGTCGTCGGAATCAGAATGAGCGGTGGCGGCGGGTTGGTGATGGTATCGACGCCCTCGAACTCCAGTATGCTACGCCCATGCGTGGCCACAATGCCGATACCTTTGGCGCAGTCCATGGGACTGCCTCCCCCGATTGCCACGATGACGTCGCATTCGCTCGACCGGTAGAGTTCCGCTCCGGTCATGACTTCTTCCACCTTGGGATTTGCCGACACACCGGTGAACACCGTCGACTGGATCCCGGCCTCGGTCAGCAGGGATTCAATCTCCCCGACCCATCCGGCATCCGCGACACCGGGGTCGGAAACCAGAAGCACATGGCGGGCACCAAAATTATGAGCAAAGTTGGCAACAGAGCGGCGCGATCCTGCACCGAACACAATTTCCGGTGAAACGAACTTACGGAGTGCAGAGATGTCGTGACTCATGGAGAGGTTCTCGACGGCTTGTTGTTATAGGAATAGCCGACAGTCTAACTCAAGTTTTAGAGGCAATCATTGGCCTTTCGGCTATGCCCCCGGTAGAAACTGTTCAACCACTCGAGCATCGCTGCCAGGTTCTCCGGCTTCCGGAAGCCGTGCCCTTCGTCCTCGAACCAGTGCAATTCCGGTGAATGCCCGGCCGCTTTCATGGATTCCACCATGGTGCGCGTCTGCTCCGGCACCACCACCCGATCCTGGCCGCCCTGGAAAAAAATCACTGGCGTTCGAATCCGGTCCGCGTGGTGCCGTGGTGTTCTGGCATGCCAACGCTCCGGCTGATCCTCCGGCGCTCCCAGCAGCCAGTCGAGATAACCGGACTCGAACCGATGCGTCATGGTTCGAAGCCTCCGCGGATCCGTCACTCCGAACAGGCTCGCACCTGCCACAAAACAATCCGTTTCGATTACGGCCATCAGAACCGTGTAACCACCCGCGCTGCGACCCTGGACAAACACGCGATCACCATCAACGCGACCTTCTTTCGACAAATAACCGGCGGCCCGCGCCATATCCTGAACGTCGAACTCGCCCCAGTGATTCGCCAGGGACAGCCGGAACCGTCGCCCGAAACCGCTACTGCCACGGTAGTTGACCTCGGCCACGGCGAAACCACGCTGACACCAGAACTGGATTTGCGGATTGTAGACCGGATAAACAGCGGAGGTGGGACCGCCATGGGCCACGAGAATCACAGGCGGACGGTCAGCCACTGGTATCGTGGGCCCATAGAAAAACCCCTGAACCGCCGGATCTCTGGAGGTCTGGGGCACGATAAACGTCTCGGGCGTCTGGCAGTGCACACCAGGCAACGGATCCTCGCCACCGGCAAGGACCTGCTCACCGAGTGTATCCGGATCAATCGCCAGCACGACATCAAGACGGTCGGGGGATCTTGCCACGCAGTAAAGGGTTCCATCGCGCACCGACAGGCAGCGGAAATCCGTGAAACCGGTGGCCACCCGTGTCAGTGCAGCTTCAGCTCCCACCCATAGCTCGCCGGTGCCCTGGTTATAGCGAACCCGGGCCCATTGGCCGCCGGGTAAAGGACAGTGATGTCGTTCGCCAAGCTGCCACGGCGCGTTCGCGTGATCCTGAGCCGGGGCCGGTGCAGCGGTCCAGACCGCGTCGTTCCCCTTCCACTTGAGTTCCCACGGCTGCCACCACCCCTGATGATCCGACAAGACCCAGAGCACCTGCCCCGCGAAAACGGGCTGCTGGATCGAACCTTCCACCGGAGGTACACAGGACTGCACACGTTGCAGATGGCCCTCTGCATCCAGCTCGGCCAACCAGAGTCTTGTTCTCAGCCAGGGCATGTCCGGTAACTGCCAGGTTATCCAGGCAATCCGGCGGCCATCCGGGGAAAGCACCGGAGCGCCGTAAAAATCCGCGCCCTCATGCAGGCACCGGCATTGCCCGTCGGGCGAGATCGCCACAAGTGCCTGCCGTCCCTCGGATTCGCGCACGGCCAGTACCCACTCACGTCGGCGATCCGCAACGAGGCCGCCCCAGGCTGTGTCCGGGTCGTCGACCAGCGTGGTCCAGTGACCGGCTCCAATCGAGACAGAAATCAGGTGTTGCCGCTCGGTCACTGCCACAACCCGATCCGGAAAGGCCGCCAGGGTACCACCGCCATAACCGTTGACGCGGCTGCCCAGGCCCGGCGTGGCCAGCGTCAAAAGACGCTCACCGTCGTGCCATTTCAGGATTGTCTTGCCCAGCGACGAATCCGATTCCAGCCAGAACAGGCCCGCCTCAGAGGCCGTCAACTCCCCACGCTGGACATGCCCATCGACAGCCTGGCGGGCGGTCATTCGCTGGACCGGCGTGGGCCGTTCGGACCCGATGATCCGTGGCGGCTCAGCCCCGGAAAAACAGTCGTGAATTCCGGACATTTCGGTACACCAGATCCTGCAGCCCAGCCGTGGCATGGTCCGCCGCCCGTCGCGCCGCCAGGATACGCTCGTGATGGGGTGACTTGCTGCATACCGGATCGGCATTGTCGGCGTTTCCGGTCAGCAGGTAGGCCTGGCAGCGGCATCCGCCAAAGTCCTTGTCTTTCTCATCACAGGAGCGACAGGGCTCAGGCATCCACTCATTGCCCCGGTAATGGTTGAACCCCGGACTGTCGTACCAGATCTCCCGCAAGTCGAGATCCTTCACGTTCGGGAAGTCGATCGGAAGCAACCTTGCGCTGTGGCACGGCAGGGCGGTGCCATCCGGTGCGACCGTCAGGAACAGGTTGCCCCAACCATTCATGCAGGCCTTGGGCCGCTCCTCGTAGTAATCCGGTGTTACGAAGATGAGCTTCATGGCGGATCCCCGTGCCTGCAGTCCTGCCCGGCTGGCATTCACCTCTGCCTCGGC
This sequence comes from Marinobacter santoriniensis NKSG1, assembly GCF_000347775.1. Classification (GTDB taxonomy): domain Bacteria; phylum Pseudomonadota; class Gammaproteobacteria; order Pseudomonadales; family Oleiphilaceae; genus Marinobacter; species Marinobacter santoriniensis. The sequence goes on from NZ_APAT01000016.1 coordinate 173,883, forward strand.
CTGATCCAACTGCGCCTTGGACGGCATCAGAGCTTCCCGGTTTTCAAACGCCCAGCCGTAGTACTGACAGGTGGCCAGCTCTACGTAGTCTGCCCCCAGTCGCTCGCACAGATCGATGATGTCCGGCATCTGGTGGATGTTATGACGGTGGATGACAAAGTTGAGCACCATCGGGTACCCCGCCGCCTTCACTGCTTTTGCCATGGCCAACTTCTGTTCGAATGCCTTCCGTGAACCCGCCACCGCGTTGTTCAACTCCGGATCCGAGGCCTGGAAGCTGACCTGAATATGGTCCAGGCCGGCCTCGGCGAAGGCGACCACCCTGGCTTCGGTGAGCCCCAGGCCGGACGTGATCAGGTTGGTGTAGTAGCCCAGTTTCCGGGCTTCGGCAATCAGCTCCGGCAAGTCCTGGCGCACCAGCGGCTCGCCGCCCGAAAATCCCAGTTGGGCCGCGCCCATTTCCCGTCCCTGCCGCAACACACTGATCCACTGTTCGGTAGTCAGCTCCTGCTCGGTCTGGGCGAAGTCCAATGGGTTGGAGCAGTAGGGGCACTGCAGCGGGCAGCGATAGGTCAGCTCCGCAAGCAGCCACAGGGGCGGCCCCGCATTGTTGGGATTAAGACTGGTCGGGAGTGCATCAGCGCGCGTCATGACAGGTCAATCCAGTGTTGCTGCTCGGCATCTTCCAGGAAGGCACGGACATCCGGGCCAAGATCGCCCGCCTCCGGGAATTGCTGTTGCAGGGACGCGACGATGGCGTCCACATCCTGCCGGCCATCCACCTCGTTGAGTATCGCCCCGGCACTGCCGTTGAGTTTGACCATCCCCTCCGGGTACAGCAGTACGTAACAATCCTGGGCGGGTTCCCACTGGAACCGGAAGCCACGGCGAAAACGGGGAATCTGGCTCATACAATGCTCCCTCACAGGCCCCGGTGCCACACTTGCTGATCGGTCACCGTGTGGTATGGGGGCGTTTGATGCAGGTAGGCCATTGTCAATGCATCCAGCAGAGACCACAGGATGTCCAGCTTGAACTGGAGGATGTCCAGGGCGCGGGCCTGCTGGGCCTCGGTGACGAAATGATCCAGGGTGATGCTGAGCCCATGCTCCACATCCCGTCGGGCCTCGGACAAACGCTTACGGAAATAGCGGTAACCGCCCTCCTCGATCCAGGGATAGTGCTGGGGCCAGCTGTCCAGACGGGACTGGTGGATCTCCGGTGCGAACAGCTCCGTCAGGGACGAGCAGGCCGCCTCCTGCCAGGTCGCCCGGCGGGCAAAATTAAGGTAGGCATCCACCGCAAATCGGACGCCCGGCAGAACGTGGCGCTGGTCGATGACCTCTTCCCGGGTCAGGCCCACGGCCTCGGCCAGTGACAACCAGGCCTCGATGCCCCCGACATCGTCATCATGGCCGTCGTGGTCCAGAATCCGCTGCAGCCAAAGCCGGCGCACCCCGGCATCCGGGCAGTTGGCCATAATGGCGGCGTCTTTCTGGGGAATCTTGATCTGGTAGTAATACCGGTTTGCCACCCAGCCACGGATCTGTTCCGGAGTGCACTGCCCGCCATACATGGCCTTATGGTAGGGATGGTGGATATGGTAGTACTGTCCCTTGCTGCGCAGGGCCTGCTCGAAGGCCTCGCGGTTCATTGCGGTGTTGGCTTTGGCGTTCATGGCTGCCCCGACAGATCAATGTGCATGCCATCCCGGGACACCTCGATGCCGTGCTCGCCCAGTTCGGCGTGCTCGGGGGAGTCCTCGTCCAGGATCGGGTTGGTATTGTTGATGTGAATGAGGATTTTGCGGCTGGCTGGCATCGTATCGAGCACCTCGATCATGCCGCCGGGCCCGCTCTGGGCCAGGTGCCCCATCGCCTGCCCCGTCCTGGTGCCCACTTCCTGGCGAATCATTTCGTCGTCCCGCCAGACGGTGCCGTCCACCAGCAGGATATCGGCCTTTCGCATCCAGTTCAGGATGCGCTCGTCCGGCTGTCCCAGCCCCGGCGCATAGAACACTGTGGTGCCGGTTCGGGTATCCCGAAGAAACAGGCCGATGTTGTCGCCCGGATGCGGATTGTCCCGGCGCGGCGAATACGGAGGCGCATTGCTCAGCAAGGGAATGGCGGTCAGTCGGAGGGAAGGCGCACAGGGGATGCTGAACTCCACCTGCTCCGAGGCCTCGATCTCGCACCAGTTCAGGCCGCCATTCCAGTGCTCCAGCATGTTGAACAACGGAAAACCCGAGCTGAGATCATCGTGTACCTGCCGGGTGCACCAGACGTCCATGGGCAAGCCTTCGCGCAAGGACAGCAGGCCCGTGGTGTGATCCACCTGGCTATCCATCAGCACGATGGCACTGATCCCGGTATCGCGCAGGGCCCTTGCCGGCTGCATCGCAGGGAACGCGGCCAACTGCGCACGGATGTCCGGCGAGGCGTTGAAAAGAATCCAGTGATCTCCGTCCTCGCTGACGGCGATCGAAGATTGGGTGCGGGCCTGCGCTTTCAGGGTTCCCTTGCGGAAACCGGCGCAATTCCGACAGTTACAGTTCCACTGCGGGAACCCACCGCCAGCGGCGGAGCCAAGGACGTGAATCTGCATGGAGAAGATCCTGCGGAGAAACGGCCAGCGACTGATCGCCGGCCGGCTCACGCTCAGCGATTGGCGAAGTACATGGTGACTTCAAAGCCGATTCGCAGATCCTCGTAGGCTGGTTTGGTCCACATAATGCTCACCTCTTGTCATGATTGTTAGCGCATTGGGTGTTGGTCCCGGCAATGCCGACGACTCAGTTTCATCCTAGCGACAGAGACAAGCGGCCAATATGGTACTTTCGCACTGTTTTTGACCACCACAAAGTAGCAGCAGTCTGGCTCCGAGGTTGAATTGTCTGGCCATGACCACGCCGTAGCATGGAAGACGGACAATAATAACTTCAAGGAGTCCCCCTATGCGCAGCCGAATTCTGCTCTTGCTGCTTTGTCTGTTCTTTCTCCCCGCGAGCCGCGCCGAATTGCCACCCGATAAACAGGCACTGATCCAGGCCCTGTTCCCCTCTGCGACGGTCATCAAGGACAAACTGCCCGATTTTCCGGTGTATCCGGTCTACCAGTTACAGGAATTGCTGGGGTACGCGTTTGAAAGCACCGACCTGAGTGATCTTCAGGGTTTTTCGGGACAACCGATCAAAATGATGATCGGCCTGGATACCCGTGGACGGTTTACCGGCGTCCGGGTGATGGACCATCATGAGCCTGTTTTCCTGCACGGCCTTGGGGAAGCGCCGCTGTTCGAGTTTGTCGACCAGTACGAAAACCACTCGCTGCGCGAGCAGATCATCGTACAGTCCTCAAACTCCAGAAAATCCGGGCGCAGCCAGGACGGCAACGTGGTCTATTTCGACGGTGTCAGCAAGGCCACCGTGTCAGTACTGATCATTAACGATACGATTCTCTCCACGGCCCTGAAGGTAGCCCGCCGGGAACTGGAAGCGTTCGCCCAGGCGACACCAACCCGTGCAAGAACGGATTTTTACCAGCCACTGAACTGGCAACAACTGCTTGACCGGGGCTACGTCGGTCATGCCACCGTGTCTGCGGCGGAGGTTGAACAGAAGCTCGGCCGCCCACTGTCCGATTACCCCGGCTCACTGCAGCCGGATCCGGACCAGCCTTTCTCGGAGCTGTTCTTCGCCTATATGAACTCACCGATGGTCGGTCGCAACCTGCTCGGTGATGCCGGATACGAGCGATTCATGGACCGTCTCGGCCCACACGACAAGGTATTACTCGTGGCGTCACGCGGCGTGTTTCCCCATGTCGGCCAGGATTTCACCCCGGGGAGTTTTCCCGATCGCATCGGCTTGTCCCAGAACGGACTGGCCATGGAAATGCGGGATCTGAACTGGCTCGACCAGAACCAGCCCCTGACCGCAAAGGATCTGCCGGACTTTGCGGCGATCAACCTGTTTCAGGTGGGTGGAAATGCCGGATTCAATCCCGGCTCCGAGGCCATGCTCAGCCTCAATATCAAGTTACCGCGCAACCACCTGATCACCGACGAAACCCGCTTTGACCTGCCTGTGGCGTTCAGCGACGATCTCTTCGAGACCGTTGCACCAGAAGCGTCCCCGGCCGAGACGCGAGATCCGGTATGGGTGGGTCTCTGGAAAGAGCGATGGTGGCAGATTGCGTTACTGGTCACCGGACTGACTGTGCTGACCGTCTTCTTCGCCCGTCAGAAAAGCCTGTCCCGCCACCCGGTGCTGGTTCGCCGTTTCCGCTGGGGATTTCTCGCCTTCACCCTGTTTTTCATCGGATTCTACGCCCAGGGGCAGTTGTCCGTGGTCAACATTTACACCCTGTTGCTCGCGATACGGGATGGATTCAGTCTGAATGTTTTCCTGCTTGATCCGGTCCTGTTCATCCTGTGGACCTACACCTTTATCACCCTGTTCATCTGGGGCCGCGGGCTATTCTGTGGCTGGCTGTGCCCGTTCGGTGCACTTCAGGAAATGTCGGCCTGGCTGGGTGAGAAACTTCGGTTTCGTCAGATCCGCGTGCCCGAACCCTGGCATCGTCGCCTGATCCTGCTGAAATATCCCATTCTGCTCGGGCTGGTCGGCACCGCCTTTTATTCCCTGACGCTGGCGGAACAACTGGCGGAGGTGGAGCCCTTCAAAACCAGCATCACCCTGTTCTTCTGGCGCTATTGGCCGTTCGTGGCGTACGCGGTTGGGCTCCTGGTCATCGGCATGTTCATTCACAAATTCTACTGCCGGTACCTGTGTCCGCTGGGCGCGGGCCTGGCCGTACTGGGGCGGTTCCGTCTGTTCAGCTGGCTGGAACGCATCGAACGCTGTGGGTCTCCCTGCCAGCACTGCAAGAATGAGTGCGGGATCAATGCCATTCGCAAGGACGGGCGCATCGACTACGACGAGTGCATCCAGTGCCTGGAGTGCGTGGTGATCCTCAGGGACGACACCCAGTGCGTCGACAGCATCATCCGCAACAAGCAACAGAGAAAGCAGCAGGCAAGAATTCTTGCAACGGACGCGGCCGGGGCATAACCGGAGCC
>NZ_APAT01000017.1 GCF_000347775.1 Marinobacter santoriniensis NKSG1
GGCCCCGGGGAGGGGCCAAAGAGACATAAAACACGTCCATGTGGGGACACGAAAAAAAGGGCCCCGCGGGGCCCTTACCGCTTCTTGCAGATCAGAAGAATCCGAGTGGATTGGTGTCGTAGCTGACCAGCATATTCTTGGTCTGCTGATAGTGCTCAAGGGCCATTTTGTGGGTCTCGCGGCCAACGCCAGACTTCTTGTAACCCCCAAAGGCCGCGTGCGCCGGATACGCGTGGTAGCAGTTCATCCAGACCCGGCCGGCCTGAATGTTCCGACCCATCCGGTAAGCCAGGTTGGTATCACGGGTCCAGACGCCGGCACCCAGGCCGAACTCGGTGTCGTTGGCAATCGCCAGGGCTTCCTCTTCGGTCTTGAAGGTAGTTACCCCTACGACCGGACCGAAGATTTCCTCCTGGAATACCCGCATCTTGTTGTCGCCCTTGAACAGGGTCGGCTGGATGTAGAAGCCGTCGTTGAATTCCACGCCCAGGTCTTCCCGGTCACCACCGGTCAGCACCACAGCGCCTTCCTGCTTGCCGATTTCCAGATAGGACATGATCTTGTCGAACTGCTCTTTGGACGCCTGCGCACCGACCTGCACGTCGGTATCCAGCGGGTTGCCACGCTTGATGGCCTTGGTGCGCTGAATGACCTTCTGCATGAACTCCTCGAACATGTCTTCCTGCACCAGAGCCCGTGACGGACAGGTACAGACCTCGCCCTGGTTGAAGAACGCCAGCACCAGGCCTTCCACGCACTTGTCGATGAATTCCGGCTCGGCCTTCATGACGTCGGAGAAGTAGATGTTCGGCGACTTGCCGCCGAGTTCCACGGTGGAGGGAATGATGTTCTCTGCCGCGCACTTGAGGATATGGGAACCTACAGGGGTGGAACCGGTGAACGCGATCTTTGCAATGCGCTTGCTGGTGGCCAGAGCCTGGCCGGCCTCAATGCCGTAACCATTCACGATGTTAAGGACGCCCGGCGGCAGCAGGTCACCAATGATTTCCATCAGCACCAGGATACTGGCCGGCGTCTGCTCGGCCGGCTTGAGCACGGTACAGTTGCCGGCAGCCAGACAGGGGCCCAGTTTCCAGGCCGCCATCAGTATCGGGAAGTTCCAGGGAATGATCTGGCCGACAACGCCCAGCGGCTCGTGGAAATGATACGCCACGGTGTTGTGGTCAATCTCGCCCATGTGGCCTTCCTGGGCGCGGATACAGCCCGCGAAATAGCGGAAGTGATCCGCTGCCAGCGGAATATCCGCATTCAGGGTTTCACGAACCGCCTTACCGTTGTCCCAGGTTTCGGCGACCGCCAGCTTTTCCAGGTTGGCCTCGATGCGGTCTGCGATCTTGAGCAGGATGTTCGAACGCTCCGTTGGCGACGTCTTGCCCCAGGCAGGTGCGGCTTTGTGGGCTGCATCCAGGGCCAGATCGATGTCTTCGGCGGAAGAGCGTGGAATTTCGCAGATCACTTCGCCGGTCACCGGGGTGATGTTCTCGAAGTACTGGCCCTTTACAGGTTCCACCCACTCGCCGCCAATATAGTTCTGGTAGCGGGATTTGAACGAAACGACGGAGCCGTCTTTTCCGGGTTGTGCGTAGATCATGGTGTCGACCTCTTGTTGTGTTTATCGCAGGGCAACGCGGCCTTTCGCGTTTACTCATTCAATGTAGTCGGCCCTCAGGAATTCGTGAATGATTCGATGGGGCTGAAAAACTCATCCCTTGGTAGTAGAAACATCGCGCCATGCTCCCCGACCCACAAAAAAGGGCTGCCCGAAGGCAGCCCTGAAAGGACCCGAGAATTCGGATCAGTTTGCGGCAACACGATCGCCCGGCAGTTTGAACGTCCAGACCATACCGCCCTGGTTGAAGTCTTTGACGACTTTGGCCACTTCGCCGCCCCAGAGTGGTACGGCACCACCCCATCCGGACAGAACCGATACGTACTGCTCGCCATCCATCTCCCAGGTAATCGGCGTACCGACAACCCCGGAACCGGTGTTGAAGCGGTAAAGCTCTTTCCCGGTCTGGGCGTCGAAAGCCTTGAGGTAGCCCTCCGGAGTACCGGTAAACACCAGGTTGCCGGCGGTGGTCATGACACCACCCCACAGCGGCGCGGTGTTTTCATAACGCCAGACTTCCTTCCCGGTCTTGGGGTCCATCGCACGCAGCACACCGATGAAATCGTCATGGGCTGGCTTGATGGTGAATCCAGCCCCGAGGAACGCCGCGCCTTTCTTATAGGAGACGGGCTCATTCCAGATTTCCATGGCCCACTCGTTCGAGGGCACGTAAAACAGACCGGTCTTTTTGCTGTAGGACACGGGCATCCAGTTCTTGCCGCCCAGGAACGCCGGCTGCGCCATGACTTTCTTACCCTTGTTCCCCTCAGAGTTGGCAGGGTCTCCGGGACGGTGCGCATCACTGTAAATGGGACGGCCGGTCTTCGGATCCAGGCCCGTGGCCCAGGTGATCTTGTCGACGAACGGGAAACCGCGGATGAAGTCACCGTTCTCACGGTTCAGGACGTACATGAATCCGTTTCGGTCCGCGGTGGCAGCGGCCTTGATGGTTTTGCCGTTCTCCTTGTAGTCAAACGACACCAGCTCGTTCACCCCGTCGTAATCCCAGCCATCGTGCGGAGTCGTCTGGAAATGCCACTTGATGCTGCCGTCGTCCGGATCGATCGCCAGTCGGGAAGATGAAAACAGGTTGTCGCCCGGACGCAGGTGAGAGTTCCACGGTGCCGGGTTACCGGTACCGAAGAAAATGGAATCGGTGTCGGCATCGTAGGTGCCACCCAGCCAGGTCGCGGCGCCGCCGTTTTTCCACATATCACCCGGCCAGGTCTTACCGGCCTTGCCGCCGGAAATGCCATTCTCGATGGCCTTGCCATCCTTGTAGACGTAGCCCATGTGGCCTTCCACCGTCGGGCGCATCCACACCTTCTCACCGGTGTTGGCGTCATAGGCAATCACCTTGCCCACAATACCGAACTCACCACCGGAAACACCGGTAATCACCTTGCCCTTGACGATCATGGGCGCCGCAGTGATGGCGTAACCGGCCTGGTAGTCGGCGACCTTCTTGATCCACATCGGCTTGCCGGTGTCCTTGTTCAGGGCGACCAGCTTGGCGTCCAGGGTGCCGAAAATCACCTTATCGTCGTACAGTGCAACGCCCCGGTTGACCACGTCGCAACAGGGCATGATGCCGTCCGGAAGGCGGGCGTCATACTGCCAGATCTCCTCGCCGGTCTTGATATCGATGGCATAGACCCGCGAGTATGAGGCCGACACGTACATCACGCCGTCCTTGACCATGGGCTGGGCTTCCTGTCCGCGCATCTTTTCGTTGCCGAATGAAAATGCCCACACCGGCTGAAGGTACTTCACGTTGTCCGTGTTGAGCTTTTCCAGGCCACTGTATCTCTGTCCCTTGAGCCCCATGCCATAGGTAACCACGTCACCCGGGGTGTTCTCGTCGTTCATGATGTCCTGATCGGTAACCGCCGCCTGGGCGCCGTAGGATACCGCCAGGGCCAGTGCACTGGCCGCAATGCGAATCCCGAACTTGTTCGATCTCATGGTTGCGCTCTCCCATTCTCTTGTTTTCAGTTTCTAGGCGAACCGGGAACGTTTCCCGCCTCTGAGTTGATTCTTCGCGTTCGGGCAAGGTGCAACAATTAATCCGCCGAACAGGTTTTCTCATCACTTGGTAGTACGACCCCGCTCCCAAACCAAAAAGGCCCGCCGTTGCAGGCGGGCCTCCCGGGGCAGGTTTCCGGATCAGTCGGAGCCCGACGCCCGGGCCAGGGCTTCGGGCTTGAGGAACTCCCGATAGTAATCGGGTACACCGTAACGAAGACCAAGGCCGGCGAAGAGCCGATCCATGTCACCGCTCTTCACCAGCTTGTCGACAATGCCCTCAAGGGCATAGCCAAGCTGGCGATGATTGTTCCTGACCGCCATACCAACATCCCAGAACTGCTTTCCAATGCCGGGAAAGCCGGTCTCTGCCAGCCGAAAGGCCCTGTTTTCCGGCCGGCCAAGCTCAAAGTCGATCTCGGAACGCATCGCCATCACCGCGCTGACGTCGCCCTCGCGCATGGCTTTGAAGGCTTCCTCCACATCCCGATAATGCCGGACCTGATCACGCATTCGACCTCGAAGTCCGGATGTGAGGTAGAAATCCGGCAGGGTATCGATCTCGACGCCAATCGGGTGATACTGGAATACGGCCACAGTCTGCACGCTGTCCAGTTGTGAGGGATCGTAGGCAATCTGCCAGGTTTCCCGCTGGTACGGCCCGAACATATGAACCTGTTCGTTGACGTATTCACCGGTGGAGTCCTGCTTGTAGGCGTAGGCCTTGTCGTAGGGAACCCGCATCATCACGTCGGCCAGCCTCTGCTTGTCCAGGTAATGCCCCTTCCAGACGTTGTTCCGAAGATCGTCACTGAGCGCCTCATCCGGCACGATCCAGTGCACCCGAAAGTCCACCCCCAGCTCCCGGGCGATGCGTTTTCCCAGCTCAACATCAATACCCCGGGGCTCACCGTCCTGCTCAAAGGAATACGGCGGAAAGTCCTTGTAAACGCCCACTTTCAGATAGCCGGACTCGATGATCCGGTCGTAGGTCCGGTCGGTAGGCCGGTTCAGGAGATCGTCGCCGTCCCGAACCTCGCCGGCGGAAACACCAGCACTGCACAGGACAAGACCAAGGGCCAGCAGGCCGCCAATAAGAAACCTGGTATTCATGTCCGCTCCCTCCAACGACAAAGGGCCGACATCAGGTCGGCCCGGCGTTCTTCACCCGAAAAACAACGTCTTCGGTACCATCATTCAGGCTTGGGCAGTGACTCGACATAAGTCCGGATAGCCCACATGGCGTTCTGGTCCAAAGTCTTCTTCCAGGACGGCATGCCGCGATCGGTACCGTTGCGTACCCGATGAATGAAGTATTCGTCGTCCCACTGGGTCAACTCCCGAAGATCGGGGGTCAATCCGCCTGACATGGCCCGGATGCCGTGACATCCGGCGCAATTTCCGGCATAGGCGCTTTCGCCAATCTCAACCGCCTCGGCGTTGTATTTGCCGAATTCGTTGCCTTCCCGGAAAGGGTTTTCGGTCCGCACTTCGTCACCCAGCTTTGGAAGATCACCTGTGTCGACTGGCTGAGGGGTGACGTTGCCGTGGGCGATTGCGAAGCTGGCGACACCAGCCAGAGTGAAGGCCAGGACCGCCTTCATTGATGTGCGAGTTGCCATGATTGCTACCTCTTGTTGTTTCCCCGTGCGTTGGCGATTGGAATTGTGTTTGCCAACTTGCTGACAACCAGTCTAGGGAGGAGCCACACGCTTCCGAATGCCACTTTGGGGTTTTTGCCCTAGTTCCTTGGTAGTAAGTAGCCGGTAGTCAGGCTCAAAACTCGTTCTTAAGTAGTGCCCCTTTCCTACTTTGTGAATATTCCCGACGCTGCACGGTCTCTCTATCCTCGGATGTAGCGATACAACAAAAAACGGGAGTCTGTTTCATGCCCGGCCACCGCCTTATTCGCAAGCTGTTCTTCGGAGCCCTGGTTGTGGCCAGTACGGCTCTGCATGCCGAGCCCCTGGTCGTCCCGATGGGCTACATACAGTGGGTGCCAGACCAGGGCCCGGTGCTGTCCAACGTCATTCCGAAGCCTGCGGATTCCGGTCTGAGGGGGGCAGAGCTGGCGACCGCCGACAACAACACGACGGGCCGGTTTCTGGACCAGAATTACCGGATGGCTACCTCGGTGGCCGACTCAGAGGAAGGCGTCCTGGCGTCGTTCGACCGAATGATTGCCGATGGCGTGCATCTGTTTGTATTTCGAGTGCCGGCAGAAACCCTCATGGCCCTTTCAAAGCGTGCCGGCCCGGATGTCCTGATGTTCAATGCCGGCGCGCGAGAAGATGGCCTCCGGCAACGGGATTGCGTCCCCTCGTTACTGCACACCATTCCCAGCTACGCGATGCTCACCGACGCCCTGGGACAATGGCTGAATCAACGACGGTGGAATGAGGTGTTCCTGATCTCCGGCCCGACGGCGGAAGACAAGGAATGGGCCACGGCATTTCGTCGATCTGCCAGGCGCTTCGGTCTGGACATCGTGGAAGACAAACCCTGGACGTTTGATGCGGATCTCCGCCGGAGCGCCTCCCGGGAATTACCGCTGTTCACTCAGGCGGATGACTACGATGTCGTGGTCGTTGCCGACGTACGCGGTGACTTCGGGGAGTACGTGCCATTCCATACCTGGCTGCCGCGCCCGGTTGTGGGTACTCAGGGCATGACACCCGTAGCCTGGCATCGGGTTGTGGAAAGCTGGGGCGCCACCCAGCTACAGAACCGGTTCCGGGAACTCGCCCAACGCAACATGAACAGTGAAGACTACGCCGCCTGGGCCGCGATCCGGGCCATCGGAACGGCTGTAACCGAAACCGGCTCCGCCGAGGTGAAAACCCTGCGACCCTTCCTGTTCAGCGACCAGTTCCAGCTGGCCGGATTCAAGGGCCGCAAACTGACCTTCCGCGCCTGGAACGGACAACTCCGCCAGCCTATTCCGCTGGTTCATCCCCGAGGCCTGGTGGACCGGGCGCCATTCGAAGGATTCCTGCACCCCAGAAGCCGGATGGACACGCTCGGATTCGACAGGCCGGAAAGCGAATGCCGAATCAATGGATGAGCCCTCTGCAGGCCAAGCAATAAGGAACAGACGATGAAACACCTGATAAAACCCGCGGCATTGTTCTCCCTGATAAGCCTGTCCCTGCCGGCGACCGCCAGCCTGGCTTATGTCTCCAACGAGAAAGACAACACCATCTCTGTGATCGACACCGATGCCATGTCCGTGGTGGATACCATTCCGGTCGGTGCCCGGCCACGAGGCATCCTGCTATCCCATGACGGAACCCGGCTGTTCATCTGTGCCAGTGACGACGACACCGTCCAGGTAATGGACCTGGCCACGCGAAAAATCGTGGACACCCTGCCCTCCGGAGAAGATCCGGAACAGTTCGCGCTGGCGCCGGACGACCGTCACCTCTATATCTCCAACGAAAACGACGCCATCGTCACCGTCGTGGATGTGAAAACCAAGCAGGTGCTGTCACAGATCGACGTCGGACTGGAACCCGAGGGTATGGCCGTCAGCCCGGACGGTAAATGGGCGGTCAATACCTCGGAAACCAGCAGTATGTTGCACTGGATCGATACGGACACCTTCACAATCAAAAAGAATATTGTCGTCGGCCAGCGCCCCCGGCATGTGGAGTTCAGTCGGGACAGCAAGATTGCCTGGGCATCCACAGAGGTGGGAGGCACGGTTCATGTGATTGACGTGGAGAACCTCGAACAGATCCGGGAACTCACGTTCGATGTACCCGGCGTCAATCCGGACCGGGTACAGCCCGTTGGCATCGAACTGACCTCCGACGGTCGCTACGCTTTCATTGCCCTCGGCCCATCCAACCACGTGGCGGTGGTGGACGCAAAAACCTACGAAGTGCTGGATTATCTGTTGGTGGGCAGTCGGGTCTGGCAACTGGACCTGGGCAAAGACGAGAAATACCTGTACACCACAAACGGCGTATCGGGCGATGTGTCGGTGATCGACGTGGATCGCCTTAAAGTCATCAAATCGATCAAGGTCGGCCGCTATCCCTGGGGTGTGGTCGTCGACCCGGCATCATGAGCATCGACGTCCGGCACCTCAGCTTTGACTACGGGACAACACCGGTTCTCAAGGATCTGAATTTCTCCCTGAAGCCTGGTCGATTCCACGCCCTGCTCGGCCCCAATGGTGCCGGCAAGTCGACGCTGTTCGGGCTGTTGACCCGGCTTCTGGCCATTCAGCGCGGGGAGTTGCTGTTCGAAGGCGAGTCCATGGCACGGTTCCCGGCGCGAGCCATGCGCCGTATCGGAGTCGTGTTCCAGCAAAATGCCCTGGATCTCGACCTGACCGTTCGACAGAACCTCCTGTACCACGCCGCACTGCACGGCCTTTCGAGAAAGGAGGCACGGACACGTGGCGACCGGGAACTGGAGCGATTCGGCCTGCTGGAGCGGGCGAACGAGCCGGTCCGACTGCTCAACGGTGGACACCGACGGCGGGTGGAAATTGCCCGGGCCCTGCTACACCACCCTTCGTTACTGCTCCTTGATGAGGCCACGGTTGGCCTGGACGTCGCTAGCCGGAAAGCCCTGAACGAGCACGTACGGGCGCTGTGTCGGGAAGAGAGTCTTACCGTGCTCTGGGCGACCCACCTGATTGAGGAAGTCCGCCGCGACGATCAGGTACTGATCCTGCACCAGGGCCAGCTTCTTGCGAATGGCACCGGGCAGGCCATCTGTGAGGAGACGGGTTCACGGGACCTGTCGGAAACATTCCATGTCCTGACCGGAGCCGGATAATATGAAGCTGTCTCAATACTGGCATTGCTTTCTCGGCATACAGACCCGCGAGTGGCTGCGTTTCTGGCAGCAAAGGACACGGTTTGCCAGCGCGCTCGTGCGTCCGCTGCTGTGGCTGGTGGTGTTTGCCGCCGGCTTCCGGGCGGTACTGGGGATTTCGATCATTCCCCCCTACGATACCTACATCACCTATGAGACCTACATTGCCCCCGGCCTGTGCGGCATGATCATTCTGTTCAACAGTATGCAGGGCGCCCTGTCGATGGTGTATGACCGGGAGCTTGGCAGTATGCGGGTTCTGTTGATGAGCCCGCTGCCCCGCCCATTCCTGCTCGTCACCAAGTTACTGGCAATGGGGGTGGTCTCGGTAGGACAGGTTTATGTATTCCTGCTGTTGGCGTTGCTGGTCGATGTGGAACCACCACTCTGGGGCTATGTAGCGGTGCTGCCGGCGCTCGTTCTTACCAGCCTGATGCTGGGAGCCCTGGGCCTGCTGATTGCGACCTGGATCAAGCAACTCGAGAACTTCGCCGGGGTCATGAACTTCGTGATTTTCCCGATGTTTTTCATGTCGTCGGCGCTTTACCCGCTGTGGCGAATGCAGGAGGCCAGCCCCTGGCTTTACTGGGTGTGCCAGTTCAACCCGTTCACCCATGCCGTGGAAGCGATCCGGTTTGCCCTGTATCTGCAGTGGAATGGCCAGGCGTTCGGGATTACGGCGGGCGTGACGGTCGTACTGGCCCTGCTGGCTACCGCCGGGTTTCGGCCCCAGCGGACCCGGATCCCGGGAACGCGTACCGGCTAGCCCTCACAGCAAGGGCATACTGGTGCGCAGGCTCTGAACAATGGTCTCCACATCCGACGCCACCGGCGCATCCCATTGCAGGTGGGCAGGGTGACCATCAAGGTACCAGAGACGATTGGCCAACGCCGTCGCATCGGAAGCATCGTGGGTCACACAGAGCATGCCCATGTGGGGATGGGCGTCCAGCAGCCCGGAAATCAACGTTCGGAGCTCGCCGGCGCGTACCGGATCAAGAGAAGCAAACGGCTCGTCCAGGAGAAGAAGATCCGGTTTCACAGCAAGGCATCGGGCCAGCGCCGCCCGCCTTGCCATGCCCAGCGACAGCTGATCGGGAAAATGGTGCTTGTAACCGGTCAGACTCACACTCTCAAGCAATCGGTCGATGTCTTTGGGCGCTGCTCCGACAATGGCGAGATTCTGACCCAGCGTCCGCCAGGGTAGCAATCGATGCTCCTGGAACAGGTAACCGAGGCGAAGAGATTCCCGTCCGCGGAACGCGGTCGCCGGAGTATGACGATCCAGCCCCGCAATCGCATTCAGCAACGTGGTCTTGCCAATGCCGGAAGGGCCGAGAAGACAGATTCGATCCCCGCGCCTTATCTGCGTGAAGATATCTCCCAGTACCGGCCTCTCGAAGTCGCGGCCCTTGATTCTCAGCTCAAGCATGAGCCAACTCCGGTCGCCGCCAGCGACTGGCACGACGTTCGAGGGGTTGCAGGAGAACCAGTTCAATGACCTGCACGACAGCAACGAACGCCAGGCTGTAGGCCAGGATGGTGGCGACATCGAATACCTGGAACGCCAAATTCAGCTTGAACCCCACCCCGTTCGACCGCCCCAGAAGTTCCACGACCAGAACAATCTTCCAGATCAACGCCAGGCCCCCTCGCATGGCTGCCATCAGGTACGGGAACAGCTGTGGCAACCACACCTCGCGGGTTCGCTGCCAACGATTGAGCCGGTAGGCCGTCGCCATCGCTTCCAGCTTGGGATCCAGGCTGCGGGCCCCCTCCCTGAGGGTTACGGCCACGTTGGGAACCTTGTTGATGACCACGGCCAGCACCGCGGCGGATTCAATCAGGCCGAACCAGACGTACATCAGGATAATCGTCACCAGCGCCGGCAGGTTCAGCATCAGTAACAACAGGGGATCAAGCAGTGCGTTGGTCGTCTCTGACCGCCCCATGACAACCCCGATCGTGACGCCAAGACCCATGGCAATCACGAAGGCGACCGCCACCCTTGCCAGGGTGGCGCCGAGATTCAGCCAGAGCTCGCCATTGGCGGCCTCGGCGTACAGCGTCCGTCCGACAGCCAGCGGCGTAGGCAACAGGCTGCTGTCCAGTGCCATGGCGACCAGGAACCAGAGCACCACCAAGCCGGGTAACACCACCCAGTAACACCAGACGGGCGCATACCCCCGGCCGGTCATTCCCGTGGATCCCGGAAAAACAGGTGCGCCGGTAGCGGTTCCCCGATGCCGCCACCAGTGAGCCCGATCAGCGTTTGCAAATCGGCGATACGACGGTCCGTCAGCGGTCTTGGCGTTCCGGCGAGGAACCCGTCGTGCAGGGCCTGCAACACCGCCGGAGATGAGGCCCGCATCAGGGGGTGTAGCCGTTGCCACTGGTCGGGGTTGGCGGCCAGTCCGGTACGGGCCTGTCGGATGGAACGGGCAAAGCTCGCCACCAACTGCGTGTGCGTTTCGGCCCAGCGTTCAGGAAACACATACCCCAGTACCGGCAGGTCCGGATCCAGGTGGAAGCTTTCGAGCAGGTCAGACATCCTGAACGCCGTGCGCCAACCACCCTGGCCCTGCAGCCTGGCGGCAAAATGCCAGTAGGTCACAATAGCGTCCACCTGGCCGCGCTTGAGTGCCTGATTCAGAAGCGGTGGTGAACCGTACTGCACCTGATCGCGGCCTCCCAGCTTGACCCCCTGACGCTCGGCGACGGCTTTCAGCAAAACCCAGCCTTTGCTGTCCGGACCGCCGGCCACGCCGATCCGCCGGCCGGAGAGATCGGCCACGCCGTGGATATCCGAGTTCTCCGGCACCACCACCTGTCCGATTTGAGAGGAAAAAGGCACGTAGAGGTAGGATTGCCCATCCCGGTACCTGTGTTGAACCCAGAGCAGGTCGGCCACCGCGCCGTCGACCGAACCACTGGCGACAGCAAGCCGGGATGCTGACAGGTTGGCAACGGCATGAACCACCAACCGGTAGCCATTGGCCGTGTCCAGCCCGCGATGCTGAACCTGATCCAGTTCCCAGTGTGCAGTACCGAATTGCAGAACACTGAGTGACAGCTCGGGTAGCGGCCCATCATTCGCCAGGGCCGGACTGGTGTTCGCAAACAGGAGCAGCGCCAGAGCCAGCGGCAACCGGACAACTGCCAGGAATGTGTTCCATATCATGGTCGTCATGAGCCCACGATACGAACCCTGAGGGACGTCCAGAATAGTACTTTGGTGCCTGTTTTTTGGTGCGATGGTCGCATTCAACCGACGACGGATCTGGCGTGTAATGGTGCAATGACAACAATAAACCAGCGGGTCGGACCCGACCGCCCCTGCGAAAGGAGGACGCCATGCTGAACGAGCTTGATGCCGCACTTTCACCGGAAAACCGCTATCATGATTCCGGATCCACTCCCGATACCGATAATAAACAGGCTGAACTATCCATGGAGCCCGCTTACAAAATCCTGATCGCTGACGACCACCCACTGTTTCGTGAGGCGATCAGCAGCGTGATTTCATCGGGGTTCGAAGGCAGTGAAATCCTGGAAACGGACGATCTCGACAGCGCACTGGACATTACCCGCGCCAACGATGACCTGGACCTGATCCTTCTCGACCTGAACATGCCCGGCATGCATGGTCTCAACGGCCTGATCACCCTTCGCAACGAGGCGCCCACCATTCCGGTGGTCATCGTCTCCGCGGAGGAAGACAAACAGGTGGTGCTCCAGGCGATCACCTACGGAGCAGTCGGCTTTATCACCAAATCGTCGCCCAGGGCGCAGATGACCGAGGCCATCCAGCAGATCCTCAACGGCAATGTCTACCTGCCGTCGGACATCATCCGGACCGGAAAGGAAGGCAACACCCGACGCAGTCGACAGGATGACAATCCGATTTCCCCGGAACTTCTGAATTCGCTGACCCGCCGACAGCTGCTGGTGCTTGAACGGATGTCGAAGGGAGAGTCCAACAAGCAGATTGCCTACAACCTGAATATTGCCGAAACCACCGTCAAGGCCCACGTTTCGGCCATTCTTCGGAAGCTCGGGGTACACAACCGGGTCCAGGCCATTCTCTCCGCCAGCGATGTGGACTTCAGCCAGTACCTCAAGCGCTGATCTCAGGATCGCTGCTTGAGAACCAGGTGGGAGAGCACACTCCGCAGCTTGAGGGGTTTCACCGGCTTATTCATCAGAAGGTAACCCAGCTTCCGGATGTGCTGTTTCAGTTCGTTGGTGTAGTTGGCCGTGATCATCAGCACAGGCGCCGCTGTCGCGCGTCTGCGGTTTATCTCGGCAACCACATCCACGCCGTTGACGTCATTGTCCAGGTGGTAGTCCGCCAGGATCAGATCAACGGGCTGACCGGCGGTGTCCAACTGCCGCTCAAGATCTGCGAGGGAGACGGCCACCGTCACCTGACATCCCCACCCTTCCAGAAGCGTTTTCATACCCTCACAAATGGCCCGGTCGTTATCGATCACCCAGACCCGAGCGCCACCAAACCCTTCATCCAGCAACGGTGTACTGGAGCCGCCGGCAGGAACCACCTTGGGCCGGAGTTTGCCCATGGGCACCCGCACGCTGAACACCGACCCCTTGCCTTCCTCGGATGACACGGTCACCTCGTGACCAAGCATGCCGGATATCTTGTCGACAATGGCCAGACCAAGGCCCAGCCCCTTGTCCATCCGGCATCCCTCCGAATGGATACGTTTGAATTCCTGGAAGATCTCGGAGAGCTTGTCCGCCGGGATGCCTGGCCCCGTATCCCAGACCTGCAGGAGGATATGCCCAGCCTGCCGGCGGCAACCCAACAGGATCCTCCCGGACGGTGTGTAGCGGATGGCGTTGGTCAGGAAGTTGCGCAGGATGCGGGCAAGCAACTGGGAATCCGACTCTACCACTGCAGAGCACGGGACGAACGCGAGGGTCAGGCCCTCGGCCAGCGCAACCTGTCGGAACTCCCGGGCGATGTTGTTCAGGAGATCCCGGAGGTCAAACGCCGTGACATCCGGCTTGATCACACCGGCATCCAGTTTCGAGATATCCACCAGTGTGCCCAGCAGATTCTCGACGTCGTCCAGGGAAGTGCTGACGGAACGGACCAGTCCTTCGGCCTTTGGACCAAAACTCTGCTCGAGCAGTGCGCTGGTAAAAAGCCTCGCAGCATTCAACGGCTGCAGAAGATCGTGACTGACGGCCGCCAGGAACTTGGTTTTGGACAGATTGGCTCGTTCGGCATCAAGCTTGGCATCCCGCAAGCGCGCTTCAACGGCCGCCCGTTCGGTGATTTCCTGGCGAAGCTGATTGTTCAGCCCGGTCAATGCCGCGGTACGCTCCTTCACTCTGCGTTCCAGGTTATCGTAGGCCTGCTCCAGCGCCAGGGCGGTTTTGCGGCGGTCCGTAATGTCCCGGATCAGCACGAAAAAACCAATGATGTTGCCGAATTCGTCGAAATTCGGCACGTAGGAACGGAGCATGTAACGCTGGTCACCCTGCTCGCCGGTCTCCTCCAGTTCGAAGGTGACGTTGTGGCCTTCCATCACTTCCAGAATCTGCGGCAGCAGCCGGTGGTAGAAATCCGGGGCATGAATCTGATCCAGACGCTTGCCGAGCGGGGGTTCGCCGCCACGGGCATACCAGGCCTCGTAGACCTTGTTGCAGAACTGAACCGTCATGTCGGCCCCGACATACGCGATCAGTGCCGGCACATGATCGGTGACCACCCGAATCCAGCGTTCACTTTCCTCCAGCGCCTTGATGCGCCTGGCCATTTCGCTGTTTTTGACGTCGGTGATATCCGTGTAAAGGACGACCAGCCCCCCTTCCCGGGTGGGTCGTTCGGTCATCTGGACCCAACGATCGTTGGAGAGCAGAAACACGGCTCCCTCGGCATCCTCACGCCCGTATTCTTCCCGGACGAGGCCGGAGAGGGTTGCAAGCCGTTTGACCTCATCAATCGTCGTGCCGGAGTCGGGTGCCTCCACTCCGGCGTGCCGCCAATAGCTTCGGAACCGGCTATTGCTCAGAATCAGCCGACGCTCATCATCAAACAGGACAAAGCCGTCCGCGATACTCTCAATGGCATCAATAAGCCGTTGCCGGGTGGTTTCGGCCTCCTCCCGGGCACGGTTGAGGGCATCCGTACGCTCACGCACCTGTTCGGCAAGAATCACGGAATGCTCGAAAGCGGCGTAGGGTTCCGGTTTGTGAGACGTGCCCGACTCCACACGAACGATCAGCGCATCCCGGATACGACGCAGCCGGAGATTCTCCGCTTCCAGTTCGGCAATGCGGCGATCCTTCTCGGCATGATCGGCGACGGCGTCAGACGAAGTCCGTGCAGGCATCAGGTTGGCCAATCACCACCCCCGTAAACGTCTGGTTGATGTGCATGCCGTCAAACTGCTCGCCGTAGGTATTGAACCCGATCACCCGGTGATGACGGAGAAACTCGGAAACCCCTTCGACCTCGCCGGTGAGTTCGGCTTCAAGACGGCGCAGAAAGCAGTCGCAGCCAATGGTAATCAGAGGAGGCCCGACCGACTGTTCGGCCCTTTCAATCTGCTCACGGACACTGTCGAGCAGACCCTCGGGTTCCATGGACGTCATGACAATGCCCGTCTCAATGGCGCAATAGAACGTCAGACTGCCGTCCGGATTGACCCGCTGGATCGACCGGACAAAGTAGTGTCCTCCAATCTTCACGCCCAGAGGCCGAAGGGCAAAGGTCTTGCGATCCAGCGTGTCCACCGGCACGCCCACAGCTCGCGCGTATGCCTCCGCCGCAGGCTCCGCGTTGAGTTCATACACTGTTCGGCTCGAGGGACAGGCGTCGGTCACAACCAGTTTTTCCTGTCGCTCCACCATGTGATGGGTCGAGAAGACCCGGAAATCCAGAGGCGTATTCACCAGCATGACCGTCGCCGCACCGGTATGGAACTCGCCGTCGAAAAACACGTGGGTGTTCGCCAGACGCTCATCGTCACCGGCGGAGCCACCGAACTGCGGGATGGTTCCCAGGGCGGAATTCAGGGTAGCCAGAACCAGCTCCTCCCGGCTGGACAGCCCATCGAGGAGGGTAATCGCAAAGGTATTGCCTTTGACCGGCGCCAGGCCAGCGTCCCGGCAGGTATTAAGGAGCCCGTCGATGACCGCCTGGGCATCCTGAAGCGTGAAACTGTCCAGCGCCTGGATCAGCGCACAATCGATGGCAAAGTATCGGCGATCGAATCCGATGGCTGTAATGCATCCGCGACCATAGCCTTCAGGGGTAATTTCACCCGCCGACGTACAGCCACAGACACGAACGCCGTCGAAGGCCTGTTGAAGGGCCGGGCCCAGTCGTTGAAGGTCGAACTCCGCCGAACAGAAAAACAGGACGCACCCGAGATGTTCATGCGAGAGCTCGTTGGCAAGGTGCGTCGCAGCAAGATCTGCCTCTCTGGCACCGGAACTCGCCACGCGAATGGCTGGAAGGGTCGTAACTGGCCTCATGCTTCCAGGCTCCAAAACCCTGGGAATTTCCGTTAATTCTACGGACTCCCCTGCGCCAGCCAATGCGACTTCCGTGCTTTTTATGGGCGCGCCGAAATGGTCATAAGCCATTGATCTTAAAGCCTCCTGAATCAATGCCCGATGGCGCCACCAGTTTCCTTCCCGGGAAACCGGCACTTTAGTGCTAGATTCGTGTCTGGGGAAAGCTCCCGGTGTCGCACACCGAGAGCGATCGCCATGCTCAGAAGGTTACGATGGCACCGAGCGCCAGGGTATCGGCGT
This sequence comes from Marinobacter santoriniensis NKSG1, assembly GCF_000347775.1. Taxonomy (GTDB): domain Bacteria; phylum Pseudomonadota; class Gammaproteobacteria; order Pseudomonadales; family Oleiphilaceae; genus Marinobacter; species Marinobacter santoriniensis. The sequence goes on from NZ_APAT01000017.1 coordinate 16,277, forward strand.
CCACCGTTTTGGCATCGGTGGATTTGGTGGTCTGTTCAAACATGTTGTACTCGGCAACCACTTTGAAGTACTCATTGATGTCGTGGAAGAGCGCGACCGAGCTGTTCTCTGTCTGGAAATCACCCTGATCCGAATCGGTCTCGCCGTAGGAAATCACGAAACGATTCGCGCCCAACGTATAGCCTCCCTGAACCAGATAGCCGTCGGCATCCTCCTCCGAGGCCAGTGCCTGATCCGTAATCAGCACTGGAACATCCCCCTTCGAGGTGAACCCGGAGGCCGTCAGGGACAGTCCGGCCATGGCCGCACGAACGCCGTACCCAAGCCCCGTGGAATCGATCGAGGTGGTGGCATTTTCAGAGCTCTGGTAGCGACCGTTCAGCCAGCCGGTCAATGAAACACCGCCAAGATCGGCGCCGTAGGTAATCTCCGCCTCAAACCGGGGCGCCGACTGCTCGGATTGTGCACCTGGAGTGGTGTTCGCCGGCTCCAGGATACCCGCCGCCACCTTGAGCCCTCCCAGGTCCGGTGACCGATAGGTAATCTGTGCCGAGGGATTGGGATAGGGGTAGCCGGCCCGGATATTGCCGAACGATACCCCGGTTGGGGCACCGGGCGAGCCAAAGCCCATCAGGATTTCATCCAGAAAGATGTTGGAGCGGGCGTAAAGCCCGAAATCCTTACCGATGAGGATCTGGCCAAAGCTGCCATCGACCGTCGCATACAACTGACGGACATCGATAGCTGTATCGGTGGGTGACTGCAGACTGTCGTTGATGGTAGACCAGAAGGAAGAACGCCCGCCGAGAGTCAGGTCACCGACCTCGCGACTGAAATTGAAACCAATGGTGTTGGGCAGAAAGCCCATTTTGACATCGGAATTGCGAACGTCGTTGATCTTGTCATCCCGATTCACGTAAAAGGCATTGAAATAACCGTCTACCGAGAAAGACGTCCCGTCCTGATTGTAGACCTCCACCGCCGCGCTGGCACCGGTGCTAAGCCCCATGGCCGTGCCGACGGCCAAAGCCAGTCCCGCTTTTTTCAGATGGTTGCGCATAACTCCCCCTGTTCTTGTTTGATGATCGGGTTCGGAGCATGGGTCGTCCCAGGCTCCAGGCGCGTTGATCGCCCGGAATCATCTTCGACGAGGGAAGAAAGGTGTGAAATGCAACAAGGGAGCCGGTTTTCTGCTTATTTGGGAGGCAGTGAAAACGCCACTTTGGAATTACGACCCCGCGGGAAACCGGTCCAGTTCGAGCAGGCAATCGTCAAGGAACGCCGACGGATCCGCCATCACCGACTCGTCGGCCACCACCCCGAACTGGACCTGGCCGGCGTAACTGACGATGCTGACTCCCAGTCCGATGCTTCCGGCCTGGGGCACCCAGAACATCTGTTCGGTAATCGGACAGCCGGCGAGATAGCGGGCCTCCCGGGTACCGGGGACATTCGAGACCACTGCCGAGGCTTTCCGGTAAAAGGTGTCTGCGACCGGATGGCGCAGGGGTTCCGGGATCACCGACGCACTGGCCGTCAGCCCCCATGACAGGCCCGGCTGCCAGCTCTTCTTGAGCCGCCGGGTTTCCTGCTTGATCCGGTACAGTCGCTCCAGTGGGCTTTCACCGTCCACGGGAAGCGGCACGAACACCGTGCCAAAATAGTTGCCCAGCTCGCCCGGCTCAGGCACCAGTTCCTCGGGCAGGCGATGACGAATGTCCACCGGCACGGCGGCATGCAGGACCGCATCCTCCAGGTCCTCGGAGCCCAGGCCGAGTCTCGGACGCACGGCGGCGGCGACACAACCGAGCAGGACATCGTTAATCGTGACGTTGGTGGCTTCGGCAATGTTCCGGAACCGCTCGAGTGGCACCGGCCCCGACCAACGGCAGTGCCGGCGGCCAAGCAGGGGGCGCCTCAGGTCCGACGGGGAATCCTCGGGTTCAACCAGGAAATCGGTGACTTCATTGACCAGTTTCAGGCCCCGCTGCGCAAACTGCTCCAGCCACTGTCCCGCCTGTTCAACGGATGAGGCAGCCTGAGAAGCCGGGGCTTTGTCGTCAACCGGTTCGGACTGGCCGCTGGACGTCGGTACCAGACGCTCCAGCCAGGCCTGGGCTGCGCCGGTCCAACGGGCGAAGTCACCGTTTTCGGGTGCGCCATAAAGGGCCGGGGGCTGACGGGGGGATGGCGGGCACAGCCGATCGAAGATCGACATCAGTGAAAGACCGTCGGCGTAGCAATGGTGCATCCTGAGCAGTACGGCGGCACCGCCCTCTGCATTGGGTGCCAGCCAGAATTTCCACATCGGCCGGAACAGTGGCAGCGGCTGGTTCAGGCGGGCCGAAACCCAGTCCTGGAGCTCATCCCGGGTAAAACGATCAATCGCCACATCCAGATGGTGACGAACATCAAACCCGGGATCCCGCTCCCACCACCAACCCGGCATCCGCTCCACGGGTCGATGGAGGAACCGCTCCCACGCCACCCAGTAATCCTTGAGGAACGCCCGTAGGCGAGGGGCGGTGAGCCCCTCGACCCGCAGCATGACGGTAATGGTCATCGGGTTGTCCGGGCGCTCCAGGGCCAGCCAGGCCGAATCCGCAGGCAGCAGGAGATGCGATTGCTCTTGACTCAAACCTGTTAGTCCCCGGATCGATGACGTGACGAAGGTACGTAAAAACCGAACTCCGCATTGTGCCAGACAACCCGAAACGGCTCCACATGACGACCAGCGCACCCTGTTACAAAAAATTACATGTGAGTAACTGTTCAGTCCTATACTGGTTATAAGCCTTGATGCGATGGTTATTAAAGACCATTTCGGTAGCCATTGGCTCCAGATTCGCGAAAACCTCGCACGGAGCGCCAATACACCGCTACCGCCATCGCGGTACAACAGGGTGACCAGCACGAACTTCAATAACAGACCAACGCGGTGCTGGGAGGAGAAGAGTCATGAAAGCGAGTCACGTTCGCAAATTGATCAAACCCATCGAAAACGCCTACTCGGAAATGTTTTCCGGGCGGGTATATCGCGTTGGTAAAGGCGCTGTCTCGGTTCGCAACCACAGTGGCGTTGCGGAACAGACCGTCGTCGGGGTCCACGGGTTCCTGGAGAATCACTGTTACTTCACCCAGGCGTATGAAGGCCCGACAACCGAGCTGATCCTGCTCACCTGCAGCAACTATCACATCCCGGTCAACGGCGTTACGCCCGAGACTCCCGACTGGGAAGTGCCGATCAAACATCTGGAAGGCACCATCGAATATGATGCGTGCATCCTCAACCAGGCACTGGCAAACCTGCCGACCACGCGTAATATCCGGATCCATGGCCACTCTCGCGGTGGCGCGGTAATCCTGGAAGCGGCGAAGCAGTGGCCGGAACTCTACGAGGATGTGGAAATCGTCTTTGAAGCGCCCGTGCTGCCACAGGGGCGCCTGCACGCTCTGGTCACCATGCTACTGGAACCGGTCAGCCATGGTATGTGGCCCTGGTTGATCCGCCTGATCAACAGCGCCCCCCAGTCGGCCTATGGCCAGACCTTCTTCGGCAAGATGAATCCGCGGAAAAAGCAGCTGCTCAGCAAGCTGTTCTCGGCCACCAAGGATCACCTCACCATCGTCCGGAACATCGAGAACATCATGGACTGGATGGCCCGGACGGACACGTCGATCTACCAGAATGTCCGCCAGGGCACCTTCCTGATTCCGGCCGTGGACCGCATTCTCGACCGTTCCGCCATGCTCGCCAGTGCCCGACAGAGCCCGACGACCATGCGCATCATCGAAACCGAGGCGCCAAGCCACTTCATCACCCTGGACAGCAAGGAATGGGTTCCGGGTTTTGAGACTTTGCCGGCCGCTGCACAGGGATAACCCTGCTGCATCCCTGCCCATGCTCCGCTAAACTTGCGTCCCCAACCCAAGGTTAAGCGGAGTGCCTCATGTACCGTGACCGTCTGGTCGCCACCCCCGTTGAAACCGAGCAAGCGCGCCGGCTTCAGCGCCTGCTGCTGGCCTATCACGATTTCCGGCAATACAAGGCGTCGCATCGGCTTTCCGAATCCACCCGGATTATCGCTGACTGGCAGGCGCAACGCCTCAAGCAGACCCATCGGGATCTGTACGACCACCCCGGTTACCATTCCGGTCTCGAGTTTCTGCTGACCGATCTCTATGCCCCTGCAGGGATGACCCGGCGGGACGACAACATCGATCGTGTCTTTCCCAAAATGGTGAAATGGCTACCCGACCACCTGCTGGGAACGCTGTCCGGGCTGGTAGAACTGAATCTGCTGACCCAGGAACTGGACCTGGAGCTGGCCGAGCGCGTTCAACAGGAAGGACTGAACATCAGGGAACTGGATGCAGACGGCTACTGCCGGGCCTATCGCAACAGTATCCGGCTGCCAGACCGGACAAGGCAGATTCGGCTGGTGGCAGATGTGGGACAGCAACTGGACCGGTATGTGCGAAACCGGACACTGGGATGGTTGCTGACCATGGCAAAGACGCCCGCAGAGATGGCGAACCTGACCGACCTGCACAGCTTCCTGCATCGGGGCTACAGCGCCTTCCGTAGGATGGAGGATGTGGATGGCCTGATTGACCGGCTGGTCGTCCGGGAATCCCGGGTTATGGACAACATTCTGGCCGGCCACCCGGCGCCATTCGACCTGCCGAGCGACCTGTAGACCGACCGGTCACCCCTTCGGATTGATAATCTGATCCAGCTGGTTGTGAATTTCCTGCTCGATCCGGTGCTTGAAGGGGCGCAACATCAGCCCCAGCTCGAGTCGGATGTGCAGGTCATCCGGGGTGATGTTCAGCTGCCCCTTCACACCACTGCGCTTGAACCTCATGACATCGCCTTCCCACTGGTAGTGAACGTCGAACTGACGGGACAGATCACGGGCCAGCGTTTCCGCGGCCTGGCGGGCGTGTTCCTTGTCCAGCGAGTGGGCGCGATGAACATCAATGACAGACATGGATCAGTTTTCTCTTCCAAATTGAATCGGTTTTACAGTGTATGTCGGTATTAAACTTGTAGCCACCCCGGCAACCGTTAGAATACGGGGTTCAGATACTGACAGGACACCTTCCATGAGCGAGCAGCAAACGCCAGCCGACAACGGCCAGGACGACGTCACCCACTTTGGCTTCCGCAATGTGCCAAGAAGCCAGAAAGCCGGCCAGGTGGCCCAGGTTTTTCATAACGTGGCAGGCAAGTACGACCTGATGAACGACCTGATGTCGATGGGGATTCACCGGCTCTGGAAGCGCTTCACCATCGAACTGTCCGGAGTACGTCCCGGGCACCGGGTACTGGACATCGCCGGGGGCACCGGTGACCTCACGATGAAGTTTTCCGATCTGGTGGGGCCATCGGGCAGCGTGGTGCTTGCCGACATCAACGCCTCCATGCTCAAGGTGGGCCGTGGCCGACTGGAGGATCGGGGTTATGCCGGCAACATCGAATACGTCCAGGCAGATGCCGAACACCTGCCGTTCCCGGACAACAGCTTCAACGCGGTGTCGATTGCCTTCGGCCTGCGCAACGTCACCGACAAGGATCAGGCCCTGCGGGACATGGCCCGGGTGCTCAAGCCGGGCGGCAAACTGATGGTGCTGGAATTCTCCAAGCCGACCAATCCTCTGCTGAGCAAGGCCTATGACGCCTATTCCTTCAATGCATTACCCCTGATGGGTCAGCTGGTGGCAGGCGACAGCGAGAGTTACAAATACCTGGCCGAGTCCATTCGCATGCATCCGGACCAGGAGACGCTCAAAGGCATGATGGAGCAGGCCGGCCTGGCGAATTGCCGTTACTACAACATGACCGGCGGCATCGTCGCCCTGCACGTGGGTATCAAGCCCTGATGGGTCCGGGTCCTACCCTGCTCGCCGCAGGCAGCGCGATCGTGGAAAGCGCCCTGAACCGGGCGCTCGAGCTCGACCCGGCTGGTCGCCGGGCCCTGCTGGAGGCATTGCCGGGGCCGGTCCAGTTTACCTTGACCGCTCCCACAACCGCGCAATATACCCTCGATCGGACCGGCGACCGCATCCGGGTGAGCAGCCAGCCTCCCGAACAGCCCCGGGTGTCACTCGTGGGACGCCCCGTCGCGTTTGCGGCCCTGGCGCTGGGCGACGATCAGGTGCTCACCGATGGCCGCCTGAAGGTGGGGGGGGATACGGATCTTGCACACCAACTCCAGCATGCCCTGAGTACACTCGATCCGGACTGGGAAGCGGCCATGGCCAGGCACATCGGTGATGTGCCCGCCCACTTCCTTGGCAAACGCATTCGCGATGCGGTGAAGTGGAGCCGACAGGCAATTGGCTCGATGAACGCCAACCTGGAGGAATACCTCCACGAGGAAACCCGAAGCCTCCCCGGTCGCCACGAAGTGAACGCAGCGCTCGACGACATCGAGGCCCTGGATCAACGGGCAGGTGAGCTGGAGGCCCGGATCGACGCACTGGAAAGCCGCGACACTGACAAACCGGAGAACCCGTGACCCGCTTGAGACGCCTGATCCGTATCGCCTGGGTATTCTGCCGTTACCGGCTGGACACGTTTCTGCCCCTCGCCGAATTGCCCGCGCCCTTGAAGATCTTTTTCCTGCTCGCGCCCTGGCACCTGTTTCCAAAGCCCAGGTTGAACCGGGGGGACCGACTCCGGCTGGCGCTGGAAGAGCTCGGACCGGTATTCGTGAAATTCGGCCAGATACTGTCCACCCGCCGGGATCTGCTGCCGGATGACATGGCCGAATCCCTGAAACATTTGCAGGATCGGGTACCACCATTCCCGAGCGATACCGCACGCCAAATCATCGAGACCTCGCTGGGCCGTCCGGTCTCTGAGCTGTTCTCCGAATTCACCGCAGACCCGATGGCTTCAGCCTCTGTCGCCCAGGTTCACGCGGCAACGCTGCCGGACGGGCAGAAGGTCGTGGTCAAGGTGCTGCGCCCGGGTATCGAACGAGTGATTCACCAGGATCTGGCCCTGATGTATTTCATGGCCCGACTGCTGGAGCGTTACTGGTCCGAGGGCAAACGGCTGCACCCGGTCGAGGTAGTGGCTGACTACGACTCCACCATTCACGACGAGCTCGATCTGCAGCGCGAAGCAGCCAACGCCAGTCAGCTGCGCCGCAACTTCGAGAATTCCTCGCTCATCTATATCCCGTTCATCGACTGGACCTACACCCGCAAAACCGTGCTGGTCATGGAGCGCATCCAGGGCATTCCCATTGCCGACGTACCGGCACTGAAGGCGGCGGGCGTGAACATGAAAGTCCTGGCAGAAAAAGGGGTGGAGATCTTTTTCACCCAGGTTTTCCGGGACAGTTTCTTCCACGCCGACATGCATCCGGGCAACATTTTCGTGGACGTTTCCAATCCGGCCGACCCCCGTTACATTGCCATCGATTTCGGGATCGTCGGGACGCTCGCACCCGACGACCAGAGCTACCTGGCCCGCAACCTCCTCGCGTTTTTCCGCCGGGACTACCGGCAGGTTGCGCAGCTCCATATCCAGTCCGGCTGGGTGCCGCCCGATACCCGGGTGAATGAATTCGAAGCCGCCATCCGGACAGTCTGCGAGCCGATCTTCGAGCGTCCGCTCAAGGACATCTCTTTCGGCCACTTCCTGTTGCGCCTGTTCCAGACCGCACGCCGCTTCAACATGGAAGTCCAGCCCCAGCTCGTGCTGCTCCAGAAGACCCTCCTTAACGTGGAGGGGCTTGGCCGCCAGCTCTACCCGGAGCTGGATCTCTGGAGCACCGCCCAGCCATTCCTGGAGGACTGGATGCGCAAGCGTATTGGCCCCTCGGGACTGATCAAGTCGCTCCAGTCCCATCTGCCCTCCTGGCTGGAGCAATCACCGGAAATGCCACAACTGGTTCATGATGCGCTGTTGCAGCTGCGCCATGCCGGACCCACGGAACAGCAGAACCGCGCTACACTGGAGCTGCTGAAACAGCAGCAGGAACGCACGGAACGTCGTTGGCGCCGCGGCATTGCTGCCCTGGTGCTGGTTGCGGTGGCAGTCGCGGGCACCCGTCCCGAAGCCCGGGCCTGGCTTGAGACCACCCCATCCTGGAGCTGGGCGCTGTTGGCCGTGGCCGGTGCCCTCGTACTCCGTGGCGGCCGATAACCCACACCTTCACTCAGGACTGAACACCATGCAAGACTCCGCCTCCCCCGACAACTGGCTTGATATCGTTCGCTGGAACAGCGACGGCCTCGTGCCCGCCATCGCCCAGGATGCGGAGACCGGGGAAATTCTGATGATGGCCTGGATGAACCGGGAATCCCTGAAACTGACGGCAGAAGAAGGCCAGGCGGTTTATTGGTCGCGGTCCAGAGGCAAACTCTGGCGCAAGGGTGAGACCTCCGGACATCAGCAGGTGGTTCGCGACCTCCGTCTGGACTGCGATGAGGATGTGATCCTTCTGAAAGTCGAGCAGAAAGGCGGCATTGCCTGTCATACCGGTCGTCGCAGTTGCTTCTACCGCGCGTTGGAGGACGGCCAGTGGGTGCCGGTGGAGCCGGTACTCAAGAACCCCGATTCGATTTACGGCAACCAATGAGGAGACACCCGTGAGTGACGTACTGGAACGCCTGGCCCAGGTTCTGGAAGCCAGGAAGGAAGCAGATCCGGAGACATCCTATGTTGCCAGCCTGCATGCCAAGGGTCTGAACAAGATACTTGAGAAGGTGGGCGAGGAATGCACCGAAACACTCCTGGCAGCCAAGGACGCGGAACTCAGCGGCGAGACCCGGGATGTCATTTATGAAACCGCCGATCTGTGGTTTCACAGCATGGTAATGCTGTCCCGCCTGGGCCTGGGGCCGAACGATGTCATTGAGGAACTGGGTCGGCGTTTCGATCTTTCCGGACTCGAAGAGAAGGCCTCCCGCGAGCAGTAAACAGGGGTTACCTCTTTCGGGGGTTTCCGCGAAGCCGCTTAGTTAACGTACAATAGCGCTACAAGACACAATTGAACGAGGATCCCCGAATGGGTATCAGTATCTGGCAACTTCTCATCGTACTCGGCATTGTCATTCTGTTGTTCGGGACCAAAAAACTGCGCAACATCGGCAGCGACCTTGGCGGTGCCATCCGAGGCTTCAAGAAGTCCATGAACGAGGAAGAAAAACCCTCTTCAGAACCGGAGTCTCTGGAGGACAAATCCAACGCTCAGCCCGAAGGCTCAGACGAAAAGTCCCGGGACAAGACCCAGAGCTGAGAGCTGACTGAATGTTCGACATCGGCTTTCTTGAACTGCTGATCTGTGCCGTCATTGCCCTGCTGGTACTCGGTCCGGAACGACTCCCGACGGCGGCGCGGGCCGCCGGCCGCTGGGTGGGCGCGGCCCGGCGCATGGTCAGCCAGTTCAGCTCTGAACTCGACCGGCAGCTGAAAGCCGAGGAACTCCGCGAAGAACTCCGTAAAGCAGGCGATGTCGGCCTGGACGACGTTCAGAAAACCGTGCGCGGTGCACTGGATGAGGCCAAGAAATACGAGCACATGATCCTGCCGGATGGCAAAGGCCATCAGCAGACTCCCATGTCCAAAGGTACGGCCGCCGACGCCGCCCCGTCGGAGACCTCCGGCGATCAGGACGACAGCCCGACACCGGATAATTCGTCCGCGCCCAAACAGGTTCCACCAGGCTCCCCGGATAAGCGTTCATGACCCAACAACCAGACGGGCAGCAGTCTCCCCCTGAACAACAGGAAATGCCGCTGGTCGAGCACCTGCTCGAGCTGCGCAATCGCCTGCTGAAAATGGTACTGGCCGTCATCGTCTGCTTTGCCGCGATCTACCCTTTCGCCAACGACCTGTATCTGTGGTTGAGCGAGCCGCTCAGGGCGCTGCTGCCCGAGGGCCAGACCATGATCGCCACCGACGTGACCTCGCCCTTCTTCGCGCCCCTGAAACTCGCCCTGGTGGTGTCCCTGTTTGCCGCCATCCCGGTCGTTCTCTACCAGCTGTGGAGCTTTATCGCCCCGGGGCTGTACGCCCATGAGAAGCGACTGGCGTTTCCGCTCCTGTTCACCTCGGTGATCCTCTTCTATGCCGGCGCTGCGTTTGCCTATTTCGTGGTGTTCCCGCTGGTGTTCGGCTTCTTCACCGCCATCGGCCCCGAGGGCATCCTGGAGCTGCCGGACATCAGCAGCTACCTGGATTTTGTGCTGAAGATGTTCTTCGCCTTTGGCGTTGCCTTTGAAATCCCCATCGCGACCGTGCTTCTGATCCTCACCGGCATCACCACGCCCCAGGATCTCGCCGCCAAACGCCCCTATGTGGTGGTGGCCTGCTTCGTGATCGGCATGTTGCTGACCCCGCCCGACATCATTTCCCAGACCATGCTGGCCGTGCCCATGTGGATTCTGTTTGAATTCGGCATCATTTTCGGCCGGCTTGCGCGCCGGGAGGTTGCCGACGCCGGTCCCGACGAGCCCACAGACGAATGAACCTGGCCCTCCTGCACGACGAAGACCTGGTTGCGGCGGATCGGGCGCTGATCCGGGGCAGGCGCCTGCAGCACCTGCAATCCGTCCTCAAGTCGGCGATCGGTGACCGGGTGCCCGTCGGCCGCATCAATGGGCCCATGGGCACCGGAGAAATCGTCCGACTGGACGACGACGAAGCCGAACTGCAACTGACTCTGGACCAACCCGCGCCCCCGCCGCTTCCGCTGACGCTGGTGCTTGCCATGCCCAGACCGAAGATGTTCCGGCGGATCATCCAGACCTGCGCCGCACTGGGCGTCAAAGACATCTGGTTGATCAACAGCTACAAGGTGGAGAAAAGTTTCTGGCAGACGCCCTGGCTTTCCGAACCCCACTTGCGGGAAAACCTGACACTGGGGCTGGAGCAAGCCAGAGACACCGCCATGCCGCAGGTTCATGTTCGAAAGCTGTTCAAGCCGTTCGTCGAGGACGAGTTACCGGGACTGCTGGAAGGAAAACAGGGCCTGGTCGCGCACCCCGGTACCGCGACACCCTGCCCGACTCACCTGCCCGGGCCTGCGCTGCTGTGCGTGGGACCGGAGGGGGGCTTCACCCCCTATGAAGTCGGAAAACTGGAAGAAGCCGGCTGCCAGGGCGTTCACCTGGGGCCCAGGATCCTGCGGGTAGAGACGGCGGTACCGGTGCTGATCAGCCGGCTGTTCGATCTCTGCACCTAGCCGGCCCGCGGCTCACTCACCCTCGGCGGGCGAACCCTTGCGATTCTGCCAGGCATTGATCACCGGCGTCAGCACCGCCACCAGCAGCGCACCCGCCAGAACACCAAACACCCCATCGGCGAGGAACGGCGTAACGGTCGCCAAGGGCTCGGCCAGTCCCTCCGCGAAATGATGCAGGGCGTCGTATGCCGGCGGCACGCCATGGATGAGAATGCCTCCGCCCACCAGAAACATGGCGATGGTACCCAGGACCGACAGCGTCTTCATCATCCAGGGCGCGAGCCAGAGAATGCCGCGGCCTGCCCGCTGGGCCAGCTCACTGTCCTGGCGGGTGAGGTACAAACCGCCATCATCCAGCCTGACGATACCCGCCACCAGACCATAAACCCCCAGCGTAATCATCACCGCCACCAGGCTCAGAACAAGGAACTGAATGCCGATACTGTGACCGGTCACGGTTCCGAGGGTGATGGTAATGATCTCTGCCGACAGAACGAAGTCTGTCCGTATCGCGCCCCGGATCTTGTCCTTCTCGATCGCCCTCAGGTCCGTGTCGGGCTTTTCCAGGGCCTTCTGGAGTTCCTCCCGGCGCCCCTGGTCTTCCTTGCCGTGAAGGAACCGGTGCGCCACCTTTTCAAAGCCTTCGAAACACAGGAAAGCGCCCCCGATCATCAATAGCGGCGTCACCAGCCAGGGCACGAAATAACTGATCGCTACGGCCGCGGGCACCAGAATCGCCTTGTTGACCAGTGACCCTTTGCAGACTGCCCAGACTACCGGCAGTTCCCGGGCCGCCCGGACACCGGTCACCTGCTCGGCGTTCAGCGCCAGGTCGTCGCCCAGAACGCCCGCGGTCTTCTTGGTCGCGGCTTTGGTCATGAGGGAGACATCGTCCAGGATGGTGGCGATGTCATCGATCAGCGCGAGCAGACTGCTTGCGGCCATAGTAATATCCCTTGTAATCCGGTGGCAGATGAATCAGTCGGCCAGACCCATGGCCTCGACAGCAATGCGGTTCTTGATAAACGGCATCCGGTCGAACCAGCGCATCCCGGTGTTCCTCAACCAGCGCAGGGGAAGTTCATCACGGGCAAACAACTGCTTGAAGCCTTCCATCGCGGCCATCATGGTCAGGTTCTCGCCTTTGCGCCGGCGTTGATAACGTGCCAGGACATCAGGGTCGGCCGGAGACAATCCGGCTGCACGGGCGCGTCGCAGTTCGTCCAGCAGGACCCGCACATCCCCATATCCCAGATTCGCCCCCTGGCCAGCCAGCGGATGGATGGTGTGGGCCGCATCGCCCACCAGCGCCACCCCCTCGGCAACGTAATCCTTGGCGTGACGCTGGCGCAATGGAAATGCGTAGCGCCGGGAAACCGACTGCACATCGCCCAGCGTCTGTTCGATAGCCCTCTCCAGCGCCTGCCGGAACGCCTCGTCACCAAGACCCATCAACCGCTGGGCTTCCAGGGTATCCTGGGACCAGACGATGGAACAGAAATGGTCGTCTCCCGCTTCGTTCAGTAACGGCAGGAACGCCAAAGGCCCGGTGATCGCGAATTTCTGCCAGGCCGTGAACCGGTGCGGTTTCGCCGTTCGGACCGTACAGACAATGGCCTGCTGGTCGTAGTCCCACTCCCGGGTAGGCAACCCGGCCCACTGGCGCATTCTTGAATGGGCGCCATCGGCGCCGATCACCAGGGCGGCATCCAGGCGACGACCGTCCGCCAGCTCCACACCATGGCCGGCCCGCCAGTGCCGTACCTGCTGCCCTTCTTCAAGGACCACGTCGCTGTCCTGCAGGGCACGGTAAAGCGCGCGCACGACGTTCCGATTTTCTACAATGGTGCCAAGGGACCCGACGTGCAGATCCGCGGCATCGAAATGGATGCGTCCGGTTCCGTCACCATCCCAGACGGTCATTTCCCGGTACCGGCAGTGCCTGAGGGACGTCACGCCCTGCCACACGCCGAGCTCCTCCAGCAAACGCTGACTTGCCGTGGAAATGGCGCTGACCCGCGGTTCGAAATCCTCCACGTCCCGCGCCGGTTCTGGCTCCGCCAGCACCGATGCCTGTGTCGCACCGTCCACGAGGGCGACCCGCCAGCCCTGACGACCCAGTCCCAGCGCAACGGCCGAGCCGATCAGGCCACCACCCACAACAACGACGTCGAACTGCGAACTATCCACTGTGCTGTCCATTCGGTACTGTCTTCCTTCCGGATCGATTCGGGGACGAGAGGACCGGCTTTCGCCCGCCGGTTCCCATGGCCTGCCGGGCAAACCAGCGCTTGGCACCCGGGATCATGTCCAGCCCGACCAGCCCCGCGTCCCTCGCCGCCGCAACCACAGGCAGCGACTGGCCGAATACCCGTATCAGGGAATCCGAAAAACGTACGGTCTGTTGCCAGTCCTGGCGATGATGCTGCTCATATCCACCGAGCACCGACAGTTCCCCAAGCGAGCGCCCCTGCTCATGGGCGTTCCGGAACTGCTCCACCAGCGTCATCAATCCACGCAGAGCGAGGTTGAAGCCCTGTCCGGCCACCGGATGCAGGGCATGGGCGGCGTTGCCCACCAGCGCCACACCGGAACGAACAGGAGCATCCACCGTGGTCAACGCCAGTGGATAGTGATGACACTCGCCAATCCGGATGAAACGCCCGAGGCGCCAGCCAAACCGCTCCTGCAAACGCTGACAACGGCCTTCATCCGATAACGCCAGAACCTCCTCCAGCGCCTCGTCGCTCAGTGTCCATACCAGCGCGGACTGATGCCCCGGCTCGCCCGGGGAATCATGGGGCAACAGGGCCATGGGCCCGGAATCGGTAAAGCGCTCATACGCCGTAAAACGGTGAGACTCGCTGGTGGTCACGTTGGCGATCAGGGCGTTCTGACCGTAGTGTTCGGTATGGGTGACAAAGCCGAGCTTTTCCCGCAAGCCGGAGCGTCCGCCGTCGGCCACGACCAGACACTGACCGGTCAGTGTCTGCTGCTCGCCCTGCTCCCGGATGGTGACCTCCACACCGGACTCCGTGGGCATCATGTCCAGTACTTCCGCCGGCGCACGCCACCGGACCGATGTATCCTGAAGCGCCCGCATCAGGCAAAGCCCCATCCAGCGATTGTCCGCGACGTAGCCGAGGGCATCCTGGTGATGATCCCGGGCGTGCAGCCGGGTTGCGCCGAACCGGCCACGATCCGATACGTGAATATGACGAATGGGTGTGGCATGGCGGGACAGCTCCGGCCAGAGCCCGAGCGCATCAAAAATCAGCCGGGAGCCCCAGGCAAGTGCGGTGGAACGCGCGTCGTAACTGGGCTGGTAATCGGCCGGCAAGGCCTCCGGCGACAGGGGAAAGGTTTCCACCACCGTTACCCGCAATGTCGGGACCTCACGAGCCAGTGCCAGCGCCAGCGTGGCACCGGCCAGTCCGCCGCCGGCAATGATGAGATCGGTATCGGTTCGGTCCACGGTGTCAGCCCGCCATCAGCGCTTCGATATCGGCAATGGCCTTGGGAGCGTCGTCGGTCAGCACACGACAGCCCTCCTTCGTGACCACCACGTCGTCTTCGATCCGGATACCGATGCCACGCCACTTCTCATCCACGCTGGTGTTGTCCGGTGCCACGTACAGCCCCGGCTCCACGGTCAGAGCCATACCCGGCTCCAGCTGGCGCCAGGCATCTCCGATGCGGTAATCGCCCACATCGTGCACATCCAGCCCGAGCCAGTGCCCGGTTCGGTGCATGAAAAACGGTTTGTAGGCTTCGTCGGCAATGGCGTCGTCAACGGTGCCGGACAGCAGGCCCAGATCGATCAGCCCCTGGGTCAGCACCCGGAGCGCGGCCTCGTGTGGATGGTTCCAGTGGTTACCGGGACGAACCGCTTCGATCGCCTCGTACTGGGCCGCCAGTACCACTTCATAGAGTGCTCGCTGCTCCGGACTGAAGCGGCCACTGACCGGAAACGTGCGGGTAATATCCGATGCATAGCACTCGAATTCACAGCCGGCATCGATCAGAACCAGGTCGCCCTCTTTTAGAGGCGCGCTGTTCTCGATGTAATGCAGGATGCAGCCGTTGGCACCACCACCGACAATCGATGGATAGGCAGTGGAACGAGCCCCATGCTCCATGAACGTGTGGATCAGCGTGGCTTCCAGGTTGTATTCGTAACCGCCCTGACGGGCCCGCCGCATGGCGTTGCAGTGGGCCTCGGCGCTGATCTTGCCAGCCTTGGCCATGACCCGTATCTCGCCGGCACTCTTGTACAGCCGCAGGTCATGCAACAGGTGCTCGAGCGCGACAAATTCACCCGGCGGGTGGGCTCCGGTGCGTACTTTACTGCGAATGGTCTTCACCCATTCCATGACCCGGTGATCCAGTCCCTGGTCCTTGCCCAGCGGGTAGTAGACGCGGCTTCGTCCTTCGATCATACCCGGCAGGATGTCATCGATATCCGAGATCGGGAACGCGTCGTCCAGGCCGTATTGCTCGATGGCGCCTTCCGGTCCGCACAGGAGGCCGTCCCAGAGCTCTTTCTCGGGATGACGTTCCTTGCAGAACAGTACGGCTTCACCGTGCTCCCGGCCCGGAATCAGGGCCAGTACCGCCTCCGGCTCTCCAAAACCGGTCAGGTACTGAAAATCGCTGTCCTGGCGGAACGGGTGCAGGACATCGCGGTTTCGGACCCGTTCGGGCGCGGAGGGAAGAATGGCAATGCTGTCCGGCGCCATCCGCTCCATCAGCTTCCGGCGACGCTCGGCAAACTCCTTAACGGCTATCATGGACGACATGGGCTCTCCCGTGGTCAGACCCGGCTCAATGCAGGGTCGGTGAATCAGTGGCGGGCTTCTGCGGGGCGTTGAATTCGGTAAACACCGCCAGGGCCCCCAACCGGATGTATTCGGTAATTTCAAGCAACTGCTGCTCGCTCTCTTCGTCCGCTTCCTCGTCGTCGGACAACTGGCTGATGGCGACCATGTCCTCGATCAGCTCACGGATTTCATCGGGCGCCTGGCCAAGGGATTCCCCTGCCGCCAGAGCCATGCCTTCAAGAAACCCGCGGACCCACGCCACCAGTGCCTCCAGCCGCTGCTCGATGGCGTAGTCATCATCCGGCAACAGGGGATGGAAACTCATGTCCGCAGACTGAAGAAGCGCCAGTGTCTGTTCATAGGCCCGATTCATGAACGGAGCCAGATCCTCCGAGTCCTCGGCGGTCTGCTCGGGCAATCCCATGTGTTCGCAGACCATGGCCAGCCAGTCGTTCTCCTCAATACGGGCGCCGGCCGCCAGGCGACCACAAAGAACGCCATGAAGCTCGGACGGATGACTGAATGCCTGATGGGCCGTAAAGACATTGGCCCACCGTTCGAATTCCGCGGCCCGTGCGGCCCCGGATGAGACGTCGGATTCTGACATTGAGCACAAAAATCCTGTATCGCTGAGTGAAGGCCCTATCCTAGCATTCGGGGCGCCACAAGGCACTCGGGGCGTGGCCCGGCCTCCTCATTCGCAACCCTGCCAACGGTGATCCCTGTCACGCCCGCGAGGCCATGACAAGCCTGTAAATTGACCGACTTACCATCCACACTTATAGTTGTTTGGATTCATAACAAACGATGCTGGGCACGCCATGGAACAGTCCGAAGTACAGGCCTTAGCGGACAAGTTGGACAAGCTGATTGAACGCTGCCAGAAGCTGGAGCGTGATAATGCCATGCTGCGGGATCTGCAGGACGACTGGAACCGAGAACGCGCCCAGTTAATGCACAAGAACGATCTTGCCAAAAACAAGATTGAAGCCATGATCGGCCGCCTTCGAGCGCTGGAGCACCACTGATGTCACAGCAACCCGCCACCGTTGAGGTGAAGATTCTCGACAAGGAATACCTGGTTGCCTGCCCGGATGAAGAGCGGGACGCACTCTTGCGCGCCGCCCGGCACCTCGATCAGAAAATGCGTGAGATCCGGTCCAGTGGCAAGGTGTTCGGCGTTGAACGCATCGCCGTGATGGCGGCGCTGAACATCACCCATGAACTCCTCGAACAGGATTCCATGTCCGACGCCACGAGCTCCATCCTGAAAGCGATGGACGGCAAGCTTGACCAGGCCCTTGGGGACAATTCCGGACACTGATCCGGAATCAGGTGTTGCAATCCGCCCCGGAGCTACCCGTATAATGGGATCAACTTCCTGGGCTGTTCGCGATGGTCGGATACGTCCTCGAGCCGATGCGCACTACCCAGGTGGCTACTTCAGGGCATTGTGAGCACGTCCCCTTACGGGGAAAGCCTAATATGTCACAGCGGCCACCGACCTTGAACTTTGGGTTCAAGGGCCACATCCGATAACGGCAGCCCGGGAAGCTTTATTTTGACCAGGTTTATCGCCCCACAACCGTTCGAATCCCATCCCGACACACTGAACCGAAGCCAGCTTCGCAAGCACCTGCGGGCCCAACGACAGGCGCTGACGTTTGAGCAGCAGATGCAGGCATCGGAATATCTCGCACTGAATCTTCTGAAGAATCCGGATCTCCACCGGGCAAAGCATATTGCAATCTATCTGCCCAATGACGGGGAGATCGATCCTCATCTGTTCATGGATATTGCCAGGCGTAAAGGGGCACATTTCTACCTGCCGGTGCTGCATCCGATTCATAACGGAAAACTGGTATTCAGCCCGTATCGGGACGGCGTCATGCTCCACGCGAATCGCTTTGGCATCCCGGAACCGGACTTCAGCAAAGGGTTGAAGCGGCCGCCATGGGCGCTGGACGCAGTGCTGTTCCCGCTGGTGGGATTCGACGAAAATGGTGGACGTCTGGGAATGGGAGGCGGATTCTACGATCGGACATTCGCCTTCAGCCGTTCAAGGCCGAGACTGGCCCCGAAACTGATCGGGCTGGCGCATGATTTTCAGAGGGTAAAGAAGCTTCCGACGGAACCCTGGGATGTCCCGCTGCACAGTGTGGTCACCGACCGGCGTTGTTACCGGTTCAGACCGTGAGCCTCGCCTTGCACGGAGCCAATGGTCACAGTGTTCTCAACCTGGGGCTTGTCTTCTGAGGCGTGGATGGAAGTAAATCCGGTAATCACAAGGCCGACAGCAAAAATCAGCACAATGGCTTTCAGGATGTCAGGCTTGCCGCCCATGGTTGGTGTTCCTTCAGACTCAGGTGGTAATTAATTGGAAAATCAGTCAGCTATTCTTGATTTCAAGAATTAGACGAAAGACTAACACGCAATCACCATTTTACAATTTTTGACGGATTAAACTTAGTTAAGAATTGAGGTCGCGCCCGGAGCATGGCGGGGCAAGGCTTCCGACACACGCTCAAGCACGTCCCTGTGGCGCTTGAGCTCCGCCATCCATGGCTCCGCACAGTATCGGAAGCCTTGCCCCGCCATGCGCCTGCCTCGGGTTATTTCGCGCTTCCGTTGCCGGCTCCGAGAAACAGACGATAGGCTTCATTTTCCGTCATGTCTTCGTACCGGAAGCCAACCTTATCGAGCATCTTCTCGAAATCCTGCTCTTCGCCGTCGCTGACCTGAGCCCCCAACAGCACCCGACTGTAGGCAGCGCCGTGGTTCCGATAATGGAACATGGAAATGTTCCACCGGGTGCCCAGTGACATCAGGAACTTGAGCAACGCACCTGGACGCTCCGGAAACTCGAACTGGTAGACCTTTTCATTGCTGATGCTCGGTGCGTGACCGCCCACCATGTGTCGAATGTGCTGTTTCGCCAGATCGCTGTCGGTCAGGTCGACCACGGAATAACCGGTCTCACGGAGTTCCTGGACCAGCTCGTCCCGACCATAGCCACCGGCCTGGATCTGGATTCCAACAAAGATGACTGCATTTTGCGCGTCCGAGTATCGGTAGTTGAACTCGGTGATACTGCGCTTGTGCAGGGCATTGATGAAGGTTTTGAACGCGCCCGGCTTCTCCGGAATCGTCACCGCGAGGATGGCCTCACGCTGTTCACCAATCTCGGTACGCTCGGAGATGTAGCGCAGGCGGTCAAAATTCATATTGGCGCCACTGAGAACCGCTGCGAGATTCTCCCCTTCCAGCTGTTCCCGCTGGACGTATTTCTTCAGGCCGGCCACCGAGAGGGCACCGGCCGGCTCGGCGATCGAGCGGGTATCCTCGAAGACATCCTTGATCGCGGCACAGATCTCATCGGTAGAGACGGTGATCACCTCATCCACATTGTCCTTGCAAATTTTCCAGGGTTCCTCACCAATCTGGCGGACGGCCACGCCGTCGGCAAAGATGCCGACTTCATCCAGAATGACCCGCTCGCCCGCCTTCATCGCGGCCTGCAGGCAGTTCGAATCCTCCGGCTCCACACCAATGACCTTGATCTCTGGCCGAAGGTATTTGATGTAGGCCGCCATACCGGCAACCAGACCACCGCCGCCTACCGGAATGAACACCGCATGCAGCGGGTGGGAAAACTGCCACATCATCTCCATGGCCACCGTACCCTGCCCGGCAATCACATCCGGATCATCAAAGGGCGGAATGTAGGTGTACCCGTGTTTGCGGATCAGCTCCTGGGCATGGGCTGCGGCTTCGTCAAACGCATCACCCTTGAGCACCACTTTTGCGCCACGGTCACGGACCGATTTTACCTTGATGTCCGGAGTGGTCTGGGGCATCACGATCACGGCCTTGATGCCCAGCTCTTTGGCCGACATGGCCACGCCCTGTGCGTGGTTGCCGGCGGAGGCACAAATGACACCCTTGGCTTTCTGTTCCTCGGAAAGCTGGGCAATCCGGTTATACGCACCACGAATCTTGAAGGAGAACACCGGCTGAAGGTCTTCGCGCTTGAGCAGAATGTTGTTTTCAAAACGCTTGGACAGGCTACGGGCTTCAGTCAGGGGTGTTTCGATCGCCACGTCATAGACGCGCGCATCGAGTATCTTCTTGATATAGCGTTGCGGCATTGTGGTTCCGGTCAGTTGATGAGTGTGCGAAGAAAACCCACAGTGTAGAAAGTTTGCACGGCAGCCGTCTATAAGCACACCGCCCAGACGGCTATAATGTCTGAAATTTCCCAATCCGGAGCCAGACATGAATCAGGACGAACTCAAACAGGCCGTGGCCAAAGCCGCCGTGGAGTACATTGCCCCGCGCCTGAACCGCGACAGCATTGTCGGCGTCGGCACCGGCAGCACCGCCAACTTCTTTATCGACCTGCTGGCCGAGCACAAGGCGGAATTCGATGGCGCGGTTGCCAGCTCCGAAGCGACGGCTGAGCGGCTCAAGGGCCACGGCATTCCGGTGTACGATCTCAACAGCGCCAACACCCTGGAGTTTTACGTAGACGGCGCCGATGAAACCAACGAACGCCTGGAGTTGATCAAGGGTGGCGGTGGCGCACTGACTCGGGAAAAAATTGTCGCGGCCGTGGCCAAGACCTTTATCTGTATTGCCGACGAGTCCAAACAGGTCGGCGTACTGGGCGACTTCCCCCTGCCGGTTGAGGTGATTCCCATGGCGCGCAGTTACGTTGCACGGCAAATCGTGAAACTCGGCGGCGATCCGGTGTACCGTGAAGGCTTCACCACCGACAACGGCAACGTGATCCTGGACATCCACAATCTGGATATCACCCGCCCGATCCACGTGGAGGAGCAACTCAACAACATTGTTGGCGTGGTCACCAACGGCCTGTTCGCTCGTCGGCCGGCCGACCTTCTGCTGCTGGGCACCGCCGAGGGCGTCAAGAGCATTCCCCGAAAAGGCATCTGATCCGCGCCCAGGCCGGAATAAGGGTTGGCATTTGAGGCCAGCCCTTTTTTTGTGCCTGCACAACAGCAAACCAAGCGCTTGCTTGGTGCCGGTTTCTGAGGGACACTGCACTCATCCGTGTTGACTGGCTGGGAGCCCGACTGTGTCCGATTACTTCAACGATACCCACGAACAGGCACGCCTGAGTGCCCGCAAGTTTGTTCAAACCCACGTACTGCCTCACATCGACGACTGGGAAGAAGCCGGGGAATTTCCCCGGGATCTGTACCGAAAGGCGGGCGACGCAGGTCTGCTGGGCGTCGGCTTTCCGGAAGAACTTGGCGGAACAGGGGAAGGCGATATTTTCCTTAAAGTGGCGATCTCCGAGGAGCTCATGCGTTCCACGTCCGGCGGACTGGTCGCGGGGCTTGGCTCCCTGGACATCGGCCTGCCACCGGTGGCGAAATGGGCCAGAAAGGAGATTCGCGAGCAGATCGTCCCCCCTGTCCTGCGGGGCGATAAGATTTCCGCCCTGGCCATTACCGAACCCGGCGGCGGCTCCGACGTCGCCAACCTCAAAACCCATGCCGTCCGGGACGGTGACCACTACATCGTCAATGGCAGCAAGACTTTCATCACCAGCGGCATGCGTGCCGACCACTATACCGTGGCTGTCCGCACCGGTGGCGAAGGCCACGGCGGAATCAGTCTGTTACTCATCGACCGGGACATGCCGGGATTCTCCACCGGCCGCAAGCTCCGCAAGATGGGTTGGTGGGCCAGCGACACGGCCGAACTCTTCTTCGAGGACTGCCGCGTGCCGGCAGACCGGCTGATCGGTGCCGAAAACGCGGGTTTTATTGCCATCATGAGCAACTTCCTGGCAGAACGGCTGATGCTGTCCATCATGGCCTACATGACCGCCCAGCTCGCCTATGAGGCCGCCCTGGAATACGCGCAGCAGCGACAGGCGTTCGGCCGGAACATCGCCGGCTTCCAGGTGACCCGCCACAAGCTGGTGGACATGGCGACCCAGATCGACATTGCCCGGGAATACACCTACCGCTGCGCGGCCCTGATGCAGGCCGGCAAGAACCCCATCAAACAGGTCGCCATGGCCAAGAATTTCTCCGTCGACGTCTGCGAGAAAGTCACCCGCGAGGCGGTGCAGCTGTTCGGTGGCATGGGCTACATGCGGGAATCCGTAGTGGAGCGCCTGTACCGGGATGCCAAAATCCTGTCCATCGGCGGCGGCACTACGGAGATCATGAAAGAGCTGATTGCCAAGCAATTGAGGCTCTGATCCTCGGGGAGGGGCGTATCAGGGGCCTATTCCAAAACACGCTCCTTACGGCACGTCCCTGTGACGCTTGAGCTCCGCCATCCATGGCTTCGCACAGTTTTGGAACAGGCCCCTGATACGCCCCCAGAGCTGTGTGCAGGCCCGGAAAAGCTCAAGTCTTGTATTCGAAGTATATCTGAGAGACCCGGGCGGCAATCTGACAAGGCCTCCCGAAAACGTGGAGCGCCATGGATGGCGCGACCGAGCCCTACAGGGACGTATTAACGGGCGCTTTTCGGGAGGCCTTGTCAGATTGCCGCTTACTCCCAAGCCAGAACGAATCCAGCACCAACAATCACGCCGACCAAGGTTTAGTTTCGAACTGCAGGAGACTCCCGTATAATTGCGCCCACTTTTTAACCGCAGTCAAACGCACTTCAACGTACCAGGAAGGATCGCACATGCAATTCGACAACATCCCCGCAGGCAAGAACCCGCCTGAAG
This sequence comes from Marinobacter santoriniensis NKSG1, assembly GCF_000347775.1. Classification (GTDB taxonomy): domain Bacteria; phylum Pseudomonadota; class Gammaproteobacteria; order Pseudomonadales; family Oleiphilaceae; genus Marinobacter; species Marinobacter santoriniensis. The sequence goes on from NZ_APAT01000017.1 coordinate 39,025, forward strand.
ACATCTACGTTGCCATCGAGATTCCGGCGAACAGCTCCCCGGTCAAGTACGAACTGGATAAAGACATGGGCGCCCTGCTGGTAGACCGCTTCATGGCGACTCCGATGTTCTACCCGGCCAACTACGGCTTCATCCCCCACACCCTGGCTGACGACGGCGACCCCCTCGACGTGCTGGTCGTCACGCCTTACGCGGTGCAGGCCGGTTCCGTCATCCGGTGCCGTCCGATTGGCGTTCTGAACATGGAAGACGAAGCCGGTGGCGACGCCAAACTGGTCGCAGTGCCTCACGACAAGCTGACCCAGTCTTACCACAACGTACGGGAAATCGAAGACCTGCCGGAACTGCTGCGCGACCAGATCCAGCACTTCTTCGAGAACTACAAGACGCTGGAGCCGGGCAAGTGGGTCAAGGTGCAGGGGTGGGACAACGCCGCCGCTGCCAAGAAGGCCATCGAAGATTCGATCAAGGCCTACAAAGGCTGATTCACGCCAACGTGAGACAAAAAAGCCGCGACTCTGGTCGCGGCTTTTTTATGCCCTGTGTCCCGTCCTGCCGGATCTGCAGCAGGCGGTCCGATTATCCCCGGGAGAGCAGATCCCGCATGTCACTGATCGCAGAGTTGGCGCGGGACAGGTAGGCCGCCATGGTCAGCGAGTGGTTGGCCAGAATCCCGAAGCCGCTGCCATTGAGAATGACCGGGCTCCACATGGGGTCCTGGGTGGCTTCCAGCTCGATGATGATCTGCTTGACGCTGGCCATCGCATTCTTGTCCTGGAGCACCTTCCGGAAATCCACTTCAATAGCCCGGAAGATGTGAAGCAGCGCCCAGGCACTGCCACGGGCTTCGTAGAAGACATTGTCCACTTGTGTCCAGGGTGTCTTAACTTCCTCGCCATCCGGGATTTCCTTGAGGCCCTGATCGGCATCGACATCCACCACGGCATCGGAAATCGATGCTTTCCCCACACTCTCACCCAGGTTACGGGACAGGCTACCCAACCGGGTTTCCAGATCTGCCAGCCAGTTACTCAGGTTATCGGCACGAGCAAAAAACTGGGCGCTGTCCTGGCCGTTGGAGGACAGCCGATCGAGGTAGCGCTTCAGCGCGGCAATGCCGCGACGGTATTCGGATTCGGTGGAGGGAATCGCCCAGCTGTTGCTGTCAAAGTTGAACTGCGGCTCAGCCACAACCAGATCGGGATCTTCCGCAGACTGACTCTGGGACCGCGCGATGTCGCGACGCATGGCCCGTGCGAGGTCACGTACCTGCACCAGGGCGCCGTATTCCCAGCTTGGAATATTGTCGAGCCAGAGCCCCGGAGGAAAGATGTCGTTGGTCAGGTAGCCTCCCGGCTTGTCCAGCAGCGTTTCGGCGATGCGAATAAGGGTACTGGTGGTGGCGAAACCCGTCACCGGTTCACGTCCCATCGCGTTGGCCACTGCCCGGGTATTCTCGCGCACCGAGAAGGTTTCCGGCTCGTCACTCCAGTAGAACCCGAGAACCACGGCCACCAGCAGGTAAACCACCAGGACAGCAAGCACGAATTTGCCGATGATACCGGACCCGCCGGTGTAATCCTGAACGTCCTCTTTACGATCCCTGAAGAACCGTCTGATTCTGCCTGACATAAGACTCCTAGTCCCTTTCCGGTTATTGGTTCGCCGCGAACGGTCGACCCAAATGGTACCCCATGGCGCCATCGATACCCAGTTTACAGATCACGCCATATTCCGACGCGGTTTCAACACCGCTGGCAAACACCTGAACACCCCGACTATGGGCGATCGACACCACAGATTCCAGGTAAAACCGGTTCTCTTCGTGGCTGTCGATGTTATGAATAAAGCTGTTGTCGATACGCAGCGCCTGAAATCTCAGATTCCTTAAATAGCTGAATGGCACCCCGCCAACGCCGAAGCGATCCACCACAACCGGAACGCCCAGGCGGCCCAGAGCTCTTACCAGAAGCCCCACCGCGGTACGATGATGATGAATGGTCTGTTCAGAAATACCGACCCAGAGATGCCGGGATGCGTCGCCTGCTTCTTCAAGCCAGATCAGAAGATCCCGCCGGAATGGCTCACTGGCAACGGAGGCACCGGCCACGGAAACCGCAAAGGATTGGTCGGGGCGGCTTTCCAGCCAGTCCAGCACCCGGCGGATCTGCAATCGGTCGATATCCTCGATCAGACCAAAACGCTCGGCCATCGGCACGAACACCCCCGCTTTCAGCTCGCCCTCGGGTGCCTGTAACCTGGAAAAAACCTGATGGTATAGCGGCGTCTCGGAGTGGTCCTCGAACATCGGTTGAAGCCAGAAGGAGAACCGTTCTCTCAAAATGGCCTCGCTGATGATCGCTCGCCAGGTGTCATTATTGTGGTGGTGCTCCTGTTCACCATTGGCGAAATGACATTCCGATTCTTCGTGGGACTGCGCGTTTCTGAGCGCCTCGTCGGCGGCAGACATCAATTCCCGGGCCTTGACGCCAGCGGCGGTCTTCGCAACCCCGCCGTGCACCGCCACTTCCGCGGGGGCGGCCTGATCCGCATAGACACCATCCAGCTCGGCCAGCAGATCCCGACACCAGATACCAGCGTCGGCCGGCACCGCACCAGGCAGGTATACGGCAAACTCGGCGCCCGTCCGGCGCCCCGCAAAGCTCCCGGTGTGCCTGGACAGAAACTCCCGAATGACACCCGCGATCCGGATCAGCAGGCGATCGCCCTCAAGACGGCCATATGAATCATTGAAGCCGGCAAAGTCCCGTAACTGGATCAACATCAGCGCGCCTGGCGCGAATCGCTCCTCGGATTCGACCTCCGCTTTGAGTCGCTGGTCGAAGGCACTGCGACTGGCCAGACCGGTAACCGAGTCTTCGTTGTTTACACGGCGAAAATGCTGGATCAGCTTGGCCTGGCCCTCGAACAGATGGCCGAGGTCGTCGGCCATCTGGTTCATGGCCGTTGTCACCTGATTGAGTTCACGGGTGGAACGAATCGTGACGTGACGCCGGAACTCCCGTCGACCAAGCGCTCGCGCCTGTTCCTCAAGGGCGTGGAGTGGCCTCAGGACTCTCGCCAGCACCAGGAACAGAGCGAACAGGCCGATCCCGCCAATCACCAGAATCGCCACCACCAGGCCGGAGGTAATGCGCCAGAGGTCCCGATAGGCCCGACCCGGATCGCTCACCACCTGCACGGTTCCCAGACGACTCCAGCCCCGTACGACCTCGGCACGAGCCACCGGCAGGGGCAGGTTAGCAAGAGAGCGGAACCAACCGGGTACACCGATATCCTCAAGGGTCCGGCTGCGTCCAACGACGACCTGGCCCTGGTTATCCAGGTACACGACACTGAGATAACGGCCACTGTCGAATACCGAATCGATCAGCGAGGCCGCCGCAACCCGGTCACGACCATCAATGGCATTGGACAGCGACAACCCCACCGCCGTTGCACCATCACGGGCCTGGCCCGCCAGCTGCTCCGACACATACCCCCGGAAGTGGCTGTAACTGGTAAAAAAGCCGGACAACAACACCAGAACGAGCAAACCGCCGGTGAAGATCAGCAGGAGGGTTCGCAGAGTGATCACCCCCCGCTGGTGCCTGACAGATTGTGGGTCACGCTTCCGTGCCATCCAGTGCGCTCCGGAGGGGCCGTGCGCCAGACCGCGAACGGACTGTGATCTGCACCCCAGAGTTGACAAACATTTACATAGCGCTACCTACGCCGACAACTTTAAACACTATAGACTCTGCAAAAGCACTAAGGTTAAAAAATCGTCCGCACCGGGCAGGACGACCGATAATGAGAAAAGGACGGACCGGAGCACAATGAACGACGAAAGCCAGAAAGAGAAACTCAGGCAACACTTCGCGCGTCGCGTCACCACCCAGGCTCGGGTGGTCCTGGATACCTGGCAGAAGATTCATTCCGATCACTCACTCGCCGCCGCTCATCGTGACGAACTGGCGAGTGCCGCAGAAAAACTGGTTCGTTATGCCCAGCGCTTTGAAATGGTTTCCCACGCCGAGGCCGGCCAGAAGGTTCTGACATTGATGGAACAATGGCCCACCGGTGGAGCCCCCGCCGACGATCTCTGGCCACCGCTGCAGGATGCCATGGAGATTCTCTGTCGCAGCACGCTTCGGCGCACCGATCAGAACAGCGATGAAGCCCCGCATCAATACCGCCGCACCCCGATTTACATCGCCCTGGAAAACGATGAGATGGCCAACCGGCTGATCCGGCAACTGGAATTCTTCGGCTTCCGTGCCTCGGCATTTTCCAGGGCAGACGATCTGATTGAAGCCTGCGCCCTGCACAAACCCGAAACCATCCTGATGGACATCAAATTCGGGGGTGACGCGCCGGACGCCGGCATTGCCGCAATCGAACGCCTGCAGGAACGCCATGAAACCCCCATTCCCATCATTTTCATGAGCGACGAGGACGGCACCATCGAGACGCGTCTGCGGGCGTCCCGGTGTGGCGGAGAGGAATTCTTCTATCCGGCCGTCGATCCTGGCCAGCTGATCGAAAAGATCGAGACCTACACCCATGGCAACACCGTCGAACCCTATCGGGTGTTGGTGCTGGACGATTCCAGGGCCCAGGCCAAGTATATGGAAACGGTGCTGCGAAAGGCGGGGATGACCGCACACATCATCACCGACCCCATGCAGATCATCCATGCACTGGAAGAGTTCTCACCGGAAATCATCATTCTGGACATGTACATGCCCGGCTGCACCGGCATGGAGATCGCCCGGGTCATTCGGCAGCAAGACCGTTTTCACAGTGTCCCGATCATCTACCTTTCCGCGGAAGAAGACGTTTCCAAACAGCTGCACGCCATGAGCCTCGGCGGCGACGACTTCCTGACCAAGCCCATTGATCCCAAGCACCTGATCGCCACCATTCACAACCGCGGGCGCCGGGCCCGCTCACTGCTCGCGCTGATGATCCGCGATAGCCTGACCGGCCTGTACAATCACACCCATACCCTCCACCTCCTGGACCAGGAGATCGTGCGCGCCCGTCAGAAAGATCAGCCACTGTGCTTTGCCATGATCGACATCGATTTTTTCAAGAAGGTGAACGACACCTTCGGCCACCCCATCGGGGATCGGGTCCTGCGCAGTCTGTCCATGTTTCTCAAGCAGCGACTGCGAAAAACCGACCACATCGGCCGGTACGGCGGCGAAGAGTTCGCCATCATCCTGCCCAACACCCGTATCAGTGATGCCCGAAACGTGCTCAACGAAATCCGGGAGCGTTTTTCGGAACTGCAGCAGCCCGCCGGCGACCGGGAGTTCAATGTCACCTTCAGTTGCGGTGTCGCCGCCTGGCAGGGCGACAGCTCCCAGGCCCTCTGTGAGCGGGCTGACCGGGCGCTATACAGCTCCAAGGAACACGGCCGCAACTGCGTGACCGCGGCCGATGCCTGACCCCTCGGCGGGGCAGCACCCTGCTGCCCCGCGACCTTCCGCTATGAAACCAACGTCGAATGGAAGTTGCCACGGTCGTTGACGACAATGATTGTCATCAACGAAGGTTCAATTTCGATGATCGCGCTGTCTTTTTACGACCAATGGCCAACACGAAAGATTGTCAAAAAGTGTTGATCTGAGGAAAACAAGCACGCACCATTGTGGGAAAATGCCTCGATTTTCGGCGATCCTGTAAAAAAAGACAGCAAGACGGAAGCAATCATGTCCACCATTCTCGTGCTCCACGGTCCAAACCTGAACATGCTCGGCACCCGGGAACCCGAGGTGTACGGCTACGAGACCCTGAGCGACATTGATGACCGGCTGAAGGATACGGCGGCGGCCCATGGCCATCACCTGCTCCATCTGCAGTCGAACGCCGAATACGAACTGATTGACCGGGTGCACGAAGCGCGGGCGGAAGGCGTCGATTTCATCATCATCAATCCCGCCGCCTTCACCCACACCAGCGTGGCCCTGCGGGACGCCATTCTGGCGGCAGGTATTCCGTTTATCGAGGTGCACCTGTCCAACGTGCATGCGCGCGAACCGTTCCGCCATCATTCCTACTTCTCCGATATCGCCGAGGGCGTTATCTGCGGATTGGGCAGCCACGGGTACGATCTGGCCCTGCAGGCCGCCCTGCAACGAATTCACCGATAGACCAGACACAACGGGACTGGATTAGCTATGGATATTCGCAAAATCAAGAAGCTCATCGAACTGCTCGAGGAGTCCGACGTCGAAGAACTCGAAATCCAGGAGGGCGACGACTCGGTCCGGATCTCCCGCCGCCGCGAGCAACCGGCTGCGACTCACTACGTAAGCCACGCTCCGGCGCAGGCACCTCAGGCCGCCGCACCGGCGGAGGCGCCGGCACCTGCCCCCGAGCAGCCCGCCGCACCCGACGTTCCTGCCGGACATACGGTGAAATCGCCGATGGTAGGCACGTTCTACCGGGCACCGTCGCCGACCGCCCAGTCGTTTGTGGAAGTAGGCCAGACCGTCAACAAGGGCGACGTCATCTGCATTGTTGAAGCGATGAAGATGATGAACCAGATCGAAGCCGACAAGGCCGGTACCGTCACGGATATCCTGGTCGAAAATGGCCAGCCGGTGGAGTTTGACCAGCCGCTGGTCGTCATTTCCTGAACTGGGTGATAGCTACTCATGGCCATGTTAGAAAAAGTTCTGATCGCAAACCGCGGTGAAATCGCGTTGCGTATCCTGCGCGCCTGCAAGGAACTGGGCATAAAGACCGTCGCCGTGCATTCCCAGGTCGACCGGGATCTCATGCACGTTCGACTGGCAGACGAATCCGTCTGCATTGGCCCGAACAGCGCAACCGACAGCTACCTGAACATTCCCGCCATCATCAGCGCCGCCGAAGTGACCGACTCCGTCGGGATTCACCCGGGTTATGGTTTCCTGGCCGAGAATGCCGACTTCGCCGAACAGGTTGAGAAGAGCGGCTTCAGGTTCATCGGCCCAAAGGCCGAAACCATTCGCCTGATGGGCAACAAGGTGTCTGCCATCGAGGCCATGAAAAAGGCCGGGGTACCCACGGTTCCGGGTTCTGACGGGCCACTCACCGACGATGACGAGCGAACACTGACAATCGCCCGCCAGATCGGTTATCCGGTGATGATCAAGGCCGCCTCCGGCGGTGGGGGTCGTGGCATGCAGGTCGTGCACTCCGAGGCCTCCCTGCTCAAGGCGATCCAGATCACCCAGAGCGAAGCCAAGAACGCCTTCGGTGATCCCACCGTATACCTCGAGAAGTTCCTGGAAGCGCCCCGCCATGTGGAAGTGCAGGTCCTCGCCGACATGCACGGGAACGTTATCCACCTGGGCGACCGCGACTGTTCCATGCAGCGCCGCAACCAGAAGGTCATCGAAGAGGCACCGGCACCGAACATCAACCCGGAATCCCGGGCCAAGACCCTGAAAGCCTGTGTCGATGCCTGCAAGGAAATCGGCTATGTCGGTGCCGGCACGTTCGAGTTCCTGTACCAGGACGGTGAGTTCTACTTCATCGAGATGAACACCCGGGTACAGGTGGAGCATCCGGTATCAGAGATGGTTACCGGTGTGGATATCGTGCGCGAACAACTGCGGATCGCCAGCGGACTGCCACTGCAGTATAATCAGGACGAAATCCGCATTTCCGGTCACGCACTGGAATGCCGCATCAATGCCGAAGACCCGCAAACCTTTGTTCCCAGCCCAGGCAAGATCAAGCATTATCATGCGCCCGGAGGCTACGGGGTTCGCGTCGACTCCCATCTCTACAGTGGCTACACAGTGCCGCCCTATTACGACTCGCTGGTGGCAAAGCTGATCACCTGGGGCGATGACCGGGAGATTGCCCGGCGCCGCATGAAGACAGCACTGGACGAGATGGTGGTCGAGGGCATCAAGACCAACCAACCCCTGCATCGAAGATTGGTACGCGATGGTGGCTTTAAACAGGTAGACTTCACCATCCATTACCTGGAAAAACTGATGCGGGAATAACCATGCCCTGGATACAACTCCAGATCCCGGCTGATCCGGACAACGCGGATCAGCTGGAGGATCTGCTCATGGAGCTCGGCGCCGACGCCGTCTCCATGGAAGACGCCGCCGACCAGCCCCTGTACGAGCCCGATCCGGGCACCACCCCTCTCTGGAGCCAGACCACGGTCACCGGCCTGTTCCAGTCCGACCGCGACATCGAACAATTGTGCGCCGCCGTTCAGGACGCCTGGCACCAGCAGACCCAGCAGTCACTGTCAGACATCGAGGTCACGCTGGTTGAGGACAAGGACTGGGAGCGGGCCTGGATGGATGACTTCCAGCCCCTGAAATTCGGCGAGCGGCTCTGGATCGTACCCAGCTGGCACGACGCGCCGGATCCGGATGCGGCCAATCTTATGCTGGATCCCGGACTGGCCTTCGGCACCGGCACCCATCCCACCACTGCCCTGTGCCTGGAATGGCTGGACGGGCAGGACGTTCAAAACAAGGACGTCATCGACTACGGCTGTGGCTCCGGCATTCTGGGCCTCGCCGCCCTGCTCCTTGGAGCGCGCCACGTTACCGGGGTCGACACGGACCAGCAGGCACTGGAAGCGAGCCGGGAAAATGCCCGTCGCAATGGGGTCCAGGACGACCTGCTCGACCTCTACCTGCCGGAACATGAACCCGAGGACACCTGCGATGTCATGCTGGCCAACATACTGGCCCAGCCACTGATCGGACTTGCCCCGCACCTGGCGACGCTGACGCGCCCGGGTGGCCACCTCGTCTTGTCCGGCATTCTGTCCAACCAGGCCCGTGAGGTCATGGAAGCCTACGATCCCTGGTTCATCATGGACGAACCGGAACAACGCGAAGAGTGGATACGCCTCACAGGACGACGCAGGGACAGATGACGGGCCCGGCATTACCGACTAAACTCCGACATTTGTAGTACAAGCCGCTTTCAGGAACGAAGCATGACCCAGAGCAGCCTGCAGACCCAGTGCCCCAAATGTCAGACCCGCTTCCGGGTCACCGATCAGCAACTCGGCGTCGCCGGGGGTAAAGTGCGCTGCGGGAACTGCATGGAAGTGTTCAACGCCATCGACCACCAGATCCGGCCGGGGGCCAAGTCTTCTGCTACCGCCCAGACCAGTCCTGCGACATCGACGACGTCCGAAGAGGACTTCGTGTTTGCCGACAACCCGGAGGAGGATGCGGAGGAAGGTCGCTATGCGGGTTCGAAACTGACCTTCTCCGAAGACGAATTGAGCGACAGCTTCCGTTCCATCGACGAGCAGTCCACGGCCGATTTCAAGGACGCGGACGAACCGTCCGAACACGAGGAGGTCGATGAGAGCTGGGCTGAAGCCATGCTGGATGAGCCTGAAGTCCCGGCTCGCCGCCAGACAGCCCCCAACCCGGAACCCTCGCCCCGTCCAGAGGAACCGCCCCGGCAGGCACCGCCTCAAGAGTCCTTCGAGCCAGAGCCGGAACCAGCATCATCGGAACCGACAACCGAGGCTCCGTCCTCTCCCGAACCCCGGGAACCGGAATTTCACGTCGACCGGGATCAGGATCGCGTCGGTGAACCCGTGCGCTCGGGTGTGCCATTCGGTGATCTCAGAACCGAGCCGGTGGCGGTGGATACGCGATCCGGCTCGGGCCTCCGAAAGATCCTGTGGAGCCTGGTGGTCCTGGCGCTTATCGGGGTTCTCGTGGCCCAGGTGACCTGGTTCCAGTTTGATCGCCTATCCGCCATCCCGGAGCTCCGCCCCTTCTATGAGAAGGGCTGCGAGCTGGCCGGCTGTACCCTGAAGCCTCTGGTCAACGTCGACGCCATCCAGAGCCGGAAGCTGGTGGTGCGCACGGATCCCGAGAACCGCACCCAGTTGCTGGTGGATGCCGTCATCATCAATCGCGCCAGCTTCGAGCAACCGTTCCCGGCCATCGCCCTGACCTTCTCCAATCTGAACGGGGACGTGGTGGCCCAAAGCGTGTTCACACCGGAAGAATACATCGCCGGAGATGCCAAAGAGCTCGATACCATGCCGGTCAACACGCCGGTCCGGATTGCCATCCGCATCCGGGATCCGGGGCGCGATGCCGTTAACTACAACCTCAGTTTCCGCCCCTACTCGCCGTAAACATGGCTATCACCCCGGGTTGACCGGATACCCGGGGCCACTGAAGCGAACAAAAGTCAACCAGAAAGAACGAAAAATAATCAGCTTTTTTCGCTGTCAAGCCCCTTCAATCCGGCCAACGGCAACGGTATCATTACCGCCCTCCGGAAAAGATCGGTCATTAATTAACCAGCCGACTCTATCCGACTCTTGCTAAACCCGCTGTGACACGGACTCAGATCATGCTGCCAACGGCAAAAATCGGGCCGTACACCTTGCCCAATCCGCTGATTGTTGCACCCATGGCGGGTGTAACGGATCGCCCCTTCCGGCTGCTCTGCCGCAGACTCGGGGCGGGGCTTGCGGTATCGGAAATGGTGATCGCGGATAGCAAGCTCTGGCATACGCGCAAATCACGCACACGCCTGAACCACGACGGAGAGCCGGAACCCCGCTCGGTCCAGATTGCCGGCGGCGATCCGGAGATGCTCGCCGACGCAGCGAGGCAGAATGCCGAGTTCGGCGCCCAGATTATCGACATCAACATGGGATGCCCCGCCAAGAAGGTCTGCAACAAAGCGGCCGGCTCGGCGCTCATGAAAGACGAGGCTCTGGTGCGCGACATCCTCGAAGCGGTGGTCAATGCGGTTGATGTCCCGGTGACCCTGAAAATGCGGACCGGCTGGGACGCGGACAACCGCAACGCGGCGGTCATCGCCAGAATGGCCGAAGACGCCGGCATCCAGGCCCTGGCCATTCATGGTCGCACGCGGGCAGACAAGTACAACGGCGATGCCGAGTACGACACCATCGCCGACGTCAAGTCGCGGGTCAGCATTCCGGTTTTCGCCAACGGCGACATTACCTCGCCGGAGAAGGCGCGGCAGGTTCTGACGCACACTGGTGCCGACGGACTCCTGATCGGCCGGGGTGCACAGGGGCGGCCCTGGATCTTCCGGGAAATACTGCATTACCTGGAAACCGGAAAGCATCTGCCGGAGCCGGATCTGGACGAAGTGGAAGCCCTGCTGACCGAACACCTGACAGAACTCCACCGGTTTTATGGTGAGCTGATGGGCGTGCGTATCGCCAGGAAACACGTGGGCTGGTATCTGCAGTCCCACGATCGCAGCAAACAGTTTCGCAAACGCTTCAATGCCATCGAAGACGCGTTGGAGCAGAAAGACAGTATTGAACAGTACTTTGCAGGCTTACGAAATGGAGAGGTATTCGCAGCATGACCGCTGAGACTTTGGCAAATGAAAACCTGAGCACCCCGGCAAACGATGATCTTCATCAGTTGCAGACAGTGAATAGCAGTGGCAACACCGTCACCCTGCGTGACAGCGTGGAAGTGGCCCTGAAAAACTACTTCTCGCAACTCGATGGTGCTCCGGTGAGCGACGTCTACCAACTGGTTCTGTCGGAGGTCGAAGCGCCTTTGCTGGAGCAGGTGATGAAATACACCCGCAACAACCAGACCAAGGCGTCGACCATGCTGGGGCTGAATCGCGGCACCCTGCGCAAGAAGCTGAAGCAGTACGGTCTGCTATAATCTGACCCGCCCCAAGGGCCTCCCGGATCACGTTCGCGAGGCCCTTGTTCGTTACAGCGAGGCCATCGTCGCCCCGCCATGTTATCCGGCTTATCTGACCAGCGAAGAAAGTGACCATGTCAAACCAGGCAAACACCCCCGTCCGCCGCGCCCTTATCAGTGTTAGTGATAAAACCGGCATTGTCGATTTTGGCCGCGACCTGACCGAGCGCGGCGTAGAGCTTCTTTCCACCGGCGGCACGTTCCGCCTGCTCAGGGAAAACGGCGTACCCGTCACCGAAGTCTCCGACTACACCGGCTTTCCGGAAATGATGGACGGACGGGTCAAAACCCTGCATCCGAAAATCCACGGCGGCATACTCGGTCGCCGGGGAACGGACGACGACGTCATGGCCGAGCACGGCATCGATCCGATCGATATGGTGGTGGTGAACCTCTACCCATTCGAGGAAACCGTTGCCAACCCCGACTGCGACCTGGCCACGGCCATCGAGAACATTGATATTGGTGGCCCCACCATGGTTCGTGCCGCTGCCAAGAACCACAACGACGTTGCCATTGTGGTCAACGCCACGGATTACGGCCGCGTGCTGAAAGAACTGGACAACAACGACGGGCAGCTTACCCACGCCACCCGTTTCGACCTCGCCGTCAAAGCCTTCGAGCACACTGCAGGTTACGATGGCGCCATCGCCAACTACCTTGGCGGACGCACGCCCGATAACGACAACGCCGACTTCCCACGCACCTTCAACGCCCAGTTCGTGAAGGTTCAGGACATGCGCTATGGCGAGAACCCGCATCAGCGGGCCGCGTTCTATGCCGAGCGCACCCCGAAGGAAGCCTCTGTCGCCACCGCCCGCCAGCTCCAGGGCAAGGAATTGTCGTTCAACAACGTGGCCGATACCGATGCCGCCCTTGAATGCGTGAAACCCTTTGCGGATCCGGCCTGCGTGATCGTCAAGCACGCCAACCCCTGTGGCGTGGCCATTGGCGCGGACATTCGCCAGGCTTACGATCTTGCCTTTGCCACCGACCCCACCTCGGCCTTTGGCGGCATCATCGCCTTCAACCGTGAGCTGGATGCCGACACCGCCAGGGCCATCATCGACCGGCAGTTCGTGGAGGTGATCATCGCGCCCACCGTTGCACCGGAAGCGGTTGAGATCGTGGCGGCCAAGAAGAACGTACGTCTGCTGGCCTGCGGCGAGTTCGACGCAGAGCGGGCCAAGGCGCTGGATTTCAAACGGGTGACCGGCGGTTTGCTGGTTCAGGACCGGGACCTTGGCATGGTGTCCATGGACGATGTAAAAGTCGTGACCGAGCGCCAGCCCAGCGAAGAGGAACTGAACGACCTGCTGTTCGCCTGGGAAGTCGCCAAGTACGTCAAGTCGAATGCCATTGTCTACGCCAAGGCAGGCCGGACCATCGGTATTGGCGCCGGTCAGATGAGCCGGGTATACAGTGCCCGGATCGCCGGCATCAAGGCCGCCGACGAGAACCTGGAAGTGAAAGGATCGGTGATGTCTTCCGACGCTTTCTTCCCGTTCCGCGACGGCATCGACGCCGCCGCCGAAGCCGGCATTACCGCGGTGATCCAGCCGGGCGGTTCCATGCGCGATCAGGAAGTCATCGACGCCGCCAACGAACACGGCATTGCCATGGTCTTCACCGGCATGCGCCATTTCCGTCACTGAGGAGCTCACTGAATGAACATTCTGGTTATCGGAAGCGGCGGTCGTGAACATGCCCTGGCCTGGAAGGCTGCCCAGTCTCCGCTGGCAGAGACGGTTTTCGTGGCGCCCGGCAATGCCGGTACAGCGCGCGAACCGGGCCTCGAAAACGTCAACATCGACGTCATGGACCTGGAGGCTCTGGCCGATTTCGCAAGCGACAACAATGTCGGCCTGACCATCGTCGGTCCCGAAGCTCCCCTCGTCGCCGGCGTGGTCGATCGTTTTGAAGAGCGCGGTCTGCGCATCTTCGGCCCCAGTGCGGGCGCCGCCCAGCTGGAAGGCTCAAAGGCGTTCACCAAGGATTTCCTGGCCCGCCAGAAGATTCCGACGGCGGCCTACGGGAATTTCACAGATGTGGATGAAGCCCTGGCATATGTCCGTGAGCAGGGTGCGCCCATCGTGGTCAAGGCCGATGGCCTGGCTGCCGGCAAGGGTGTGATCGTGGCCATGACTCTGGAAGAAGCGGAATCGGCCATCCGGGATATGCTGGCGGGCAATGCATTCGGCGACGCCGGAAGCCGCGTCGTGATCGAGGAGTTCCTCGAAGGCGAGGAAGCCTCCTTCATCGTGATGGTCGACGGCGAGCACGTGCTGCCGATGGCCACCTCACAGGACCACAAACGGGTGGGTGACGGCGACACCGGCCCAAACACCGGTGGCATGGGCGCCTACTCGCCGGCCCCGGTCGTGACCCCGGAGGTTCATCAACGCATCATGGACGAGGTAATCTATCCGACCGTCCGGGGCATGGCGGCGGAAGGGCACCCCTACAAGGGTTTCCTGTACGCCGGGCTGATGATTGACGCCAGTGGCGCTCCGAAGGTTATCGAGTACAACTGCCGCTTCGGCGATCCGGAAACCCAGCCCATCATGCTGCGCATGAAGTCCGATCTGGTGGCGCTCTGCCAGGCAGCGGTAGACGGCAAGCTGGACCAGTGCCAGTCCGAGTGGGATGACCGCGCCTCGGTAGGTATCGTACTCGCGGCGGGCGGTTATCCGGGCAGCTATAACAAGGGAGACGCCATTTCTGGCTTGCCGGAATCCGAAGTGGGCGGGGAAAAGGTGTTCCACGCGGGCACGAAACTGGACGGCGATACAGTGGTCACCAGCGGCGGTCGGGTACTCTGTGCCACCGCGCTCGGACAGACCGTGACCGAGGCCCAGAAACGGGCCTACACCCTGGCTGCGAAAATCCATTGGGATGGTGCATTCTATCGCAAGGACATTGCCTACCGGGCAATAGCCCGGGAAGAAGGCTGATCCGGATGGAAAACAGAGCCCGGTCAATGACCGGGCTTTTTTATGCCTGAATCCCTCTTTATCCGGCTGTTTTGACTACAACCACTCGACAAAAAAGGGTAGCCTTGGCAAGCATTTCCTTTTTGTAATGAAACGTCGGTGCCATGCCCGAAGCTCTCTGGATTTCCTTCGCGTTTGTTCTTGGTCTGCTGGTCAAAGGCGTCGGCCTGCCACCCCTCGTGGGCTATCTGACGGCCGGATTCCTGCTGAGCGGACTTTCTTCTGCAACCGGCCTGATCATTGAATCCACCGAAGTTCTCGGCCACATCGCCCATGTCGGCGTCCTGCTGCTGCTGTTTACCGTCGGCCTCAAGCTCAAGTTACGCTCTATCATCAGTCCGGAAGTCATTGGCGGCAGCCTGCTCCACTTCGCCATCACCTGCCTGGTTCTGACCCCGGCCCTGCATCTTCTGCTGGCCCTGGACTGGACAACGGCGCTGATGCTGTCGATTGCCCTGTCATTTTCCTCCACCGTCCTGGCCGCCAAGGTTCTGGAATCCAAACGCGAACTGCGAGCCTTTCACGGACGGGTCGCGATTGGCATCCTGGTCATGCAGGATCTGCTTGCCCTCGCGGTGATGAGCCTTGCAGCGGGACAAACGCCGTCGCAATGGGCCCTGATCGTTTTCGGACTGCCCCTGTTGCGCCCCATTCTGTTCCGACTGCTGGATGCCAGTGGCCACGACGAATTGCTGGTCCTGCTGGGACTGCTACTGGCACTGGTATTGGGAGGCTATGGTTTCGAGTCGGTCGGCCTGAGTTCCGAGCTGGGGGCGCTGGTGTTTGGCGCCATGCTGGCCAATCATCCCCGTTCCCAGGAACTCTCCAAGTCTCTGTGGAGCGTCAAGGAAGTCTTTCTCGTGGGCTTTTTCCTGCAGATCGGCATCGGTGGGCTGCCGGACACCCAGGCCCTGTTATTCGCCGTTGCCGCGGGTTTGCTGCTTCCTCTCAAGGGTGTGCTGTTCTTTTTCCTGCTGCTGGCCTTCCGGCTTCGGGCCCGCAGCGGCTTCCTCAGCGCCCTGGCACTGACCAACTACAGCGAGTTCGGGTTGATCGTCGCGAGTATCGCTCTGCCCCAGTGGCTGGTTCCACTGGCGCTTTCAGTAGCCTTGTCATTCCTGGTGTCTGCCCCACTGAACCGCATCGCCCATTCGCTCTATGAACGTCTGGCCAAACGCCTGGGGCGCTTCGAGTCGGACAAGCACCACCCGGACGAGCAGCCAATCTCCCTGGGCAACACCCGGGTCCTCATTATGGGGATGGGGCGTACCGGCACCGCGGCCTATGACTGGCTCAAGGAAAGCGAGCCGCGCCTGATGGGACTGGATTCGGATCCCGCGAAAGCCCGGAAACACCAGCACGAGGGCCGGAACGTGGTATTCGCCGATGCAGAGGACACCTCCTTCTGGAACGGCCTGCACATGCCCTCGGTACAGTCGGTGATCCTGGCACTCGGTGACATCGAGGGGAAACTGATCGCCGCGCGCAGCCTGCGAAAAATGGGTTTTCGCGGCTACATCGTCGCTCATACCATGTTCGAGGATGAAGCGCATCAGATCCGAGAGGCCGGCGCCAACGACGCTTACCTCACGATGAACGAGACCGGCGTCGCTCTGGCCAGTCATATCCGGAACCTTGCCCACCCTGCTCCAACGACGCAGCCCCGACAAGCGGACTAGACGGCACAGGTCCGGAAACCGGTGAAGACGTCGTTTCGCGAAGGCAGGTAAGCCTGCCGGTAGGTGCCGCGGATCAGGCAGGAGGAGGTGGCACAACTGCCACCCCGGGTCACCTTGTGGTCGCCGAACTGCAGCGTCGACATGAACGGATACATATCGACCCGGAATCCGTCGTAGGGCAGGAACTGACTGCTGGTCCACTCCCACACGGACCCGATCATCTGTCGGCAACCAAAGGGGCTTTCGCCATCCGCGTAATCCCAGACCGGATTCTGCGCCTGACTGCGGGCATCGAGATCGGCTCTGGCCGGACCGGGCGACTCATTACCCCAGGGATAGCGGCAAAACGGCTGCCCCGGCCGGTTGGCCAGCGCCGCCGCCTCCCACTCAAACTCCGAGGGCAGACGCCGGCCCGCCCAATTACACCACGCTTCCGCTTCCCAGTAGCTCACATGGGTGACCGGCGCATCGGAATTCAATGGCTGCCAGCGATCGAAGAGACGTTCTTCCCACCGATTGTCGTGCCAGCGCCAGTACAGCGGATGGCGGGGCTGACGCATCAAGGGCTCGGCGTAACCGTGCACGAGCGCCATATCCTGTTCCGTTTGCAGCCACGTTCGACCACCAAACGACCACAGCTCCGGACGCTGATAACCGCCATCCTCAACAAACGCCAGGAAGTCTCGATTGGATACCGGCGTACGCCCGATGCGGAAGGCCTCCAGTTCCAGCTCAAACCCCGGCTTCTCGTTGTCGAAAGCAAAATTCGATGTCGCGTAATCCGCAGCGTCCCCGGGCATGCCTATGAGCCAGCGACCGGCCGGGATGTCGACATCGCCGGACAGCGGTTCCGACGGCGCAGGGCGATCCGCTTTGACATCTTCCGGTGCCGGATAGCCGACCGTCTGGCGACACCAGATCAGGGATTCGATGTGCATGTTCTGATGGAAAATCGCGTAGCGGTAGAGATAGAGCTCCCGGTCGGACAGCGGCTCTCGCCGGATGCGGTCCGCCACCCGGTCGTAGATGGTGTTGAAGTAGGACAGGGTTCGCTCCCGCCCCGGAAAGAGATCCTTCCGCCAGCGATCCCGGTGGGCGACGTGAAAGGAATCCCACAGATCGTCCATGGAGGGATCGTAACTCGGGGTGCCGTCCAGCAGGTTGAACACAAAGACCTCGTAAAAGAAGGCGGCGTGCCCCATCTCCCAGAGCGGAGGATTCACCCCCGGGTGATAGGGCACATCCAGTTGTCGATCCGACAAAGACGTCACCAGATTGATCGTGCGATGCCGGGCATTTTCCAGATCCGCCAGCAGGCGTTCCCGAGACCACTCAACAGGTTTCATCAGCCTTCCTCTCCTCTACCGATCGCTCATCCTGGCCGGCCGGATGTCGATGCGGTTTACAGTTATCGTCCCTGCCGGGTTTGCACAATTTCCTAACTGCCCGGCCGCCGGCATTAATAGCCAATGTGGCACACAAACTGAATATACGTATCCTGCACGAAACGGCCCAAGCAGTAACACCGTATTCAACAACGCCGCACTGTTCCATTCAGGCAACTCTTCGGGAGTCTCGCCATGACCCAAAAGCGGCTGCTTGTCTGGTTGTCGGCAGATCCCCAGAACATTGATCAACTCGCACCCCTGCAGGCGGATTGGGACATCCTTCCGTTCGACTACCGACAGCCGCTTCCACTGAAGGCCGAGGTTCCGTCGGATGCGCTGGTTGGACTGGTACAACCGGGTCCACTGGAAGAATCCGAATGGCCCAGGCTGGAATCCTGGCTGGAAGCACTGGACCTCAGTGCCTGGATTGCCCTGTTACCCACCCTGCCAGCGCCTCAGAGCCCGGTCAGCCAACTGGTGCGACGATATTGCGCGGATTTTCACACCGAGCCCCTGGACTACCGTCGGCTTGGCAATGTGTTAGGGCACCTGCACGGCATGGCCAGGCTTCGCTCTGCCGCCGCGATAACCGGAATACCCGACTACCGCACCATTGTGCTTAACGGACAGTCCGACCGGATCCGTTCCGTGCGGCTTTTATTGCGCCGGTTTGCTGAAAGCGATGCGCCCGTGCTGATCACCGGAGAACCCGGCACGGGCAAAGATGCCGCCGCGCGTTTCCTGCATGACCACTCCCCGCGAGCCTCTGGTCCATTCGTCGTCGTCAACTGTGCCGCGTTACCGGCCAGTCTGACCCAGAGCGAACTGTTTGGCCATGAAAAAGGCGCCTTTACCCACGCCCTCAGCCAGCACCAGGGCAAGCTCGAACTCGCGCATCAGGGCACGCTGGTATTTTCGGGAATTGACGAATTGACGCTTGCCCAGCAGTCCTCATTGCTCCGGTTTCTTCAGGAGGGACAGATCGAGCGGCTTGGCGGTTCAAAGTCCATTCAGGTGGACGCCCGAATCGTATCAACCTGCTGCACGCCGCTGCCCCAACTGATCGAGGAAAAGCGCTTTCGCAGCGATGTCTTCTATCGCATTGGCAGCCTGGAAATCCGGATGCCACCACTGCGACAGCGGGCCGATGACATTCCGGCACTCACAGACGAACTCCTGACGGCCATCGACGGCGGGGAGCACCCACTGGGAGTCAGCAAGGCGGCCCGACAGGCCCTGATGACCCACTCCTGGCCCGGCAACGTCCGAGAGCTCCAGAACCGATTGCGTCAGGCCCAACTGCTTCACGAGAAAGCGGTCATCCAGCCCCAGGATCTGGGCCTGTCATCCATCGGGCCCGGAACGGATCAGAGCATAGCGACACTGACGGCCTTCCGTGACCGGGCCGATCGGGAAGCTCTCGCCTACAGCCTGGCACTGACCCGCCACAACGTATCCGCCGCCGCCCGGCTCCTCGGCATTTCCCGGGTGTCCTTCTACCGCCTGATGGAAAAGCACAACGGCAACCGGCTGCGACATCCACAAACGCGACAGAAAGGAAGTCCGTCATGAACCAGAAAGCGCTTTGGCTCATCCCACTGTTCTCATTGAGTCACTCCATGCTCGCCCACGGAGCGAGGGCCGACGAGGACGCACCACCGACTCCCACGGACCCGGAATTCAGGACTTCCCCGGACGAGGGTCATGATCCAGCCATCGATGTCGCCTCAATCACCGTCGACCGGGGCATCGTTACAAAACCCGGCCGGTTCACCATAGAACCCGCCCTCTCCTATGCCCACAGCAACTCCCTCCAGGTGGCGGTGGAAGGCTATACCGTCATTCCAGCCCTGCTCGTGGGCCTGATCAATATCTCGGAGATACAGCGGGATGTGTTCGTCGCAGCCACAACACTGAAATACGGTTTTACCAGTCGCTTCGAAGCCGCGCTCAGGGTTCCCTATATCAGCATCACGGAGGATCTGCGGGAACGGGAAGCCTTTCAGGGAACGCCGGTCGACACGCTAAGGGAATCGTCCGGTGACGGGCTCGGGGATGTGGAGCTCTCCATGCGCTACCAGTTGAACGATGGTCTCGAAGGCTGGCCGTATGTCATCGGCGTCTTCCGGGTGAAGGCTCCGACCGGCGACGGACCTTACGATGTCGATCGACAAACCGTATTCGACAGCAGCGGAAATCCCATCGGTGTGGAACTGGCCGAGCGCCCAACCGGCTCGGGTTACTGGGCCTACGAGCCTGGTTTCACCTTTATCTATCCCTCTGACCCCGCCGTGCTGTTCGGGAACCTCAGTTATGTCTGGACCCAGAAAGAGGATGAAGGGCCAGAGAATGGCGGCACCATCGATCCCGGAGATGTGATCCGGTTCGGCTTCGGAATGGGCTTCGCATTCAACGAGCGAACTTCGTTCAGTCTGAGCTACGATCATTCCATCATTCGAAAAACCACGTATGAGCAGAACAACGACCTGTTCGATGCCACCTTTGATCGGATTCAGGTAGGTACCCTGACCTTTGGACTGTCCCAGCGACTGTCCTCCGACACCAGTCTCTCTCTGTCGGTTGGCGTTGGGGTGACTGAGAGTGCTCCGAGCACCGAGATCACACTGAAACTGCCCATCAGCCTTTGAGACTGATGGGCAGACTTACGGAAGGATTGGAAGGGAATTACGGATGCCCTGCGGTAATCGGTAGGCCGCCCCCAGATTGTTCAGCTCGATGTTGAGTTTCTGGATATTCTGGATGACCGAGCCATCAAACCGGTTCTGGATGACCGTCATCCAGTTTCCAGCATTCATCTGGCTGGACACCAGCGCCCCCACAGCGGACACCGACTGGCTGTCCCCCGGCGCTGGCCCCGACACATCGACCGGCGCGCCTGGTTTGAGCGGCTTCGCGTTTCCGGAAGCGCTACTACCAGTGTTCACAGGTTCTGCCAAACCCGATTGGGTGTCGAAAGGCGGCGTTACAATAACCACCGTCCCCTGAGGCTGGGCATCTGCCAGGACCTGCTCCACCCGCGCAGCGATTCTGCCACCATCAACAACCTGATTGAGATTCGGAATCGTGAGTCGGTTGAGCACGAGGGTTTGACCATCCACCGCCACCAACTGCTCAAGGCCGATGGCAATCTGAAGGTTGTCCAGCCCCACAAATCCGCCTCTCAACTGGGCCAGTTCGACATCGTCAAGAGGCTGCCCAAAAGCGTCCGGCATTGCGGCGTGGGACATTGACACGTTTGCCAGCGTCAGGCTCACCGCAACGACTATCCCTGAATAGATACTGTGTTTCATGTTTTTCACCATTCCCTGGAAGAGGGCCAATAGGGCATGGAGTGGCCAATACCTGGCCCCTCCTCCGCCGCGGAAAAAGGAGCCTTGGCCAGTGGAGGCCAATCGCCGGCCTGGTAGAAACTGGATCGCCCCTGGGCAAGGTGACTGCGGATGACAAAGGCGGCCCCATCCCATTGGCGCTCAAAGACACTCCGGGCATATTCCTTGATGCCCCGGGCCGGATCGCCCACCAACACGGACTGATCACTGATACCCTTGATGATGATGAAATGCCGGTACCCGTCCAGCGTGACCAGCGCGATGGCCGGTAACCGGATCTGTTCCCGAAGTCCTTTGAGGGGCATCCGGAAACCGTCCGCCACATAACCCCGATGCTCCAGAAACCGCTTCATATCCAGCATCGAAAAACCTTCCCGGCGAACCTTCTCAACATCTGCCAGTTCAAGCATCCCGGAAAACACGTCCTGCTCCGAAACCGGATCCTGATAATGATAGGTCAACAGGGACGCCACGGCGGCAGAACCGCAACTGAAGTCATACTGCTGGCGCATGATGGTGCTGAATCGCTGCGCCTGGTAGCTGGTCACGTTGACTTCAATACTTCCGGACATTCCGGGCACCCAGACGGTGCCCCCATAGGCCGTGGACCAGAGCATCGCCAGCACTCCGGCCATTACCGTTGCCATACGCGATACCATGGTCCACCCCACTTACTGGTTGATTAGAACGTTGATCTGGGTACTGTCCTGAATAACCACCTGGTTACCCGTATTCTGGATAACCGTGGCGATACCGTTCATGTTCTGGAACGCATGATCGGTAATCCGATTGTCGCCTGTGGTGACGTTCCCGGAGAGAACATTGTTTCCGACCATGGCATTCTGCTCGGCATCGTTGAGTTGCCACTGCACCGGCAACCCCTGCTTGCCGCTGGAATGCTCCAGCTGATCGGAACTCATTGGCGTCAGCGCCAGCAACTCTTCCGCTACCACCGACTGCGCACCCCAGATGAAAACCATCACCAATACCGACAGCCACCCGATGTACTTGACCATGACACACCTCCCGGCAGGGCCGGGCCGCACCCGAAACCGGATGCGGCCGGTTGCCATCAGTTGGTGCCACCACCGGCGGTCAGGTTCGACATCACGCTGACATTGGCCTGGGTCACACTGCCCACGCCGGCGTTCTGAGCAAACGCGCCGACACCGGTGAAGTTGGCAGAGCCTCCAGAAATCTCATTGGAAGCCCGAGCCTCGGTGTAGGAACGCTTGCCGTTTGCGTCACCGTAGGTCACGTTGGTGCCACTGACGGAGCCATTCAGCTCGGCATCATTCATGAACACCTCCATCGACATGTGCAACTCTGTGGAACTGTTATCCGAGTTGTCACTGTTGTCGGTGTTATAGGAACCAGCAACGTCGGTGGAGTTATCCGAATTGTCCGAATTATTGGACGCATCGGTATTACCACTGTCGGCGGTGTTGTACGAATCGTTCGTACTGTTGTTCGAATTATTCGAAGCATCGGTGTTGCCGCTGTCGGCAGTGTTGTTCGAATCGTTCGTGCTGTTATTCGAATTATCGGAATTATCCGAATTGTCCGATGCATCGGTATTGCCACTATTGGCAATCTTGAAGGCATCGTTCAGGCTGGTGCTGTTATCCGAGTTGTCGGAGTTATCGGAATTATCGGTGTTGTCCGAGTTATCCGAATTATCGGAGTTATCCGACGCATCGGTAGCAATTTTGAACGAATCGTTCAGGCTGGTGCTGTTATCCGAACTGTCGGAGTTATCCGAATTATCCGAGTTGTTCGAGTTGTCGGTCTGGGCAGTATTGCCACTGTCCGCCACGTTGGTGCTGTTGTTCGAATTATCCGTCGCCGTATTGGTGGCGGTGGAATTGTCATTCCCGGAATTGGTATTCCCGGACTCACTGTTGGTAGTGGTCGTGGCTGTGGATGTGTCGTTAGCGTTCGTATTGGGACTACCATCTCCACCCTGATCCGCAAAGGCTTATCCGGAAACACCCATGCTCAAAGCAATGGCAGCAGCTAGCAGATTTTTCTTAGTGTTCATGATGTCATTCCCTTTACACGTGTTGGCTTTTTAAGGGATCCGACCCAACCCTGGAACGGGTAAGCCAAGGTCCTGTCCCGCAGGTGAATGCAGCGATTCTTGTGCCAACCAGACCAGGCAGTCATTATGTTGTTGTTTTATATTTATTTTTCCAGATACCGAACCTGGAAACCGAAACACGTATACGCCTGAACTGTTCCGCTCATGAAACAGTGAGAAGCGAGATTAGTTCACTAATGCAGGTATTCCCGCCAAGTATCAGAGAGATGCGTCAGTTAACAAGGTGTCAAAAAAGAAAACGACCCGGAATGACACAGTTTTTTACCCGACATACCCAACTTTGGGGATTCACCGATATCAGCATCCTGACACTCTTGACCTCTGATCGTCCGTTAGGCGCATTTGGAGACTTTACTCATGAGTATGTTCAAACAGTTACCTATGGCTCTTGCTGTTTCATCGGTCATTGCCCTCACCGGCTGCGGAGGGGGATCCTCAAGTTCTGATTCAGATTCGGATACAACGTCGAGTCAGACTATCAGCGGCACCGCGTCCGCTCCTGCCGGCACCGTGGCCCAGCTGCAATCGACCAATCCGCTTGAAATCGCAATGAGCTTTCTGATCAGCCCGGCTCAAGCTGAAATCACAGGCCTTCAGCCCATCAAGGGCGCCGATGTAGAGCTTATCCGTGTCGATGACGACGGCAACCAGATAGGCGATGTACTGGCAACCACGACCACCTCAATCTCGGGCGACTACGAACTGACACTGCCGACCGGCGTCAGTCTCGCCGGTAACCTCATCGTACGGATCACCGGTCAGAACGATCGCATCATGCGAGCACAGGTCGTCGAGCAGGATGTGGACATTTCCCCGGTGTCCGAATATGTCCTTCAGAGCTTTATCGACAACGGCACGGACCTGGACACCCTGGATCCGGAAAAAGTGGTCAAACTCTCCGGTAAGGTCGAGGAATTCGACCTGACGGCCGGAGCCAACCTGGACGAAATGTTCGAGAAGCTGAACGAAGTGGCCGGCGATTATGTTGCGACTCAGGTGGCCCTGATCGAAACCGACGCAGGCGACGCCACCACCATTTCCGGCAACTACCGATCATCGGCCCTCTCGTTCAACCTGCACGACTCGGATAATGCCGGTTACGGCACTTACGCGCTGGACTACTACAGCGAATTCTTCAGTTTTGACGGCGCTGCTGACGGCAGTGTCGAAGTCACCTTCTCCGGAGGCGAAAGCGCCTATTCCGGACTGGGCGGGCCGGGACTGGCCAACGCCACGGTCTACTACGAAACCGACATCTATCAAGACGAGGAAGACACCTTCAGCGCTGCCTTCAACGCAGCGAATGTGCTGGTCGTCGAGGGTGAGTTCGAGGAAGAATTCGAAGCCGGAGACGACGAAGGCTTCCGTTACCCGGCGGCCACCTATCCGCTGCAGAAGGTCAAAGGCGAAAACCTGTTCTTCGTTCAGGCTCAGGACGGCGCGGTACGTTATGCGCTGGTGGACACGGACGGCGACAGTGAAACCGACGCTCTGGACCCCTCAGAGAAGCGGGGCGATGAGGCCTTCCGTTCGATCGAAGCATTCGTCGAACTCCCCGCTAGCGCCTCCATTAGCGACATTTCGGGCGCTTATGGCCGGGTTTACCTGGCGTCCTACGTCAACGATGGCGGCCCGATCGAGGTAACCACCGAGGCAACGACACTGAATTTTGACGGGCAAGGTACGGTTGCTTTCACGGCAACGACCAGTGATCGCGTCAGTACCACGGGCTATACCAACCTGGATGAGCCTGCAAGCACATCCGGCAGCCTCCCGTACTCAGTCGACAGCGACGGCACTGTCACCGTTGATGGCTCCAAAGGCTTTGTAAACAGTGGCTTCAATTTCATTGCCTTCGGCGGCGCCTTCCAGGAAAACCTCAACAGCGCCGAGTTTGATACCACCTATATTGTCAAACTGCCCGACGCCGCGCCGGCGGTGACCGACAAGACCTATCGTCTGATGTTCCTGGGCGTAACCCCGTCCGCTAGCGAACTGGCCATCAGCACCACCCGCTTCGCTTCCACCCTGACCATGACCAGCGAAACCGAAGCAACGATCAATGCGACGACCGACGAGGTAATTCTGCCGGGATTTGGCTCCAACCTGACGTTCAACAAGGGCGAAGCCAGTATGGATCAGGCGAGTGTCAATATTGCCGCCAACGGCTACACTACGATGACTGTTGCTGGTGTTGGTGAAACCACCACGCTTGAAGGGTTCTTCAACGAGGATGGCAGCCTTGGCGTATTCCGCACGACCTACGCCGAAGAAAATGGAGACCCGACCGAGCTGGGCGTTGCGGTACTGATTGAACTGCCCTGAGCCCGAAGCTACTGAAATTACAGAAAGCCCGCAAATGCGGGCTTTCTGTAATTTCAGGAAACGGATATCAGATAGATATCA
Organism: Marinobacter santoriniensis NKSG1; assembly: GCF_000347775.1. Taxonomy (GTDB): domain Bacteria; phylum Pseudomonadota; class Gammaproteobacteria; order Pseudomonadales; family Oleiphilaceae; genus Marinobacter; species Marinobacter santoriniensis. The sequence continues at coordinate 64,665 of NZ_APAT01000017.1, forward strand.
GCCAGGAACACTGCTGAAGATCACGCTATCGAATCAGACGGAGAAGCCGGGTTTTGAACGTGGGAGTAGTAACGGAATGATGGGGCGCCACTGGCCGCCGTCCCGCATCCTGTCCGGGGGACTCACTCTCGGGCTTCTGCTGTTTCTGATTGCCCTCTATCTTTCGATTCATGTGCCCTGGCTCGGCATCAGCACCGAGCCAGGCTCCCGGGGCGTTCGGATAACCGACGTGGCGTCGCAAGGCCCGCTTTCGGGGCACGTTCATCCCGGAGATGAAGTACTTTCATTGAGAACGGATCTCGGCGAGATTCAACTGAAGCCCGGGGATGCGATTGCCGAACCTGACGATGCGCCAACCTTCGACCAATACAACCGTTTCTTCCAGCGCCAGGAAACCATCTGGCAAGCCCTGAACCAGAATTCGCTTGCACTCGAGATCGCCCCGCCAAGCATGGGAGAAAGTGCCTCAGACACGGAGTTCAAGTCACGCTGGATTACCGTCCGCCCCGCTGATTCCATACCCTCTACCGCGCTGCCCACCATACTCTGGTACCAACTTCTCTGTGGCCTGGCCATTCTTTGGCTCGGTGTCGCGGCGTGGGCCTATGCCCAGTCGGAAAGGGGACCTCTTTTCTACGCACTTGCCGGTCTGGGAATGGCCGTCGGCGTTGTAGCCAGTGCGATCTACACCAGCCGCGAACTGGCACTGGCCCCAGACCTTTTCCTCACGCTGTCCAGAATCAATCAATTGGGCGCCATGATCTTTGCCGGCGCCGGCACAGCCCTGCTCTGGTATTACCCGACGCGGTTGGGGCGGTTCCGCTTTGAAGTTGTCATGGCGGCGGCCGTCGCTTTGATCCTAATCTGCAACTGGACACAGTGGGTCCAGAGCCTTGATGTTGTCGCCCGATACACGCTGATCCTCTGGGCATCTCTGGATGTTGTGTTCGCGATTATGCAATGGCGGAACACCCGGGTGGAACCCGTTGCCCGCGCCCGCCTCAAGTGGTTTGTCTACGCCTGGTTTGCCGGCGTCATCGGCTATCTCAGCGCGGTTATCGTGCCCCAGATTCTGGGGGAATCGTCACTGCTCAACCAGGAAATCGCCTGGGGACTGTTTGTGCTGTCCTACCTTGGCATCGCTCTTGGCATCGTCCGGTTCCGGCTCTTCGACCTTGATCGCTGGATTCTGCTGGGTTGGTTCTGGTTTGCCTGTGGTATTTTCGTCGTATTGGTCGACGCCCTCCTAATTCTTTGGCTCGACGTCACTTCGGCCGCAAGTCTCATGATCACGCTCGCGGTCGCTGGCTGGGTCTACTTCCCGCTACGCCAGGCCTTCCTGCGTTACTTCAAGCTCAAGCCCCGCTTTCGTCACAAACCGCAATTGCTTCCCCAGATGGTCCAGGGTGCGTTCGATGCCAGCCAATCGTTGGAGCAGCAGTGGCACCAAGCCATGCTTGAAGCTTTCCAGCCTCTGCAACGGGATCTCCAGCAGGGCGCCATTGATCAGGCGCGGGTGATCAATCATGGGCTCGGACTGGCGATCCCCCTCTTTGACGATTCCCACCATCTCAGGCTTAGCTATGCCCAGCAGGGACATCGACTCTTCGACCCGTCCGATATTGAATTCGTCGACCAGTCCCACATGCTTTTCAGTTATGCAAAAGATTATCGACGCTCCTTCAAGACAGGCGTGATGACAGAACGGGCGCGGGTCGCCCGGGACCTGCACGACGACGTTGGCGCTCGCCTCTTGTCGGTCATCTACCGCGCCGACGACGCTACGGTTGCCCAGCTGGCCCGGGACTGCCTGAAAGAGCTACGTGGGGTTATTCAGGGTTTACAGAAGCAAACGGCCTCTCTGGAACAAAGCTTCCAGAGATGGCAGGGTGAACTGGGCGAGCGTTGCGACCTGTTTGGCCTGCAACTGACCATGAGACTGGGCCGTGCCGCAGCCCGGCAGATTCTTACACCACGCACCGAACGTAACCTCGAACGCATTTTCCGGGAATTTCTGACCAACACACTGAAACACGCCAACGCCCGGCAGGTTTCTATCGCCATGGACTATCAGGACGATTTTCTAACCGTTGAATGCCGGGACGATGGGCAAGGTATCCGCTCCATTGATCTGGAACGGGCCATGGGGATCGGACTCTACGGCATTCGTGAACGGTGCGAGGAACTCGATGGACAATTGGCCTGGTTCTGCCCGATCACCGGCGGTACCGGGCTGGCGTTAAGGATCCCGTTACACAAGGAATTTCAACCGTGAAAAAAGTCTTGATACTGGAGGACCACCAGGATGCCCAGAAATGGTTGAGTCTCGCCGTAACCCTGGCTTTTCCGGGCATTGCCGTTCACTGTTGCGACCGGCTTTCCCAGGCGATTGCTCTACTGGTGGAACTGGACCCGGACCTGTGCCTGGTTGATCTTAAACTCCCTGATGGATCTGGCGTGGATTTCATAACCCATTGCCGGCAGAATCACCCGGAAATACAACTGGTGGTTACCACGCTGTTTGATGACGACCAGCACCTGTTCCCGGCCATCAACGCAGGCGCCCAGGGTTATTTGCTCAAGGAAGAACCTCAGGAGGTGATTTCACAGGCTTTGCAGGGGCTCACCCATGGCACGCCGCCACTATCCGGCCCCATCTCCCGACGAATTCTCAACCATGTAAAGACAACGATATCCCAACCGGAATCAACGGAGGAGAATGCGGACCTGTTTCTCAGCAAACGGGAACAGGAAATGCTGACGGTCATCGCGAAAGGCTACAAGACGGCTGAAGCCGCAGAACTTCTGGGAGTGAGTTATCACACGGCAGCCCGACATGTAAAAAACATCTACGGCAAGCTGGAAATCAATAGTCGTGCCGAAGCCACGCAGCAAGCGCTCCGACTGGGACTGCTCAAGGATTCATAACGCAC
>NZ_APAT01000018.1 GCF_000347775.1 Marinobacter santoriniensis NKSG1
GCCGGGTGGCGGGGCTTTCGGGTATCGGTTCGGGCCACACGAAGTGCCCCGACCAATGACAACCGAACCGTCGACTTAGCCGAACTGGTTCATGGTGTTGTCCTTACCACCGGCCTTGAGCGCGGCGTCACCAGCGAAGAACTCTTTGTGGTCATCACCGATGTTGGAACCGGCCATGTCCTGGTGCTTCACGGTCGCGATGCCCTGACGGATCTCTTTGCGCTGAACACCTGCAACGTAGGCCAGCATGCCTTCGTCACCGAAGTAGCCCTTGGCCAGGTTGTCGGTAGACAGGGCCGCAGTGTGGTAAGTCGGCAGGGTGATCAGGTGATGGAAGATACCCGCTTCGCGAGACGCATCACGCTGGAAGTTCTGACACCACTCGTCGGCCAGCTGGGCCAGCTCGGTGCTGTCGTACTCTTCGCTCATCAGCTTGTCGCGATCGTAGGCAGATACGTCCTTGCCTTCTTCCTTCCAGGCATCGAATACCTGCTGACGGAAGTTCAGGGTCCAGTTGAAGGACGGGCTGTTGTTGTAAACCAGCTTGGCATTGGGCACGACTTCACGGATGCGGTTAACCATGCCGGCGATCTGGCCAACGTGAGGCTTCTCGGTCTCGATCCACAGCAGGTCAGCACCGTTCTGCAGGCTGGTGATGCAGTCCAGAACAACACGGTCTTCGCCAGTGCCCGGACGGAACTGGAACAGACCAGACGCCAGACGCTTCGGCTTCATCAGCTTGCCGTCGGACTTGATCACAACGTCGCCGTTGTTGATCTCGGAAGCGTCTTCGATGTAGTCGCCGTCGAGGAAGCTGTTGTACTGGTCACCCAGGTCGCCCGGCTCGTCGGTAACAGCCAGCTTCTGGGTCAGGCCAGCACCCAGGGAGTCGGTACGGGCAACGATCACACCGTCATCAACACCCAGCTCCAGGAACGCCAGACGTACGGCGTTGATCTTGGACAGGAAGTCGGCGTGGGGAACGGTAACCTTGCCGTCCTGGTGACCACACTGCTTCTCGTCAGAGACCTGGTTCTCGATCTGGATGCAGCAGGCACCCGCTTCGATCATCTTCTTGGCCAGCAGGTAAGTCGCTTCGGCGTTACCGAAACCAGCGTCGATGTCAGCGATGATGGGGACAACGTGGGTTTCGTGGTTGTCGATCTGCTTGATCAGCTCTTCAGCCTTGGCGCTGTCGCCGGCATTCTCAGCTTCTTCCAGAGCGCGGAACAGGTGGTTCAGTTCCCAGGCGTCCGCCTGACGCAGGAAGGTGTAAAGCTCTTCGATCAGGCTGGAAACCGCAGTCTTCTCGTGCATGGACTGGTCCGGCAGCGGGCCGAACTCGGAGCGCAGGGCCGCAACCATCCAGCCGGACAGGTAGAGGTAGCGACGCTTGGTGGTACCGAAGTGCTTCTTGATGGACAGCAGCTTCTGCTGACCGATGAAGCCGTGCCAGCAACCCAGGGACTGGGTGTACTGAGACGTGTCATTGTCGTAGTTCGCCATGTCTTCGCGCATGATCTTGGCGGTGTACTTGGCGATATCCAGACCAGTCTTGAACTTGTTCTGGGCGCGCATACGGGCCGCGTGCTTGGGATTGATGGCATTCCAGGTCGGGTTCTGCTTCAGGATGGAAGCAATCTGGTCAACGTCTTGTGCGTAGGGCATGGGTCTCATCCTTTCTACGTGGTTTTCTGATCTCGTGCGAAGAGGCTCTGACGCCCCCTCCGAAGCCAATCGACTGCTCATTTTTTGAGCGGCGCGCTGACATTGACCGTTACTTTAGTGGTTTCGATTTTATAATTGAAATTTATATGCTGTATTTCCAGCATTTTTCTTATGAATGCATGATCGCCGTCAATCCCGCCCGGAACGGACGGCCTCAAGCGCCGCTTCCAGGCTCGGAAAAAAGCGGCTTACGCCCTCCTCCGGAACCACCCCGGCACGGGCCAGAGTGCGCAGCGGCTGGAATTGCAGATCGGCAATCACCACCTGGGTGCCGGACTGGCGACAGGTCCCGATCAGCTTGACCAGTGCCGCCAGACCACCGGCGTCAAGAATCGTGACTCCATCCATGTAAAGCACGAACCCGCGGGAGTGCCTGGACAGCTCCGCCAATTCGCCGAATACCCGATCCGCAGCGGCAAAGAACAGTGGCCCGTTGATCTTGAAGACCTGCCAGCCGTCGGGGAGCGTTGCCGGAACCACCCGGCGGTCATCGGTTACGTCGGTAATCCGGGTCATCCGGGCCATTTCCCGCATGAACAGAACCGACGCCAGCAGCACGCCCGTGGTGATCGCAATGACCATATCCAGTGCCACCGTGAGCCCGAAACAGGTCAGGAACACGAGAATATCGCTGGAGGGCGCGGTTTTGAGCAGGTGAACCGCTTTGGGTGCCTCACTCATATTCCACGCCACCATGACCAGCAGGGCTGCCATCGCTGGCATCGGTAAATAAGCCAGCACGTCGGCGAGCAGCACCAGCGCCAGGAGCACCACCAGAGCGTGGATCATGGCGGCGACCGGAGACTCGGCGCCTGCCCGAAAATTGGCGGCGGAGCGTGCAATGGCCGCCGTCGCGGTGATGCCACCAAACAGGGGGGTCAGGACATTGCCGATGCCCTGCCCCAGCAGCTCACTGTTGGCGCTGTGGCGCTTTCCCGTCATGCCATCCAGGACAACCGCACAGAGCAGCGATTCGATGGCGCCCAGCATGGCGATGGCAAAGGCGTCCGGCAGTAGCGCCCTGACCATGTCCCAGGACAGCCCCAACACCTGTCCCTCCGGCCCCGGCTGAAGCCAGGGCCACTGGAAGGCAGGAAGCACTGCCGGGATACCGGCGCCCTGGGTACCGTCTGCCAACAGATAAGTGAACCGGGAACCGATGGTCTCGATGCTGGCGCCATGGGCATTCAGCCAGAATGCCAATGCACTTCCGCCAAGCACTGCCGGCAGATGCGCCGGAATCGGCGTTCGCAGCCGTGGCCAGAGCAGCATGATCGCAAACGTGGTACCGGCAACCAGCAGACTCATGTCATCGAAGGCGGGAAATGCATGGGCAAGCGTCGCCAGTTTATCCCAGTAATGCTCTGGCAGGTCCGTCACCGGCAGGCCAAAGAAGTCCCTGACCTGGAGCGTGGCAATCACCACCGCAATGCCGCCGGTGAAGCCGAGCGTGACCGGCTCCGGGATATACTCGATAAACCGCCCCAACCGCATGGCCGCCATCAGAATCAGCAGCAAGCCGGACATCAGTGTGGCCAGCAGCAGCCCACCCAGTCCGTATTTCTCCGCAATCGGATAAAGAATCACGACGAACGCCGCGGTCGGGCCGGAAATACTGAACCGGCTGCCGCCCGTCAACGCAATCACAAAACCGGCGATGATCGCGGTATAGAGACCGTACTGGGGCGCCACGCCACTGGCGATCGCAAGCGCCATGGAGAGAGGAATCGCAATAATGCCGACGGTGAGGCCTGCCATGGCGTCGCGAAAAAACCGTCGCCCGGTATAGCGCTCGTCCATGCAGGCCTCGCGGAAGGCATGGGCGACACGCAGAGAGAAAAGATGGGCTCGATGGGGCATGATGGTAAACTCGCCAGAACTGTAACATCATTTACATTACATGATCAGGCATTGCGCATTCAATGTTAATGTGATTAACATATCAGGCATGTCACCTAACCCTTTAACCGGATCCGGACCAACCATGGAAAACCGCACTGCGCGACTGACACTGCTCATCGACCCGGAAAAGAAAGCCGTTTTCGAAGCCCTTTGCAAAGAGGAGGACGTCACCCCGTCCCAGAAAGTCCGGCAATTTATCCGGGAATACGTCGAAGCCCGGCTCGGGCCGGACTGGCGTACCCAGCAGGATCAGAAAACCGATTAGGCACACCGGCGTATACTATGGCCATGAGACTTTTCCGAATCAGCTTTACCAGTGCCCTTCTGTCGCTCACCGGATGCGCCGCCATGCAGCCTTCTGTTTCCGCCATTATTCCGCCTGCCAGCCAATACGACGCCGTCTTGGTGGATCCTGCGACCGGCGCCCACCTGAGTGTAACGACACTGGCCGAACGACTGGCCAGCGTGGACGTTGTGGTGGTGGGCGAGTATCACGGTCATCATGCCGCCCACCTGCTGGAAGCGCGACTGCAGCAGGCACTTTACCGGCAGCACCCGAATCAGGTGCTGACCATGGAACAGTTCAACGTCGATCACCAGCAGGATCTGGATCGCTACCTGAACGGCCAGAGCGGCGAGAGTGAAATGGTCGAAGACGCCGCTGCCTGGGATAACTATCGGGCCTCCTACCGCCCCCTGGTGGAATTTGCCCGCCAGCATGACATTCCGGTGGTCGCCGCAAATGCACCGGCCAACATTGTCCGGTGCGTGGGCAGGCAGGGCCCCGGCTACCTCGACAGCCTTCCCTCGGCCCAGCGGCAGACGCTGCCGACCGATCCGTTCCTTGATACTCCCGACTACCTCGACAAATTCGTGGAGGCCATCGGCGGCAGCCACGGCACGGAGAATGCCAGCCTCTCCGACCGCATGAGGAACACCTATCGTGCCCAACTGCTTCGGGACAACACCATGGCTGTCTCCATACTTGGCGCCCTGCAAAACCATCCGGGCGCGCAAATCCTCCACACCACCGGCACCTTCCACAGCGAAGACCGGCTGGGCACCGTGGCCCTTCTCCACCAGCGGGCCCCATCACTCGATATTGCCGTGATCACACCGGTGTTCTGGCCATTCGACGCAGAATCTCCGCCCATCGCCGAGCACCGCAACGCGGGGGATTATCTGTATTTCATCCAGCCACTGCCGGAGGAATACACCGATCCGGAGCGCGAGCGCGAGGCCATGCGGGCACGGTTTGGCAAGTCCCCCACCAGCGACTGCGACTGATTACCCCGAAGTTCCGCCCGCGTTCAACGCCTTCCGGAAAACCGCCAGGTCCTGGTCACTGAACAACACCAGACGAACCCGACGAACCGATGTCAACTTTCCGGCCACCGCCTGAATCGCATCCACGGCAACCCGGGCAGCCTTTTCGATCGGATAACCGAAAACACCGGTTGAAATCGCCGGGAATGCAATGGACGTCAGCCCCTTTCGATCCGCCAGCATCAGGGCGTTGCGATAGCAGTTGCCAAGCAGTTCATCCGACGGCTTATCGACGCCATACACCGGTCCAAGACAATGGATCACGTAAGGATTGGGCAAGCCGTGCCCACCGGTAATGACCGCCTGCCCCGGAGCAATGGGGGCGAGCGATTCACATTCGCGCGCCAGCTCTGGCCCGGCCGCAGAATGGATGGCCCCGGCCACGCCACTCCCGGGCATCAACCGCGCGTTGGCCGCATTGACGATGGATTCCATGTCCGGCTGATTGGCTATATCGCCCTGAACACATTCAATGGTGAGATCCGCCATACGCCCCCTCTTTCCTGAATGACAGGTTACCGGTACTCTTTCAGCTCTCAGGATAGCAGGCCAACCACGAAACCTGCCCGAACAGGGAGTCCTCCATGAAAGCCGTTTCTGCCCTTATTCTCGGAATCAGCACCATCATTGCCGCGTCCCTGCTCGGAGACGGGTTGACCAACCTGCGCACCGGCGACCGGTTCGTGACAGTCAAGGGTGTTGCGGAACGGGAAGTACAAGCGGACCTGGCGCTCTGGCCCATTCGCTTTGTTGCCACCGGCAATACTCTCGCCGAAGCACGGGACAGGGCTCGCGCCAGCCTGGACAGTATCCAGGCGTTCCTTAAACTTCAGGCCATTGATGCCGCCAACGTGGAGCTACTGAAGCTCGACGTCACCGACACCCGTGCGACACCTTACCCGGGCGCGGACACTCCGCAGAAGTTCATCATCAACCAGACGCTGATGGTGCGCAGCGACGATATCGAGCGAATCCGTCAGGCAGCGCAGAATGTTGGCGACCTGGTCGATTCCGGTGTCGTACTGTCTGCCGACTATGGCCCCTCTGGCCCCACCTACCTTTTCAACGGCCTGAACGACATCAAACCGGCGATGATTGCACAGGCCACAGCCTCTGCCCGTAAAGCGGCGGAGCAGTTCGCCCAGGACGCCGAGGCGGAGCTCGGAGGCCTGAGACGGGCCAATCAGGGCGTTTTCCAGATCCTGCCACGGGACCAGGCCCCGGGCATCAGCGAAGGTCAGCAGCCAGTGAAGACTGTGCGGGTGGTCTCCACCGTCGAGTATTACCTCCAGTAACGGCGATCCGGTTACTGGGTGGCGACCATTTCGTCCGTCACCTGGTACTCACCCGCCAGCCAGCGCAGCACCTCATTCGCTGCCGGATGATCAAAAGCATCGTAGGTGTGCTGCAGACTCTGACGTTTTTCATCACTGATCCGATTCAGGCCGGCATCTTCCAGCACCAGCAAATCGGTCAGCAGCTGATGGGCCAGATCCTGACCGAGCACCTCCATAGCCGCATGCCGGAACGCCTGGCCGTATTGATAGTCGGGCCCCCGGCGATAACTCTCTGCCAGGGTGAGCGCCGGTACCGCGGTCAGAGTCGGTTGCAATGCAGGATTGATGGCATGTCCGGCCAGGTAGGCGGCGTTTGCGGCAGGTCGCCCGGTAAAGGCGCGCAGATGCAGATGGCGCGACATCCGGTCGCCATCGTTGACCGGATAGTTATCCCAGAGTACCGGCTTACGACCGAGAAGGTCACCGACACGCCGGAGGTGACCAGGCGTAATTTCCCGTGAGCACACTTCTTCTCCGGTCCAGAACACGTTAATGGCCGGATCCAGCGACTTCCCCAACGAAGGCAGGTAGTCGCTCGGCCGTTCACCGAACACCCGGTCCAGCACCGGATCATCCGAATAGTAGCTGGGGCAAACGCTGAGGGCATTCACGTCGATCCGGTCCCGGATCCAGTGAACGATATCCGATTGCACGTTTGCGAGCCCGGGGATGTCCGAGCGCATGTCGTCAAACAGGATGGCCAGCTCGTCAATGTCCAGGCGTTCCAACCAGGACAGCTTACGGGCCAGAGCCTCCCGCGCCTCATCGTCAAACCGGTTGAACACCTCGAACGGGCTCAGCCCGATACCGAACCGGACCCCCTGTTCCCGGCAGAACCGGCCAAACGAGGCCAGCTCGGCGGTCTCGGCCGGGCCATGGGGTTCCTGCCAGCGCCGGCGCAGAAACGGATCCGCTTTGGGGGCGTAAAGGTAGAAGCCATAGCCGTGGGGAGCCAGCGTCGAGACCAGGCTCCGGCGCTCCTGCCACGTCCACAATGGCCCGTAAAATCCCTCGATGATACCCAGTGGCAGGGTCATGTCGACATCCTCCAACTCTCGCATTACCCGACAGTCTATCCCGGCAACGTCCTTGCAGCCATGCCGGTGGCTGCTCACAGAGATCGCCCGCTGATCTGGGTCAACCTGCCTATCTCTGCCAGGCTCCATAATCTTGACTAGACTCACTTCAAAGAAATCAGACAACGATTGGTACAGGAGCCCTCATGGAAATCAGAACCTTCGAAGACCTCATCGACTGGACCCGACAACTCCACGCCCACCTGGCGAAATGCCTGCATGAATCGGCGGGCCAGAACAAGAATGAGCGGGCGAGTGCCCTGCTCGACTATCTGAGCAGCCATGAATCCCTCCTGGAGAAGGCGGTTGCAGAATTTGAGCGGCAGGCCGATCCAAAGGCCATGAAAACACGGCTTTACGACTATTCGAGCCACAAACCCATTGAAACCCATCGCACCTGCGATGCCCGTTATGCCAGCCTGGATTTTGACGGCATTGAACGGGAAGTCCTAGATTTCCACAAACAGGTCATGGATCTTTACGATGCGTTGATCGGCAAAGCGGAGATACGGGAGGCCAAAGCGCTGCTGGAGGATCTGAAGTCCCTGGAGCAGCATGAAGCCATGCGGCTTTCCCGCCAGATTGGCCGCATGGAGGATGTCTGACGCCTGCGCTGGGTGTCATAAGACCTAAGTAGTAGAACAGCCGCATTATCGTTTCGCTTGGGCGCAATAATTGCTACCTTGAACTAACATATGGAGTTGTTAGTCCCTACAGGGAAAGACAAGACCCACAAAAACGATAAGAGGATAGAAGAGCAATGAAGATCCGTTCTGTTCTTTCCGCGGCTGTGTTAGCTGTGGCAACTACCTTTGCCAGCACACAGGCGCTCGCCCAGGATACCTACACCCTCCGCCTTGCAGAAACCTGGGGACCAAACTTCCCCATTTTCGGTGACACGACCAAGCGCTTTGCCAAACTGGCCAATGAAATGTCCGACGGTCGTCTGCGTATTCGCATCGACTCGTCCAACAAACACAAGGCCCCCTTCGGTATTTTCGACATGGTCAAAAGCGGCCAGTACGACATGGGCCACTCTGCCTCCTACTACTGGAAAGGCAAGGTTCCCGAGACCCTGTTTTTCACCAGCATGCCCTTTGGCATGACCGCTATTGAGCAATATGCCTGGTTCTACGAGGGCAATGGCATGAAGCTCATGCAGGAAGTTTACGGCCCGCATAACCTGCTGTCCTTCCCCGGCGGTAACACCGGTGTTCAGATGGGCGGCTGGTTCCGCAAGGAAATCAAATCGCTGGACGACCTGCAGGGCCTCAAGATGCGGATCCCGGGCTTTGCCGGCGAAGTATTCGCGAAAGTGGGCGTCAGCCCGACCAACATTCCACCGGGTGAGCTGTACACCGCGCTCGAGCGCAACACCATCGATGCGGCAGAGTGGGTCGGCCCGGCCCTGGACCTGCGCCTGGGCTTCCAGCAGATCGCTGACTACTACTACACCGGCTGGCACGAGCCTGCGACCGAACTACAGTTCCTGATCAACAAGGACAGCTGGAACAAACTGCCCAAGGACCTCCAGGCCATCCTGAAGACTGCCATGCGCGTCTCTGCCTACGACATGCTGGTCCAATCCCAGGATGCCAACGCCGAAGCCTGGTCAACCATCAAGGAAAAGTACCCCAACGTAAAAATCAAGCACTTCCCGGATAGCGTGTTCAAGGCCATGTACAAGGCCAACAACGAGCTGCTGAAGGAAATGGCTTCGAAGAGCGACCTGGCGGCCAAGATCATCAAGGACCAGGAAGCGTATCTCAAGAAAACCCGCGCCTATACGGACATCTCAGAACGCGCTTACCTGAACACGATGGCTGAAGTCGAGTAAACTATCGTCCGTTTCAGAGCCGGGATCGCTCAAGCAGTGATCCCGGTTTTGTCGTTTATAGCAACTGATAAAGTCGCCAGTCCGCATGGCGGAGGATCATCAACAATGAGGTGGATTATCAAACTGGACGAGTGGCTCGCCACAGCGTCCAAGGTGTGTGGTTGGGTCGCCTGTGGGGCCATGATACTGATGGCACTCAACGTGTTTTACGACGTTGTGGCCCGCTACGCATTCAACTCGGTTTCAATCGGTTTGCAGGAGATGGAATGGCACCTTTATTCGGTTGTCTTCCTGCTTGGTATTCCCTACGCGTTGCGCACGGATGGCCACGTTCGCGTGGATGTGCTTTACACCAAATGGGGGCAGAAAACCAAGGCCTGGGTTAACCTGGTTGGGGCCATTATCTTTGTAATCCCCTTCGCCTACCTGATCGCCACCTACGGCTACGACTTCGCCCTGGACTCCTACAAGATGGGAGAAGGCAGTGGCGACCCCGGCGGCCTGCCGTATCGCTGGATCATCAAATCCGTCATTCCCCTGACCGCGTTCTTCATCGGCACCGCTGGCCTGAACATGGTCACCTTTGCCATTCGGGTGCTGGCCGGCGACAAGTCCTATGACGTTGAACACAGTGCGGAGGGCCTGGCATGACCGGTATTGTAATGTTCGGAGCGGCCCTGCTCCTGCTGATGGTCGGCTTTCCCGTCGCCTTCACGTTTGGTGGCGTGGCCCTGTTCTTTGGCATCTATGCACAGGGCATGGATCTGTTTGCGTTTATGCCGTTCCGCATCATGAGCGTGATGCAGAACAAGGTGTTGATGGCGGTTCCCCTGTTTATCTTCATGGGCGTGGTGCTCCAGCGCACCAAACTGGCAGAACAACTGCTGACCTCCATGGGACGCCTGTTTGGCGGATTACCGGGCGGCCTTGCAATCTCCACCATTGTGGTCGGCGCCCTGCTCGCCGCCTCCACCGGCGTGGTAGGTGCCAGTGTCGTGGCCATGGGCCTGATTTCTCTGCCAGTCATGCTCGCACACAACTACGACAAGCGCCTCAGCACCGGCGTTATCTGTGCCTCGGGCACCCTCGGCCAGATCGTACCCCCCTCGATCATCCTGATCATTCTCGGTGACGTGCTCGGACTCCCGGTGGGCGATCTGTTCCGGGCTGCCGTCGGCCCCGGTGTGGTTCTGATCGGCCTCTACATCGCCTACATCCTGATCATGACCCGGTTCAAACCGGAAACAGCCCCCGCCATGCCGGCCGATCACTCCCTGTCCCGAAAGCAGGAAATCGGAGCCGCACTGCTGGCGATTATCCCACCCCTGGCCCTGATCGTTGTCGTTCTGGGCTCAATCTTCGCGGGCATCGCCACACCAACCGAGTCCTCGGCCCTGGGCGGCGTAGGCGCCATTGTACTTGCGATCATCTATCGGCAGTTTTCGTTCAGAATGGTCTGGGACGCGGCCAAGGATACCGTCAGCGTGACTGCCATGGTGTTCGCGATCCTGATCGGCGCCACCGCATTCTCCATGGTGTTCAGTTACACCGGCGGCGACTACCTGCTGGAAGACTGGCTGCACATGCTTCCGGGAGACCATTGGGGTTTCATCATCCTGTCGATGGTGGTCATCCTGATCCTCGGTTTCTTCATCGATTTCGTGGAGATCTCCTTCATCATCGTGCCCATCCTGTCACCGGTGGCCGAAGCGATGGGCGTCAACATGCTGTGGTTCGCGATCCTCATCGCCATGAACCTGCAAACCAGCTTCCTGACTCCGCCTTTCGGATTCGCACTCTTCTACCTCAAGGGCGTCGCGCCACCGCAGGTCAGGACGATCGATATCTACAAGGGCATTATCCCCTTCATTCTCCTGCAGATCCTGGTACTGGCCATGATCATCATCTTCCCGGAATGGTTCGGGATGACCGATCTGGCGACCTACTAGCCACTGTGATTGCCAAAGCCGGGCCCAGTGCCCGGCTTTTTTATGCCCGCTCGCCGAACCTGACATTTTGCCATCCTTTTCTATACTGAACTGAAAACTGGTAATTCCCAGCCAGGTAATCGGGATACGCCTGACCAGTTCGCGCCAGAAATCGATGCAAAAACCGGCAAGGGAGAGCGGAATCCATGACAGACAGTACGGTACGAAAGACCGATTCAACGGAACAGCCCCATAAAGCACACGTTCTGACCCTGCCGCTGGAAAACGCCCAGGCAGACCGGGAACCCCACAGTTATGAGCGCTGGCTGATTGCCAAGCTCATGCGAATGGCAGGCTCGCCGCCGGTCACCTTCCGGCTGTGGAACGGAGAGCTGATCGAACCTGAAGATCAGGAAGCACAGTTCATCCTGACGCTCACCGATCACAAGGCACTGTATTCGCTCGTCGCAAATCCCAACCTGGCGTTTGGTGACCTGTATGCGGCCGGGCGACTCACGGTCGACGGTGACTTGCCGGACCTGATGGAAACCCTGTACCGGGCCGTTCATAACGCGCGACAAAGGTGGCCGAAATGGCTGGATGCGCTCTGGAAGAACCATAACCCCAGGGCCACGGGCATCGCCGAAGCCAAGGAAAACATTCACCACCATTACGATCTTGGCAATGAGTTCTACCAGCTCTGGCTTGATCAGGCCGAAATGCAGTACACCTGCGCCTATTACGAGCAACCGGACCTGTCCCTGGAACAGGCCCAACTGGCCAAACTGGAACACGTCTGCCGCAAGCTTCGGCTGAAACCGGGCATGACCGTGGTTGAAGCCGGTTGCGGCTGGGGCGGTCTGGCCCGGTACATGGCGCGGCATTATGGGGTCACTGTCCACTCCTACAACATATCCCGTGAGCAGCTCGCCTACGCCGAACAGGAGGCGAAGAAACAGGGCCTGGATCACCTGATCACCTATGTCGAAGACGACTACCGGAACATCGAAGGGCAATACGATGCCTTTGTCTCCGTAGGTATGCTTGAGCACGTCGGCAAGGAGAATTTCGAAGCCTTATCCGAGCTGATCAAGCGTTCCCTCAAACCCGATGGCATCGCACTGCTGCACAGCATCGGGCGAAACCGCCCCATGCTGATGAACGCCTGGATTGAAAAACGGATTTTCCCCGGCGCCTACCCACCGAGCATCGGTGAGTTCATGGAGCTGTGCGAACACGGCGATTTCTCGGTGCTTGACGTCGAAAATCTCCGGTTGCATTACGCCCAGACCCTGACTCACTGGCTTGAACGGTTCACCGCCAGCGAAGACGAAGTCGCCGACATGTATGACGAGCACTTCACCCGGGCCTGGCGTCTGTACCTGGCAGGCTCCATTGCGGCGTTCCGTGCCGGTTCCCTCCAGCTATTCCAGGTGGTGTTTACCCACGGTGACAACAATCACCTCCCCCGGAACCGGGCTGACCTGTACCAATCCCCCGCGGCGCCCAAGGAGGCCTGATGGAGTACTACGACCTGATCATTGTCGGCGCAGGTCCGGCGGGTTCGACGCTGGCCAAAGCGCTGGAAAGCAGCAACAAACGCATCCTGCTCATCGACAAGCAGACCTTTCCACGGGACAAGACCTGTGCCGGCTGGGTAACGCCGAGCGTCCTGGAAACCCTTCAGATCGACACCGAGGATTACCAGATCGGTCGCACCCTCCAGCCGATTCGGCGCTTCCACATCGGCATGATGGGTCAACCTGCGGTGGAAAACGACCACGGGCAGGTGGTCAGCTATGGCATCCGCCGGTGTGAATTCGACACGTACCTGCTTGATCGTGTCACCGCGCCAAAACAACTGGGAACCCCGGTTAAATCGATTGTTCGCCGCGATGGCAACTGGGTGGTGAATGATACCTGGGAAGCCCCATTGATCGTCGGTGCCGGGGGCCACTTCTGCCCGGTCGCCCGGCTACTTGGGGAGGGCCCGGGCGGCCACGAGACGGTGGTCGCTGCCAAGGAAGTCGAATTCGAGATGACCCCTGAGCAGGCGGAACACTGCAACGCCCGGGGCGACACGCCGGAACTCTGGTTCTGCCGGGACCTGAAGGGCTATGCGTGGGTTTTCCGGAAAGGCAATTACCTGAATATTGGCCTGGGCCGGGAAGACAACCACAAACTCAGCGATCACCTTGAGTCCTTTGTCCGGGAAATGAAAGATTCAGGGCGAATTCCGCCGGATCTCCCCGGTCGCTTCAAGGGACACGCCTATCTGCTCTACGATCATGCCGATCGTCCCCTCGTGGACGATGGCGTCCTGCTGATCGGTGATGCGGCCGGGCTGGCCTATACCCAGAGCGGGGAGGGCATCCGGCCGGCGATCGAATCGGCCCTGCTGGCAGCGCAGGTGATCAGTGATGCGACCGACTATTCCGCTTCGTCTCTGGAAAGCTACGGCTCGGCCATCGCAGAACGATTCGGTAACCGCGCGAATGAGGCACAGCAAGGCTGGCAGATTCCAGACTGGGTCCGGATGCCACTGGCCAGTTCGCTGATGAAGTCACACTGGTTCACCCGGAAAATCGTGACAGAGAAATGGTTTCTGCACCAGGAGGTGCCACCATTGGAAATCACCGCAGCCCCCGGCCTCAACCTGCAACGAGGCGCCGCCCAGCTTCCATAAAAAAGCCGGGGCTTACGCCCCGGCAATGTCCTGATAACTCAAAGAAAGGGTATTACATTGAAAACTTGTGCTCGAAACCGACGCCGAAGGTTGTGTCGTCGATAGCGAGCGCTCCAGCGCCGGTATTGTCTGACTCAACCTTGGCGAAATAACCAAATACCTTGCTGGCTTTGGCCATTTTGTAGTCCGCACCGACAGCCGTCAGCTTCACCTTGTCACTGGTCAGGTCGGTATCAGTCACACCGTATTGCGCCTTCAGTTTCCAGCGATCAACCTTGAACGCACCACTGACGATGTAGGTCGTGTCCTTGAAGTCCCCACCATCAAACGCAGAATCCGAGCTCTTGGACTGCTGGACGAGCGCGCCCACTTCAAACTGGTCCATGTTCACTTTGGCAGCGACGTGCATGGCATCAACCAGAGTGTCGGCATTGCCAAGATCAAACAGATTGGTCTTGATCTCCGAGTCATAGCCGACGGAGCCGTACAGCATGCCATTGTCAAAGACGACAGAGCTGGAAAAGCCGTCGGCCGGACCGTCACGACGATCGGCAAAATCTGTGTTGCCTTCTCCGGGCACCATTGCCACGTTAACGGTTACCGCATTGGCCAGCTTCGGCGTGCTGTACTGAATGATATTGCTGATCCGTTCGGAGCCACCGACGATGGTATTGATGTCACCACGCAGATCGCCAAACTGATCGATCTCACCCTGAGATTTCTTGAACGGGCTATCAAACTTGCCCGCAATCAGCCGGCCGAGGGTCGCGTGTTCAAACCCGCCAAAAATGTTGCGCTGGGAAAAGGTTTGTCCCTTGTTGTCGCCATCATCCACGGCAATCTGGAATTCCGCCTGATAGACCGCTTATCAGCTGGTCGACGTCCAGATCCAGAGCACCTTTGACTCCGATGCGTGAAGAGTTGCTTTCCAGCTTCCACTCATCGTTGGTGCCATTGTCCTGATTCTCATAGGACACGTTCACTTTGCCGTAAACGGTCGGCCCTTTATCAGCAAGCGCGACGGACGGCACGACAACCATGGAACCTACAGCCAGGGCCAGCAATTGCTTTTTCATTCATCTCTCTCCATCAGTGATCGAATATGATCGGTGGGTAACTGAGTGGGGAAAGAATGACGGTAAATTATTTCAGATTGCTTACACCTTCATTTCAGTTATATGAATCGTCTTGATCAGCCCCTGCAGCCAGGGTCGGCAGAATAACCTTGAGAAGGCAGAATGGCCGGAACGAAAAATGGCGGCTGACGCCGCCATTTCAAAGACGTTAAAGGCCTATCACTGGCCCAGGTAGCTTCGATACATCCAGACCGTTTTCTCCTGCTGGGAAATATAGTCGCTCATCAGGGCAACCGTGCCTTCGTCGTCGGCATCGCCGGCCAGATTCAGAAGGTTACGCTGCTTGCCAATCAGTTTTCCGAAACTCTCCAAGATGTTTTCCACGGCTTCACGACCGTCCGACACATCCTTTCGCTCAGGAATTTCGGAGCGTTCCATGTAAGTACTGTAGGCGTGGGCCGGACGGTGACCAAGAGTCAGGACACGCTCCGCAATCTCGTCGATCTTGAGCAGCAGATCGTCGTAGAGTTCTTCGAATTTGGCATGCAACTCGAAGAAATTTTCACCCTTGATATTCCAGTGGTAACCGCGGACGTTCATGTAAAAAATCTGGTAGTTGGACAGCAAATCGTTAAGAGCGTCCGCGAGGCCCCCCGTTTTTGCCTGATCCAGTCCAATGAAGTTCTTCGCCATTTTGGCCTCCTTGAGAGTTACTCCAGAAAACTCAGTACATTATGGAAACCAAACCGGACGCCAGGAAGTGATATCAGACAATCCGGATGATAGCCAATACCTATAAATAACAACTCGATGAAACCCGGTCGCTATGAAAACTTTGAACAGACCGGTGTTTCAGCCCCCCGGCCCACATTCCAGACAGCCCTCGGCTGGCGAAGGCCCGATGGCCAGATTCCGGTTCAGGTCTTTCAGCGCGGTCCGGAGCCCCTCCTCAATGACCGGATGGTAAAATGGCATATCAAGCATCTCGCTGACCGTCATACGCTTCTGGGCGCACCAGGCCAGAAGGTGACCGATATGCTCTGCTGCCGGGCCGAACATTTCGGCCCCCATGAACAGGCCGCTGCCGTGTTCGCCATAGACCTTTAGCAGCCCCCGGTTCTTGCCCACCACCCGGGCGCGTCCCTGCTCCGCAAAAGACACCTCTCCTACGGCAAAACACTCCTGGCATCGCTCTCGCACCTGGTCCACCGTCAGGCCGACCGTGGCAATCTGCGGATCGGTAAACACCACGGCCAGCGGCGTGCGCCGCAACCCGGTACGCACATCGGGCCAGCGGGCGGCGTTCGTTCCGGCGATCCGCCCCTCATCGGCGGCTTCGTGAAGCAGGGGCTTTTCGTGGTTGGCGTCCCCCGCAATGAAAATGTGACTGTCGCCACACCGCAGGGTATACGGATCAAATATCGGCGAGCCGTTCGCATCGAGTTCGATATCCGCGTTCTGGACGTCAAGGTCGTCGACATTGGGTCGGCGTCCCGTCGCAGCAAGCAGGTAGTCGAACGTCTCCGTGATGATCTCACCGTCGGAACTGCGGAACGTCACCTGGACCCCGGAATCGTCGCGGGAGACCCCACTGACCTCGGACGATGGATCCAGAGGAAACTCCTGATTGAACGTTTCCAGGGCACAGGCGCGGATCGCCTCGTCGCGGATTGGCCCCACCGGACCGCCGACACCAAACATCCGGACCCGAACACCAAGCCGGCTCAGCGCCTGTCCCAGCTCCAGTCCTATGACACCGGGACCAAACACGGCGACCGACTCAGGCAGATCGGTCCAGTCAAAGATATCGTCATTGACCACGAGCCGATCTCCCGCTTCCCTGAGCATCTTCGGGATGTTCGGCCGAGCACCGGTTGCAATGACGATCCGGTCTGCAACAACCTCCACCGCGTCTCCCACGACCAGACGATGGGGTGCGATGAACCGGGCATGCCCCATCAGCCGGTGTGCTTCGGGAAAGGATTCCACGGTTTTAACTACCGATCCGGCAAACCGGTCGCGCTCCCGACGCACACGCTCCATGACGGCCCTGCCATCAATGGTCACGGCATCCGCACGAATACCGAAGGCGTCACCCTGGCGCATGGCGTCGGCATGGTCAGCGGCGGCAATCAGTAATTTGCTGGGCATACAGCCCACACGTGCACAGGTGGTGCCATAGCGGTCACCTTCGATCAGAACCACCCGGTCGGTAAGCTTGCGTACGCTCTGATAGGCCACCATTCCCGCCGTCCCGGCTCCGATGATTGCCACATCCACTTCTCGCTTTTCCACCCTGCGCCTCCTGATCCGACGTGTGGCCGGTTCATTGTTGAATGTTCCCTGGAAGGTTCAGTATAGAGGTTCCGGCCCGGTTGTCGTAAAGCCGGGGGTAATAGAGGCGGGGCAGACAGCAGGACGGAAATCGCATACCCTTGGCCACTGCAACAGGAAAGCCCGATGCGGAGCCCATAGGATGATCCAGTACTGGCCGGAGTTTCTGACAATTGTCGTCGCCCACCTGCTGGCTGTGGTCAGCCCGGGGCCGGATTTTGCGGTCATGCTGCGCCAGGCGTTGTGCCAGACACGGCGTAATGCGTTGCTGAGCGCCGCGGGTGTGGGGGCCGGCATCCTGGTGCATGTCACCTATTCACTGCTGGGTATTGGCTGGTTGATCCAGCAGTCCATTGTCCTGTTCACCGCACTGAAAATCGTCGGCGCCCTGTACCTCGGCTGGATTGCGATCCAGTGCCTGCGCGCCCGGGCCGGTAGCATCCACGTGGAAACGACCTCTGGCCCCGAACAGTCCGCCCTGGCCGCCTTCCGACTGGGTTTTCTGACCAACGCACTGAACCCGAAAGCGACCCTGTTTTTCGTCGCTCTTTTCTCTGTTGTGATCAGTCCCGGAACACCGCTGATGATTCAGGCCGGTTACGGGGTGTACATGGCCATTGCCACCGGTATCTGGTTCTCTCTGGTGGCGGTGTTCTTCACTCTGCCACGTGTACGCCAGGCCTTCGGTCGCTTCGGACACTGGCTGGACCGGCTCATGGGTAGTCTCCTGCTCCTGCTGGCGGCCGAACTCCTGTTCTCTACAGTGACCGAATCAGAGCCTCTGTCTGCGACCATCCCAGGCACGGATCGGTAATCGAGCAGCCATAAACCAGGTCAGGGCCATCGTTCTGACGCCCCGGTTCCAGGAAGCTTTCGAGCATCAGACCCCGGATGTGGTCATTGCCGGCCCGGCGCTGGGCCATGACTTCGCGGGCAATGTCGATCTGGCGCTCTGCCTGTTTGCGGGCGTTATCGTGACTGCAATCCACCATCACGCTGGTAGACAGGCCCGCGGAGGTCAACTCATCCACGGTCTGGGCAATGCTGTCAGCATCGTAGTTGGTGATCCCCCGGCCACCGCGGAGTACAAGATGGGTGTCCGGATTGCCCCGGGTCGAGATCATCACCGGAGCACCGCTGGCCGAGACCCCCAGATGATGGTGCGGATGACCTGCCGATTTCATGGCGTTGGTCGCCACCCCGATGCTGCCATCGGTTCCGTTCTTGAATCCGACCGGCATCGGCAGACCGCTGACCATTTCACGATGAACCTGGGATTCGGTCGTGCGGGCCCCGATGGCAGTCCAGCTGACGAGGTCACCCAGGTAGTCCATCACCAGCGGACTCAGTGCCTCCGTGGCCAGCGGCAGGCCCAGACCCGCCAACTCCAGCAACAGCATCCGGGAACGCCGGAGTCCCTGCTCAATGTCACCATGACCATTGCGCTCCGGATCGTAGAGCAATCCCTTCCAGCCAACCGTCGTTCGCGGCTTTTCCAGATAGGCCCGCATCACGATCAGGCAACGGTCCTTGACCTCATCCGAGAGCGCCTTGAGTTTGCGACCATACTCCAGGGCAGCCTGTTCGTCGTGGATGGAGCAGGGTCCCATAACGATCAGCATCCGCGTGTCACGCCCCTGCAAAATGGCCCGGACGGCGTCCCGTTGGGCGCCTATCCGGGCCATAAGGTCCAGGCTTGCAGGATAATCGCGGCGGAGCTGTTCGGGCGATGGCAATGCTCTCTCTTTCCGGTGACAACTGGCCGCGGCGAGTCCCTCGTTCAGTGTTTCGGCGTTGACTGGCATGTTCATAGCGTGGTTCCCGTTTCCCTGTATCAGAATCAAAAAAGCCCCGGCTGGGCTACCAGTCGGGGCTTTTTGAGTCCGGTGGCAGCCTGGGTGTCTGCCGGGCTGCCTTCCTCGTATGTTTCGGATTAAGCGTCCGATAGGCGGCCCGGGTTCTGGCTAAAATAAAAGCCATAACCAAACCACCAGAAAAACACAGCAGCGACCGCCGCCGTCAGCCTGATCGGGCTGAAAGCTTGCGAAAGATTGAATTGACAGGTCGCGCTCGAAATATTCATGCTCTTCACTATATACCCCCGGTTTCAGGCTTGGCAACCTGCTGGCCAGACTTTTTGCAGACGTTCTTTATCCGGAGACTCCATGAATCGAACCGTTTTCCCCCAACTGAGGCTGTTGCTCGTCCTGATAGTGACGGTTCCTCTCTGGCTGGCTGCGGCGAGCGCACAGGCGCAGACCGAGACCCGGATCTATCAACTGACTGCGCGTACCGGAGACGACGTCGCCACGCAAATACGCGACCTCTACCAGGACAGTCAGATCACTGTCACTGCAAGGGGGCAACAACTGGTCGTGCGTGGCGAACCCAGGCTTCTTGACGAGATCGGTACCCTGGTCCAGTCCCTGGATGTAGCCCCGGCGCAAATCCGGATTACGGTTCGAACCCGGGAAGACATCGGCGGTAAAGAGTCCGGCGGAGGCGTCAGCGGCAACGACAAATCGCTGCGAATCGAGGCGCAGAACAAGGTCATCACCACGGCAAACCAGGCACAGCGGACCATCATCGTCCAGGACGGCCAGACTGCCCAGATCACCTCTGGTCAGGTCCGGACCCTGCCCTTCGCCATCCGCGGCGGCCGGAACCCGGCCACCATCCTCGAACAGGTCAAGACGCATTCCGGTTTCCTGGTCAGCCCCCAGGTCATCTCCGACCAGACCGTTGAACTGAACATTGTGTCTTTCGAGGAGGATCCGGCCCAGATCCAGGGTTACGACACAGAGGCCCTGCTGACGATTCGGCGGGTGGAACCCGGACACTGGGTCTCGCTGGGAAGCGTCGATACCAGCAATCAGAGTGCTAACAGTGACATCACCTACACGTTGAAGAGCAATCAATCCCGAAGCCGCATCGTCGACGTCAAGGTGGATATCCTTCGCTGATTGACTTGCCGACTAATCTCATGCCCCCACGCTCTCGTAATTCTGTCACCTAGAGTGATTTACGATACCGGACGAACGTCAAAAAAAAGCATCCTGGACCCGACTCAGACCAACCGGGCGAAAACAGTAACGAGAATTACTCACAAACGGGTGACAAACCGTTACCAGTTTTTATAGGATGCTATGTTTCGTGAACTTCATTTAATGAACGAGCTCAACAGCCCCGTCTGAACGAACTATCCACACGGTTTGTTCAGGCACACTCACATGGATACGGATTCCAGGATATTCATTATGCGTACTGCCTCCCGCTTCGTGATTGTCATCATTCTCCTTGGCGTCGTCCTTGGCGGCATTTTCGGGTACAAGTTCTACCAGTTCGGACAGATGAAGGAAAAGATGTCCCAGCCCCAGCCGCCGACCGCCATTTCCGCTACGGACGCAAAGGTCGAGAAATGGACCCCCAGCATCAAGGCCGTGGGCAGTATTGAGGCGGTCAATGGCGTTCAGGTCGCCAACGAGGTCCCCGGGGTGATTCAGAGCATCGAATTCGAGTCAGGCGATACCGTTAAAGAAGGCGATGTCCTGATCCGCCTGAACTCCGAGATCGACGAAGCAGCCCTGCGCACCCGTCGCGCCGAAGCCCAGCTGGCCCAGCAGGAGTTCAAGCGGGTATCGGACCTGCTCCCGAAACGGGCGGTATCGCAGTCACAGTACGACGAGGCAAAGGCAAACTATGACGCGGCGCGCGCCCGGGTGAACGAGGCCGAAGCGCAACTTGGCAAGAAAGTGATCCGGGCACCGTTCGACGGCAGGCTGGGCATCCGGATGGTGGACCAGGGCGAATACATTGCGACCGGCACACCCATCGTCGAGGTCAACATGCTCGACCCGATCTACGTCGATTACACCCTCTCCGAGAAAAATCTGCCCAATGTCGCCACGGGCTATCCGGTGGTTGCAACGGTGGCCGCCGTTCCGGACATGGCCTTCAACGGCAAGGTCAGTGCGATCAATACCTCGGTGAATCCACAAACCCGTACAGTTCGTGTCCGCGCGACCGTGAGCAACCCGGATAACCTCCTCCGGCCGGGCATGTTCGCGACCATCCAGACCGAACAACCCGAGCAGAACGAGGTGGTAACCGTCCCCCGTACCGCCATCTCCTACAACACCTATGGAGATTTCGTCTTTGCCGTCGAGAAGAACGACAATGGCGACCTGGTGGTCAAACGTCGCACCGTAACCACTGGCCAGACCCGGGACGGTCGCGTGGCAGTTCTGTCCGGCCTGAAAGCCGGCGACACCGTGGTATCCAAAGGCCTGCTGAGACTCCGCGCCGGCCAGAAGGTCCAGATTCAGGAAGCGCAAGACAACACGCAGGAGGCGTCTGAATAATGCGGTTTACCGACATTTTCGTCCGCCGTCCCGTACTGGCGACGGTGGTGAGCCTGCTGATCCTTCTGATCGGCGCACGGGCCGCCATGGAGATGGAGATCCGGCAGTATCCGGAACTGGAGAGCACCACCGTAACCGTCACCACGGCTTACCCCGGTGCCAGCTCTGACCTGATCAAGGGCTTCATCACCACGCCCCTGCAACAGGCCATTGCCGAAGCCAGCGGCATCGACTACCTGACCTCCACCAGTTCACAGGGCACGTCGAAGATTGAAGCGCACATGCAGCTCAACTACGACGCCAATGCCGCCCTGGCCGAGATCCAGGCGAAGGTTGCCAGTCAGCGCAACGTATTGCCCGCCGAAGCCCAGGATCCGATCATTGAGTCGTCCACTGGCGACTCAACGGCCTTGATGTACATCGCCTTCTACAGTGAGGAACTGGCGGTTCCCGAGATCACGGATTACCTGACGCGCGTGGTACAGCCCAAACTGCAGGCCCTCTCCGGCGTCGGCAAGGCCCGCCTGATTGGTCGGCAGTTTGCCCTGCGCGTATGGCTCGATCCTGAGCGTCTGGCCGCGGTCAACCTCACGCCCACCGAGGTGGCCGCCAAGCTGCGCGCCAACAACTACCAGGCCGCAGTGGGCAACACCAAAGGACAGTATGTCGAGGTCGCAATGACCAGCGACACCGATGTGGCTGATCCTGACAACTTCCGCAACCTCGTGGTCAAGACCCAGGACGGCACCCAGATTCGCCTGCAGGATATTGCCCGGGTGGAGCTCGGCTCGGCAAGCTACAACGAACTTGCACTGTACAAAGGCAAGCCGGCCACCTACGTTGCCATCGAGCTGGCACCGGGCGCCAACCCGTTGACCGTCGCCAATCTGGTCAAGGGCGCCCTGCCGGATATCGAAAGTCAGTTGCCGTCCGGACTGGATGTTCGCCTGGCCTATGACGCGTCGGACTTCATCCAGGATTCCATTGACGAAGTCATCAAGACCCTGGCCGAAGCATTGATCATCGTACTCGTGGTCGTGTTCCTGTGCCTGGGCTCCGTCCGGGCTTCGGTGGTGCCTTCGGTGGCGGTTCCACTGTCCCTGATCGGGGGCGCCTTTGTGATGCTGATGTTCGGTTTCTCGCTGAACCTGCTCACGCTGCTATCGATGGTGCTGGCGATCGGGCTGGTCGTGGACGATGCCATTATCATCGTTGAGAACGTGCACCGACATATCGAAGAAGGCGAGTCAAAGTTCGACGCGGCTCTCCACGGCGCCCGGGAAATGGCAACTCCGATCATCGCCATGACCACCACCCTGGTCGCCGTTTATGCGCCCATCGGTTTCATGGGAGGCCTGGTAGGCTCCCTGTTCACCGAATTCGCCTTTACTCTCGCCGGTACCGTGGTGATCTCAGGCATCGTCGCCCTGACCCTGTCCCCCATGGTTTCCGGTAAGGTCCTGAAGCCTCATGGCAGTTCCGGCCGGTTCGAACAGGTGGTGGAGCGAACGTTCAACGGCCTCTCCAGCGGCTACAAATCGGCTCTCAGCTCCCTGATGCAGACCAAATCAGTGGTGGTGTTCTTCGCCGCGGTGGTACTCGGGTCCATCTACTTCATGGTGGCCATGAGCCAGAACGAACTGGCGCCCACGGAAGACCAGGGCATTCTGTTCTACCAGGGGCTGGGGCCGCAGACGGCAACACTGGACTATCTGAGGGAGAACGGGGCCGAGATCCAGAACCGCATGTCCAAACTGCCGGGCTACAACGAGGACTTCATGGTTATCGGCTTCACGGGACCGAATGCGGTTTTCGGCGGCTACAAGATGAAGCCCTGGAGCGAACGGGATGTCTCCCAGTTTGAAGTGCAGCCCATTCTCAATGCCGAGCTGAAAAAGGTGACCGGTCTGCAGACAGCAGTCTTCCCCAGGCCTTCCCTCCCGGGTTCCGGCGGTGGCCTGCCCTTCCAGTTCGTGATCACCACAGGCAACAGCTATGACCAGCTGAACCAGGCAGCCGACCAACTCCTCGGCAAGGCCATGGGCAGCGGCAACTTCCTGTTCCTGCAGAAGTCGATCAACTTCGACAAACCGGTCACCCGAATCCACGTCGACCGCGACCGGGTCGCGGATCTCGGCCTGTCCATGCAGGACATCGGCCAGGCGCTGTCCAGCATGCTGGGTGGCGGTTACGTCAACCGGTTCAGCATGGAAGGCCGGTCGTACAAGGTGATCCCCCAGGTGGATCAGAAATTCCGTCTGGATGAGCAGGCGCTGAACGACTATTACGTTCGCAGCGGCAACGGTGAACTGGTCCCCCTGGGCAGCGTCGTGAGCTTCACCCGGGACGTGGAACCGTCGAATCGTACCCAATTCAACCAGCTCAACTCACTGACCCTTCAGGGTGTGATCAAGCCGGGTGTCGCCATGGGCAGCGCGATGGACTACATGGAACAGACCGCCAGGGACACACTGCCCCAGGGGTACAGCTTCGACTACACCGGCCAGACCCGTCAGCAGGCGAACCAGGGTAACGCCCTGATGGTGACCTTCTTCCTGTCACTGCTGGTGATCTACCTGGTACTGGCGGCGCAGTTCGAGAGCTGGCGTGATCCACTGATCATCCTGGTGTCGGTCCCGATGTCGGTTGCCGGTGCCATGTCGTTCATCGTGCTGGGCTTCGCGTCCATGAACATCTATACCCAGGTTGGGCTGATCACGCTGATCGGCGTGGTGTCGAAGAACGGCATACTGATCGTGGAGTTTGCCAACCTGCTGCAGAAGCAGAGGGGACTGGGCAAAGTCGAGGCGGTAATCGAAGCGGCAGCCATCCGGCTCCGGCCCATTATCATGACCTCGCTGGCCCTGATCGTTGCCATGATTCCGCTGTTGATCGCCGTAGGCGCGGGTGCGGAAAGCCGGTTTGCCATCGGCCTGACGATCAGTGCCGGCCTGGGCATTGGCACGTTGTTCACTCTCTTCGTACTGCCCGCGTTCTACATCCTGCTGGCCCGGGATCACAACAAGGGCGGCGACGAGGATACCGATGGCACTCGGAAGGCGGTGGCCGCAAGCCACTGATCGATCGCCAACTGCGCAAGAAAAAACCGGCCACAAGGTGGCCGGTTTTTTTTATGGACGGAGGGTAGCTGGGATATCAGGCGAACTCATCGGCGGTATCCAGCAAACTTCGGCGCCACTGAACCGTCTGGCTGGGCAGTTCGCCAAAATGCTCACGGTAGAGTGCTGCAAACCGGCCCAGGTGGGAGAAGCCCTCATCGGCGGCGTACCAGGAAATGTGGGGAATCTCACACTGGCAGTCCACCAGCCTGCGCCGAACCCGGATAAGCCGGCATCGCTGGTAGAATCGATAGGGTGTCAACCCGGTCTCGCGCCGCATCAGGTAGTAGAGGTTGCGTTCACTGACCCCGGAATGCCGGGCCAGTTGAGGCAGATCGAACTCCCAGTCCGACTCCTGTTCAATTTTTTCAATCGCCCGTTGAAGACGCCGATCCAGGCTCGGCACACAGCACAGATCCACACCCTCCTCGCTCAGCGAATGCCGAATCAGGCCCTGGATCAGTTTGCGGGCACTCGCTACTGAATGAGCATGGGACCGGGCAAAGGCGACCTGAAACAGGAAGCGATCGAAGAGGGCACAGATGCGACTCCGGGAACCCCGTCGCCATTCCCCCTCAGCTTCCCCGGGGAATTCACGAGGAATCACCAACGCGACCTGGGAACCGGCACTCAGCTGAAACGCCAGCGAACCCGGAGATCGGGCGTCACCGGGCGCGAACGGAATCGCATCGTCTGCAGACTGCATGGCGCCGTTCAGAACCCGAATCCAGACCGGCGTAGAGGAGTGCCAGCCTTTGACGATCATCGGCCTGGAAGCCTGCAGACAAATGACGCTTCCGACCGGTGATTCCAGCAATGACAGCGCTCCCACCGGCGCCGAGGATTCCGGGCATTGCAGGTGGCACTCAAGGGCAGGGATATCGCTGAGCCTGCGGAGGGCTTCTTGCCACTCCTCGAGCGAAGCCCGATTCAGCTTCAGATAAGCTTCAAGCTCCAACTGTGTTGGATGCACCAATGGCATAAAGTTACAACAAATAGAGATGGTGCCCTTTTTTAGAACACCCGGTAAAAATCCCCTAGCCGAATTTTGCAAAATGCAGCTTCAAGAGACAGTTTCAGGTAAAGACTTGATTCTGATCAATTGTTGATCGGCAACAATGATTTCAGCTCTGCAGGACGGCCAAGAAGGAACCCTTGCCCTCGCATACATCCCAGCTCTCGCAGTTTCTCCAGCTGGGCCGCCGTTTCAATTCCCTCGGCAACAACCTCCATCTCCAGTGCGTCAGCAATGCCCAGAATCGCTGATACAATCCGGGAATCCCGACTGTTCTCTCCCAGACGTTGGGTAAACTGCCGGTCAATTTTAAGAACCTGGACCGGGAGTGTGTGCAGGTACGCAAGGGAGGAATACCCGGTACCAAAATCGTCAATGGCGACAGCCACGCCCCGCTCACGAAAGCTCGACAGGCGCTGAAGGCATCGCGGCGAGAGGTTCATCATATGCGTTTCAGTGATTTCCAGTTCAGGCTGCCATCCGAGGCCCTTCAATCGGTCGAAGAAGGGTGCGAGAACCACTTCCAGTCTGGAATCATTGATCTGGCGGGCGGAAATATTGATCGCCACCCGGCACCCCTCGTCAATACCCGGAACCAGTGCCGTAGGAAGATCTCTCATAACGCATCGGATCAGGTGTTCCGTTAACTCATGAATGTGTCCCCGATTCTCCGCAATAGGGACAAAATCCGCAGGTGATACGGAACCGAACTCGGGATGGCACCAACGCAGTAATGCCTCGTACCCAACCACCTGACCGGATTCCAGGTTGAGCTGCGGCTGAAACACGACGCTGAACTCCTCCGGGGCGGTTTTCAGCGACGCTACCAGCGCCTCGGAAAGGCGCTGGTGGCGCCGGCCCTGTTCGCTGTCCACTGCACTGTACATGCGATAGCAGGCCCGACCAGCAAGTTTGGCGCTGTACATGGCCCTGTCTGCATTCTGAAGCAACTCGGGGCCGGTTCGACCGTGATCCGGGAAAAGTGCCGCCCCCACCGATGCTGACAGGAAATACTCCCGCTGATCGACCACCACCGGGGCCTGAAAAATCCGGACCATGCGTTGGCAGATGCTGTCGGGCGTGTCCTGTCCGTTGAGCTCAACAATGGCGGCGAACTCGTCGCCGGACAGACGGGCCACCACGTCCCCCTCTCGCAGAACACTGCGCACACACTGGGCGGCCTCCTGCAGGACCCGGTCACCACATTCGTGACCATAGAGATCATTTATGGACTTGAAGAAATCCAGATCAACGAAAAGAACCGCGAAGCCCCGACGCGTTGTCTCTTTCTGTGATACCCGGGCTTTCAGGAACTCCTTGAAAAGCGCACGATTAGGCAGTTCGGTCAAAGGATCGTAATACGCCAGAGAGGCCAGGCGCTCGTCATTCTCTGTCAGCTCGCCGATGTCCATGAAAACACCTGCAAACATCCGTGTGCCGGCAAAATCCACGGGATAGATCGATAGCCATTGGGGATAGACTTCGCCGTTCTTGCGCCGGTTCCAGATCAAACCTTCCCAGCGGCCCCGCTGCGACAACCCCTCCCACATAGACCGGTAAAATTGTGCTGAATGGAGCCCGGAGCTGAGCACCGATGGCGGCTTGCCGACCACGTCGTCCGCCTGATATCCCGTTACCGACCGGAACATCCGGTTGACGTAAGTAATTCTCGGCTCTGGCGTCGCCAGCATGATGGCCCGGGGATGATTGTCTATCAAAGACTTGAAGTCTTGTTGTTGTAGTGCCTGCATCGTCTTTCGGATCCTCCGTCCTGATAACCTGATCCATGGTCCGACCAGTCCCCGGTTTATAAGCATAGGGCGGAAATGTCGCCAACCTAGCCACATATTGCAAAACGCCGCGTTATTCGACGAAAGCATGATGAAAAGTGACGAATTGTCGCAAGTTTGCAGTATCCGGATATCGCGTTGGCAATTGGGCGTCGATAGTGGGTGAAAGAACGAAAAAAATACTGCGCGTGCGGAGAAAACGATGAGACGGAACGAGCCAGTCACCCAGAAGGAGCGTACCTACCCTGCTACCTATCACCTGATCACCACCACCGACATCAAGGGACGAATCACCGCGGCCAATGACGAGTTCGCCGAGGTCGCCGGATACACCGTCGAGGAACTGGTCGGGCAGCCCCACAACCTGATTCGTCACCCGGACATGCCACCAGGCGCATTTGCAGACCTGTGGGACACTATCAAATCGGGGGAATCCTGGCGGGGCATGGTCAAGAACCGTTGCAAGAACGGCGATCACTATTGGGTAGACGCCTTTGTAACCCCCATCCGTCAGCACGGAAAGATTGTCGAGTTCCAGTCTGTCCGGGTGTGTCCGACCCGGGACCAGATCCGACGGGCAGAGAAGGTGTATCACACCTGGAATCAGGGGAAGGTACCCCGTCGGTATCAGGCACTCAGCCCGTCACTGACGTGGAAAATCGGGTGTCTTTACGGCGTTCTCGCTCTCGCGTTACCCGCCATCGGGCTTACCGGCGGCCTGCCGGTGGCCAGCGTAGCGGTGCTCGAAGCACTGTTGTTTACCGTGTTTGCCGTCCTCTTCACCCTGACCCGCCCCATGGTGCAGAGTGCCCGCCTCGCCTGCTGCGAAGCTCATCCGGCGATGCCCTGGATCTACACCGGCCGGCGGGATGAGGGCGCCTGGATCGAGTTCGACCGACAGAAGAGAGACCACACCCTGAGAGCTGTCTCAGCGCGCATGCACGCCAACATCGGTCGCCTGCACGGGCGCAAGCAGAAGACCATGGAATGGGTGAACCAGTCCGTGGAGAGTATTCGCCACCAGCAAGGGGACATCCAGGACATTAGCCGGGCCTTCGAGGAATTATCGGTAAGTGTCGATCGGGTCAGCGAGCTGACCGCCCGTACTCACGATGCCACCCGGGACGCCCGCCAGTCCGCCAGCCAGAGCGGCGAACAGATGGCGCGGGTGAATCAGGCCCTCTCCGATCTGGCCGGTCGGCTGACACTGGCCCGGCAGCACATGACCACCCTTGGCGAAAAGAGCGATGCCATCGGCCTGGTGCTGGACGTCATTTCCGACATTGCGGAACAGACCAACCTTCTGGCACTCAATGCCGCCATCGAAGCCGCCCGGGCGGGTGAATCCGGACGAGGGTTTGCCGTAGTTGCCGACGAGGTCCGCGGTCTGGCCCGGCGGACCCACGATTCCACACGCAAGATCGAAGAAATGATCGATGCGCTGCAGAAGGAAACCCGAAGCGTCGCCGATGTGATCGCCGAAGGAACGAAAGCCTGCGAAGACACCTCGAGTATCGCGGAAGAAGCCAACACCAGCATTGACCATACCCTTCGGGACGTCGATGTCATCGCCAGCTGCACCCAGGAAGTGGCCGGCGCCACCGAGCAACAGTCCGCTCTGAGCCTGCAGGTCGGGCGTCAGGCAGAACGCCTTCTGGAGATGGGCAACCGGTCGGTCCAGAGTAGCGAAAGCGCTCATGAGGAATCCGAACAACTGGGTCATAACGTGGACCAGGCCCAGCTGCTTACCAGTCATTTCCTGCAGATGCTGTGCGACAAACTCGTCCCTGTCAGCCAGGGGGCGCCAACCGGCCTGACGCCGGCGAAAGGCCCTGCGGCTGATGGCAAGCGGGCATTCCCCGAGCCGGCATGATGCGGTAGTCTGGCGTTCCAAAACGCCAAGACACGGGGAATTCTTCTGAATCTGACACTGGAAACGCTGTTCTGGCTACTCGTCGGCGGTTTTTGCGCCTGGTACTGGTGGCGCGCGAAGGCGATCAAGGATTCGGTACTCCAGGCCGCTCGCCGGTACTGCAAAACCATGGACGTCATGCTGCTGGACGATGCCGTCTACCTTCGCGGGCTCTGGTTCAAGCGCGACAACCAGGGCCACCTCCGCGTCTGGCGACGTTTCCTGTTCGACTTTACGGCAACCGGCGAGGAACGTTACACCGGCCGGGTGATCATGCTGGGCGCCAGTATCATCCACATGGAACTGGAACCCCACCGATTCTGAACATCGCTGCGTCCCCGGAAGCTCCGGACCGGTTACAAACTCTTACCATTTTCCGCGCCGTGGAGCCCATCAAAACTCCCCCCTGAAACATAAATGTCACATTTCTGAATCACTCTGACGCGACGCAACTATCTGTCTTGTCGATATTTTTCAGGAAATCACACATGATCAGGAAGAACACCTACCGACTGGCATGGCTCCTTGCCAGTCTCCTACTCAGCCACGCCGCGCTCGCTGTCGATCTCGAAATCCAGGGATCGAACACGGTTGGTGCAGCCCTGGCACCGATGCTGGTAACCGCCTACCTCGAGCAGCGCACCGGGCACAGGGTCCGAGAGGAAGGCACCGGCCGGGAAAACGAGAAACGCCTGACGGCACTGGATGGCACCAGCCGGATCAGCGTACTGGTCGCGGCCCATGGTTCCAGCACGGGCTTCAAGGCCATGGCGGCCGGACACGCGGACATCTGGGCCGCATCCCGCCCGGCGAAGGTGAAAGAAATCCAGAGCTTCAGTGATCGGGCCGACCTGACATCGATGGACAGCGAACACGTGATCGCTATTGATGGCCTTGCGGTTCTGGTCAACCCGGCAAATCCGGTCAGCCAGCTGGGTATCGACACGCTCGGCAAAATCTTTTCCGGAGAGATCAGTAACTGGTCCGAAGTGGGTGGGCCAAACCGCAAGATCCATATCTATGCCCGCGACGATCGTTCCGGTACCTGGGACACGTTCAAATCCCTGGTTCTGGGCAAGCGATACAGCCTCTCCCAAACCGCCAAACGCTACGAGTCCAACGACCGTCTTTCAGATGATGTCAGTCAGGATCCGGGCGGAATCGGCTTTGCCGGCCTCGCCTCGGTCAGGAACAGCAAGGTGCTGGCCATATCCGACGGCGATGCACCGGCTCTGAAACCCAATCAGTTGACCGTAGCCAGTGAGGACTATCCCCTGGCACGGCGGCTGTTCATGTATACGCCGGGTTCCAGGGTTACACCCATGGCCGCAGCGCTGGTCGATTTTGCCTTGAGCAGCAAGGGGCAGGCGATCGTTGCCAAATCGGGGTTCATTTCCCAGAACCCGATCGCCGTCAAACCCGACTTCGATGCCACCGTGCCTGATACCTTCCGCCGGTTGACCGCCCATTATCAGCGACTGACGGTGAACTTTCGCTTTTCCCGTGGACGCACCAAACTGGATAACAAGGCCATGCGGGATCTGCGACGGGTCAAACAGTACCTCGAGCAACACGGGCGAAGCGCAGACGACCTGATGCTGATCGGATTTGCCGACCGCCAGAGCAATGAACTGCGGGCCCAGCTCATCTCCGAATTACGGGCGCTGTCTGTCCGCAAGGCACTCAACGAGCTCAAGGTTAACGACGTCGCCTATACCGGATATGGGCATTACATGCCCGTGGGAGGCAAGGGCAGCCCCAGAAACGGACGCGTCGAGGTCTGGATCCGGTCTCTCTGAACCGCCCTCTTCGACCAAAGTCGGGGGTTCGGATGCGGCAAACACTTATCCGCACCCTCGTCACAGATATGTTTGGGTTTCCTATACTGTTCCTGTCAAAGCCAACCAACAGACTGGGACAATGGACATACAAACCGACCACCGTTTCGCGATCAACCTCAACGTCCGGGGCATCCAGCCCTCCGCCACCCTCCGCATCAACGAACTGAGCAACCAGCTTCGAGCCGAAGGCAAAGACATCATCAAACTCGGCCTGGGACAGTCCCCGTTCCCGGTCCCTGATCGCGTGGTGGAAGCGCTCAAAGAGCACGCCCACGAAAAGGACTACCTTCCCGTCAGGGGCCTGAAAGGCCTGCGTGAAGCCATTGCCGGCTACATCAATCGCAGTGAGCGCATGCGCTGCACCTGGGAGGACGTACTCATCGGCCCGGGCTCCAAGGAGCTGCTGTTCATGCTGCAACTGGCCTACTACGGCGACCTGCTGATTCCCCGCCCGAGCTGGGTATCCTACGCGCCCCAGGCCCGAATCATCGGCCGCTCCGTCCACTGGCTGCCCACCCATGCCGAGAACAACTGGCAGCTCACCGCCGAAGAGCTGGACATCATCTGCCGCGATGACCCCTCCCGTCCGCGGATCCTGATCCTGAACTACCCGTCCAACCCGACTGGCTGTACCTATACCGACGACCAGCTGCTGGCGATTGCCAACGTCGCCCGCAAGTACAAGCTGATCCTGCTGTCGGACGAGATCTACGGCGAAGTGCATTTCGAAGGCAAGCACAAATCCATTGCCCGTTACTATCCGGAAGGCACGATCATCAGCACGGGTCTGTCCAAGTGGGCCGGTGCCGGCGGCTGGCGAGTGGGCACCTTCATTTTCCCGCCGGAGTTGCGGCCCCTGCAGGACGCCATGGCCATTATCGCCAGCGAAACCTACACGGCCACCAGCGCCCCCATCCAGCACGCGTCCATCACCGCCTTTAACGGCGGGGAAGACATCGACGAGTATCTCAACCAGTCACGGCGGGTACTCAAGGTGGTTGGCGAGTACATGCACAAGCGTCTGACGGACATGGGCGCCGTGGTTCAGAAGCCCCAGGGAGCCTTCTACGTGTTCCCGGATTTCTCGAACTTCCGCGACAAGCTCGCCCGCAAGGACATCATGACGTCACAGGCCTTCTGCACCGCACTGCTGGAAAACACCGGCGTTGCCATCCTGCCTTCGAGCGACTTCGGTTTCGTACCGGATCACCTGGGTGCCCGACTGGCGTTTGTCGACTTCGATGGTGCCGGAGCCCTGAAGCTCGCCGGCGGTGATTACGCTGAACAGGAACTGGGCGACAGCTTCGTCGAGCAGGCCTGTCCGCGCCTGGTGACCGCCATGGACAAGATGGAACGCTGGCTCAACAGCCTGTAACTCCTTCGTGTTAGACTGGCGCCCTCATTCGAGATCCTACGGGGGCGCCATGTCTGATTCCACTTCTCTTCGCGACATTACCGACTTTGCCGAATCCCTGGCACTGGATGCCGGTGTTCTGATCCGGAGAGAACGGGAAACCAGCACCCTGCGCACGGATTACAAACACCAGACCGAGTTGGTGACCCACGCCGATGTCATGGCGGACGAATTCATCACCGGCGCCATCCGCAAACGGTTTCCCGATCACCGAATCCTGTCCGAAGAAACCATGCCGGACCTGTCCCAGGCGGAAGAGCTGGACACGCCGCTGTGGATCGTTGATCCGATTGATGGCACGGTGAATTACGCGTACGGCCACCCCCAGGTTGCCGTGTCGATTGCCTACGCCGAAAAAGGCGAAGTTCAGGCAGGTGTCGTCCACGCCCCCTTCCCCGGCGAAACCTTCCGCGCCACCAAAGGTGAAGGCGCAACGCTCAACGGCCAGCCCATCCGGCACAGCGGGGCCACCGAACCACGGCAATCCCTGTTCGCCACCGGATTTCCCTACGACAAGGACAATCTCGAACCCCTGGTCCGCCGCCTGGACGCCATGATCCACCAATGCCGGGACCTGCGCCGGATCGGCTCAGCCGCTTTGGATATCTGCTGGGTGGCCTGTGGCCGGCTGGATGTCTACTACGAGAACGTGAGTCCCTGGGACTTTGCGGCCGCACGCCTGATTGCAAAAGAAGCTGGTGCCACGGCCGGGCACTTCGGCGACGTCCCGGAAGGTTACCCGGCCGACCTCTGGGGCCGCGACATCCTGATCTCCGCGCCCGCAGTCTGGGAGCCGGTTCGTTCTATTCTCCGGTCTGCTTCGGGGTATGACTGAAACTTCGGCCTCATGCCTGGCCTGCTCCCCAGCCTTCGTGCTTTGCGGGCTGGCCCGATGGGAGCATCCCTTTCCCGGAACCGCTACAAGCACATCCCTGTGCGCTTGACTCCGGCCATCCATGGCCTCCGACATTCCGGGAAAGGGATGCTCCCATCGGACCGATCAGGCTCAAAGTGATATCAGGCTGTGGAAATCTACAATTTGGGGTGTTACGGCCCGGTATTGAAGGATATATCTGACGACTTTGCAGGGAGCGGTGGGATTGCTCTGCACAGAATGTAGAAGGCCAGGGATGGCCTGAAACAAGCGCACATGGATGTGCTCGTAGCGGTTCTGTGCAGAGCAATCCCACCGTTCCCCTGCACCCAAACTTTCAGGCTAGGTTCAGAGAAGCCCCTGCCCAAATCAGCCCCAGACACTCTCGGAAACCAGCCCCCAGCTTTCCTCGAAGTCCGTGGAGGGCAGCCGGGAAAACGACGACCGGATAAACCGCTGGATGCGTCCCTCGAGGAACACCATTACGAAGTCGGCACCCCGAGCTGCACTGGTGCGCGGACGCAGACCCTCGCGGATTTCACCTTCCTTCAGGGCCTGGCGAATCTGAGTTTCCAGACGTTCGAAGAACTGGGATGCGCGCTTTCGCAAAGCCTCGTTTTCGCCCATCAGGGCATCACCGGTCAGCACACAGCACAAGCCAGGATTCCTCTCGGCAAACACCAGCACGAGATGCACCAATTGCTGCAACCGTGTACGCACATCCTCCTGCTCCTGGAGGATCACCTGGCAACGGGAAAACACAGCGTCCTCGGCGAACTCGATCAGCGCCTCGAACATTTTTCGTTTGCTGGGGAAGTGGCGGTACAGTGCCGCCTCGGTGACACCCACGGTTCTGGCCAGGCCGGCGGTGGTGATGCGGGCACCGGGGTCGGTTTCCAGCAACGCCACGAGGGCCTGGAGGATCGCCTCTCGGCGACTCGGTTTCTGGTCGGTCATGACAGGACTACAGCGCTCTGAGTATTTGTTATGAAAGCCGGCGTCTGGCGGCCGGCTTTTAATAATTACCGATTGGGATTGTGCCCGAGTTCAGAAGAAGGTGCCATCAATGGGGGATGAGGCACTGGCATAGAGTTTCTTGGGCATACGACCGGCGAGGTAGGACTCACGACCCGATTCGATGGCCAGACGCATCGCATTGGCCATGCGGATCGGGTCTTTCGCCTGGGCAATGGCGGTGTTCATCAGGACACCATCGCAGCCCAGTTCCATGGCAATGGTGGCATCCGATGCGGTACCGACACCGGCGTCCACCAGAACCGGC
This sequence comes from Marinobacter santoriniensis NKSG1, assembly GCF_000347775.1. Classification (GTDB taxonomy): domain Bacteria; phylum Pseudomonadota; class Gammaproteobacteria; order Pseudomonadales; family Oleiphilaceae; genus Marinobacter; species Marinobacter santoriniensis. The sequence continues at coordinate 34,839 of NZ_APAT01000018.1, forward strand.
ACACTGGCGTTCTCGACGATCAGCCGGATGTTATAGCGATTCTGGATACCGAGTCCCGACCCGATCGGCGCACCCAGCGGCATGATGGCGACGCACCCCATGTCTTCCAGGCGTTTGGCCAGAAGCGGGTCGTCGGAACAGTAGACCATCACCTTGAAACCGTCAGCGATCAGTTCTTCGGCAGCGACCAGCGTTTCGGTCATATTCGGGTAGAGGGTTTTCTCTTCGCCGAGCACCTCGAGCTTCACCAGGTCGTGACCGTCCAGGAGTTCACGGGCCAGTTTGCAGGTGCGTACCGCATCCCGGGCGGTGTAGCAGCCGGCGGTATTGGGCAAGATGGTGTAGGTGTCGGGTGAAATGACGTCCAGCAGATTGGGTTCATCCGGGTTCTGGCCCAGGTTGGTCCGGCGCACGGCTACAGTCACGATCTCGGCACCACTGGCCTCAATCGCGTGGCCCGTCTCCATCAGGTCCCGATATTTGCCGGTGCCGACCAGCAATCTCGACTGGTAGACCTTTCCGGCGATTTCCAGGGGCTTGTCTTCGGGCAATGCAATTTCGGGGGTATCAGTCATAAGATTTCCGAGCTGTTCTGTTCATCAACAATTTATAGAAAAGACGCCGCCTCGCGTCGGCCGTGTACGCTGTCGTCAGCCACCACCGATCGCATGCACCACCTCCACCCGGTCTCCATCATTGAGCTGAAATTCCGCATGCCGACTTCGCGGGACGATGTCCTCGTTCACCTCAACCGCAAGGCGCTTGCCAGAGAGCGCCAGGTGCTCAATCAGAATCGACACGGTGGCCCCGTCCGGAAGCTGCATTGCATCGCCGTTCACATTGACCTGCATAGTGCACTCACACCTCTTTTTGCCCGGCTCGTTGCCGGACGCCGGCCGTTATCAGCAGCGCCCAGCCAACCATAAAACAGAGACCGCCCATGGGCGTAACTGGCCCCAACCAGTGCGCTCCAACCAGCACCAGCAGATACAGGCTACCGCAAAAAAGCACGATGCCCGCCAGGAAAAACCGCGCGGCCCACTCCAGCAGACGACTCGACAGTCCCCGACCGGCCAGCAGGGATACCAATACCAGCGCCAGAGCATGGTACATCTGATAGGTGACCGCGGTCTGAAACACCTCCAGTGTCCGGTCGCTCACCATGGATCTGAGGCCATGGGCCCCGAATGCGCCAGCCATCACAGCCAACAGCGCAAAACCGGCGCCGGTGACCAGCGGCCAGCGTAACAGGGGTTCCGTTGGGGCGTGCTCAGCAGTCACAGTGGATTCTCTCCCCGGTATCCAGGTTCATCACCGTCAACGCCCCGCCCCAGACACAACCGGTATCCAGGCCGATGAACCGCTCGCTGCCGGTATTGCCTTCGAGGGCGGCCCAATGGCCGAAAATCACCCGCACACGATCGGCACGGGGGAAATGGAACCAGGGCTCGAACCCTTCGGGCGCATTGCCCGCCGATTCCTTGGTCGCCAGTTCCAGCGTGCCATCTCGGGCAATAAAGCGCATCCGGGTGAAGTAGTTGGTGATCATCCGCCACCGGTCCATGCCTTCGAGTGATGGTGTCCAGCAGCCCGGTTCATTACCGTACATGTGACTGAAGTAATACTCCGCATCGTCGCCTCGGATCACCGCCTCCACTTCCCGGGCAAGCGCAACCGCCTCGCCTACGCTCCAGATGTGCGGCAGTCCGGCGTGTGCCATGAGCAGATCCCGACGCTCATCGTAGACACAAAAGCTCTGGCGTCGCAGCCATTCCACGAGATCGTCGCAGTCCGGCGCTTCCAGTATCTCGTGCAGTGTGTCCTTGCTTTTGGTGGCATGGCCGCCGAGCGCGACAGCCAGCAGATGCAGATCGTGATTGCCGAGCACCACCTCGGCACTGGCACCGAGACTCTTTATGTAACGCAGAGTCTCAAGTGAGTCGGGACCGCGGTTGATCAGGTCCCCGGCCACCCACAGACGGTCCCGGGAGGGTGAGAAACTCACCCTGTCCAGGACATCCCTGAGACGCTCGTAACAACCCTGAATGTCTCCGATGGCGTAGTCAGTCATCGCCGCCCTCATTACCGGATCCGGATGTCTGGTCGACCAGGAAATCCGCGATGCGCACGTACTCCTCCAGGCCAAGATTCTCGGGCCGCAGTCCATCATCAATGCCAAGTTCACGCAACTGTTCGGCCGAGATCAGCCCGGCCAGCCCCTTGCGCAGAGTCTTCCTGCGCGCGTTAAAGGCGGTCCGGACAACCGTCTGCAGCGTGCGGAGATCTTTGGCCGGATGAGGCAGCCGGTCATGGGGCACCAGGCGGACAATGGCGGAGTCCACCTTCGGCGCCGGCTTGAAGGCACCCGGGCCCACTTCAAACAGCGGCTGAACCTTGCAGAAATACTGGGCCATGATACCCAGACGTCCGTAATGGCGATCTCCCGGCACAGCGGCCAGGCGCTGCACCACCTCTTTCTGCAGCATGAAATGCATGTCCTTCACCACGCCCGCCTGCTCCAGCAGGTGGAAAATCAGCGGCGTCGAGATGTTGTAGGGCAGATTCCCGATGATTCGCAACGGGGTGCCTTCCATCAACTGGCTGAAATCGAACGTCAGCGCATCCGCTTCATGGATTCGGAATTCCGGGTAGTTGAAAAACTTGGTCCGGAGCACCGGTATCAGATCCCGGTCGAGCTCGACCACCTGCAACCGAGGGTTCACCGTCAGGATTTCCTCGGTAATCGCACCCAGACCGGGGCCGATTTCCACCAGGGCGTCTTCCGGCTTCGGATTGATTGCGCGCACGATACGCTCGATCACCCCGGGATCGTGCAGGAAATTCTGCCCAAAACGTTTTCTTGCCTGATGTCCGGTTTTCTGGCTCACGATGACCTCTCTTGCCTGGCCGCCTGACGGCACCGGGCCATGTGCTCGCCTACCCGGATGGCGGTGTGAAGGCTGCCGGCATCCGCCGTACCGGTCCCGGCCAGATCCAGAGCGGTACCATGATCCACCGAGGTGCGCACGATCGGCAGCCCGAGGGTAATGTTCACCGCACGACCAAAACCCTGGAACTTCAGCACCGGAAGGCCCTGGTCGTGATACATCGCCAACACGGCATCGGCATTGTCCAGCCAGTGCGGCGTAAACAGTGTGTCCGCGGGCATGGGACCGGTGAGCACAATGCCCTCGGAGCGGAGCCGGTCCAGCGTCGGCTCGATGACGTCGATTTCCTCATGGCCCAGATGGCCACCCTCCCCGGCATGGGGATTGAGCCCTGCAACAAGGATCCGCGGGTGCTCAATGCCGAAGAAGGTTTTCAGATCGGCGTTGAGTATCCGGATCACCTGAGCCAGTCGCTCGGGTGTGATGGCATCGGCCACGTCTCTCAACGGCAAGTGGGTGGTTGCCAGTGCAACCCGGAGTTCCTCCGTGGCCAGCATCATGACAACCCGCTCCACCCCGCACATATCCTGCAGGAACTCGGTGTGACCGCTGAACGGGATGCCGGCCTCGTTGATCACGCCTTTGTGGACCGGTGCGGTGACCATGCCATCCACAACACCATCCAGACAGGCCCTGGCGGCCGTTTCGAGGGTGTCCAGCACATAACGACTGTTGGCCGGATCCGTCACACCCGGCTCCAGACCGGAGCATCCTTCCACGGGCCAAACCGAGAGCACGCCGGGCTCACAACGAGCGGTGTCGCCGGGTTGCCAGGTGTGCAGCTCTACATCCAGCCCAAGGCTCTTTGCCCTGGCCGCCAGCAGGTCCGGACTGGCCACCACCACAATGCCGGCCTGACGCTGTTCAAGCGCCAGCTGCAGGCACAGCTCCGGACCAATACCGCCGGGTTCACCGGCGGTCAATGCCAGAGTCACGGCGCTGGTCATGAGGACTGGTCTGCCTCGCCTGTCGAGTTCTCATCCCGGGCATACTTGCCCTTGAACTCCACGAAGGCTTCGTCACGTATTTCCTGCAGCCATTTCTGCAATTCGATTTCGAACTTGCGACGATAGATCGCCTGGCGGGCATCGGACTCACGCATTTCGCTGCTGACGTCTTTCGTACGCTTATCCAGCACCTGAAGTATGTGCCAGCCGAAGCGAGACCGGAACGGCCCCTCCAATTCACCCACGGGCGCCTCGATCATGACCTGCTCAAAGGCAGGCACCATCTGTCCACGACTGACCCAGCCGAGGTTGCCGCCATCGGAACCGGAGACCGGGTCATCCGAATACTCCTTCGCCAGTTTCTCGAAGTCAGCGCCGTCCTTCAGTTGCTGGTAGATGTCCCGGATGCGGGCTTCCGCCTCGTCGTCGGTCCGGGCATCGGACGGACGCACCAGGATGTGTCGCACCTTATACTGTTCGACGAGCTGCTTCTCCTTGCCACCCTTTTTATCCATCACCATCACCAGGTGAAAGCCGCTCTTGTTCTCCAGCACCCGGGAAGGCTCTCCAACAGGCAGTTTCGGTACAATAGGTGCGACCAGGGACGGCAACTGGCTTTCCGTCCGCCAGCCCATGTCGCCGCCATCGAGAGCGTTATTGGCATCCGACTCCGCCACGGCAACCTCTCGGAAGTCCCGGCCGTTCACGATCTGCTGACGCAGATTCTCAGCCTTTTTCCGGGCGGCGTTGACGGCCGCGTCGTTGTCGGGATCCGACACCTGGATAAAGATATAGGCCAGATGGTATTGGGCACTGTCTGCCCCCTGGTTTTGCTTGGCCTCCAGATAATTTGACACTTCGCGGTCAGTGACACGGACCCGGTTGCCGACCTGGCGTTGCTGTACCCGGCTGGTCAGCATCTGATTGCGGATCTGTTCCCGGGCCTGTCGATAGGTAACACCTTCAGCGCCAAGCTGCTGCTCGAACTCGGCCAGCGTCATGCCATTCTGCTTGGCAATGTTGGTCATGGTGTCATTCAGCTCATTATCGCTGATCCGCATACCCATCTTGTCGGCCATCTGCAGCTGGATGGATTCGGTCACCAGCTGGTCCAGTACGCGGCGCTCCAAAACGTCCCGTGGCGGTAACCCGGTACCCTGGGACTGCAACCGGTTCACGATGGTTTCAATCCTGGCATCAAGCTGGCTTTGAAGAATGACGTCATCGTCAACAATGGCCACTACCTGATCGAGCAGCTTACGCTCAGCGTGGGCCGTCACAGACAGCACGAGCATCAGCAGCAACAGGAAACTTCTTGCACCCTGGCGAAAGGTCGCCCTCATAATCACCTCTTCATTGAATGGTGGCATGCACCGTTGGCATTCTTTGTCCGGCCCGGGCTTATGGAGTTCCGAAACGACGTTTTTCCCGTTCGTCATAACCGTAAATCGCTTCGGACAAACGTGTCGACGCACCCCCGCTGCCACCCAGTCCTTTCAGCTGGATCTGGAACAGCAGGCGATTATCCAGTTGTTGATCTTCGGTGAAATAGCCCTGGTGGACGACTTGCACACTCCAGCAGCAGTTGTTGTATTCAATTCCGGCCAGTGAGCCAACGGTCCGGTCGAGCACCGAATCGTAAACCCAGCGGCCAATCAGGCTAACACGGTCGGTAACCGGAAAAACCGCCGCCACATCCGACTGATCCAGCGAATCCTTGCTGTAGGTATGGCCGATGCTGGCCAGATAGCGGTAATCCTTCGAGTGGAAGGTCAGCTGACTCCGCCCTTCCTCCGTGCTTCCCGTTTTCGGGTCCCACAACCCTGATGAGCGGATTTCCAGGGTGTCCAGCGGATTAAGCACCACCTCGCCCGCCAGCGGGGACTCGCTGCGGGTGCTGCCGCCGCTGCCGAACAGGGTTACCTCCCGGTCGTCGAGATAGTGCACCTGCCCGATGCTGACCCTGGCCCGTTCCGCCCCGGTGACCAGATCGTTGATCCGACTGGTCAGGGCGACGGTAATCTGATTGGTATCACCAACCCGGTCGCCACCACTGAACCGATTGGGTTCGAACAGCTGGTCGAAACGGAAGCTCTTGATGGCGGTGTCGAAATCGGGAATGTAGTTCTGGTCCTTCGGGGCGCCAGCCCAGGCATAGTAGAGTCGCGGTTCGAGGCTCTGGTTGTAGGGCACCCCGAACAACTCCGAGCGACGATCGAAATACAGACCGTTGTCCCATTCCGCCACCGGAACGGTGCGATCAAAGCTGCCGTCTCCCAGCGAGTAATCGGTCAGGTCATAGCGGGTGTAATCAACGCTGACGGAAGGACGGGTAAAGCCCCACGGCGCCCGCATCGGAATTGCCAGCTCGGGAATGGCCCGTAAGCGCTGTCCATTGGCCCGGTCCAGGCCGGTCAGGCCGGAGTTGTCCCGGTAAAAATTGGTGTACTGACTCTCAAGCCCCATTTCCAGCCCGCCCAAGTCCGCGGTGGCACCATACAGCACCTCCGGCAACTGGGCGTAGGGTTTATTCACGTCAGCGATATAATTGCTGATGGTCTGGTAATCGTTCAGGAAGGCATCGAAATACTGGCCGGTACTGCGGTAGCGAAAACCGCCCCGGCGCCTGAGGTGCGTTGCCTGGCTGATGGAAAGGCTGCGATTCAGATCACTGAGATAGTCGTTGTCGCTGACCACCGAAAAATCCCCGTAGCCGGTCCAGCCGTTGCCGAATCGGGCCCGGGTCGATGCATCCAGCGCCCAACGCTGGCCATTATCGCCGGGATTGGCATCAGCATAGGCCTTATCGTTGTCGATGTAGCCCAGCTGCAGCACGGTCTGCCCGTACTGGCTCAGGTACCGCCCTTCTACCTCATTGAACAGGCCGCGACCATGAATGTACTGGGGTGTGAGCGTTGCGTCGTAATTCGGCGCCAGGTTCAGGTAGTACGGCAGTGCCAGAAATCCGCCGCTGCCCGCGCTCGACGAGCCGAACTGTGGATACAGGAAACCGGTCTTGCGTCGGTTATCAATGGGAAAACTGACCCAGGGCCAATAGAAAACGGGGACGTCCAGCACCTCAAGCCGGACATTCTTTGCGGTTCCAAAGCCCTCCGCCCGATCCAGGCGAATGTCCGAGGACACCAGGGCCCAGTCGTTCTGACGGGGGCCACAGGTGGTCAACAACCCGTCCCGTATCACCACTTCACTCTCGCTCACCCGCGAGAGGCTGTCGGCATTACCCCGCATTTCCGGTCCGTGCAGCAGGAAGGTCGCAGCGTCAATATCGAAGCGCCCGCTGTCCAGGCTGTAGCGGGCGGTGTCTCCGGTCAGAAGAAAGCCATCGCCACGACTCACCAGTGGCCCCAGAATGGAGACTTCGCCCTGGGCCTGGTCGTACCGGGCCTCTTTACCGGTGACTTCGAAACGTCCCTGGCGGATACGCACATCGCCATCAAGACGGAGGGTGCGGTCTATTTCGTAACGAGCATTCAGTCCGCTGGCTTCCAGCGGCGCGGAAGTGTCCGACTGATCGCCTCCGAACACCCCGGGCTGATCACTTCCGCCTGAGGGCAGATAACCGCCATCGCAAAACACCGGTAACCGGCTGCGAACCGACTCCGGCAAATCGGCTTTCGGGCGCCAGTCTATTTCCGCTGCGGACGGAGCCGCTGCCTGCTGCGCCAGAACCGGCGCCGCCATCGCAAGACTCCCCAATGTCGCCACGACCGCTTTCGCGGCCACGCGTGTCCGGCTCACGGGTCGGCGGCCGGCCGGCAACATGGAACGGCAACTGGTGGATGGCACGGTGGCAGGATTCCTGTTCCGGTTGATGGGTGATCGGATGCTGAATTCGAGCCGCCTAGTTTACACGTGCCCCCCGACCTTGTTAACGCCAACGCCGCTGTAAAACGGATTTACCCGCTTTATACTCCTCTGCTAACTTTCGCTTGAAGAACAAACTACATCGGGAACGACCAGACCGTTTATGGACACACGCCTGCAATCCCTGACCCAGTGGGTCAGGCAGTTTCCCGGCTTTGAAGAGGCTGAGGCCGAGCCGGTGTCGGGTGACGCCAGCTTCCGCCGTTATTTCCGGGTATGGCGGCGCACCACCGACGCGCGCCGCTCGCCGTTTATCGTCATGGATGCCCCGCCTGAACATGAGGATTGCCAACCCTTCGTCGCAATTGCGCGGCATTGGCACTCCCGGGGCGTTGCGGTGCCTGCCATCGAGGAGCAAGACCTCAACCAGGGTTTCCTGTTGATCGAGGACTTTGGCGATCGGCTGATGCTGGGGGAGCTGGACGATCCCGCCAACGCCGACATGCTCTACCGGCAGGCACTGGACGAACTGATCGACATCCAGCGGCTGCCGTCTCCGGAGGATTATCGACTTCCACCCTACGATGCGGCGCTGCTCGACCGGGAAATGGCCCTGTTTCCCGACTGGCTGCTGGAACGGAAACTGGGCCTGGAGCTGGACAACAGCGTGCGCTGCCTGCTCGATACCACCTTTGCCTTCCTGCGCGAAAGTGCTCTGGCTCAGCCGGAGGTTACGGTCCATCGTGATTATCATTCCAGGAATCTGCTGATCCGCGCCGGGGCCGGACGCCCCGGAGTGATCGACTTCCAAGACGCCGTTATCGGGCCGGTAACCTACGACGCGGTCTCACTCCTTAAGGACTGCTACATCGAGTGGCCGGAGGCACAGCTGGGCGAATGGCTGGAATATTTCCGTCAGTCGGGACTGACGGCCGGCCTGCATCACGCCGATGCCGATACCTTTCGCCAGTGGTTTGAGCTGATGGGCATGCAGCGCCACCTGAAAGCAGCAGGTATCTTTGCACGCCTGTCCATTCGCGACGGCAAACACGGCTATCTGAAGGATATTCCCCGCACCGTGGGGTACCTGATCCGCGCCAGCGCACGTCAACCGGCCCTGCGTCACTTCCACGAATGGCTATCAGTCACAGTCATGCCGAGAATCGAGCAACAGCTCGGGACATCAGCCACGGAGGCGCCCGGCCCGTGAAAGCCATGATTCTCGCCGCCGGCAAAGGCGAACGAATGCGGCCTCTCACCCTGACGACGCCCAAACCACTTCTGACGGCTGGCGGAAAACCTCTCATCGAATACCATCTTGAGCATCTTCGGGAGGCCGGTTTTCGGGACGTGGTGATCAACCATGCCTGGCTGGGCGACCGTATCGAAAACACACTGGGGAGTGGCCAGCGCTTCGGACTGAACCTGGAGTATTCCCGGGAAGGAGAACCGCTGGAGACCGCTGGCGGCATCATCCGCGCGCTGCCAATGCTGACGAACACCGGATCGGACTGGTTCCTGGTGATCAACGGCGATATCTGGACCGACTTTCCGCTCGGAGCATTGCAGCCGATCGAAGGCCAGGACGCAGTCCTTGTGATGGTCGACAATCCCGCTCATAACCCCGACGGTGATTTCCGGATGATGCCCTCGGGCACGCTCGCCAGTGTCGGCCCCGGGAAGCTGACCTTTGCCGGCATCAGCCTGTTACACCGCCAGCTCTTCCAGGGACTGGACGACAGTGCCGGGAAGCTCGGACCGATACTGAGGAGAGCCATGGCCCAGGGCCGCGTTGCAGGGCGTTATCACGGTGGCGAGTGGGTCGACGTTGGCACTCCGGAGCGATTGCAGGCGCTGGACCAACACCTCTCGGCCGGGAGGTACTGACGCGATGAGCGGCAACCCCAGCCATCCGGCCTTGCCGGCCCGCATGGAAGCCACCTTCTCAACGCTGCTCAACCGACTGACGGACTGCAACCATCAGGCCACCGGCTTTCTCGAACAGTCGCCACTGCCCCGCTGGAGTCGTCGCTGCCTGTTTTTCTGCCTGGGCTATGTGGCCCGTGCCGACGGCCGGGTAACTGAAGCCGACATTGCATACGCAGAGGGACTGATCCGGGCCCTGGGACTGTCGGCGCGACAACGAAGGAAAGCCATCAAACGGTTCCAGGACGGCAAAACCAGGAAATCGCTGCCGCACATGACCGGACTGCCTGTTCGGCTTTTCAGCCGGCTCTGGCCGAGACCGGCACTGACGCTGGCGGTTTGCCTGTGCCACGCAGCGCAACTCAAAGGACCACCCGGCAAGGCCCGGCGCTACCGTTGCGAGGATGCCATTGACCGACTCGGGCTGCCGGTCGGAATCTGTGACGACATTCTGGAAAGTTACGCCCGTAAAGTCTGGATACGCCCCGCGGACATCCCGGCAAAACCGGAAACCTACGATGACGCCTGCCGGCTTCTGGGCGTGACTCGCCGGGATTCTCAGGCCACCATCAAACGGGCATACCGCAAGAAAGTCTCCGAATGCCACCCGGACAAACTGGCCCAGCAACGACTGTCACCCAGGGAGCTAAGCCTTGCCAAGGAGCAGTTACTGCGTTACCAGCAGGCCTGGGAATTGATCCGACAGCGCCAGCGTCCGCTCTGAGCCCGCAATCACGGATTCTGCTTGGCCAGCCAGGCCAGAATACGATTCGCGACCGCATGCGCCGATGCTTCACCGGGCGGAGAGGCCATAGCAACCGGCTGCAGGGAATAACCGGGGAAGCCGGATTTCCGGACGGCGACCGAACGACGGCGGGCCTCGTCCATCCTTTCTCCCGGAGATAGCTCAAGCACGGACAGCCCGCCGGCACCGGACAGGGTCTCTGGCAATACCGACGCATCTGCCGGATAAAAATCCGGAGCCACCCACACCAGCGTAGACGTGCCGGGCTGGGCAACCGCCTGTTCCAGGACATGGCCGGCGCCATAGCCGACTCCGACCAGCACCGGCCGGCTGTACCCCTCATCGGATGCAAACGTGAGAGCCGCGGTCAGGGCCTGAAGGACTCGGGTTCGATACGCGGCAACGGCATCGTCCGGTGATTTGCCCTTCATCACATCGATCATGACCGATTCTTTGCCCGACTTGGCCGGATCGGCACCGCCCGGAGCCTTTCCCGGTTCCTCGAGCAGGCGTTCCAGACCGGAAGCAGGCGTCTCAAGCCCAAGCGAAACAACCGCCCAACCGCTGTCAGACAGGCGCCTGCCAAGGCCCTGGGCAAACTCGCTCGCGGCGCCCTGTCCCGCATCCGAGAGCAGCACAATCGCGCCTTTGGCCGGCACTGTCTGGGCGGCAAAATACAACGCAGGCACCTGCCCCCCCTCCTCAAGGTCAAGCCCGCGATACCGGTCCGGGAACTCACCGGCCAATCCAACTTCTCCCGAGCCCGCATGGGCAACCGCTCTGGGTTGAGACTGGGCGGACTGACTCTGGGGCTGAGCAGGCGGTTCCGACGACTGGGCCTGGGCCGTCACCGCCCATAACAGCCCGACGATGCAACCAACCCAAACGGACATTACCGGTCTGCGATGAATTCTAGGCACGAATCCTGACTCTTTGGCGGCGAAAAGGACAATTCAAACTGGTAGACTAGCATCCTCCAAACCGACCCGCATTGAGAGAGACAGCATGAATCCGTATCTGATTGCCCCATCCATCCTGTCGGCTGATTTTGCCCGGTTGGGCGAGGAAGTCGACAATGTGCTGGCCGCAGGCGCCGACATCGTTCACTTCGACGTGATGGACAATCACTACGTGCCTAACCTGACCATCGGTCCCATGGTGTGTGAGGCCCTGCGCAAACACGGCGTCACAGCCCCCATTGACGTACACCTGATGGTATCGCCGGTGGACGACCTGATCCGCATGTTCATTGACGCGGGAGCAAGCTACATCACCTTCCACCCGGAAGCATCCAACCACATCGACCGGTCCCTGCAACTGATCCGCGAAGGTGGCTGCAAGGCAGGGCTGGTGTTCAACCCGGCAACGCCGCTGAGCTACATGGATTACGTGATGGACAAGCTGGACATGGTTCTGCTGATGTCGGTCAACCCGGGCTTCGGTGGCCAGAAGTTCATTCATGGCACCCTGGACAAACTCCGTGACGCCCGTAAGCGGATCGACGCCAGCAACTACAATATCCGCCTTGAGATTGACGGTGGCGTCAAAGTGGACAACATCCGGGAGATTGCCGAGGCAGGCGCCGATACCTTTGTTGCCGGGTCCGCGATCTTCAATACCGACGACTATTCGGCCACCATCGACGCCATGCGCGAAGAGCTCGAGCAGGCCCGAAAGGTGATCGGCTGATGAGCCTGAAAGGGTTATTCAATGCCCGCTGGCCCGGCGTTGCCCTGTTCGATCTTGACGGCACGCTCGTGGACAGCGCCCCGGACCTGGCGGCCGCAGTCGACCAGATGCTGGAACACCTGGGCCGCTCGCCCGCCGGCATCGACAAGGTGCGGAACTGGGTCGGCAATGGTGCCGCCATTCTGATCCGCCGGGCCCTGGCGGGCCAGACCGACTGGGAGCCCGCCCGGCCCGCGGACGACGCGTTGTTCAAGGACGCGCTGACGATTTTCTACCACCACTATGGCCTCATCAACGGTCGCTATTCCCGGGTGTATCCCGGTGTCGAGGACTGCCTCACACAGCTCAGGCAGCAGGGCTGCCGTCTGGCGGTCGTGACCAACAAGCCGGAACAGTTCGTGGCCCCGCTACTGGAGCAGATGGGACTCGACCATTGGTTTGATTTGAGCATTGGTGGCGACACCCTGCCGGTCAAGAAGCCGGATCCGGCACCGCTGCTCCATGCCATGGAACAACTCGGGGGTACCAAGGGGACCTCGGTGATGGTGGGAGACTCCGCCGCCGACGTAAATGCCGCCATCGCAGCCGGCATTCCCTGCGTGGCCGTGCGATATGGCTACAACTTTGGCGGACCGGTGGACAGCCTCGGAGCGGACGCGGTTGTTGATTCGCTTGCCGAGCTTTTGTAATCTCGCAAGGACGTTATAGTGAACACTTCTGATCGGGAGATTCCTGCCGTGCAGGGACTGAATCTGACTGCAGCGCGAGGCGTATTGACAACCCGCGCAACACGATGGTGGCGATGGCGCACTGGCTGAATGGCCCGGCGGCAGACTGCTTCGTGCGTGTCGACGCCGCAACACCTGACGCAATGGCAACCGGCGATTGCGTCCTCATGCAGATCAGATTTCAGGAAACCCAGACATGACACCCGAGCAATTCTCCGAGCTCGCCCAAGCCGGCTTTAACCGTATTCCTGTGTACCGCGAAGTCCTGGCGGACCTGGACACCCCCCTGAGCACCTACCTCAAACTCGCCAGTGGCCCCTATTCCTATCTCTTCGAATCGGTCCAGGGTGGCGAAAAGTGGGGGCGTTACTCCATCATCGGCCTCCCGAGCCGGGAAGTCCTGAAGGTGTTCGATCACCGTATCGAAGTCAGCCGGGACGGCGCAGTTGTGGAACAGGAAGACGTCGAGGATCCACTCGCGTTTGTGGACGAGTACCAGAAGCGCTTCCATGCCCCGGACCTTCCGGAGTTGCCCCGTTTCAACGGCGGCCTTGTCGGCTATTTCGGGTATGACACGGTGCGTTACATCGAGAAACGCCTGCGCCGTTCCTGTCCGCCGGACCAGATCGGCACGCCCGATATTCTGTTGATGGTGTCGGATGAAATCGTGGTGTTCGACAACCTCCGGGGCAAGCTGCACCTCATCGTTCACGTGGATCCGAGCGATGAGGGGGCCTACGACCAGGCTCAGCAGCGGATCGACGAACTGGAAAGCCGGCTGCACCGTCAGACCGCCAATGCTCCGAGAACACCCGAGCACCTGCGCGGAAAGAGCGTTGATGAAAGCGACTTCGTGTCCGGCTTCACCCAGGAGCGCTTCGAAGCCGCTGTCGACCGGATCAAGGAATACGTGCTGGATGGCGATGTCATGCAGACCGTGATTTCCCAGCGGATGTCGATCCCGTTCGAGGCTCCGCCCCTGAACCTCTACCGCTCATTGCGGGTGCTGAACCCTTCCCCCTACATGTATTTCCTGGATCTGGAGGACTTCCACATTGTCGGTTCCTCGCCGGAAATCCTGGCCCGAGTGGAGGACGAGGAAGTGACGGTACGCCCCATCGCCGGCACCCGGAAACGGGGTGCCACGGACGCCGAAGACCGGGCCCTGGAATCGGAACTGCTGGCGGATCCGAAAGAGATTGCCGAACATCTGATGCTGATCGACCTGGGCCGCAATGACGCCGGCCGGGTATCGGAGACGGGTACGGTTCGGGTCACCGACAAGATGATTGTGGAGCGCTATTCCCACGTCATGCACATTGTCTCCAACGTGACTGGCCGACTGAAAGAAAACACCAGTTGCCTGGATGTCCTGCGCGCCACCCTGCCAGCGGGAACGCTCAGCGGCGCACCCAAGATCCGCGCCATGGAAATCATCGACGAACTGGAGCCGGTGAAAAGGGGCGTCTACGGCGGTGCCGTGGGCTACCTCTCGTTCAACGGCAACATGGACACGGCTATTGCCATCCGCACTGCTGTTATCAAGGACAATACCCTGCACATACAGGCGGGTGCCGGCGTTGTCGCCGACTCGATCCCGCGCCTCGAGTGGAAGGAAACCATGAACAAGGGCCGAGCCATCTTCCGGGCCGTGGCCATGACCTACAACGACTACGACCACTGAGGCGGAGGGAAAGAGTATGCTCCTGATGATCGACAACTACGATTCCTTCACCTACAACGTGGTGCAGTACCTCAGCGAGCTGGGGGCCGACGTCCGTGTCTTCCGCAACGACGACATTACCGTTGAAGAGATTGAAGCCCTCCAGCCCGAACGTCTGGTGATCTCCCCGGGCCCCTGCACCCCCAACGAAGCCGGCATCTCCATGGCGGCGATCCGGCATTTCGCCGGCAAGCTCCCGATCCTGGGCATCTGCCTCGGACACCAGGCCATTGGCCAGGTCTTCGGAGGCAACATCGTTCGCGCGGGCCACGTCATGCACGGCAAGGTGTCGCCGGTGTACCACAAGGATGCGGGGGTTTTCCGGGGCCTGAGCAATCCGCTTCAGGCCACCCGATACCACAGCCTGGTGATCGAACAGGACACACTGCCGGATTGCCTGGAAGTGACGGCCTGGACCCGGAATAACGATGGGTCGGTCGAGGAAATCATGGGCGTGCGCCACAAAACGCTGACCATCGAAGGCGTTCAGTTCCACCCGGAATCCATCATGACGGAACAGGGACACGAGCTGCTGCGCAACTTCCTGCGAACACAATAAAAGAGGCCGATTTTCCATGGACATGAAACAAGCTCTGAACCGCATTGCCTCCAACCTGGACCTGTCCCGGGAGGAAATGAAGGAGGTCATGCGCATTGTCATGAATGGCGAAGCCACAGATGCCCAGATCGGCGCGTTTTTGATGGGGCTGCGCCTGAAGAGTGAAACCATTGACGAGATCACCGGCGCCACCGAGGTGATGCGGGAACTGGCCACCTCCGTCACCGTCAATGCCGAACCGCTGGTGGACATCGTCGGGACCGGTGGCGACGGCGCCAATCTGTTCAACGTCTCATCGGCGGCGTCGTTTGTGGTCGCTGCCGCCGGTGGCTACGTCGCCAAACACGGTAACCGCGCGGTCTCTTCGAAAAGCGGCAGCGCCGACCTTCTCGAGAAAGTGGGCATCAACCTGGACATGAAACCGGAGGAAGTCGCTCGCTGCGTTGAGCAGATCGGCGTCGGCTTTATGTTTGCCCCGGCCCATCATGGCGCGATGAAGCATGCCATCGGCCCACGCCGGGAGCTCGGTTGCCGGACGATTTTCAACATTCTCGGCCCGATGACCAATCCGGCCGACGTGAAGCGCCAGCTGATCGGCGTGTTCACGCGGGAGCTTTGCCGGCCCATGGCAGAAGTCCTTCATCGTCTGGGTGCCGAGCACATCATGGTGGTCCATTCCAAGGACGGACTGGATGAGATCAGCCTTGCCAGTTCGACCCATGTGGCGGAACTCAAGGATGGCGAGATCAGTGAATACGACATCACGCCGGAGGATCTGGGCATCAAGAGTCAATCGCTGGTGGGCCTGACCGTCGAAACGTCTGACGAATCACTGACACTGATCAAGGCCGCCTTCGGCCGGACCCATGACGAGATTACCGAGAAGGCCCGGGATATGATTGCACTGAATGCCGGGGCAGCGATTTATGTCGCCGGTCTGGCCCGCAACGCCAAAGAAGGCGTGGATATGGCTCTCGATGCCATGGGCTCCGGGCTGGCGGCGGGCAAGATGTCCGAGCTGGCCGATTTTTCTCAATGTTTTTGATGTGATAATCCCTGCCAACGTCTCGGCAGGACGACCCGGCGGAACTGGGCTTTCCAAAACACGCCCGTAAATACATCCCTGTAGGGCTTGGCTGCAGCCTTCCATGGCTGCAGACAGTTTTGGAAAGCCCAGCCCCACCGGCTCTCGCATACTCTGTATCTGTAGCAGGCCCTTAATGACCAACAGACATCTGGACAAGACCCCCACCATTCTTCGAAAAATCGTCGACCGGAAGTGGGAAGAAATTGATGAGCGGAAGCGGACCGTTTCCATCGACGATCTGAAAGCCATGGCAGGCGATCAACCCGCCGCCCGTGGTTTTGCAAACGCACTTCGAAACCGGATTGAAGCGAGCACGCCCGCTGTCATTGCCGAGATCAAGAAAGCCTCCCCCAGCAAAGGCATTCTGCGCGACCCCTTCGAACCAGAAGCGATTGCCGAAAGCTATGAGCAAGGCGGTGCGGCTTGTTTGTCCGTGCTCACCGACAGGGATTTTTTCCAGGGCCATGAGGACTACCTGAAGGCCGCGCGTGCTGCCTGCAACCTGCCGGTTATCCGCAAGGACTTCATGGTGGCGCCCTACCAGGTATACGAGAGCCGGGCCATCGGTGCCGACTGCATCCTGCTGATTGCGGCGTGTCTGACCAAAGACCAGATGCAGGAACTCGAGGGCATTGCTCACGAAATTGGTCTGGATGTGCTGGTGGAAGTCCACGATGGCGAGGAGCTGGAGGATGCGCTGACTCTCAAAACGCCGCTGGTGGGCATCAATAACCGGAATCTGCACACCTTTGACGTGTCACTGGACACCACGTTCAACCTGCACGAACGGATCTCCTCCGACCGGCTGACCATTACCGAGAGCGGCATCACGACGCGAGCGGATGTGGAAGCCATGACTTCCCAGGGTATTTATGGCTTTCTGGTAGGCGAATCGTTCATGAGGGCGAAAGATCCAGGAGCCAGACTCCAGGAGCTGTTTTTCTGAGAGGTCCCTCCAGAAGCCGCGTCAGTTCGGCGGGCAGCCTCGGCCAAAATCGTGCGGAGCCATGGATGGCGTAGCCGAGCGTACAGGGAAGTATTCACAGCGTATTTTGGCCGAGGCTGCCCGCCGGACTGTACACCACCGCCTGCGATCCAAAAATCGTTAAGCCAACGCTTCGCCGAGTAAGGTTTGCAGGTGCTCCGGCAACTGCCCCGCCAGCTTTAACGCCGCCTCATGCCCCCGGGGCGACATCTTGCCCCAGGTCCGGCGTACGATTCGCAGCCACTTTTCCCAATCATAGTCCGGCTTTTCCTCGTAGAACCGGGAAAAGTAGCGCTCCAGGAAAACCAGGCAGGCCACATCCTCGAGTAGCTGCGTGTCGGGATCGTTTCGCAACTCCCGCTTGGTCAGAATGGTTTCAACCCGCGCGCATTCGTCGGGCGCACACCCACACTCCGCCATGATCTCCGCGGCCCGGCGGCCGTGCATGCGACCACAGGCCTGACGCCATTCATAGTAGTCCTTCCGACCTTCCGGATAGTCACTCCGGGGAAGCCGCCAGCGCTCAATGTGCTGGGCCCGGCAGGCAATCTGCATGCGCTCGGAGGGTGCCTCTTCAATGGCAAACAGCCAGCGAGTCATGTGCAGGCTGTAGGCATATTCGCGAGGCAGGGACTGACCATCCACCACCTCTTGATGAGGGTCCTGCCGATTGGCGCGATCAATCCTGTCGAGCACGCATCCGAGACGTCCGGCACCAGGTTCTGTCATCTATACCCCCAATATGTAGTATTTATAGGTGTATATCTCAAGCGATATACCCCCTATGGCCGGTTGTAACCGTAAGCAGAGTCACAGGATAATTTCAAAAGACACACATTCAAGTTCGCAAACTCTTTACCCGATATGCTATTCACCCAGCCCGACATTCCCCGCGAGTGGCAACCGGCCTACCGTGACTACCGACAGCGGCTGGAAGCGCTGCTCGCCATATTGGGTGCCTGGCTCATCCTGTTCACCATGCTCGCCTATCAACTCAGCTACAGCATTCGGGGAGTCTCCACACCGTGAATATGGTCCCTCGAATACCTGGTCCGGATTCCGGTTTATGCCAGTCTGTTGATGACATTCCTGAGCCACTATGCTGGCTGGCCCCGGTGGCAACCCAAAATCCTGATTCGCGCGATGAGCATGTCCCTGATGGGCATGATCCTCATCCTGTTTGTCATTTACTTCTACTGGAAACGGGAGGGGCTTCACCAGATCACCGACGGCCTGATGATCAGTCTGTTCGGCGTCACACTCATGTCCACGCGGGGCTTCAGGGACTGGATGATACAGATCGGCGTGCCTCTGGCCCTGTTTGCAGGCGCCGCATTTTATCTGAGGGTGCCGCTGAGTGACCTGATGCCGTTCCTGTTTGGCCCGATGATCATGGTGATCATCGGTTTTCTGACCAGTGAGGCACTGCGAAACCTCTCGATCAATCAGTTCTTGACCAAGCAATCACTTCGGCAGCTCGCCACAACGGATCAGCTCACGGGCCTGATGAACCGTCATGCCTTCCTGCCCCTGATTCGTCATGAGATGAACCGGAGTCGACGCAGCAAGCGTTATCCCCTGAGTGTCATCCTCGCAGATCTGGACCACTTCAAGCATATCAATGACCGGTATGGTCATGACGTCGGAGACCAGGTCTTGCGTGAGACCGCCGTACGCGTGACAGCCTCGCTTCGTCAGCAAGATGTCGTATGCCGCTGGGGTGGCGAGGAGATACTGATCATGCTGCCCGAGACAACGGTCGAGAACGCCATGACCGTCGCCGACAAAATCCGGCGGGCCCTGGCTGACACCCCGATTCCCACTGACAGGGGCCTGATTCGCCAGACCATCAGCCTGGGCGTTGCCCGCTTCCATGGCGAACAACACCCGGAAAATCTGATCAAAAGAGCCGACGAGGCGCTTTACCAGGCCAAGGACACCGGCCGGAACCGCGCAATTCTGGCGCCCGCCTCCAAGGCAGTCACCACATCGGACTGACGGGAGTATCAGGCCCTAGCTGAGGGGCGCTCCTTGATCCGGTCGTACCAGGCCTGCAGGTGAGTCTGCTCCGGCTTGATACGGACGTTGACCACCTTGGCAAACGCAACCGTCGTGAACGCATTGATATCCGCGGCCGTGAACCGGTCACAACAGATAAACTCTTTTCCTTCCAGGTGCTTATCGAGGAAATGCATGAATTTCTCGATACTCTGGCCGCATTCCTCGCCCCACTCCTTGATCGGATTCATGCGATCCTTGAAATAGCCGGTAGTATGCTGGAAGCACATCCCCGTCGGCATGAAAAAATACAGCTCGATCCAACGCAACCACTGCTCAACCAGAGTCTTTTCCAGGGGTGTTTCACCCAGCAGCTTCGGGGTGTCCGGGAAACTCTCCTCGAAATAACGACAAATCGCCATGGTTTCGGCGATACAGGTACCATCATCGAGCTCCATTACCGGCACCTTTTTCATAGGATTGCGGGCAACGAACTCCGGGGTCAGGTTTTCACCTTTCTGCAAGTCAATCTCGATGAACTCGGCCTTGTCCAACAGCCCTTTCTCGGCCATGAACATCCGCACTCGACGGGGATTGGGAGCCGTCTTGGTTTCAAAAATTTTCATTGTTTTTAACTCCTTCCGGACATCAGATGGGCCCTTGCAGGGCAGTGAGGCAGACCAAAGCCTGACCGGAAAAAAGAGTTGCGTCAAGCAACCGTTAAGCGTCCGGCAACCAGCTCTCCAGCTGCTTCAGAATCCAGCCGGGATCATCGAGGGGCAGGTCATGGCCGGCATCCGGATGGAGTTTCAGTGTCCACTGCCAACGGGACTCGATGTCTGCGCTGCAACGCCAGTTCACGATGCGGTCGCCCTGGCTCGCCAGCAGCAACGCGTCTGGCAATGGCCTGGATCCGGCGGGCGTGTAACGGGCAGCCGCCTTGAGCTGGCGGTAGGCATTGCCCCGACTTACCGGTCGCTGACGCTGGATGCTGTACCACCGTTTCGCCAGTTCCAGCGGCACCGGTCGGTTGGAGGTCAGGCGCAGGATATCCCGCTCGCGCTCGAATAACTCCCGACGGGCCAGTAACCTCAGAATCTTTGGCCAGCTGGCGGGTCGCATACGATGCCAGGGTGGGCTGAATCCGGAGCTGGTGTTGACCAGGACCAGATGCTGGATTTCGCCGGGATCCGCGTGTTGCGCCCAATCCAGCGCGACCATCCCTCCCATCGATAGCGCCAGAATGCTGAAGGGGCGTGGCATGTGCGAGACGCTCCGACAGACCTGGCGGCGAATTCCCTGGATCGCATCGGGGCTGGGTTCACGAAAATGGACCCCGGTGCCGGGCAGATCGACGGTATGGAACCGATGTTCCGGGAACGCGGCCCCCAGCTGGTGCGGGAAATCGCCCCAGTGGGCCTGTTCCCGCGTCAGACCGCGCAACAGAATCCAGTCCATACTAGTTCGTATCCCGATACCAGTGCATGATGGCCGCTTCCCTCAGCATGGACTCGGATGCCGGATCCGGCAACCAGTGTCGATGGCTGGCCGCCGCGTGCAGGAGAAAGTCGATCCAGGCGAGATGGCTGCGCAGGACTCGTCGATGACGATGGGGTACCAAAGGATTGAAGAAACCATCCAGCCGGAACAGCTGCCGGGGCCGCTTCCGGATCCAGCGCCAGGATCCCATTTCCAGGGTCAGTGGAAGGAAAATGCCATTGCTGTCTCGATTGATCTGCTTGTAGAAATAGTCCCAAAGATCGCCATGGGTCAGATAGTGCCGGGACTGGGGCTCGAATCGGTAGTCATGGTTGGGGTAGGCCTGCTCCCAGATCAGTTTCAGGGCCAGTACCGATGCGATCCCGCGCATGGGCCGGCGACGATAGGCATAGGGAAACCAGATCTGGTCCTGCCAGCCAAAACCGCTGTGGCAATCCAGCGCCACGCTGAATGGCCGGTCCGGCAAGAGTTCCCGGATGACCGATTCCAGGGTGAGATTTTCGACTTCCATCCCGGTTTCCGGCGCTCCCGTATACCAGGGAAGGTGACGGGAAAACCGCTGTCCACCCAGCATGAACGTACTTCGCTCCTGCGCCTTGATCGGCGCGTTCCGCATCAGGTCGACGCCGTTCGGGTTGCTGCGCTGGTTCAGATACATCCCTCCGGGATTGAGGATAGGCAGGACGGTAATATGGATATCCTCGAGCAGCCGGAGCAGGGACTGGTCCCACCCCATTCGGCTGATCAGGGTGCCCAGCCAGGCAATCACAACCTGAGAGCCGATGCGCTCGAGTCCATGGACGCCTCCGACCAGGAGAACCGCGGGTGCATCCTCCCGTTCAGAGCCAATGTCCACCCGATAGATCGGCAAGGTCATATCGCTCACACCGGCGTAGTCGGCAACGCGAGTTGTGACGCTCCCCGGAGCCTCTGCAAGAAGGCGTTCGAGATCGACCAGCTCGGGCAGAAAGGTCCGCAACCGGCCCCGCTGCTGCCGGTCGCGCCGAGCCTGTTCCGCAGGAATCACCCGGTGTGGGGTCAGGTTCCGTAATTCCGTCATTTACACCTCCGGTCGACAAGCCGCAGAGGCTACCAGCGAAATGCTACAAAGCGCTGACACCGACATTAAATCTGCCCATTGAAACGACGGATTTCGCAGAAAACCTTGAACGAATCTTCATTATCCTTATCCTTAGAGGTCAATGCTTTCGGAATCCGTCGTTTTGAACAACGTACTCGAAGCCTTGTCGTATCCCCTCGCTTTCAATCCATCAGGATTGCTTGTCCGTAATTTTCTGAAACTTTTCAATACCTCACCAACCGAACAGGAGAAGTGACCATGAAAAAGTTTACTTCCGCGGCCCTGCTGTGCGCAGCCGCTCTTCCCGGATTCGCCCACGCCAGTGACTGTGGCGAAGTCTCCATCACCGAGATGAACTGGGCTTCCGCAGCCGTCGTGACCAACACGGCCAAATTCATCATGGAACAGGGTTACGGCTGCAAAGTATCTGTCGTGCCGTCTGATACCGTGCCTGCAGTGACCTCCGTCGCCGAAAACGGTGAACCGGACATCGTTACCGAGCTCTGGCTGAATTCCGCCGGTGAGGCCTATACGCGTCTGGAAGATCAGGGCAAGGTCGAGCGGCTGGGCAAGGTTCTGGATCCAGGCGGTGTCGAGGGCTGGTGGATTCCCACCTATCTGGCCGAGGAACATCCGGAGCTTAAAACCATTGAAGGCGTGATGGCGCACCCTGAGTGGGTCGGCGGCACGTTCAACAACTGCCCGGATGGCTGGGGCTGTCGCGTGGTCAATGACAACCTGATCCGCGCTCTGGATCTGGAATCCTCAGGCCTCAAGGTGTTCAACCACGGCTCCGGTGAAACCCTCGCCACCTCCATGGCCTCTGCGGTTCAGGACCACAAGCCCTGGTTCGGCTACTACTGGGGGCCGACCGTACCGCTGGGCAAGTACGACATGACCCGCGTCAAAATCGGCGACATCAAGCCAAAGGTCCACAAGGCGAACCAGACCCCGGACAATCCGAACCCGGGCGTGTCCGACTTCCCGGCAGCGCCGGTACTGACCTCGGTCACGACCACTTTCAAGAAGCAGCATCCTGAAGTGGCCGACATGCTCAGCAAGATGACCTTCAAGACCGAAACCATGAGCGGTATCCTTGCATGGAAGAGTGAGAATAACGCGTCGGCTGAAGAGGCCACGGTCCACTTCCTGAGCAACAACCCGGACGTCTGGTCCGGCTGGCTGAACGATTCTGCCAGAAAGAATCTGTCCAGCCTGCTCAACAAGTAACGAGCCAACCCTCCCAGCCAGGGTGGTGGCTGCCGGCCGCCACCCTCTAACCTATCCATCGACCGTTCGCCCCTCGTCCGGTCGATGGTTCGACGGGAATCAGAACAATCATGGCTACCTACGATTTCGTATTTTCCGCCCTGGGGCTGGAAGACTGGTGTTCCCAGGGCCAAAGCAGCTCGCCCATGTCCATGGCCCAGCTGCTGTCCAAAGCCAAAGGTGGAGACGGTACCGAAGTCACCTCCATCTGGGACCTGCCGTTCCCATCCCTGGATGCGCTACACAAATCCTGTTCAGCCTGGCCACAGTCCCGCGATCTGACCAAGGGCCTCGAAGACGGGTTTCTGCAGATCAAGGACAATCTGAGCCTGGTGCTTGATCCGATCACCCAACCACTGAGCTGGTCTCTGGACGGCGCGCTCTACACGATGCTGCACACGCCCTGGTGGATCGTTATCCCGGTCCTGCTCGCCGTGGTCTTTTTTGTCACCAAGTCATGGAAGCTGGTGTCCTTCGTTGCCGGCAGCATCGTCCTGCTCGCTTTCATCGACTATTACGATTATGCGATGCAGACGCTCTCTATTATTTTCGTCTGCGCGTTCCTGTGCGTATTGGTGGGTGTCCCGATAGGGATAGCGATGTCCCGCAGTGATGTTATGCAGCGCATGACCATTCCAATACTGGACATGCTGCAGACGTTGCCTCCGTTTGTTTACCTGATCCCGCTGATTTTCCTGTTCAGCGTGACCGAATCCAAGCTTTACGGCATCGCCATCATTCTCTATGCCATCGTGCCGGTCATCCGGCTGACCAACCTCGGTATCCGACTGGTGGACAAAGAGGTCATCGAAGCCGCCGATGCCTTCGGCATGACGCCCTGGCAAAAGCTCTACAAGGTCCAGATCCCCCTGGCACTGCCCAACATCATGGCTGGTGTGAACCAGACCATCATGATGAGCCTGGCCATGGTCGTCATCGCGTCACTGGTATCCGCTCCGGGCCTGGGCGTACTCGTATTGAAAGGCATCCGGAATCTGGAATTGGGTGTTGGCCTGGTGTCCGGCCTCGGTATCGTGATTCTGGCGGTTATCCTTGATCGGGTTACCAAAGCTTCCCTGGCGCGTATCAACGCGGCACAGAAACAGTGAGGACGCCCCGTGACTTCTGATGTAAAGATTTCTATCAAGAATCTGTACAAGATCTTCGGTCCGACACCCGACGTTGCCCTGGAGTATGTGCGCCGGGGTATGGGCAAGGCCGAACTGCTGGAAAAGCACAACCACGTTCTTGGCCTGCGGGACATTAACGTCGACATGCACGATGGCGAAATCACCGTCATCATGGGCCTCTCAGGCTCGGGCAAGTCGACGCTGATCCGCCATCTCAACCGGCTGATTGAGCCGACCGCCGGAGAAATCCGCGTGGATGGGGAGGACGTTCTTTCCTTTAACGAAAACCAGTTGCGCGAGCTACGGCGCAAGAAAATGTCCATGGTGTTCCAGAAATTTGCGTTGCTGCCCCATCGCACCGTCCTGGAAAACGCAGGTATGGCCATGGACGTCAGCGGAGTCTCCACCGCCGACTTCGAGCATGAAGCCCGAAAATGGCTCGCGCGAGTGGGGCTGGAAGGCAACGAGCACCAGTATCCGCATCAACTCTCCGGGGGCATGCAGCAACGGGTTGGCATCGCCCGGGCGCTGGTCTCGAACTCGCCGATCATGCTGATGGACGAGGCCTTCTCTGCCCTGGACCCGTTGATCCGCTCCGACATGCAGGATCTTCTGCTTGAGCTTCAGGAAGAGCTCAAGAAAACCATTGTCTTCATCACCCACGATCTGGATGAGGCTCTGAAACTCGCGGACCACCTTGTCATTCTTAAGGACGGCGAAGTCGTGCAGCAGGGTGACCCCCAGGACATCCTGCTGAATCCCGGGGATCCCTACATTGTGGACTTCATTTCCGACATCAACCGGGCCCGGGTACTGCGTGTCCGATCGGTGATGAAAGAGCCCAGCGGCGACGCACAGGACTATGCCGGCGATATCTCCGAGAAGGACAATCTGGAGTCCGTGCTATCCCTGTCCGGCGGTGACACCAATCTGACCTTCCGGGTCGTGCGGGATGGCGAAACGGTCGGCGATCTGAGCATGAAAGAACTCACCCGGGCCCTGGTGCCCCTGGCGGCAGCCTCGGAGTCCCGCCAAAAGGGCCGATAACCAATCGGCAGGTTACAAATCCCCTCCGGGCGGCTATGCTTGAAGTATTCGCCGCCCGGAGTGTGGCTTTTGGTTCCTGCTCATGTTCAAGCCCCTGGTTCTTTTTCTGCTTCTGCTGTGCACCGCCTGTTCTCCCAAGGACCCACCTGCCGCTGTACCCGAAACTCCGGAATCAGACACCGCACTGGCAGCGCCTGCCGCAAACGCT
This sequence comes from Marinobacter santoriniensis NKSG1, assembly GCF_000347775.1. Taxonomy (GTDB): domain Bacteria; phylum Pseudomonadota; class Gammaproteobacteria; order Pseudomonadales; family Oleiphilaceae; genus Marinobacter; species Marinobacter santoriniensis. The sequence continues at coordinate 60,234 of NZ_APAT01000018.1, forward strand.
GCGGAAACACCCGACTCCCTCGTGGTACTGGCAGCCGATCCGTGGTGTCCTCACAATTGCGAAGCTGGCTCCGAAGCGGAAGGCTACATGGTCGACATTGCCAGAGAAGCCTTTGCTCGAGTAGGCGTGACCGTTCAGTACATCAACATGAGCTGGGCCCGGGCACTCTACCAGGCCGAGGCGGGGGACGTTGATGGCGTTATCGGCGCTTTCACCGGCGACGCCCCGGGCTTTCTGTTTCCGACTGAGCCAGCCGGCTATTCCCGGATCGAGCTGTTTACACACCCGGACAGCACCTGGATGTACACCGGTACCGGATCCCTCCGGGACCAGACACTGCTGGCTATCAATGGTTATTCCTATTCGCCCGATCTTGATGCCTATATCAAGGCCCATCAGGACGAGCCGGAACGAATCCTGATCCTGTCAGGGCCCTCGCCGCTGAATCGTGCCATTCAACTGGTCTGGGAACGGCGGACGGATGTGTTTCCGGAAGACCGGGAAGTGATGAACTGGACCATGAGGGAACGCCCGGCCGAGACGCGCCTTCGGAGTGCGGGTCCGCTATATGAGTCTCCGATATACGTCGCATTTTCCCCTCACAAAGCGACCGCCCAAAAACGGGCAGAGCAGCTCTCCGAGGGTATTCGTGCTCTGAAGGCGTCCGGTCGATTTGATCAGATCGTAGCTCGCTACGGTATAGAACCATCCGAACTCCGATGAGCGACAATAGCCCGACCATCAGGCGCCAGCAACCTGAGCTCACCGCGCGTTCCGATGCGGAACCGGTTTACCTGACCCAGCAATTCCTGAAAACGATGCGCCTGGTTCATGAGCGATGGCGCACACGCCATTCGTGTCGATGCGAGTGAGCCGAGCGTCAGCCCCTCACCCGTCAGATGGTAGCGTCCGGTATAGCGGTTGCAGGAGGACCTTCCCGCGACCCGGTGTTGGTCAAGAAACCGGACAGTCACCCGGGTCCGGTCCATAACAGGGCTTCCATCGATTGTCTCGACGACCCAGTCCACGCCTCGTAACAGGCGTTCGGGATCGCCGCCACAGCCCTCGAAAGCCTCGCCATTAATGGTCAGGTGCGCCTGCACCGGATACTGGCTCCCGGACATGGTGTCGTTACAGAGCTGCCGGGCAACGCTGAGTTTCACCCGGACACCGGAACCTTCAGCGACAAACGTCCTGCCATGGCGACCCGATTGCTCGAGTTCCGCGTCCAGACGCAACGGGGTCGTCGATTCATAGGGTCGTTCAAGCGTCAACTGGCCCCCAGCCACCTGCACCCGCCAGAAGGGCTCGTTACCGCGGGCTTCAAACGGTTCTTCAATGGCACCAGGTTCCAGACACTCGGGGTAACGCTCGCCATCAATGGTCAGCGACGCTCGCTCGCCCTTGCTCCAGAACCGGGTGTTCGGGTTATCCGGGGCCGCATAAAGCGCTCCGGACGCGCTCTCCACAGGCTTGAGCAGCAGGCGCTGATCCGCAAAATCGATGCCCAGCAATCCTGCATCGGTTTCTGCGACACGAATATCCAGCTGACCACAGCTATAGGTATTCGATGACGACTTTTCCGGCATGAGTGATGCGCAGGCGACAAGCGCAAGAGCCGCGGCAAAAACGCACGCGGTACGGAGAGTTCGAAGGCATTGCATTTGGATATCCCTATCTCGATCGGTTAACGGCGCCAATTCTAGACAGGAATGCACAGGTGGGAAAGCGGATAACCGGAGCCGCCAAAAAGGCGACTCCGGTTGGACGGGGTTTGTCAGGATTTTTTACGACGGAATGCCAGACCGGTCAAACCCAGACCAAGCAACGCCAGGGTGCCTGGCTCCGGTACAGAGACCGGGGGCTGTTCGGTAATTTCCTGTACCTTGATATCCACAAAGGCCTTGGTGAACGAGGTAGCGTTATCACCGCCGCTGCGCAGGATGCCCAGATCCCAGCCGGCACCGCCGGATTGCAACGCCAGGTCAACGTAGTCTGATTCAGTGGTTCCATAGCCGGAGCCAATCACACCCAGACCTTCACATTCGGTATAACCACCGGAACCATCGGCCTCGAAGCCGTTTTTAGCGCTGTCTACACCGATCGCCCCGGATGGCGCACCACACCCAAAGGAGTTATCAACGACGACATTCAACAGGGCATTGAGGCGGCTGAGTCCGGACAACAATCCCGTCTTGTTCAGGGCACCGTTGGTGTTATCCCGATCCTCATCGGTGACAAGGATGAAGTTCACCGCCGCGCCGGATCGATAGGAAAGGTTGTTCAGGGCCCAGTCGATGGCGTTCCAGCCATCCTCCGTTCCCCCGCCCGTCGTCAGGGTTCCGGTGGCGGTCGAGAATTCAGTGGCACTGCCCCACTCCTGGACACCGGTAGTGCCTGCATCCATATCGTGGGGATTCGGAGGATAATGACTTCCGGATCCACCAAACCCAATCAGTGAGTAACGGTTGGCATCGGAGGTACCGACACCCTGCGCGGTCAGCCCGGATTCCAGGCCGGTGATCATGTTCCCCAGCCAGCTGTGCTCACCCGACATCGAGCCGGATTCGTCCACCAGAAACACCACGTCCGCCGTGGTGGGTACCGCCACTGCCGGCGAACTCATCAAAACGGCGGCAGCCACACCGGCTGCGCCAGACATCCATCGCTTGTTCATACCTGAACTCCTTCTCTAAGGTTCAATTTGTTGCAATCATCAACTAAGCGGAAATCCTGCCAACCCGGATTTTTTTTCAAAACATCAATAAGTTGGAAACGTTTCCGAAAAATCGTATGCAAAATTCTGTAAAACACCTCGACACCCTGTAAACGATTGAAGACAAGCACTACCCCGAAAGTTGGCATCAACGGACAAGCCCGGATGTGACCGGCATCCGGGTAGGATCTGGCGATGTCTCTACACTGGACCCGCTTTCCGCAGTAAAGAAGCACAATCCCTTACCGGCCTGCTAAAGGGCCGAGCCTCTATCCAAAAACAACGAAAGGCTGAATGATGATGAAACAATCCCTCGTCAGGGCACTGATACCCTGCCTATTGCTTTTTCTGTTTATCCTCCCGGCGGATCGTGCCAGCGCCGGTGAATCGGCGCTCTTTCCGACCGCCTCGCTGGTCGCCGGGGTGCTGAACCAGCCGCTGTTTCCAGTCTCCGATGCCTACACCACCAACGACGACGTGGTGATCTACGCTGATGATGGCGTCAACCTGGAAGCCAATGTCTTTATCCCGACCTCCGGCCAATCCAGCTATCCGGCCATCATCTTCGTGAACAGCTGGGGCCTGAACGAGTATGAATACCTGACCGCGGCCGGTCGGCTGGCCGAGCAGGGCTACATCGTCCTGAGCTACAGCAGCCGCGGCTGGGGCAAATCCGGCGGCCTGATCAACACCGCCGGGCCGAAGGACATGACGGATTTCAGTGCCGTCGTGGACTGGCTGATCACGAACACGCCCGTCGACCCTTCTGCCATTGGTGCAGCCGGCATTTCCTACGGTGCGGGGCTCAGCCTTCTCGGTGCCGCCCACGATCCCCGGGTCCGCGCTGTCGCGGCCATGAGCGGCTGGGGCAACCTGGCCGAGGCGCTGTATGGCCAACAAACCCCGCGGTTAGTTTGGGGCGAACTGCTGACCCTGACCGGCGAACTGATCGGGCATCCGGATCCGATCATCAATGAACTCTGGCAGAACATCCTCCACCAGCAGGACGTCGATACGACCATCGCCTGGGCCAACCGGCGTTCGCCGCTGTCCGTCGTCGATCAGCTGAACGCCAATGGGACCGCGGTGTACATGGCCAACAACTGGGGCGACAACCTGTTCCAGCCCAATAGCCCCCTGCGCCTGTTCCATCAGCTGAGCGGACCGAAACACATTGATCTGCAACCCGGCACCCACGCCACGGTAGAGATCGTCGGTATGATCGGTGACGGCAATACCCACGTGTGGAATAACGTCCAGCGATGGTTTGATCGTTACCTGAAAGGCCAACCCGACGCCATGGAAGGACAACCCCCCGTGCAGATGAAAATAAAGCTGAGCAACCGCTATGAAGGCTTCGCAGACTTTCCGGTACCTGCAACCCAAACCCGGCGCTGGTACCTCCACCCCCGCACCTGGTTCAGCCAGGGCGAGCTCAGCGACACGCCCTATCAGAGCTGGTTCGGAAAGACCGAATGGATCAGCTCCTGGGCAGGAACCCTGGCAGATACAGGTATCCCGCTGGCTTCCCAGCTCTTCGAACAGGTCAATGTGCCGGTGGTGGCGCCCATCCTGACGCTGGGACGTGACCGGAGCATCTGGTTCCAGACGCCCAAACTCGGTTCTCCGCTGAAAATTCGGGGGATCCCGGAAACCACGGTCCAGGTGACTCCGAAATCCGATCACCTGCAACTGGTCGCGTACCTCTACGACATGGACTGGACAGGCACCGGCAAACTCATCACCCATGCCCCCATTACAGTGCCTGAGACCACACCGGGCCAGAGCCTGACACTGGACATTGACCTGGTCGCAACCGCCTACGATATTCCCGCAGGCGACCGTCTGGTACTGGTCATCGACTCCCGGGATCTGCTCTACAAGTACCCCGACCAGGGCACCACATCGGTCGGCTTCGAGTTCAGCAACAACCGGGCTTCGACGCTTGAAGTCCCTGCCCTCTAGGTGACAGAAGTCCCGGCAGGACCTGCCGGGACTTCTGAAAACGTCGGTTCGACGGTATGGTAGAGCTCTCTCAAGGTCAGGAAGACATACATCATGACAGTCAGGCTCTACCAGTTCGCCATTTCCCATTACTGCGAGAAAATCCGATGGGCGCTCGATTACAAGGGCGTCCGCTACGAGACGATCAACCTGTTGCCGGGCCAACACATTCGCCCGATCCGCTCGCTGACCGGAAAGGCAACGTCGGTTCCGGTCCTCGATCACGACGGCGAAATTGTGCAGGGCTCAGCCGCCATCATCGATCACCTTGATAAAAGCTTTCCAGAGCATTCCCTGACGCCCGATGACCCGGAACAACGTCAACAGGCCCTGGACTGGGAACATCGCCTCGACGAAGAGGCCGGCCCTGCCGTGCGCTGCTGGTCTTACCACTACCTTTTGCAGCGCCCCAAGCGGGTCATTCCGATGCTGGCCGCGGGCACGCCTTTCTATAATCGCTGGCTGTTGAGCCTGGCGTTCAGCCGTGTCGATGAAACCATGCGCCAGTGGATGAAAATCAATCAGAAAACCGCGGATGCCTCTGAGCGAATCATGGAATCCCTGCTAACGGAACTGGCGGAACATTACCGGCGACGTCCCTTCCTCGTGGGCGACCGGCTATCGCGGGCGGATCTTGCAGCGGGCGCCCTGTTCGCCCCCTTGTTCCAGCCCCGCCAATACCCAGTGCCATGGCCTGCACAGCAGAAACTTCTGCCCCCCATGCGCGACTGGCTCACGCGCATGGAGCCGAGCATCGCACCGCTACGGGAGCATTATCTGAAACACCGGGGGAACTGACTCAGACCGTGTCGCAATGGGCCATCGGCATTGGCGTAATGTGACACCGCGCGGACCGGGGATTGTGGCACCATAACCTGACAACAAGACCCTTTGCGGATACGGCTATGACCCTGATCGACATGATGCAAAACGTGCTGCAGAACAGTGGGCTGCTGCCCCTGTGGCACATGATCGCACCCTGGCTGGCGCTGGACGAGCGCCAGCTTATCTTCGTGTTTGCAACCCCGGTTTTTATTGCCGTCGCCTTCTGGGAATATCTCCGGATACGACACGATCCCCGGTTGATGGATACCCGGGAGGCCATCCGGAATTTTGCCCTCGGAGCTGGCTACCAGGTCACCGAACTGCTGTTCGCCGGCATTATCGCGTTTCCTCTCTATGCGTTTTGTTACCACCACAGACTGTTTGACCTGGAGCTCAACGCCTTCACCGCTTTCGGAACCTTCCTGGGGGTGGATTTCTGTTTCTACTGGATGCACCGGGCCAGCCATCGGATGCGCTGGTTCTGGGCCGCTCATGTGGTACACCACTCGTCCGAACGGATGAACTTTTCCACCGCCATGCGCCAGAATGCCACCAATATTTTCAACGGTATGTGGATCTTCTACCTGCCACTGGCGCTGATCGGCTTCAATCCGGTCTGGATCGGTGTGGCCTACGCCTTCTCACTGGTGTACCAGTTTTTCATCCATACCACCCTGGTCGGACGACTGCCTGGCTGGCTCGAGCAGGTCTTCAATACCCCCAGCCACCACCGCGTCCACCACGGGCGCAACCCGGGATACATCGACCGGAATTACGGCGGCACACTGATACTCTGGGACCGACTGTTCGGCACCTTCGTCGACGAAGATGCCCAGGATCCACCCCGATACGGAATTACCCGTCCGGTGCACTCCAACAATCTTATTGTCCTCTGGACTCACGAATACGTGGACCTGTTCCGCGACATGGCCCGGCCTGGCGGATTATGGTCACGACTCAAACACCTCTGGAAGCCGCCGGAATGGGAAAGGCCGGCATCAATGGATGAAAACAGCCCCCATGAACGAAGACACTCTGAGTATTGAGGCCGACGACGGCAGATCCATCAAGGGCACCCTCGTCGCCCCGGCAAACCCCGAAGCCGTCCTTGTCATTGCCCACGGCATGGCCGAACACGCCGGCCGCTACCTGGAGCTGGCCCGCTGGATGGCACAGCATGGAATAGCCGTGGTGGCCTGCAATCATCGGGGACACGGTCCCGAATGCCCGGCGGACCAAAGGGGGCACTACAGTGACGCGCAGGGTTGGCACAAAGTGACCGATGACCTGCACCGGGTCATTCTCCACAGCCGGCAGGCCTTTCCGGGCCTGCCGGTAAATCTTCTGGGCCATAGCATGGGCTCGTTCATCGCGCAGAGCGTGGCCCAGCAATATGGCTCCGACATCGACACCCTGATTCTCAGCGCCACCAATCGAATCAACCGGGGTGAACTGCTGCCTTCCCGGTTCCTGGTGAGCCTGATCCGGGCATTCCGGGGACGACACCATCGCAGCCGCCTGATCGCGGGACTGACCTTCGGCAAATTCAACCGCCAGTTTCAGCCCAACCGCACCGATTACGACTGGCTCAGCCGCGATACGGAGCAGGTGGACCAATACATTGCCGATCCCTCCTGTGGGTTCGAATGTTCTGTCGGCCTGTGGCATGATTTCATAAGTGGTATGCTTTCCATCGATCCGAAAACCTGGCGACGGGATCTGCCGGTTCACCTGTTTGCCGGAAGCCGGGACCCGGTCGGCGAAATGGGCGCGGGCATACGCACCCATTTCCAGGCCATTCGCGAGGCGGGTATTCAGACAGTGACTCTCAGACTCTTCGAGGAAGGCCGACACGAAATGCTGAACGAAGTGAATGCTGCCGAGGTGACCAACTACCTGTACTCCCTTTGTCGGCGCCAGGCTTCCAACACCAGTGCAACCGATGACAACCCGATTCCAACGACAGCCTGATGGTACGCATTGACGCACCAGCGGTTTCCTCTCCGCTGTTCCGGACCGTTGTCTTCCTGATCCTGCTCGTGACAGGCTCTCCGGGGTTTGCCGGCGAGGTCCGCATCGCCGTCGCTGCAAACTTTACCGACACGACACACGCCCTGATCACCGCATTCGAGACCCGAACCGGCCACCGGGCATCCGCCAGCTTCGGGTCAACCGGGAAACTCTACGCCCAGATCCGGAACGGGGCCCCGTTCGACGTCTTCCTCGCGGCCGACGCCAGACGCCCGCGACTTCTCGAGACCGAGGGACGGGCGGTAGCCGGCACCCGGTTCACCTACGCCATCGGAAAACTGGCGCTCTGGACACCCGAGGCAAACGCGTTCGAGAAACCGGAAACTTTCCTGGCATCGACGGCACTTGCCCGGGTCGCCATCGCGAATCCTAAAACGGCGCCTTACGGGCTTGCCGCCAGGCAGGCGCTGAAATCCATGAATCTCTGGGATTCGCTGCAACACCGAATCGTCCGGGGGGACTCGATCGCCCAGGCCTTCCAGTTTATTGCCTCCGGGAACGCCGGCGCCGGATTTGTCGCTCTGTCCCAGATCAGGTCCTGGGATGGCCAGGCGGGGACTCAATGGCTGGTCCCGCAATCCTATTACGCCCCTCTCGAGCAACAGGCGATCCTGCTTGACCGGGGCAAGACGAACCCGGCAGCACAGGCCTGGCTCGACTTCCTGAAAAGCCCGGAAGCCACCGGTATCATTCAAGGGTACGGGTATGAGGGCCTGAAGTGACTGGTAAGGGCCAATGATCGAGACCTACTGGGAACCCGCCTGGCTGACGCTCAAGCTGGCCGGACTGACAACGCTTCTGCTATTGGTCGTCGGTACGCCGATCGCCTGGTGGCTGGCCAGAACCAAACACTGGCTGCGTCAGCCGATTGCCGCCGTGGTCGCCTTGCCGCTGGTACTGCCACCAACCGTCCTCGGCTTCTATCTGCTCCTGGTCATGGGGCCGGAGGGCGTCGTTGGCCAACTGACGGAGAAACTGGGCATCGGCCTTCTGCCCTTCACGTTCGAAGGGCTGGTGGTTGCATCCATGCTGTACTCCCTGCCTTTCACCGTGCAGCCGCTCCAGAACGCCTTTGAATCAGTTCATGCGGGCTTTCTCGAAGCCGCAGCCACCTTGCGGGCATCGCCGCTGGACCGTTTCTTCACGGTCGTCGTCCCCATGGCCCGCAACGGCTTCCTGACCGCCGGGGTGCTGACCTTCGCCCATACCATTGGCGAATTCGGTGTCGTGCTGATGATTGGTGGCAACATTCCCGGCGAGACCAAGGTTCTGTCGGTCGCGATCTATGACCACGTAGAAGCCCTGGAGTATACCCAGGCCCACTGGATGGCCGCCTCGATGGTCGCCTTCTCCTTCGTCGTACTGGTAAGTCTGTATGCCCTCAAAGGGCGTCCGCGCGCGGAAATGGTCCGATGACCGGCCGTATTGATCTCGACTTCCTGTGCGAATTTCCCGGCTTCCGCCTCGACGCACACCTGTCCATGCCGGGCTCCGGGCTGACCGCCCTGTTTGGCCACTCCGGCTGCGGCAAAACCACATTGTTGCGCTGTATCGCCGGGCTCCAGACCTGTGCCGGCTCCCTCTCGGTCAATGGCGAGGTCTGGCAGGATTCAAAGGTCCATCTGCCGGTCCACCAGCGCCCACTGGCCTATGTGTTTCAGGACACCACCCTGTTCCCCCATCTGTCGGTCAAGCGAAACCTGGAGTTTGGTTATCGCCGGATCCCCGAATCCGACCGGGCTCTGTCGTTCGACGATGTCGTCTCCTGGCTGGGGCTGGCCCGACTTCTCACGCGCATGCCGGCCGGACTCTCCGGTGGAGAACGTCAACGAGTCGCCATTGCCCGTGCCCTCCTGACCAGCCCGCGACTGCTGCTCATGGACGAACCCCTGTCGGCACTGGACCAGCGGAGCAAACAGGAAATCCTCCCCTATCTGGAGAACTTGCGTGACCGGCTGGCCATGCCAATCCTCTACGTTTCCCACTCGGTGTCCGAAGTGGCGCGTCTGGCCGATCACATCGTGATCATGGACCAGGGGCAGGTCGTCGACGAAGGCCCGCTGCAGGCCACGCTGGCTCGGCCAGACCAGCGCTTTGGACTGGAAGAGGACGCGGGTGTGATTCTGACTGCCCGCATTTCCGAGCGCGATGACACCTGGCATCTGGCCCGGGCCGAGTTTGACGGTGGCGAACTCTGGCTCCGAACCGATGACCGCATGACCGTTGGCAGCCGGCCCCGTCTCCAGGTCCTGGCCCGGGACGTCAGTATCGCCCTCACCCGCCAACCGGACCAGAGCATCCAGAATCTGCTGCCGGCGACCGTCGATGATATTGTCACCGACATCGCTCCGGGCACCTCGATGGTCCGCCTGATGGCCGGGTCCACGCCTTTCCTGGCCAGGCTCACCAGCCGTTCGGTTCATACCCTCGGCCTGACGCCGGGCCAACCGGTCTGGATGCAGATCAAGTCGGTTGCCATCGTCGACTGAGGTGTCCGTAGAGCGCGGTTTATGGCCCCTTTGGCCCTCTTCGAATCCGCAAGGGCGGAGTACCCTGCTCCTGACATTTCAACCCATTGTCAGGCTGATCCAAACCATGAACGGCACAGAACATCGAATCGCCAGTGGCAACATCCAACTGCACGCCGTTACCAACGGCGATCCCGGAAACCCCGCCCTGGTCATGGTGCATGGGTATCCCGATAACCACCGGGTATGGGACAGAGTCGTTCCCGAACTGGCCCGCGACTTCTTTATTGTTCGCTATGACGTCCGCGGCGCAGGCCTGTCAGACAAACCCGGACGCACCCGGGACTACCGACTGCCGCTGCTCAGTCAGGATCTTGAGGCCGTCGTCGAAACGCTGATTCCGGGCCGCCCCTTTCACCTGGTAGCACATGACTGGGGCTCCATTCAGAGCTGGGAATCGGTCACCCATGGTCCACTCACATCGCGCATCCTGTCGTTCACATCCATCTCGGGCCCCAGCCTGGATCACGTCGGGTTCTGGCTGCGCGATCAGGTTCGGGACTTCAAGGGTGGTGGCACATTGCGGGTACTCAGGCAACTGGCCAGCTCATGGTACGTTTTCCTGTTCCAGATACCCGTGGTTCCGGAAGCGTTGTGGCAATCCGGACTGGATCGCCTGTGGCCGGACATCCTGAAAAAACACGAAGGCGTTACCGATGCCCGGTTCAGTCCATTGCAAAAGGCCGATGGTCGGTTTGGCGTCAAACTGTATCGCGCGAACTTTCTGGCACACCTGATCAATCCGGCCAAGCGCTATGCCAACTGTCCGGTCCAGGTTCTGCTCCCCAGCCACGACAACTATGTGGGGCCCCAGCTGTTTGATCAGCTGGTTCGGTGGACCGGGAAACTGACCCGGGTTGAACTGGACGCGCCACACTGGGCGCCACTTACCGCGCCCGACCAGGTGGTCGAGGCAATCCGGAATTTTGTGACCCAGCACCCAAATCCGGCAAGCGCCCCCTGAAATAGCCCATTGACGCCCTGCGTCGGGCAGTGGCGTCAATGTCTCTTCCGGCAATGACTGTAACTCTCGCGGTCCTGATTCATCAGCGAGGGAATGCCCATGCGAACCAACCACTCACCATTTATTCAGCGTCTTCTTACGCTGCTGACCCTGCTTATCCTGACCGTCGCGGGCTCGGGCTGCTCGGCCATTGGCGCGTCCATGAAGGCCACTCCCACCCTGAGCAATTGGGCCGGTTTCACCAGCATGCCGCTGGACGATCTGAAGGCACGGTATACCAATGAGTACTCGCGGTTTGTCCGGGTGAAAGGCTACACCATTCACTATCAGGACCGGGGTTCCGGAGATCCGGTCATCCTGATGCATGGCATCTTCTCAGCACTTCAGACCTGGGACGGCTGGGTCGGAGAACTTGCCAAAACCCACCGGGTGATCGCTCTGGACATGCCGGGTTATGGTCTCACCGGAGGACCGGAAAACCCGGACGATTTCGACGAAGAAAGCGCACTTGACGCCTTTGAAGCGTTCGTCAACAAACTGGACCTGGACAGCGTCTCATTGGCCGGCAATTCACTGGGTGGCTACATCGCCGCGCGATACGCCGCTCGCAACCCCGGCCGGGTCAGTCGACTGATCCTGCTCGATCCCTTTGGCTACCCTCAGGATACCCCCTGGATTCTCGGCCTCGCGACCTTTCCACCCGTCGCCTTTATCGGAAACTACATCCAGCCAGCCTGGGCGGTAACGCTCAACCTGGACTGGGTTTACGGAGATGCCGACAGGATTCAGCAAAAGGATTACGTGCGCTACGTACAGATGAACCAGCGCCCCGGCGCCAAGCCCCTGTATATCCGGACCTTGAAGATGATTGAAGCCCGCGCCGAGAACTTTGATCCCCCGCCTTTCAAACGGATCACGGCGGAGACGCTGCTGATGTGGGGTGGGGAGGATAACTGGGTGCCGGTATCGCTGGCCGGGAAGTGGATGGCAGACATTCCTGAGGCACAACTGATTGTCTATCCCTCAGCGGGACACATACCCATGGAAGAACTGCCTGAAACGACCGTCCGCGATGCGGCCCGTTTTCTTGACCGGGGCTTCGAGGCGGTCAGGAGCCGGACCATCAGCCTGGAGCAGGCATTGAAAGGAAGCTGAGGGCGGGTCCGGCACCCGCCCCCGGGACTCAGCGGGTGCCGTAGACCACCATGGTCTTGCCCTTGACCCGGACCAGACCCTGGTCTTCGAGGGTCTTGAGCACGCGACCGACCATCTCCCGGGAACAGCCGACGATGCGACCAATTTCCTGCCGGGTGATCTTGATCTGCATACCGTCGGGATGGGTCATGGCATCCGGCTCCTTGCAGAGGTCGAGCAAGGTGCGTGCGACCCGCCCGGTCACATCGAGGAACGCCAGATCACCGACCTTGCGGGTTGTCTGGCGCAGGCGAGAGGCCATCTGCTCGCCAATGAAATACAGCACACGCGGATCCTGCTGGGCAATTTCCCGGAACTTGGTGTAGCTGATTTCGGCTACCTCGCACTCGGTCTTGGCCTTGACCCATGCACTTCGGGAGTCCATGTTGTCGAACAGGCCCATTTCACCGAAGAAGTCTCCGGCGTTCAGGTAGGCCATGATCATTTCACGACCATCATCGTCTTCGATAATGACCGTCACAGAGCCCTTGACGATGTAAAACAGGGAGTCGCTCTTGTCTCCGGCGTAGATAATGGTGCTCTTGGCTGGGTAACGCCGACGATGACACTGCGACAGGAAGTAGTCCAGGTGCTTGGTTTTCTGCTCAACCGGCTTGACGATAGTGGCCATAGTGCGAGTCATGCCTCCTCAAAAACTGGCGGGTTCCGATGTTTGTTATTTAACCCGGCTTTCCCTGCGGGTTCTGTCATTTTTCTTGAAAAACACGCCAACTTATAACAAGAAGCCTTGTTTCGGGCAACCGGAAAGCACCTCATGCGGCAACTTTGCGGGATCCGGCGACGGCTGTTCCCCGGAGCCGACTGTGCTAGCATCCGCCTTCAACCAGACCTGACTTACGGAGACCGCCAAACCATGAAAGCAACCGTCGACTGGACCGGCAATGCCAGTTTCAAGGCCACCAGTGGCAGTGGTCACAGCATTCAGCTGGATGGGCCACCGGATCACGGAGGTGAGAACCTCGGCCCCCGGCCCATGGAGATGCTGCTGATGGGCGTCGGTGGTTGTTCCGCGTTTGACGTCATGAGCATCCTGAAGAAGAGTCGTCAGGACGTCACCGCCTGCCATACCGAGCTTGAGGCAGAACGGGCAGACGCTGTCCCCGCCGTTTTCACGAAGATTCACCTGCACTTCGTGGTTACCGGACATAGCCTGAAGGAAAACCTGGTCAAGAGGGCGGTGAGCCTGTCAGCGGAGAAATACTGTTCGGCTTCCATCATGCTGGGCAAAGCGGGCGTGGAGATCACGCACAGCTATGAAATCCGTGACCCTGCCTGACCGGCCTGCAGGTGCGTCATTCCGGCGGGAATTACGGATGCTAAAATGTCATTGCAAATACTATTCAACACCACTTGCGGTGTGCATAATACGCGCCTTCTCCGCCGGTCTGCGCAAAAGGTGAACAACGGATTCACCGGGTCAGTAGTCGGTGGCGGCCTCGGCAGGACACCGAAAGCGCCAACGGTCCTGCAGTCATTCATCTCCAATGTCCGGAGGGGCTGAGCATGGAAACCAAACTCCAGCTGCACGGTTTCAACAACCTGACCAAATCCCTGAGTTTCAATATTTACGATATCTGTTACGCGCAGACCGAAGAACAACGCGAAGCCTACATCGACTACATCGATGAGATGTACAACGCCGAGCGTCTGACCCAGATCCTGACCGACGTGGTCAAGATCATCGGCGCCAATGTTCTCAACATCGCGCGCCAGGACTATGAACCCCACGGGGCGTCCGTGACCATGCTGATTGCCGAACACGAAGTCGGTAATGGTGAGACGGACAACGAGGAGTCACCGGGGCCTCTTCCGGACACGATCCTGGCCCACCTCGACAAGAGCCACGTCACGGTTCACACCTACCCGGAGAGCCATCCCCACGACGGCGTCAGCACGTTCCGGGCCGATATCGATGTGTCGACCTGTGGCCTGATTTCACCCCTGAAGGTGCTCAACTACCTGATCCACAGCTTCGATTCCGATGTGGTCACGGTGGATTACCGGGTTCGCGGTTTCACCCGCGACGTGGATGGGACCAAGCATTACATCGACCACGACATCAACTCGATCCAGAATTACCTGACCGAGGATACCCAGAACGCGTATCAGATGATCGACGTCAACGTGTACCAGGAGAACCTGTTCCACACCAAGATGATGCTCAAGGATTTCAAACTGGACAATTACGTGTTCGGCGTGAATGCCAGCGACCTCGGTCCGGGCGAGGCCCAATCCATCGAAGAACGCCTGCGGCGTGAAATGCTCGAGATCTTCTATTCCCGCAACGTGGAATAGCGCTTTCCGATGCGGTTCGGGCGCGCCGACGGCGCGCCGGTTCCTGCATCAAATTTTCTGAACATACCCTCCAGTTTTCTCCGATTTCTTCCCGACCCGAAACGCAGTTCAATAGTCTCAACACATCGGATTTACCGAATTCAGGAGACATTGAACATGAAAACCATCCTTGTTATTACCGCCAGCATCTTTGGCGAAGATGGCCAATCCTCACAACTCGTCAGCCGGACCCTGCAGCAGCTGCGTGAAACCCACGGGGATTTCCGGACGATCCACCGGGACCTCGCTGCCGATCCCGTGCCCCACCTGGATGCCTCGCGGTTTGGCGCTTTTCTGGCCAGCCAGGACAGCCGCGATGGGGATCAGCAGCGGATCGTGGATTATTCAGATTCCCTGATCAATGAAATTGTAGAAGCCGACGTCATCGTCATGGGAGTCCCCATGTACAACTTTGGCATTCCCTCCGCGCTGAAGGCCTATTTCGACCACATTGCCCGGGCAGGAGTCACTTTCCGGTATACCGAGAACGGGCCGGTAGGCCTGCTCGAGGATCGTCCGGTCTACGTGCTGTCGGCCAGGGGCGGGATCTACGCAGGGACCCCCAACGACTCGCAAACACCCTACATCCGGTCGTTTCTCGGTTTCATAGGACTCAAGGACGTCCACTTTGTCTATGCTGAAGGTTTGAACCTGGGCGACGACCAGAAACAGCGAGCACTGGACCGGGCGGACCGCGACATTGAAACTCTGACCGCGTGACATCGCGAATCACCTCAACACAGGAGGTTCACCATGACTGAACGTACGCTCAAACAGATCATCCCTGGCGCGGAGACATCCGACGGGGCCGGCGTTCGCATCAAGCGGTCACTGGGACAACAGCAGACGGTTCGGCTTGATCCTTTTCTGATGCTGGATGAATTCGGATCGTCCGATGCCCGGGACTACATTGCCGGTTTCCCGTCGCACCCGCACCGGGGCTTCGAGACGATCACCTACATGATCGAGGGGCACATGCTCCACGAGGATCATCTCGGCAACCGCGGAAACCTGCGCAATGGTGGTGTCCAGTGGATGACGGCGGGAAGCGGCATCATTCATTCAGAGATGCCACAACAGGAAGAGGGCACCATGCGCGGCTTCCAGCTCTGGCTGAACCTTCCCGCGGCGGAAAAGATGACCAGGGCCGGCTACCGGGATATCCAGCCGGAAGACATCCCGGAGGTGACCTTCCCGGGCGGGCGACTGAAGCTGATTGCCGGTGACCTGGTGATGTCAGGCGAGCGGGTCCTGGGCGCTGTCAGTGATCGCAGCACCCAGCCTGTCTATGCCGATCTTGTCCTCGAGGCCGGGGGCCGCGCGACCCTGCCCGTCCCTGCCAGCCACAACGCCCTGTTGTACCTGTATGAGGGCAGTGCCGGCGTTGGCGGGGAGGTGCTTCCTCTCAGCGCCGCCAGCGTTCTGGACGACGGCGACGAAGTGACCGTTACCGCCGGCGATACGGGAGCCAGACTGTTGCTCATCGCGGGCAAGCCCATCGGTGAACCGGTGGTCCAGTACGGGCCCTTCGTCATGAACACCCGTGAGGAAATCGAACAGGCACTGCGGGATTACCGGGATGGAACGCTGACAGCCTGAACGGCCGCTCAGCCATAGGGTCTCTGGTCCATCAGTTGCCGGAGCCTGGGCCGGATGATCAGGTCCATGGCCAGCGCCATCTTGTTACCGGGAACCACGAGGGTGTCATAGCGGGACAGGCTGCTTCCCGGAATCATCTGGAGCAGCCTGGCAAAGGCGACATCGCTCGAATCCCGGAACCGGATGACCACCATGCTCTCGTCTTCCGTGGGAACATCCCGCACCACAAACGGGTTGGAGGTATCCACCAACGGTACCCTCTGGAAATTGATGTCGGTATGGGAAAACTGCGGCACGATGTCGTGCACGTAATCGTCCATGCGGTTGATGATGGTCTGGACAACGGCGTCTTCGCTGTAACCGCGCTGGTTCGTATCCCGATGGATCTTCTGGATCCACTCCAGATTGACGATGGGCACCACACCGATCAGAAGGTCCACGTATTGGGCGATGTCATAGGCCTCGCTCACGACACCCCCGTGCAGCCCCTCATAGAACAGCAGATCCGAGTCGGGAGCCAGCGGCCCCCACGTCGTAAAGGTACCCGGCTTGTACCCCGCCTCGATCAGGTCCCGGTCTTCATCGTGAACATACTGCCGGTACCGGCCGTTACCGGACTGACCGTAATCGAAGAACAGGGCTTCTAGCTTATCGATGTGATTGGCGGCCAGGGCAAAGTGGTTGCGCTCACCGAACTGCCCCTTGGCGGCCAACCGGGCCATCTGCTCCCGGTTATAACGGTGAAAGCTGTCCCCGCTGACCATGGCCGCCTGCAGTTTCTCGCTGGCAAACATGCGACGGAAAATACGCCCTGTGGTGGTCGTACCGGCACCGCTGGAGCCGGTAACCGCAATGATCGGATGGCGTTTTGACATGCAGGAGACCGCTTCCCGAATCAGTAGAGACTGTCCAGGGATCGGGGCTTTTCAACCACGAACCCCTGAGCGTAATCCACGCCCAATTGCCTCAGCATATCCAGAACCTCACGGGATTCAACCTGGGATGCAATGATTTCTCGTTTCATATAATGCGCCATATCCACCATGGATTTGACCATTGCCCTGTCGGTCTCGCTGGAGGTGAGCTGACTGGTAAAGGCACTGTCGATCTTGATGAGGTCCACGGGCAATGAGCGCATAAAATGGAAAGAGCTGGGCCCGCTGCCAAAGTTGCCGAGGCAGAAACGGCAGCCGAGTTCTTTCATCTCGCGAATAAAATCCGCCACGCTTTCGACGTCGTTGATGGCCGAGGCCTCGGTGAGCTCGAACCAGAGTCGTTCGATGGGCGCGTCCTTTTCGCTCAGTTTTTCGTAGATAAACTCCAGCAGCGTCTGGTCATTCAGGCTGTAGCCGGACAGGTTGATGCACACGCCACCAAAATGTCTCGGGTCCGGCGCATTAACCCGCAGCCAATCCAGCATGTGGCCGACCACCCAGCGATCCACCATCTGCATCCGGTCATAACGCTCAGCCATCCGTACGAAATCGTGGCCGGTAATCAGGTTGCCGGCATCGTCATACATGCTGATGAGGATTTCATACTGAGGCGCCATGACGGTACCGGGGTGGAGCGGAATGATCTTCTGACAACGCAAAAGCATCCGCTCTTCATCCAGGTTGCCCAGACTCGCCACCTTGGCGGCGATCTGTTCCTGGCGCAGCTGGTCATTGGCATCGGGTGCATATTCAACCACCTGGCCCGGTCCCTGCTGCCTTGCCTCGGAAAGTGCCTGCTCCGATGCGCGCAACCACCGCTCCGCGTTGACCAGCGCCGGGAGAGTCGGCACCAGGCCGGCACTGGCCGACAACTGGTAGGACCGCCCGCCGAACTGGAACGGTTCGGCCTCGATCAGTCGAATTAATTCTCTCGCGGCGTCCAGACCGCGCTCTGCGGGCACCAGCATGGCGAACTCGTTACCGCTGAGCCTTGCCACCGGCATGCCATCGACCACGTTCTGCTTGAGAAGCTCTGAAACCTGTTTGAGGGCTTCGTCCCCTGACTGGTAACCGGCGGTATCGTTCAGCAGGCGGAAGCCCCGGAGATCCAGCCGGAGAAGCGCCCGCTCGTCTTCCTGGCGAGCAAGTTGCTGGTCGAGCATTCGCTCGAACTCACGCCGCCCCAGCAGCCCCGTCAGTTCGTCGTGGGTGGACGCCCAGGACAGCTGATCGTAGACATTACGCACCATGCGATCGATGCTTTCGTCCACCAGCGGCCGTTCGTACTGGCTGTCGGGCACAATGATGCCCTTGCGCATCTGCCGTGCGAGGGATTCAAGATCGAGCTCCACCACCCGCATACCCTGGTGGTTTACGAACACGAATCGACTGAAGCCGCGGGCGATCCAGACCAGTCGGATATACTGGGGCTCGTCCGGTTTCTCCTGGTCACGGAGCCAGTCTCCGGTCCGGAGCTGCTGGGCCCGGTTGATCCAGCGTTGCAGACTTTTCTGCTCCCGCTCCGACAGAACCTGTTTCTTCTCTTCCTCAGCTTGCGCTTCGGGGACTTCCACCATTTCCGGCGACTTGTCGGGACTGCGAACGAGAAACTGTTTCAGCTCATCGCGGATTTGAGATGAGGGCATGTGATTGCTCGAAATGGACGCCAGGCCATCCTGTATGACCCGCAACAGCTCGGGCAGGTTGATGGTACTGTCCGGATCGTCGGCAAAAGCCAGCAGAGAGTCGATCACCGACAGATAATCCTGCCAGAGCTGGCTGTCCGGGCCCTGGCGAATCCAGGTCAGCGACAACAGGTCACGCCAGCCACCATCAAGCAGACTCAACACAGCTTTGGGGACCCGACGACCGGCCAATCGCTCGTTCAACACTTCGGAAACGGCTTTCTTGGACTCGGCGACCTTCTGCGCGCCTTCCGCCGCAGCGGTAACCCGTTCGACATTGCGCCGGTACACCAGATTCTGTCGATCGATGAGTGAATCCAGCTCCTGTACCGTCTGTTCGAACACGCCGGTGTCCTGTTCGAAGTCGGTGGCAATACGCTGGATCAGCTCATCAATCCGTCGCTGAACCACCGGATTGATCCGTCCGCCCTTTACCCCCAGCTGGGCCAGCCGGTTCATGACGCCCCTGACCGGACTGTTCTGGTCATCAAAGAAGGACGGATCCCGCATGACCACTTTCAATACCGGAACCTCCAGCTGGCGCATGCGCCCCTGGGCGTATTCGCTCAGCTTGGGGCTTTCCACCACGCTCCTGAAGAACCGGTCGACGACGTCCAGTGTGTCCTGCTGCTCTTCGTCGAGCCGATGCTCACCGGTTTCCTTTATCCGCTCGACCACCCGCTCCTTCAGCGGAAGAGCTTCGTGCTCGGCATCCGTCTGTACCGACTGCACCTGAAGCTGCTGCAATTCGCGCTGGAATTCTCCGGCGGACAGCGGCCGGGCTCCCGGCGCAAAGTCAACCGGCTCATGATCCCCCCGGGACAATCGGCTGGCAGTCAGGGTGGAGACCAGGTTCCGGACCGTTGCAAACGCCGTCTGCGCGGCCTGGGCATAGCCGCGAAACTCCTGGCCGACACGGCTCGGCATCGACCTGGCACGCGGGGCACTGGCCTCTCCTGGCGGATTTTCCCGGGCAGCGGATTCAGTAGGCGGGGGCGGGGGCGCCGCCTCCGCCTCTGCAGGCTTCTTTGGCTGTTGTTCGCTCAGGTACTTGCTCAGATCCAGATCCGGGAGCACACCGTGACGAATCAGGATATTGTTGAGCTCCTGGTAAAGCGGTGCCAACTCTCGCAGCACGGTATGCTCAAAGGCCTTGAGACACACCTTTTCAACCTCCCGGGACAGCTTCAGCTGGTTGAGACCGGCGTGAAAGGCTTCGCAGACCAGCGAAGGCCCCAGCGGGTTGTGATGCCCGGTTGCGTTCGCGACACCCAGTTCATCCAGGCGCAACTTCAACTGCAACAGGTCGCCACGATAGAGGGTGTCGGCCTTGGTGACCATAACCCGGATGGTCAGCCAATCTTCAAACTCCCCTTTGTCGACAATCGACAGTTCCGATCCGGGAAACCCTTTCGGCGCCGGTTTCAGCGGCGACTCCAGGCTTTTTGACATGTAATGCCAGATGGCCCGCTGGCGGGACTGGATCTGACCGGAAGCATCCATGTACTCATTGGCAAGCTGGTCATTGGACGCGCGCTGGGCGGCCTGTTTGAGGTCGGCAGCCATGCGCACAAAGCAGGCGTCCATCAGCGGTTCGATGTACTGGGTTACCGCCCTGGCTGCCTGATGCAGAACAAACTGGGTTCGGTCATTGGGAGGGCGCAGCGAGGACCGGTCCTGATGGCGGGAGCCGCCACACAACTTGAGCATCGCTTCAACCGCATCAGGGTTGGAACGGGTGAAGTTGACCCCCATGGCGCCCTGGATCCGGCGTACCACGCTGACGTGAAGCTCATGCCGACGATTGCCTTCGGGACTCCGAAAACGTACGACGAGCTCTGACGGCCCGCCTTTCGACAGCGCCTGATCCAGTTTCCGGGAGGTATCGCCGGAATAACGGATGAATAACCCTTCTGCGCAGAAGTCGGCGATCTGGCAAGGCCATGACTGGCCACTGCCCACCTCGATCTGGGCAGCCAACTTGATGGGCTGACGGGGACTACTACGACGTTCTTTTGAATCCATGAACAACCTGATATCTCGCACCACCACCCCACCAAGGGCCTATCCCCTGCGGCGGCTGACGTCCCTGACACGGTGGACTGGACCACCGGCTACTAAGGGAACCATGACTGTAATATAGTGGCCAGGTTCCAACAGGCAACCAGCCCCAGTATAACACCCGGACCCATGAAACAGCTTAGTCAGATCTATCTTGTTTTGCTACTGATCTGCGGGACCACCGCGTGCACCACCGTGGAATACTACGGGCAAGCGATCTCCGGACACATCCGCCTTTTGGCCAACGCCCAACCCATTTCCGATGTCATCGCCGACCCGGAGACGAGTCCGGCACTCAGAGCCAGGCTGCAGGTAGCACTCGCCGCCCGGACATTTGCCCGGGATTCCCTGGCGTTACCCGTCGGAGATGCCTTCCTCGACTATACCGAGCTGGGACGGCCCTGGGTCGTGGTCAATCTGGTTGCGGTCCCGGAATTCTCACTGCCCCCCCACCATTGGTGCTATCCCGTACTCGGCTGCCAGGCCTACCGGGGCTACTTCAGCCTTGACGACGCCAAACAGGAGCAGTCGGTTTTCGAACAGGAGGGTTTCGATACCTTCATCGGGGCCGTCACCGCCTATTCCACACTCGGCTGGTTTGACGATCCGCTGCAATCCGCGTTCACGGCTCTCTCAAATGACCGGATGGTGGCGCTGATGTTCCACGAACTGGCCCATCGCGTGGTTTACGTCGACAATGCGACCGATTTCAATGAGAGTTTTGCCAAGGCAGTAGAACTGGAAGGCCTCAGGCGCTGGCTGGTCCAGCGCGGAGAAGCCGACCACTTCCCGGCCGTCGAGGCGCGGCTGGAACGTCGCCGCCAGACAC
The DNA here is from genome assembly GCF_000347775.1 of Marinobacter santoriniensis NKSG1. Classification (GTDB taxonomy): domain Bacteria; phylum Pseudomonadota; class Gammaproteobacteria; order Pseudomonadales; family Oleiphilaceae; genus Marinobacter; species Marinobacter santoriniensis. Next base: position 81,960 of record NZ_APAT01000018.1, read on the forward strand.
AGGCTCTGGTGACGAAAACCACCGCCCGCCTGAAAGCACTTTATCAAGAGGCCGACAGACTGGCACCGCAAACACTCAGGGATCGCAAACAGGCGCTGCTGGATGATCTTGCAAAACGCTACGCGAACGCATCGGAGCACTGGTCCGAACCCGGCCCGTTCGGGCCACCTCCCGTCACGCTCAACAACGCCAACCTGGCCCTGTTTCGCCAATACAACCACCTGGTTCCGGGCTTCCGACAATTACTGAAGGACTGCGACAACCGGTTTCCGGTTTTCTATGATGCCGTCAAAACGCTGGCCAGCCTGCCCGAGGAACAACGCTCGGCCAGGCTGCGTGCACTGTCACAGCGGTTTACAGAAGACCTTTGACGCACGCTTTGCATTGTAGGACGCCAGCTTCGGGCCCGGCAGTGACTGCACGGAGCTCGGCAGGAATCCTCGTTCCCGGAACCAGTGCTCGGTCTGGGTAGTGAGAACAAACAGTTTGGTGATGCCCTGGCTCCGGGCCATTTTCTCGATCATCGAAAGAATGTCATCACCACGACCGGATCGCCGGTAGGCCGGATCCACGGCGAAACAGGAGAGTTCGCCCGCACTTTCATCCGGATAATGATAAAGGGCCGCACACCCGACAATGGTGCCATCGCGCTCAGCCACGACAAACTGGTCGATTTCCGTTTCCAGCATTTCACGGGACCGCCTGACCAGGATACCCTGCTCTTCGAGCGGCTGGACCAGTTCGAGGATACCACCGATGTCTTCCACCCTCGCCTGACGAAGCTGTTCATAGTGATCACTGCTGACCAGCGTACCGGACCCGTCACGGGTAAACAGCTCCTCGAGCAGTGCACCGTCCTGGATATAACTGATGATGTGAGCACGCCTTACACCTTTGACGCAGGCATCACAGGCGGCCTGAAGCAAGGCGGCATCGTGCCCTGTGACCTTGCCCGCAGCCAGTCGTTCGGAGGCCTGGCGGGCCGAGAGTTCACGGATCAGGGAACCGTCTTCCTCCAGCACACCCGGATCATCGATAAATACGATCAGTTTCTCCGCCTGAAGGGCCGCCGCCACCTGGCTGCCAACATCCTCATAAGAGAGATTGAAGGTATCACCGGTCGGCGAATAGCCCATGGGCGGCAACAACACGATATGCCCCAACTCCAGCAGCTTTTCGATGCCGGCGGTATCGATGCGGCGAACCTTTCCGGTGTAGCCGAAATCCAGACCATCCAGTACGCCAACGGGCTTTGCCGCCACATAGTTACCACTGCTTACACGGATCCGGGCATTGTGCATGGGGGAATTGACCAGCCCCATGGACAACTGGCTCTCCAGATACGACCGGAGACCACCGATGGCTTCCATTACCTTGGGAAGATCCCTTTCGGGGGTGATCCGGAGCCCCTGCGAGAACTCCGATTGAACACCGGCATGATCCAGGCAGCGCTGTATCTGGGGACGGGCTCCGAAGGCAACCACCAATCGCACCCCGAGACTGGCCAGAAGGGCGATATCGTGAAGGATGTTGATGAAGTTGCCGTGTTCGATGGCATCGCCCGGCAACGTCAACACCACCGTCCTGCCCCGATGCGCATTGATGTAGGGCGAGGAGTGGCGAAACCCGTGCAGCCAGTCGTTCGATTTCAATTCACAGTCTCCGCTAAAGACAAAATTGCTTGATCAGCCCCCGGAGGATCCGGACGGTTGGATCCAGTTGGGACAGTTCCAGATATTCATCCGGCTGATGCGCCTGATCGATGGATCCCGGCCCCATGACCAGGGTTTCCAGGCCCAGCTTCTGCAGCCAGGGAGCCTCGGTGGCAAACGCCACCGCATGGGCCGTGTGCCCCGTCAACTTTTCACAGGCCCGCACCAGCTCGGCATCGGCCGAGGTTTCAAAGGGCGGAACGCCGTCAAACAGCGGCTCGAACAGCAGGGACAGCGAACGTCGCTCCGCGACCGGCCGGATTCGATCCAGAATCGCCTGCCTGAGGGTGTCCATGTCCATACCGGGCAGGGGCCGCAGATCAAAATGCAGTTCACAGTCGGCACAGATCCGGTTCGGATTGTCACCACCGTGGATACACCCCAGATTGAGCGTTGGCACCTGAACCTCGAAATTCGGATTCTGGTACTTCGCCTGCCACTGCTCTCGCAACGCGAGCAGTTCGGTCAGGGCCTCGTGCATGCCCTCCAGGGCATTACGGCCCAGGGAAGGATTGGAGGAGTGACCGGACTGGCCATCGAAACGAAGACGTTCCATCATGATGCCCTTGTGCATCCGCACCGGCCTGAGACCCGTCGGTTCGCCGATCACCGCATACCTGGCCTTGGGACGCCCGGCCTCGGCCAGTGCGCGGGCACCGTTCATCGAGCTTTCCTCGTCCGCTGTCGCCAGGATGATCAGCGGCTGCCGAAGCTGAACACCAACAACCTCCCGGGCGGCCTCAATGGCGAGCGGAAAGAAGCCCTTCATATCGCAGGTGCCCAGGCCGTACCATCGTCCGTCCCTTTCGGTCAGGGTGAAGGGATCACTCTGCCAGCGCTGATCGTCGAACGGAACGGTATCGGTGTGACCGGACAGAACCAGCCCACCCGGCCCCTGACCGAGTGTGGCAACGAGATTGTACTTTCCGGGCGCGCCGGGGACGTCGAGGATTTCCACGTCGAACCCCATCGGTTCCAACCAGTCCGCGAGGGTGCGGATGACCGCCTCGTTACTGTGGTCCCATTTGGGGGAAGCGCTGCTGATGGACGGTTGCGCAATCAGTCGGGCAAGCATGGATTTGAGATCCGGTAAAGCACCTGTTGTGCCTGCGGAATTCGACATAGAGCCCCCTCAGCCCGTCCCGGGCCTTGTCGCTGTCATTGATTGTGGCCACGACGCCAGACTTCGAAGCCGGTGACGGCCCTCAGTTTCATCGGATAGGTGACTTCCCCGCCGGCGACGACCCGGGCAACCTCCAGCTCCTGGTCGGTAACGCCCACCAGGCGACCCTCTACCACATTGCCGTTGGACAAGGTGATTCGCACCCGGTGGCCCACCCAGCTCGCAGCCTGTTCCACCGAATCAGCATACCATCGCTGAACCGGGCCATCGCCGCCTTGCTCCGGCGCCTTCAATGGCGGTTTCGACGATGGTGGCTCGGGCTCGGCCGCAGCGGTTTTCAGAAATACGTCCGGCACCACCGATCCATTGTACTCGACGCGCCAGCCGGGACTGTCGGCCTCAGCCTCGGTGTCATACACCGGTATGCCAAGCCAGGGCTCTGACGGATGCAGCGCCACCGTCAGCTCACCGCCTTCGGTCAGCCACTGCCGATAGAGTGCCAGCAGCTGATCACTCGCCATCATCCCGCGGGCCTCGAGAGCCGTCTCCAGAGCACTGGCCGCCTGCGAGGCCCAGTCGCCCGCCTGCTCCCCTACTTCCCGGGAACAGTAAGCCGCGACACGTCGCATGAGCCCTCCATCCCGGACGGTCACGATCATCGGCTCTCTGGTACTTGCAAGCAGGGTATCAAGTGACATTGGATCAATGCGGGCACCCTTCCATTGAAGCTCCAGGCTTCCGGTGCCGGCAGTATTCAGCTCGGCATGCACGCCATCGGCCTGCTGCTGCACAAGTGCCTCGCCGGCCAGGCCGGTAATGCCCATGCGCATCAGGTCTCCGCTTCCAAGCTGTTGTCGCGGATCCGGGGCGCACGAGAGCTGAATGAGTGCCGGCTTGCCATCGACCTTCCGACCCTCTGCCGTCACCCAGTTCCGGAACATCGTGGACTCAAGCACCATACCCAGGCCGTCCGCCTGAAGACTCCATTGCGGCGGCATGCGGGATGGATCTACGAGTACCTCAAGCAGCGTCAGGGGTGACCCGGCATCAAAGACGACATGGCCGACGTCCAGGGGCCGGGTCAACCGGAAATCCTGCCAGCTGGCGTTGGTCAGGCGGATGTGGCCATCCAGCCCTGAACTCAGGCTGCCCCGGTCCAGAACGCCGGCCGTCTCCAGTTCCAGTCGGAGCTCCGCCAGTCGCTGATCTGCCAGCCACCAGACTGCCCCCTTGAAGGCGGCAAAGCCCAGGATGGCGAGCAGGATCAACCATGTCAGTAGACGCTTCATGCGGAAACTCCAGAAACCACGGGTCAGTTACGGGAAATCAGTGTACCGACACCCTCGTCAGTAAAGATTTCCAGCAGACAGGCATGGGCGACGCGCCCGTCAATGATGTGGGAGGTACGAACGCCGTTCTCCACTGCGCTGAGTGCACAGCGGATTTTCGGCAGCATGCCACCGTGGATGGTTCCGTCGTCAATCAGATCGTTCACCTGTTGCGCGGTCAGGCCGGTCAGCACCTTGTCGTCCTTGCTCTTGAGCCCGGAGACATTGGTCAGCAGCATCAGTTTCTCGGCCTTCATGGCCTCTGCCACCTTGCCGGCCACCAGATCGGCATTGATGTTGTATGACGCACCGTCAGGGCCGACCCCGATCGGCGCGATCACCGGAATCACGTTGCTGCGGGTCAGCATGTCGATGACCTCGACATTGACACTGGCAACCTCACCCACGTGTCCGATATCGATAATCTCCGGCTTGGCGAATTCATCGGTCCGGTTGACCACTTCGAGCTTACGGGCACGGATCAGATTCGCATCTTTGCCGGTCAGCCCGACGGCGGTGCCCCCATGGGCATTGATCAATGAGACGATTTCCTTGTTCACCTGGCCGCCAAGGACCATCTCGACCACGTCCATCGTTTCCTCATCGGTCACCCGCATGCCATTGACGAACCGGGATTCGATATTCAACCGCTTGAGCAGGTCACCGATCTGGGGCCCGCCTCCATGAACCACAATCGGGTTGATACCCACCAGCTTCATCAGCACCACGTCGCGGGCAAAACTGCTCTTGAGTTCCTCGTTTTCCATGGCGTTGCCGCCATATTTGATCACCACGGTCTTGCCGGTAAACCGTTGAATGTAGGGGAGGCCCTTGCTCAGTACCGAGGCCACCTGCATAGCTGTATCACGATCCAGCGCCATGTTGTTCCTTACCTTTACAAAAAACGTTGATACGGGGACGGAGAGCGACCGGACATCAGAAGCTCATCTGCAGATCCGGCGCCACTTTGGCCAACTGCTCGCGGAACACGGCCTCGATTCGCTCGAGGGCTTCTCTGGTCTCGCCCTCGAAACGGAGCACCAGTACCGGCGTCGTGTTCGAGGCCCGGCAAAGGCCCCAACCATCCGCATAGTCGACCCGGATGCCATCGATCGTGCTGATGTTGCCATCGCCGAAGTCAGCCTCCTGGCCAAGGCGCTCAATAATGGCGAACTTGGTGCTCTCAGTCACCTCGACATTCAGCTCGGGCGTGCTGATATCCTCGGGGAAATCCGCGAACACCTCGTCGCAATGGCGATCCTCGATCCCGAGAATTTCCAGCAGCCTGGCAGCGGAATAGAGGCCATCATCAAAGCCATACCAGCGCTCTCCGAAAAAGATGTGGCCGCTCATCTCACCGGCCAGCAGAGCTCCGGTCTCCTTCATTTTGGCCTTGATCAGGGAATGGCCGGTTTTCCACATGATGGGACGACCGCCAGCCTCCGACACGATGCTCGCCAGGCGTCGGGTGCATTTGACGTCGTAGATCACGTCGGCTCCGGGATTGCGGGAAACCACATCCCGGGCAAACAGCATCAGCAACCGGTCGGGCCAGATGATCTTGCCGGTATTGGTGACCACGCCCAGGCGATCACCATCGCCATCGAAAGCAATGCCCAGATCGGCACCTTCCGATTTGACCCGGGCAATCAGGTCCGCAAGGTTATCCGGCTTTCCGGGGTCCGGATGGTGATTCGGGAAATCGCCATCGACCTCACAGTAAAGCGGGATCACCTCGCACCCGAGTTCCTCGATGAGCATGGGGCCGAGTTCGCCGGCAATGCCGTTGCCCGCGTCCACCACCACCTTGAGTGGAGCGGCCACCGCCACGTCTCCGAAAATACGGTCAAGATAGGCCCTGCGGACATCCTCGGCCGACTGGCTGCCCTGCCCCGAGGCCAGGTCGCCGGTCTGTACACGCTGATACAGCCCCTGGATCGCCTCACCGGAGAGGGTTTCACCCCCCAGCATGATTTTCAGGCCGTTGTAGTTGGCCGGGTTGTGGCTACCGGTCACCATCACGCCGGAGCCGGTCTGCAATTCGTGGGTGGCAAAGTAGAGAACCGGTGTCGGCACGGCGCCGATGTCGATGACATCACAGCCGGCGGCCATGACACCGCGGGCCAGGGCGCTGGCCAGTTCCGGACTGGAGTGGCGGCCATCGTAGCCAATGCACAAGCTACTTACGCCTCGTGCCACAGCCTCCGAACCAATGGCGCGACCGATCACCTGCACAATCTCGGGGGACAGGGTCTCGCCGACAATGCCGCGAATGTCGTACGCCCGGAAAATTTCGGGCGCGAGATCGACCGCCGGCACCGAGACTTCCTCGACCTGCGGGGCGTCGGAGGCACCAAACACCGTCTCATCACTGCTGCCGAAGCCCAGGACATCCTCGTCACCATCGAGCATATCAATGTCCGGCATTTCCTTGTCCTGGAACAGCGGCTCATCTCCCGAAGCCTGAGGTGACGGGCCGGCCGCCGGTGCCACCTTCGGACGGGCGGTTTCCACCGCCTTGGCCAGTCGTTTCTCCACCACCTGGGAGAGCCGACCCAGGACTTCTGCCATGGAGGCCACCATCTCCCAGCGCAGGCCAGGCTGCTTGGCCCGCTCTCCGCCAAAGACTTTGTGGGACCACTGGATCAGCGCAGCAACATCCTGACGCAGGCCCCGTTGGGCATTACTGAGCAGCAACCAGACCACAATAGCCGCCAGCAATGTCGGCAGGCCAATCAGCAGCGCCAACATCACAAGATCCACGGGCGCCGCCGGCTTTTGCGCCGGCGTATAAGTGACGGACCAGTCGGGGTTCGACAAATCGCGCGTCACCGCATCACCCGAGCCATTGCCCTTGCTGACCACCACCCGGGAGGTTCCGGACACGGTCTGGACCAGAGCAAGCCGTCCACCCAGGCTGGTATTGACCACATTCAACAGGGGCTGCAGAACCGATGCGTCAAAGACCACCAGCATGCTGCCAACCACAGCGTTGGAGGACGGATTACGCACAGGCGATGCCATCTGCAGATACCACTGGGCATTCCGGGGCACGGCCTCCGGCGTTACACGCTTTCCGTCGGCTGCCTTGCGCGCCAGCTCAAGGCCCGCGAAGCCGAGCAGCTCGTCACCGTTGGCGGAACGGGGAATCTGTCGATAGGGAAACAGGTAAACAGCGGCAACCCCGGGCAAGGCGTTTGCCAACTCCTGCTGTACCGATTCCAGGGGCACACGGTTAGCGATGGCCTCTGCCACGTATGCCTGGGAGGCCAGACCGTCAACGCTACGAGCCATCAGACTGAGATACTGGTCGAAGCGCTGCGCAGCGGCAGCAACTTCCTGATTTTTCTGAGATTCCAGACGATCGCCACCGGCGGGCTCCACCACCAGGAAATGGGCCAGAGCCACGGCCACAATACCGGCAATGAGGACCACCAGTGCCTGACTGATTGCGACGGTTCCCAATCCGCGCCGTTTCGGGCCGCCGGTCTTTTCACGGGTTTTGCCAGCGGATTTCTTGCTGACCGGCGCTGCGTCCGATACATCCTCGGAAGACTTCTTTCTACCCAGCTTCATAGTCCATCCTGCGATTCTATTTTTTTGGTTCTGGACAAGCGGTTATCCGCCAAGTATAGACGGCGCAACAAGCCCTTGCGCGCCTCCCGACCGTACCCGTTAACGGGTACCCGTCGAGCCGAAGCCGCCCTCACCCCGGCTGCTGCTGTCAAACTGCTCCACGACCTCGAACTCGGCCTGAACAACCGGCACCAGAATCAACTGGGCGATACGCTCTCCCACATCCACTGAAAACGTGGCGTTGCCTCGGTTCCAGCAGGACACCATCAGTTCGCCCTGGTAATCCGAGTCGATGAGCCCCACAAGATTGCCCAGTACGATGCCATGCTTGTGGCCCAATCCGCTGCGCGGGAGAATCATTGCCGCCAGCGAGGGATCGCCGATATGGATCGAAAGCCCCGTTGGAATCAGTGATGTCTGACCCGGTTCCAGCACCAGGGGCTCACTGAGACAGGCACGCAGGTCCAGACCGGCGGAGCCTTCAGTGGCGTATTCAGGAAAAGGAATGGTTGTTCCAATCCGGTCATCGAGAATCCGGACCTGCAAATTTTTCTTGCTCATGAATCGGTTTCCAGGTGGTGACTGATCAGCGCCACCAGACGGGTGGCAATGTTCTGCTTGGTGTCCGGGCCGATATGCTCCCGGCCATCGGGCCAGAACACCGTGACTGCGTTATTGTCGCTGTTGAACCCCATGCCGGGCGTGGACACGTCGTTGGCCACGATCATGTCGAGCTTCTTCCGGACCATCTTGTCGAGCGCATACCGGGCGACATCGTTGGTTTCTGCCGCGAAGCCGACGGTAAACGGAGCATCCGGTCGAGCGGCAACCGTGGCAAGCGTGTCCGGATTCTTGACCAGATCAAGGGAGAGAGCCTCTCGGGTTTTCTTGATCTTGTCGCCGGCGCAGGTTTCGGGACGATAGTCCGCCACCGCCGCTGTGGCGATAAACACATCGCTTCCGTCATCGACTGCGGCCATCGATTCGCGCAGCATGTCGTCGGCGGTAACGACCGACCGGAGTTCTACGCCGGCGGGTACGGGTATCGACACAGGACCACTGACCAACACCACATCAGCCCCGGCATCCCGGGCAGCCGCAGCCAGCGCATAGCCCATCTTGCCGGAGCTGTGATTGCTGATGTATCGCACCGGGTCGATCGGCTCCCGCGTGGGGCCAGCGGTAATCACGACGCGCTTGCCGCGAAGCGGACCATCCTGAGGATCCAGGATCCGCGCTGCCAGCGCCTCCGGTTCGAGCATCCGGCCGGGCCCGGTATCGCCACAGGCCTGATCGCCCAGGTCCGGCCCCCAGACGCGGATCTGGGGATCAGACAACAGCAGGGACAGGTTGCGCTGCGTTCGATGATTGCGCCACATGGCCTGATTCATCGCCGGGGCAATCGCGATCGGCGCCTCCGTCGCACAGCAAACGGTCGTCAGCAGGTCGTCTGCAAGACCATTGGCGAGCCGGGCCATGAAATCCGCAGAAGCCGGGGCCACCAGTATCTGCTCGGCCCATTTGGCCAGTTCGATGTGCCCCATACCGGCTTCAGCTTCGGGATCCAGAAGCGACGTGCGCACCGGCTCCCCACTCAATGCCTGAAAGGTGAGGGGCGTTACGAATGCTTCGGCACCCCGGGTCATGACCACCCGGACCTCACACCCCGCCTTTTTCAGGTGGCGGACCAGCTCTGCACTTTTATAGGCGGCTATGCCGCCGGTTACTCCCACGAGAATTCGCCTGGCACCCATACCGGTTCCGTAATTCCTTAAAAAGAAAGGGGTATAAGATAGCACGCCCGACCAGACAGGGCAGCCGGCGGAACCCCCTCAACGTTTACTGAATGTTACTTTTTAAAGTAACCTTTGTAACCCCGAGAACGGGTTCCGGTGCCGGATGCGCCGGAGGTCACCCTGACACCTGCAAGGAATGCGTTTCATGACACTCGATCCCTGGCCTGCGGACGAACGCCCGCGGGAACGCCTGCTTCAGCACGGCCCCGAAATCCTCTCCGATGCCGAGCTTCTGGCCATCTTCCTGCGAACCGGCACACCGGGCACTCCGGTCATGGCGCTGGCACGCAGTCTAATTCAGCAATTCGGTGGTCTGCGGACGCTACTGAGCGCGTCCCGCCGTCAGTTCTGCGAGGTCAAAGGACTGGGCGCTGCCAAGTACGCCCAGGTCCAGGCAGCCATGGAAATGGCCCGCCGGGTCATGGACGAGCCCCTGCGACAGGGAGATCCACTCCGCTCCCCCGCTGACACCCGACGGTTCCTGACCAGCCGTCTCGGCACCTATCCTCATGAAGTCTTCGCGGGCCTGTTTCTGGACAACCGGCACAGAGTGATCCAGTACCGTGAACTTTTCCGGGGAACCATAGACGGCGCCGCGGTCTATCCCAGGGAAGTGGTCCGTCAGGCGCTTGAGGACAATGCCGCGGCGGTCATCTTCGCCCATAACCATCCCTCGGGTGTCGCAGAACCCAGCCAGGCCGACATTTCCCTGACCCGTCGACTGAAGGACGCACTGGGACTCGTCGATATCAGGGTTCTTGACCATATGGTTGTCGGGCATGGTGAGGTAATATCCCTCGCTGAACGAGGATTGATGTAGGTAAAACCTTCGGGACGCTGAAAAGCTGGCCAATTTCCCAACAATTTTTTGCGTTGGGGGGCCAGTTCTGGTATAAAAGCGTCCCTTTCTGGCGGCGTCTGGCAGGCAGCGTTCCGTTTTCAAGGCGCGAACCGGGAGCAAGCAGGCTCCCCGGCAACCAGAGACGCATAAACAACGAATTCGTATTGATTGAGACCACTGCTCAGGTCGGAGGCAAGTATGTCCAGAGTTTGTCAGGTTACCGGTAAGCGTCCGGTATCCGGTAACAACGTTTCCCACGCGATGAACCACACTCGTCGCCGTTTTCTGCCGAATCTGCAGAACCACCGTTTCTGGGTTGAGTCCGAGAAGCGTTTCGTGAAGCTGCGCGTATCCACCAAGGGCATGCGCATCATCGACAAAAAAGGCATTGACGCTGTGCTGGCCGATCTTCGTGCCCGCGGCGAGAAAGTATAAGGAGCCGCATCATGCGCGAGAAAATCAAGCTGGTTTCATCAGCAGGCACTGGTCACTTCTACACGACCAAAAAGAACAAGCGTAACACTCCGGAAAAAATCGCGATCAAAAAGTACGATCCGGTTGTGCGCAAGCACGTTGAGTACAAGGAAGCCAAGATCAAGTAATCCTGATCAGGCTTTCGAAAAACCCGGCATCTGCCGGGTTTTTTTATGCCTGGGGAAAATGCCGTGTTCAGAACTTTTCCAGGTAGCCCTTGGGCAAGGCCACATCCATGGCGATGGGAAGATGGTCTGACACCGGATAACTCACCACTTCGGATCGACGAATCTCCAGGCTGGGACTGACCAGAATATGGTCCAGCGCCTTCTCCGGCCGCCAGCTCGGAAAACTGTGGGCAGTCGCCGGCAAGGGCACAAGATCCGTCTCTTTCAGCGGAGTATTGGAGAGCAGCTCTTCCGCATGGTTATTCATGTCCCCCATCAGCACGACATGCTCATAATCGGCAATCTGCTCGCGAATGTACCCCAGCTGACGCTGCTGCGCCGCTTTGCTCAACGACAGGTGCATCAGAACCAGAACCAGGGGGTCGTCTTCAGCGCCATAACGGGCAATGATCGCTCCGCGCCCGGGGATCAGTCCGGGTAGCCGGTGCTCCGTCACATCAAGGGGGCGGAACCGGCTGAGCAGGCCGTTGGAATGCTGTGCAAACTGACCGAGATTGCGGTTGAGCTGCTGATACCAATAGGGGATGCCGGCGGCTTCGGCGAGATACTGAACCTGGTTGATATAGCCGCTTCGCAGGCTGCCTCCGTCGCATTCCTGCAGCGCCACCACATCGTAACTGCTGATCAGGCGAGCAATGCGATCCAGGTTTTCAATGCGATTGCGGTGTGGCAACACGTGCTGCCAGCTTCGGGTCAGGTAATGCCGGTAAGAGGAGGTATTGATACCGACCTGGATATTAAAGGTCAGCAGACGGATGTGACGGTGGGGCTCGAACTCGGGAACGTGCTCAAGCCCGGAGCAGCGCCCCCTCGGGACCTGCTCCGACCGGATCAACTCGTTGAACTGTTTCCGAATACGTTTGTACATGATGCGGCAGTATTACCCTGCCCGATACCCCGGGTATGACCGATATGGACCAGCCAGCAAGCCACCGGCTACTGGCTTTGCGCGTGCTCTTTTGCGACCAGGAAGTCCACTACCTTGAGCATGTTTTCGAAGCTGCCGGCCATCGTGGCCGTGACAGTGTACTTCCCATTTACCAGCATAGTCGGTGTGCCGGTCACGCGCGCGCCCCGCACTTTCGCCTGGGCCTGCTGAAGCTTCGCGTTCACACCGAAGCTATTGTAATTCTTCAGAAATTCGTCAGGATCAATCCCTTTCGTGGCCAGGAAGGCCGCCAGAGATTTTCCGTCGTTCAGCCGCTTGTGCTCGCCCGCCAGTGCTTCAAAGAGCGCATCGTGAACCTTCTTCCGCTGTCCCATGGCCTCCAGGGCATAGAACGCCCGGGCATGCGGCTCCCAGGATTTACCCAGTGCAGCCGGGATGCGGACAAAGTTGACATAATCCGGGGCATTCTTCTCCCAGGCCTCGGCCAGGGGCTTGAAGTGGTAACAATGCGGGCAGCCGTACCAGAACACCTCAGCCACCTCGATGCCTTTTTCGCTCTCCGTGGGCACAGGGGTCTCCAGCTTTTTATAATGAACACCCTCTTGCCACTGGGTTTCAGCACTGGCTGTACCGGTCACCATCACCGCCAGTGCCAGGAAGGCGGCCACTCCAAAGGTTCTGAACATGAAACAACTCCGTTTTCCCGAATTGGTTTGAAAGGGATTATGACCCACACACCGCCAAAAGTTCCACGCCGCAGCGGCCGATGCCACATTACGTGATGGTAAGCAGCC
>NZ_APAT01000019.1 GCF_000347775.1 Marinobacter santoriniensis NKSG1
GCATCGCGGGGTTTTTCAACAACAGCGACCGGCCTCAGTGGAGCCCGGACACGTAATTGGCTACCGCTTCGATTTCTGCATCGGTCAACTTCGCGGCAACGTCCATCATGATCGCAGAGTTGGAATCGGTCGCACGTGAACCACTGCGATAGGCTTTCAACTGGGTCATGACGTATTCCGCATTCTGGCCACCCAGACGGGGGAAACCGCCCGGCTTGTTGCCAAGCCCCTGGGGGTTATGACAGCCCGCACAGGCCGGAACACCAGACGCCAGATTACCGCCGCGGTAAAGGGCCTCACCCTGTGCAATCAGCGCCGGGTCGGCCTGATTGACGATCATTTCCTGATTGTCCATGTAGGCCGCCAGATTCTGCAGGTCCTGCGTGGACATGTTGTCCAGAATTCCAGCCATCTGAGGCACGGCACGCTTGCCGGACTTGATGGCCTGCAGCTGGTTGAACAGGTACTTTTCTCCCAGCCCGGACAATTTCGGGTATGATCCCATAACCGGCTTCTGGCCACCCTGGCCATGGCACCCGGCACATACTGCTGCTTTCTGTTCACCTGCCTGAGGATCTCCGGCGCCATACGCCAGCGACGTGAGGCTGACACCAAGAACCACTCCTGCGATCAGTTTTTTCATGCTCGCTCCACTTCTCTCATCTTGAAAGTATTCTTAACATGCAGCCGGCAGGCACTGACAGGCAGGCTCAAAACCGAGGCTGATAGCGGTCGCGCCAAGCGCACCACCCAGATTTGGTGTAGCATTATACATTAATCATCGGTAACTGAAATCCAAAGGGAAGCCAACCGTAGTGGACCCTGATCTGACTCAAAAATCCGTCTCTTTTAACAGCGCCCGTTTTCTGATCAGCGCTTCCAGGCTGAACGAGTGCCCGCCGGATTCCGGCGCGGAAATCGCCTTCGCCGGACGCTCGAATGCGGGGAAATCCAGCGCCCTGAACGCAATCACCGCCAATGGCAAACTCGCACGTACCTCCAAAACACCCGGGCGCACCCGGCTTATCAACTTTTTTTCGCTGAACCGGGAAGACTGCCGGCTCGTCGATCTGCCCGGCTACGGCTACGCAAAAGTCTCCCGGGACATGAAAGACGACTGGCAACAGCACCTGGGGCATTACCTCAATGATCGGCGCTGCCTGCGTGGGTTGGTACTGGTGATGGACATCCGGCATCCGTTGACGGATTTCGACCAGATGATGGTTGAATGGTGCGAACACAATCGCCTGCCGCTCATGATACTGGCCACCAAGGCGGACAAGCTGAAGTTCGGCCAGGCCAAGACCGCCATGCTGGGCATCGCGAAAAAGCTGCAGGACTTCCAGTGTCTGGAACACCTGATCATGTTTTCAGCCACCTCCAAACGGGGGGTTGATGAATGCCGGGAGGCACTGAACGACTGGCTTACGGCCCCATAAACGAAAAAACCGGTCTGCCAGAAGACAGACCGGTAAAACGTCAGGGTTTGCGACGTGCTAAAACCTGAGAACTCACTCAGGAGACGCAAGGAATGTCCGATTTTCCCAACGTCGCCAGTTTTGACGGACAATCCGGCAAAAAGTTCCGAAAACTGTCTATTTTTTAATCACACCCCGGTGACCAGCCGCTCACGCCGGTAACGAAGGCCGATATTGCTCCCTCAGCGCCATCACCTGTTCCCGATACGCCGGTGTCAGGTAGGGGATCTCGAGCGTCAGCACCTGATAGATGCCCTGCTTCAGCTCCGTCAGAGTCAGGTTGTTGGAATCTTCGGCCGCGTGGGCGGTTTTCAGGAACGCCATCCAGTTAGTGATCACCAGCCAGACATTGAGTGACATCGCGGTCCGCAGATCCACCGGCTGGGGTTCGATGATGCCCGCCTCCGCCATCTTTTCGAAAATCAGCCGGATCGATCCCAGACACCGATTCGTGAAGTCCCGATAATCCCGTCGCAACCGGTTGTCACTGTCGAGCAGATACTCGAGGTCCCGGTGAAAAAACCGGTAACTCCAGAGGCCATCGAACACGGATTCCAGATAAAACGTGAGGTCCTCGAGCGTCAGTGATCGGTCTTCCGGGATATCCAGGTAAAAATCCACCAGCTTTTCGTATTCGAGAAAGATCTCGTAGATGATGTCCGACTTGTTCCGGAAATGGTAATAGAGGTTTCCGGGGGATATCGCCAGATGGGCCGCAATGTGGTTTGTCGTGACGTTCCGCTCGCCTCGTTCATTGAACAGTTCGAGGCTGGCCAAAAGGATTTTGTCTCTTGTTTTCATAGGGGTGTCGATACTTTTTGGTGATCGCGCTGTGACTGGCCCGATAGGCCATCGGGCCTTGCTTGACTCACTAGAGTATATACTCTAATAATAGACCCTGATGCAAATTGGCTACTTTTTGGCCACACCACAACAAGACGCACCCGGCCACTGAACCGGTTGCACTGAGGAGAGCGTCATGGCTGCCACCGTTGTCCAGCTGACTGAAAGCAAGAAGCACATTCAGCATACACACCGTGTCTTCGAAGAACAGAAAAAGGCGTTTCGCAGCAATACCATGCCTTCGCTGGCGGAGCGCCAGGAAAATCTCAAGCGCCTCAAACGCGCACTGCTGACCAACCAGGATCGACTCCTGGAGGCCATCGACCGGGATTTCAGCTGCCGTTCCAGGGACGAGTCCCTGATCGCCGAAGTGATGCCTTCCATTCAGGGCATCAACTACACCCTGAAGAATCTCGCCGGCTGGATGAAACCCTCCCGGCGGCATGTCTCGGTTCTGTTCCAGCCAGCCAGCAACCATGTGCACTATCAACCAAAGGGTGTGGTTGGTGTTATTGTCCCCTGGAACTACCCGCTTTATCTGGCCGTCGGGCCACTGGTGGCTTCGCTGGCAGCCGGCAACCGGACCATGGTCAAGATGTCCGAGTACACGCCCCATACCTCGGCGCTGTTCAAGGAGATCATCGAGGCCACCTTCCCGGAAGATCTGGTCTGTGTGATCAACGGCGAAGCCGATGTGGCGGCCGATTTTTCGTCCCGTCCGTTTGACCACCTGCTGTTCACCGGCTCAACCTCCGTCGGCAAGATGGTCATGCGGGCGGCAGCGGAAAACCTCACACCGGTGACCCTGGAACTGGGCGGCAAGTCGCCGGCCATCGTGTCACCGGATGTGCCCATGGAAGACGCCGCCCAACGCATCGCCTTTGGCAAGGCCTTCAACGCCGGACAGACCTGCGTCGCACCGGATTATGTCCTGTGTCCGTCCGATCGGGTTCAGGCGTTTGTGGACGAGTTCCGCAGCCGCTTCGCCGAGATGTACCCGACCCTGCGCGATAACGACGACTACACCGCCATCATCAACGAACGGCAATACGACCGTCTGCAGAGCTATCTTGAGGATGCCCGGGCGAAGGGCGCCGAGGTCATCGAAATCAATCCCGCGCGCGAGGACCTGAAAGACGGTACCCGCAAGATTCCCCTGACGCTGGTGCTCAAGACCACGCCGGACATGAAAGTCATGCAGGATGAAATCTTTGGCCCGATACTTCCGGTTGTGGCCTACGGCGCACTGGAGGAGGCGATCCACTACATCAATGATCGTCCCCGGCCGCTGGCCCTCTATTTCTTTGGCTACGACCGGGACCACCAACGTCAGGTCGTTGAGAACACGCTCTCCGGGGGCATGTGTATTAACGACGCCCTGATGCATGTCGCCCAGGATGACCTGCCGTTTGGCGGTATCGGCGATTCGGGCATGGGCCATTATCACGGCAAGGAAGGGTTCCTGACCCTCTCCCATCACCGGGCGATCTTCACCAAGCAGAAATTTAACAGCGGCAAGTTTGTGTACGCGCCTCACGGAACCGCAGCGCATAAATTGGTGTACAAGCTGTTTATCCGCTGAGCTGTCCCCGCAGGATCGGTGCGAAGACCGGTCCTGCGGCAACCTCCACGACAACAACAAAAGACACGCCAACATGAACCAACAGAACCACGCCCCTGACACTGAAGAAACCGGGATCGGACTGGATCGCCGGCGTTTTCTGAAAACCGGACTTGGTGGCGCCCTGTTCCTTGGCACCGTCAGCGTGACTGCCGGCCTCTCCGGATGTGCCTCCGCACCCGCCGGTCGGATCACGGCTGTCGGCACCCGGATGGACGCCAGTTACAACTTCCGCTTTCTGACCAACGATGATATCCAACTGTTCGAAGCCTTGCTGCCGGCCATTGTCGGTCCCGGCCTGCCAGAGCAGCCCGAGGCACGCCGACAGGCAATCGCCGGCACCATCGAGCGTATCGATTCCGGCATTCACCAGTTCGGGCCTGCCAACCAGGCAGAACTCCGACAACTGTTTGACCTGCTCAATTTTGGCCTGACGCGGGTCACGGTTGCCCGGGTCTGGTCCAGCTGGCCCAATGTGACGACCTCCGAGGCAGACGCCTTTCTCGAGCGCTGGCGCACCAGCAGCATCGGACTGTTCAACAAGGGTTATATTGCACTGACCAAGATCAGCAACGTCGCCTTTTACGGCTATCAGGATTTCTGGCATCTGTCCGGTTATCCCGGCCCGCCTCAGTATGCGGTCGACGCCCTGCCCCAATTCCACAACGCCTGATTTCCAGCAGACCAACGGAGTGAAACATGCAGTCAAACGATGTCATTGGACAGGGCCTTGCGTCCGGCTGGAACGTCACCGACGGTGCAACCCTGACAGCAAACCAGACAGTGGAAGCAGATGTGGTGGTGATCGGCACCGGTGCCGGTGGCGGCACCACGGCTGAGATCCTGGCCCGGGCAGGCCTCTCCGTCATCCTGGTGGAGGAAGGCCGGCTGTATTACCAGAAAGATTTCAAGATGGACGAGCTCACCTCGTACGCCAACCTGTATCAGGAGGGCATGAGCCGGGTCACCCGGGATGGGGCCATCGCCATCCTGCAGGGGCGATGTGTCGGAGGCTCGACAACCGTCAACTGGACCAGCAGCTTCCGGACACCGGACGAAACCCTGAACTACTGGGCCGAACAGTTCGGCCTCGAGGCGCTGACGCCCACCGCCATGGCGCCATGGTTCGAAGGTCGTGAAGAACGACACAACATGTCGCCCTGGGACATGGATCCGAACGTCAACAACGACATTCTGAGACAGGGGTGCAGCTCTCTGGGTTACACCTGGGACATCATCCCCCGGAACGTCAAGGGGTGCTGGAATCTGGGCTATTGCGGCGTTGGTTGCCCGACCAATGCCAAGCAGGGCGCCTTGCTGACCACGGTTCCCGGCGCCCTGAACCACGAGGCCCGCCTGTTCCACGGGCTCCGGGCAGACCGTCTGGTCATGGACCAGGATCGGATCGATCGCCTCGAAGCCAGCGCCATGGGTGCCGACGGCGTCACCCCGTCCGGCATCACCGTCACCCTGAAGGCCCGACACTTTGTGGCCGCAGCCAGTGCCATCGGTACCCCCGGACTGTTGTTGCGCTCAGACATACCGGACCCCTATGGCCGGCTCGGCAAACGATCCTTTATCCATCCGGTGAACGCGTCGGTTGCCGACATGCCCAACAAGGTCGACCCTTTCTACGGAGCCCCCCAATCGGTGTATTCCGACCACTTCAATTTCCTGAAGGGCGTGAGCGGTCCGGCCGGCTACAAACTGGAGGTCCCTCCTCTCCACCCGGCCATGTCCAGCGGGGTCATTCCCGGCCACGGCCAGGCCCAGGCCGACAACATGGCCAGACTGCCCTGGATGAACTCGGTCATCGCCCTGCTTCGTGACGGCTTCCATCCGGATAGCCCGGGCGGCAGCATCAGCCTGCGTGACGACGGCAGTCCGGTACTCGACTATCCGGTGACCGATTATCTCTGGGACGGCCTGCGCCGGGCCTATCACACCATGGCAGAGGTGCAGTTTGCCGCAGGCGCCAAACGGGTACGTCCGGTCCACATGGACGCCGGGTGGTACACCAGTCTGGCCGAGGCCCGGGCAGCGATCGATCGCCTGCCGATGGAACTCCACCGGGTTCGTCTGTTCACCGCGCACCAGATGGGCGGCTGCGGCATGGGGGCCAGACCGGAAGAATCTGTCGTCAATGGTTTTGGGGAACATCACCAGGTCCGCAACCTGAGCGTGCACGATGCGTCGATTTTCCCGACCAGCATCGGCGCAAACCCTCAGCTGTCCGTCTACACACTGGCGGCGCGCAACAGTACCCGGCTGGCGACGAAACTGGCCGGTTAAAGCGCCATTTCCGAAGCCAGGGACGGCTTCGCTGCAACTACAGAACCCCCGGGAATGCTGATATGATTGCAGCCAGCGAATAAAGGAGCTGTGCATGTCCAAAGTCATCTACCCGGGCACCTTTGATCCCATCACCAACGGCCACACCGATCTTATCGAACGGGCCGGCCGAATGTTCGACGAAATCGTTGTTGCCGTCGCCTACAATCCGAAGAAACAGCCACTCCTCAACCTTGAGGAACGCTGTGATCTGGTCCGCAAGGCCACCGCCCACCTGTCGAATGTCACCGTCACGGGCTTCAGCAACCTCCTGGCGGATTTTGTCAGGGAACAGGGCGCCACTGTCATCCTCCGGGGGCTGCGCGCCGTCTCCGACTTCGAGTACGAATTCCAGTTGGCGGACATGAACCGGCGACTCGCACCGGAGGTGGAGAGCGTGTTCCTGACACCCGCCAATCACCTGTCGTATATTTCCTCCACCCTGATCCGGGAAATCGCATCCCTGGGCGGGGATGTATCCGAGTTTGTCGACCCGGCTGTCGAGGCCGCCCTGAAACAGAAGTTCAACTGAGCCTGAGGAAACGCAGATGGCCCTGATGATTACCGACGAATGCATTAACTGCGACGTCTGTGAACCGGAATGCCCCAACGAGGCAATTTCTCCGGGCGATGAGATCTACGTGATTGATCCGAACAAGTGCACCGAGTGTGTCGGCCATTACGACGAGCCGCAATGTCAGCAGGTGTGTCCGGTGGACTGTATCCCACTGGATCCGGAACATGCCGAATCGAAAGATCAGCTGATGGAAAAATATCATCGCCTGACGGGCCTGTAACGAGCCGCCCAACCATAAAAAAAAGCCCCGTTCGGGGCTTTTTTTATGGAACATGGCGCCGTCAGAGAACCGGCGGCAGGGGCACCTCAACATCCTTGTTCACTTTCACCACCATATCGTTCAGCGTGGCGTCCATCACCAGTCTCTCGCCCTTTTCCACCAACAGTCCCTGCTTGATCAGGGGCGCGGCCTGCATCCGGATTTCAGGATAGTTCTCGACAAGTGAAAGCGGCAGTCCGAAATGCAGGTTCCCGGTCAGACGCTGCATCACCAGCAACATGCCGGACCTGTCATCGCCGGACAGTTCCGGATGACGCACACTCAAATGCCCTTTTACTTCGCCCTCGGGCGTGGCAATGCTCAGTTTCGGGATCGCAAACTCGAAACCGGCAGCCGCCAGGTTTCTCAGCGCGTCGTTCATCTGCTGAATGGCCGCCATCTGTTGTTCCATGTCCGGCACCCCAGCGTCTGACTGACTGACTTCCTGCAGGTTGGACAGGCCGGAGGTAAAGACATCCCAGCTCGCCACATCCAGATCCTTCAGCGCCACGACCAGTCGGTGAGGACCATAGGTGCCTGCCTCCGAGGAGACCGACTGCAGATTGACGTCCATTTGTGAATCCAGACGGGCACCGTCATCCCGGGACTCGCTGGAACTGGCGATCCGGAGCCCTTTCAGCGAGACAGACGCGCCATTCTTCGGTCTCAGGCTCATCGACGCCAGGTTCAATTCGCCATTACCGGTCCATACCTCTCCGGACAGGTGCTCCATGATTTGTTGCAGGTGCACCCCTGAAAAGCGGAGTTCAGCATCTGCGCTTTTCAGGGTCACATCCGAAACCTGGGCGAACGCATGTACCTCCTGCCCCTGATCACTGAACTCGAGCTTCGCCGAACCTGGGCTCAGGGTGACGCTCTCGCCGGATTCCGGATTACGAATACGGGTGGCGGGCACATCAAATGTCAGGGTCGCCGTCCCCCAGACGCGGGTTTCGAGCGTCAGTTTCGGTTCTTTTCCGGCGAACCAGTTGGCGTCTTTCGGCGACCAGCCGTCGACGGGACGAAGGTGAATCAGGCTGCCGGTAACCCCGTGATCGACGTCGGCGTGCAACCGGTAGCGGTGGGTGTCACCGGTTTCCGGATTGGCGATCACGACGGCCACCTGGATATCAGAGCCGAGTATCCCCCGTCGGTAGTCGCTGGTTTCCATGTGCATGAACGGCTGGGCATCGTTCACTTCGGTTGTGGCCTGCTGCCACTGGTATTCCGTCAGGTATCCCACCCCCCAGGGCAGGGCACCGGCGACAACCAGCACAACGGCGCCGGCAATAATCCATTTGCGCTTCAAGGGCGCCTCCGTTATCGATCAGGGTTTTCCGGTAAGGCGATCCAGCAGGACCAGCTGGGACGCGAGTCGTTCCTCGCCTTCCGCTGGCTGATTCTGCAGATAGCTGCCATCCGACTGCAAGACCCACGACTGACAATTGTCGGCCAGATAGGTATCGAGATCTTCTTTCACGCGCGCTACCAGGGACGGATCCTCAATGGGAAACGCGGTCTCCACGCGGCTCAGCAGGTTGCGTTCCATACCATCAGCGCTGGAACAGTACACCTCCGTTTTACCGTTGTTGCCAAAATAATACACCCGCGTGTGCTCCAGGAAACGACCAATGATCGACCGGACCCGGATGTTATCCGACAACCCCGGCACCTGGGGGCGAAGACAGCAGATTCCCCGGATGATCAGATCGATCTGCACGCCAGCCTGCGAGGCCCGGTACAGCGCCTTGATCAACTGGGTTTCCGTCAGGGCATTGAACTTCAGAATGATGCGGCCGTTTTCGCCAAACTCCGCCTCCCGCTCAATCAGGGCGAGCAGACGCGTATGGAGCGTGAATGGTGCGTGAAACAGCTTCTTGATCTTCAGCGCCTTGCCCATGCCGGTCAACTGCTGGAACAGTTTATTGACGTCGTCACCAATCGACTCGTCGCAGGTCATGAAACTGTAGTCGGTATAGAGTCGGGCATTACCGGCATGGTAGTTACCGGTCCCAAGGTGCACATAGCGACGAAGACGACCTTCTTCACGACGGACGATCAGAATCATTTTGGCGTGGGTCTTGTAACCAACCACCCCGTACACCACGATCACACCGGCCTCCTGGAGGCGACTGGCCAGCTCCAGGTTCTCCGCCTCACTGAATCGGGCCCGAAGCTCGATAACGGCCGTCACTTCCTTGCCACGACGCGCCGCATCGGCCAGCGCCTCCACGATTTCCGATTCGGCACCGGTGCGGTAGAGGGTCTGACGAATGGCCAGAACGTGCGGATCCTTGGCGGCCTGGCGCAGCAGGTCGACAACGGGGCTGAAGTTCTCATAGGGGTGCAGCAGCAGGATCGGGCGCTTGCGAATGGCATCAAACATCGAATCCCGGCTGCGAATCTGTTTCGGAATCGAGGGCGAAAATCCCGAATAGGTCAGATCCGGCCGATCCACCAGGCCGCTGACGGCCATCAGCCGGGTCAGGTTGACCGGCCCGTGGACCTGATACAGGTCACGCTCGGTCAGACCGAACTCGGTCAGCAGGAACTGCATCATTTCCTGTGGGCAGTTATCCGCCACCTCCAATCGAACACCGTCACCGAAGCGACGGCTCAGCAACTCGCCCCTCAGGGCGGAGGCCAGATCCTCAAGGTCGTCTTCGAGCTCCAGGTCGGCGTTGCGCGTCAAACGGAACTGATAGCAGCCCTTCACTTCCATGCCCGGAAACAGTTCATCGGCGTGGGCGTGAATCATCGACGACAGAAACACCAGGTTGTCGCCGTCGCCGCACACTTCGTCCGGCAGCCTCACAAGCCGTGGCAATGACCGGGGGGCCGGCACGATCGCCATACCGGTCTCGCGACCAAAGGCGTCTTTGCCATCCAGCTCGACGATGAAATTGAGGCTTTTATTCACCAGCCTAGGGAACGGGTGGGACGGGTCCAGACCGATAGGACTGACCACCGGCAGAATTTCTTCCTCGAAATAGTTGCGCACCCACTCGGCCTGCTCAGGCGTCCACTCCCTGCGCCGGACGAAATGAATATTCTCCCGTTCCATCTCCGGAATCAGGACATTGTTGAGAATGTCATACTGCTCGTTGATGTATTCGTGGGCGACCCGGCTGATTTCGGCGAGCGCCTGTTCCGGAAGCATGCCGTCGGCACCAATGGTTTCACGCCCGTACTTCATCTGCTGGCGGAGACCGGCCACCCGGATCTCGAAAAACTCATCCATGTTGCTGCTGAAGATGCAGCAGAAAATCAGTCGGTTGATCAGTGGATGGGTGGGGTCCATCGCCTGCTTCAGCACCCGGTAATTAAACTGGAGCTGGCTCAGTTCCCGGTTGAAGTAATTTTCGCTGGCGTCAAGATTGATCTCTTCGCCAGCGGGGGGTACGTCGACCGGAGCCGGGACGCTCTGGTCCGCGTCCGCCGTTGCCCGTGTTTTTGCCGATTCCATTGTCATACGCTTCTCGATCCCGCTCCTCTGACCTGCATTTTCTGACCTGCCACGCCGTCCTGTCTCACCGGCCCCGCATCAGCCGGGCCGCACGCACCGCAAAGTAGGTCAGAATGCCGTCGGCACCGGCCCGTCGCATCGCCATGAGGCTTTCCATCATCACCGCGTCGCCGTCGAGCCAACCGTTCTCAGCGGCCGCCATGTGCATCGCGTACTCACCACTGACCTGATAGACGAAGGTGGGTACCTGCAATTCCTTCTTCACACGGTGAACGATATCCAGATAGGGCATTCCCGGCTTGATCATCACCATGTCGGCGCCTTCGGCAAGATCCAGCGCCACTTCGTGCAAAGCCTCATCGCTGTTGGCCGGGTCCATCTGATAGGTCGACTTGTTGCCCTTGCCAAGATTGGCAGCGGAACCGACCGCATCCCGGAATGGGCCGTAGTAGCTGGAGGCATACTTCGCAGAATAGGCCAGAATGCGAGTGTTCACATACCCAGCCGATTCCAGGGCATCGCGAATCGCCGCAATCCGGCCATCCATCATATCGGAAGGGGCCACCACGTCGGCCCCCGCATCGGCGTGGGACAGCGCCTGGTTAACCAGGGCCTCTACCGTCACGTCATTGAGTACATAACCGTCATTGTCGATGATCCCATCCTGTCCGTGGGTGGTAAACGGATCCAGCGCCACATCGGTGATCACGCCCAGTTCAGGGTGGGCTTTCTTGAGCGCCCGGACAGCACGCTGGGCCAGGCCATCAGAGTCCCAGGCCCCGGAACCCGACAGGTTTTTCTTTTCTTTCGGCACCACCGGGAACAAGGCAACCGCCGGAATACCGAGATCGACCAGTTCGGCCGCCTGTTCCACCAGCAAATCGATACTCAGGCGTTCAACGCCGGGCATGGACGGAACGGACTCGCGCTGCCCCTCGCCTTCCAGTACGAATACCGGATAAATCAGGTTGTCCGGGGTCAACGGGTTTTCCCGCACCAGACGCCGTGAAAAATCACTGGCACGGTTGCGACGCAGACGGGTACGCGGAAATGAGCGGGGAGTCAGACTCGACACGGAAGGCCTCCTGATAGCATGACGGGAAAGTATTGGTGATGGCGCCCGGGAACCCCGAAAAACCACTCTGCCTGCCATGATACACGGCAACCGCCTGCCGGTGCAGTTGCCGCAGAGGCAATCCTCGCGGAGACTTATGACATTTTCATGACGACGAGTTCAAAAGACGCCGCCAACCGCCCGCCGGAAATCCAGGTTCCTGCTATTATCCGGGGCAGGCTATCGAAGGAATATGGGTACAGGGCGAAGCCAAAGCGCCGCCCTGTACCCCCGGAACCGAATCAGAAGGAGCGATTGTTGAATCCCACATCGACCTTTCGGGGGGAATTGGCACGGAAGGCATTGTCCACTTGCTGGATTTTGCCACCCTGTTGCAGGAACGACTCAATATCCGCCTGCAACTGCGCCCTGACCCGCGCCCGACCGGCGACGGAATGGGTATCCTCGCTGTCGCTGCCCCAGCTCCCGGACTGCTCCAGGTTGCTTTCGTCGAATTCACTCACGGGCTCATCTCCATCAACGAAAACAGATCTGAAAGTGCGCTCGCCTGAGGTGGCCAACGCGCACTCTGTGTCGACGAACGCGCCATCAACCGGTTCGTCTTGGCGTCTTTATAATCCCGAAATCCTGACGACGCCATTTCCCGGCAACGACATTTTTGTAAATTTTTGTTACAGACCATAATAGACTGATTTTAAAGATTTAATAGAGCTACAAGACACCGCTTCTTGATTGACACAAAGAATGAATAATGATTCACTGCTTATAAGGAGTAGGCATGGCCTATCGTGAAACGGAGAAAATGCGACAACGCAAGGCTGAGGCCCGTCGACGAATCGTGGAGTGCACTTACGAGTGTGTTGCCGAAGGCGGCTTCCGGAGTGCCCGGATCACCAGGATCGCCGGACTTGCCGGTGTCGCGACGGGAACGATCTACCGGCAC
This sequence comes from Marinobacter santoriniensis NKSG1, assembly GCF_000347775.1. Taxonomy (GTDB): domain Bacteria; phylum Pseudomonadota; class Gammaproteobacteria; order Pseudomonadales; family Oleiphilaceae; genus Marinobacter; species Marinobacter santoriniensis. Next base: position 12,594 of record NZ_APAT01000019.1, read on the forward strand.
TTTGAATCCCGGGAAGACCTGTTCGCCGAAATTTTCCGCACGGCAACACAGAAGGAAGTGGATAAGGTCGCCGAGGCACTCGACACGCCGGGTGACGCGACCACGAGACTGGAAAATGCCCTGCGGCAGTTCGCCGAGCGCGCATTAAGGGGCCCCATGATGGCCTGGTCGCTGATCGCCGAACCCGTGGATCCGAAGCTGGAAGAGGAACGGCTGGTTTACCGCCGAGCCTATGCAGAACATTTCGAGAGAGCGATCCGGGAAGGCATAGCCGAAGGCTGCATACCGGATCACGACGCCCGCCAGAGCAGCACCTGTCTCGTGGGCGCCATTGCAGAAAGCCTGGTTGGCCCACTGTCTCCGACACTGGCCAGCCAGAATTCATTGACCGAAACGGACAAGAACCGGCTGGTCGACTCCATCGTCCGTTTTTGCGTGCAGGGGTTGACCGGCTCCAGGAGATAGCCATGACAGCGCGCCAGCTCAGACCCGATAGTGACACGCCGAAACACGAAGACCGCTACCTGGCGGTCACCCACGACGTATTCAACCAGCCGCCAGCCCTGCAGGACTACAACCTGTTCGAACAGGACCAGGCGCTTCAGGAAGCGACCGTGCGGGAAGGCGCTGCCCATGCCGCCAGCGATCTGCAGGCTTTTGGCGCACTGGCGGGAGGCGCGGACACCATCGACCTGGGCTTTCGCGCCAACAACAATAAACCGGTGTTCAACACCCACGACCGGTTTGGTCACCGCATCGACGAGGTCGATTTCCATCCTTCGTACCATGAGCTCATGCGCATCGCCATGGAAAACGGCCTTCACAGCAGCCCCTGGACCCATCCCGGGCAGGGCGCCCACGTCGCCCGTGCCGCCCGCTATTATATGCATTCCCAGGTGGAAGCCGCCCACTGCTGCCCGGTGACCATGACCTTCGCTGCCATCCCGTCCATTCGAAAGCAGGCAAACCTGGCAGCGGACTGGGAGCAGAAAATCCTCGCCAATCGCTACGATCCCCGAAACCTGCCCGATTCGGAAAAAACGTCGGTCACCATCGGCATGGCCATGACCGAAAAGCAGGGCGGCAGCGACGTTCGTGCCAACAGTACCCGAGCCTATCCGATAGGGAGCGAGGGGCCGGGCGAAGCCTATGAGTTGGTGGGGCATAAATGGTTTGTCTCTGCCCCCATGTGCGATGCTTTTCTCGTGCTGGCCCAGACGGCCAATGGCCTTTCCTGCTTCCTGATGCCGCGCTGGCGGCCGGATGGCAGCAAAAACCCCTGGCAGGTCCAGCGACTGAAAAACAAGATGGGTAACGTGGCTAACGCCTCCAGTGAAGCGGAACTGCGCGGAGCACTGGCCTGGATGGTCGGGGAGGAAGGCCGTGGCGTACCCACCATCATCGAGATGGTAGCCATGACCCGCTTCGACTGCATGATCGGCAGCTCCGCCGGTATGCGCCAGGCCGTCGCTCAGGCGACCCATCACTGCCGCCACCGGAGCGCCTTCGGCAATCGCCTGATCGAACAACCACTGATGCAGAATGTCCTGGCCGACCTGGCCCTGGAAAGTGAGGCGGCCCTCGCGTACACCATGCGAGTCGCCCGCGCTCTCGATAACCAGGACGACGAGCGCGAACGTCTGTTCACGCGCCTGGCAACCCCCATCGGCAAGTACTGGATCTGTAAACGCACCCCCAACCATGCCTATGAGGCCATGGAGTGCATTGGCGGAAGCGGTGTCATGGAAGACTGCATCATGCCCCGCCTGTTCCGAGAATCGCCGGTGAATGCTATCTGGGAAGGCAGCGGCAACGTCCAGTGTCTCGACACACTCCGCGCCCTGCAGAAGGAACCCGAGACCCTCGATGCCTTTTTCCTGGAAACCGCCGAAGCCAGAGGTACTGACCGTCGCTTTGACCAGTTCCTCACGCAGTTGCAGGACGATTTCGCCGACATCAGCGATTTCCAGTACCGGGCTCGCAACCTGGTGGACCGGATGGCCCTGGCCCTGCAGGCCTCCCTGCTGATCCGCCACTCCGACAAGGCCGTGGCAGACGCCTTCTGCGCCTCCCGCCTGGAGAACACGGGCGGTCAGAATTATGGAAACCTGCCCTCCGGCACCGACCCCGCGGCCATTATCAAACGGGCTACGCCTGTAGTAGGCTAATGACATTACCTTCGGCGGGAACCCGTTCCCGCCGGATCCAGCACCAAAGCCGGAACCAACCATGTCAGAAGCCCTGCGAAAACTCCTGAGGGAAGGCAACTTGCCCCAACAGCCGGTGATCACACCGCATGTGGGCGTCCTGACCCTGCATTTCCAGCTTTATGGCTGTGAAGACCTGAAAGCCAAGCGCAAGGTCTTTACCGCATTGAAAGCCGTCTGGGGCAAGGAACCGGATCTGGCCGTGGCCGAAACCGCCGATCACGACGCACTGGATTGCGCCACCTGGACCATTGCGGCCCTCGGCACCTCCTCTCGCCAGATCAGCCAGCGCCTCGACCTTGTCGAAAAGGCCATTGAGGAGAAAGTAGACGCCGCCGTGCTTGATGTGCAGCGTGAAATTCTCTGACATCATGCCTGCTCAGGGGCGTCGGTGGCGTAACAGCCAGTGACGCCGTATACTACGCGTCCTCAGGGATGCCAGCTAACCTGCATGAAGCGGGTAACCAATTTTGCCGACGCCGGATCGTGTTCCGGCTGTGTCCGTTGGGCATCCGGAACCGGCCCTCGGATGACCACTGATTGTGCGTGGTGCCTATGACCGGAAAGAAAAAGTCCGCCCAGGCCTCGGTTGAGGCGATGTATCGTGTGTTCACGGTGCCCGAAGCACCGGAATCCACCCTCAGCCGCATAGACCAGGACATCTCCCGAAACCTTGCGGGCTTCCTGCAGGAACACATCGTTGCCGTCGAGCGGGACCTCTCGGAAGTCGAGAAAGACTTCTCCGAGTACAACATCCCCGAAAAACCCGTGTTCGTTTCCGAGCAGGCCCAGTTCCTGCTCGACAAACTGGTCGCCAACTCGGTCCATACCGCCTCGCCGGCCTTTATCGGCCATATGACATCGGCTTTGCCCTACTTCATGCTGCCGCTGTCAAAGATCATGATTGCGCTGAACCAGAACCTGGTGAAGACCGAAACTTCCAAGGCCTTTACGCCCATGGAGCGCCAGGTGCTCGGCATGGTCCATCGCCTGGTGTACGAAGAAGATGGCTCCTTTTACCGTAAGTGGATGCACGATCCCCGACATACCCTCGGGGTCATGTGTTCCGGAGGCACCATTGCCAATCTTACCGCCCTGTGGGTCGCCCGGAACCGCGCATTCCCGGCGGAGGGCAGCTTCCGGGGACTGCATCAGGAAGGTTTGTTCCGGGCGCTGAAATATTACGGCCATGAGGGCGCTGCAATCCTCGTCTCAAGCCGTGGGCACTACTCCCTGCGCAAGGCAGCGGATGTTCTTGGCCTGGGCCGGGACGCGTTGATTGCGGTCGAGACTGACGACCGGAACCGCATTCAGCCCGATGCGTTGCGGGAGAAGTGCCTGGAACTGCAAAAGCAGAAAATCAAGATCATGGCCATCTGCGGGGTTGCGGGTACCACCGAGACCGGCAACGTCGATCCGCTGGATGCCGTCGCGGACATTGCCCGCGAATTTGGCGCCCATTTCCATGTGGATGCGGCCTGGGGCGGACCGACCCTGTTCTCCCGAACCCACAAACACCTGCTCCGCGGCATCGAAAAGGCCGACTCGGTGACGTTCGATGCCCACAAGCAGCTGTACGTCCCCATGGGCGCCGGCCTGGTGGTCTTCAAGGACCCAAGCCTTGCCACGGCGGTTGAACACCATGCCCAGTACATTATCCGAAAAGGCTCCCGGGACCTGGGAAGCACCACCCTGGAAGGCTCCCGCCCCGGTATGTCCATGCTGATCCATTCCGGCCTGAGAATCCTCGGGCGGGAAGGGTACGAGATTCTGATTGACCAGGGCATCGAGAAGGCCCGCATCTTTGGTGAGATGATCGACGAAGCACCGGACTTCGAGCTGGTCACCGAACCGGAACTCAATATCCTGACCTACCGTTATTGCCCGGAGGACGTACAACAGGCGCTGAGGGTCGCGGATGAACTGCAGGCAGAAAAGCTCAACACCTGCCTCAACCGGATCACGAAATTCATCCAGAAAATCCAGCGTGAACGAGGCAAGGCCTTTGTCTCAAGAACCCGCCTTGAGCCCGCTCACTACTATCGTTTCCCGTGCATCGTCTTCCGGGTGGTCCTGGCCAACCCGCTGACAACCCGCGAGATCCTGGCGGAAATTCTGGAGGAACAGAGGAAGCTGTCCGGAGATGAGGGGATTTCAGACGAGATGACTATCCTGCATCAGATGGCGGCAGCAGTGCTGAAACAGCACGAACCGAGCGCAAGACAGGCATAAAGTGACCCGGGGTCGCGCTTAAAACGGCCCCGGGCAATCCCGGATTCAGTAAAGCGCTTCCTCGTCGTCCAGGACATCGTGAATGATGTCCAGAAACATCCGGTCCGCTTCGCTCCAGTGCTCAGGAATACGGATAGTGGTGTTGGCACTGATCTCCCGGGCAATCACCTCGTCCGCATTGGGCTCCGCCCGGTGTTTCCTGGCGATTTCCATCGATTTTACGGCGATTGTGGGGTCGCTCAGGACCTTCTTGATAAAGACTCGCAGCTCGTCGATCATCTTCGCCTGACGGCTTTCAACGGATGAACTCATACGTTACTCCCGGAACCATGGAATACCGGGGGCAGAACGCCCCCTTCGCAGGGAATAGTATGACCAAAGCCGGCCTGGACAACCAGCCCGATCAGATCAACAGGCCTCGCAGCGTGAAGAACAGGATCGCAGCCATACATGCGGAGGCCGGGACGGTAATGACCCAGGCCGCGGCAATTTTCACCAGTTGCGACCGTTTGACCATCTCTTCCCGGTAGATCTTCTTGAGCCGCTTCCGTTCAGACTTGGACAGGGGAACCTGTTTCTTTTTCTTCGCCTGCTTGAGCAGCTTTTCCATCTCTTCCACGGTGGCGTTGCGGAAATCATCCAGGAAGGGCTTCAGGCGCTCCTGCTCAGCCGGGTCATGATGCTCCATGATCTTGTGCAGCTGGGTGGCGTAGTTACGTTTGAGATACTCCCTGAGGAATCCGACGCCGAACACGCCCCCGATGGCAATGTGGGTGGAACTCACCGGCAACCCCAGTTGCGACGCCAGGATCACGGTCAGGGCGGCCGACAGGGCGATACAGAACGCCCGGGTCTTGTCCAGTTCGGTAATTTCGCTGCCAACCGTCTTGATCAGACGGGGCCCGAACAGCATCAGACCGACGGCAATGCCCAACGCACCAACCATCATGACCCACAGGGGAATACCGGCCGAAGTGATCACAGCGCCCGCCGCCAACGCGTCATTGATAGCCGCCAGCGGACCAATCGCATTGGCCACGTCGTTGGCACCGTGGGCAAAACTCAGCAAGGCAGCCGCAAAGATCAGCGGCCAGGTGAACAGGGTATTCACGCCACTCGCACTGTTTTCCATGGTTGCCGCGCGGCGGCTGACCAGAACGCGGACAATGAAAAAGACCACGGCTGCCGCAACCAGTCCGATGAGTGACGCTTCCAGGAAATCCACCTTGATGATCTTCTTGACCCCCTTGATCATCAGATAGGTTCCGAAGGCCCAGGCCATGATCCCCACCAGCCAGGGCACAAAGGTCCGCGCCGCTGCCACGACATTCTGCCGGTAGAGCACGGTCTTCTTGATAACCAGCAGGAACAGGGCCGCCAGCAAGCCGCCCAGTACCGGCGAAATGACCCAGCTGGCCACGATCTTGCCCATAACCGACCAGTCGGCAATGCCCCAGCCTCCGGCCGCAATGCCGGCACCCAGGACGCCACCCACGATGGAATGGGTGGTCGACACCGGCGCACCCATCCAGGTGGCGAGATTCAGCCAGAGCGCACCGGCCAGGAGCGCAGCAGTCATCAGCCAGACAAACGCCTGACTATTGTCCAGCACCGTGGGATCGATAATGTCGCCCTTGATGGTAGACACCACGTCACCACCGGCAATCAGCGCCCCGCCGGCTTCAAATACGGCCGCGATCACGACCGCAGCCCCCAGCGACAGGGCACCGGACCCTACCGCCGGACCGACGTTATTGGCGACATCGTTGGCGCCAATATTGATCGCCATGTAGCCGCCAATCACCGCCGCAGCCATGAGGAGCATGCTGTTGGGCATTCCATTGCTGAAAGAACCGACGGCCAGCCATATGCCGAGCAAAAACAGCAGACTGATTCCGACCCTGTATCGTTCCGTGGAGGGGCTCGTGAGGATGGTATCCAGGAATCCGGTTGAACGGGCCATAGAGACTGAATCTCGTGTGGTAGGGGTTAAATTTTGCCCGCAACTATAAAATTTTTGACATCAAAATGAAACACAACTGTCATGTACGTCAGTTGTGATCCGTCGCAGCGTTTTACATATTTTTTGACGGATAATGTTTTGAATTGGCGTCAAAAAGACAGAAAAAGGCCCCCATGACAGACCCCCTTTCAGCAAGCCACGAAGCAGCCGGTGCCCGCGAGGATGCCCAGGTAGCCGGGTTACTGAACTGGCTGTCCGGGGCTGCGATCCTGTTCCTGTCCGGCATTGGCACCAAGGCCTGGTTCGCCGGCCACACACTTCATGCCTGGGTACTCTGGATCTTTGCCGTTCTGGTTGGCCTGACCATCGTCCAGTTCTCACTCACCCGCAACCAGCCACGCCAGAAAGCCAGCCTGATTGTGATCGCCGCACTCCTGTTCATGTATCTCGTTGCCTCTGGCGGTGAGAGCAATACCGGGCCACTGTGGTTCTATGTATTTCCGCCGCTGCTGTTCTTCCTGACCGATCTGAAAACCGGCACCGCGGTCCTCCTGATGTGCTGTCTGGTAGCCGCCATCGTGTTTGAATTCCCCCAACTGCCGTTCGTCGGCGCCCATTACAGCTACGATTTCAAGATCCGCTTCTTCGCGACCCTCGCCTTCGAGTCCATTTTCTGTTTCATCCTTGAAGCCGGTCGACTGAAGGCGCGAAACGAACTCGTCGAGCTGGCGGCTACCCACGAGCACGCCGCCAGGACCGACGAGCTCACCGGGCTCTCCAACCGGCGTGATATGCAGCAACGTCTTGCCGAGGAATTTTCCCGTTACCAGCGTTCGGGGCACCATTTCTCCGTCGTGCTCATTGATCTGGACCTGTTCAAGAAAATCAACGACGTCTTTGGTCACGACGCGGGGGATTCGGTGCTGCGACAATTTTCAGGCGTTCTTTCGGAGGTGGTCCGAAAAACCGACTCCGGGGCTCGCTGGGGAGGCGAGGAATTCCTGCTGCTGTTGCCAAATACGTCACTGCTCCAGGCGCTCACTCTTGCCGAGCGGCTCCGCCAGCGGGTCGCGTCGACGTCCTTCGTTTTCAGGAACCAGACGTTGCCGGTGACACTCAGCGCCGGCGTCTGCTCGATTGCCAACTCGGCCACACTGGCAGACCTGCTCAAGCAGGTAGACCTGCACCTCTACAACGCCAAACAGGCGGGCCGCAACCGGATAGCACCAAGGGTTCGCCAGAGCGAGGACGGGATGACCACGTCGACTTGAGTCGCTGAAGGGCCATCGCTATGATCAGGCGCCCGATTCTTCACGACTAACCGACCATCTCAGGACCCACCATGACCGCGATCCGAATTCTTGTTGGCACTGTTTACGGCGGTGCCCTGCTGACAGCCCGGGAAATCAAGAAGGCCCTGGAGACCGAGGGACATCAGGTGACTGTCCTGGAACAACCCCGGCTGGAGGACATCACAAACAACGACGAGCCCCTGCTCGTGTGCACCTCCACCACCGGCCAGGGTGAGATCCCGCCCAACCTTCTGCCGTTCTATGCCAACCTGCGCGATCAGCTTCCGCAACAACCCGGACGGCCGTTCGGGATCATCGTGCTTGGCGACAGCTCCTACGGTGACACCTACTGCGGTGCCGGAGACCTGATGGAGGAAGCCCTCTACGAAACTGCGGCCCGCAAAGTCGGCGATACCCTGCGCATCGATGCCATGGAAGTGCTTGATCCCGAGGCCGAAGCGGTGCCCTGGGCGCGGGACTGGGTCACAACTCTGTAAACTGGACGACTGTCACAAAGGCGGCACTTGAGCCAATCCGGGGTAATGGTCATACTCGACCGAAAACGACAACAAAACCAACCATCCGTGACTCCGATGCGCTGGCTCCAAACACTGATCGTCCTGATGATGTCTGTCCTGGCGCTGCCCTGCCAGGGCTCCGAGGCGCCCTTTGTGCCCGACATAGCGTTTCTGAGGGTGACACCGGAGAGCGATCTGAGTCTGTCACAGGCGCTCGAGGCGCCGGGCTGGCAGACACTGACCGACCAAAGCCCGAATTTCGGTTACATCAATGATCCGGTATGGCTGCGTTTCCCCATTCCGGCCGATCCACAGCTCAACCTGCTGGAGATCGGCTACAGCCACCTGGACCATATCCGGTTCTTCCTGCTCAGGGATGGTCAGATTGTAAACCGGATGGTTTCCGGTGACCGGCTGCCCTTTTCCGAACGCCCGATCCAGTACCGGAACTTCCTGTTTCCGTTCGAGCATGGCGATGGTGCCGATTACCAGATTGTGCTGGAAATCCGGAGCAAGGGAGCCATGCAGGTCCCCCTGCGACTGTGGAACAGCCAGGCCTTCTTCGAGAACGCGTTCCGTGAAGATCTGGCTCACGCGGTCTACTACGGCATCCTGATCACCGTCATCTTTTTCAACGTGTTTATCTTTTTCGCGCTGCGGGAACCCATCTACCTGCTATACGTGCTGTCTACGCTGGGGTACCTGAGCATCATTGCCTGTCTGAACGGCATTGCCTACCAGCTTTTCTGGCCGGGATCCCCGGACATCCAGAACCAGGCCATGCTGGTCGGGATTCCGTTTACCATGATCGCGACCCTCTGGTTCTCCAGCACCTTCCTGGAACTGCGCGCCCGCAGTCCCGCCATCATGCAGGCCATCGGATGGCTGATCGCGGTGAATGCGGTCGCCGCTGCAGCCACCTTCGTCATCGACTACAACACGGCCATCCGACTGGTTGTGGCACTGGCCATTCCCTGCTGTCTTTTACTGACGTTCCTTGGCCCACAGCAATGGCTTCGCGGTAACCGTCAGGCTGTCTATTACACCCTGGCCTGGGGCGCGCTGACACTGGGCAGCGCCATTACGGCGATGAACAAATATGGATTGTTGCCGAACACCGTTGTAACCGTTTATGGCATCGAGATGGGGTCGGCACTGCAGGCGGTCCTGTTGGCGCTCGCGCTGGCAGTTCGAATCTACCGGGAACGGCAGGACAAGGTGCTGGCACAATCCGCCGAATTGCGGGCACTGGAAGCCAGACGCTCCGTGGAGCACCGCCTGATGGAGCAAGCCCTCCACCACCCTCTGACCGGCCTGCCCAACCGGGGCAGCTTCGAAATGGCACTCAGTGACCTGATCAGTCGTGAGCCGGACCGACGCTATGGCATCGCAGTGATCCACCTCGAAAACCTGGCTTCGGTCACCAAAACGCTGGGGCACCGCAATACCGACCGGATACTGGAACTGGCGTCCCGTGCCTATCATGCCATCATGCGTGACGTGCCCGGCATCCTGCCAATCGAGCAGACCGAAAGGCACGTTTATTACCTGGCCTCCCTAGATCAGCAATCCTTCGCCCTGATCACCGATGCCTCGCGCACCGAAGCCACTCCCAAATCCGTAGTGCGCTGCGTGGAGCAACTGCGGCGCCCCATCGATTACCTGGGCATGCAGGTTCCCCTCGATCCCCGGATCGGCGTGGCCATCTTTCCCGAGCATGGTGACGATGCCAACACCCTGGTCCGGCGGGCCATCATCGCCGAGGGTTCGGATCGGGCGCGGGATCGCGGCATGGCCTATTACAAACCCTCCAGGGACGCCTACAGCGCCGAGCGCCTGACGCTGGTTTCCGAACTCCGTCACGCCCTGGAAAACAACGAACTGGCGCTGTATCTGCAGCCCAAACAGTCACTTGCTGACGACACCATTGTCGGCATGGAAGCACTGATCCGCTGGCCCGACCGTCAGGATCGCATCCGACCGGATGAAATCGTGCTCATGGCCGAGCAGACCGGCCTCATCAAACCGCTCACCCGGTGGGTTCTCGAGGAAGCCCTGTCGCTGCGAACCCGCCTCCTGGATCAGGGCTGGGAACTGGACCTGTCGGTCAACATCTCGCCCAACAACCTGCGGGAGGCGGATTTTTCCCTCTATGTCCAGCGGCTCATGCAGAGTTATCACAGCCACCAGGGCGCGGTGACCTTCGAAGTGACCGAAACCTCCATGATGCTCGATCCGACCAATGCGCTGGAGGCTCTGAACGCTCTGGGAGGCGCCGGCATACGAGTGTCCATAGACGATTTCGGTTCAGGCTACTCGTCCCTCTCCTACATCAAGCAGCTGCCCGCAGGGGAGATCAAGATTGACCAGTCCCTGATCCGGGATCTGGCCACGCAGAGCGAAGACCGGGTCATCGTGCAGACCACCATCGACATGTGTCATTCCCTGGGCTACGACGTGGTGGCAGAGGGCGTCGAAAACGAGGAAGTGGCAGAACAGCTCAGAGGCATGGGCTGCGACATGATTCAGGGCTACCTGCTCACTCCACCGCTGCCGTTTGATGAGTTCCTGGACTGGTTGGGTGGGCACGAATCGGGACGCGCCCACAACCTGGGTTAGGAACGCTGGCGGATCAGAGCCTCCTGGGTGGTTGAGGCTACCAGGACACCATCACGATTATAGAAGTTGCCGCGATTGAATCCCCGACCGCCTGACGCACTGGGGCTGTCCTTGTCGTACAGCAGCCACTCATCCATCCGGAAATCACGATGGAACCAGATGGCATGGTCGAGACTGGCCACCTGCAGTTTCTTGCTCATGAAAGTCACGCCGTGGGGATTCATGGCGGTACTCAGGAAATGGAAATCGGAGGCGTAGGTCAGAAGACACCGATGCAGCACCGGATCATCCGGCAGGGGGCCCTGGGCACGGAACCAGCTTTGCTTATGCGGCGGCCGTTTTTCCGGGTGCAGAGGATGTATCGGATTGACGGGCCGGATTTCGATCGGGCGTTCCCGGGTCAGGTTGTCCCGAAGTTTCTCGGGCATCTGCTCCGCCAGTTTTTTACCCAACGCCTTCTCGGATTCAAGGGCTTCTGGCTCCGGTGCGTCGGGCTTGGCGAACTGGTGATCAAATCCCTGCTCATCCACCTGGAATGACATTGATCCGGTCAGAATTTCCTTGCCATCCTGGCGGGCAATCACCCGACGCACTGAAAAGCTGCCGCCATCCCTGACCCGCTGGACTTCGTAATCAATGGGCATACTGTGATTGCCCGGGCGCAGGAAATAGGCATGGAGTGAGTGGCAGAGCCGGTCTTCCACGGTCCGGCTGGCGGCCATCAGGGCCTGACCGAGGACCTGGCCTCCAAAGACGTTCGGGAATCCGAGATCCTCGCTGTCACCCTGAAAGTGATCATCGCCGATGGGAGACAGGTCCAGTAACTCGACCAGCCTTTTTGTGACATCTAGCATGCCTGCTCCTGTTAACTAATTAGCTCACGAATGGGTTTTCTACCCCAAGCGGACCGTTTTAGCAACGAAAAGCAGGCAACTGGCTTCCCGGACACTAGCCGTGAAGGGGAGGCACTTCCTTCGCCAGAGACTGCTTTTCAACCGCAAACTGGCCCGTTACTGCAAAGCCCAGTATCTCGCCGGATGCATTTTTGAACAGCGCCCGAACACTGGTGCCATCAGACTCCACGTCCCAGTCACCGTCAGCGTGAGCCGGCGGCGGGCAAACGGCCGTCGGACAGCAGGGCGTCTTGATCATCACTGGCATGGTGCCATAGCGCACCTCTGTCCGCTCGCCTTTGAGGGTCTTTGCCAGCGCCCGGGCACAGGCCATCAACGGCAGGACATACAACAGGACATGACCATCAACCTCGGCACAGTCACCGAGCGCATACACATCCGGAACCGACGTTTCCAGGGCCCGGTTCACCTGTATCCCGAGACCGACATCCAGGCCGGCCTGTCTGGCCAGCTCGGTCCTCGGACGCAGTCCGACGGCAGAAATCACGAGGTCGGCATCGACGGTTTCGCCATTGGCCAGCGTCAGACGAACGCCCTCCCCGTTGCGATCGATGCGGTCAACGACCGTTTCGAGATGGAACCGAACACCGAGAGCTTCCAGTTCCTGCTGCACCGCGTTTGCGGCCGGTTCCGGCAGTAAACCGGGCATCACCACATCCGAAGGCGCAATAACGTCTACCTCATAGTCTCCGTTGCGGAGATCGTTGGCAAACTCACAGCCAATCAGGCCGGCTCCCATGATGGCCACCCTGCGACCGCCCTCAAGGGCATGGCGAAAGGCCCGATAGTCCATCAGGTCGTTGATCGAGAAGACATGATCTTGCCCATCACCCTCGATGGACAGACGGATGACATCCGCGCCCCAGGCCAGAACCAGCTTCGAGTAGGCCAGACGTTCGTCTCCCAGAATCAGCTCGTGGGCCTCGTGATCAATACCGGTCACGGTGGTGAATGTCTTGAGCTGAACGCCCAGCTGTTCCGCCATCGACTCGGTGGACGCCTGTGCCAGACCATCGGCGTCCTTGCCCTTGGTGAATCCGGTGGACAACATGGGTTTGGAATAGCTGACGCCATCGTCGGCAGTCACCATGATCACCGGCGTCTCTTTATCCTGTTTCCGGAATTCCCGGACCAGGGAGTAGCCGGACAGACCGGTACCGACGATCACGACGGGGGCTTGCTCAGACATACCTTTAACTCCGCTTTATTAACCGATCTCGATCATTTCAAAATCTTCCTTGCCCACACCGCAGTCCGGGCAAACCCAGTCTTCGGGCACGTCTTCCCACTTGGTGCCTGGCTCGATGCCGTCTTCCGGCCAACCTTCCGCTTCGTCGTAGATAAGCCCGCAGACAACGCACTGCCACTTCTTCATGGTCTCTCTCCTGATTGTTGGGTCTGGCGCATATTAATTGTCAGACAATCATGCACGCAAGTTTTTTTTCATCGGTGTCACAGCCGGATTGCAGGATGTCAGATTCGACAGCCAACACTCGCTGCGACCATGATACCGGCGCCCCAGCCGTTCACCAATGCCAGTATGGACGTCGGTCGGGGAGGTTTTCTGCCAATAGCCACAAATACAGATACGCCCCATAGCCCCAGCCCCTCCCTTCGAGCCACCCACTTCGGTATAATCGCCCGTTTTAGACAGGACCCGACCGTTATGAACGATATCGTCGCCGAAATGAATCAGGTTATGGCCGAAGCCGACTGTCTGGTTAACGAGCAGCAGGTGCAGACCGCCATACGGACACTGGCTGACGACATTTCCGCCCGCCTGAAAGACAGCAACCCGCTGCTTTTCTGCGTCATGAACGGCGGACTGATTCTGACCGGCCAGTTGCTGCCCCGGCTCGCCTTTCCCGTCCAGGCCGAATACCTGCATGCAACCCGTTACCGGCAGGAAACCACCGGCGGCATCCTTGAATGGAAACTGCAGCCGGAAGCCGACATGAACGACCGCACGGTACTGATCATCGACGACATTCTCGATGAAGGCACCACCCTCTGCGCGATCGCCGACTATTGCCGGGCCCACGGTGCCAGCAATGTACTGACGGCGGTTCTGGTCGACAAACAACACGACCGAAAGGCGCGGCCGGGACTGAAAGCCGATTTTACCGGCCTGGAAGTCGAAGACCGCTTTCTCTTCGGTTATGGCATGGACTACAAGGGATACTGGCGCAACGCCCCGGGAATCTATGCCGTCAAGGGACTCTGAGCCGGTTTTGAGCATCCCTCCCACCCGTTGGTACCGATCGCTGGCCTCCGCCGGATTGCTTGAACCGTCCGTTCATGGCCCGGCAAGGTACTGGCTGAAGGTCGAAGGTTCTTTCACCCGGGCGATCCAGCGGGAATGCCATGACACCTTCCATGTCGAGGTCCGGTACGAGGGGTTCGCACAACCCACGCGGGAGGAAGCCCGCCGCCTGAAGATCCCTCTCCGGCAAAAGGCCTGGATCCGGGAAGTTCGCCTGTGCGGTGATGGTCAACCCTGGGTTCTCGCCCGCACCATCATCCCCCTGAGCTGTCTCTCGGGGCGTAATCGTGTGCTTCGGAACCTGGGCAGCAAACCGCTGGGAGCCTACCTGTTCAGCAGCCCCCACTGGCGACGCGGCCCACTGGAAACCGGCATCTGTCAGCCAAAGGCGCCGGGACAACCACGGCTGGCCCGACGATCTGCCTTCCATGACGGTAACCACTCGCTGCTGGTGGGCGAATACCTCCTGCCCACCCTTTACCGTTAGCGTTCCTCGCCCTGAGCCGCCCGGCGCTTTAATACCGCCAGATCCACTGGCTATAATCAGCGCTGTCTCTCCAATCAACACACTCAATCACCGGATTGCGCACCATGTTCCTGAATGCCATGCCCGAACACGTCCAGAGCCGTCTGACTGACTACGCCCGGTTATTGCGCATCGATCGCCCGATCGGTTCACTGCTCCTGCTATGGCCGACCTACTGGGCGCTCTGGCTGGCCGCCGATGGCCAACCGTCTATTGGCAACGTGATCATCTTCACCCTGGGCGTTTTCTTCATGCGTGCCGCCGGCTGTGCCATCAACGACTTTGCCGACCGGGACTGGGACAAGCACGTCAAACGAACCCAGGACCGCCCACTGACGGCAGGGCGCATTGAGCCGTGGGAGGCGGTTGCGCTGTTCCTGGGCCTGTGCGTCGCCTCGTTCCTGATGGTTGTCCTGTTTACCAATACCCTGACCCTCTATCTATCCTTTGGCGGTCTGGTGCTGGCCTTTATCTATCCGTTCATGAAACGGTACACCCACCTACCCCAGCTGTTTCTCGGCGCCGCGTTCTCATGGGCCATTCCCATGGCCTGGGCCGCGCAGGCCGGAGAACTGAGCCAGCTGACCTGGCTTCTGTTCACCGCCAATGTGCTCTGGACCGTGGCCTATGACACGCTTTATGCGATGGTGGACCGGGATGACGACCTGAAAGTGGGCATCAAATCCACCGCCATCCTGTTCGGCGATGCCGACCGTGCCATCATTGGCATGCTCCAGGGGCTGGTGATACTGATACTGGTGATGGTCGGCGTCCGCGCCGATCTCGGAACGCTCTATTACCTCGGAGTCACCGCGATGGCCAGCCTCTTCATCTATCACCAGTACCTGGCGCGCAATCGGGAACGGGCAGGCTGTTTCAAGGCGTTCCTGAACAACAACTGGGCCGGCTTCGCGGTTTTTGCGGGTCTGGTTCTGGACCTTATGGTTCGGTGAGACTGTCATATACTTGTCATACTTGGACGTTGTAATGAGACAGCAACAAACCAAGGTCTGATACAGGTTCTCGCTCATGAATGGAAAAACTGTCCTGATCGTCGATGACGAAGCGCCCATCCGGGAGATGATCGCGGTGGCGCTGGAAATGGCGGATTACGACTATCTGGAGGCAGCGGATGCCCGGGAAGCGCACGCACTGATTGTGGACAAGCAACCCGATCTGGTGCTGCTGGACTGGATGCTACCGGGCACCAGCGGCGTCGAACTCGCCCGCCGTCTGAAAAAGGACGAAGCCACCGCCGACATCCCCATCATCATGCTGACTGCCAAGGTCGAGGAAGACAACAAGATCCAGGGCCTTGAGGTGGGCGCCGACGACTACATCACCAAGCCTTTCAGCCCTCGCGAACTCGTGGCCCGCCTGAAGGCCGTGCTCCGCCGGGCCACCCCACCGGGCGTCGATTCCCCGATCGAAGTGGAGGGGCTGACCCTGGATCCCGTTGGCCATCGCGTCACCACGGAGGAGGGCGCCATCAACATGGGGCCGACAGAGTACCGGTTGCTGCAGTTCTTCATGACACACCAGGAACGGGTATATACTCGCTCCCAGCTTCTGGACCAGGTCTGGGGGGGCAACGTCTACGTGGAAGAACGGACGGTGGACGTCCACATCCGGCGACTGCGTAAAGCCCTGGGCGACCAGTACGATCACCTGATCCAGACCGTACGGGGGGCGGGTTACCGCTTCTCCACCAAAGCCGCTTAAGCATTTCCGGCCACCAGGCACCCGGCCGGCATCACAACAAGGCAGCTTTCGATGCAAGACAACTGGTCACGCTACCTCCGGTTGATCATCAGCGGGCTCGCGGGTACCACCCTGGTGGGTCTGTATTTTGGCGAGCCGCTCTACGGCCTGGTCGTCGGGCTCACCATCTACCTCTGGTTAACGCTGATGCAGGCCCGCCGCCTGTTTCGATGGCTGGCCCACCCCAGTGCCACTGACGAGGCACCCAGGAGCATCGGGTTTTGGGGGGATATTTTCAACAATCTCCACAAGCTGCATCAGAATCATCTCCGCACCCAGGATCGCCTCAGGGCCCAGATCAACCGGGTCCAGGAATCCACCAACGCCATGCGGGACGGCGTCATCATGACCGATGCCCGGGGCACCATGGAATGGTGGAACGGATCCGCGGAATACCTTCTTGGCTTCCGACGAAACACCGACCGTGGCCAATACATCCACAACCTGATCCGAACCCCCGCCTTCAAGAGCTACTTCGATTCCCGGGATTATCGTGAGCCGCTGGAAATCCATTCACCGGCCAGGCCCCACATCCACCTCCAGATCCAGATCAGTCTCTTTGGTGACGACGACCGGTTGATCGTGGCCAAGGATGTGACGCGGCTGTATCAGCTCGAACAGATGCGCAGGGACTTTGTCGGGAACGTGTCCCATGAAATGCGGACACCCCTGACAGTGATCAGCGGGTACCTTGAAACCCTGGTGGATCATGCCGACGAACTGCCGCCAAAATGGCGCCGGGCCATCCGGACCATGGCGGCCCAGTCGTCCCGGATGGAAGCCCTGATCACCGACCTGATACTACTGTCACGGATTGAAACCGGCGAACAGACGGTGCACGACTCACTCACTGACGTGGATCAGCTGATCCAGCAGATATGTCAGGATGCCAGAGCGCTCAGTGGCGAGAAACAGCACGAATTCACGGTCAATGTGACCGATCATCGGCTCCTGAAGGGGGACGAAAGCCAGCTCCGCAGCGCTTTCTCCAATCTGGTATTCAATGCGGTCAAATACACCCCGGCTGGCGGCCACATCACGGTCTCCTGGACCACGAATCGGGAAGGGGCGCATCTCTCGGTAAAGGACACCGGGATCGGGATCGATCCAGTCCATATTCCGCGACTGACCGAGCGTTTCTACCGGGCGGACCCGAGCCGCCACAAGGACACGGGCGGCACCGGTCTGGGCCTGGCCATCGTCAAACATGTCCTGCTGAACCACGATGGCAACCTGGAGATCCGGAGCCGCATCGGAGACGGCAGCGAATTCATCTGCCATTTCCCGCGGGAGCGGCTGGAGGAACGGGCGCCCGAGGCGACGGCCGGCACAGAATAATCCGTGAGAAATCTAGCGATTGCCCGCCCGGAAACGCGCGACAAACCGTGACAGGTCTTCGAGTTTTTTCGGATCCTCATCGACAAAGCGGATCGTGACACCAACAAAGTCCGTATCCTGCCGCTTGTCCACCGCCTGCAACTGATGCACATACCCGTTCAGTCGGGCCATCTGATCCTCACCAACCTCAATATCGACCACCGCCTGATCCAGGATGCCCGGGAACACCTGATCCCGCTTTGCGATAACCCGCACTTCCGTCAGGTTGATATCCTTGACCACAGACTTGAGCGTACTGTCGGCGAAACGGATGGACGCCAGACTCATGTTGTTCCGGGGTGAGGTCCGGCCGGTGCTGGCGGGTGCACCAGCGACTTTTCCGGATTCGGCTTCTGGCGCGGCGGACACAGGCTGACCCGGCGGTTCCCGTTTCTGGGTCAAAAGGGTCGCTGATTCCTTGAAAGCCTCGGCCGGACCGGCCATGGACTTGCCACTGCCTTCCATCGCCTCTTTCAGCCGACGTCCCATCACCTTGATCACCTTGCGGCTCAGGCCGTCCGGACTGAAAGGCTTACCCAGATACTCCGATACACCTTCCTTTACAGCCTCGATGACGTGATCCTTGTCACCCCGACTGGTGATCATGATGAAGGGCACCTTGGCGTACTGCGGCTGCTGCCGCATCCATTGAAGCAGCTCCAGCCCCGACATTTCCGGCATTTCCCAGTCGCACAACACCAGGTCAAAGGTGGTTCGCGACATCAATGACTGGGCCCGGCGCCCGTTCTGGGCATCGGTGGTCTCGATCACAGGAAAACGCTGGCGCACGGTACGTTTGACCAGATCCCGAACGAAGCTGGCGTCATCCACAACCAGCGCTTTCAACATTGCCATTGTTTCAAGCCTTCCACAGCACACAAGCGGTTATTGTTCGCTCAACTATAGAACAAAGCCCCGTCCATAGGACCCGTCCGCTACAAAAAAACGACAAACAGAATCCCGGGGAACCCACCGATTAAACATTTGTCACCCTGTGACAATCTGTAGAGTGTTTTCACGCCGCGAAAACGCGCTACCATGTCCACCGACACATTTTTATACCCTGACGGGATTTGAGGTATCGAGTGCGCACACCGCCTGCAAGGATCTTTCACCTGGCCCTGGTTTTCGCGAGCATCACCGTTGCATTCTCTGGCCGCGTGGCTGCCGAGGCGGCGGCCCCCACCAGTAACGACTTCGCCCAGTGCAAGCAACGCCTTGAACAGCGGGCCGTTTCTGAAGGCGTCAGTCCGAAGACGGCCGGCGATGTCATGGCGCAGGCCCAGTATCTGCCCCGGGTTATCGAACTTGACCGGCGTCAGCCGGAGTTCACAACGACCTTTGCCGATTACCTCAACCGCAGGGTAAATACCGACCGCGTCAGCAAAGGCCGGGAAATGCTCGATAAACACCGGGATCTGCTGGCAAGAGTCACCCGGGAAACCGGGGTGCCCGGCCCCTATCTGGTGGCGTTCTGGGGCCTTGAAACCAATTTTGGCAGTTATTTCGGAAAAATGTCCGTCCCCAGTTCCCTGACCACGCTGGCCTGTGATGCAAGACGCAGCGAATTTTTCAGCAAACAGCTGATCGCCGCCCTTCGCATCATTGATGAGGGCGCCATACCTGCGGACCAGATGGAGGGATCCTGGGCAGGTGCGATGGGGCACGTGCAGTTCATGCCGACGGTATTCCTCAAGCACGCCGTGGATGCCGACGGCGATGGCCGCAGAGATCTCTGGAACAGCCTCCCCGACGCCATGATGTCGGCAGGTCGCTTCCTTGAGTCCATGGGCTGGGATGGTGACTACCGCTGGGGACGGGAAGTACTCCTGCCCGAAGGCTTCGACTACGCGCTCGCAGACGGGCGGCGCCTGCCACTCAAACAATGGCGCGATCTGGGCATCACCGACGCCTTCGGCAACAAGCTTGCCCATGAACCCATCAAGGCAGCGCTGCTGGTGCCGGCCGGACACCAGGGCCCCGCGTTTCTGGTGTACCACAACTTCAAGGTGATCATGGGGTGGAACCAGTCGGAATTCTATGCGATCGCCGTCGGCTATCTCGCGGACCGTATCGCGGGCGCGGGAAAACTGCAGAATCCACCGCCAGAAGATGCCCCGGCCCTGTCCCGTCAGACCGTCATTGAGCTCCAGAAAGCGTTGAGCGCCCGTGGATTCGATGCGGGCAAACCGGATGGCATTCTGGGCCCCTCCACCCGAGCCGCCATCCGCCAGTTCGAGGCGTCGGCAGGAATGGTCGCCGACGGCTATCCCGGCACGGATGTGCTGCAGCGACTCAAGGTGGATAACGAACGCTGACACCCATGCGACTGGACCAGTTCATTGCCCACTGCACCCCCCTGTCCAGGAAAGAGGCCAAACGGGCCATCGCCCGGGGCCGCGTGACAATCCGGGGCCTCCCCTGCCGGGACGCTGGCGAGAAGATCACCGAAGACTGTCCGGTCTGCCTCGACGGTCAGGGCCTGCATCGCCCCGAAGAGCGCTACTTCATGCTGAACAAGCCGGCGGGGGTGGTCAGCGCCACCACCGACGCCGACCATCCGACGGCTCTGGACCTGCTGCCGCCTGAACTCATCCGGGACCTGCACATCGCCGGCCGCCTGGATCTCGACACCACCGGTCTGCTCCTGCTCACCACCGATGGTCAGTGGTCCCATCGCATTACGTCTCCCCGGACGGATTGCCCGAAGGTCTATCAGGTGACCCTGGATTCCCCGCTATCCGACGAAGCTGAAAGACAACTGACCCGGGGTGTCCAGCTGAAATCCGAAGACAGGATGACCCGCCCCGCCGATGTCAGACGTTTGGGGAATCGCATTATCGAGCTGACCATCTCTGAGGGGCGTTATCATCAGGTCAAGCGGATGCTGGCGGCCGTCAGCAACCATGTGCAGGCGCTACACCGGATCCAGGTTGGCAACATTCGGCTGGACCCGGACCTGAAACCCGGGGAATTCCGCCCCCTGACACCAGAGGAAGTCGCCAGCGTGGGGTGACCCTCCGACGGTTCGGTCCGATCAGGCCCGCTCGAAGCGCTGGGCCTCCCGATTCTTCCGAACCGCCCCTGCCTCGAAAACTTCCCCGTTCATCGCAATGTAGACACCACTGGGCAAGTTCTGAACAGCGCCCCAGGCAAACCCCAGGTTGAATACCGCATCGGAAACCCGCATCCGCGCGGGCTGCATGGCGCCGAAAAGGACAATGGTTTTATCGGAAACAGCGTCGAGCGCGGCGGCGGTTTCGGCCATGGTATCGGTGCCGTGAGTGATCAGGATTCGTTGTCCCGGACACGAGCGAACCGCAGACACAATGCTATCCCGATCTTCGGCGGTGAGATCCAGGCTGTCCTTTCGGAGCAGTTCGTGGATCCGGAAACCATCCCGGATATTGGCCTCCGCCAGCATCTCCGGCAGCTGTGACGCGCCGATCTCGAACTGACTGTTGGCGTCAAAATACACCTTGTCGATGGTGCCGCCGGTGGTAAAAATATCGATCATGTGAATGTTTTCTCTCAGCTGAACAGGCGCCCAGAACACCTTTCCGTATTGATCAGACTATACCAGCCCGCCCGCTTTACCGGCAGTCCACCCGTGTCGGCCATCCGTTTTAAACAGAGAATGCAAAATACCTTTAAATGAAGTAAAATTTACGTAAATTCATAAGGTTACAATAGGTAAAGGGATGTAAGCGAACGTAAAGGCTACCCTCCCTTCCTCTCAGGATCTGTTCCGAATGGACTCGTCAGCCCCCAATCCAGCCGCTGCGCGCTTTCCCGGAACCCTGGCCAGACGGTTTTTCCTCCGCCTTCGGCCATGGTGGCCGTTGCTGCTACTTGCATCGAGTTTTGCCTACGGCATTCTCGTGGCCCTCTGGCAAACACCCACGCTACTGAACCCGGCCGTCCCTGCCACCCCATCAACCCCACAGCCGGTGGTCACGCAGATCCTTCCGGAAACGGGTTACCGGCTTGAAACACTGGCATCGGTGCTTGCCAATCGGCGCTGGCAGGATACCTCCGCCTGGCAGCCAACCGATAACCGTCGCTCGGGTATAGGCTATCCCTATCAACCTGTGACATACCGGGTAACCCTGGCCAACCATTCCGATGCGCCGGTCGAGCGCAACCTGGTGCTCGACGCGCCCTATCTTGATCATGTGCAGCCTGCTCTGATCTCCCCGGATAACGACATCCAGACACTGATTGCAATGGGCGACAGCTACCCCGATGGACACCGGTTGATTGATTTACCGACCTGGATATGGCCCGTCACCCTGGCACCGGGTCGCACCACGCTTCTGGTTGAAGTCCGCAACAATGGGCCCGTGGTCCTGCCCCTGAGCCTTATGAAGTCAGCGATG
Source organism: Marinobacter santoriniensis NKSG1 (assembly GCF_000347775.1). GTDB lineage: Bacteria > Pseudomonadota > Gammaproteobacteria > Pseudomonadales > Oleiphilaceae > Marinobacter > Marinobacter santoriniensis. The sequence goes on from NZ_APAT01000019.1 coordinate 34,645, forward strand.
CCCGACACCGGGGAGATCATGACGCTGACCTGGAAGTCGTTCATTTCAGGGGTACTGGTGTTCGCGCTGATCCTTAACCTCAGTACCGTTATCCGGCTCCGTAAACCCGGGCTCGGATGGCTGAGCGTGTTCATGGCCGGTCTGATCCACAGCCAACTGGTTATGGACGGGCTCGGGTTCTGGTTGCTGTGGCCTGAGCTGCCCGTGCTGAATACCCTGTTGGGCATCAGTCTGCCCCTGTGCCTGCTGGCCTTGTGCGAGTTCACGCCACACTTCATCAGTGTCAGCAGGACCTCTGCCGCCATCCTCAGACTCTTCAGTCTCCTGGCCGGCGCCCACCTGCTGGCCGCGCCCTTCGGGCTCAGACTGATCGGCCAGGATTCCCTGCTGGCGCTGGCGGCTCTCGGGGGTGCTTTTATCCTCTCCCTGGTCGTTCGCTATCACCGTCGGGTCTATGACCGATACTTCGGACTGTCCGTGCTGTCGATTCTGATCGGCGCCATCATTACCTCGTTGCGTACCATCGGTTGGCTGCCCGTCACGCCGCTGACCGACTCGGCCTTTTTCCTGGGTGCTGCGCTCGGGTCGGTGATTCTGACCAGCGGGATGGGCAGGCTGCTTGCCCAGGAGCGAAACCGCAGACTGGGCTCCGACATCCGGGCCCGGCAGGAGCGCAAGCTGCGTACACGCGTGGAGCAGGACATCGACCGGCTGATGAAAACACACCGGGTAACCGGCAAACCCAACCGACCCATGCTCGAGGAAACCCTGGACGGCATAAACAGCCAGGCTCACCCCTACAGCGTCTGCATGATCCGTCTGGCCCGGATCAACGAACTGGAACAGGCACTGGGCTATCGCACCACAGAGGATCTCCTCAAACAGTACCTCCGGCGGCTGAACGGGTTTCTGAAACGGACGGTGGGCGATCGCCTGATCATGGTCAACGGCTTTGCCGTGTCCTCCCTGGACGCCGCCAACCATGCGTTTGCCTTTTATCGAAACGCGCCAGCGAACGAGGACGATACCCTGCTCAACGCCATTGTCGCCTGGCTGGGAACAAACTTCCGGGAAGGCCGCTTCTCGTTTTCCTGGGCCCCGTCGATAGGGCTCGCCCATGCCCCCCAACATGGCAGAGATGCCTCCAGCATCCTCTCTTCTGCCGGCTTTGCCTCACTCGACGACAGCCGACCACTGACCATCTACGACCCCGCCGTCGCAGACTGGCAGTACCGACAGCAAATTCTGATGCTGGAACTCGAGGCATCACTGCGCAGTGACGATATGTGGCTGGAATACCAGCCAAAGGTTTGTATCCGGGATGGTAGTATCGCGTCCTTCGAGGCCCTGTTACGCTGGCACCACAGCGAGTTTGGCCGGGTATCCCCGGAACAATGGATTCCTGTTGCCGAGGAGGTAGGCCTGATCTCCCTGGTTACCGAATGGGTCCTGGAACGCGCCTGTCGGGATTTCGCCCGGCTCAGGGACCGGCATGGCCCGGACATCGCCGTTTCCATCAATGTCTCCGCCAAGGACCTGGCAAGGCCATCATTCCCCGACAGTGTCATCGACACAGCAGAGCGCCATGGACTTCGCCCCGAAAACCTGATTCTCGAAATCACCGAAACCGCGGTGATGAACGATACCGAACTCGCCCGCGTCAGCCTTCTCACCCTCAGCCAACGCGGTTTCAGGGTTGCCCTGGATGATTTCGGCACGGGCCACTCATCACTCGGCACGCTGGCCAGCTTTGAACTGGACGAACTCAAGATCGACCGCAGTTTCCTGAAAGACATCATGACCTACCCACGCCGCCAGAATATCCTGCGCGTGGCACTGGACCTGGGCGAAACCCTCAACCTGGATGTCGTGGTCGAGGGGGTTGAGGACGAAGCCACCGCCGTCTGGCTCCAGCAATTCCCCGGACTCTACGGACAGGGGTATTACTGGGGCCGTCCGACCCGCCTGCCCGACGCCTAGAAGTCGTCGGTCACCGCCCCGCCGGACGCGGATCCGACGGTGCGGGCGTACTTGGCCAGAACTCCCCGGCGAACCTTGGGCGCCGGCGGTTGCCAGGCCTTTCGGCGACGCTCAAGCTCCGCCTCTTCCACCGCCAGCTCCAACCGGTTGGCAACCGCGTCAATCGTGATCCGGTCACCGTCTTCCACCAGTGCAATGGGCCCGCCCTCGGCCGCCTCCGGCGTGATATGGCCAACCACGAATCCGTGGCTGCCGCCGGAGAACCGGCCATCGGTAATCAAAGCCACATCATTACCGAGGCCTTTGCCCATTATCGCAGAGGTCGGGCTGAGCATTTCCCGCATACCCGGACCGCCCCTGGGCCCCTCGTAGCGGATCACGACCACATCTCCGGCCACCACGGTCCCGTCAAGGATTCGTGCCTGGGCTTCTTCCTCGGACTGAAATACCCGGGCGCGCCCCTCAAAATACGTTCCCTCTTTCCCGGTGATCTTGGCAACGGCCCCCGTGGGTGCCAGCGAGCCATACAGAATGCGCAGGTGGCTGTCCGACTTGATGGGATCATCGAAGGCATGAATGATGTCCTGCCCATCGGGATAGGGCGCGACATCGGCCAGATTCTCCGCCAGCGTCTGGCCGGTAACGGTCAGGCAGTCGCCGTTGAGAAGCCCTCGCTCCAGCAGCATTTTCATCAACGGCTGGATTCCACCGATCGCCACCAGTTCCGACATCATGTAATGCCCACTGGGCCGGAGATCCGCCAGCACGGGAACCCGCTTGCCGATCTCGGTGAAATCATCGAGCGACAGTTTGACCTCCATCGTTCTGGCCATTGCCAGGAGATGCAGCACGGCATTGGTGGACCCGCCAAGGGCAATCACCACAGTGATGGCGTTTTCAAAAGCCGCCCGGGTCATGATGTCCGACGGCCGGATGTTGCGATCCAACAGGTTCAGGACCGCCGCGCCAGCTGCCCGTGAGTCCTCAGCCTTCACCGTGGAAACGGCATTCTGAGCGGAGCTGCCGGGCAGGCTCATGCCCATCGCTTCAATCGCAGACGCCATGGTATTGGCGGTGTACATACCGCCGCAGGAGCCAGGCCCCGGAATGGCAGTCTCTTCAATCTGTTTGACGTCAATGAGGTTCAGATCACCCCGGGCGTGGGCGCCGATGGCCTCGAACACGGAAATGATATCGGTATGATTCGCCCCCGGCTGGATGGTGCCTCCATAGACGAATACCGACGGCCGATTCAGCCGCGCGAGACCAATCATGCAACCGGGCATGTTCTTGTCACAGCCCCCGATGGCAACCAGGCCATCAAACCCTTCACACCCGGCCACGGTTTCCAGGGAGTCGGCGATCACTTCCCGGGAGACCAGGGAATACTTCATGCCCTCAGTGCCGTTGGCAATGCCGTCCGACACGGTAATGGTGTTGAAGATCAGCGATTTTCCACCGGCTTCATCAGCCCCGTTCGCCGCTTCCTCGGCCAGCTGATTGATGTGCATGTTGCAGGGAGTCACGTTGCTCCAGGTGGAGGCAATGCCCACCTGGGGCTTGCGGAAATCCTCGTCCTGGAAGCCGACCGCACGAAGCATGGCCCGACTGGCGGACTTGCCCACACCGTCCACCACGGGCGCGGAGTATCGCCGGCGTGTATCTTCACTCATTGCGTCTACCTCCTCATCACTGGCCATTACCGTTATGGAGAACCCTCGGCGCGGGCTTCCCGCCTCACGGTGACAGATCTGCCATTGGTCCTCAAACATCGCGTCGGCGCAGGTGCCCCGGAAATATGACTTTGCGAATGACCTGCATCAACCACCCCGGCTGCACCCGCCCTTACAATCCTTTCATAGCAGATATCAGCCACGGAGGCATTGGATGCCAACGCCCACACAGCCAAGCCTGACACCGACCGTCGGTGAGCAATGCCCGGAATATCAGGTCTGGCGCAAGGGCTATGGCGTGATCAAACACAGCGAAGCGACCTGCCGGGAAGTCATGGAACTGGCTGCCCGACTGGTCGAACAGGGGCAGCAACAGGACACCCGGGCCGTCTATCGCAAGCTGGCGGCACTGGACCGTATCGCCAGCGCCGGACTCTGGCTTGTGGTACATCTGTCGTATGCCAACCGGGTCAATCTCTCCGGCGCACCCCTGACGCCACAGGATTTCAAACCCACTCCCCGCGGCCATGCCGGCAGTGCCCTGAATATGGTTCCGGCCTACGCCGGCTACCTGGCACTTGACGATCTGACCGGAAACACCCGCAGCTGGGTAATGGGCCAGGGACACTGCGTCGCTGCCATCGAGGCCATCAACGTCCTCACCGGAAACATCTTTCCGGAACAAAGGGAGCGCTATCAGAGTCCGGAGGGGCTGTCGCGGCTGGCCGCCGATTTCTATAGTTTCCGACAAAAACCCGACGGCTCGCTGGCTGCCCCCGCCGGTAGTCATGTCAGTGCCCAAACCGCCGGTGCCATACTGGAAGGCGGCTATCCCGGCCTGGCTGAACTTCAGTGCGCCCATATGCCGCTCCCCGGTGAATCACTGGTTGCCATCCTTTCCGACGGGGCCATTGACGGCGAACGGGGCAGTGACTGGATTCCACGCTGGTGGCGGGCCAGTGACTGCGGACTGGTTCTGCCTCTGCTGATCCTCAATGACAGGTGTGGCGAACCGGTCAGGGACCCGGCGACCGGGGAAGGTCTTGATGGGCTTGAGGCCGATCTGCGTTCGCGGGGCTTCGACCCCTTCCGATTCGATGGCCGGGATCCGGCGGCGTTCGTCTGCGCCCTCCACCGCATGGAGGACGCCCTCCAGATCCGCAGCGAAGCCGCGTCGCAGGGACAGACCCAATACCCGGTCAACATGCCTTTCGGCCTGGCCCAGACCGTCAGGGGGTTCGGATTCTATGGTGCCGGAACCGAGGCCGATCACGACCTGCCATTACCCGGCAGCCCGCGAACCGATTCCCGCGCCCGGGATCTGTTCAATACCCACGCGGCCCCGTTATGGGTCGACCCGGAAGAGTTGCGCGAATCGGTTCAGCAGTTGGCTGGCCACTCCCGGCAGAATCGCCCACTGGAACGGGATCACCCGCTGGCCCTTCGCAACCCTGCGGACCCGGCGATTCCGAGACTGTCGTCATGCCGTGAGGCTCAGGCGTCTCCGATGCACGCGGTGGATCATTTCTTCACCGCTCTGGCAAAGAATAATCCGCAACTGCGGGTTCGTGTCGGCGACTCCGGCAGCCTGACAGAACACCGGCTGCCCAACGTGCTCGAGGATTTCCGGAAACGGGTCAGCCAGCCCCGCAACCCGCACGAAGACGTGCATGGCCGCATCGTTTCCGTCCGGAATGATGAGGCTGTCGTGTCCGCCTGCCTTGGCAACAAGGCCGGACTGAACCTGGTGGCGGGTGATGAGGCATTCTGCGTCAAGATTCTGGGCATCCTGCGCCAGGAACTGACCTTTGCCCGCCAGCAGAAAGAAGCGGGAAGACCGGCCCGATGGCTCGGCCTGCCCGTGATCGCAACCGCCCATACCTGGGAGAACCCCAACAACGCGATATCCCAACAGGACACCACCTTCTGCGAGGCATTACTGGGCGAGATGGGCGATGTGTCCCGCGTTCTGTTTCCTGCCGACTACAACAGCACCCTGGCCACCCTCCCTTCTGTCTACACCGACCGGGGCCGCATCACCGGACTGGTGGTACCGGCACAGGAGCGTCCACGGGTGTTTGATGCCAGCGAAGCGGAGAGCCTGGCCCGCAATGGTGCGCTGGTGGTGGATGAAGACACCTGCGCCGGCGAACCACTGTTGCTGATGGCCAGCGGCGCCTATCAGCTATCCGAGGCGATTCGTGCCTGCGAACGACTGCGGGAAACCGGAACGCCCTTCCGTCTGGTCTACCTTCAGGAGCCCGGTCGTTTCCGCCAGCCCCGCGATGGCTTCGAGGCTCCGTTCTGTGCCTCGGAACTGGAAAGAGAGCGGCTTTTTCCACACCGCCTGAGCTGCCGGGTGGCTCTGACTCACATGCGACCGGAAGTCTTCCGTGGCCATTTGCACCCGCTTTTCCCATCCATGGAACGATCCCGGGTACTGGGCTTCATCAATCGTGGAGGCACGCTGAATCCGGCTGGCATGCTGTTCGCGAACCAAAGTTCCTGGGGACATGTGCTGGCGGCCTGTGCGGCCATCATGGAAAAGCCGCCGGGCGAATGGTTATCGAGCGCGGAACTGGCCGCCGTCGAGGGGCGCGGGGACCCAACGGTCATTACCCGGGGATTGCCGACCGCCTGAGGAAGAGAGCAGGCCCGGCCAAAAAAAAGGGGAGCAACCCGCTCCCCTTCTTCGTGAGTGATGGTCCCGGGGGACTAACCGCTGACAAACACCGGACCGATCCCCATATTCCAGATAATCGCGGAACCGGCCCTCGTGGAAACCAGAATCACCAGTGCAACGGTTAGCAGGGCGCCACCGTACATGACCGCCTGTTCCTTCTCGATGCCCATGACAATGGGCAGGCCGTCATACATCAACCAGGCGCCGTAGCAGGCCGCCACCAGAAACACCAGCGCATTGAACCACGGTACCGGATACAGTAGCGCAAATCCGGCGAGGAACAGCGGCGTACACGAATAGGCCGCCAGGGCAATGCCGTTGGAAGGCACATGCTCCTCTTTGGCACCGTAGGTGCGCGCCATCCAGTTAATGGCATAGCCGAGGGCAAAGACCCCGACCAGCATGGATATGTAGGTCAGCACACTCAGCTGCATGGCGCTGATTTCCGTCAGCTTGATCAGCCGCTCATTGCCGATCGTCCAGCCGAAATGGGCGGTGGAGATATAAGCGCATACCGGGCCAATCAGGGCCAGAATCGCCACATAGGCCACATAGACCCGCCGTGGAGTTTCATGTTCTTTACGTATGGTCACCCACTCGTCATCGGGGTGTGTGAACATTCCGAACGCGTGTGACAGGAGCATGGATACCCCCTCTTCTTGCTGTTTTTGGGTCAGGGACGACCGGTCAGCAGCACACCTCCGGCACATCCCTTTCATTAACTATAGTCAAGAACAGGGGGCGAAACAGAACGGACTGATGATATTTTGTTCAGTCGATGCCCGGTTTCATACAGTTTGGTTCTGACGGGGATCCGTCTGGGCGACCCAGGGCTTGTCCTTACGGGCATCCCGGAACGCAACGAGGCTTTCAACACCGCTGAAATCAACGATATCGCGAAAATCGAGCCAGTCCACCAGACAGTAGAGGCAAATAGCAGGATAGTCCCAGGTTTCAAAGCCGCCGTCATCAACCTGAGCCGCCAGGGTCCGGAGCGTCGTCATGATCCGCTCGCGCTGGAGATTGAAGAACATGATATCGGCATCAACGTCGACACCGGATTTTTTGGACAGCAGAAGCGTCACCGCCGAATCGTTCGCCGCATCGACCAGAGTCAACTGGTTTTCCTGGTCCCAAGTCAGGGGATCACGATTCTGTTTGGCACTGAGATATCTGGCAATGATCCGGGAATCGAAGAGTTCCTGACCGTCATCCTCGATCATCGGGATTTTCAGGGCAGGATTGTTACGACGCAGTTCGTCCCGACCCTCGCCGTAGATATCGAGATTGACGAACTCATAAGGATCCTCCCCGAGCAGAATGCGAATGCGCCTGACATAAGGGGAGGTGGTGGATCCGATCAGTTTCATGACTGCTCCGGTTTTCAGCTTCCCAGAAGGGACTCTGGATCTGTGTATGGATACCCGGTGGCTTCCGCCACTTCCCTGTAGGTCACCTTGCCAGCCATCACATTCAGGCCGGCCATCAGATGCGGGTCCTCTCTCATCGCCTGTTCGGCCCCCTTGTTCGCCAGCGCAGCGATGAACGGCAGGGTGGCGTTATTCAGGGCGAGCGTGGAGGTCCGTGCGACTGCACCGGGCATGTTTGCCACGCAGTAATGTACCACACCATCGACCACGTACGTGGGGTTGTCATGGGTGGTCGGTTTCGAAGTCTCCGCACAGCCCCCCTGATCAATGGCAACGTCAACGATCACACTCCCCTCGGGCATCCTTCGGATCATGTCACGGGTAATCAGTTTGGGCGCGGAGGCTCCGGGAATCAGTACACTGCCGATGACCAGATCCGACCCCACGATCGCTTCGTCCAGAGCATGGGCCGTGGAAAACAGCGTGGTTATGCGGTTGCCATAGTGGTGATCGAGCTGCCTCAGGACGTCCATGCTCCGATCAATCACCGTGACATGAGCCCCCAGACCAATGGCCATGGCCACCGCGTTCTGACCTACAACGCCGCCACCGACGACTGTCACTCTGGCCGGACTGACGCCCGGGACACCACCGAGAAGCACGCCCCGGCCGCCCAGATACTTCTCCAGACAGTGTGCCCCCGCCTGAATGGACATCCGACCTGCCACCTCGGACATCGGCGCCAGTAACGGCAAATGGCCCGCCCGATCCGTCACGGTTTCATAGGCAATGCAGGTCGCTCCCGACGCCACCAGGTCATCCGTCTGCGCCTGGTCCGGAGCAAGATGGAGGTAGGTGAACAAGGTTTGCCCCTCCCGCAGGAGGGCGCGCTCTGCGGGCTGGGGTTCCTTGACCTTGACCACCAGCTCCGCCTGCTCGAAAACGTCCTCTGCGCTGTCAACAATCCGGGCACCGGCCTGTCGGTAGTCGTCGTCGGAGAATCCACTGGGGGCACCGGCACCCTGCTGCACACACACATCATGCCCGTGGCTGTACAACTCGTGAACCGACGCCGGCGTCATGCCGACACGATACTCGTGATTCTTGATTTCCCGGGGTACACCAACTTTCATGAACACGCTCCCACGATCCGTTCCGAATTTCGCAAACTCTGCTCATCCAGTGTAGTCAAAAGACGGGCGCCCGATGCAGGGGACGTATCCGTACTTTTACAGGGTGCCCGCGACCGTATTCCGGACCTCGTCCATCAGGGTTTCCAGAGGCTTGTCACCGACCGTTACCGGCGGATGGATCACGATGTGGATATCGCCGCTGCTGAATGCCGCGTGGCCCTTGGGCAAACGGTCATGGGATCCGCGAATGGTGACCGGAAGTATGGGAAGACCGCCATCCCGGGCAATCACGAAGCCACCGCGTTTGAACGGGAGCAACCGACCGTCCCACGACCGGGTGCCCTCAGGAAACAACAGGATACCGGTCCCGTCCGGCAACTGGGCGACGCCCTGCTTGATGCTCTCGAGGGCATCCGAACCTTTTGACCGATCAATGAACAGGTTCCGGGAGGTTTCAAGCGCCAGGCCGAACAATGGAACTTTCCGCAACTCCTTCTTGATGACCCACCGGTACTGCAGACCCAGCGCGAGCACCAGTGCCGGAGGGTCGAAATACGAAGCATGGTTGCTGAGGATGACATAGCGCTCGCCTGGCCGGATATGTTCCCGTCCACTCACCCGCAGGCGGATGCCGCAAACCTTCAGGATGCACCAGGCGTAAATCTGGGTGCCATGGAACGCCGCGTCCCCACGCTTGCCGACAAGCGCAGCCACGACAATGGGAAGAAACAGAATCAGGGTGAGAAGGATGGCCCAGAAGAAAATCCAGACAGTCTTCAAAACTCGCAGCGGCATGAAACCTTCCCGTGTATCTCGACAACCAATTAAACGAGCAACCGGGAAAGAAAGATTACACAGTCTTTTAAAAATCACAAAAAAAGGCAGCCGAAGCTGCCTTTTTGATGTTGCCGAAGCCGTCAGGGCTTACAGGGCAACAACGTTCTCCGCCTGAGGACCTTTCTGGCCCTGAGTCACGGTGAACTCGACCTGCTGGCCTTCGGCCAGGGTCTTGAAGCCAGAGCCCTGAATGGCGCTGTAGTGAACAAATACGTCCGGGCCGCCTTCACGAGTGATAAAGCCAAAGCCTTTTGCTTCGTTGAAGAACTTAACAGTACCGGTAACAGTAGACATACTTAAATTTCCTGAAATCAATCATATACTCTGCCGCCATACGCCTTGTGCGTCTGGTCAGCGTTTGCGGAAAAACAGAACTCGCGGAATCAAAAACAGGACGGCACTACTGACTACAGGTACGTCTTATTCATGAAATGCTTTACTAATCTTTCCTTGAGAACTCACTCTACTCGGGAATTCGGGAATTGCCAAGGGAATTTTCGAACATTTGTATAGGTACTGATACCCATGGCACCACCTGGCCCCGATGGCAAGGCGGGCACCCCTGTGTGCACCGCCAGGACCACCGGGAAACACCCGCCGGATCAGGCGGGATTATGGTCAATCAACGTATCCTTGTTGCGGGCGAACTCATCGAAGGGAAAGTCGTCCACCGTCAGCATTTCCAGCACGACCTGCTCGTACTCGCGCATGAAATCGGCTTCTTCCTTCGTGAACACGCCTGCCTCCAGTGCGGCATCAAAGCGCTCTTCAGGGTGTAACGCCGTCATTGGCAACTCGCCCTTCGCGTAGGCCTTGGTTGCCTTGCGGTAGAGCTGTTCCGCCTTGTCGTAGTCCTTCAACAGCGCATTGTAACGGGCTACCGGGTTCTCCACGTCACCCTCCCCTTCGCTGGTCCAGATACTGGCCAGCAGACGGTTCCGGATGGGCGTATCGGTAGTAATGAACCTGGCCAACTTCCTCGCCAGATCATCGCCGGGCGCATGCCAGCGCCGACCCAGAGGCAAGGTGACGGCCCGAAGCACCAGGGCCACCGCCCGGTTCGGAAGATTCTGGAGAAATTCATCCAGTGCGGATTCGGTGCGATGCAGCAGCAGCTCCATGCTGTACGCCATCACTTCCTTCTCTCCGGCCACTGGCTGGTTTTCGTGCCAGTCTTTGAGCACCATCGAGGCCAGATAGAGGTTCGACAGCATGTCCCCGAGACGGGCCGAAATCAGCTCACGCATCTTGAGTTCGCTGCCCAGCGTTGTCATGGCCGCATCGGAGCAGAGACCGAAGGCCGCGCTGAACCGTGCCACCGCCTGCGCATAGCGGCGACTGGCACTGTCAAACGGGACATCCGCGTGGCCCAGGCCCAGCGCCTGCGTGAAGGCCCGGGCAGCATTGCCGAAAATCAACCCGGCGTGACCGAAAAACGCCTTGTCGAAGGCCCGGATGTCGTCGTTGTCTTTCGCCGCCAACTCCTCGAGTACGTACGGATGGCAGCGAATCGCGCCCTGCCCGAAGATCATCAGGCTCCGGGTCATGATGTTGGCACCTTCCACGGTAATGGAAACCGCTGCGCCACTGTAGCCAATGCCGAGATAGTTTCGTGGGCCCAGGGTCACCGTCTTGCCACCGTGGACATCCATGGCGTCGGACAGGACGCCTCGCTGGAACTCGGTCAGGTGATATTTCAGAATTGCCGACGGCACCGCGGGTTTCTGTCCGTTGTCGATCATGTTGGCAGTGTGGTTCACCGCCGCCTGCGAGATGTAGGTCTTCGCCGCAATGCGGGCCAGCGGCTCCTGAACACCTTCCATCTCCGCCACCGGTGTATTGAACTGGCGGCGAATTCGCGTGAATCCGCCGGCGGTACCAACGGAATAGGCCGCAGCACCGGCTGCGCCCGAGGGCAGCGTGATACAGCGCCCTACCGACAGACACTCCACGAGCATCCGCCAGCCCTGGCCGGCCATTTCCTGACCGCCAATAATGTAATCCAGAGGGATGAACACATCCTTGCCACGAATCGGGCCATTCAGGAACGGCGTACCGATCGGGCAGTGACGGCGCCCGATCTCCATGCCCTCGGTATCCCGGGGAATCAGGGCACAGGTGATGCCATAGTCCCTGGTATCTCCGAGCAGTCCGTCCGGATCGAACATTCGGAATGCCAGGCCAACCACGGTGGCCACCGGCGCCAGGGTAATCCAGCGCTTCTCGAAGTTGAGCCGGATACCGAGCACCTCTTTGCCGTCCACTTCCTGCTTACAGACGATGCCCGTATCGGGCAGGGATGTCGCATCAGACCCCGCGCGCGGACCGGTCAGGCCGAAACAGGGGATTTCCCGGCCATCAGCGAGCCTCGGCAGGTAATACTGCTTCTGTTCTTCGGTACCGTATTTGACCAGCAACTCGCCCGGCCCGAGCGAGTTGGGCACACCCACGGTGACCATCAGCATCTCGTTTCCGGCCAGCTTCTGCAGCACCGCTGTCTGGGCCTTGGCGGAGAACTCCAGCCCCCCATACTCCCTGGGAATGATCATGCCGAAGAACTTTTCCTTCTTCAGCAGTTCCCAGAGTTCCGGCGGCAAGTCCGCACGTTCGACGGCCACATCCCAGGCGTTGCACATCGAGATGGCCTGGGTGCACTGGTTATCGACGAAAGACTGCTCTTCCTCGGACAAGCCGTTATGGCGATTGACCAGCAGGTTCTGCCAGTCCGGGCGCCCGGTGAACAGCTCTCCGTCCCAGCCGACCGTGCCCGCTTCCAGCGCGACCTTTTCCGTGTCCGAGACTTTCGGCGCCACTTTTTTGAACATGGCAAAAATACGCGGGGTCAGCCAGCTACGGCGGAATCCGGGGAGACCGGCAACCGCCGTTACCGCAGCGCCGGCCAAAAGAACCAGGGCCAGCCATCCGGATGCGAAAATCCAGGATAAAAGGCCGACAACCACCATAACGGCGATCGCCTGACCGGCACCGGATTCACGGCGCATTACAATCAAAAGGCCGGCCAATGCGACCAGAAACAGAATGAGAGTCATCATAGGTTTTCTCTGTCCTCCATGGATTTCGAGACCCCATCCCGACCCCATGCCAGAGGCATGGAGCCCGGGGAGCACCAAGACTACACTGTGTTACGTTTACGGTAACGCATCGGATGAGGCCTGACCAGCAACTGCCGCACAGTCAGAGGCTTAGCGATATCAGGCGGTCACGATCACCCGTATTCCCTCCAGGGCAAGACTCGCCCGCCCCACGGCCTCCCGGGCCGCGTCGAGCTGACTCCGGAAGAAATCGATTTCTTCCTCGCGGATGGCCGGATTGACCTTCTTCAAAGCGGTCAAGCGCTGGATTTCCGGTTCGAACGCGGCCTCAACCTGCGCCAATGCCTGGTCTTTCAGGGGTTCCAGATGGGGTTCAGAGAGCCGCTCGGCATGATCCACCATGGTTTCAACCTGGGGACGGATTTGCGGCACGATCGCCTGCGCGGTCCGCCGTCGGATATTGGAGCACAGGTCATTCAGGCGATCGTGGGGCAACGCCGCTGACAACTCCTTGCCATTCACATCCACCAGAAGCCGAAGCGGCGAAATGGGGAGATAGCGGGTCAACTGAAGCGACTCCGGCGCCGGACAATGAACGGTAAACAAGGCTTCCAGCAGCAAGGTCCCCGGTGGCAGCGCCTTGACGGACAGACTCGCCAGAGCCGCCTTTCCGAGACCCGAGCTGGTGACCGAATCCATCACACCGGTAACCATGGGATGTTCCCAGCTCATAAAAGCCAGATCCTCACGCTCCAGCGCCTGCTCCCGGCTCCATGTCACAGTCATGCCTTCCTCGGGCAAGCCCGCGACGTGGCCCGGCTGGTATTGCTCTCCCGGCCTCAGGACATCCGAATGCTCGGTGTGATCCTCGATATCCACACCCAGGATATCGAACGCGTCGACCATGTAATCGCGGACCTGCGTCGAGACCTCCTCCTGCTCGATCTGTTCGATCAGTTCGTTGGCCATCTCCGGCCGGCAGGAATTGAGTTCAATGAGGGCGTCGCGGCCCTTCTGCAGCAAGGTCTTAAGACGCTGGCTCTCGTTTGCCGACCGCTCGATCAACGGTTCCAGCGCACCAGGTTCTCCTGACAACGCCTGCTGCCATTGATCCTGAACGGTCTCCTGGACCGCGACGCCGACGGAGCAACTCTCGGCAAACGCGTTGAGCCCCTCCTGGAACCAGCGATACTGGACCTCCTGACTGGTGCCCTCCAGGTAGGGAATATGGATCCGGATCGCCTCTCGCTGACCAATCCGGTCGAGCCGGCCGATCCGCTGCTCCAGCAAATCCGGATTGGCCGGCAGATCAAACAGGACCAGGTGATGGGCAAACTGGAAATTGCGGCCCTCGCTGCCGATTTCCGAACAGATGAGCGCCTGCGCCCCCTGTTCATCGTCCGCAAAGTAGGCAGCCGCCCGGTCTCGTTCGACCAGGCTCAGGTGTTCGTGAAACGCGGCGCTGCGGATACCGGCCCTGAGCTGCAGATAATGTTCCAGGGCCATGGCCGTTTCCGCACGGGCGCAGATCACGACCACCTTGGCCGGTCGCAGGCTTTTGAGTGTCTGCTCCAGCCAGGCAACCCGGGGATCGTCCGTCAGCCACCGCTCTTCCGGACAACCCCGCTCGGGTGTCAGGCCATCCAGTCCGGTAGACGCCCCGTCGAAGAGTTCCGGACGGGGCAGGCCAACCGGAACCGGCTGCCGTTCGGGAAAGTCCGGAATCGCGGCCCGGGTGTTCCGAAATAACACCCGACCAGTACCGTGCCGGTCCAGCAGGGCATCAATGATGGCATCCCGGGAACGGGCTTCGAGCTGATCCAGGTCGTCCCCCAGCCAGGTCCGCAGAATCCCGCGATCGGCGTCGCTGATGGCGTCATCCGCCTGCAGACGTCGAACCACATCGTTCACCGCCTGATACTGCGACTCCTGTTCACGGAACGCCTCCAGGTCGTGGAAGCGGGCCGGGTCGAGAAGCCGAAGTCGCGCGAAGTGGCTGGCGATGCCCACCTGCTCGGGGGTGGCGGTCAACAACAACAGCCCCCGGGTGCGTGCGGACAGGGATTCCACAACTTCGTATTCGGGGCTGGCGGCTTCAGGCTCCCAGGCCAGATGATGGGCCTCGTCGACGATCATCATGTCCCACCCGGCGGCAAGCGCATCACGCCGGGCGCGCTCACTGTCGGTCAGGAAATCAAGGCTGCACAGGACCAGCTGTTCGCTTTCGAAAGGATTCTCCGAATAGTCGTCGCCGAAAATGTTGTTGACCAGGGCATCGATATCATCTTCATCCTCCTTGAGTGCGTCGTAGCGGGTCTGATCAACGATCGAGAATCGCAGGTTGAAACGGCGCAGCATCTCGACAAGCCACTGATGGATCAGCGAATCCGGCACCACGATCAGCGCCCGCCGGGCCCTGCCCGTCTGCAGCTGGTAATGAAGGATCAGACCGGCCTCAATGGTCTTGCCCAGGCCGACCTCATCGGCAAGCAGTACCCGCGGAGCATGGCGCCGGGCAACTTCATGGGCGATATAGATCTGGTGCGGCAGATGCTGGGTCCGCGCACCGATCAGCCCCTGGGCCGGCGACGCCCGCAGCCGATCCATGTGCTGCAAAGTGGCATACCGCAGGCGGAAGGCGCCGTTTCGATCAAACTGACCGGCAAACAACCGCTGGTGAGGCGCCGAAAAATCCACGGATCCGGCCAGCTTGACCTCGGAAATCGGGTGGATATTGTCGCCATCGTCCGCGTGATACATCAGGACGCCACCCACCTCCTCAACGGCTCGCACGATGTATCGCTGACCATCGTAGGTCTCTATTTCCTCGCCCATCTGAAACACGATTCGGGACAGCGGGGCGTTGTCGATGGCGTAGGTGCGTTCTTCGTCCGCCGCCGGGAACCCCAGTGTGACCCGTCGCCCGGCAATGTCCGTGACAATGCCCAGCCCCAGTCCGGTATCGCTGTGGCTGACCCAACGCTGGCCAATGACGAAATCCGATGTATCCAAGAAACCTCCAATCCGAAATTACTGATGATTTGAATCGTTTTCACGCACCCAGAAAGCGGTCGCTCCGCACACCGCGGCTGGCACGACCACCAGGTTCAGCAACGGCACCATGGCTGCGAGCGCCACGGGCAACCCGAAGCCCAGTGCCGACAGCCGGGAACCACCGAGCGTCCTGCGCAGGGCCGGAAAGCTCACCCGGTGATTGTCGGCGGGGTAATCGACATACTGGAGGGCCATCATCCAGCTGTTGAACAAGAACCAGAGTACCGCCGCCACCAGGTTGACCACCGGTACGAGGCCAATGATGAACAGGCCAATGGCCCGGGGCAGGTAATAGAGGATCTTCTGCACCTCACGCCAGAGGGCCCGGGGAATATCCTTGACGATGGTGGCCCAGCCATCCTCGGTGGTGACCTCCTGACCGGTCAGATGCTTTTCCGTCAGCTCGGCCAGATACCCGTAAAACGGAGAACCAATCAGATTGGCTACAATCACGAAGCCGTAAGCCAGCATCAACAGAATCACTGCGCCATAGAGGATCCAGAACAGCCAGTCCAGCGACTGCAGCCAGTTCCAGTCGGGCAGCCAGCCCATGGCGGTGGCAATCAGCGTCGAAAAGCCTTCAGCCATGAAGTAGAAAAGAACGGCGAAAAGAACGATATTGATGGCAATGGGCAGCAGCACGAAAAGCCGCAGACCAGGCTGTCGGATGAGGCGGAAACCTTCCCCCAGGTAGCCCAGTCCACGAAAAAAGTTACCCTTGAGCATAACTGGCAGATCCTCCGTTCCAATGACAGTGACGGGGCGCAAAGCATATCATGATGGCTCCCGGCCCACAGCCTGTAAGGACCTACGGAAAATCCCCATGGCATCATTCAGACACAGCATTAACGCCCTTCTCCAGAACCGCACATTGTGGCGCATCGCGCTTCTGATTTCCGTTATCGTGATCATTGTGCTGGCAACGGCGGACCCGGAAACCCCGCTGCCTTCAACCCCCAGCGACAAACTGAACCACCTTCTGGCGTTCGTTGAACTGACCCTGCTGGCGCGACTGTCATGGCCGGATCGCAGCCCGATTGTCTATGTGCCCGCCCTGCTTGCCTTTGGCATGGGCATCGAACTGGTCCAGGCCAACCTTCCCTACCGGGACTTTTCGCTGTTGGATTTTGCAACGGACGCCATCGCCATCGGGATTGGCCTACTGCCCTGGCCCGGCGTTCCCGGGCTCAAAAAGACCAGCCTGGGAAAAACACCCGGATCGATGTGAGATATTTCCTACATGGCCGTAAGCCGTTTTACCGACATGGCGTACGCAAGCATGCTCAAAGTCGACCAAACCTCTCCCATGCCATTGATGGGAAAGAATTTTTTAATTAACCCGAAACTCAGCCTCGGTGTAACCGTGCAAGGTTCACAGGTTTGTCAAAGTCCGATTGGTATATTGTTCTCGTCAGGGATGACAGGGAAAAGGACGACGCACCGGATGCACCCCGGCACGGAATGCGGGGAGAGGCAGGGACACAGGGATGCCTCGCTTAAGGGATAATTACTGGAGCGCCGGCTCGGACGCCGGCACCACGGAGTGGCAGAATGGACCGGCAACAGGGGGTTGCCATCGCGCACGGACGCGCCGACCTGTTCCGAAAGGGTAGCCGGGAAGGCTACCCTTCATTTTTTATGAATACCGGCCAGCCCGGTAGATCCGCACCCGATTGAATTCCTCGAACTCGTCAAGATCCGGCCAGGTACGTGCCTCTATCACCGCTTGCCGAACATACCGCTCATCGCCCAGATCCTTCACCCGTGAATCCGCCAGCAGTACCTCCGAGGCCGCCTCCAGGAATTCATTCAGGAACGACCGATTCTCCCGGTCGTACAACACATCCGCAGCGGTGATAGTATCAATAGTGTCCGGGCGGGCCGCCCAATCACTACAGACCTCCAGCTCCACGCCATTCAGCTCGGCATTCGAAAGGGCCGCATCAAGCGCCGCCGCATCCAGGTCACAGGCAATCACTCGGGCGGCGCCGGCCATTGCCGCCGCGACAGCCACCACCCCCGAGCCGGTACCGAAATCCAGCAGCGTTTTGCCCGCCACCACCTCCGGATGGTTCAGTATCCAGCTTGCCAGCACCTGGCCGCTGGCCCAGCAAAACGACCAATACGCCGGTTCAGCCACCACCGACTGGGCCTCGTCGTGCGACAGGGGCCCCTCCAGAACCGTCGGATCAAACAGATAAAGGGATAGCGGCGGGCACCCTGCCGGGCGGCTTTTTGCCACGCGTCCACGGGTCAGGGTCTTGCGCAGGTGTTCATTCAGGCGTTCCGCGGACATCTTCCCTCCGGCTCAGACAGATTAAAGCGGCGTATTGTACCGGGGCATTGATCGGGGATCAGCGGCATCCGAGCAGAAAGACGCCGGTTTCGATATACTCGTACCCCACATTTCCAATCTCCAGGTCCGTGAAATGGCAAGCCGACCCGACACCGACGACTACCTCTCCCTGTTTCTGGACGACGTTCCGCTGATGGACGTACGGGCGCCCGTAGAGTTTGCCCGCGGCAGCTTCCCGGCTGCCGAAAATGCCCCCCTCATGAACGACGAAGAACGGCACCGGGTCGGCATCTGCTACAAGGAGAAAGGTCAGGACAAAGCCATTGAGCTGGGACATCAGCTGGTTTCCGGAGACATCAAGGCCCAACGCATTGAAGCCTGGAAGCGCTTCATCGCCCGGAATCCGAACGGCTACCTGTTCTGCTTTCGGGGCGGCCTGCGATCCCGTTTAACCCAGCAATGGATCCGTGATGCCGGCATCGACTATCCGTTGGTCAAGGGTGGGTACAAGGCCCTGCGACGCTTTCTGATCGACAGTCTGGAATCGTTGACCGAAACCTCGGAGTTCCAGATCGTGAGTGGCCGGACTGGTACCGGGAAGACCAGGGTTCTGCAGCAATTGCCCAATCCAATCGACCTTGAAGGGATCGCCAATCACCGAGGCTCCAGCTTTGGCCGTCAGGTGACGCCCCAGCCTTCCCAGATCGACTTTGAGAATCGGTTGGCCGTGGCCATGCTCAAAGCCCATCACCGCATTGGCGGTACCATTTTCCTGGAAGATGAGAGCCGGCTGGTGGGTCGCTGTGCGCTGCCCGAAAGCCTCCGTAAGCGTATGGCCGACGCGCCCCTGCTGGTGCTGGAGCGCCCGATGGAAGAACGCATCGCCATCATTCGCCAGGACTATGTCGAAGATATGCATGCCGATTACGTGGCCCGTGACGGTGAGGAGGCCGGGTGGCTCAACTTCCGGGATTACCTGCTCGCAGCCCTGGATCGCATCCGCAAACGCCTGGGCGGAGAACGACACCAGCAACTGAGGGCATTGATGGAGTCCGCGCTCGCAACACAGGTGCAACAAGGCATGCTCTCCGGACATGACGCGTGGATCGAGGCGCTGCTAACCGACTATTACGACCCCATGTACGACTACCAGCTCGGTCAGAAAGAAGGACGCATTCTGGTGCGGGGCGGACCGGCTGTAATCCGGGAGCAAGCCAATCTGGCCCAGCCTGCGTAACAATCACGTCAGGTGCTCCCGGTATCGTTATACCGTCAAAACAAATCTCTGCTACATAAAAAGGGCTGATAGTCCCTGTTTTCTAACGGCACCTTCCGATCCGGTACATCTGGAAAACTACGAATGAACAAGGAGTCTTGGTATGGAAAATCTTTTCGGCGCGGATGGTAGCGCTTCCCAGTTGATGGATCACGCGATGACGCTGGTCATGACCTATGCGCCCAAGGTCGTGCTGGCAATCGTCACGCTGATCATCGGTATGTGGCTGATCAACCGTTTCGTGGCATTACTGGACAAGAAACTGGGACAGAAAGACCCCACCCTGAACAAGTTCCTGTGCGGTCTGATCAACGCGCTCCTGAAAGTTCTGCTCCTGATCTCGGTCGCCTCCATGGTCGGCATTGCAACGACCTCCTTTATTGCTGTCATCGGTGCCGCAGGCCTCGCAGTCGGTCTGGCCCTGCAGGGCAGCCTGGCAAACTTCGCCGGCGGCGTCCTGATCCTGATCTTCAAACCCTTCAAGGTCGGCGACACTATCGAAGCACAGGGGTTCCTTGGCGCGGTAAAAGAGATCAGCATTCTCTATACCATCATTGATAGCTTCGACAACCGGCGCATCGTGATTCCGAATGGCCAGCTCGCCAATGCCAGCCTGACCAATGTGAGCATTTACGATACCCGTCGTTGTGACATGACCTTCGGTATCGGGTACGGCGACGACATCGACAAGGCCAAGCAGATTATCCAGCAATGCCTGGAGGAAGATGAACGGGTCCTGCCCGAACCGGCCCCAAGGATTGCCGTCGGCTCCCTCGGCGACAGCTCCGTCAACATCATTGTTCGTCCCTGGACAAAAACCGACGACCTCTGGCCCGTGTACTGGGACATGCACGAAAAGATCAAAAAGGCCTTCGATCGCGAAGGCATCTCCATTCCTTTCCCGCAGAGAGACGTACATCTCTACAAAGAGGAGTGAACGGTTTCGCATTGATACACCCCGTAACTCGCAAACGGCGTATGCTCAACTAAGCTGAGCAGTAAAGGCGGGAGGCTGAATCAGTCCTCCCGCCAGTTCCGACGGAGCCCGGCCAACCAACAATGAACGGCTCCGAAACGCTGTCATTGCTGGTAGGAGGATGTAACGATGCCGGTACAGCAGTTGAAGGATTACCTCGAGACGGCAGGCGTGGAGTACATGTGCCTGTCCCACCCTCCCGCGTTCACGGCCCAGGAACTGGCCCACCACGTCAAGATTGCCGGCGACCGCGTCGTCAAGACGGTCATCATCGAACTGGATGGCAAAATGGCCATGCTGGTGATGCCCGCAACCTGGCGCATCCGCTGGGATCGCCTGTCCCGTATACTCGATACCGATTTCGTCGACCTTGCCGACGAACAGGAATTCAAGGACCGCTTCCCCGATTGCGAGGTGGGCGCCATGCCTCCCTTTGGCAACCTGTTCGGAATGACCGTTTACTGCGCCGAATCCCTGACAGAACAGCCTGAGCTGGCATTCGCAGCGGGCAGCCACACGGAATCGGTGCATATGAAGACGGCAGACTTCCTGACCTTGGTGCAACCGATGGTCCTGAACCAGGGATTCATCAAGCCGGGCGCGAAAAAACCGGCCTGGCTGGTGAAGGGCCGCCGTCAACCGGAGAGTGTTGACGAGGCAGGCATTCCCGGAGCCATCGGCTACTGAGATCATCGCACCGACTTGATTCGGGTCGCTTGTCTGCGCGCTGCCATCGCGTAAACTGACGGCAACAGACAGGAACCCGATATGAACCAAGCATTCGACATTGCCATCGTCGGCGCGGGCATGGTGGGCAGCGCGCTCGCGACCGGGCTCGGCCGCGACGGCTTCTCCGTTGTACTGATCGACCAGGCCGCTCCGCCCGCCTTTGATCCGGCCGGAGCGCCAGACATCCGCGTCTCCGCCCTCAGCGCCGGTAGCGAACGATACCTGAAAGATCTTGGTGCGTGGCCTCATATTCTGGCCATGCGCACAACGCCCTATCGGCGCCTGGGCGTCTGGGATGAAACCCCGCATCCCCTGAGCCGCCTGCTCCCGGGTCCCCTGGCGAAGGTCATGTTCGATGCCCGGGATCTGGGCGCTTCCCACCTCGGCCATATCGTTGAAAACTCCATCACCCAACAGGCGCTCTGGCAATGCGCCCGCGACGAGAAGACCGTGACCGTCCGGTCGGGTGAGGGTGTCAGTGGCCTGAAAGAACAGGACGACCATGCCGTTATAAGCCTTGAAAACGGGGAACAACTCACTGCAGGCCTGGTTATCGCCGCCGACGGTGCCCAATCGAAGGTCCGGACGCTGGCCGGCATCGGTGTCAGTCGTGACCAGTATGCCCAGCAAGCCATGGTGATTTCGGTTCGTTACCGGGGACCCGTCGAAGACATTACCTGGCAGGGATTTTACCCCTCGGGACCGAGAGCCTTTCTGCCATTGCACAGTGCCGGAGCCGACCATCCCGGAGAGAGCTGGGCCTCGCTGGTGTGGTATGACGCCCCTGAGGAGCTGTCGAGACTGAAGGATCAGGACGAACAGACCCTGATGGATGCGATTCAAAGGGCCTTTCCCGGGAACCTGCCGCCCCTGACCCACATCGACACCCGCGCCAGTTTCCCGATCGCCCGTCAGCATGCACGGCGGTATCATCAGGGACGGGTGGTGCTTGCCGGCGATTCTGCCCACACCATCAACCCGCTGGCCGGACAGGGGGTCAATCTCGGCTTTCAGGACGCGCAGTGCCTGCAGTCCATACTCCGGGAAGCACGGCGCAGTGGCGCGGACCTGGCGGATGAGCAGTGGCTGAGCCGCTATGAACAACAGCGCCGGCCGGCGAACCAGCGCATGATGATGGCCATGGACCTGTTCTACTACCTGTTCAGCAACAATATTCCGCCGGTCCACCTCCTGCGGAACCTGGGGCTTGGCGCCGCACGCGCCCTGCCCTTTGCGCGCAATCGCGTGGCCCGTTACGCCATGGGCATCGACGAAGAGTGGCCGGCAATCCTCAAGCGTCTGGCGAGCAGCCTGCCAGGACTTCCCCAACGTCTTCTGCCATAGTCATCGAATCAAACCACAAGAGAGGAGCCCCCATGTCCGAGACGATCTTCACCAAAATCATCAATCGCGAAATTCCCGCTGATATCGTGTACGAAGACGACATCAGCCTGGCTTTCCGGGATATCAATCCCCAGGCACCGGTGCATCTTCTGGTCATCCCCAAGAAGGAAATCGCGTCTATCAACGAAATCGAGGAAGGTGATCGGGAACTGGTGGGACACCTCTACTGGGTAGCCGGCAAGCTGGCCAAAGAGATGGGGTTTGCCGAAGATGGCTATCGAACCGTAATGAACTGCGGTGAGAATGCCGGGCAGACGGTCTTCCATATCCATCTGCACCTGCTGGCCGGCAAGCCTTTCGGATGGCCTCCCTACACCGACAGAATGAAGCAGGCCTGAGCCGTCTTGTCCGACCGGGTCCGTGGGGTGTGACGGGGCAATCCCGCTCCCCACGGCAAGCGATCAGCCGAAACGACCGGTGATGTAGTCTTCCGTTTCTTTCCGGTCCGGGTTGGTGAAGATGTTGTCGGTATGGTCGTACTCCATCAGATCCCCGAGGTACATGAAGGCGGTATAGTCAGACACCCGGGCCGCCTGTTGCATGTTGTGGGTTACGATCGCGATGGCGAAGTCGTCCTTGAGTTCGTAGATCAATTCCTCAATCTTGGACGTGGAGATCGGGTCCAGCGCGGAGGTCGGCTCATCCAGCAGGAGAACCTCCGGTTTGACGGCGATACCCCGGGCAATACACAGCCTTTGCTGCTGGCCACCGGACAGCGCGCCACCGGTCTGTTTCAGCTTGTCCTTGACCTCATCCCACAGTGCGGCACGCTGCAGCGCCCACTCCACACGATCGTCCAGTTCGGATTTCTTCAGTTTTTCATACAACCGGACACCGAAGGCGACGTTGTCATAGATGGACATGGGGAACGGCGTCGGCTTCTGGAACACCATGCCAACCCGCGCCCGCAGCATGTTCACGTCAATACTGGACCCGAGGACGTTCTCCCCGTCCAGGATCAGGTCGCCTTCCGCACGCTGGCCGGGATAGAGGTCATACATCCGGTTAAAGACCCGGAGCAGGGTCGATTTGCCGCACCCGGACGGACCGATGAACGCCGTTACCTTGCGGTCTGGAATGTCCATGGAGATATCGTGCAGGGCCTTGAATTTCCCGTAATAGAAACTCAAGTCCCGCAAAACGATCTTGGGATCCGCCACCGCCCGGATGTAATTCGTTTTCTCGAGCAGATCGTCGGCATTAACGGACGCCGACAATGCGGGCGCCTCCAACCTAGTGGAGTCTTGGTCGATAGACGATTCTTGGGTCATAGTCGCTGCCTTCATAGTGTCAATCTCTGGCGCTGCCTGAGTAGTCGGTATCACGGCTTCTGGTTATGGCCTTTCAGGCCGTAACGGGCAAAAATGTTCATCACTAGAACGCTGATGGTAATGAGCAGCGCCGCGGCCCACGCCAGATTCTGCCAATCGCTGTAGGGGCTCAGGGCATACTGGTAAATGACCACCGGCATGTTGGCCATCGGTTGATTCATGTCCGTTGACCAGAAGTTGTTGCTGAGAGCGGTAAACAGCAGCGGAGCCGTCTCCCCCATGATCCTGGCAGTCGCCAGAAGCATGCCGGTGATCATGCCGCTGAGGGCCGCTTTGTACACCACGTTAACAGTCACTTTCCAGCGTGGCGCGCCGAGGGCTGCAGCCGCTTCCCGAAGCTGTGAGGGCACCAATTTGAGCATATCTTCCGTGGTCCGGACCACCACCGGTATCACCAGGATGGCCAGGGCGACACCGCCGGCCCAGCCGGAAAAGTGGCCTACAGGACTGACCAGCAGGGTGTAGACGAATACCCCCACGACGATCGAGGGTGCAGACAAAAGAATATCGTTGATGAAACGCACGGTACTGGCAAACCGGGACTTACCTCCGAACTCTGCCAGGTAGGTTCCCGCCATGACGCCGATGGGTGTGCCGATCAGCACCGCCACCAACGTCAGCAGGAGGGTACCGACAATAGCGTTGAGCAAACCGCCCGATTCACCAGGCGGTGGCGTCATCTCGGTAAACACCGCCCAGTTGATGTGCTGGAAGCCTTTGATAAACAGGATAGACAGAATCCAGCCCAGCATAAATAGGCCGAACAGGGTGACCGCGATGGAGGCGGCCAGGTTAAACGCATTGACCAACTTGCGGCGATGATACCGTGTCATATCAGGTGCTCCGTCCTTCCTGTACCTTCCCGAGCCGGAGCAGGAACCATTTTGAGATGGCCAGGACGATGAAGGTGATGATAAACAGGATGAGGCCAAGGGCGATGAGCGAGGACATATGCAAGCCATCGGCCTCGTTGAATTCATTGGCCAGTGTCGAGGCAATGGTCGACCCCGGATAGAACAGGCCAGTCATCAGTTCCTGGGCATTACCAACCACGAAGGTGACCGCCATGGTTTCACCGAGCGCCCGACCAAGCCCCAGCATGATACCGCCAATGACGCCTACCTTGGTGTAGGGCAGGATAACTTTCCAGACCACTTCCCAGGTAGTGGACCCCATCGCGTAGGCGGACTCTTTCAGGTCCTTGGGCACGACATCAAACATGTCACGCATCACGGACGCAATGAACGGAATGATCATGACCGCCAGAATGAAGCCGGCCGTAAACAGACTAATCCCGATGGGGGGCCCCTGGAAGAACTGGCCAATCAGAGGAAGCTCCCCGAGCGTGTCGGTCAGCAGGGGCTGCAGATTTTCTGAAAACCAAGGGGCAAAGTAGAACAGGCCCCACATGCCGTAGATAATGGATGGCACCGCAGCCAGCAACTCCACCGCAATGCCCACCGGTTTCTTCAGCCATTCCGGCGCCATCACGCTTATAAAAAGCGCAATGCCAAAGCTTACGGGAATGCCGATCAGAATAGCGATAAAGGAGGTAACGAGGGTTCCGACGATGGGAATCACGGCACCGTATTGGTCATTCACCACATCCCATTTTTCAGTGATGAAAAAATCGAAACCAAAGGTCTGAAACGTCGGCCAGGCATCCTTGAACAGCATCAGGATAATCGCGGCCAAGACCGCCAGAACCATCGTTGCGAAAAAGAAGGCGGTGCCCTTAAAGAGCTTGTCGCCCATCGCACCGATCATCGCTTGCCGGGAATGTTTCGAGTACTGAGTTTGTGGCGCTGCCATTAGTTCTTCCGCCTGGATCAATAAGGTTTCAGAATGAACTCCGGCCATCATCTGGGCCGTTTTCGGGTGGCGAGATTATGCCACAACAACGAAGGACAGGCGAAAACGCCTGCCCTTCGGTCACAAAAACCCCCGATTACTTGAGGTTGATCTTCTCTTCCCAGGAAGATTCGATCAGCTCAGCAACGCTCTTGGGGATCGGGATGTAGTGCAGTTCAGCGGCAGCCGGCTGGCCATTGGCCATGGACCACTTGAAGAAGTCCAGGACTGCTTTCACCTGGGCCGGATTCTTCGGATCAGTGTGCACCATGGCGAAAGTGGAACCAGTGATCGGCCAGCTGTTTTCGCCCGGCTGGTTGGTCAGGACCACACGGAATCCCGGAGTGCCCTTCCAGTCAGCGCCGGCAGCGGCGGCTGCGAAGTTGTCGCTGGTAGGCGCAACACGGTTGCCGTCACGGTTGATCATGTCCATGTAGGTCAGGTTGTTTTCCAGGGCATAGGCGTACTCAACGTAGCCAATGGCACCCTTGATGCGACCGGTGTAGGAAGCAACGCCTTCGTTACCTTTACCACCCAGGTTACCCTTGGACATCCAGTTTACAGTTTTGCCTTCGCCAACCTCGGATTTCCAGGCCTCACTGGCCTTGGACAGGTAGTTGGTGAAAATGGCGGTGGTGCCTGAGGAATCTGAACGGTGAACCACGGTGATCTTCAGATCTGGAAGGTCGGCATCCGGATTCATCTTGGCGATGGCCGGATCGTTCCAGTTGGTGATCTTGCCCATCAGAATGGCTGCGAGGGTTTCGCCGTCGACAGCCAGCTCACCCGGCTTGATGCCCGGAACGTTGGCAACCGGTACGATACCGCCCATGATCAGCGGCCACTGGGTCAGACCACTGTCCTTCAGATCTTCGACAGTCAGGGGTGCGTCGGAAGCACCGAAATCCACGTTACCGGCCTTGATCTGTTTGATACCGGCACCAGAGCCGACTGACTGGTAGTTGACTTCAATACCGGTCTCTTCCTTGTAAGCGCTGGCCCACTTGGAAATGATCGGATACGCGAAAGACGAACCGGCACCGGTCACCTTCTCGACGCTGGCAGCGTGGCCAGCTGCAGAAACAGTTACGGCGGCAGCGGCGAAGATACCCGCAATCAGCTTTCTGTCGAATTTCATGAACTCTCTCCTAAAGCAGTTGAATACGTCTGCCACACTCGTTCCGGTGTAGCTGGCGGCCGTGACCAGCGAGTGGCTGGCAAGTTGTGACCTGCACGCAGTATCCACAATAATTATGTCAGTTTTATGACGACGACGATAACAGCGACACAACGGAAAGGAGGCGGAAAACGAAACGCCGGAGGAAAACGGAAGAGAGCGCCGGATGATGCAGCATTCATCCGGCAACACGAGGGAAAATGCGCAGTCCGACGTTAACTGCCGACGACCTGCTCGGCCCACTTGGTCGGCTTGTGACGAACGTCTTCCCCCTCGACCATGTAGATGACATTCTCGGCGATATTACAGGCATGATCGCCTACGCGCTCCAGGGCTCGCAATATCCACATGACCGACATGCATTTCGAGATATTACGGGTATCTTCCATCATGAACGTCAGCAGGGAACGGGCCGCTGTTTTGTACTCCTCATCAACCCGCTTATCCTCCTTCATGATACTGATCGCCGGCTCGGGATCGAGGCGGGCAAACGCATCCAGGGCGTCCCTGAGCATCCCGCGCACATGATTGGCAATGTGTTGAACTTCCACATAGCCGCGGGGGGCCTTACCCTCTTCGGCAAGCGAGATCGCCAGCTTGGCGATTTTCTTGGCCTCGTCCCCGATCCGCTCCAGATCGGCCACCATCTTGATTACGGCAATGACCAACCGGAGGTCCCGGGCAGTTGGCTGACGACGGGCAATGATGTGGGTTGCCTCTTCGTCGATCAGCAACTCGAGCTGGTCGACCTGCTTGTCTGCATCACGGATTTTCTCACCGAGGTGACCATCATTGTCCACCAGAGCGGTTACCGCCCCGGCAACATGGGACTCCACCATGCCACCCATTTTCAGAAAATTGGCCTTCAATTCGGCGAGATCCTCGTCGAACCCTGACGAGATATGTTCCCCTTGGCTCATATCCTTTTTATCTGGCATACAAAGCAGTCTCCAAAACGTTAAGTGTGCAGGTCGCGACCCGAAATGAGGCCAAGCTGGGAGAGGCCCTGAATCATGGCGTCGCCGGCAAAGCACTAAAGATTCTAATATAGAGGAGGTGCAAACCTCTGCGCAAACTGTCCTGATGCGCGCCTCTGCTCCGATGGTTACCACAGAAACATGACAACAGGATGGCAACAGGATGAATCGCGCCGGATCGTGTAAATTTACTTGCAGAGTGACCGCAGGCCATTAACATGCAGGCTACTATAATAAATCGCAGAACAGGCTGGCTCCATGACCCATTACGACGACGACAAACCCAAACCCCGCGGCGAACTGACACTTCAGGTCATTCCCCTTCCCTCCGATACCAATGCCAATGGTGACGTGTTCGCCGGCTGGCTCGTCAAACAGATGGACATCGCCGCAGCCACGATGGCCGGACGGATTTCCCAGGGCCGCAATGCAACGGTCGCCATGGACCGGATGGAATTCCTGTCGCCACTGCGGGTGGGGTCACAGGTTGGCTGTTATTGCGAACTGGTGGATATCGGCCGAAGCTCGATGAAGATCAACGTGGAAGTCTGGACACTGGACCGAATCGCCAGGAATCCCCGCAAGGTCACCGAAGGGCTCTTTGTTTACGTGGCGATCGACGAACACGGTCGGATCCGGGAAGTCCCGGAGCAGAACCTGTAGCACTTACCGCCAGCCCTGCAAGAGGCGCGCGTAATTGAGGCGCTCCCAGGTGTGAGCATTGGGAGCGTTGTCCAGTGACAGGGCCCCGCGTGCTTCTGCCAGTGTGTTATACCCCATTCGATCCAGTCGTCGACTGGCCTCTTCGGTGATCCGCCCAAGCGCTTCAGGCCCGTCCGCCAGCAGCGCCGAGACCACCTGCACCACAGTGGCGCCCGCCAGAATGGCTTTCACCGCATCATCGCCACTGTGAACACCGCCCGAGACGGCCATTTCGAGGCCCGTGCGACGGAACAGAGAGGCCACCGCATGCAGGCGAAGCGGCAATTCGGCATTGCTGGAGAGCACCACGTCCCGGCTCAGGGTCAGTTCGTCCAGATCCATATCCGGTTGGTAAAAGCGGTTGAACAGCACCAGACCTCGGGCGCCCGCAGCTTCCACGCCGGTCACGAAGGCTGGCAGGGCGGAGTAGAACGGGGACAGTTTAACGCTGACCGGCACAGAAACCTGCGCCACAACGGCCTGCACCACCTCCAGCTGTCGTTTCTCCAGTGTCGCGGCGGTATCAGACGGATCCGTGGCGAGATCATAAAGATTGAGCTCGATGGCCTCCGCTCCCGCGTCTTCCAGTTCCCGGGCATGATGGGTCCAGCCACCGGGCGTAACTCCATTGAGTGAGGCAATCACGGGCACATCCAGTTTGCTGCGGAGTAATTCCAGACGCCTGAGGTAACTGTGTGACCCTACCTCAAAAATCTCTGACTCCGGGAAATACGAGCGCGCCTCGGCGTCTCTGTTGATCTGGGAATCGATAAACTTGTGCGCCGCCATCTGCTCGGCCACCAGCTGTTCCTCGAACAGGGAATGCATCACCACCGCGCCGGCGCCAGCATCGACACAGGCCTTCAGGGCGTCCAGGTCATCAGTCAGCGGGCTGGCACCCACCACCAGGGGCGAGCGCAGGTCCAGTCCGAGCCATCGGGTTGCCAGCTCAGTCATGACGTTCGCCCTCCTCCGGGTCCGATTCCCCGTGTTCATGGGGCTCCAAGTGTATACCGGCCAGCTGTTTGTAGAGCTCTCGCTGGTCATGGGCCGCTTCAGTGGCCGCGGCTACCAGTTGTGCATACCGTTCCGGGTCCCGCAGTTCCAGCATCCGGAACCGCGCCTCTTCCTGCATGTATTCTTTCATCGTTACTTTCTGGCGTACGGAATCCAGCTGCAGGGGCGGTAAGCCATCGTCAATCCGCCGGGGATCGAAACGGTAGAGAGGCCAGGCCCAGCTGTCCACCGCCCGACGTTGCTGGGCGGGCGAATGCACCAGATCATAGCCATGGGCAATACAGGGACTGTGGGCGATGATCAGCGCCGGACCCTCGTAGCTTTCGGCTTCCTGCAAGGCTTTGGTGGTCTGGTTGCTGTGGGACTGCAGGGCAATCTGCGCCACGTAAACGTGGCCATAGCTCATGGCCAGCAGCCCGAGGTCCTTCTTGCGGGTTTCCTTGCCGGCCGACGCGAACTTGGCCACCGCTCCGATGGGGGTCGCCTTGGATTGCTGACCGCCGGTGTTGGAATACACCTCGGTATCCAGCACCAGCAGCTTGAGGTTCTGGCCGGAGGCCAGAGCATGGTCGAGCCCACCATAACCGATGTCGTAGGCCCAGCCGTCCCCACCAATCACCCAGACGCTCTTGGGGCACAATTCATCCGCCAGGCTGGCCAGCTCGTCGGCCTCGGCACCCGGCTGGTCCGCCAGCCAATCCCGCAGCCGGGTGACCGCCTCCCGGCGGGCCATCATGGCGGATTCGTCGATGGTGGCGCAGGGCCCTGTCAGATCGCTGTAGAGCGCCTCGGGCAATCCGGGGCGGAACTCCTCGAGCAGTTGCCGGGCCCGTGTCACCAGCTGGTTCAGCCCAACACGCATCCCCAGCCCCAGTTCTGCGGCATCTTCGAACAGGGAGTTGTTCCAGGTCGGTCCCCGGCCATCGGGGTTGACGGTGTACGGCGTCGTCGGCAGGTTACCGCCATAGATGGAGGAACAGCCTGTGGCGTTGGCAATCAGCAAACGGTCACCGAGCAACTGGGTCAACAGGCGGATATAAGGTGTCTCACCACAGCCACTACAGGCGCCGGAATACTCGAACAGCGGAATCAGCAATGGCAGTGCCTTGAAGTCCCGGGGAATCCGGTCCCGCGGCACCGGCGGGAGGTTACGGAAAAACGCCAGGTTCTCGGCCTCAACCGTTCGATGCTCTTCCAGCGGCCTCATGTTGATGGCCTTGCGTTTCGGCTGGCTTCGATCCTTTGCAGGGCAGACTTCGACACACAGACCACACCCGGTGCAATCGTCCGGCGCCACCTGAATCCGGTAGTCCAGTCCCTCCAGTTCCGACGTCTGGGTTTCCGGCACGGTCTCGAACGCTTCCGGCGCACCCTGGACCGCATCCGGCTCGAATACCTTGCTGGTGATGGCCGTGTGCGGACAGATCATTGCGCAGAAATTGCACTGCACACAGATATCCGACTCCCAGATCGGAATCTCGAGGGCAATGGTGCGTTTTTCATACTGACTGGTGCCGGTCGGCCAGGTGCCGTCCGGTGGAAACGCACTGACCGGCAGCCTGTCGCCCTGCCCCTCGAGTAGAAGCCGCGTGACTTTCTGGACGAAATCCGGGGCATCGTCCGGTACCCGGGGCGGTCGGCTTCGGGTTGCCGTCACCTGGTCCGGCACCGGCACTTCGTGGAGATTGGCCAGGGCGGAATCCACCGCTTCCACGTTGCGGCGAACCACCTCCGGCCCCCGACGCCCCCAGGTCTGACGAATGGACTCCTTGATACGCTCAATGGCTTCGGCCCGGGGCAAGATGTCCGCCAGGGCAAAGAAGCAGACCTGCATAACGGTGTTGATCCGCCGCTCCAGCCCGGCTTTTTCGGCGACGTCTGCCGCATCAATCACATACAGGCTTGCCTTGCGCTCCACCAGAACCCGCTGGGCCTCCACGGACAACCGGTCCCACACCTGGTCCGGCGGCCAGGGTACGTTGAGCAGGACCGTGGCGCCCGGAGCGGCATGCTCAAGCACATCGAACCGCTCCAGAAACTGCGGGGCATGCACGGCCACAAACTGGGCCTGACGAATCTGGTAGCTTGAGCGGATCGGATGCGGCCCGAAGCGCAGATGGGATACCGTGGTGGCCCCGGATTTCTTGGAATCATAGACAAAATGCCCCTGGGCATAGAGGTCCGTATCCTCCCCCAGGATCTTGATGCTGGCCTTGTTGCTGCTGACCGTACCATCGGCACCCAGGCCGAAGAACAGGGCACGGCGGGTTTCCGGCAATTCGATGTCCAGCTCGGCATCAACCTCCAGCGAAAGATGCGTGACGTCGTCACGAACCCCCACGGTAAAGCGGGTTTTCGGAGCCGCTGCCTTCAATTCATCAAAGATGGCGCAAACCATGGCCGGCGTGAATTCCCGGGAAGACAGACCGTAGCGACCTCCGACCAGCCTCGGTAGTGTCTGGCGCTCACCCCGGCTGTAGGCTTCCATCAAGGCACCGCTCACTTCCAGCAGCAGCGGCTCGCCCTGGGCACCGGGTTCCTTGGTCCGGTCCAGCACCGCCAGCTGTTGTACCGATTCAGGCAGCGCCTCGAGCAAGCGATCGGACGCAAACGGCCGGAACAGGCGCACCTTCAGCACCCCCACCTTCTCGCCCTGTCTGACCAGCCACTCCACCGTCTCGTGGGCGCACTCGGCGCCGGATCCCATCAGGATCACCACCCTTTCGGCTTCGGGATGGCCGACGTAATCAAACAACCGGTAGCGACGCCCGGTTATGTCCGCGAACCGATCCATCACCGACTCAAGTTTGTCGGGAAACGCCTGATAGAAGGGGTTGGTGGCTTCCCGGGACTGGAAAAAAGCGTCCGGATTCTGGGAAGTGCCCCGGACGACCGGGCGATCCGGCGTCATCCGTCGGGCACGGTGGGCATCCAGCCCTGCACGAGGCACCAGTGCCCGCAGCTCCTCATCGCCGAGCGCCACAATCTTGGAAATCTCGTGGGAGGTCCGGAAGCCGTCGAGGAAATGCATCACCGGCACCCGGCTTTCCAGCGTTACCGCATGGCCGATGGCCGTCAGGTCCTGTGCCTCCTGTACCGATCCGGACGCCAGCAGCGCGAAGCCGGTGCCCCGTGCTGTCATTACATCGGAATGATCACAGAAGATGGACAGGGCATGTGTCGCCACGCTGCGGGCTGCAATGTGCATGCAGAAGGGCGACAGTTCACCGGCAATCTTGAACAGATTGGGCAGCATCAGCAGCAGCCCCTGGGAAGCGGTGAAGGTGGTCACCAGGGAGCCCGCCTGAAGGGCTCCATGTACAGCACCGGCAGCACCCGCCTCGGATTGCATTTCAACAACCTTCGGCACCTCGCCCCAGAGGTTTGGCCTGGCCAGGGCCGACCAGTCATCCGCGTGTTCCCCCATGACCGACGCTGGGGTGATCGGGTAGATTGCGATAGTCTCACTCAGACGGTAGGCCACTGAGGCGACTGCTTCGTTCCCGTCAAGGGTATGGAACTCCATGGCCACTTCTCCCTGTCATGACCGTCCGGCTTTTCTGAGTCTAGGCAGCGCGTCTGCTGGCCGCAAGCGACCACAGGCCGAGAATCGGGCCGGGTACCAGAATCCACACCACCCACACACCCAGGGATTGCCAGAGACCACTGGTCAGCCAGATGGCCGGCAGGGTCAGACCGAAACCGATGGCATTCATCACCGACAGGGAAGAGCCGACGAACTCCCGAGGCGCATTGGCCGCGGCCAGGGCGGAAAACTGGGGTGAATCGGCAACGACAGCAACACCCCAGCAACACAGGGCCAGCAGCAGGAATCCGGCAGGCAGGCCGCTGATCAGGGGATAGATCACGCACAGGGTCCCTGAGGCCGTCAGGGCAACCCGGGCGACCCATTCACTGCCCCGGGTCCGGCTCAGCCGACCACCGCCGATGCACCCGAGCGAGCCCAAAGCAATGATCGCGAACGCGAGCCAGGGAACGAGTGAATCAGGGAGCGCCAGCCGGTCCAGCTCCCTTCCGACCAGCAACGGCGTCAGCATCCAGAACGCATAGAGCTCCCACATATGCCCCATGTACCCACCGGCGACAGCCCGGAAACGCGGCATGCCCAGCGCAACCAGGCCTTTCCGAAGCGGTACCGGCCCGGCACTTTTCGGCAGGTGCGGACCATCGCCCAGACGCCAGATCAGGCCAGCGCCGATCAGAGCCAATACCGACGCACCCGCCAGTGGCCACTGCCAGGGCATTCCGAGTGTTGCGCCCCGCATCAAATGAGGCAATGCAGTACCCAGCGTAAGCATGCCCACCAGCCAGGCCAGCGCGGCCCCCGCGTAGCGGGGTGTCCACGCAATCACCATTTTCATGCCCAACGGGTAGATGCCCGCCAGGCAAAGCCCCGTCAGAAATCGCAAGACCAGTGCCAGTGGAAAGACACCTGCGGCAAGAATGAACCCTGCGTTGACCAACGCACCGACCACGCTGGCAACCGCGAACATGACACTGGCACCAAAGCGGTCGGCGAGACCGGTGACCGCCAGCAGAAGGGTGCCGCTGATGAAACCGGCCTGGACCGAGAGCGTCATCAGCCCCAGATCGCTCTCGGTCAACGCCAGCTCACGGGAAAACGAGAGCCAGACACCGTTCACACTGAACCACAGCGAGGTGCCGAACAGCTGCGCGATCACGATAACCGGAAGGGGGTAACGCCGGAAAAGATTCATCATTGTTGTTATCGTCATTCTTGATGGCTTGATTCCAACCTATAGCCCCGTGAGTAAAGGCGAAATGCTACTTTGGTTGGCTTCTGACAAAGCTGTAATGAAGACTCTTGGATAGTCTGCTACTATCCACGCTGGCTCTCGGCCGCCTACCCGAACCTTGTAACGGACAGCACTCTATGGAATCTTCCCACGCCCTTTTCCTTGGCCTGCTCCAGGGTTTTACCGAATTCCTGCCCATTTCCAGTTCCGCCCACCTGATCCTGACACCGGTATTTTTCGGATGGAGCGACCAGGGCGTCGGGTTCGACCTGTCGGTGCACTTCGGGACGCTCCTGGCGGTGGTGCTGTATTTCCGCCGCGATGTGTTCGGTATCGCCCGGGATGGACTGGTGTCGCTGTCGAGACGCAAACTGGTCGGCCAGGGCGCTCTTGCCTGGTATCTTGTGATCGGCACTATCCCCGCAGGCCTGGCCGGGCTGGCCCTGCTCGATCTGATTGACACCGTGCTCCGCTCGCCCACGATTATCTTTGCCACCACACTGATTTTCGGCATCCTGCTCGGGGTTGCCGACTGGCGGCCTAGCCGCCACCGCACGATGGATTCGCTAAGCTGGAAGGATGCCCTGATCGTCGGTCTCGTCCAGGCCCTGGCTCTGGTTCCCGGCACTTCCCGCTCCGGGGTGACCATTACCGCCGGACTGTTCCTCGGCATGACCCGGGAAGCAGCATCCCGGTTTTCTTTCCTGCTGTCGATCCCCATCATTGTGCTGGCAGCATCGGTAAAGCTGCTTGAGGTGGCCACCTCCGATGTCGCCGTTGACTGGAGCGGCTTCCTGACCGGCGGCATCACCTCGTTTATCATGGCGATCACCGCGATTCACTTCTTCCTGAAGTGGCTCAACAAGGTGGGCATGTGGCCCTACGTCATCTATCGCCTGATCCTTGCCGCGGTCATCTATGCTGTACTCATGAACTGATCCAATCGACAGAGCAGGAGCGGCCCATGCTGAGATTCTTCAAGATCGTCAACGGCCTGATCAAGGAGCTGGACATCCCCCCTGAATCGGTCCGGGAACGCCTCCACGAGGCCGACTGGATCGACGCCTACGAGCCCGATGAAGACGAACGGCAGATTCTGCAGGGGCTGCTCAAGACCGATGTACCCGAACTTGACGACGTCGAGGAAATCGAAGCCTCCGCCCGCTGCTTTGTCGACCAGGCCGGCATCCACGTCCACTCCCTGTTCCTGACCCAGGCCGACGGCCGCCATACCACGGTGTCGGTGGCTTGCATCCTGCAACGCAACTGCCTGATCACGGTGCGGGAAGGTGAACTGGCCGACTTCCGCCTGTTACGAATGCGAGCCCGCCGCGGCCAGGTCGAAGCGCTGGACCCTTCGGGCCTGCTGGTGACCCTTCTTGAGCAGAAGGTGGAAAATCATGCCGACGGCCTGGAAGACCTCCACCGGCAGCTGGAGGAAGTCAGTTACCTGGTCTTGGAGGACGAGGATTCTGAGCTGGACGAGGCCATTAACCGCCTGGCGCGACTGGAAGACAGCAACGGAAAAACCCGCCTGTGCCTGATGGATACCCAGCGCAACATCTCATTCCTGCTGCGTCATCTGAGCAAAGAAGGCGAACTCCGGGAAACCCTCCGGGAGATCAACCGGGACATCGAAACACTGATGTCCCATACCACGTTCCTGTTCGACAAGATCAACTTCCTGATGGATTCCACCCAGGGGTTCATCAACATTGAGCAGAACCAGATCATCAAGATCTTCTCCATCGCGGCGGTGGTTTTCCTGCCACCAACTCTGGTCGCGAGCATCTACGGAATGAACTTCGTGCACATGCCGGAGCTGCAATGGCAGTTTGCCTACCCTGGCGCCATCGGGCTGATGGTTCTGGCCGGGATTGCGCCCTACTGGTATTTCAAGCGCAAGGGTTGGTTATAACTAGCAGGCCTCCAACGGCGCATAAGCCAGCACCAGCCATTTGGCGCCATCGTCAAAGTTCACCTGCACGCGCGTGTGATGGCCGGTTCCCTCGGAGTTCATCACGATCCCTTCTCCGAATTTCGGGTGCCGGACCCGCTGGCCGAGACTGAAACCCGACTGCTGAGCCGAGTCCTGGCTGAACAGCGACTCATTCGGGCGTTCCACCATCGCTGGCCGGGTGACGGTGTTTCTCAGGCGCACTTCCTGCAGGCAGTCACCGGGGATTTCCCGGACGAACCGGGACAGCGCATGGAATTTTTCCTGGCCATACAGGCGGCGGGATTCGGCGTAAGTGAGCACCAGCTTTTTCATGGCGCGGGTAATACCCACGTAGGCCAGCCGGCGTTCTTCTTCCATCCGGCCCGGCTCTTCCAGCGACATGCTGTGGGGGAACAGGCCTTCTTCCACGCCGGCCATGAATACCAGCGGGAACTCCAGCCCCTTGGCAGAGTGCAGTGTCATGAGTTGTACGCTGTCCTCGTGGGCATCGGCCTGGGACTCCCCGGCGTCCAATGCCGCCTGGGCGATGAATTCCGACAGCGGATCGACACCTTCTTCGACCTCAAAATCAGACAGCGCATTGACGAGCTCTTCGAGGTTTTCCACCCTGGCCTGGCCTTTCTCACCCTTTTCACTGGCGTGATAATCCTTCAACCCGCTGACTTCGAGAGTCTGTTTCATCAGGCCTTGAAGGGAGGCGTGGTCCACCATCTCTGACAGGCTATTGATGATCCCAAGGAAGGATTGGAGACCGGTTTTCGCACGGCCTTTGACCTGCCCTGCCTCCAGCAGTCGTTCCGACGATTCCCAGAGCGAAATTCCCTGCTCGGTGGCGTATTCCCGAAGCTCCGCCAGGCTCTTGGCACCGATGCCCCGGGTTGGCACATTGACCACCCGCTCGAATGCGGCATCGTCGCGACGGTAATGAACCAATCGAAGGTACGCCAGGGCGTTGCGGATTTCCTGGCGATCGTAGAACCGCAGCCCGCCGTATACCCGGTACGGAATACCCTGGCGCATCAGTGCCTCTTCGAGCACCCGGGACTGGGCGTTGGAACGGTACAGGATGGCGACTTCGCTGCGCAGATTCCCTTCATCCACCCACGCGGAAATACTGTCGGCAATGTAGTTGGCTTCGTCCTGCTCGTTGAACGCAGCGTACAGACTGATTGGCTCTCCGTCCGGACCGTCCGTCCAGAGTTCCTTGCCCAGACGCCCCTGATTGTTGGCGATGACCGAGTTGGCCGCCTTCAGGATCATTTGCGTCGAACGGTAGTTCTGCTCCAGCCGAACCAGCCGGGCATTGGGGAAATCCCGCTGATATTGCTGGATGTTCTCGATTTTCGCGCCCCGCCAGCCATAGATCGACTGGTCGTCATCACCGACTACCGTCAAGGGCACCCGATTGCTCGCCAGCACCTGCAGCCAGGCGTACTGGATGGTGTTGGTGTCCTGGAACTCGTCTACCAGCATGTGCTGGAAACGGCTCTGGTAATGGGCCAACAGTTCCGGCTTATGGAGCCAGAGCTCGTGGGACCGGAGCAGCAGCTCACCGAAATCCACCAGGCCACCCTGCTGGCAGAGGGTTTCATACTGGCGGTAGATCTTCAGCATGGTCGAGGTGAAGTGATCCCCAGGGTTCTCCTGGATGTGATCCGCACGCAGCCCCTCGTCTTTCTGGCTGTTGATGAACCACTGGGCCTGTTTGGGCGGCCACCGGCTCTCGTCGATCTGGTTTTCCCGCATCACCCGCTTGATCAGCCGCAGCTGATCGTCACTGTCCAGCACCTGGAAATTCTCCGGCAGACCGGCATCCTGCCAGTGCGCCCGCAGCAAACGGTGGGCTATACCGTGAAACGTGCCGATCCACAGTCCGCGAGTCGGGATCTGCATCATCTGTTCGACCCGATAGCGCATCTCCCGCGCCGCCTTGTTAGTGAACGTCACCGCCAGAATGGCGGTCGGCGGCACCCGGTCCACGGTCATCAGCCAGGCGATCCGGTGCACCAGCACCCGGGTCTTGCCACTGCCCGCGCCGGCCAGTACCAGCAGGTGGTCATTCTGGGCAGTCACGGCTTCACGCTGGGCATCGTTAAGGGGGTCGATGATGTGGGAGACGTCCATAGGAAATCGGTTCGCTACTGGTTAAATAAACAGGGAAATGAGTATAACAGGGAAGGGTGCGATTGTCGGGCCCGGGAAAGCCCTCTTCCGTTTGGCGGAAACGCACGAGGGAGGGCGGTTGTTCAGGACACGCTACGAGCACATCCATGTGCGCTTGAGTGTGGCCATCCCTGGCCACACACAGTCCTGAACAACCGCCCTCCCCCGTGCTTTGCGTATCTGGGAGAAGGCTTTTCTATCAAAAGCCTCTTGGCACGGTTTGCGGTTCAACAAACTCGAACAGACCTTCGAGGCCGCCTTCGCGGCCGATGCCGGAGGCCTTCATGCCACCGAACGGTGCTTCAGGCGTCGGGCCCGTACCAGTGTTCCAGCCAACGTGGCCGAACCGGAGGCCGGCCGCTACCCGCTGGGCACGCTCGGCGTCGGCGGTGAACACGTAGGAAGCCAGACCGAACTCGGTGTCGTTACCGGCCTTGATGACTTCCTCTTCAGTGCGGAACCGCGCCATCGGGACCAGTGGTCCGAAGGTTTCCTCCTGGTAGCAGCACATGTCGCGGTTAACACCCAGAACAACCGTTGGCGGGAAGAACAGACCATCGCCCAGCTCGCCAGGCTGCTTGCCGGCGACCAGATCGGCACCCTTGTCGAGGGCGTCTTCCAGGTGGCGCTTCACCTTGTCGAAGCCCTGTTTGTTAATCAGCGGCCCGATGTCGATGCCCTCTTTCATGCCATCGCCGACGGTCATCTTGTTGACTCGCTCCGCCAACTTCTCACCGAAGGCATCCGCCACTTTCTCATGCACGAAAATCCGGTTGGCACAGACACAGGTCTGGCCGCCGCCGCGGAATTTATTGGCGATCAGGTTGTCCGCCGCCGCGTCGAGATCGGCATCCTCAAAGACAATGAACGGCGCGTTGCCGCCCAGTTCCAGGGCCAGCTTCTTGACGTGATCGGCGGTGTCGAGGATCAGCTTCCGGCCGACTTCGGTGGAGCCGGTAAAGCTCAGCATCGGAACATCCGGATGCTCGCACAGGACCTTGCCGATGACGCTGGCCTTGCCCATCACCAGGTTAACCATGCCGTCCGGCAGGTCGAGTTTGTCCATCAGGCTGAACAGGGCCACCATGGTCAGTGGTGTCTCACTGGCCGGTTTGATCACGGAGGGGCAACCGGCCGCCAGGGCGGCGGAAAGCTTCTTGGCGATCATCCCGATCGGGAAGTTCCAGGGCACGATAAGACCGGTCACACCAACCGGGCGATAATGCACGGTCCAGGTGCAGTCCTTGGGCTTCTCCGGAATGGTGTGGGCATCCAGCGCCTGAATGTGCTTGGCGCAGTAATCAAAGAAACCAGCCGCGTAATCCACTTCTCCCTGCGCTTCTTTCCAGGGTTTGCCATGTTCCATGCACAGAATCCGCCCCACTTCCTCGCGGTTGTCCTTCAGTGCATCGCGGATGTCCTCAAGCCACTTTCGGCGGGTCTCGATCGGATAGGGCTGGGTCAGCCTGAGTGCCGACTGCCCGGCCCCCACTGCCGCCTTCACATCGTCTTCGGGCATCGAGGGAACTTTTGCAATCACCTCGCCGGTGGCGGGGTTGTAGACATCGAAGGTATTGCCCTGGGCATTATCCGTCCAGCGACCGCCGATGTAGCCAGTAAGCTTGTCCAGCAGTGGTGACTCAATCATCTCGGCTCCTTTTCTGAAATTGGCGACGCCCCGACCACGGGACGAGTTGCGTCAGTGATTCATGTCTTTCATAGTGGATCTTGAGTCTAAGACTGTAAAGTCAAGGCCCGGTTTTTGACGCGACTCCGACACTGCCTATACTCGGAGAATCAGAATTTAAGGAGCCCGGACCATGAAAGCGTATTTCCATCCTTCTCAGGATCTGCACGTACCCAAGACCTACTTTACCCGTGGCCAGATGCGGGAGCCGCAGGAGATCCCGGCTCGCACGGAGCTGATGCTCAAGGGGCTGAAAGACATGGGCATTTCCGTGCTTCAACCGGCAGATCAGGGCGCCGGCCCTATCTCGAAGGTCCACGATCTGGGGTATCTGAGATTCCTGGAATCCGCGCACCGGCGCTGGATGGAAATGGGCGACTGGGGCGATGAGGTCATGTCGAACATCTTCGTCCGTTCCCCCAATGCCATGCGGGGCGTTTTGGCCGAGGCGGCACGCTACCTGGCCGATGGCAGCTGCCCCATCGGCGAGCATACCTGGGAGGCCGCTTACTGGTCCGCCCAGACCGCTCTCGGGGCGGCGGACGCCCTGATCGCCGGGGAACGCACCGCCTACGCCGTCTGTCGTCCGCCGGGGCACCATGCCCGGAAAGATGCCGCCGGCGGCTTCTGCTACCTGAACAATGCCGCGATTGCCGCAGAGCACATGAAGTCCCGGTTCCCGAAAATTGCGATCCTGGACACCGACATGCACCACGGCCAGGGCATCCAGGAAATCTTCTACGACCGCAGTGATGTCCTGTACATCTCCATCCACGGCGATACAACCAACTTCTACCCGGTAGTGACCGGCTTCGAGGATGAACGTGGTGAAGGGGACGGGTACGGATACAACATCAATATGCCCATGCCCCACGGCTCCAGCGAGGATTATTTCTTCGGCAAGGTGGCCGAGGCGTTGACGGCTATCCGGCTGTTCCAGCCCGATGCGCTCATCCTGACCCTCGGTTTCGATGTCTACAAGAACGACCCGCAGGCCAAGGTGTCGGTGTCTTCAGAGGGCTTCAACCGGCTCAGTACCGAAGTCCGGGAGTTGCGCCTGCCCACACTGGTGGTGCAGGAAGGCGGCTACGACCTGGAGGCGCTGACCACCAACGTACAGCAGTTCTTCGAGGGCATGGAGGGCTGACCGTCCCTCAGGAGGCCGGAGTGTAGACCTTGACGTTGTTGTGCCCTTCGGCCTTCAGATGACCGGCATGCATGCGACTCATCGAGCCCCGGTCGCAGTACAGCAGGTACTGCCGGTTCCGGGGCAGCGTGTCGATCTGCTGGTTCAGCTCGTAAAACGGAATCTTCAGGATCTGGTTGTTGGTCAGCGTCAGAGGGGCTCGCTCTTCCTCGGACGGATGGCGGACGTCGATGATGACGTCATCTACCCCGGGGGTCTGAACCAATTCCACTTCTTCCGGCGTCGAGGTTGATTCAAGGAGCCGATTCACCGGCGTTTCCTCCCGGTTCTCGATCGCCTGCGCCAGAGCCGCCGGATCCATTTCGGCTTCGTCGGCCTCGACACGATGAAGTTTTGCCCGGGTCGCCGGTTTCTGGGAAATCACACCGCAGTATTCCGGCATGTTACGGGCAAAGGACTCGGTCCCGATGTCGTGCGCAATCCGGATAATCTCCTGCTTGTCCATCGCGATGAGCGGACGCAACACCACCTGTTCACAGGCCCGGTCGACCACGTTGAGGTTCGACAGGGTCTGGCTGGACACCTGGGCAACCGCATCGCCCATCACCAGGCCGGACACATTTAGCGTGTCGGCGATCTCGGCAGCGGCCTTGAGCATCTGGCGCTTGAGCACCACGCCCCAGTGGCGATGGTTGACCGAGCGCATGATTTCCGCCACTACCCCGTCAAAAGGCACGGAAATGAACTTGACGTTGTGGGAGGCCCCGTAACGTTCCCAGAGGTAATGGACCACCTGACGCACCCCGACTTCGTGCGCGGTGCCTCCGAGGTTGAAAAACAGGAAGTGACTCCGTAGACCCCGACGCATCATCAGGTACGCCGCGACCGAGGAATCATAGCCTCCGGAAATCAGCGTCATGACGCTCTCCACAGAGCCCAGCGGATACCCCCCGAGCCCAGGATGTTTGCGTCGGGAGACGTGAAAACCGTCTTCCTTGACCTCCACCCGGACTTCCACCTGCGGAGATTTGAGATCCACACCGGCTGTTTCATAAGCGCTCAGCAACGCCGCGCCAACTGCGCGTTCGATATCGATCGAACGGAAATCGTGATCTCCCAGGCGCTTGGCACGCACGGCAAAGGTCTTGCCGTCGAGCAGACCGGCATAGGCCGCCACGGCCTTGTCCGCAATATCCTCCAGGGAAGTCAGCGGATAGACGGCAATTTCCTGGATGCTGGAAATACCGGGCACACGCATCAGCACATCAATCACCGATCCGTACAATCCACGATCATCGGGGACGTCCACGTCGACCCGATCCCAGGTCCCGGTGACATCAATATCGGAATCGAGCCGAACCAGCAGCTTGCGAACGTTCTGACGGAGTTGACGCATCTGTTGCTGGCGCACGGGCTTGCTTTTGATGGCGACTTCCGGAGCGGGACGGATTAACAGTTTCATAGATCGGAGTTTTGTCGGGTGGCGTATAAAGCGGAAAGCGCCTAGTGTACCTGTTTGTCGGATTGCCTCAAAATCCGGCACGGTCGAAACCATCAGGAGTATCACTGTTACATGAGCGAATCCACGATCACCGCCCTGGTCTCTCCGGAGGGCTCCCTTGAAATCCTGTCCAACCACGAGGTCAACCGACTCAAGGACAAAAGCGAGGGAGGGCTGTACCGGCTGTTCCGCCAATGCGCGCTTGCGGTGCTCAATACCGGCGTTGAAACGGACGATTGCAAGGCCCTGATGGAGATGCACGCCGATTTCGACGTACGCCTCGTCCCCCAGCCGCGCGGTGTGAAACTGGAGCTGATCAATGCCCCGGCCCACGCGTTTGTGGATGGAGAAATGCTCCGGGCCATTCGGGAACACCTGTTTTCGGTACTCAGGGACATCATCTACACCCACTCCATCCCGGAGACCGTACCCGGGTTCCGGCGGGACAATCCCGATGACATCACCAACCTGGTCTTTCACATCCTCCGCAACGCCGGGGTCCTGCAGGCGGGGCGGCAGCCGGATATGGTGGTGTGCTGGGGTGGTCACTCCATTGGCCACTCGGAATACCAGTACAGCAAGGAAATCGGCCACCAGCTGGGCCTTCGCGGCCTCAGCATCATCACCGGTTGCGGCCCCGGCGCCATGAAAGGGCCGATGAAAGGGGCCACCATCGGCCATG
The DNA here is from genome assembly GCF_000347775.1 of Marinobacter santoriniensis NKSG1. Lineage (GTDB taxonomy): Bacteria > Pseudomonadota > Gammaproteobacteria > Pseudomonadales > Oleiphilaceae > Marinobacter > Marinobacter santoriniensis. Next base: position 78,082 of record NZ_APAT01000019.1, read on the forward strand.
CCAAACAACGGGTCCGCAACGGGCGTTACGTGGGCATCACCGAACCGGCCATTATCGGCGCCGAAGCTCCGAACCCGATCGTCAACGAGCTGGTAATCATGCCGGACATCGAAAAGCGCCTCGAGGCGTTTATTCGTTGCGGACATGGCGTGATCGTCTTCCCCGGGGGCGTGGGCACCGCCGAGGAAATCCTGTACCTGCTTGGCATCCTGCTGCATCCGGACAACGCAGACCTGCCGTTCCCGGTCATCTTTACCGGACGTCCGGAAAACGCGGAATACTTCGAGATGATCGACAAGTTCATCCGCAATGCCCTCGGCGACAAGGCGGCGGAAAAGTACGAAATCATCATTGATGATCCGGTTCGCGTCGCGCAAACCATGAAGAAAGGCATGAAGGAAGTGGAGACCTTCCGCCGGGCCATGCAGGACGCCTACTACTTCAACTGGATGCTGAAGATCGACCCGGTGTTCCAGTTACCGTTCGATCCCAACCACGCCACCATGCGGGCGCTTGAACTCCACAGGGACCAGCCGGTCCACCTGGTGGCAGCGAACCTTCGCAAGGCATTCAGCGGTATCGTGGCCGGGAATGTGAAGGAAAATGGCATTCGCCAGATTCAGGAGAAAGGACCGTTCGAAATTGCCGGGGATCCGACCCTCATCAAGCCGCTCGAGGCAATGCTCGAGCAGTTCGTGGCCCAGAACCGGATGAAGTTGCCGGGGCTCCAGGCCTATCGTCCCTGCTATCGCATCGTCAGCGGTGCAGCATAATCTGCCCCGCTGACGCAGCATTCGGACTTACTTGCCGCCGGCCGGCAGGCTGGCGAAGTACGCCGCCACGTTGGCAATATCCTCATCGCTCAGGGCCGCCGCCTGGCCCTGCATGATGGCCGCCTGGCCACCCGTGCGCTGTTTGTTCTTGTAAGCCTTCAATGCCATTACCAGGTATTGCTCATTCTGACCCGCCAGGTTCGGATAGGTCGGAATCTGGGCAACGCCGTTCTGGCCGTGACAGGCCGAGCAAACCGACGTGGCCTTGGCCTTCCCGGCTGCCATATCGGCAGCGGACGCCGCAGTCGGCAGAGCAACGACGGCCGCAACCAGTCCCGCAACAGCAAAATGCTTCAATTTCATGGTAGTGCCCTCTCAACAGTGTTTTTGGTTTTGAGAAAATGAGGTCGGCGCTTTGTCACCGCACGTTCATGGGAGACAGTTATAGCACAGGGCGCCCGAGGCTCAAATGCGATCCATCAAGGTTAGCGTTTCGACATTTGTCCTCTTTACGCCAATCGCCACTTAGTGACAGAGTACGTTTCGATTCCAGACCCGGATTTTGTCCGACCTGAACCGGAGACTCCTATGTCCATTGAGTTGCAGGAATTACCCTGCCTCGAAGGGAAACTTGGCCTTCTTACGCTGAACGCCCCGGCGACCCTGAATGCCCTGAGCACAACCATGATTGATCAGGCCCAACGGGCACTGGATGCGTGGGCAGACGATGACAGCATCTGCCTGGTCGTCGTGCAGGGAGCGGGCGAACGGGCGTTCTGCGCAGGCGGCAACCTTCGACAACTTTACAATGCCATGACCGGCGGCGATGATCCTGACCTCCCGGGGCAATTCTTCAGCCACGAATACCGCCTGGACTACAGCCTGCACCGGTTTCCGAAACCGGTCGTTGGCATCGGCCACGGCATTGTCATGGGTGGCGGCCTGGGCCTGTTGTCGGCCTGTCGCTACCGCCTGGTCACACCGGATCTCGTATTGGCCATGCCCGAGGTCGCGATTGGCCTGTTTCCCGACGTGGGCGCGAGCTGGTTCCTGAATCGCCTGCCCGGCCGGCTCGGACTCTTCATGGGGCTCACAGGCGCCCGCCTCAATATCACCGATGCGCTCCGTGTCGGCCTCGCCGATATGGCACTGCTCCCGGAAGACCGGGAACCCTTGCTGCGTCAAATCCAGGAGCAGCGCTGGACCGGCGATCCACCGGCCGACGACAACCGTCTGTTCCGTCTGCTGAACCAGATGCATGCACCCGATTATCATACCCTGCCTCCCAGCAACCTTGAGCATCACGAGCAGACCATTGCCCGCCTGAGTGCCGGCACCGACCTGCCCGATATTGTCGAGCGTCTGCTCGCGTCCGAGGCGGACAGCGACTGGTGGAAAACCTGTATCGAGAACCTGCGGGGCGGTTGTCCGGTGTCCGCGTGGTTGGTCTGGACCCAGCTCCGCAAGGCCCAGCAGATGTCTCTGAAAGACGTATTCCGGATGGAACTGGCGATGGCCAGGGAATGCTGCCGCCGGCCTGATTTACCGGAAGGCATTCGAGCAAGGATGTTGGACAAGGACCAGAACCCGGCCTGGTCATACGCGTCGGTCAGCGAGGTTCCGGAAGAGGTGGTCGAGGGTCATTTCGAGCCCCAATGGAACGATGAAACCGACCCCATGCAGCTTCAATAAAGGGCTACGGGCGGGCGCCCGCCTGCACCAGGAGCATTTCCAGATCCTGGTTCTGGATGGCCCTGGCGCGGTCCAGTGCCGTGCTACCGTCAGCCGCCCGGTAGTTGACGTCCGCACCGGCCGCCAGAAGCATTTCGGCGGTTAGCAGATCGCCGCTGCCCACGATTTTCATTAGCAGGGATTCGCCCCCCTGACTGACGTTGACGTTGGCGCCAGCCGTCAGCAACACCTTGACCACCGCCAGGTTGCCCTCCTCCGCAGCGCGGATGACCGGCGTGTAGCCATTGCGGTCAACGGCGTTGACCCGGGCACCGGCAGACAACAGCAATTGCACCAGCCTCCGGCTGCCCGCAGCGGCCGCTTCCATCAGCGGCGTTTCTCCGCCAGGCCCGGTCAGATCCGGATCGGCGCCTTCCGAGAGCAAGTACCAGGCAACCCGGTCTTCGCCCGCCGAGACCGCCGCCATCAGCGGCGTACCCTGTTCGGTGACGGTATTCAGGGAATGGCCCGCCTCAGCCAGCGCCACGACAGCCTCCAGATCGCCGGAGCGCGCCGAGTCCATCAGTGGCGTGTCGTTCTGGGCGCGGGTCTGATGTTGCAGATTGCTGTGGCCAGAGTCCGAGGCGCAACCGGACAGCAGCCCAAGAATGACAAACGTAAGCAGAAATGAGCGGGCAGCGCCGGGTCCCTTGGCCATATCAACGGTCTCTGTTGTTATCGGTTATCAGAATTTGGCCTATTCTGATCAGCAGCGGCGGGGATTTAAATCGAGCGGTTCACAACTCCGGACCGTTTTGCAGAAGTTCGCGAACCATGGACCGCAAACGGTCTTCACCATCGCGCTGCCCCAGGCACCGGCCGGACGCCTGCAGTTCCGGCCATGAACGTTCCTGCAGGACAGATTCCGCCCACAACGGAGCATCCTCTGACCTTTCCAGCCGTTCAATCACGCCGGGGCTCTGGCTCAATACCTGCAGCACCGGCAGACACAGGTCGAATCCGCGATGCCCGCATGCGAAATGGAACAGATCCCGATGATCGTCCTCGTCCAGGCGGCCGGTTGCCGGCAAGGCCCGGGTCAGCGCCATCACCAACCCGGGTGACAGATCACGCCAATGGCCAGGCAGGTAGGCGGTCCAGTACCTGGCCAGCCGTGAGCGCAGGCGCGACACCAGCTCGACACCCGAAACACTGACTCCGGACAGCACCTGAACGGGGTACTCGCCACTGGTCACCTCCTGCTGGAATCCGAGTCGGACGAAAGTCAGCTCGCAAGCGCGCCAGAAAGCCAGGAGCTCACGGGTACCACCAAAACTGCTGCCTAGGGTATCCAACTCCTCACTGACCGCGTAGTTGCGCGCCGCCAGAACCAGCCGTCGGCCCAAGCCCCTTTGTCGCAGGTCATTGCGGACCGCAATCCGGATGACCCGGAGGGTGCGTTGACAGGCCGCCTCGGGAAAGCCGGCATGCGACGCCAGCGACTGCGGCAGCAGGTGGCCGCGAACCCGCCGCTCCCCCAGGGCGATCTTTGCCCCCAGGTCTTCGGGCAGGCCGCCTTCCCTCGCCGCCCAGAGGACGCCGACAATATGCCCCTGACAACGGGCCACCCAGCTCACGGCTGCGGGATCATCCAGCCATTGGCGCAGGTCTGCCGGCGTCGTGCGGTAGTGCGCATCAACAAGCAGTCCGAAGGCCTCGTTTCGCTCTGCCTCCGTGGCTCCGGCCGGCTGCCAGCGCTCGATCGCGATCTCGGGATCGGTCAGGTCACCGGTGAAACCGTTGGCAGACAACAGGAACAGCCGGTCAATCAGCGGTTCCAGCGGATCACCGGTCGCCCACCGTATTGACTCTCGCAGGGTGAGTTCCTGCCACCGTGGCGTTTCACGCTCCAGGACGGCCCGGAAACGAATATTGAACCCGCGCCCGGCACCTTCGTAACCATGCACAGTGGAGCAGAACGCCACCCTGGGCCAGCCGGTCAGTATCTGTTTCAGGGTGTGGGGCGGGATGGCGGCGGCCTCGTCGACGAGAATCACTTCCGCGTCAGGACGCTCCGCCAGCAAGGCCTGCACGGGCAGAAATCTCAGCTCCCCTCCGTTATTACAGACCAGCTGAGCATCGTCTTCAGCGGCCAGCTCATCGCCGAGGGTTTCCCGCGCATGCCGGAACACCGTTGCCACACTCTCGCGGGTGGGCGCCGATACCAGCACCCGTTGCCGTCCCTGCTGCAGGAGCCTGGCAGCCGCCATCCCCAGGGCCGCCGATTTGCCGCGACCGCGATCGGCCGTCACCACAACCGGACGGCGACGACGGCCAAGGCCGAAGGTCACCAGCCGGTCTACCAGTTGTTGCTGATCCGCATTGGTTCCGACGCGGAATGGGCGTTCTGCAGCTGGCAAGGCCGGTAGCCGGGCCTGTTCCGGTGTTGCGGCGTTCACCCGTATCACGGAGGAATCCGCGCCCAGAATGGTGGCCATCCGGTCGGCGAAGGCGTGACACCGGGCCGCATCCAGGCCGGTACGGACGTAATCCGGATCGGGCCAGGTCGACCATTGCGACAGCGGCGGCATGAGCCAGAACAGCAGGCCACCAGCCGTCAGGGTGCCCGCAATTGCTGCCAGTCCATCCGGCGGGTTGCCCTGCCAGCCATCCCAGACTACCAGTCCAAGTTCACGCCCGAGCCAGGACCGGGCTTTGCCCGGGCCGACAGTGGCCAAACCGTTGGCAGGACACGCGTCCGGTTGCCCTACCCAGAGTCCGGGTCCAGTCGACAAAGCCGGCAAAAGCTTACGCAGCCAGACAAGTGCCGCTTCCCGATCCCCTTCGACCAGAACCAGGCGACGCTCGCCCAGGTCGGCAAGCCGGTCCAGCAGGTGCTGCCAATCGGCGGTCTGTGCAGAAGCCTCCCGGGGCATCAACTGAGGTCGGCTGCGTGGGCTTTCAGGTCGGCGAGATCACACGCTTCCAGCGCGGCCCGATGGGTAGCCCGCAAACGGACCCTGGGGGCACATCCGGCCTCGAAGGCTTCCTGCCAGCGCCCGGCACACAGGCACCAGCTGTCGCCGGCTTTCAGGCCGGGAAAGCCGAATTCGGGACGAGGCGTACTGAGGTCGTTGCCCCGGGCTTTGGAGAAGTCGAGGAAGTCGTCGGTGACGACGGCGCAGACAGCGTGAATCCCGAGGTCGTCGGGGCCAACATTGCAGCAGCCGTCGCGGTAGAAGCCCGTTTCGGGGTCGGTGCCGCAGGTTTCCAGCTTTTCGCCAAGAACGTTGATGGACTCCCCTGTGTTCATCTTTGCCTATCTCCCAAAGTTTCGGAGTTGGCAAGGTACTGGACGGGCCATCCAAAACCCGCTCCTGGCGGCACATCCATGTGGCGCTTGGGCTCCGCCATCCATGGCTCCGCACAGTTTTGGATGGCCCGTCCAGTACCTTGCTATCGGAATTGTGAGTTACGGTCACTGAAAACTGACTTGGCAGCAATTATGCGCGACCGGTATCTCTCCTACCAGTTGCCCATTACAATACCGGCCATGCCGACCAACCCCCAAACGCCTGACATTACCAACCTGCCGGATTTTCTCACCGACGAGCAACGGGCAATCATTACCGCCGGCTACGAGCATTCGGTGATTACCGCCGTGGCAGGGAGCGGCAAGACCTCCACGCTCGCATGGCGAATCCGCTATCTGCTGGAGCAGGGTCACGATCCGGCCCGGATGCTGGTACTAATGTTCAATCGCAGCGCCCGGGTGGATTTCGAGCGCAAGCTGCAGGAGGTCTGTCATCAGTCCGGGCTGGCGCTGCCGGAAATCCGGACCTATCACGCCATGGGGCTTCGGCTTTACAAGCGGTTTGTCCGGGAGGGCTATCTGCCGGGTTTCTCGGAGAAGATCCTGACCGAGCAGGAGATCGGATTCCAGGCCTGGCAGCTCACGCGGCGGCTGGCGCCGGAGGACCTGGCCGATGAGATCCGGCGCAACAAGAAGGATTTCGTGGAAACGGCCACAGGGTTCATCGATCTGGTGAAGACGACCCTGTCCCCGGCGGAGGTGGTGTTCGAGGAACTGGGGTATTCGGACAAGCACAAATACCTGATCGATCTGTTCCACAGCTTCGAGCAATGGCGCAAGCGTCAGAGCCGGATCAGTTATGCGGACATGCTTTATGAACCGGTGATGGCCATCCATCAGAATCCACCGTTACAGCGGCTGGTCGGCAACAAGATGGATCTGATTCTGGTGGACGAGTATCAGGACACCAACGAGATCCAGCACCTGCTGCTGCGTTACGTGGCCGGCGACCGCGCCCGGGTCACGGTGGTGGGCGATCCGGACCAGACCATCTATGAGTTCCGGGGCGCCAGACCGGAGTTCATTCTCAAACGCTTCAGTGACGAATTCGAGAGCCCCCTGGAGCAGACCCTGAGCTATAGCTTCCGCTACGGTCATCGGGTGGCACTGCTGGCGAACCATCTGATCAGCCACAACACCGGCCGCAAGGATGTGCTGTGTCATTCGCACCCCAGCACACCGGATACCGGGATTCACCTGCACCGTGTCGAGAGCGACAGCGATCAGGTTCTGCAGATTTTGGGCGGGATCGGGCCGGGGAAACTGGGTGGTGTCGCCATTCTTTTTCGGGTCTGGAGTCAGAGCGTTCCAATCGAGCTGAAGCTGCTGGCGAGACAGATCCCCTACCGGATTGATGCCGGCAAGGGTGCCCTGTTCAGCCGGGAAGTACAGGCGATCACCGCCCTGCTGACGGTGGTCACCGGCAACCTGGCGAAGCTTCCGGATGCCGACCGTCTGGATATGGCCCGGCAGCTTTTACGGTTTCCCCACGTCGGGCTGAAGGAGCCGGAACTGGAACATCTGGCGCAGCAACTGGCAGCCCAGGATGGGCGCTGGCATGAACACCTGCTGGCTATGGATTTTGACGCCCTGGGACCTCTGCCCGCGAGAAAGCTGCGCAAGCTCGGCGAGGTGCTTGGACAGCTTCAGGGGTTTGCGGGCCCGGTGGCCGGGCTGATCAGTGTTTATGCCGAACACACGGACTTGTATGAGGGCATCCGGAGCCTGGCCCTGACCCACGAGAGCGCGGAAGAGCGCATCGATACCGTTCAGGGGTTCCGGCAGTACCTCAAGGGGCTGGACGTGGACGCAAAGGGGGCGCTGGCGCACCTGAAGGCACTGAAACAGCAGGCGGGCGAGAAGCAGACGGGGGGCGTTTTGCTTTCCACCATACACCGGACCAAAGGCCTGGAGTGGCCCGAGGTGATCATTCCCGGGCTGCAGGAGAAATATCTGCCGTACAGCCCCCGGCAACACGACGATGCCCGCGCCTTCCTGGAAAGCGAGCGACGGCTGCTGTACGTGGCCATGACCCGTACCCGTCAGGTTCTGCACCTGATCACCCGGCCGGTCAGCAAGCGTCCTCATCTGGACGGCGACCAGGGCCCGAGCCGGTTCGTTCAGGAATGCTGTTTCGAGCTGTCACAGGAATTCGGGACGGCCCTGGATCAGCGTCCCGATGGTTCACCGCTGTCGATCTCGGCGCCACTGACGCCTATCAGTCAACGCTACGCCGAACGGGAAGGAGTGACGCTGGACGGCGCCATGGCGCAGGCTGACACCCGGGCGGAACCGGTCTGGCATTGCCAGCGTGTCAGTCATGCCGTTTTCGGCGCCGGGCAGGTGGTGAACGAGGACGAAAGCTCTTTCGAAGTGCACTTCGACAACGGCGACACCCTGAATTTCAGCAAAAAGAGTGCGCATCTATATTTCACTCCCCTGTCGTAAACAATGCAGGGGCCAGCGATTTTGTGTTTTTTGGCCCCATCGCCTAATTTCCAAGTAGGCGGCGTTTCTATATTGTGCCTGCAAACCTCAAAAGACCAGAAAGGAGATTCTGAATGAGCATAATGCGCCCCCTCGCGGTAGCAGCTCTCGCCACGTCACTGGCCACACCGGTGCTGGCAGCAGAACGTCAGGAAACGATCTACATCAATCCCTTCGCCGGCTTCCAGCTTTTCGATGACGCCCGGGACCTGAGCGAAACCGGCACCTTTGGCGTGGGAGCGGAATATCGCTTCGCACCCCGCTGGTCCGTTGAGGCGGTCTACTCCCGCGCCGACGCCGATCGCAAATACGTACCGGGGTCGTCCGATTTCGAGGAGATCCGGGTCGACGGTACCTATTACTTTGCCGGACCGGAGGAAGCCTGGAACCCATACGTATCCCTGGGTGCCGGCAATGCCGACTTCGGCACCGACCCGAACGGACCGCGCACGGCCGGCAGCAATCACGATGAGACCCGGGTCAATCTGGGCACCGGTGTCCGCTACAACATCAGCGACAGCATTTCGCTCCGTGGCGACCTCCGGGAATTCCACGGCATCGACGAGAGCACCTTCGACACCATGGTGTCTCTGGGCTTGAGCCTGGCATTCTCCCGTACCGTTGGAACATCGGCCCCGGTCGCGCCCGCGGATAGCGATAATGATGGTGTCCCCAACACCCGCGACCAGTGCCCTGGCACCACGGCTGGCGCTGTTGTCGATGACACCGGTTGCGAGCCGGATGCAGATATGGACAGCGTGGCGGATGCCCGCGATGCCTGCCCGAACACCCCGGAGGGCGCAGAAGTCGATGCCCGTGGCTGTGAGGTCGACAGCGACAACGATGGCGTTTTGAACAGCCAGGATCAGTGTCCGAACACGACCGCAGGTGCCGAGGTGGATGAGCAGGGCTGTGAAGGTGTCACCGAAACCGTCCAGACGTTCACCATCGAGGTGAAGTTCCCCTCCAACAGCTCGGTGATCGGCAATGCCTACGACTCTGAAATCCAGAGGGTGGCGGACTTCCTGAAGGAGAACCCGGAAACCTTCGTCGAAATCGCCGGTCACACCGATAACCGGGGCGAAGCGAAGTACAACCAGTTCCTGTCCCAGCGCCGTGCCGAGGCCGTAGCCCGCCGGCTGACCGGTCCGTTGGGCATTGATCCGGATCGGGTTGACGCGGTGGGTTACGGTGAATCCGACCCAATCGCTTCCAACAACACCGCCGACGGCCGCGCTGCCAACCGTCGCGTCGAGGCACGTATCCAGGTCCGTCGCTAGGCGCGTCGAACACTGGATTCATAAGGGCGCCTGCGGGCGCCTTTTTTCTTTGTCTGTTCGGGAATGCGGTGATCGTATGCCATACGTCTCTCTGCTGATACTGCTGTTGCTGGGCCTGCCGTCATTGGCAGACGCGCAGGTGTACCGCTGCGAGGACGGCCGGGGCGTCACTTTCGCCGATCACCCTTGCAGCGAAACGGCACAGACCGTGGACATTCCCGACAACCGGCTCGGGGGCCGCTTCGACCAGAATCTGCCTGAACCCGATCCAGCATCCGACAAAACCGGGGAATCGGATCCTTCAGCAACGCCGGAAGCAACCTCGACCTGCCGGTTCATCAACTCAACGGACCTTCGGCGCTATATCGTCCGGCAGCAGGTTATTCCGGGAATGACCCGGGAAAACGTGCGGCGGGCGTTCGGCTCGCCACCCGAGCGCTACACCGATCCGCAGGAAGTTTGGATCTACCAGACCCGATATTACGGCGCCCTGTATGAGCTCACCTATGTGTATTTCAGGGATGGCTGCGTGGATCACGTGGAGTATCGGAAACCCTGACCGCATCCATCAGCAGGTTTCTCGGTGTCAGTGCCCGTTCGCAGAAGGTTCCCAGGCGGACGTCGTAACCCTGTTCCTCGAGGAAGACGGCGTAATCCAGCACCAGCCAGAGCTCCAGCGGGCGCCGGAACAGGTGTCGCAGCAGTTCGTGCCGTTGTACCTGACGATACCGGCGCTCACCCTCCCGACACCAGTACGCCCAGTCGAGTGAATCCGGCAGAGAAAGTCCCTTCCTCCCTGCGGCCCACCGACAGAAGCCCTCAAAGTCCCCATGGTTCAGTCGTGAGGGATGGGAGGGCACCGGAAGATAGTCATCGACGCCACGGAGAGCCCGTTGCAGGGCATCAAAACCGAGACGCCATTGACGGATACTCGCCGCCTGAGCCCGCTCCCTGGCGGGGGCTGTGACCGTTTCCCTAACCGCCAACCGGAGTTCCTCGCGAGACAGGGCGATGGCATTGCCGGCCGACCGAACCCGGGTCGCCATGGGCTGATAGGTGTCCGATGCGGTCTGGTGATAGCAGCAGGGCGAAAAGCTGATCCGGGGCGCCTGGCTGTCGCTCCCGTGGGTGATCAGGCGGCGATGCAGGTCACCGCAGGCATGGAGTGCCACTCCGTGGGCCGCATCGGGCCAACGCAATTCCGGCGCCATCACGTCCTGACAGCGAATGGTTAAACGATCCGAAAACCGTGCCGCCAGACGATTACCGTCCTCAACCAGGGCCGCGTCCCACTCGAACCCGCTCACCGGAGCGCCGCACTGGCGGGCGATCGTTCGGGAGAGGTGCCCCTTGCCGCAACACCAGTCCAGCACCGGGCCGTTCAGCGGCAGAATGGCTGATGCAAAGGCGCCGGCCTGGGTGCGCTTGCGGCCGGGCATGTCGGTCGCATCAACCTCGTCCAGTGTCACCCTGGCCACGGTGGCCTCTGAAGGGGAGAACGCCGGCACATCGGTCAGCGCCAGATAGTCCGCCATTCCCGGCAACCAATCGACGATGCGGGCGGCCAGCGCTCCGGGATGACTGTCGAAACGATCGAGATCGTCGGGGTTGAGAGCCTCAAGCCACCGCGCCAGTTCCGGATATTGCGCCACCCACTGTGGCGACGGCGTCTTGAACGGCGCCGGACGCCAGAACCCGGCATGGCGGGCCAGCCAGTCGTTCAGGCACCGCCAGCGAGTGTAAAAAGATGGCATCGGCTCGTGTAGACTCCGAGCCGGAGGAAACGTCATGAAACTGGCCTTTGTACTTGTTGAACCCAAGGTTCCCGAAAACGTCTGAGCGACGGCCCGTGCACTGTGTACCATGGGCTTCGGTCAGTTCTATGCCTAGAAGCGTCCGGGCCTGAACGCATCCAGACAGATCGCGGGTTCCTCCCCGTCGATGATCTGTGCAATCACATCAGCACTGCCGGCAGACAGTGTCCAGCCGAAGGTGCCGTGACCGGTGTTCAGATAGAGATTGTCCCGCGGACCACGACCAATAATCGCCGGACCATCCGGGGTCATCGGCCGGAAACCGGTCCAGGTTTCCGCCGCCTTCAGATCCGCACAGCCCGGGAATCGGGACTCCACCGATTTGCGAATGGTTGCCAGTCGGTTTTCAGGGATATCCCGATTGAAATCCGCCAGCTCAACGAACCCGGTCGCCCTCAGCCGATTGCCAAGGCGGGTACTGACGACCTTGTAGTTGTCGTCGTGAATGGTGCTGGTGGGCGCCCGATCCGGATCGCGCAGGGGAACCGTGATGCTGTATCCCTTTACCGGATAGATCGGCAGGTTCAGGCCCAGCGGACGGACCAGCGACGGCGACCAGCAGCCGGCGCTGATCACAAAGGCATCGGCCTGAATGACTTCCCGGAGCCCCTGATCGTTCCGGATGGCGATCGCATCCACGCGATCCTCACCGGTCACGAGATTTTCCACCTCAACGTTGAAGCGGAACGACACGCCCTTTTCTTCACAGGCTGCGGCCAGTGCCCGCGAAAACAGGTGGCAGTCTCCGGTGCCATCGGTGTCGAAACTCAGCGCACCGTAGAGCGGCCCCGAGCCCACCATGCCCGGTTCAGCCTCCCGGACCTGATCGGGCGTCAGCAGACGGGAGGCAATGCCCATCTCCTCGAGGAGTTGGTGTACCTCCCGATAACCGTCCATGGCTTCGGGCGTACTGGCCAGATGAAGCAGGCCCTCATGCGCACCGTCGAAGGCAAGGTCGAGCTCCTTTTCCAGCTTCAGGAAGCGATCCCGGCTATGCACGCCCAGGCGCAGCATGGCCCGTCGGTTGAGGCCAAACAGGCCCGGCGACCAGGCATACCGGAGCGTGGCGAACATGAAACGCACCGCCTCCACGGAGGGCGGTATACGGAGCTTCAGCGGGCCGTCAGCCTTGAACAGCCAGGGGATCGCCTTGAGGACCATGGACGGGTCAGCCCAGGGATAGACCACACCATAGGATCGCTGTGCCGCGTTGCCCTTGCTGGTCTCATTACCGGCGATGTCGTGTCGTTCCAGCACGGTGACCTGATGCCCCCGGCGATTCAGTTCATAGGCGGTTGTAACGCCAACCACACCCCCACCTACGACAACAATATGCATGTGCGCCTCCGCTTGCTTGCTACCGGACCCCGTTCTTCGCCAGCAGGCGCCGGTATTCGTCCAGTATGGCTTCATCCTCTGCCGGGTATTCCGGCGCCAGCCTCGTCAGTTGGTCGGCCAGAATGGCCGCCACAATAGCCCGGGCCTCGGGTTTCCGGTCCCCCGGGATCATGAACCAGGGCGCCTCCGGAATGTGGGTGGCGGCCAGCGCCTCTTCGGCAAAACCCTCATAATCGGCTCGTTTTGCCCAGCCATCAATATCGGATTTATCGAATTTCCAACGCTTGCGAGGCTTGTCCAGTCGTTTGAGAAGTCGATGACGGTGTTCATCCTCGGAGAGCCTCAGCCAGATTTTAAGAATCGTCGTGCCTTCGCGAACCAGATGCCGCTCGAAGTGACGAATGGATCGGTAGCGGCCGGACCAGTCGTACTGCGCAGGATCCAGAACCGGCCAGACCCGCTCGCCAATAACCGCCTCGTGATGGCTGCGGTTGAAAGCGACCATTTCACCAAACGCCGGCAGATAGGGTGTGACCCGCCACAGGAAATCGTGGCGGGCTTCCAGCCCCTGCGGGCGACTGAAGGACCAGGCATGAAATCCGGCCGGGTCCGCATAGGTCGAGAGCGTGCGAATAAGGCTGTCCTTGCCGCTGGTATCCGGTCCGTGAACCACAACCAGTAATCCCTTCCGCCGGTTGGCCCAGAGTCGACGCTGGTATTCACCGATGGTCTCCAGACTGTCCTGCAGATCCGGCAATTCCGAATCCTCGGGCGCCAGGGTGGGATAGTCCCGGAATCGGGGGCGCTCGGGGTCGTAACACCAGTTTTCGGCAAAGGCCGTCATTTCCATACGTGCTATTCCTATGGGCTTGATGTAGGTCACCTTTCGCACAACCTGCTAGAATTGCGCGATCAAGTTCCCAGAATAGCAGCCCGGACGCGGGTTGCGATGGAGTTCACCCGGAGTAATGAGCAAGAAGCGTCGCGAGATCCCCGTTTTCGATCATCCCATCATCGAAACCCACTGCCATCTGGACTATCTCAAGGACCGCCCCCTCGAGGAGACCCTGGCGGAGAGCCAGCGGGTCAATATCGAGCGTGTCATCACGATCGCGGTGGCCCCGGACAATCTGGCGAAGGTCCGCGAACTCAGCAACGTGGCACCCTGGGTCTATGGCACTCAGGGCATTCATCCCCACGAGGCGGAAACCTACACGGATGCGGTAGAAGAAGAGATTCGCCAGCATGCGGGCGACGAAAAGATCGTGGCCGTCGGCGAAATCGGCCTGGATTATTTCTATGACAATGCCGATCGTGAGGTACAGCGCGACGTCTTCCGACGCCAGCTCCAGCTGGCCTGTGACGCCGACCGGCCGGTGGTTATTCACAGTCGCGAAGCGGACGAGGACACCATCGCCATCCTCAAGGAGTTCGAGAACAGCCTTACGCGGCGCGGAGTGATCCACAGCTTCACCTCCGGCCCGGGGCTGGCCAAGTACGCCCTGGACCAGGGCTGGTGCCTGGGGTTCAATGGCATCACCACCTTCAACAAGGCCGAGAACGTCCGTGACATCGTGCGCATGTCGCCCATTGAGCAGATTCTGCTGGAGACCGACGCGCCATTTCTCACCCCGGTGCCCTACCGGGGTCGTGAAAACGCGCCCTTCTATCTCCCGTTTGTGGCCGAGAATATCGCGACGGTCAAAGATCTGCCGCTGGAGCAGGTGCTGAGCCAAACCTACCTGAATAGCCTAAGGACGTTTTTTTCCGAACGATGATCAAACGCATACCGGTTTCGGCCCTCAAGGTCGGGATGTACATCACCGACCTGAACAACGACTGGATTCCTCACAACACCCAGCGCAAGCGGGGTTTTATCAAGCGCGAAGAGACCATCGAGAAGATCCGTCGGATGGGGGTGACATTCATCTACATCGATACCGAACGGGGTCTCGATACCCAGGATGCCGAAACCGCCGCCGAAGTCGACCGCCGGAACGAGGCCGCCCTGCAGCAGGCCGGCGAAACCCGGCCCGGCCTGAAAGCTGCAACGCCCATGCAGGAAGAAATCGTCGTTGCCCAGCAGATCCACTCCCAGGCGCAGGGCCTGGTGGGCAGTTTCCTCAACAACGTAAAGGTCGGTACTGCGGTGGACGTGGCGCCGATCCACCAGCTGGCCGATGAATTGCAGAACTCGGTGCTTCGAAACGCGAATGCGCTGAGTTGCCTCGGTCGGATACGGGAGAAAGACAACTACCTGCTGGAGCACTCCGTCAATCTCAGCGTGCTCATGTCGCTGTTCGGAAACTTCCGGAAACTGTCACCCGACGTCCTCCACCAGACGATTGTCGGTGCCCTGCTCCACGACCTGGGCAAGATCCTGACCCCCGATGACATTCTCCACAAACCCGGCCGCCTGACCGCCGAAGAGTTCGAGGTGATGAAGCTTCACGCCCGGCATTCCCGGGACATCCTCTCGAGCACGGAAGGTATCGGTGAGATCACTATCATCACGGCCGCCCAGCACCACGAAAAGCTGGACGGCAGCGGCTATCCCGAAGGCCTGAAAGGCGACGAAATATCCGAATACGGCCGTATGGTCGCCATTACCGACGTGTACGATGCCATCACGTCCGACCGTGTCTACCACAAGGGCATGACCCCGACCCAGGGGCTGAAAAAGCTGCTGGAATGGAGCGGTGAGCATCTCGATCCGGTACTGGTCAAGCAGTTCATCCGGTGCCTGGGACTGTACCCCGTGGGCTCACTGGTTCTGCTTGAGAGCGGAAGGCTGGGAGTGGTCGTGGAAACCAACGATCACGATCAACGTCTGCCAGTAGTCCGCCTGATGTACCACACCCGTTTTCGCATGCCGATCCCGGTTGAAACCCTGGACCTATCGAAGCCCAACGTCCAGGACCATATCATTCGCGCCGTCGACCCGGACGATTATCACATCGACATCCGTAAATTCCTGATTTGAGTCAGCGGTGGTCCGCCCGTAGTCTGCTATTCTCGGAATACTACAACGGTCACGACACCCGCTTTCCATGATGGCATCCCTTTTCCAGATTCTCGGTGGCCTGGCGCTGTTTCTCCTGGCCATGGAAATGATGACGGACGGTCTGAAAAGTGCCGCCGGACATCATCTGCGTCATATGCTGGGAAGCTGGACCCGTACGCCACTGCGTGGCCTGGCTGCGGGTTGCCTGATTACCGGCCTGGTGCAATCCTCGGGCGCCGTGACCGTGGCTACCCTGGGATTCGTCAATGCCGGCCTGCTGGGGCTCGGCCAGTCCCTGGGCGTGATCTTTGGGGCCAACATCGGTACCACCGTCACCGCCTGGCTGGTCAGCCTGATCGGCTTTGGCTTCAACATCGAAGCCATTGCGCTTCCGCTGTTGACCTGCGGGGTGGCCCTGAAACTGATCAGCAATCGTTCGCGGGTCCAGTCACTCGGACAGGCCCTGGCCGGCTTCGCCCTGTTTTTCCTGGGCTTGTCCATTCTGAAAAGCTCCCTGGAAGGTTTCACCGCAGGTTTCGACAACCAGCACCTGCTGGCCAATGCCTACGGACTGCCGGCCTGGCTTCTGACCGGCTTTCTGGCGACCGTGCTGACGCAATCCTCCAGTGCCGCGCTGGCCATTGTCCTGACCGCCGCGGCCGGCGGACTGATCCCGCTCAACAGCGCGGCTGCGGCAGTGATCGGGGCCAACCTGGGATCCACCTCCACGGCAGCGCTCGCCGCCATCAAGGCAACCGCCAACGCCCGACGACTGGCCATCGGCCATATCCTGTTCAACGCCATGACCGGAGTCGTCGCCCTGCTCATTCTTCCGATCATGCTCTGGGTGGTCGAACGGCTGGCAGACTGGCTTGATATGACGGCCAATGTTGCCGTCTCCCTGGCGCTGTTCCATACCCTGTTCAATGTCATCGGGGCCCTGATCATGCTGCCCCTGACACCTCGCTTTGCCTACCTGCTCAGCCGCCTGTTCCGGAGCCAGGAAGAAGACAACGCCGAACCTCGGCACCTGGACAGCACTCTGGTCACCACGCCGGAGGTCGCCGTGTCTGCCGTGGATCAGGAGATGAAACGACTGGTAGGCCTGACACGGGGGCTGCTGCGCGTGTGCCTCGACCGGGAAGACCTGACAGGCGCCCAGATCCAGCCCAAAGTGGAGGCCTGTCGCAGCCTCAATGCGGCCATCAACGAATACATATCGAGACTCCGGGCGGAAAAGATGCAGCCGGCCACCGTGGACGCCCTGACTGATACCATACGGGCCTGCCGATATCTGCTTGAGGCCACGGATCTGGCGGTTCAGTTGCTCCAGTTCCGGGATGCCCGGGACGATGTCCGGCTGGCGCCACTGGCCACCCGGATTGACCAGTACCTGGTGACCCTGAGATCACTGGTGGCCGCAGAAGGCCCAGCGCCGGAGACCTTCGAGCAGTCGGAAGTGCTCTACCACCAACTGAAATCCGGCCTGCTTGCGATGATTGTCCGAACCGAAGTACCGACATCGACCGGAGAAAGACTGCTCGATACGCTGAGCGGGATACGGCGCCTGGCCGACCAGTGGGCAAAATCGCTGGCCTGGCAGCCAGCAACGTCACGACTGAATCACTCCGAGCCGGACTCCCCCGCCCTGAACGCGCAATAACGATTGCGCCCGGTCTGTTTGGCCCGGTACATAGCCTGATCTGCCTGCCTCAAGAGCTGGTCACCATCCAGCTCTTCGGGTTGCGGGTAGTAGGTGTACCCCATGCTGGCCGAAACCCGGACCGAATGGCTGGCGACCCAGGTCGGTTTGGCGATGGCCTGGAGCAGGCGATCCAGCAGGGCCTCAAGAGCCTCAGTATCGCCGACATTGACTACCAGGGCGGCGAATTCGTCGCCACCCAGCCGTGCCAGGGTATCTTCTTCCCGAAGCTCCGCCCGCATACGGGTGGCGACATCCACCAGCAACTCATCGCCCGCCTGGTGACCAAAGGCGTCATTCACCGGTTTGAACTCATCCAGATCGATATAGACAACGGCCAGCCGATAGTCCTGGCGACGAGCCTGGGCCATCGCCTGCTGAAGCCGCTCGGCGAACAGGACCCGGTTAGGCAACTGTGTCAGCGCATCGTAGTGCGCCATGGTCCGAAGTTTCTCTTCCTGGGCTTTGAGCTTGCTGATATCGGAAAACAATCCGACGAAATGGGTCACGGAACCACTGTCGTCCCGTACCGGGCTGATGGTCAGGGCCGCCATGTAACGCTGGCCGCCCTGCCGCTTGCTGGCGAACTCTCCACGCCAGAACCCCTGCTGGAGGCAGCTTGAGAAGACCGCAGTGCCCTCGTCCAGCGGCAACGGAGGCAAACGCCCGATGGCCCGGCTGCGCACCCAGCCGGTAATTTCGGTATAGGCATCGTTAACGTCGATCACCATACCGTGGCTATCGGTGATGAATATCGCTTCCCGCGCATGCTCGAAGACACTGGCGGCGAGGCGCTGCCGTTGTTCGGACTCTTTCCGGTCGGTGATGTCATACCACGAGCACAGGATGAATGGCTCGCCCTCACCGGGTTCGTGAATCGGCGCCAGCGTCATATCCACCCAGACCTGAGAACCATCGGATCGCCGGAACAGCCATTCCAGTTGTTCCACGGCTCCGTCCCTGACGTGATCCAGCAAGGTGGCCAGTTTCGCGCTGGACAGACTGCCATCGGGCTGCAACCGGGGTGAGAAAGCAGCGATGTCCTTCCCGATCAATGACAGTGGCGAACTGAACTGAAGCAGATCAACCGCAGCGCGGTTGCTGTCCATGAACACGGAATCACTGAGCGTGAGCATGGGCTGCGGCCAACTCAGGATCAGACGTCGCAGCCTTTTTTGCTCCTTTCCCAGCTGACGCTTTTTCCGTCCCAGCCAGAGTGCCGTCATCACAAGCATCAACAGCAAAACCGATACGGTAATTACCCAGAGGCGGTATTGCTCAAACACTTCCGTCCAGGCAACCCGCGGCACTTGATCGTAGGGCGCAACCCGCAAGCTCCGGGCCAGGGCTTCCACCGAATGGTAATCCGCCGGGGGCGAAAAGCCGGAGATGCCTGCTGCAAGGGCTGCAGGATAGGTGTCCTCAATGGAAAACAGCGCCGAGGCGAACCGCCGAACGATTTCGTCATCCACGTGGGGCAATGCGGCCATGGGCCACTCCGGGTACAGACGGGTTGAGACGACGAAGGGAAAACCTTTCAGATCCTGGCGGTTCACGACATGTATGCGGTCAGCCAAGGTGGGATCTTCGGCCTCCAACTGCTCAAGAATCCCGGATCTGACGAATCCTACATCCGCATCCCCGGCCAACACCGCGCGAACCACCCGGTCGTGTGTACCTACCAGTTTGAAACGGTTTTCCCGACGGGCATCCACGCCGGCATTTTCCAGTTCAAAAAGAGGCGCCAGGAAACCGCCCAGATAGTCCATACCCGGTGTGGCAACGGTCTTGCCCGCGATATCCGCCAGTGTCTGGATATCATCGCGGCCCGCTTCCGTGAATATTACCCCTCCGAGACTCGAGGTTGCCGTCTCGCCCTCTTTGCGAACGAGGGTGGCCAGAACACCCGTCAGGCTGCGCTCACTGCGAATAACCAGAAAATGACTGGGATTGGTCATGAAAAAATCAAGCTGGTTGGCCGCCAGGGCGCGATCCATCTCATCTTGCGTCAGCACTTCCAACTGGATGGGGATACCAATCCGCCCAGACAGGTAGTCCGCCAGCGGCTGGTAACGGTTGGCTACGATCGAATCCGGACGATAGGCGAGGATCCCCAGCTTCAGGGAACTGACTGTCTTTGCCAACGCCAGGCATGGCGGGGCCAGAGACGCCAGAGTGACAATCAGGAACACCATGATCGCGCGTTTCATGAGGCGTCTCCGGGCAGGAAGGCGTCATTGCTGAGCACAGGCGTCGTCAGTGCCCGCGACATCAATCCCTCGCCCAGCAGCAAGCGGGACAGGTGCCGGGCAACCGTATCGATACGACCATTGGTCTCGAGATACCGACGATTGGCGGCCAGATCGGGCAGCATGACCGTCGCCAACGCCGAACGGACATCGTCTGGTGAAACGCCCTGACGGGCAGCTACCCGGTAGACCGAGTCATACATGTTGCGAACAAGGTAACGCAACCCGGAAAAGTGGGCCTCCAGGAGATCTGACACCACCTGGGGGTTCGACCTGGCCTCTTCACGGGTCACAACCAGCACGTCGAAAATGGTATCCGGCACCATACTGCTGTCAAATAGCCGCTCTCCGCCGGCGTCTTCCAGAAGCGAGGCGACAGGTTCATAGCACACCGAGGCGTCTACCTCATTCCGCTTCCAGGCATCGAGGTGTTCATCCACCGGCAGGTCCACAATGACCACCTGTTCCGGGGCAATGTCCGCCCTGTCGAGAATGGTCAGTAGCAGGGTGCCGGAAACACCGCCAAGTTCCGTGGCGATGCGCTTACCCCGCAGCTCGTCAATCGAATGGATATCCGGCCTGACGATGAGCACATCCGCTCCGGCCGACACATCGGCAACGCCCACCACATACAGCTCCGGCCCTTCGACATGCACCCGGATCGCCTCATCCAGCGTCAGGGCCGCACCGGCCAACGTGCCGGACTGAAGTCTGTCGATCGAATCCGCCGACGACTGGCCTTTTATCAACTTTACGTCATCGCTGAGCCAGCCAAACTCCTCAGCCAGGTACAACGGTTCGTAGCCAATCCAGGGGTGAAGACCAAATTGGAGGGGTTTTCGGCGGGAACAGCCTCCAAGCCCGGAGACTGCCAGACCCGCGGCAAGGGAAAGACCGATGAATTCGCGTCGGTGCATGCGGGCGTGAGATCCTTGTACTTCGGGAAAGCTGGTGGCTGCATTTTGAACGATAGTCTATCGCGTCCGGCAGAGGCCACCAAATTTATCCCGGAATTGCACCAGATCAATTATCCGCCCAGGGCCAGGAAAACGCCCATCAGAACGGGCGAAAGAAAGGAAAGCAGAAAGCCCGAGGCAATCGCGACCGGAACACAGGCCAGGCCGCCACTGTTCTTGATGACCGGCAATGTGAAATCCATGGCCGTGGCACCACCATAACCGATCGCCATTGCAGGCCGGGACCGGATGATGACCGGGATCACTGCCAGAGCAATGATTTCCCGAAGCACATCGTTCAGGAAGGCCACGCCTCCCCAGGCCGGCCCCAGGGCATCGCCCACCACGATGCCAGACAGGGAATACCAGCCAAACCCGGATACCAGGGCCAGCACATCGTGCCAGGGCAGGTCCAGAACCGGCATCAGCAACAGCCCTGCAACCAGGGAACTGGCGGTAACCGCCAGGGCCATACCCAAACCGAAGCGATTGACCAGCAAACGACGCAGGGAGAGCCCTGCATTACGAAGCTGCAAGCCAATCAGGAACAGCAACAGCATCAATGCACCGGTGGCCACCTGATCAACCATGGGCAGGGCAGGCAGGAGGAAAAATCCGGCCAGAAGCCCGGCAACAACCGCCATCAAGGGTTTGAGCCCGGCGAGAAACAGGCGCCGATACCCCGCTGGACCGGCTTCTGTCGGCTCATCGATCGGCATCGGGTCCCAGCGATGACACAGCCAGAGCCCCAGCATATTGGCGGCCAACAGGGTCATAACCAGCAAACCAACCTGGCCAGCCATGTTTGCCAGTTGGTCAACCAGCCCTTCCATCTGACCCAGCCCCAGGCCGAGCAGCGCAAGAATGAAATAGACCAGAACCTCCACGGTGTGGTGGATGACGGTCATGGCACGCCGATTGGACAGGGACAGGGCAAAGCCAAGGAACAGCGGCGCCAGGATGAGCAAAGCTCCGGTCAGCATAGATGTCTCGATTCAGTGAAGTTTCTGGCCGGATTGATCTTGGACCAGGACCCAGGGCGCCACCACCACGGCCCATAATTCAGCATTGCGGTCGTACCAGGCGCGAGCCAGATCCGGGCTGACTTCGCCCACCAGGTCTTCGCGCATCCAGCTTTCAAACCGGGCCTTGTTGTCCTCGGTGAGCTCGGCGGCAACCTCCAGAAGGTCCAGCGCCGGCGCCACTCGGACAACGTTGCCACGGGCATAGTAGGTTTGCAGTTCGTGCCAGTGAATACGGGACGTTTCGAGGTTCAGCTTTGCTTTCAGTTCGTCCCGCGAGGAAGTTGCCATAGGTGCCTCTCGCTGCAAGATCAGAATCCGGGCGCAAGCCTACCGAAAAAGGCGCGTCGGCGCACCAGCCGGGGCACGCAAAGATCAGTTGTCTGCAAGGATATGACGGATCGTGTCGGCCAGCGTCATCGGATCAAACGGCTTGGGAATCACGCCGAGCGCACCCAACCTGAGATAGTGATCCACTTCGGATTCCTGGAGCCGTGCGGTCATGAAAATCACCGGCACATCCCGCACTCCCTGATCGTTACGGAGCGCCTGGAGGGTTTCGGGACCATCCATGCCGGGCATCATGACATCCAGCAGTACCAGGTCGGGCGCAAAACCGGGGGCCTCCAGCAAACCCGCTTCCCCGCTTTCGCAGGTCCGGACGGTGAAACCGCCGACATCCTCAAGCGCCAGCTCGGCAATGGCGCGGATATCGGGATCATCCTCGATATACAGGATACGGGCAGCCCGATCAGTTGGCAGAAGCATTGTCCGGGACCTCCTGCTGGTTGCTACCCAGGCCGAGCCGTCTCATCAGCCTCCGGCATTCGTCAGTCTCGGTTTTACCATCCGCCAGCAAAGCGGCAGTCCTCATCAGAAGACAATCCTCCTGTGTCGAACCATTCGGCAGGAAGTGAACGGCCCCGATCCTTTCACGCAGCTCCAACGCGAGGCGCCACTGGACTTTCAACTCATTGCCAAACGTTTGCGCCCACGTCCGGAGGCATTCCTCGGCCTCGGCTTCATCAAGGCTCCCACCCTGTAAAACGTATTCGTTCAACACCCTCAATACGGCCAGCTCGCCAACACGACTGAGCAATGCCGCCTTCTGAAACGCAAAGGGCGACTTTTTGAGACTCAGAGCCAGGCGCTGGGCCTCCTTCGAGATCGACAGCGTCATGTCCCGGTAGCGATCGGCGAGCATTTTCAAAACCGGACTTTGCATGGCGCCGGACACATCCAGCGACAGCGCCAGCACGTAGTTGAGCGCCATCGGTATACCGAGAAAGCTGATGGCATCCCTGAGGGTCTGGATGGGCTCTCCAGAACGCCTGAGCGATGCCCCATTGGACACATCGAGGAGGCGCGCCAGAATACCCGTCTGATCCCGCCAACGTTCGGCGAGCTGAGCCGGCGAGAGCTGATCCCGGCGCGTTATCAAGTCCAGGACTTCGGTGACGTCAATGGCCCCGGGCAGCTGAACAATATGGCCCTGGTAGCTGGCCAGCATCTCGACCGGCGTACGCGAAGACACACCATCATCCCTGACTTTCAACAACGCACTCAGGCGTTTATGGAGCACATCAACGTTGAACGGTTTGGTGATGTAGGCGCTTATTCCGTAGTGGGCCGCCTGCAACACGGAATCCCGGTCTGAACGCCCGGACACCATGACGATCGGCAAATCCTGATCCTTCGACCGAATGGTTTTCACCAGCTGAAGCCCGGAACCATCCGGGAGATTCCAGTCTGCCACCACCAGATCAAAAGACGAATCCTGCAGGGCCGCTCTGGCCCCACGCACATCCGGAGCCAGCGTTACCTGCATCCCCGGATGCAGCCCGACCAGTACCGTTTCGAGGAGCTCACCTACCAGCTCATCGTCTTCAATAATCAGGGATTTCAATGGGCCTCCTGCGGAGCATTCTGGGGCCCCGACCGAAAAACCGTAACGCCGTTTCTGCCATTGTACTTACGCCGATACAGTGCTGCGTCGGCGGCGTTGAGCGACTCGTCCGCCGTACTCAGCGCATGGATGGCAGCGATCCCGGCACTCAAGGTGACGTGGAAACGGTCCTGGCCAGCGGTAAATGCCAGTGCCGAGAAACTGGCGGCGATGTCTTGCATGACCCTCTCCGCGTCGTCGAGATCACATCCCGGCATGACGACCAGAAACTCCTCACCACCATAACGGCCAATCAGATCCGTTTCGCGCAACCGGTTGCGCAACAGATTGGCCAGCGATTTGATGACCGTATCGCCGACTACATGCCCCCAGGTATCGTTCACCGTCTTGAAATGATCCAGATCCAGCATCACCACTGCCGAGGTGCGTCCGTCACGACGACACCGCGCCACTTCCTGCTCGAGAGTCTGCTTGATCAATGAGTGTTTCAGCAGACCGGTCAGGCTGTCCTGATTCATGAGGTCCGAAAGCAGGCGGGCTCTCAGGCAACGGATCTGCACCGAGCGCACCAGATAATCATCGGACACCGGTTTCATGAGAAAATCGTCCGCGCCCTTGGACAGGGCATCCAACTGGATGTCCGGATCGTCCTCCGAGGACAGATATATAATCGGCAGACTCAGCCACTGCGCATCGAACCGGATCATGCGGGCCAGGTGGACCCCCGAATACCCATCCAGTTGCACGTCCATCAAGACCAGATCCGGACGGAATGCGGCCATATCCGACAACAGCCTGGTCGGATCATTGACGATCCGCACGTCAATGCCCGCCAGATGCAGCACCAGCCGGTAATGCTCTGCAAGATCCGGATCGTCTTCGACGAGAATCACCCGCCCCCGGGTACCCCGGGCCTGATCCGCAGACAGTTTTTCTATGCGCTCCACCAGCTCCGGCAGCTGTATCGGATCCGGGAAAAATCCCCGAGCGCCGTTTTCAGCCAACTCATATCGATTGTCAAAAGAATCGTGTCCACCGACTGCAAAAATCGGCAACCGGAGAATAGCCGGATCCGAACTCGAATTACGGACCGCCCGGACCTTGGGGACTTGCACCGGCGACGCCAGAAGCGCGACGACACCCGAGTTCTCGGCTCAATCAATCGCGTTCATCATGGCATCGACGGACACTTCCAGGCTATCAAATCCGTAACTCGACAGTTCCCGACACAGCAATGAGGCCCGATCTGTATCCTCATCCACGATCAGTAATCGTGCCTGTTTACCGTCAAGCGGGGTTCGGTCGAATACATTCGCCTTATCAAGAGATGCGTCATGCGCGCTGCTCGTTTGATGGCCAGCCAGTGAGCGGAGTACCTGAAGCCCGGACGACAGTTCCTCGAAAAGCCTTGCCTTATGTCCCGAATCAAGCCTGCTTTCATCTTCTATGCAGGCAACCGGTTTGAGGACCTTTTCCAGCGCGCGCGCCGCCCGCCCGACATCCGGCATACCAAAGGTTCCGGCCGAGCCGGCGAGGCGATGAAGGCGATGATACGCCGAGCAAAGTGCGCCACCGTCATCATCAGAAACCAAACGATCCGCTTCTTTCTGCAGACACTCCAGATCTTCGGAAAGCCGGACCAGGAAGCGCTCTTTCAATCTGGCCAGCTTGGCAGGCATGTCTGGTGCGTTGGTATACGGCAAACCACAATCTCCACGAGAACCGGATGTTCCCCACACAAAAAATCCACTAATCTTCGGTCTATAAAATCACGTTTCGCTGACCAACACTATTATCCTGAGGAACGAATTTGAAAAACCTCTCTCTGGGGAACCGGATCGTACTGATCACGATTGCCAGCAGCGTTCTGTCAGCGGCATTGCTCCTGGTGATCGCTTACCACCAACTGGTCGGTGATTTCGAAAAAGTACTGACGGATCGCCAAAAGCTCAAAACCCGTTCCTACGCTCTCCAGGTTGATCAGGATCTGCAAAAGCGCCTGAATGCGTTGGGAACATTTGCAGGGAAGCTTAGCAATGGCCAGACCCTGGTGTCCCTGTCCCAAATCAAACGTTCGTTTGAGCGCCAGCAGAAACTGACCATGCTTTTTCCGACAGGCCTGGTCGTCTTTGATGCCCGCGGCGTCGTCATTGCCGAAAATGTCCAGGTACCGGGCCGGGTCGGTACCTCCTATGCCGATCGCAGACAGATACAGCGGGCCATCAGAACGCACGAACCGGCCATCAGTCATCCGATCATCGGTCGCAAAACGGGTCTACCATTGTTGTCGTTTGTATATCCGATCGAAGGGGACAACGGCCGCTTGCTGGGTTTGGTGGGCGGCATTCTCAGCCTGACCACCTCGGGAATTCTCCCGCATCCGGAACTGGCGAACGACAGTGTGCTGTTCAACGTCCTCGACACCCAGAACTTCACCCAGGTGGACTCCCTGAAACCGGGCAAACCGATGCCGGATCTACCGCCCCCCGGTGAAGATCCATTGATCGACGCTGCGCTCTCGGGCATACCCAGCGGTGTCGTTCAGCGGCCAGACGGTGAACGCTGGATTTACGCCTCCCGGCATCTGGACCGGATTGGCTGGGTGCTGTTGAGGGCAGTCCCATACACACAAGCCATTGCGCCGGCCCGAACGTCTTTTATGCTGTATCTCGCTATCAGCCTGATTGCGCTGGTTCTGATCATCATCGTGGTGATCGCTCTCTCACGGGCGGCTACCCGCCCTCTGGAAAGCATGTCGAAGCGCATACGGCGGATGATGAAGCATCCCTCAGACAGGATTCGATTGCGGGAGACCGGACCTCCGGAAGTCCGGAATCTGGCCCGTGCATTTAACCAGTTAATGGCTGAGCGTGAGGCTCTGGATGCGCTGAAAGATCAATTTGTCTCGACCGTCAGCCACGAGCTGCGCACACCGCTGACTTCCATTGGCGGCTCGCTGAAATTGCTTGATGCCGGCGCTACCGGTCCACTGCCCCCGAAGGCAGGAAAGCTCGTGGCGATGGCACTTCGAAACAGTGAACAACTGCAGATGTTGATTTCCGACCTTCTGGATTTCAACAAAGCCGCGCAGGGTCAGCTGGTGGTCACGCCAGAGATCGTCAAGCTTGCCAGCGCCATGGAGGCTGCCTGTCGTGGCAACCGGACCACGGCGGCAACCCGGGGTGTTCAGCTCACCTACAAAGAAGACAGCGACCTCTGCGTCCGTGCCGACCCCTACCGCCTGCGGCAGATTCTCGACAACTACATCAGCAATGCCATTAAATTCTCCCCCCAGGGGGGCAGCGTGACAGTCTCTGCCGATACGGTCGATGACAACCGGGTTCGGCTAACGGTGTCAGACCAGGGCGAAGGCGTGCCGGAGCACTTCGTGCCGCGACTCTTCCAGCGTTTCTCCCAGGCCGAGTCACACACGGACAGGGCACGCGCAGGCACCGGTCTTGGCCTGGCGATCTGCCGGGAGCTGGCCACCCTGATGGAAGGCGAGGTAGGCTACTATTTCGACGGGGGCGCCCATTTCTGGGTCGAATTCCCCCTGATGCAACCGACAAGGGAGAACGACCGTGCAAACGCCTCCTTTGCCACCCAATGAAGCCGAGCGTCTCCGAGCGCTGGAACAGACCCGATTGCTGGATACCGCAGCAGAGGATCGTTTTGATCGACTCACCCGCATCGCGCGTCGCCTGTTCGACGTCCCTATTGCATTGATTACTCTCGTGGACCACGACCGGCAATGGTTCAAGTCCTGTCAGGGGCTTACAACGCCGGAAACCCCTCGCGCCATCTCATTCTGCGGCCACGCCATCCTCCATTCCGAGCTTTTTGTCGTGAACGACGCAGGTGAGGATGAACGGTTCCGTGACAATCCGCTGGTGACCTGCGAACCCCACATCCGCTTCTACGCCGGCGCACCTTTACACTCGGACGACGGCTACCGGCTGGGTACGCTCTGCGTTATTGACCGGAAACCGCGAGAGTTTGACCGGGAACAACGAATGCTGCTGCGGGATCTGGCCAGGAACGCGGAACGTGAAATCAGCCTGCGCCAGAGCGCCGAAACCTATCAACGACTGCGCCAGAGTGAGCGGCGGGCACGGGCCGCCATCGAGGGAACCCGTGTCGGTACCTGGCAATGGAACATCCAGACCGGAGAGACCGTATTCAACGAACGCTGGGCCGAAATCTGTGGTTACACCCTGTCCGAGCTGGAGCCGGTGGACATCCAGACCTGGCTCAATCTGGCGCACCCGGACGACCTGGAAGAATCTGAGGCACGACTGAACGCTCATTTTGAAGGCGCGACCGACGAGTATGACTGTCGATGCCGAATGCGACACAAAAGCGGCCGCTGGGTCTGGGTGCATGACAGAGGTCGCGTATTCGAATGGACCGCGGACGGCTCGCCGTTGATGATGTATGGCACCCACGCGGACATCACAGAGGAGATGCAAACCCTCCAGAGGATGGAACAGCAGAATCGGGCCCTGGGCATTCTCAACGATCTGGCCATCAACTCCGACGGATCTCTCAACGCCCGGGTCAGCCGCGCCCTGACAAAAGCGAGAGAATTTCTCGACCTACCGATTGCGATCGTCAGCGAAATCAATGGTGATGCCTACACCATACGGTGGGTTGAAGCGCCCGATGCCCCGGACATCACACCAGGGATCACACTCCCCGTGTCCCAGACATTCTGTTCCCTCCTGCTTGAGCACGGCAACCATCTGGCTATCGAGCACATGGGCAACTCCAGGTTCCGGCACCATGACTGCTACCGGCTGCAGGGCCTGGAAAGCTATATTGCCGCACCAATCCTGGTGGGAGGACAGCTCTACGGCACATTGAATCTTTCATCGCCAGAGCCCCATGGAAAGCCCTTTACGGAAACCGAAATCACATTCGTGACCCTCCTCGCCAAATGGCTCGCGAGCCAGATTGAGCCCCACATGACGTCACGGATCCTGAGCAAACTGGCCGAACAGGCACCCGGCGTACTCTACCAGTACCGGCAGTGGCCGGATGGTCATTCATCGTTCCCATTCGCAAGCACCGGCATGACCGACATCTACGATGTCACGCCTGAGCAGGTTGTCTCAGACGCATCCGTCGTCTTTGATCAGATACACCCGGACGACCTGCCCAGGGTAAGCCAGACCATCCAATACTCCGGCCAGGCACTGGAGATCTGGCAGTGCCAGTACCGGGTCCGGCACGGCGAGGACTGGAAGTGGGTGGAAGGCCGGGCAAGCCCCGAGCGCCTGCCGGACGACAGCATCATGTGGCACGGCTATATCGTCGACATTGACGACAAGAAGCGGACGCAACTGCAGCTTCAGGAGAGCGAAGAACAACTGCGCCGACTGTTCGAGCTCTCGCCTATCGGCATTGCCCTGACCGATTACCAGTCCGGCGACGGCCTCGCGGTCAACGAGGCCTTGCTGCGCCCGACCGGCTACAATCGAGAGTCCTTCCTGGCACTGAGGCTTGAGGATCTCATCCCTGAGGATTTTGACACCCTGCAGACAGAAGCACTTGAGGCACTGAGAACGACAGGACGTTTCGGCCCATTCGAGCGCAACATCGCCCGGGCTGACACCTCGACATTTCCAGCCCGGATTCAAGGCCTTCTGATTCATAATTCGTCGGGCCGCTCACTGATCTGGACCCTGGTCGAAGATATTTCAGAACGCCGGAAAGTGGAGCAGATGAAGAACGACTTCATTGCCACGATCAGCCACGAACTGCGAACACCGCTGACCTCCATCGCCGGCTCTCTCGGACTCATTGCCGGTGGGGCGCTTGGCGACTTGCCGGACAAGGTCAATCGTATGATCGCCATTGCAGCCAGGAACAGTGATCAGCTACGGCTGCTGATCAATGATCTTCTCGACATGGACAAACTGGTGTCCGGTCAAATGTCGATGACATTGGCTGATTATCCGGCCGGGCCGCTGCTTGAGCGGGTGATTGAACAATTGCACACATACTCAGTGGAACGGGGAGTGGAAGTGCGCCTGCATCAGGAACCTTCCGTGCTTATATACACCGACGCCTTCCGCCTGCAGCAGGCCCTGAACAACCTGCTGTCCAATGCAATCAAGTTTTCGCAGCAAGGCGGCATCGTCGATGTGTTGCAAAGTCAGCATGACGGGAAACTTCGGATTCGGGTGCGGGACCAGGGGCCGGGGGTACCTGAAGACTTCCAGCCACGACTGTTTGAGAAATTCGCGCAGGCACGCAGTCCCGATAGCCAGAGCCGGGGAGGTACAGGCCTTGGCCTTGCCATCACCCGTGAGATCATGGATCAGCTGGGTGGGCAGGTCGGTTTCCAGGCGGAACCAGGTGAAGGCACGGTGTTCTGGCTGGAGGTACCGCTGGCAGTCCCTGCCTGACACTCGTCAGAGACAAATAGAAAAGGGCGCCTCACGGCGCCCCTTTCACTTCTTCGGCTGCCCCACCGTTCAGGCGGATTTCAGCATCTCGCGGACCACATAGTGGAGGATACCGCCATGCTTGAAGTAGACCGCCTCGTTGGCCGTGTCGATCCGTGACTTGAGGTCACAGCTTTCAGTAGAGCCATCCTTGTACGTCACGGTCATGGTCAGGGTCTGTCCCGGCTCGATTTCTCCGGCAAGCCCCTCAATGGTGATGGTTTCCTCACCGGTGAGTTTCAGGCTCTTCCGGTCGGTTCCCTCGGGGAACTGCAGAGGCATCACACCCATGCCGATCAGATTGGAACGGTGGATCCGCTCGTAGGATTCCGCCACCACAGCCTTGACGCCCAGTAGCCGGGTACCTTTGGCAGCCCAGTCACGACTCGAACCGGTGCCGTATTCCTTACCGGCAATCACCACCAGCGGCGTGCCCTGCTCCTGGTATTTCATCGCGGCGTCGTAGATGGGCAATTGTTCGCCCGTGGGTACGAATTTTGTGTACCCGCCTTCCACGCCGTCGAGCATCTCGTTACGGATCCGGACGTTGGCAAAGGTACCGCGCATCATCACCTCGTGATTGCCCCGACGGGAACCGTACGAGTTAAAGTCCTTCGGCTGGACACCATGCTCCTGCAAATACTTACCGGCAGGTGTATCCGGCTTGAAAGAACCGGCCGGGGAGATATGGTCGGTGGTCACCGAGTCACCCAGCAGGGCCAGGATGTTCGCGTCCCGGATGTCCTCGATGGGGTCCGGCTCCTCGCTCATGCCCTCGAAGAACGGAGGATGCTGGATGTAGGTGGACTTGTCCGACCACTCGTACACCTTACTCTCCGGAACCTTGATGGACTTCCAGGTCTCGTCACCTTCAAAGACCTCGCCATATTCCGTGCGGAACATGTCGGTTTTTACTTTTTCCACCGCCTCGGCGATTTCCTGCTGGCTCGGCCAGAGATCCTTCAGATACACCGGATTACCGTCGCTGTCTTTGCCCAGCGGATCTTTGGTCAGGTCCAGCCGGACGTTACCAGCCAGCGCATAGGCCACCACCAGCGGGGGCGACGCCAGCCAGTTGGTTTTCACCAACGGATGCACACGGCCTTCGAAGTTCCGGTTACCGGAGAGCACCGAGGCCACGGTCAGGTCGCCATCGTTGATGGCCTTCTCTACCTCATCCGGCAGTGGCCCGGAGTTCCCGATACAGGTGGTGCAACCGTAGCCGACCAGGTTGAAGCCGAGTTCGTTCAGGTCGTCCTGCAGACCGGCGACCTTGAGATAATCCGTCACAACCTTGGACCCGGGCGCCAGCGAAGTTTTCACCCAGGGCTTGGTAGTCAGCCCTTTATCTACCGCTTTCCTGGCGATCAGGCCGGCGGCCATCATCACACTGGGGTTGGAGGTATTGGTACAGGAGGTAATCGCAGCGATCACCACCGCACCCGGATCCAGGCGGAACTTCTCACCGTTCATTTCCACCTGCTGGCTGGCGTGATGCTCATAGCTGTCCTCCACGCCAACGGCAGTCTGGCCACCTTCGGATTCGAGATTGCTCTCGCGCGTCGCGCCCGCACCTTCGGCCGTTTCCATCAACAGTTCAAAGGAAGCCTTCATATTCTTCAGGGCCACTCGGTCCTGAGGGCGCTTCGGCCCTGCAAGGCTCGCCTCGACATCGCCCATGTCGAGCTCCAGCGTATCGGTGTATACCGGCTCGTGACCCGGCTCACGCCAGAGGCCCTGGGCTTTGGCATAGGCCTCCACCAGTTCGATCTGTTCGTCGTCGCGTCCGGTCAGGCGCATGTACGTCAGTGTCTGGTCATCGACCGGGAAGAAACCGCAGGTAGCGCCATACTCCGGTGCCATGTTGGCGATGGTAGCCCGGTCCGCCACCGGCATGTCTTTCAGGCCGTCGCCATAGAATTCGACGAATTTGCCAACCACACCTTTCTTGCGCAGCATCTCGGTGACGGTCAACACCAGATCCGTGGCGGTGATGCCCTCACGAAGCTTGCCGGTGATCTTGAAACCGACGACCTCGGGAATCAGCATCGACACCGGTTGTCCGAGCATCGCGGCTTCGGCCTCGATGCCGCCGACGCCCCAGCCCAGAATACCCAGGCCATTGATCATGGTGGTGTGGGAATCGGTCCCGACAAGGGTATCGGGGTAGGCAACGGTTTTTCCGTCCACGTCCTTCTGCCACACGGTCTTGCCCAGATACTCGAGGTTCACCTGGTGGCAGATACCGGTACCCGGCGGCACAACCCGGAAATTGTCGAAGGCCTGCTGCCCCCAGCGCAGGAACTCGTAACGTTCCTGGTTCCGTTCCATCTCGATCGCAACGTTATCCTTGAACGCAGACGCGTCGCCGAATTTGTCGACCATCACCGAGTGGTCAATCACCAGATCCACCGGCGACAGCGGGTTGATCAGGGAAGGATCCTTGCCGGCCTTGTTGACGGCTTCGCGCATGGCCGCAAGATCGACGACCCCCGGAACCCCGGTAAAATCCTGCATGAGAACCCGTGCCGGGCGATACTGGATTTCGGTGTCAGAATGGCGCTGCTTGAGCCACTGAACCATCGCATCGATGTGGGAACGGTCGACCGTGGTCCCGTCCTCGTTACGCAGAAGATTTTCCAGAAGAACTTTTAGGGAGAATGGCAACCGGTTCAGGTCACCGAGGGATTCGGACGCTTTCGGCAGGCTGAAGTAGTGGAACGTCTTGCCACTGGCTTCGAGCGTGGAGAGCGTATTCAGGCTGTCTTTGCCTAGACTGTCGTTTGACATGTGGTGCCTCCTTTTCGTCGTAATCCGAGCATTCCGGAAGGCTGTCCGGGAACCTTTTCATCAGCCCTGCTGTGCCTGTTGCCCGGAAATTGAAGGCAGACTGATGGAAAGACTCCGGAAAGTGAAGTCACCTATAACTATTGCACCGATTAACCAGAGTTCAACCGTGGGCCGGTGAATACCGGGCATTCGTCCGCTGAATACCCGGCATTCCCCGTGCCTGACGAATCAGGCAGTCCGATAGTCCCGGACGAGGGATTCGACATCCAGAATGGTACTTTCGAGGCGCTCGGCCATGGTTCGGGTAGTCTCCGCTTCCCCGACAATGTCCGAGTTGCGGCTGGCCACCCGCTGCACACTCTCGCTGATCTGCGACGATGCAACGGCCTGCTGCTCCGACGCCGAGGCGATCTGCTCGTTCATGCCGTTGACGTCAGCAATGGCGGCCTCAATCCTGGCGATGGCGTCCACCGTCTGTCGGATGGAGCGGGTGGTTTCCGAGGAACGGGTCAGGCCCATATCAATGGCGGCCAGAGCCGCCTCGGCGGAACCACTGAGTTCTTCAACGGTTGATCCGATTTCCCGGGTGAACTCCTGGGTCCGCCTGGAAAGGTTTCGGACTTCGTCGGCCACGACTGCGAATCCCCGCCCGTGTTCCCCGGCCCGCGCTGCTTCAATCGCCGCGTTGAGGGCCAAAAGATTGGTCTGATCCGAGATGTCATTGATCGACGCCACGAAACTCTGGATCGATCCGACTTTTTCCACCAGGCGCTCAACGGTGCCGGAAGCATCCCCCAGAGTGCCATGGGTAGCTTCCGTCAGCTCCACCGCATGATCGGCCGTAGTACGGCCTTCCGAAGCCGCTTCCGACGCACGGCCGGCGGCTTCTGCAGCCAGTTGGGCGTTGTGGGCCACCTCCTGGATGGTGGCGGCCATCTGGTTGGTCGCGGCAGCAGCCTGGTCAGTCTGGCCGTGCTGATCCCGGATAATGCCACTGGTTTTTTCACTGACAGATGTCAGGTCGGCCGAACTGGTCTTCAGGTGAGTGGCCAGGTGCCGGACTTTCTCAATCAGCTCGCCGAACTGGGACATCATGTCGTTGAAGTGCAGTGCGGTATGGCTGCCGCCTTCACGATCGAGCCGGCCCGTCAGGTCCTTGCTGTCGCCAAACGACCGGACCACGGAAATGATCTGCAAGGCTTCCCGGCGCTCAGCCGCCATACGGATGGCAAAGAACACCAGTACGCCCGATTCGAAGACGACAAATGCAGCGTGCAGGAACGCCATGCCGAAAGTGGCACCGTGATTGAACAGCATCACCGGCATGCCCAGGAACTGAGCTCCGGACTGCTGCAGAGCCGTAAACACCAGATGGTGTACCGCAATCACGCCAGCCGCCGTGATGATCGGTAACCAGTCACGATAGGTAATCACGAGCGCCAGGGCCGCAAAAATGTGGAAGTGCATTTCAATCTCTCCCAGGCGGGCCTGGATCATCACAGCCGAGAAGGCCATCAGGCAAGCTGCGAAGATTGCGGAACAGGCGCGACTGCCCTGCAACATAAACCACGCACCGACCGCGACAAGTCCGATCAGCACGGATGCCCCCAGCGCAAACCCGCCGGTGTCGTGCCCAATGGGCACAATCAGGCCGACGACAGGAACGTGCGCGAGCAGGATATAAAGCAGGTATCGGTCACTGGCGAGCCGATCCTGCAGGGCAAAGGAGAGAGTTCGAGACCCAGACATTCAGTAATTCCTCATGGTAACCCGCGCGGATTATCGACGTCCCTGTGTCACAGGCAAATAGGTGCATTTCGCAATCGTTTAACCACGTATTCATACGCGACAGGTCTGACCCGGATCATCATTTGTTGTAACAGAAAGTAAGCTTTTCACCGGGAGCTTCCCGGGCTGTTAACCACGTAGCTGCGCGATGCCTCCTCATCTGTCATCATGAACGATCTGTATACTTCTGAAGGACCAGGACGCGAGCCCACCGTGAAGCACGATTGCCATTACCATCCCGGAGATCCTGCCAAATGGCACTGCCAGGCCTGCCAGATCCACTACTGCAGCCGCTGCATGCCAGACGCCGACAACCGGAACCGCAAGGCGTTTTGCCCGCACTGTAATCAGGCCATGCGCTATCTGGGCGCTGCCACGGAGGTGGTCCCCTTCTGGCACCGGGTTGGCGCGTTTTTCCGCTACCCCTTCCACACCGACCCCCTGATGGTGATCGCCATCTGCACCCTGGTGCCGGTGATTGCTCCGGCAAACCTCATCGGACTGATCATCTGGATTGTCCTGGCCCTGGCGCTGTTCAAATACACCTATGCGGTGATCACCCATACGGCGGAAGGCCATCTCAAACCTCCCCCGGTCTCGGTGGCCTTCACCGGAAGCGGTTTCGACATCGTGTTCCTGCAACTGCTGGTGTTTGCCCTGATGGGGGGACTGGTAAGTGCGGCCGCCATGCTCGGCGGACCGATTCTTATGATGCTCGCACTGGCGTTTGTGGTGCTCGCCATGCCGGCCAGTATCATGGTGCTGGCCATGGAACACTCCGTCGGCGCCGCCGTAAACCCGTTCAACCTGGCGTCACTGATTTCGCGAATCGGTACGCCCTATTTCCTGCTGTACGGTTACCTGATTCTGGTCACCCTGGCCTCGGGCGCTGCCCAGGATCTGGCACTGACGCATTTTCCACGCTGGTTGTCCCAGCCGCTGACCGGCTTTCTCAACAGCACCTTTACCCTGATCCTGTTCCACATGCTGGGCTATCTGCTGTTCCAGTATCAGGAGGAGCTGGGCTTTGCGGCGGACGTTCAGGAGTCGTCACCGACCGAACCCTCGGCCAAAGACCGAAGTCTCCGCTTCGATGCCGACCTTGATATGAACCTGAAGGACGGCAACTACGACCGGGTACAGTCGATGCTCAAGGAGGCCTTGAAGCGGGATTCACAGAATGCCCTGCGGATTGGTCAGTTGTACCATCTGGTCATGGCCCGACAGGACATCCAGGAACTGTACCGCTACCATCCGCGCATTCTCGGCTGGCTGGCCGATCGGAACGACGGCGAGGCCATCGCCGAAACCATCAGGCTATTGCAGGAAGCCGACCCGGTGTTCCGGCTGGACGACCCGGAGCTGTCGGTGCGCTGTGCCCGCGCGCTCTATTTGCGGGGAGAGTACAAAGTGGCATTGCGCCTGCTTCAGGACTTTCACAAGCGCTTCCCGGACAGCGATCAACTGGCACCGGCCTATCTGCTGGCTGCGCAGGCACTCGCCAATGGTCTGGGACAATGGGAGAAAGCCTCTGCCTTCCTGACGTTTGTGCAGAAGCGCTGCGCGGGGCATCCGCTTCACGAGCAGGTCGACACCTACCTGGAGCAGGCACGGCAGAAACAGCCCCTGAAAGGCCCGAAGGCCACGTTCGCGGTCTCCGAATAGCGCCGTTCTCCGGTCCAGTGTCAGGTCGGGGCTCAACCGCCCTGTAACTGGCGGTAATGGCGCGCCTTGGGCTCCATCTGGTGCTTTTCAAACTCCTGAATGAGCAGTCGACAGGCTTCATCGGCAAGCAGGGTGTTTCCTGTAGCGCGAAGGCGTTCGAACGCTTTTTCGGCCAGGCTCAGGTCCTGCTGTTTCAGGCTGGCAAAGAGCACCCGGTTATGATCTTCCGCCTCCAGGGGCTGGAAGCTTTCCCCTTTGCTCAGGTACTCACGCCACACCTCGGTCATCCGCTCCGTTTGCTGGCGGCCCTGGGCCTCGTTCATCAACTCGCGCGCCCGTTCCCGATAGGCAGGCAAGTCGGGTCGCAGCTTGGCGAGCTGGTACAGGTGTTCGAGCAGGATCGGGCGGTCCGGGTAGTGCTCCCGCAGTGCCTGGAACTGCTTTTCGGCCAGTTTGAACTCCATTCTCCCCAGGCTTGCCATGGCCTGCCCGTAGCTGGCCGTGAACCGGTTATCGATAACTTCCTCTTCCGGCTCAAAGAACGTTTCCTGAACCTGCAGCCAGGACCGGCCAAAGGCCCACACCAGCGCCGCGCCCGCGGCCAGCCCGCCCGCGTGGGCCATATAAGCCACACCCGTGGCACCGGCAAACCAGTAGTCGTAGATTTCTTTACCCAGCCAGACCGGCAACATGGCCAATGCGGGTGCCCGGAAGTAGTTGAAATAGACACCCAGAAAATAGAAAAAGCGGATTTTCTGCAGCCCGTATATGGCCACATACATCCCCATCAGGCCCGAAATTGACCCGGACGCCCCTACCAGTGGCGTGCCACTACCGGCAGAAACCCCGGCAAACACCAGGCCGGACAGCGCACCACAGAGCAGGTACGCCAGCAGAAAGCGTCCCGGCCCCAGGGCCTTCTCGACCGTAAAGCCCAGCAGAAACAGGAAAACCAGGTTGCCGATAATGTGGCCCCAGCCCCCGTGGAGAAACTGGTAGGAAATGAGGGTATACAACTTGATGTCTGCGGGCACCAACCCCATTTCGCGAGCACTCAGGCGGTTGATGTAATCCTGCTCGATCTCGCGCCGGTGCTCCTGCCAGTATGCTTGCTCGCGGGGCGCCCAGAGCACGTCCTGATTATCACGGAGGTACTGGTAGAACGCCCGGTCCATCATCAGCGTGACCGCCACCCATTCCTCGGCATGCTGCTTCCGCAGGGACTGGAAATGCTGGAGTTCCTGAACGCGGTCCTGCTCGCCATCAAACCGGATCCTGCGCTGCAGATAGTCCTCGTAGACAGGCGCCTCCAAGCGTTGCAGGTCTGCATCGAGGTAGGCATCGACGGCGTTCTGAAGCTTCTGCCTGTCTTCGCCCTGGTAGAAAACGAACACCAGGAGGCAGAGCAGCATCAATGAGAGTGTTGCCCAGGGAGGGCGTTTCCAGTCAACAGCCTTTTCGGCGGGAATAATCAGCATGGGTGGCCACAATTCATCACAATCGGTCCCTGATAGGCCCCTGTTTTACCACAGCGCTGCCTGTTTTTCGCGCTCAAATACAGGCTATGGGGATGGCCGTCACAAGACAGTCACAGAAATGACATTCAATCGGTACCTGCCAGGGAATGCACCAATGTCTTATCGACCATTCGCCTATTGCCGTTGTTCCCGCCACGACGAATAGTAAGCGGGAATAACAAGAACAACCGGATATTGAGATCAAGGATACTGCACATGACCGTACTTGTTTTAGACACCCCGGAACTGCTCGCAAAGGCCGCAGTGGCCTCTGGTTTCATGTCGGCGATGGCCAGCGCTCCGGATCACAGGCCCCACCGGCTCAAATTCCATTTCGGTTTCAACCGTCATGCGCCCGGTACCGAGGACCTGGCGATGATTCGACAGCACGCTGCGTACCTCCGGCAATACCCCGGGCTGAAGGTTCGGGTTCACGGACACTCCGACAATTTCGGCGGGGAGGACTACAACCGGTTTCTGTCCCGTTTGCGGGCGCACTCGGTCGCGAAGCTTCTGATGCAGGAAGGTGTAGCGGAAAACCAGATTCTGCTGGCTCACTGGGGCTCTACCCGACCGCTGGCGCGTCCCGAGGACCACGCTGCCAATCGACGGGTCGAACTTGAGTACCTGAGCCAGGATATGGCACAGGCACTCTAGGAACGATCTCAAACTGACGGGGGAAACTTCCCCCGTCTGGGCGGCCGATCAGCCGCCGTAAACCTGCCAGACATTCCAGAGTAGCAACAGCGCCGCCACCAGAATCGACAGCCAGGTCAGCAGAATGCCAATCATGCGGGCCTTGTGGGGGCCGCCCCGGCCATTGATCATGCCAAACGCGTGCAGAATACGGCCAACCACCAGCGCCATGCCGGTCCAGTAGATCAATGCGCCGGACACACCATTCAACTCGGCAAACCCAAGCATCAGAAGGCCCAGGGGGGCGTATTCCACCAGATTGGCGTGGGCCCGGACGGCCGCCTCAAAATCCTGGTCGTCGTTCACGCCGAGGCCCTTTCGGTACTTCAGCCGATACTTTACTACCTGGCCGGAGAGCACCAGCAACAAAAGGCCGAGGACAGCCGCGAATACTCCAGTGACGGGTACGATCATGTTCAGCCCTTTTTGATTTTATTCACAATCGCCAGAAGCAGCACCGCCCCGACGGTGGCGGTCACCAGGCGCCCAAGTGCACCATGGGCCGAGAGCTGAAACAGGCCGAACAAAAATCCGCCGATCATCGAGCCCACAATACCGATGCCAATGTTCGCCAGGACGCCAAATCCACGTCCCTTCATGATCAGACCGGCGAGCCAGCCTGCCACGCCGCCAATAATCAGAAACAGAATCAGGTTCATTGTTTGCCTCTCCCTGAGGATGATTCACGTTACATGAGGACCCCGCAAAGACTGCCCTGTTCCACGCTTTGCTTCAAGCACTTCGAACGGAAGAGGCCGGGGTGATGGAGGCAATCGCGTCGGCCATCTGCTGATGACACCGGGCCATCAGGTCGGGCAGGTCCGCCGGCGTCAATCCCCGGGTCTCGACCGGAGGCAGAATGCGGACAGCCACCGGCTCTCGACGGCCACTGAGACCGCTGGACCGATCCGCGTACTCACTGGCGCACACCATGGTGATGGGAGCACCGGAAGCAATAGCAGCGTGGAACGCGCCCTTCTTGAAGGAGCCGAGCCCCTTGCCATGACTGCGAGTGCCTTCCGGGAACACCCAGAGGCTTTTTCCGTCATGGGCAAGGGTGTCGCCGACGGTCTGCATGATGGCGACGGCTTTCTGCGACCGCGACCGGTTCAATACCACATTGCCGCCCAGCCAGAACACCTGGCCAAAGAACGGGACCCAGACCAGGGAAGACTTGCCAACGGTGACCGTACGGGGTGGTAACAGGTCGCCCATAATGAACAAATCGTCGTTATGCTGGTGGTTGGCAATAACAACGGTTGGCCGATCCAGTGGCATATTCTCCCGGCCTTGCACCGGACGCTTCATACCGAGGAGACACCGCCCGACCCGTGCAACTGTCCAGCCCAGCAAACGGTTGTTATCCGGATTGAAGGGGCGCGCGCAGTACAGCAACAACGCAAACAGACAGACTACCGGCACGCTCAGCCAGGCCAGGAATTTTCTCAGAACACCCATGTAATAAACCGATCTCTGCTATCAGACAAAGCGTACAAGTGTACGCCAGGGTTATAGTCCCGCAACAGTATCAATTTGTTCCAGCCGTTGGCCAGCCAGGGCCCCGCCGGCATGGGCCGTCACGACGTAACGCAGCGGACCGCCCGGTTCCAGGGTGTCGAACGGATAGCAGGTCACCAGCATCAGGGTGCCAGCGGGCAAACGGCCGGCATCGATCCTGCCCGAACGGCTGTCCACCACCTGCGTATCCGTCACCCGGAACTCCTGCCAGGCCCCGGATCGTGCCTGCAGCCGGATAGCGCTTCCTGCCTCGAGGGCTTTCAGGTGCCGGAAATGCGTGTCCCGATGACCGGCGATCACGATCGGTCCCGGCCCCCGATCACTTCCCAGGAGGCGACCGGGGCCAAACGCCAGACTTTCGCCGGATGCCCCCTCAAGCACAATCATGGACTCCGACAGGTCGGGCCAGCTCATTCGCGCTACTGGCCATGTGTCCGCCCAGGGCCAGGGCCGGGTGTCAGTCTGACGGGCCTGCGTCTCGGCCCAGGCCAGTTCGAGCAGTTCCTGGGCCACCAACGCTTTGAGCGGTATCCATAGACCGAACACCAGCACCGTCGCCGAGCTCGTGAACAGACTGAGCAGCCAGCGATTCATGCCATGACCCTCCGACGCAGGAGGGCAATGGCCAGGGAAAACATCACACCCACCAGCCCAATAGCCATCAACAAGGGCGCCAGGGTGGCCGTTTGCGGGTACCGAAGCATGCCTGCCTGACTGCCTTTGGGAAGCAGTGTGGGTACGCTCTGGCTTTCCAGGGGCACGTCCGCCGCCCTCACAGGCGTAGTATCCACTGCCACGAAACTGGTGTAGGGCGAAGCCAGTGTGTGGGCCATCGCGAGCCGGGTAATCTCTGCCTTGTCGGGCTCCTGGTTCGACAGCTCCGCCTGATCGAGCAGACTGTCGATCCGGGCCCGGGCCCACCGACGGTGCAGTCCCTGAGCCGGAGCGGCCTGCTGAAGGTCCAGGGTTCGCGACCAGCGCTCTCCATCCGGACTGAGCCCGGAGACTGTCAGCGTGCCACTGGCCGGAATCCCCTTGGCCACCTGAATGAGCGGTTCACCCTGAAACAGGTCCCCCGGCCGTGCCGGATAGGCCTCTGCGCCAGCAGGCCACGACGTTTGAATATCGGTCAGAACCGGCGAGGACATGGCCGCAAACAAAGCCCTCAACGGCCCCTCCAGATCCGAGGGGTCGCCCACGGAGGTATAGGTGCCCCGCCCCCATTTGGCCGCCTCCCTCATGAAATGCTGGTTCGGCGCGGAACCGATGCCGACCGTAAACAATCGTTGGGAACCAAGCTGGGCCCGAATCTGGCGAAACAACGCCGCTTCATTGCCAACCGCTCCGTCGGTCATGAATACCACCTGTCGTACCCGGCCCGCTTCCGTCTCTTTCCCGGCGGCTGACGAACCGAGGGCCAGTGCCAGGGCCGATGCCATTTCGGTACCGCCATCCGCACTCAGGTTTTGCACATAGCGTTGTGCACGGGCGAGATTGTTGGCATTGGCCGCCACCGGTTCCATAAACAGGGCATGCGGCTGACTGTTGAACTGGATAACGTTGAATCGATCACCGGCACGCAGGGTAGCCAACCCCCGGTCCAGCGCCGACCGGGCCTGTCGAATGGACTCACCGGCCATCGACCCGGAAGTATCGATGACAAAGACCAGATCCCGGGGCAGCGGCTTCTGGCCGGTTTTGCCCGGCAGCACCATGGTCATCAGGTAGTCCTCGCCTTCGAAACGATCGTGGAATACGGCGGCGACGGGCGCGTAATCCTGCGCTGGTTGCCAGCGGAGCACGAAATCCTGGTCCATCAGCACCGCATGCCCACTTGGGGACACTCGAACCGTGCCGCCATCGCGGCGTGTGTCCAGCGAATGGCTGGGACTGGTGATTGAGGACAACGGCACACCGGCGTGAATCACCACATCGATATCCGCCCGGTGACTATCGGGGGCAACATCGGCCGGCGTGACGGTATACGGGCTGATGGCTCCCGCGTCCGGCACCGACTGTGTGGCCAGCGCCCAACCGGACTGCCACTGATCGGGCTGGGCTTCCGCGATCGGCGGGCCCGGCATATAGCGGGGTGTCAGGGTCGTGGGCAAGCGCAGCTCAAAAATGCCATTCCGGTACTGGACGGGCTGCTGATACGCTATATCGATTGTGACTGTCTCTCCCGGGGGAATGTTCGCCACCCGGGCGGTGAACAGATTGGGACGCTGCTGTTCGACATTCACAGCCTGGCGCCCGGTCTGTTTCGCCCGGGCGTACTCCTTCCGGGCTGCGAGCCGAGGCCTCACCTTCCCCTCAATCCGGCGCTCACCGACCACCATTGCCAGATCGTTCACGCTGGCTTTGTCCGGCAGCGGAAACACGAACACGCCTTCCTGCCACTGGTTGCTGGTGTTACGGAAGCGTCGCACCAGTCGCGTCTGCGCAATCATCCCGCTGACGGTGACGTCGAACTGGCTACCGAGCACCAGCGCCGGTTGCTGATAACGCCCGTTGGCGTCGACGAAACGCAATAGGCCGGCTTCACCATCGTCCGCAGGGGCCGCGTCGGCATAAAGGGGCTGGACAAACAGCAACATCAGAAACGCCAGCCAGAGGGTGATTCCCTCCACCAGCCGGCGCAGCCTTCGCGAGGCGCGTATATTGTTCCGGTCCATCCGCAACAGGTTCAGGGAAAGCATCATCGCAACATCCTTCATTTGGTGAATCCCATGGATGGCAATGATTTCAGCAAGCCCGAAGGCAGATACCGTGGCAGACTGCGACAATCCGGCGGCGAAATATGATCAATTGTGGCAGTGGCCGACCCGGTTCTTGTTCTGATCCAACGGCGTGGTTAAATAAGGGCAGTCAGGAACCACAGCAGGGACCCATGAAAAAGCACATTGTTCTGATCGAGGACGAACCGGGCATCCGGGACAATTACAGAGCCGCCTTCGAACGCCGGGGCTATCGCGTGTCGGCGTTCGGTGATCGGGCATCGGCCTACCAGGCGCTTCGGCAAGAACTGCCGGACCTGGCCATCATCGATGTGGGTCTCGGCGAAGAGCCCGAGGGTGGATTCACGCTGTGTCAGGACCTTCGTGCCTTGTCGATGACGCTTCCGATTATCTTCCTGACCGCGCGGGACAGTGACATAGACACGGTCCACGGCCTGCGCCTGGGCGCCGACGACTATGTGACCAAGGACATGAGCATCGACCATCTGCTGGCCCGGGTCACCGCACTACTGCGACGGGCCGACGCCTGGGCCCAGGCACTGCAGAAACCGGACGAAATCCTGCACCGGGGCCGACTGACCCTCAACGTTGACCGGATGACTGTCGCCTGGAACGAACAGCCCGTGGACCTGACCGTTACCGAATTCTGGATGCTCCATTCCCTTGCCCGGCATCCTGGCCACGTTCGCAGCCGGGATCAGCTCATGGAGGCGGCCAGTACCGTTCTCGATGACAACACCGTGACCTCCCACATCAAGCGGATTCGACGGAAATTTGCCCAACTGGACCACGATTTCGATGGCATCCAGACCGCCTACGGCATGGGCTATCGCTGGAATGCCCATGAGGCCTGACCGTTGAGCCTCAAACGCCAGCTATTCATCGCCAGCTTGCTGATGCTGCTCATTCCCTGGGCAGGCCTGAAGTTCGTACTTGAACTGGATACCGCCCTGCGGGACCAGGCCAGCCAGCAACTGGAAAACCAGGCAAAACGGCTCGCTGATCTGGCCGGCGACCAGCTCGTAGGCATTCCACCGGTCACCAGCGATACGCCGGTTCTGTATGTCACCCCCGTAGACCAGCCCATGGAGCTGGATGGTTATGCCGCCGACTGGCCCGGTTACGATGAAAACGGCAGTGCCCAGAATTGGCAGACGGCATCTGACAGCGCGCCGGGCACACCAGCCCTCAAGTGGCAGGCCGCCAGCGAAGGTCAGTACCTCTATCTGCTGTTACGTCTTGGCCACCCCACCTCGTTCTAT
The DNA here is from genome assembly GCF_000347775.1 of Marinobacter santoriniensis NKSG1. Taxonomy (GTDB): domain Bacteria; phylum Pseudomonadota; class Gammaproteobacteria; order Pseudomonadales; family Oleiphilaceae; genus Marinobacter; species Marinobacter santoriniensis. The sequence goes on from NZ_APAT01000019.1 coordinate 122,080, forward strand.
AACCCCGGTACCCCCGAACAACCCCATGACCGCGTCCAACTCTGGCTGCAACCCTCCGCAGTCCGGGTGGACGCAACATCGGAACGCAACAACTGGCTTCTGAGGCCTTCCGCCCCGGGTGAGCTTTACGCCCTTCGTGAGCCTCGGCCCTACCGGCCCGACTATCGGATCAAGGGCGGTTGGCAGGCGGTCGCCGGCGGCTGGCAGCTGGAACTGCAAATGCCCCTGCCTGCGGCCTACTCGCGCCTCGGCTTCGAGGCACGCTGGGGGGAATCACAGGCGTCCGGAACCGGTACCTCGCCGTTACCGGTTCTGTTCCAACCCGACGCTGCGCTGGAACGGGCCCTGCTCCGCCAGCTCAGTTCCGGCCAAAAGGCCCGAATCGTCGAGCCGGCAGGCTGGGTGATCGCCGATACAGACCGTCCTCCGGACACGCCCTCGCCCGATTTTGACAGCCTCACCCCTATGCAGGTGATTGAACAGATCAGCTTGAATGCCCTGCGTCAGCTGATCCAGTTTTACCAGCCGGACCCCGAACAGATCGACACCGGGGAACGCCAGCTGCAAACCGCCCATTTGCCCGGGGAAGGTCTGGTGCGGCATCCGGACGGCAGTCGCTGGCTCCTGACCACCCAATCCCTGTTCGGTGGTCGCACCCTGGTCCTGGAACAATCCATCGATCAGCTCCTGAGTCTGTCCGGCTCGACCCTGGGGTCGGTGATTGCCCGGAGCACGCTGATCATTGTCAGTCTGACCCTGGTGCTGCTCGGCTATGCCAGCTGGCTGTCCTGGCGCATCACCCGGCTCCAGAAGCTGGTGAACGATACCGTGGACGAGGACGGACGCATCACCGGCACCCTGCCACTGCCAAGGGCGGGCGACGAACTGGGGCAGCTGCAGGCGCACTTCGGCCAGATGGTGCAGCGCCTTCACGGCTACAACCGCTACCTGGAAAGTTTTTCCCGACGACTGTCCCACGAACTGAAAACACCCGTGGCGGTGGTCCGCTCCTCACTGGAAAACCTGAGCCACGCCGAATCCGACGAGGAGCGCCAGCAGTACCTCGACCGCGCGAGCACAGCCACCCAACGGCTCCAGCAGATACTCCACGGCATGAGTGAAGCCGCCAGACTGGAACAGAGCTTTGACCATGCCGACAAGGAACCCTTCGACCTCGCCGAGGTCGCCGCAGAGGCCACCAGCGCCTACCAGAGTCTCGATCCCGGGCATGTCATCCGGTATCAGGGGCCGACACAGGGCTGCCCCATGCTCGGCTCACCGGAACACATGGTGCAACTGCTCGACAAACTGGTGGACAACGCACGGGATTTCACGCCGCAGCAGGGACTGATTGAAGTCACTCTCAAATCCGTACCCGGCCAACTCGAGCTGTCGGTGTTCAACGAGGGCTCACAGCTTCCGGGCGGCGACTCTGCAGACATCTTCGGCGCCTTCGTGTCGCACCGTGACGGCAATGGCGAAGGCCACCTTGGCCAGGGCCTGCTGATTGTGCGCCTGATTGCCGACTACCATGGTGGCCGTGTGGAGGCAGCCAATGAGTCCCTTGGTCGCATTGACGGTGTCCGCTTCCGGGTTATTATCCCCAACACACCCACCTGAAGCACCGGAACGCCTTGTGAGCACGCCACTGAATCAACTGGACGTCCACCCCCTGAGACAGACGCTCTACAACGAGCTGCATTCACGCCCGTTCCAGGTACTGCCAACGCGGGCCCGGGTGACCCAGATCGCCGTTCTGACCACGCCGGAGCAGAAACAGCAGCAGTTCGAGCATCTGTGTCAGTTGCACCGCCAGCTTGGCTATCCCGAACCCGCTGAAGACGTGGGGTGCTTCGAGAAGACCTTCGGCACGTTACGGGTACGGCGTGAAATGCACATGGAATTCGCCTCCTACACCTTCACCAACCTCACCGAATCTGAACGGGAGCCGTTCGCGGAAACCGGCATCTCGCCCCTGCCCGAGGGTTGGCTGGCGCAGCTCGCCGGCACCGTGATTGCCGCCTTTCACGTAGAGATACGCCCCTCCTCCAACGATGCGGAAGACGACCTGGCCTACGTTCGCCAGCATTTCGAAGGTTTGAGGCTGGTGGGAAGCAGCCCTCAGGAAGGGGCCGCACGGGTATGGGGCACGTTCCGGCTACACAGCGACGGCTTCGGCCGGTTCATGGTGCTCAATCACGAGATGTCGGACAGCCAGCTGGGGCGACTCACCCAACGCCTGATGGAGATAGAGACCTACCGGTTAATGTCCCTGCTGGCCTTGCCGGTGGCCCGTGATATTTCGCCATTCCTGAACGACATGGACCAGCAGCTGGCCACCATCAACCAGGCACTGGCGGACAATCAGGCGGTGGACGAACCGGGGCTGCTGAAGGAGCTCAGCCACATCGCCGCCCGCATTGAGGCTTTCCGGGCCCATTCCACGTTCCGTTTCTCCGCCACGCGGGCCTACCACCAGCTTGTTCTGACCCGGCTCGACGAGCTGCGCGAAGACGAGCTGTCCGGACACCTCACGCTGACCGAATTCATGACCCGGCGCCTGACCCCGGCGGTGAAAACCTGCGAAGCGGTCAGCGAACGGCTGGAGGACCTGTCCCGACGTGTGGACCGCGCCTCCGATATGCTGCGCACCCGCGTGGAAATGGCCATCCAGAGCCAGAACCAGCAGCTACTGGCCTCCATGGATCGACGCTCCCGCATCCAGCTCATGATGCAGCATACGGTAGAAGGGTTCTCCGTGGTGGCGATTTCCTACTACCTGGTCGGCCTGCTGAAGCTCGGCCTGGACACCCTCTACGACGCCGGCCTGGTGTTCAACAAGAGCCTGGTGCTCGGCATCGCCATCCCGGTCGTCATGGTGGCGGTATTCCTGGGAATCCGGACCATCCATCACCGGTTTATCCGGATGGCCCGGCGCCAGTAGGCATCAGATAAAGCGGGCATCCCCCGCCATCTGGCGGTAGAACTGCTGGGCCGTCCGGCCATTGCGAACACCCTTGCCGGTGGCGAACCGGATCGCCTCCTGGTGCAGTGCTTCCCGATCCTGAACGTTCGGGAACAGGGCATCCACTGCTTGCAGGTAGACGTCCTGAGGGAACGGGTAGAAGGACAACTGCAGGCCGAACCGGTCCGCCAGGGACACCTGTTCCTCGATGGCCTCGGCCGGGTGCAGCTCGCCATCCCGCACTTCACTCTTGAGGTTGTCGCTCATGAACTCCGGCATCAGGTGGCGGCGATTGGACGTGGCAAACACCCGCACATTGTCCGGCGGCAACTCCAGCGAGCCCTCCAGCACACTTTTCAGCGCCTTGTAACCCGATTCGCCCACATCGAACGAGAGATCATCGCAAAAAATCACGAACCGGAACGGCAGGTCGCAAATGTCGTCGACAATTTCGGGCAGGTTGACCAGATCGTCCTTGTCCACTTCGATCATCCGGAGCCCCTGCTCCCGATACCGGTTCAGCAGTGCCTTGATCAGGGACGATTTCCCGGTCCCCCGTGACCCCCAGAGCAGCGCATTGTTGGACGGTTCCCCGGCGAGAAACCGCTCGGTGTTTCGGGCCAGGGCCTGCTTCTGCCGGTCAATCCCCGTCAGGTCGTCCCAACTGATCGGATCGAGCCGACGAATCGCCCGCAAGCCGGACCGATGCCGACGCCAGACAGCGGCCGGCGTGTGTTGCCAGTCAAAAGTCGGTGATTCCATAAAACCTCTTTCCAGTTTCGCGTACCGCGCCATTGTGGAACACTGAGCGCACATCGACATTCCCAGACAGGAGACTTTACCGCAAATGGCCGTAAAATCCGTCGCCCTGGTGGCGCACGACAACAAGAAACAGGAACTGGTGGACTGGGCACGGGCCAACCGCACGCGCCTGGCTCCTCTGCGACTCTATGCCACCGGCACCACCGGACGGCTGCTCCGTGACAGCCTGGGGCGCGACGATCTCACCTGCCTGCTCAGCGGCCCACTCGGCGGCGACCAGCAAATCGGCGCCAAGATCGCCGAAGGTGAAATCGACCTGCTGGTCTTCTTCTGGGATCCGCTGGAACCCCAGCCCCACGACCCCGATATCAAGGCACTCCTGCGCATCGCCGCACTGTGGAACATCCCCGTTGCCTGCAACCGGGCCACCGCGGAATTCATCCTCACCTCCGCCTACATGACCGACGACGCCCATCATCCGCAAAAGCCGGACTTCTCCGACTACACCGGCCGCAACGTGACACCGACTTGAATTCAGCCCCGGCGGGCACTATCTGAAGTAACAGAGTGATTAACCGAGGACCTATCGATGTCTGACCCTCTCCAGATCAAGTGCCCACACTGCCTGAGAACCAATCGGGTTCCTGCCGCCCGACTGGCGGACAAACCCAGCTGTGGTGCCTGCAAGAAGCCCCTGCTGAACGGCGACGTCGCCAACCTGGATGACGCCTCCATGGCCAAATATATCGGCCAGTCCGACCTGCCCGTGCTGGTGGACTTCTGGGCCAGCTGGTGCGGCCCGTGCAAGGCCATGGCCCCGGAATTCGAACAGGCCGCCCGGCAATGGGCCGGCAAGGTCGCGTTTGCCAAGGTCAACACCGAACAGGCCCAGCAGGCCTCGGCGCAATACGGAATTCGCAGCATTCCCACCATGATTCTGTTCAAGGGCGGCCGGGAAATTGCGCGCAAGAGTGGCGCCATGCCCGCAGCTCAACTCTCCGCCTGGATCAACAGCGAGTTGGGTTAACCCAGATCATCGCCAAGAGCCCTAACAGCCCGGTGCCGGGGTGCTATGATGGCCTCAAAAAGCAAAAGGAGAACGCAATGGCCAACATCTACGACGATAACTCCCTGTCCATCGGGAACACGCCCCTGGTCCGGCTCAACCGGGTTAACGACGGCGCCACCATCTGGGCCAAAATCGAGGGCCGTAACCCGGCCTATTCGGTGAAGTGCCGCATCGGCGCGGCCATGATCTGGGACGCCGAAAAACGCGGCACCCTGAAGCCGGGCATGACCATCGTGGAACCCACCAGCGGCAACACCGGCATCGCCCTCGCGTTCGTCGCAGCCGCACGGGGGTACAAACTGATCCTCACCATGCCCTCGTCCATGAGCCTGGAGCGGCGTAAAGTCCTCAAGGCACTGGGCGCCGACCTGGTCCTTACCGAACCGGCCAAAGGCATGGCGGGTGCCATCGCCAAAGCCGAGGAAATATTTTCATCCGATCCGGACAACCATTTCCTGCCGCAACAGTTCCAGAACCCGGCCAACCCCCGCATCCACGAAGACACCACCGGTCCGGAGATCTGGAACGATACCGACGGTGCTGTGGACGTATTCGTCGCGGGCGTGGGTACCGGCGGCACCCTCACCGGCGTCTCCCGCTACATCAAGGAAACCCGGGGCAAACAGATCACCACCGTGGCGGTCGAGCCTACCGACTCACCGGTGATTACCCAGGTAATGAACGGCGAAGATCCCAAGCCTGCCCCCCACAAGATCCAGGGCATTGGCGCCGGCTTCGTGCCGAAGAACCTCGATCTCGAACTGGTGGATCAGGTGGAAGCGATCTCGAACGAAGAAGCCATGGAAATGGCGCACCGCCTCATGCAGGAAGAAGGCATTCTCTGCGGCATCTCCTGCGGCGCAGCCGTTGCAGCCGCCATCCGCGTGAGCAAACAGCCAGAACACAAGGGAAAGAACATCGTGGTGGTTCTGCCCGACTCCGCCGAGCGCTACCTCTCATCCGCACTGTTCGCGGAACGGTTTGGGGAACTGGAGAACGTGCAGTAATTTAAAGGCAAACGGTTGTGCCGGTTAGCGCCACAGCCGTTTGCCCGAATGGAGCTTCTGTCTCCACGAGCAAAGTAGGTGCGGCGTGGATTCGCGTTTAAAATCTCAGGACCGGCGGTTCTCATTCACATCCCGTGCAAGCCATGCTTTGATCAGCGACTGATAAGGCATATCCCGTTTGTTCGCCTCAATTTTTATGCGATCAAGCAAAGTTTCAGGCAATCGCAGTGAAATGGTCTTGGTCGAGGGCTTCAACCTCGGAAAAGAAGCGGATTGCGCCTGACGCCAGTCAAGGTAATCAGAGGAATCGTGGGTTTCCCAAAATGCCCGCTCTTCTGCTTCGGTTTTAAATTCAGGCATCCTTTTTAACTTGCTCATAAATCGCCCTCTCTTTTCGGTGCATGTCGCGAGCGGAAATAACCCGAATCAGGGAACCATTGTTCCTCAGTGTGAAAGTAATGTGGAGTAGCCTTTCAACATCAGTCTCACCCAAAGCATGAAAACGGATCTCACTCTGGCTATGTTTCGAGTCTTCTAACAATAAAAGCGGTTTATTAAAGAAAATCGCCTCCGCTTCAAACTGGCCAACGCCATGCTTCTCCAGGTTTTTTCGGGAGTTACCTTCGTCCCACTCAAAACCAGTAACATGTCTCCAATCAATCATAATAGTATATTATCATCATATACAAATGTATTTAACGAGGTACCT
>NZ_APAT01000020.1 GCF_000347775.1 Marinobacter santoriniensis NKSG1
GTACCCAGCAAAAGCATCCTCAAGCCCACATTCCCCCTGCAGATACGCTAACCCGGACTCTTTCTAATCTGACTCCGCTGGATCAGCGAAAACCAAAGCAGCGATTAAAAAGCACCAAAACCTACGGCTCATCGTCCCGGATCCGCAGATAGCTCGCAAAGCGGGGCAAACCAGTCGACGTATATCCATGGAATTTAAACGTCACCGTCTGACCGGGCTCAGGCGGAGATTCACGTTCGGCGTCAGAGAAACCAGTGCCAATCCGGAAACGACGGCCATTCGGCAGTTCGACCAACAGTGCCCCCATCATCCCCTCGAATTTACCCCGGCCCGGGATCTGCTCAACCACAACCGCTTCGCGATCCTGAAAAGGTTTCACCTTCAAAAGATCGTCCGAACGACCGCCCAGGTACAGACTCGCCTTACGTTTGAGCATCAGTCCCTCTCCGCCGGCAGCAACGATCTGGTCGAGTTGCTCCATCAGGGCTCGGTGGGAAGAAACGGGATGCTGACGAACGAGCGCCAGATATGGAGAACCAGAGCCTTCCACAATAGCCCGCAGCTCCTCATATCTCTCAGAAAACGGCGTGCCCGGTACAGGATGATCAAACACATGAAAGGAAATCCTCCTCCAGTCCTTATCGACTGGAGTCTGTGTACGAACAATCCCGGACAGTTCAGAAAATCGGCCTCGCCCCAGCCAGAGTTCTCCGTCCAAAGGATCTTCAGGAAACCTCTTGGTGAACCAGTCCGGACTCCGGTATTGATGCCCTCCTCGCGACCAGAGATGCTCGCCATCCCAGTAGGCCCGAACGCCATCCAGCTTTTCACTGACCCAATATTGGCTCAGGTCGGTCCCTTGGTGATAGACATTCGCCAGAGGCAATTCCGGAGGAGCCCCATGGGCGTTATTGGCGACAGAAACCAGTATTAGTAAGACTGTTCCCAGAAACAGTTTCTGATTCAGGACGGACATGGCAATTCCTTTGCCTTTGTGATTGCAATCATTCAGGAAGCAAGCGAGCTTAATATAAGCTCCGGGGCAACCGGTACCCTGCCAATAACTTCTGAGTGAACGGGTTGATATTACTGGCAGCATGCAATCGATAGCGCATTTCCCCATCATCCACTCTGAAGCGGACGTCCACCGCACTATCACTGACACCGGTAATATCCGCACGGTCCAGCAGACGAAACAGCGCCCATGGACCGTTTTCAGACAAACTTCGGGGCGACCTGTTGATCTGTATCGGAACCAGGGTAATTCGGCTTTCAACCGTGTCCCGCAGAGTGTTTGGCCAAACCAACGGAATGCTCTGGCGTGGTCCGTGACTAAACTCTACCAACTGGCCGTCCACGTTCACGACACTGCGACGCTTGTTTGCCGACAGGTTGAGAGGTTCCAGGGCAAACTCCACATCAAGATTCCCGCTCAGAGTGAAATACGCGGATCGGATCCGCTTTGCGCGATCAAGAGCTTTCAGCACGTCATGGCGCACCAGATTTGTCTTTCTGGCGTGCCCGACCTGTTCGGGATACTCCTCAAGAAAGAGTTTCAGTTTGTTTTCGTAGAACGTCTGCAGGATACCGTCCGAACCGAAAAAACGTTCAAAATCCTCCAACGTGACATTCTCTGTCGCGTCCGGGTTAAACGGGTAACGACCAGCCAAGCTCTGCTGGAACGGCTGGAACACATTCCGATACCATTCCCGCTCGAGTTGAGCCACCGCCTGATCCAGCACCACTCGCCAGCTTTCATTCGCTACCCGATGGAGAATTCTCTTCAGGGGCTCCGGCTGATTATCCGCTATCCGTTGTAGCGTGAAAATTGGATCCGCACCCTGGAGACTGAGCCTGGCCCGGGCTGCTGCAAGAGCTGCTTTGCCAACACCAGGGGATTCCTGGATGTTCCGCAGGTATTGGTGGAGATCATTGATGACCCTCGTGATCTGTTCCAGGCCACTGGGCTGGTCGACCACTTTCCGGGTAAGTTGATTAAGATCCGAAAACTGCCGCTGTATGTCGTTCAACATTCGAAAGTGCGGCGATTGTTCAAGAATATTACGACTCGCCTCCGTCTCATCACCTGTTTGAGGTATGAAGACCGTATTATCCCGCACCTGTTTCAGCAATCGGGCCAGTGGTCGATCGCCACTGCTCAGACTCTCAAGAATTCGGACGCCGTGGTTGAGATCCTGAAACCGTCGAACCGTAAAGTGACTCAGTGCCCCCCTCCAGGCATCGATGTAATGTTTTGCATAACGCGTTTGCAACTGCGCCAGGAGTTCCGCCTCATCAGCGTCGCTGAAATGGACATCGTCCCGACGCCCCAGAACCCAGGCATCTATGAGGGCCAGTTCCGTCGCAGAGCGAGACTGTCCAAAGAACCATTTGTTGAGCCCCTCTCGGGTGAAGAGGGCCGGAATCAACAGCGGATTAGTTGTTCGAAAGTCATCAGATGCTGACTTACCCGATTCAACCGCCGCCCGGAAGGAAGAACTGAATGCTGGACCGGAAGCCCTGGCCAGATCAAGCGGTGCCTTAAATTGCTGATCGGCACTGGCCTCAAGGTCCCGATAGACTCGATCAGATGTCGACACACGCCCCAACTCATTCTGGGCCCATCGAACCGTACTTCGGAAAGGCGCCAATACCATGTCGGCAGTCTCGTCGCCACCCTCGGCCATCCTGGCAAGGTCTGTATGAGCCATGGCGTATTGGAGGTGGTTCATCAGTCTTTTCTGTACATTCCGTTGGCCCGGAAAATGACGCTGCCAATAAACGCGCATGTAACGGGTTACTATGTTCTCACGACGACCGCTGCCGTCGTATAGCATCCGCAGCACTCGAAGGTGCTCCAGGCGTTCATGACTCTCGTGCGACGCCTTGCTCATCTCGGACATCACGCCAAGCATAATGGCAGGAAGGTACTGATAGGAAAGCATATTCAGGTAGGAGGCCTCCACTTTCGGGCCAATACGACGGCCCTGGTAGAGCCCCATTTGGGCAACCATTGGCCACTCTTCACGATAGCCTCCGAACGCCAGAGTCGCTTCGCGAAGTTCATCTAAAGGTTCAAGCAGGTTTCGGCCACTCGAATCTGGCTCAACGCCCACCGGTGGCCAGTCATCCACAAAAGCGCGCACCCTGGCTTCCACTTCTGTTGCCGCTTCGGCGTTACGAATAAAGTAATGCTGCCAGCCCGCAATCATTCCTGCGCCAGCACAGATTGCGACCACACTGGCCATGACGATTCGGTTTTGACGCCTTTGCACAACCCGCCGGTTATCCCCGGCCAGCCCGGCCTCCCGGTATATGATTCCGGGGAACAGGTTGCGGGTAAACAGGCTCAGGGATTTGCCGGAGCGCTGCGCCGGCTGAATCGGCCCGACCATCCGGTAGTTTGCAGCTGCCGCCGACACGAACGCATCCTCTGGGACCCCTTCCTGCAAGACGGACGTAAAATAGGTTCCACGCACCAGTGCGGGTGTGGAGAAGGCGTCCGCCGACAACAGTTGCATCAGATATTGTTCGAGTACCGGCCTGAGGCCCGCCATCTGACGGGTGAAGGAGTAGACCGCTACCCTTTCTTCTGCATCCCGTGTGTTTGCCAGAATCTTCGGAAGCCGGTCTCCCAGGCCTTCAACCAGCAACGTGAACCGCTCCGAAAACTCGTTGAGCCAGTGATCCTGATCGGACCGATTACCGATGGTAAACGTGAAGCCCATCGCCTGATCCTTTTCCTCCTTATCCAGGGAGCGGGCAAACGGAGCAAAGCCATACAGCAGATCCATCTTGGTGAAGCTGACATAAACGGGCAAACGGGAGCCCAGTTGATCCATCAACTCCCGGAGCCGTGTTCGAAGCAATATCGCCTGGTCCTCACGCTCCCGCTCGCCAAGCATGCTCAGTTCAGCGAGATCGACCGTTACGACCACACCGTTCAGGGGCCGTTGCGGTCGATTGCACTCGAGCCAGCTCATGAAATGTTGCCATAAACGCTGCTGAACCTCGGGGCTCTCGCCCTGCCCCTGCTTCTGACTCAATAGTTCACCGTCCGGATCAATCAACACACCATCATCTCCGATCCACCAGTCAAACCCGAACGGATTGCGATCGGTGCGACTGTTTCGGGTGACGTTCGTCAGTGTGTAAGTCTGACCCGCTCGCTGAATCAGGCTGGTTTTGCCGGAGTCCTCCAACCCGATGACCAGATACCAGGGCAGACGATAGAGTCCCTTACGACCGGGAAGATTGCTCTTCAGGGCGGCCAACTGGCGGTCCAGAAGGCGTTGCTGTTTGCGTTCCATGGGCAGGATGGGATCTTCCTGCTGCCGCTGTTTATCGGCCTTTTCCAGGTTGACCTTGCGGAGGCGGCGGGCAAGCACGATGCCCCAGACCATCGCCACCAGTAACACCGCGGCCAGTGTCACCAGAGCCCGCATTTGCCAGGCCGCAAACGGATATTCTCCATTGATCGACCAGCGCGGGCCCAGCCACCAGGTGGCTACCAGCAGTGCAATTACCCCCAGTATCAGAGCGATCGGTGCCGCACCGCGGATGTAAGGAAGTAGCCAGCGACCAACGAGTAAAGCTTTTCTCCACATGGTATCCATTCCTGCAATCAATCCTTTAAAACAAAAACTCAGGTCAGCCTTTCGAGAACCTTGATCAATCCCGGCTCCCATTCCTCAAGCACCCGCCCCTGAATCTGATGGCGCATATCCTCGATCTGGTGCGCCGCCAGCGACGCCATTCCGGCATCCCTTAGAATCCGTGCATTGGAAAGCCGCCAGTAGAACCGCTCTCTCGGTTCACGAGCATCCGAGAGCCCCTGCTCCATCAGCTGCATGGCATCGTTCAATGCGTTTTGTGAGAGTAATTCCCGGGCCTGTTCATAGGCCTTATCCCACGGATTGGCATCGGCACCACCAGTGCTTCCGGTTGACGGCGACGCCCAGAGCCAACCCGCAGCCTCCTCCCCCAGAAAAGGCGTACCGTCGTTAAACGCAAGTTCCGGAATTTGAGGCAGGCGCTCAACAAATTCCCTCAGTGCCTCGCGAATGGCCTCGGCACAGGGTTCGTTACCGAGGGCCGAGGCAATGCGGGCGCTAAGCCAGTGCCCGTCAAGCCAGAACGGGCTGACAGAGAGGCTCTGCTCCACCCGTTGCCACAGGCTGAGATCCGGCGCTCTCTCCAGGGTCTCCCGATACTCGGCAACCCTGTCTCCGCTGACCGCTGCCAGGTCGGTCCGCTTACCATCCCGGCTGGGTGGTGCGCTGGTGACGCCCAACCAGATGGCATAGCGTCGCATCCGGTAGCCCAGTGGGCTGTCAGGTTCACTGGCAGTCAGCAATTCAGCCACCTTCAGCAAGCTCTGCCGGGTCGCCCGCTCATCACCCGGGTCCAGTGTGAGCTGGCCCAGTGACGCTGTTGGCACGGGCCTCGATTCCGCTTCCCGTGAGCGAGCCGCAGAGCTGTTGGTTGCCGCTATTTGGGGCTCGGTGCCGCCGGCTCCCGATGCGCCAACCGTTTCGAGCTTCTCGATACTGCGCTTGATATCCAGTAACAGTTCATCGGGCAGTCCCTGCCGTTCAGCCTGGCCGACCAGCGCTGAAAGAAGACCCAGACAGTAACTGCGGCCATCCCCGGCGCCACCGTCAAAACTCAGACAACCCACGCCCTTCTCCGCGCGCTGGAGCATCTGGGTAAAGATCATCCGGCGGGCGCGCTTTCCTTTTTCACCGGGATACGGCCAGGCCTGAGTCCACCAGCTATCCAGAACCCGGTGGAGCAGATACAGTGACAACGCGAACCGCTCGCCGTTGCCTCCGCGCTGGAGCGCCAACAGGAGAAAGCCGAACACTTTGAGATGTTTGCTCCGGTCCGCGAGCAGCTTGAGCGCCTCCGATTCCACTTTCGGCCAATCGATGTCATTGTGGGCAAGCGACCCCACCTTCATGATCTCGTCTTCCAGGAACTCCAGCGTGGCATCCTCTTCCAGGGCCTCACCAACGCCGTCTTCGCCGGCAATCGGCTCCAGAACCTGCTCGACATAGGGATGCTGCACTATGATCTGCACAACCCGCCTCCTTTTCCTGCTACCAGCCACACGCTGAACGCACAGGGCGAATGGTTTCTCCGAATCCGGTCAAGTCAAACACCAGACCATCCAGTTCGCTCCGCTGTGCATTGACGCGAACATCCGGTTCGGCAAGCATGGCTTTCGCGGTTCGTATCGCCGGAAGTCCACGGCCGCCACTGACAACGAATCCACCACCCCGCACCCGCCAGCTGGTCGCCCCCTGATTGCCGATAACCACTCGCACCCGTTCCGCATCGAGCGCCCGTGGCAGCATGACCGACAGCTCGGTGATATTGTTCTGGCACTGCAACACCAGCAACGGCCGGGGAGGTTTGACCCCGAGCGCAGGAACGGTCACCAGCAACCCTGCAGCCTGCCCGGTATCCCGGTAAATTGCGGTGTCGCCCTGACTGGCCTGGGCAAAAGCCTGGCGCCACCGTTCGGGCTGGTTGGACCGGGGAATTGCCACGGTTGAATGCGCCAGTAATGGCGTCCCGAAAACCCGATCAAAGCAGGCCAGGCGGTCCAGTCTGTCAGCCTTCTGCACACAGGCATGGGCCTCTTCAAGTTGGTCAGCCGACGCCGGGAGCACAAAGATCAGCGCAAGAAGCGACGACACCAGCAAATGACGCGGCATGACTCTCATGACTCCGACACCTGATACTTGAGGCACTTGTGAGCGAGGGTCCGCTTGGGCAACCCCAGACTCTCTGCGGCCTGGGCACGATTGCCGCCATACTGCTGGAGGCGTTCCCGAATGACCGCCGCTTCAAAAGCCTGAGCGGCCGCTTTCAGGTCCCGTATATCATTGGAGGTGGGCACACCCACCATGGTTTTTGGCTCGATTTTTGTAGAAATGCCAGTGTCGGAGACACAAAACGGATCTTCCAGTCTGAGCAGTTCCGGCTGGATATCATCCCCCACCGGGGTCTGCAGGCAGGCCAGTTCAATAATGTTGCGAAGCTCCCGTACATTGCCCGGGAACTCGTACCTGGCCAGGGCGTGCAAGGCGTGGCTGCTGATACCCTGAGGCCCTGCACCTTCCCGCTCTTTGTACAAACGAATGAAGTATCGACTCAACGCCTCCAGATCCTCAGGGCGTTCCCGCAAGGGTATGACGCGGAGCGGGAACTGGCTCAACCGGTAAAACAGATCACGGCGAAAACACCCCTGTTCAATGCCGTGTTGCAGCGGCTGATGAGTTGCCGCCACCAGACGGAAGTCGGAATGTTGTTCCTGGCTTGCGCCAAGGAGACGGAATTGCCGGCTTTCCAGCACTCTCAGAAGTTTGGACTGCAATGCCATTGGCATATCGCCGATTTCGTCCAGGAACAGGGTGCCGCCATTGGCCTGGGCCAGCAGGCCTTCCTTGTTCTGGTCAGCGCCAGAAAACGCACCCTTGGTATGTCCGAACAGTTCGCTTTCCAGCAGGGTATCGGGGATCGCCGCGCAATTGACGATGATAAGGGGTCCATTGGAACGCTCCGACAGGTCATGGATGCCTCTGGCAACAACGTCCTTGCCGCAGCCTGTCTCGCCCTGGACCAGCACGGACAACTGGCTGCCGGCAGCGCGAACGATCTGTGCCCGAAGCTGGTTCATCGCGAGCGAATTGCCAACCAGGGTTCTGGACAGCTGCTCGCTTCTCTGTCTCAAGGTTTCGCTGTCGTTCAGCTGATCCAGCGAGCGTTTTAGCAAACGCCGTTGCCAGCCGTCATCACGGCTTTGCAAACGGGCAACCCATTGCAGGGTCAGCAGTTCTTTCAGTCCACGGTATAGGGGCTGGCCGACAATGCCGTCCCAGTCACCGCCATCCCGGCACATGACCAGGATTCCGAGCGTCCTGCCATCGGTTCCTTTTAGCGGCTCCAGCCAGAGCGAACGCGGCCGGTCGCTGGCCTCGAACAATGCCTGAAATCCCGGATAATCCAGCCGATAGCTCGCCGCACGGGTCAGTTCCCGGGGTTTGCCGGTTTGCAGGATATGGCTGAACGGATGGCTGAAATCACTGCAATCGAACTCGCCTTGAGCCGCAAGATCGGCGCAATGCAGGAGACGACCGCTAATATCCAGTTCCAGTGCCCAACAACGAGTCAGCCCGAACGCTGTCTCCAGTTGTTTTGTGGCGGTGCGCAGCAAGTCTGGCAAGCTTCGCTGCTGTACCATCTCGACCGCCAGCTCTATACCGGTGTGCAGTTCCATCTGCATCCGTCCCATATTTTCAGTCCCTTTCAAATCAGATCGCCGGTCGCGTGGCATGAGGCCAACCCCATACCCCGCTACATCAATGCATAATTAAACGACCGTGCCGACAAACCGATTGCTATCGACAGACAGCGTCACTTTTCCCACAGGCTCTTTTGCTGCCAGTTTTTCCAGCAACGCCAGCGAAACCGGTGGCAGCAATTCCCCTTCCATGATCGATTCAAGCAGTCGCGCACCGTTTTCACTTCGGTGCGCTCGCGAACGGATCGCTTCAACCAGGCCTTGCTCCAGAACCACATCGGCCTGGTAACGCTCGCGAATCTGGGCCGCCAGGCGTTCAAGCTTGTCGACGATAATACGGTTCAGGGTTTCGTCGCCGAGTGGTAGATAGGGCACCACTTCCATCCGGGCCAGCAGCGCCGGTTTGAAGAATTGCGACAGCTCCGGGTAAAGCGCCGCTTCGATCTTTTCAGGCTGCTCAGCATGATCAACGATGGACTGATAGCCCAGATTGGAGGTCAGGAAAAACACGACGTTCTTGCAGTCGATCACCCGGCCTTCGCCATCTGCGAGTTCACCCTTGTCGAAGGCCTGGTAGAACAGGTTAAGCACTTCCGGATGGGCCTTTTCCACCTCGTCGAGCAGCACGACGGAATAGGGCCTCTGGCGGATGGCCTCGGTGAGGATACCGCCCTCACCAAAGCCGACGTAGCCGGGGGGAGATCCGATCAGCCGGGATACCGTGTGTTTTTCCTGGTATTCGGACATGTTGATCGTGGTCAGGAACTGGCGTCCACCGTGGAGCAGCTCCGACAGCTGCACCACTGTCTCGGTTTTGCCAACGCCACTGGGCCCTACCAGCAGAAAGGCTCCCATGGGTCTGCCCGGGCGGCGCAGGTCCGCACGTGCAGTCAGCAAATGCTGATGCAAGCAGTCGATGGCGGTGTCCTGCCCCTTGATGTGGGCCTGCAGATAATCGGGCAGGTGGGTGATTTTCTCGAGTTCATTCGCGGTCATGCGATTGACGGGAATGCCGGTCCAGTCAGCAATCACTTCAGCAACCTGACGCGCATCCACCCGGGCATGAACCAGGGGTTCATCGGCCTGCAGCACCGCCAGTTCCTGCTCAATAGCGGCCGCCTGGCTTCTCAGCTCCGGCGTTTCTTCATCTGCCTGCTCTGCTTGATCATCCTCTGGTTCATCACTGTCTGATGACAACAGGCGTTGCCGCATATCAATCAGTGTCGAGACCAGCTCACGTTGCTCGCTCCAGCTATGCTCCAGCTCTGCCGCCTCACTTTCCAGCTCCGATTTCAGGCTTTCCAGGGCGACCTCTCTTTCGCCGTCAACGGCTTGCCCGAGTATATGCTCCCGTTGATGGAGTGCCTGCTCCATCGTCAGTTGGTGGATCTCGTTCCGCACATGGCTGAGTCGGCGCGGCGGTGTGCTCAGGTTCAGGCTGACCCGGGCACAGGCAGTATCCAGTACATCGATGGCCTTGTCCGGCAACTGGCGGCCAGCCAGGTAACGAGCGGACAATTCCGAGGCCGCTTTCAGTGCGCTATCGGCAATCAGTACGTTGTGGGACTTTTCATACACGGTCCTCAGCCCCCGCAGGATGTGCACCGCCTCCCGGGGACTGGGTTCGTCCAGGGTCACCGGCTGAAAGCGGCGACTGAGGGCCGGGTCTTTCTCGAAGTACTTCTTGTATTCCCGCCAGGTGGTTGCAGCAATGGTTCGTAGCTCGCCGCGTGCCAGTACGGGCTTGAGCAGGTTGGCCGCATCAGAGCCGCCCTCACTGTTGCCGGCTCCGATCAGAGTGTGGGCCTCATCAATGAACAGGATAATAGGCGTCGGCGATCCTTTGACAGCCTCGATCACACCTTTCAGTCGTTTCTCGAACTCACCTTTGACCGAGGCGCCGGCCTGGAGCGCACCCATATCCAGCGTCCAGAGTTCGACCCTGCGTAGGCGTTCCGGCACATCTCCGGCGACAATCCTCAAGGCCAGTCCCTCAACCACCGCACTCTTACCCACGCCGGCATCACCAACCACAATCGGGTTGTTTTTGCGGCGACGGCAGAGGATATCGATCATCTGGTCGATTTCTTCATCCCGGCAAACAACCGGGTCCAATTTCTGTTCCCGGGCCAGACACGTGAAATCTGTGGCATAGCGTTGCAGGGGATCCATATCCGCTGCAGCAGCGTTCGACTCCGGGTCCTCCTTGCCCAGCTCCGGGCGCTCGACCGAACCCTCGGTGCAGCGGTCGTAATGGCGGCGAATCTGTTCCCGGTTGATGTCGCTCAGCGCCTGGCTGACCGCGGGCATCAGGTACCGATCTGAGTTCATCAACAGGGCAAGAAAAATGCTTCCCGATCGGAGTTCCTGATGCTGGAGTTCTGTAGATGCCAGCAGCCAGGCATCCTGGAGCAGTTCAACGAGCAATGGCGAGAATGAGGGGTATGGCTCGGCATTTTGCCGTTCACCGTTCAGGCTTTCGCCGAGCAGAGTCTGGACGACCTGCGGATCAATGTTGCTGTGATCGAGGATCTGACGCACATCCGAAAACGGTGTCTCCAGCAGCTCGAACATCAGGTGTGCCGGTGTAATTTCCGCACCCTGACGGCTGATACAAAGAGCCGCCGAGGACTCCATTCCCTCGCGGCAGATGTCATTCAGACGCCCAATGAGCGCCGGCAATTCAACCCGAATCACTGTCAATATCCTTATTTCGGTAGTTGGTCGAGCACGTTGAGCACATCCCTGATGCGTTCATCCAGCGCCACTCGATAGAGCGTGAAAACACCCGCCATGGCGATTACAAACAGCCCTGCAATTCCCCACATCGGAAGGCCACTGCGCAGTCGGTTTCGCGCTGGTATCACATTTTCCATGGCATCCGGCATTGCCGGGCGCTCGCGGTCATCTTCCGGGCTGCCCGGCATTTCGTAGAGGGTTTCGTACAGGCCACGAACGATCTGGTCATACTCTTCACGGCCGTTTTCCATAACCTTGTAACGGCCCTCGAAACCGAGGGAAAGGCACAGATAGATAAAAGCCAGCATCTCCCGGTAACGCGCCGGCTCCTGCTCCATGCGAGCGAGGATGGCGAAGACCTTTTCCCCACCCCAGGTTTCGTTGTGGAACCGGGACAGCAGCGAGTGCTGGGACCAGACACTGTACGCACCCCAATCGGTGCCCAGAACCGCCTCGTCAATAAAGGCGCAGAGCACATAGCGATAGGCGACAACCGTCGGACGCTCATAACCCTGCTCAATCAGCTCCCGGTCGATGCCAGCCACGTCATCCACCACTTGCTGATAGAGGCTTTCCACCTGGCGAAAGTCCGCCAGCCGACGTACCCGGATCACCAACCCGAGCAGCGGCGTGGCGGCATCGATCAGTCGGTTGTCCTCAAGACCCCGCAACAGGAATTGTGGGTCACCAAACCCCGTATCCCCGCTTACCCGCTGTCCATCCTGGTTGGCAAACAACAGCTCGCTGAATTCGCCGCTGCTGCCTGCCTCGCGATCGGGTAAATCCCTTACCGCTGCGTCCTTCATGATCTAGCTCCTGATTGCCCAGAACTGCATTTCCATCCCCGGGAAACGGCCCGCCACGTGGAAGGCAAAGCCACTGGCGTTCTCCAGCATCTGCCAGGCCTGACTCTGATCGTCCAGCCGGAAGTAGACGAAGCCGGCGTGGTATGGCAACTGCCGGGGCGCCACGGGCAATGCCGACAGCGGAATACCCGGAAGCTGAAGACTGATGAGATCGCGGATTTTCTCGACCGATGCCACCTTGCACTGCTGAGTGAACTGTTTGCGGAGGTCGTCCAGCGGCATGTCGGCTTTCACCGCAAGGATGAATTCGGCGCTCTGCAGCAACTGGATATCCTGCACCGGCGCGACGGTCAGACCATACTGGCGTTGCTGCAACTGGATGGCGAAAGCTCGCGGCTCCAGCACGGTACTGAGGGACTGCCTCAACACCCGCATCAATGGACTGAAACAGGCCTCCGGCAAGTCATGATCATAGGCCGTGTATTCGTGGGGCAGACGAGACTCATCGGTGAAGGTGACCAGTTCACCACACAGCTCCAGCAGCGCCTCGAACAGTCGCTCCGGGTGCAGTTGCCTCAACCGGGCCAGGTGCATGAATCTGGGATGGCCCCGGTTCAGCATCTGCAGCAGCATGAAATCCGACACATCTGCAACACCGGCCTGCCCAGGGGCACCGACACGATCAGCCAGGTTCCGGGCCCTTTCCCGCATCAACCCGGCCATCTCGCCGACAAACCGCTGAAGCCTGGGCGCTGCCCGGACACTGAGCATGGTCGGTATGAAGTTTGGATCCATGACCAGACTGCCGTCCGGCCGTTTTTCCAGGATTCGGCCAATCGCCAGGGCGGCGTAGGCGCTTCGGTCTTCCTGTTCCAACATCAATCGGGGTGTCACCCGGGCAACATCAATGTTGTGGGCATCGCCATCGATCGAATGCAAATCCCGAACTTCGGCGCTTTGGGCCCGAAACCTTCCGGTGACCGAACCATCGGGCCACTCCACTTCGGACAGGTTGTCACTGCCAAGGGGCAAGGCCAGGTAGACCACCTGGTTTGCCACCGACGCGTCACGGATCTCCAGCGGCTCGGGCATCACATCATCCTGCGGCAGGTTGAAGCGGGTGCCATCCGGGAACAGCCCGGCTCCGCGGACCAGCCCCACCCGGCCAAAACTCAGATATTCCGCATTCAGTTCCAGATCGCTGAAGCCATAGAGGTAATCCGATACCGCCAGGGCGCGCTCATTGATCTGGTGTTCAAGATATCGTTGCTGCTGCTGGAAGTGTTGGGGTTTGATAAACAGCCCGTCACTCCAGACCACGCGATTGGTGACCGTCATCAGGATTCGTCCGAGCGTTTGAGTTGAACTTCCCGCTCACGCAGGTTGACCAGCAGGTGATAGCGACCCCCGATGGGATCCACCTTCACCACTTTCTTCCACTGCGACAGGTTGGGATACGCATAGAAGGCGATGATGCCGACAAACCTAGTGTCCTCACTGATCTCGAACGGCTCGACAAACTTGAACTGACCGGGTACGAGGGAATAGTCGCTATGGTCGACGTAGTTCTGGCCCAGGGAATCCTCCAGGTTGTTGAGCAGAGAATCGAAATCTCCGGCCATCAACAGGGAGCTGTCACGCATCTCGATAATCTGGAATGCGATAGGCGTGGGCGCTAGTGAGCCATTGGGGTTCACATCCGGCTCGGCAACCATGGTCAGGTCCACCCGGCTGGGCAGGTCTTCCGGGTAACCCACGGGAATATCCGGATCCCAGAGCACCTTTGCCGTCTTGGTGACTGCATTGTAAGGCGTGCTGCATCCGGCGAGCACAAACACGATGGCCAGCAAAGTCCATTTGCAGGTCTTCACTTCAGGTTCTCCCTTTGTAGTTGGCGCAGATGTTGATCGTATGCCTGGTCGAACACCTCCTGAAACAGACGCTCGAACCCGTGCTGACGACTGGAATTCAGTTCTCGGTAATAGTGCTGATACATATCCCAGGCCCACTGTTCCTCGCTCTCACTATGCCGCAGCCCCCGGCGGTAACCGTGAAAACGACGTAGCAACGCTTGAGGTGAAAATGCGTGCAGAATCGCATCCAGGGCCTCACGGATGGCGACCCGGGTCGCCTGCTGGTGCTGATTGAGGCTATCAAGGCTTTCCCTGACCGCCGCCGGTGCAGAGAGATGAACCGGGCTGCGCTGACCGGCGAACAGTGTTTCGATGGTGTCTTCATAGGACTCGCCAAGACGCAGCGGGTTGTCTTCGATAGGTTGCAGACGGGTTCTCAGCGCCCGGTGATGGCTGTCTTCACCTCGGTGCAGAGCCAGCAGTCCTTCCACAGTGGCCTGCAGGGTTTGCCCGACCTCCTCAAGAAACAGCTGCATCTCGGCGCTGTCGGCAAAGTCGAGTTCGCAGTCCATCCCATGGATGAGCGGGGCGGCGCCGATGTGCTTCCGGCTCTGTTGCTCCTGGCCGCCCCGCAGCCTGGGCGTTTCAAACGGTTTCGCCCCGTCCGGCCAGTGCAGCATCGGATCGTCGCTCTCGACGGCCGGGGTAACAGGCTCGATGCCCTCCAAGGGTTCACAGCCTCCGGGTTCAGCATCGCGCACCTGCGCCCTAACCAGCCCCGCTGCCTGACCATTGATCAGCCGGTCATCGTCACCCGGTTCCTCGGACCAGACTGTCGATGCGTCATCGCAAACGAGTTCAGCGCGGATCTGGTATCGGCCGATGGCCAGCGTGTCACCATGGTTCAGCCTTGCCCTCCGTCCACGACCAACCGGCTGGCGGGCACTGTTAATAAAGGTACGGCCACTTCGGTCAATCAGACAGAAATCTCCTTCCATGAACCGCACTTCGGCGTGCCCCGCCAAGGCGCCCGTGCGCTGTGAGGACAGGCGCCAGGTATCATTGACCGCAGTCCCGATGGATCCTCCGGCGGCGTCGAAACGGTGCTCGATGTCGGCACCACCATTCATGGCCGTTGGATTGGTGACGGTCAGTTTCAGAACCGCTGTTGGTTGCCTTTCCATAATCAACTTCCCTGTATCGTCGGTCTCGCTACCGGCGTATCTGAATCCGAACGGCAGGTCGGGAGGATGCCCGCTCTGGCGTGACAAAAGAACTCCATCCCAGCCGAACCTCCCCGCCCAGCTGCATCGGCCGTATGTCCCTGGCCCGCATCTGTAGCTCAAGGTCGAACGCCAACTGTTCCCGGGTGGCGAACTCCACGAGTTTGAGCAAGCGTTTGTGCTCACGGCCATTGGGCAGGAATTCCGTGAAACGTTGGCGGCTCAGGTTGCGAATACGCAACACGAACTTGCCACTCCGATCGCGCACCCGGGCGCCCACGAGGGTGTCCATTCCCAGCGACGCGTTACTTCTCCCCAGTTGGGTCTGCTGGGTCTTGGCAATATCCACTTTGCGCAGCACCCATTGCTCGATACTCACATCGTCGAGATCGAAACAGTGGGCAACCATGCCACTGACAACCTCAGGGGAACGGCTCCGCCCGGCCATCAATCCGGCGTAGGCATGCATTTTCGACCAGTTCACGGGTGTGGCATCCCGCAATCGGGCATCTCCCAATCCGACCAGAGCAAAAATCAGGTCGGAAAATCCGTCCGAAGCGCCTGGCTGGAAGCGAACGTAATACCGGTATTTGCGCCAGGCGCGATGGAACAGCGTCACCAGTCGATGGTTAAAGAAATCCAGAAAATGCCGCCGTACTCCCAGGTTCTGACCGTCTTCCCATGCCAGATCCTCAAGGTAGTATCCCGGCAACGGGGACTGGGAACCGTGCAATCCGAGGAAACTGACTTCCATCTGGTAAGGCGCATGCTCATGTTCGGGCGAGAGTGCCGATACCACGTCGCTACCCGGGAAACCTAACCCTGCAGAGGCAGAAAAACGGATACGCTCGTGCTGCGGTTGAGCTTCACGGCCCAGCTCCAGATCGTCTCCGTGATGCCGATGGATTAGGTCCACCAGTTGGAAAAAACTGTACCGCCTTGCATTACCCAGAACGGGCTGCAGCTCGGCTACATCAGCGGCTGCTGACCTTGCTGTAACGTCCATGTATACCGTTCCTGGTTTTCTGTATTCACCACTTCCAGTTGGTGAAATGCGTTGATACTGGCATATAGCGCAAAGAACTGGCTGAGCACGGTTCCGAACAGGTACAGATCCCCCTCCGAGGCAAATCCGCTCTGGTCCAGACCCAGTTCCGAGCGTATCCCGCGCACCGGCAGTCCACGGATCATCCTGTCCACAGGACTCGTGGCGATGGCACGGATACCTGCCAGCCGCTTCTTCGATATTCGCTCAGCCTGTCGGTCCACCAACGCCCGGAAGTCGTAAACCCTCAGCACCGTCCTCAAGGCCTCAACATCCAGCATGGAGAGATAATTGAGGGACAGGTTGGATATCAGAGTCCACAGCAGGCTGCCATCCAGCGTTGGCCGAAGGGTTGCCGTGGGCCGGGTAATGTTGCTGAACGAAGCAAATGCCGGCGTAGTCTCCGTTGCCATGGAGACGTCCCCAACCGCCAGTTGATTCGGTAACTGGCGGTTGGTGCAGGTGAGCGTCAGGGACACGGCTTCCTGGCGGTTCAGACAATCGCTTTCATCTCCGCGGACAAAGGACATGTAATGATCGAAGCCGTCGCCGCGAACACTTTCACGGACCCGGCTCCGGTAATAGAGCGCGGTCCGCCCCCGATCTCTCTCCACTTCGTGCTGAAAACTTTCGAATGGTGTGTAGATTCGAGGCTCGCCTCGCCCCGACTGTCCCTCAAGCCAGCCTTCCACCTGCTCGATACTGAACACTTCGAAGTGCCCCGGAGACCGACTCGAGGGAGAAATCCGGTACTCGGTCTGGCGCCCGTTCAGATCCACCGGTTCGCCTTCATGGCTGAACAGATTGACGGCCGGGGTGCAGTACAACTGGAGACTTTCCCGCCCTGCCCTCGCCTCCGGCGGAAGGATACGGCTGAACTGGAAACGCACGCTGATCTCATCGGCCTGGACAGCCGGCAGCCGCGCCTTCAGACCAGTAATATCCACAAAGCGGAAGGCTTCCGGAAAGCTGAGATATTCCTGCAGGATCCGGTAGCCGGGATAGGCATTTTTCGGATACGGCAGCAGCGCTTCATCAGCGTCAAACCCAACCGGTCGCAACGACGAAGCAGGCAACCGATAGGTCGAGTTGCCGACCACCAGTTCGATGCCGGTCAGATAATGATTCAGCCACAGGTACAGGGTCTCGGAGGTATGATCGTCACCACCCAGATAAAAGCGAAGATGATCCAGCCCCAGAGTGTTCAGTGACTGATCGGTGTGCAACGCCAGATCCACAGTGACGGAAGACACCTCCCTGGAGTGCTCGGCGTAGACGCCGGCGACGCTGATGGGGAATACATCCACCGCCCGGCAGGTCCGGAACCGGCACTGAGTCTGACGGATGGCGTCTCCGACCGGCCGGCTCTTGATCTCGGTGTGTCGTTCAACCCGCTGGCGCTCACTGATGGCGTGCAGTTGCGGATCAAATTTCATGATAGTGCAACTGGGCACCGGCCGCAGATAGTTGGGCCAGAGCATGTTCAGCAGCGAATGGGTCAACTCGGGGAACTCGTCTTCCACCTTCTCCCGCAGTTTGCCCGTCAGGAACGCAAACCCCTCGAGCAATCTCTCCACATCCGGATCGGTACTCTGCTCCGACAGAAACCGGGTAAGTTGCGGATGAGCCTCCGCAAACTCCCGCCCCTGCAGTCGCAGAAAGCTCAATTCATCCCTGTAAAACCGATTCAACTTCATGGAACAACACCAATCCCCTTTGACTCCGAGCAGTAACCGGGCAGGCTCCCAAAAGACGCTCAAGCCCATCCCTGGGTCTCTTGGGCTGCGCCATCCATGGCTCCGCACACTTTTGGGAGCCTGCCCGGTTACTGCTCTCATCCTTGTCTTCGGCTACTGCGGCGTTACATCACCCGGTAGTAGCGTTTGTCATCCAATAACAAATCAATGGTCGTCTTATCGTCTTCCGAGCCAGCCCTGAGACAGACCGTTACCTGAAACCGCAACTGCAAAGGATCCGGCCCCTGGGGCAAGGCAACCACATCCACCCGGCTAACCCTGGGCTCATAGTCCTCGATGCACTTCCCTATCGCTGACCGAATCTGGATGCTCAGATCATGAGTTCCCACTGTGGCGTCGTTGAAGTCCAGCAAACCCAGGCCCGGGACACTCGAGCTATTTCCCGGATGGGCATTCAGCAGCCGAACCAAGTGGCGTTTGATGGACTCAACGACGTGCGGGGTATCGCCCACGCTTTGGCCGGCAGGTTCAGCAGCCTGTTCCAGACGTTCAAACAGGCTGCCACCGCGACTCAGGGCCTCATCTCCAAGCACGGTTTAATCCTTGTCCAGACGACCGACCAGAGACAGCTCAAAGTTCGCTCCCATGTACTTGAAGTGAGGACGGACTGCCAGGGACACCTGGTACCAGCCCGGATCACCCTCGACCTCAGAGACTGTTACCTCAGCAGCGCGCAGGGGGCGGCGGCTGCGGACATCAGCGGGTGGATTCTCCTGATCGGCCACGTACTGGCGGATCCAGGTGTTGAGTTCCCGTTCCAGATCCTGGCGTTCTTTCCAGGAGCCAATCTGTTCCCGCTGCAGCACTTTGATGTAATGAGCCAGCCGGTTCACGATCATCATGTACGGCAACTGAGTACCCAACTTGTAGTTGGTCTCGGCTTCCTTACCTTCCTTGGTGTTCGGAAACTGCTTTGGCTTCTGAACCGAATTGGCTGAGAAGAATGCGGCGTTATCACTACCCTTGCGCATGGTCAGGGCGATGAAACCCTCATCCGCCATTTCGTATTCCCTGCGGTCGGTAATCAGCACCTCGGTGGGGATTTTCGACTCCAACTGACCGAAGGACTCGAACACATGCACCGGCAGATCTTCGACCGCACCACCGCTTTGGGGACCAATAATATTGGGGCACCAGCGGTACTTGGCGAAACTCTCGGTCAGTCGGGTTGCCAGCAGATACGCCGTGTTACCCCACAGGTAATGTTCATGATCGGCGGACACATCTTCCTTGTAGTTGAAGCTGCGAACCGGATTTTCGGTCGGATCATAGGGGACACGCAGAAGGAATCTGGGTGATGTCAGCCCCAGATAACGGGCATCTTCGGAATCCCTGAGCGAACGCCACCTGGCATACTTTGGTCCCTCGAAAACGGCCTTGAGTTCTTTGATAGCCGGGAGTTCCTGGTAACTGTCTACGCCGAAAAATGACGGTGCCACTGAGGACAGGAACGGCGCATGGGCCATCGCTCCGACAGAAGATACATACTGCAGTAGCTTCATATCCGGAGTAGATGGGGTGAAAGCGTAATTGCCAACAACGGCTCCCACCGGTTCGCCCCCGAACTGGCCATATTCTGTGGAATAGATATGGTTGTAGAACCCTGTCTGGGTTACGTCCGGAGCAAACTCGAAGTCTTCCAGGAGTTCGGTTTTGGTAGCGTGTAGGATATCGACCTTGATGTTCTCACGAAAATCGGTGCGATCGACCATCAGCTTCAAGCCACGCCAGGAAGATTCGAGCTCCTGCAGCTTGGGAGCATGCAGGATTTCATCCATCTGCGCGCTGATCTTCCGATCCAGCTCCACAACCATCTGATCCACCAGTGCCTTGTTGACTGGCTGACCTTTTTCATCACTTTTCAGCAGGTTGGCAATAAACGTTGCCACCCCCTTTCGGGCCACATCGTAACCCTCATCCGCAGGCACCATGCGACTGTTCGCCATAACCTGATCGAGAAGCGACCCCTCGGCCACGGATTCGGAGGCAGCAGATTGCTGCACAGCAGTATCAGACATACCACATCCCTTCAGCATGTAATTGATCGTCGATAGTAAGCGCCGCGTTCAGGCGGCAGGCTCGATTATTCGCTGTCGGTGGCCAGTTCCAGCTCGGCCAGCAGCTTGTCTCGTGCGTCATCGTTGTCCAGCAGTTCCTGCAGCTTGGATCGAAACGATGGCACATTGCCCAGAGGGCCTTTGAGGGCGACCAGCGCTTCCCGAAGTTCAACCAGCTTTTTCAGTTCGGGTACCTGGCGGGAAATACTGTCAGGGGAAAAATCGTCCAGCGACTGGATTTCAAGGTGCACCGGCAAGTCGTCGGCATCCTCATCCAGTTTGTTGGACACGGTGGTGGAGAGGCCAAGACCGGCTTCCTTCATGACCGAACGGAAATTGTTCTTGTCGACGGAAATGGCCTTGCGATCTTCGATGGGGATTTCTTCAGCATGCCCTTTGAAATCGCCAACAACGAACATTTTCAGCGGCAATTCGGTTTCTGCCTGCTGATCTCCGGTAGCGGGGACATACTTGATATTGATGCGCTCTTTAGGCGCGACGGAACCGTCTTTAGAAGACATGCGCTTGCTCCCTGTGCAAATCACTTTGCGATTGTTCAATCCTTTGAATTCGCCGTCCTGGCGAACATCGCCGAAAACTCTACACCGGTATAACTGGATTCTCAAGCAAAGACTGGCCAGTTCTACTCAAAATGGAGGATTCTGGCAAAACCTTGCCGAAACCCTCTTCAATTGCGGCCTTCCGCCCACGAAATAGACAAGCACCGCTCGCTTCGCGGCGATGCTTGTCCCGATCAAACAAACCAGAAAAGGATCAGAACTGAAACTTCAGCCCCACCCGACCAGTATCGAAGTCGGGTCCGTCATTGTTGATCTGTCCGTTGAAATCACTCTTGTCGATGTCGACGTTGTAGCGGTCGTACTCGGCGAAGGCGGTCAACTGGTCAGTCACCCGGAAATCCACGCCCGCGCCGACGAGGGGGTTCACGTCGTCGTAGGTTTCACTGTTGTCGAAAGCGTTGACATCGAACGCCGATGCAAATACGCCGGCCTTGCCGTATACGCCGAAGCTCTGGGTCAGCGGTAGTCGCCCGATCACGCTCAGGCCAAGGCCCTTGAGCTTCCCATCCACGTTGTCATTACCGAAATTGCCGAAATCAATGTACTCCGCTTCCAGCGAGAACATCGGGTTGAACTGGTAACCGAGTGCGGCGCCGAACAGGTCGTTCTCGTCGTTGAATTCGCCACCATGGGATTTGTAGCCACCATAACTGCCGCTGACGTAGGGCCCCGCTTCATCCCGCGTGACGTCGTCTTTTGCCCAGGTGGCCGGTGCAAATACAAACGCTGCGGAAAGAACGGTGATGGTCGC
The DNA here is from genome assembly GCF_000347775.1 of Marinobacter santoriniensis NKSG1. Lineage (GTDB taxonomy): Bacteria > Pseudomonadota > Gammaproteobacteria > Pseudomonadales > Oleiphilaceae > Marinobacter > Marinobacter santoriniensis. Next base: position 21,124 of record NZ_APAT01000020.1, read on the forward strand.
CAAACCGGATTTATAGCTCATAGTGCTCAATCCTCCACTATTGGTTTCCTTTCCTTCGATGCGCAGTCGGTGACTGCTTGAAACCACCCTAACGGGATTGGCCGTGTCCGGGGGTTAAAACCGCACTAAGATCCCTTAATCTCACATCCATCCGGGTGCTGACGTTCCGGTCACAGGCGACGGCCGGTCTGGTCAATGACGGGCGGCTAAAGGCTGGCTATACTCGCGCTCAATCAGGACATAAAACACTGTGCCAAGGAGAACGACATGAGCGACCTGAAAGCGAAATTCGACGAAGCGGTGAACTACATTCAGAGCGCCGAAGGCGATTTCAAACCTTCCAACGAACTGAAACTGGAGTTTTACGCACTTTACAAGCAGGCCACCGAAGGCGATGTGTCCGGCAAGCGCCCGGGCATGATGGATTTCGTGGGTCGGGCCAAATACGACGCGTGGGAGAAGCTCAAGGGCACGTCCAGCGACGAAGCCATGCAGCAGTATGTGGACAAGCTGGAATCCCTGAAATAAGGGTTCCGCTCAGGCCGGAGCCTGCCTTTCAGGCTCCGACAGCCCATTGGGCAAAAATTTTGCGGGCTTCAAACGATTGTCATAAGATAGCGCCACCATAACAACAAGAACCCCGAGCGGAAGAGTAAACCATGACCATCACCGAGGCACTGGAACAGTCTCAGCCCGGCCTTATGAGCCGTGTCACCGATGCAATCCGGAAGCAGAAACTCAATCAGCGGTCCGAACAGACCTATCTGCACTGGATTACCCGGTTCGTGCTGTTTCACGACATGAAAGACCCCGAGACCCTGGAAGCTGACGATCAGACGGCGTTTCTCGACTACCTGCGCGAGGGTATGCGCGCGTCACGGGCGCGGCTCAATCAGGCCCGGCAAGCACTGGGCTTCTTCTATGAGGAAGTGCTGAACAAGCACGCAAGCACCGCGAACACGGCCGCTGCCTGAGCGCGACTCAGCGTTCGATCAGGTTGGTATTGAGGCGATCGTAGGTGCGGTTTTCCGGGGGCCGGATCACGTAGTTGTTGCTGTGGGTCTGGCCCGGTACCACTTTCGGGTTGCTGTAACGGATATCCACCGGAATTTCCGAACGACCCAGATCGGTTCGTTCATCCCGTGGCTGCATGGCCAGCGGATCGAGGTAGGACTGGTCGTCCGATCCGGGTTTGACCGGTACGCCTGCTGCCGGCGCCGATAGGCCGCCCTCGATCACCGTGTTGGCGAGGGTGTCTTCTTCGATGGATTTCAGTGGAATGGTGTTGAGCGTGGACCGTTCTTCATACTTGAACGCATCCTTGCCGTCGTCGACCTTTTTGGACTCGGCCTGGGCCAACGCAACCCCGGAGGCGAACAACATCGTCGCACCGACGATCACGCCGGTCCGCCACTGCCCTTGTGCACGCCTGTTTCGTTGAATACCCATACTCTCACCTTGGTCAACGTCCCTGTCCACGTCAAATCGTGTGACAATTTTTGAACAGTTTAGCGCCATTCGGAGTGGGTTTCTGCCTGTGCTGACGGGAATGTGACGCTTTTCACTTGTCCTGTGGGGCCGAACCGTAACGGATGCCGGTAATCCAGACCGACTTGAAGCCTTCCGGGGTGCGCACGCTGACTTCGTCGTCCAGTCGTTTGCCGATCAGCGCCCGGGCCATCGGTGAATTGATGCTGAGATACCCCCGGTTAAGATCGAATTCATCCGCGCCCACCAGGCGGTAGGTCTGTTCTTCGCCGTCTTCATCCTCAATCGTCACCCAGGCACCGAAGAAGACTTTTTCCTGATCGTCCGGCAGGCGATCAACCACCGTAACTTCCTCGAGGCGCTTGGTCAGAAACCGCACCCGCCGGTCGATTTCGCGCAGCTGCTTTTTGCCATAGATGTATTCGGCATTTTCCGACCGGTCGCCAAGTGCCGCCGCCTCGCGAACGGCCTGCGTGACCTCCGGGCGCTTCTCTTTCCACAGGAACTGCAGTTCCTCGCGGAGCGCCTGCTCACCCTCGGGCGTGATGTAGCGGGGTCGATGACCACCATTACCAGATGCCTTTTTCATCGTATGTGGAAACCCTGAATTGCGTCGAACCGAAGTGGAGAGGGCATAAAAAAACCCCGTAAGAACGGGGTCAAGGCTAGCGCTGTGCTGGAGGGAGAAGCAAGCGGGTTGAATCGCTTCCTTCTTTCTACAGTGCCTATTCTCCACACTTCACATTACCTCCCTGTGGCCAGCGAATTACCTTTTTGAAAGAGATTGAACGGCACAGAAATTAGGTTGAGTTGCCTAGAAGGATGGGGCTATGGTCTTAATCAAAATTTCGTCATCCGGATGCATGAATGGAGATCCGACCATGAACACTCAAAAACTGCTGCAACTGACGCTGGACGGCGTCGACTCCCTGGGATTCCGGCTGGACCAGCTGGGCGTTACCAGTCGCATCAACCGGCATAATCTCGCAGCGTTCCTGTTCGCTGAGCAGAAGCATTGGGAAGGAGAATGGGACAGCCTGCAGGCAAAGGTGGATCGCCGTCGCTCGCAGTTCGAGCACCTGGCCCTGGAAGTGGAGGCCCGGGCAGATTCGGTCCTCGGCCCCATCCGCAACCAGTTCAACCGTTTCCGGGCCAGCCAGTAATCAGGTTTCCGGGGCGTCTGCCGTCGGCCTGGACGGCGCGGTAGACGCCGGCAGTTCCGCCTGGGTTGCCTTGATCCGTTTACTCTCCCCGGTATAGGCGGGCATCCGGATCGTCACGGTCAGCCCGGGCTTGGCCTCGCCCGGATAGGTATCTGTCAGAATAATCCGGCCCTGGTGGATTTCCGCCACCGCACTCACCAGACTCAACCCCAGACCGTTGCCCGGCAGTGACCGGCTTTTCCCGACCCGGTAGAAACGCTGGAATACCTGGTCCTTTTCATCATCGGGTATACCGATACCGCTGTCCTGAACCTCAAAGATCGCGTCGTTGCCCTCGCGGCGTACGGCCACCCCGATACGTCCGTGCTCCGGTGTGTACTTGATGGCGTTGTCGATCAGGTTGCTGACCATCTGGAACAGCAAATCCCGATCGCCTTCGATCATAACGCCCTGCTCCACGCTCTGCTCGAAAGATTGTTCCTTGTCTTCGGCCACGGCCTCGTACAATTCACAGGCATCGCTGACCAGTTCATCCAGGGAGACCACTTTCATGTCGGCCGCGTTGCCCCGGGTTTCCAGCCTGGCAATGCGCAACAGCGCGTTGAAGGTCGCCAGGAGCTGATCGGCCTCGGCAACTGCCTGCCCGACGTGGTCGCGAGCCTCTTCATCATCAACCGTGATCAAGGTGCTCTCAAGCTGGTTCCGAAGACGGGTCAGCGGGGTTCGCAGGTCGTGGGCGATGCTGTCGGAGACATGACGAATACCCTCCATCAGATAGACAATCCGGTCCAGCATCTGATTGAGGTTTTCCGCCAACTGGTCGAAATCGTCTTCGGTTCCGCGGGTGGGAATCCGCAAAGACAGATGCCCGTTCATGATCCGTCTGGAGGTGTTGTTGATCACCTCGATACGTCGCGTGGTACTGCGGCTCATCAAGAAGCCGCCGAGAAGGGCGAGCGCCAGGGTGATACCCATGCCCCAGTTGATCGCGGTTTCAATCACTCGCTTGAGGTTGGTGAGTTCGTCCACGTCACGGCCCACCAGCAGACGCAAACCGCCCTGAACCTCGAAAATCCGGGCCCGGGCGAGGCGCTTGGGGCCAGTCCAGCCGACCGATTCGTCCAGGGTAAAATTGATCCAGCCGCTCTCGGAACGGGCGCCTTCAGGCCAGGAGTCAATATTACCGGCCAGTTTCAGGAAATCGTCGGTGGTCAGGAGATAGATGGATTTGGCGTTGGGATCACGGGTTACCCGTTCCCGGATGATGGTGATCAGGCCATTCACGCCCCGCCCCCGATACTGTTCGGCAAGGCCGGCAATTTCGGCCTCGATGGTTTCATCGGTCTGGGCGGTCATGAACCCCGCTGTACGCCAGTAGATAAAGGCCAGTAACAGAAATACCGAGGTGGCGAACACCACCATGTACAGCAGGGCCAGCTGAAAGGAAGAGGTTCTGAGCTGACTAAGCAGTTTCACGCAGCATGTATCCTGCACCCCGGATGGTCTGCAGCAAGGGTGTTTCGAATTCCTTGTCGATCTTGGCCCGCAGGCGACTGATGTGAACGTCGATGACGTTGGTCTGGGGATCAAAATGATAGTCCCAGACTTTCTCCAGCAGCATGGTCCGGGTCACAACCTGGCCGGCATTGCGCATCAGGTACTCCAGCAGCCGGAATTCCCGGGGCTGAACATCGATGTTCTTGCCCGCGCGTTTGACGGTTCGGGCCAGCAGATCCATTTCCAGGTCGGCGACGCGAAGGACTGTTTCAGTCTCCGCCGCCTGCCGGTGACGGCGAATCAGCGATTCGATCCGGGCAAGCAATTCGGTAAACGAGAACGGCTTGGTGAGGTAATCGTCCCCGCCGCCGCGCAGACCTTCTACCCGGTCGTCCACATCACCCAGTGCACTGAGGATCAGGACCGGGGTCTGGTTGCCAGTCGCCCGAACGGTTTTGATGATGGACAAGCCGTCCATACCCGGCAGCATCCGGTCGACGATCATGATGTCGTAGTCTTCGCTGGCCGCCATCATCATGCCTTCCTTGCCGTCGGCGGCATGGTCAACCACGAAGTCGGATTCTTTCAATCCCTTCAACAGGTAGTTGGCTACGTCCTTATCGTCTTCGATTACCAGTGCTTTCACCGGTGTCCCTCCTGATAGCGGAAAACATTAACTGCAAGGTTACGGAGATACCCATACGCCGGCCAGTTACGATCTTGTAAGAGGGTGTCGCCTTCGGCGACGGTCACATACCCCCGGAAAACCACGCCAGAGACGCCCCTGTGTCACCGGTAGGCCGGTACTCCGCACTTACCCAGCCATCGTAGTCCATCCGATCAATTGCGGCGAAAACATTCGAAAAGTTAATCTCTCCCGTCCCGGGTTCGTGGCGCCCCGGATTGTCGGCAAACTGGATATGCCCGATCCACGGCAACAGACACTCCATCGTGCGGATCAGGTCGCCCTCCATGATCTGCATATGGTACAGATCATACTGAAGCCGGACGTTGGCGGAGTCCACTTCGTCGATGAGAGCAAGCACCTTACCGGAGGTATCCAGGAAGAATCGGGGCATGTCGACCCGGGAGTTGATAGCCTCCAGGCAAAGGGTGATGCCTTCGGCTTCGAGCCTGTCAGCGGCGTACTGCACGTTCGACACCAGTGTTTCCCACGCCACCTCCTCCTCGAGGTTCAACGGCTTCAACCCCGCCAGACAATTCACCTGCCGACAGCCCAGCGCCCGGGCATAGTTGATGGCCTGATCGACACCGGCGCGAAACTCCTCGACCCGGTCCGGAAGGCAGGCAATACCCCGCTCGCCTGCGTCCCAGTCTCCCGGCGGCAGATTGAACAGCACCTGGGTCAGGTTATGGGCTTCCAGCTCCCGGGCAATGTCGGCCGCCGGCCAGGCATAGGGAAACAGGTATTCCACGCCCTCAAAGCCGGCTTCCCGGGCTCTGGCAAAGCGCTCCATGAAATCCACTTCCGTGAACAGCATCGACAGGTTGGCAGCAAAACGGGGCATGATTATGACTCCTTGGGGCCGCGGCCCAGAGAGCCGAGGAGGGTTCCGTTGAGGTGTTCCAGCTCCAGCAACAGACCACTATGGTCCACGTCGCTGTGGCCATTGGCGATCAGTGACTGGTATTCATTATGGGTCTGCTGGGCAAGCGGCAGCGTCAGGCCTTCAGCGCGTGCTTCGTCCAGAATCATCCGCATATCCTTGAGCTGAATACGGGCGGGCGCGCCTGGCGCAAAATCCCGGTCGATCATGCGTTGCCCGTGCAATTCCAGGATTCGGCTACTGGCAAAGCCACCCAACAAGGCTTCACGAACCGCAGCCGGATCAGCACCGCCTTTCGCCGCCAGCAGCAGCGCTTCAGAGACTGCACCGATGGTAATACCCACGATAGCCTGGTTCGCCAGCTTGGCCAGCTGACCGGCACCGACCGGACCAATATGCGTGCATTTACCCAGTGCATCGAATACCGGTCGGGCCCGTTCGATATCCGATTCCGAACCACCTGCCATAATGCTCAGGCGGGCCTCCGCCGCACCCACGGTACCACCGGACACCGGCGCATCGACGTATCCCGCCTCCTGTCTGGCAGCCAATTCCGCATGGCGCCTGGCCAGTGACGGCTGGACCGAACTCATGTCGATCACCAGTGCACCGGGCTTGAGGGCGTCGATGGTTCCCTGCCCCACCAACACCTGCTCCACCACATCGCTGTTCTCCAGCATGGTAATGACCACGTCAGCGTCTGCCACTGCCTCGGCGGGTGATTTGGCAACGGTCGCCTCTCCGGCAAACGGGTCACACTTGCTGGCGGTCCTGTTCCAGAGGGTCATCGAAAAGCCCGCATCAAGCAGGTTGCGGGCCATGGGGGCGCCCATCAGGCCGATGCCAAGAAAAGCTATATGGGGGTAATTCGAGGTCATGATCTGTTGGCCTTAACACCAAATGTACGAGAAGCGATCGGGAGGCTTTTGCCAAAACTGTGCGGAGCCATGGATGGCGAAGCTCAAGCGTCACATGGACGTGCCGCAAGGAGCGTGTTTTGGCAAAAGCCTCCCGATCGCTTCCTCCCGGAAATGTAAAGATTATCGATTATACAAACAAAAACGCCACCAACCGCGAACGGTGGTGGCGTTTATCTGTCTCGGACAGAGGACGAATCAGGCCGCTTCGGCCATCTTCGCCTTGATCTTCTTCATGGCGTTCTTTTCAAGCTGGCGAATTCGCTCAGCAGACACGCCGTATTTATCCGCCAGTTCATGCAGCGTGGACTTGCTGTCTGTCAGCCAACGCTCCCGCAGGATGTCCTGACTACGCTCATCCAGGCTTTCCAGAGCCTGCATCAGGCGACCGTTGGAATCCTCGGACCAATCGGCGTTTTCCAGCTGAGTGGCCGGATCGCTGCGACGGTCTTCCAGATAGTAGGCCGGCGCCTGGTAGGCGTTGTCGTCGTCATCGTCCATCGGGCCGTCAAAGGCCGTATCCTGAGAGGCCAGACGACCTTCCATCTCGCGCACGACCCGGGGTTCAACCCCAAGGTCAGCCGCGACGGCCTGGAGTTCCTCGTGGTTCAGCCACGCCAGCTTCTTCTTCTGACTGCGCAGATTGAAGAACAGCTTGCGCTGGGCCTTGGTGGTGGCCACCTTCACGATGCGCCAGTTACGCAGAATGAACTCGTGAATCTCGGCCTTGATCCAGTGAACCGCAAAGGACACGAGGCGTACCCCGTACTCCGGATTGAACCGCTTCACCGCCTTCATGAGGCCCACGTTACCTTCCTGGATCAGATCCGCCTGAGCCAGGCCGTAACCGGAATAACTCCGGGCGATGTGAATCACGAAACGCAGATGAGAAAGTACAAGCTGACGGGCGGCCTCTACATCGCCTTCATAGTGGAGCCGTTCTGCCAGCTCCTTTTCTTCATCCACTGTGAGCACAGGAATGCGGCTCGCAGCCTGGATGTAAGACTCGAGATTGGCACCCGGAACCAGTCTGTCAACCAGTTGTAAACTCGTACCCATTCACTTACCTCCGACCCCAACGGCCTTTAAATATATCAACACTCTATTAAGACCGCCAAGAACCTGAAAAGTTCCCGAATTTTCCAGTAAAACGTTTTTAATCAACTACCTGGAAAATTCACGCTGTTTTCTTAGCTTTCCAAACTACGGCAACGAAAGCTGTCTTTTCCATACGGTTTTCCCGCAATCCGGATCACCCTCCGGCAATTTCGCCGGGTTCAATGTCATCCAGATGACGCTTCACAGCGACCCATGCGCCAAGCCAGCCTAGCACCATTGCAACAATAATCAACGTCAGTGCGCCGTCCATGCCCAACCCCATCAGGGAAAAATCGCTCCGATAGAGCCCCGCGAGCCGCTCGATGGGGCCACTGAGCCACCACAGCGCCGATTCCAGCAACAGACACGCCACCAGACCGCCCCCCAATCCGTACCACGCACCCGTGTATAGAAAGGGCCTGCGTACAAAGGCGTCGGTGCCGCCCACAAGCTTGGCTACAAGGATTTCATCCCGGCGGCTTTCAATCGCCAGTCGAACGGTATTTCCGATCACCAGAATCACGGCAGCGGCCAGCAGTATCGCCAGGGCCCAGACCGCCCTGGAGAGCAGATCGGTCATCGCATTGAGGCGTTGCAGCCACCCCAGATCGACCTGCACCCGCTCCACGCCTTCCATCCCCTTCACAAAGGTTACCAAGGCTTCAACGCCCGCCGCCGAACGGCTACGTTCTTCCGGGGTGATCAGCAGGGTGTGCGGCAGCGGATTCTCGCCAAGATAGTCGAGTGCGTCCTCAAGCCCCGAAGAAGCACGGAATTCCTCCAGGGCCTGCTCTCGATCGATCAGTTGAACCTCGGCCACCCGGCCATCGGCGTCGATCTTTTTCGCCAGGGCCTGGGCATCTTCCAGAGGCACGTCCAGATCCAGGTAAGCAGTCACGCGGGCGCTGCTTTCCCAGCCGGCACTGACGCCCTCCAGACTGGCCAGCAATAACAGCAGCGCGACCGGCAATGCCAGGGCGACCCCCATGACCATCCAGGTCATCAGGCTCGCAACCGGCGCACGCCAGAGCCGTTGGGCGCTGTCTCTGCCGATCTTTCGGTGGTGATCCAGATAACTGCGCGCCTGTTCCTTCCAGGGAGACGAATGACTGGCGGCTCCCCGGCCGGATTCAGTCTTGCGACGTGGGTCAGTGGCCACTGACACCTCCCGGAGGTTGTCCCACCAGCGCTGCGCCTCCGGCAACCAGACGCCCGTGCTCCAGCGTCAACGTCCGTCGCTGCATCTCGTTCACCAGGGCTATGTCGTGGGTGGCGATCAGCACGGTGACCCCCACCTGACTGAACTGGGTGAACAGGTTCATGATGTCCGCCGACAGCTCCGGGTCGAGGTTACCGGTGGGCTCATCCGCCAGCAGAACCGGGGGCTTGTTGACCACCGCACGGGCGATACCCACCCGTTGCTGCTCACCGCCTGAAAGCTGGATCGGATTCATTTTTTCCTTGCTGAGCAGCCCCACCTTATCCAGCGCCGCCCGCACACGACGGCCTGTATCCCTGGGCGACGCGCCCATCACTTCCAGGGGCATGGCGACGTTGTCGAAGACCGTTCGGTCAAACAGCAGCTGGTGATTCTGGAACACCACGCCGATGTGGCGTCGGATGTAGGGAATCTGTCGGCGCGGCAGGCTGTTCAGCTGCTGGCCACCAACAATGACCTCACCCGCAGTGGGGCGCTCCATCACCATGATCAGCTTCAGAAGGGTACTCTTTCCGGCCCCGGAGTGGCCGGTCAGAAACGCCAGCTCACCCCGGTTCAGGGCAAAATTGACCTGAGCCAGCGCAGTATGATCGCTGTCATAGCGCTTGGTGACCTGGCGGAATTCGATCATGGCCGGCAACTACTCCCGATGAGACGCAACATCAGTCAAACAGGGCATCAACAAAGGTTTCGGCATCGAAACTCCGAAGATCCTCGGCCTGCTCACCGACACCGATGAAGCGAATCGGCAACTGCAACTGACGGGCAATGGCGAATACGATACCGCCTTTGGCGGTGCCGTCCAGTTTCGTCAATGTAATGCCACTGACACCGACCGCCTGCTGGAAGACCTGGGCCTGGCTGAGCGCATTCTGGCCGGTGCCGGCGTCCAGAACCAGCATCACCTCGTGAGGGGCACTGTCATCCAGCTTCTTCATGACACGGACAACCTTTTCAAGCTCGTTCATGAGGTTGTCCTTGTTCTGCAGCCGGCCCGCCGTATCGGCGATGACCACATCGGTACCACGAGACTGCGCTGACTGGATGGCATCGAAGATTACCGAGGCACTGTCGGCACCGGTCTCCTGCGCCACCACCGGCACGTCATTGCGCTCACCCCAGACCTGTAACTGCTCTACTGCTGCAGCCCGGAAGGTATCGCCGGCGGCAAGCATCACGGATTTGCCTTCGGCCTGGAATTTCTTCGTCAGCTTGCCGATGGTGGTGGTTTTGCCCACACCGTTTACACCCACCATCAGGATCACGTAAGGCTTACAGGCTGTGTCGATTTCCAGCGGGCGAGTTACGTCCTTCAGCAAACCGTGCAGTTGTTCCCGCAGGGCCTTGCGCAGGGCCTCACCGTCTTTCAACTGATTGCGCTCGAGCTTGTCCGTCAGCGACTCAATGATCTCTGACGTGGCGGTAACGCCGACATCCGCCATCAAAAGTGTGGTCTCGATTTCTTCAAGAAGGTCCTCGTCGATCTTTTTGCCGACGGAAAACAGGTCGGCCAGACCTCCGGTCAGACTCGCGCGGGTTTTCCCCAGACCTTTCTTGATGCGTTCGAAAACACTGACCTGAGGCTCAGGCTCCGGGGCAGGTGCCGCGGGCTCTGGTTCTGCTTGCGCCGCCTCCGGTTGCGGCTGCGTCGCAGGCGCTTCAGGTTCTTTGACGGCAGGAGCTTCAGGCTCCTCCTTCTGCTCGGGTTCGGCGGCCGGCGCCGGACCACGGGCGACCTCCGGCTTGCGCTGGGGGACCGCTTTTGGCCTTGGCACCCGCTTTCGATTACTGGCAATGTCCAGCGCAAAAATGAGCACGAGAAGGGCCAGAAGGCCGATAGAAATCCACTCTGCCGTCATAGTCTTACCATCTGTCTGAGTTGGGCGGGGCGAAAATGAAAGCCGACATTCTATCAGACTGGCTCGCCTAAGCGAGGGCCGCCACATTATCGGCCCGGCCCGGCTTTCCGGTACCATAGTCCGGCAGTGAACCTCACCAATCCAGACAACCCCGTTGCCGAACCGCCTGACCGGAGCAGCCTATGGCCCGACGAAACCCCGCGAACCGCCGCTCACGCCCTCCAGCGCCCCGCACTGACAGCGCGTCCAGCATGGGTGAGCTTCGGATCATCGGCGGTGACTGGCGCAGCCGCAAGCTCCGGTTTCCGGATGCCGGCGGCGTCCGGCCAACACCCGCGCGCACCCGTGAAACCCTATTCAACTGGCTGAATTACCAACTGGCAGGCGCAGATTGCCTGGACCTGTTCGCCGGTTCCGGGGCCCTGGGCCTGGAGGCTCTGTCGAGGGGCGCCGGAACCGCTACCCTGGTTGACCATACGCCGGCACTGGCCAGGGCACTCCGGGAGAACCTGCGTCTGCTGAAGTCCGACCGGGGCGAGGTGGTTTGTGATGATGTGACGCATTACCTGGCAACACGACAGCGGCCGCCGGTCGACATCGTGTTCATGGATCCGCCATTTCGTCAGGGCTGGCTGGAACGACTGCTCCCACTGCTGGATGAGCAGCAATGGATCAAACCCGGCGGTTGGGTGTATGTGGAACACGAAAGCGAGCGCGCGGCACCGGCAGTGCCATCGCACTGGCAGCTACACCGGGAAAAAAGCGCCGGGCAGGTGACCTATTGCCTGTTTCGCGTGACCGGGCGCGATGACTGACCCGCCAATCGGGATAGGGGGGAGCCATAAGGCTCCGCCCCTCCCACACCACCCGGCATGCGGGTCCGCACCGGGCGGTTC
>NZ_APAT01000021.1 GCF_000347775.1 Marinobacter santoriniensis NKSG1
GCCGTAGCGGGGTTTTTCAGAGACTCGTACGTCAGGCAGCCGGACGCAGGGAATAGGCCCTCAGGTGGGCGGCGAATTCCTCCAGGTAGCGAATACCGCTGGCTTCCGCTTCCTTGCACCAGTCCATCAGTGCTTGCAGCTTGTCCTGCGGCTTCAGACCACGCTGGCGCCAGAGCGCCTGAAGCTCATGGCTCTTCTCGTAGATCTGACGGAGGATGGCGTTGCGCTCCAGCACCGTCTCCAGATGCTCTTTCTCACGCGGTTTGATCAGCGTAATTTCCCGGGACAAAAGCTGCTTGAGCTTGCGATACCGGGGACGGATCTCGTCATCCATCAGAGACTTCTGCTGGCGCAATACCGGCTCCATGACGCGCTTGCGATACTGCCGCATGATGTCAAAGCGGTTATTGGCAATCGCCTGTACCGTTTCCACGTCCACTTCCTGCTTGCCCGGCACATAGTGGGCAATGGGCCGATAGCCCTTGGGTTTGGCCAGGCGCAACAGCTGGAAGAGGCGGATGTAGCCCCAGCCGATATCCACTTCATACCAGCGACGGGACAGTTTCGAGGAATTCGGATAGGTGTGATGATTGTTGTGCAGCTCTTCGCCACCAATCAGGATACCGATCGGGGAAATATTGCGGGCGTTATCCGCACACTCGAAGTTCCGGTAGCCAAAATAGTGACCGATGCCGTTCACCACACCGGCTGCCCAGACCGGGATCCACATCATCTGCACCGCCCAGATCCAGATGCCGTGAACACCGAACAACAACAGGTTGATCACCGCCAGCAAGGTAATCCCAAGGGTCTTGTGCGGGGTATAGACGTTTCTCTCGATCCAGTCCTCGGGAGTCCGCTGACCATAACGCTGCAGGGTTTCCGGCGTAGCAGACTGTGCATACAGCTCTGCCCCTTCCAGCAATACTTTACGGACGCCGAGCACCACAGGGCTGTGCGGGTCTTCTTCGGTTTCACATTTCGCATGGTGCTTGCGATGGATGGCCGTCCACTCCTTGGTGTTCTGGGCCGTGGTCAACCAGAGCCAGAACCGGAAGAAGTGCGCGAGGGCCGGGTGCAGGTCCAGGGAGTTGTGGGCCGAATGCCTGTGGAGATAGAGCGTCACGCTGACGATCGTGACATGGGTGAGCGCCAGGGTGACCAGAATCAGCTGGGGCACCGACAGGTCAAGGAGACCGTTGAACCACATAAATTTTCCTCAAATTCAAATCTGCGGCCTGAAGCCGTTCGGCGGGCGATGAGTCCGGGGGATTCGCAAACACTCGAAGGGAACAAACCAATAGTGACACTTTAGCGTACAGCTGTTCGCCGCAACAACTGCATTTGGCCGTTATTTTGTTACTGATTACACTTATTGGCCTCAAAAAGTAACGACCTTACCAGGCCCGACCGGAGATCCTACGTGCCCGAATTACCCGAAGTTGAAACCACCCGCCAGGGTATTGCGCCGCACTGCGAGGGCCGAACGGTTACCCGGGTGACCGTAAGGAATCCGAAACTCCGCTGGCCGGTGCCAGACGATCTCGCGGCACGCCTTGAAGGACAGACCATCCGCGCGGTGGACCGGCGTGCGAAATACATGTTCCTGGTGTTCGACCGGGGCACCGTCATCGTTCACCTCGGGATGTCCGGGAGCCTCCGGGTGATTACGGACAATACCCCCCCGCTCACCCACGATCACATTGACCTTGTCCTCGATTCCGGCATCACCCTTCGCTTCAACGATCCACGCCGGTTCGGCTGCTGGCTGTGGACCGACGCTCCCCTCACCCATCCACTGATTGCCCATCTGGGGCCCGAACCGCTGTCCGGAGACTTCAACGGCCCACTGCTCTTCCGTCTGTCGCGCGGGAAGCAGACACCGGTGAAATCGTTCCTGATGGATAATCGAGTGGTGGTGGGCGTCGGCAACATTTACGCCAATGAGGCGCTGTTCAAGGCCGGCATCCATCCCCGACGCAAGGCAGGCCGGATCAGTCTGGACCGCTACCACCGACTGGCGGAGGCGGTACGTGAAACCCTCAGCGCCGCCATTCTGATGGGGGGCACCACCCTGAGGGACTTCGTGAACAGCGACGGCAAACCGGGCTACTTCGCCCAGTCCCTGCTTGTTTATGGGCGTGGCGGCGAGTCCTGCAAGCACTGCGGTTCACCGCTCAAGGAGATCCGGATGAATAACCGTTCAACGGTCTATTGCCCGAAGTGCCAGCGCTAGACCTCACACAATGCACACTTTGCAACGAAAAATCGTTTGAAAATGCGCAAATATGATTCATAGTTAACAGAGGATTAATGCTTTCGGTCTAGAATAGGGGTGTGCTTTAAGTGGCGGGCCCGCTGATCGATATTGCCAGATCGAAGCAAACAGGGCCGACAAGTTCAGGAGACAGTACAATGACCCGCAAGATTTACCGCACATTCATGGCCACAGTGGCAGCCTGCCTGATGGGCTTTTCTTCCATGGGTTACGCTCAGGCCGTCGACGAGACGCCGTCCGCACTGGCCATGACCGGAGACGCCCTGTTCGTCCGTCCCGCACTGTTGGCCACCACCATCATCGGAAGTGCGGTATACCTGGTGTCCCTGCCCTTCTCGGCATTGGGCGGTAACGCCGGTGAAGCCGGCGAAGTCCTGGTGGTCGGGCCGGCAAAAGCGACGTTCGTTCGCTGTCTGGGCTGCACCCGGACAGGACGCAAAGAAGATACGGTCAAACAGACGGACAACTGATCCGCGAAATCCGTACTATTCCGGCTTGCCTCTGCAAGCCATCTTGGGCAGCCTGAAGAAAATTTCTTCAGGCTGTTTTGGTATGGTGAACTGGTCCCTGGTTGAGACGGTGTTCCTGGATATGGATGGAACCCTCCTCGATCTGCACTTCGACAATCATTTCTGGCTCGAGCATTTGCCCAAACGGTACGCCGAGCACTTCGATCTGAATCCCGGGGATGCGAGGGATTCCCTCATCCCGATGATCATGGCCGAGCGCGGCTCGCTCAACTGGTATTGCACAGATTACTGGAGCGAGAAGCTGTCGGTGGATATCACCGCCCTGAAAGCCGAAGTGGGCGACCGTATCGGGTATCGCCCTCATGTGACAACCTTTCTCGATGCCCTCCGGACCGCCGGATTGCGTTCAGTCATCGTGACCAACTGCCATCCCGACCCATTGGCGCTGAAAATCCAGCGCACCGGACTGGACCGTCATGTCGACGCCATCGTCTCCAGTCATGAGCTGGGACGCCCCAAGGAGGATCCGGTGTTCTGGCAGGATCTCCAGTCAAGAACGCCCTATGAGGCGCCCCGGACCCTGATGGTGGATGACAGCTTCCCGGTACTGGAAAGCGCACTCGACGCCGGCATTGGTCAGTGTCTGGCCATACTGTCCCCTGATAGCCAACAGCCGGCCCGCGAAGGGCACCCGGACATTCCCGGGATCCATCACTTTGACGAAGTGCTGCCCTCACTCCGGCAGCGATCCCCCCTGCCATCCGGTCGTTGAGCCGGTTATAATCTGACCATACGCTCATCAGGTGAGGAGACATGACGGCGAACAACGCTGACGAACAGAAGGTAAGGTTGGACAAGTGGCTCTGGGCCGCCCGGTTCTACAAAACCCGCTCCCTGGCGAAGGAAGCGATCGAAGGCGGAAAGGTGCACTACAACAGCCAGCGCACCAAGCCGGGCAAACTTGTGGAAACCGGCGCCAAACTGACCCTGCGCTTGGGCTGGCAGGAAAAGGTGGTGATTATTGACGGCATCAGCGACCGCCGCCGCGGCGCTCCGGAAGCCCAGACGCTTTACCACGAAACCGAGGACAGCGTAAAACGTCGTGAGGACCTTGCCTGGCAGCGCAAGACCATGCAGGCAGCCCAGCTGCCACCCGCCCGACGCCCTAACAAGAAAGACCGCCGTGACATCCGGCGTTTCCGCGAGCAACAGGGCATCTGAGCCTGCGCGGCCGCATCACACACCCGTTATCCCGATTCCAGCAGTCAAATTCCAGGAGACAGATCATGGCATCCCGCGACCAGTTTCAACGATTTATATTCGAGCATAGCCAGGTGCGGGGTGCCTGGGTCCAGCTCGGCGAGAGCTACCGGGAGATCGGCAGTCAGGCCCCTTACCCCGACTCGGTTCGCCAGTTGCTCGGGGAGTCCCTGGTGGCCAGCGTGCTGATGAGCTCCTCACTGAAGTTCGAAGGAACGCTCTCCCTGCAGGCACAGGGCGAAGGCCCGGTTCGCACCCTGATGGCCGAATGCAGCCATGACCGTTATATCCGCGGATTGGCCCGCTTCGACGAACACTCCATGGCGGAAGAATCGTTTGAGGCTCTGCTGGGCGAAGGCCGGATGGCCATCACCATCACACCGGACAAGGGGCAGCGCTATCAGGGCGTGGTCCCCCGGGAAGAGAGCAGCCTCGCTGGCTGCCTGGAAGACTACTTCGACCGGTCCGAGCAAATTGCCACCAGCCTGTTCCTGTTTGCCGACGACAACTGCGCCGCCGGCCTTATGCTGCAGCGCCTTCCGGGGCACACCGAGGAAGACGACGACCTCTGGGAGCGCGTCAACCACCTCGCCCGCACCGTGGAAGCCGGCGAATTACTGGAACTGGACAGCACCACGCTGCTGTACCGGCTGTTCAACGAGGAAACCGTTCGCCTGTTTGACAGCGAACCGGT
Source organism: Marinobacter santoriniensis NKSG1 (assembly GCF_000347775.1). Taxonomy (GTDB): domain Bacteria; phylum Pseudomonadota; class Gammaproteobacteria; order Pseudomonadales; family Oleiphilaceae; genus Marinobacter; species Marinobacter santoriniensis. The sequence continues at coordinate 4,703 of NZ_APAT01000021.1, forward strand.
CGCGTTCCGTTGCAGCTGTTCCCGCGAGCGCACCGAAAAGGCGCTGGAAGCGATCGGCAAAGACGAGTGCTACAGCATCCTGGAGGAACAGGGTTCCATCGAGATGGACTGTCAGTTCTGTCATGCTCACTATCGCTTCGATAGAAATGACATTGATCACCTTTTCACCGGCCATACGCTACACTGAACACTCACAAAACATGCCTGAAACCCACGCCTGGCGCGGCTTTCAGGGCAGTCGTTTTTTATCGGCGTCTCTGGCATAATAGCGCGCCTGAATTGACCCGATTGCTCAGTTTTCCGTCAATTTCAAGGGGGGACGGCCTGGGCAATCACGAAGACATCCCGAGGGCGAGGTCGAAGTGAGCAACACTTATAATGATCTGAGTACAGCACGACTGGTCGAGCTGGCACTGGCACGTAACGAAGGCCAGCTGGCCAGCAACGGTTCACTGGTGGTGAAGACCGGTGATCGTACAGGTCGGTCCCCCATGGACCGTTTCATTGTCGAGGAGCCCAGCACCTCCGACGATATCCACTGGGGTCCGATCAACCGCCCATTCGACGCCGACAAGTTCGACGCCCTCTGGGACCGGGTAGAAGCCTACATTGCCGAGAAGGACCAGTTCGTCGCTCACGTGCACGTCGGTTCCGACCCGGAGCATTACCTGCCCGTGAAGATGACCACAGAAACCGCCTGGCAAAACCTGTTTGGCCAGAACCTGTTCATTCGTCCGGACACCTACAACGCGGCGGACAAACAGGAATGGCAGATTCTCAACGCCGCCAACTTCGAGTGCGACCCGGCGCGTGACGGCACCAACTCCGACGGCTGTGTCATCATCAACTTTGCCAAGCGCAAGGTTCTGATCGCAGGCATGCACTACGCCGGAGAGATGAAGAAAGCCATGTTCTCGGTACAGAATTTCCTGCTGCCCGAGAAAGACGTTCTGCCGATGCACTGCTCGGCCAACGTCAGTGAGACCGGCGAGACCTGCCTGTTCTTTGGCCTGTCCGGCACCGGTAAGACCACCCTGTCTGCCGATCCGCACCGATTCCTCATCGGTGACGACGAGCACGGCTGGGGCCCGGGCACCGTCTTCAACATCGAAGGCGGCTGCTATGCCAAGTGCATCGACCTGAGCCGCAAGAACGAGCCCATTATCTGGGACGCCATCCGGTTCGGCGCTATCGTCGAGAACGTGGTCATTGACGAAGACACCCGAGTGCCGGACTACACGGACGTCTCCCTGACCGAAAACTCCCGTTGTGCCTATCCGCTCGAGCACGTCGAGAAGCGCGTGATTGAGAACCGGGCGGGCGAGCCCTCCCACATCGTCTTCCTGACCTGCGACATGACCGGCGTCCTGCCCCCCGTGTCCATCCTGAACCCGGAAGCGGCGGCCTATCACTTCCTGAGCGGTTACACCGCGCTGGTTGGTTCCACCGAAATGGGCTCCTCCTCGAAACTGAAATCCACCTTCTCCACCTGCTTCGGGGCACCGTTCTTCCCGCGGCCGGCCGGTGTTTACGCCGAGCTTCTGATGAAGCGCATGGCTGAGTTCGGCAGCAAGGTCTTCCTGGTGAATACCGGGTGGACCGGCGGTCCCTACGGCGAAGGCACACGTTTCAGCATTCCAACAACGCGCGCCATTATTGCCGCGATCCAGAATGGCGACCTGGACGATGCTGAAACCGAGCATCTGGATACCCTGAACCTGGATATCCCCAAACACGTTCCGGGCGTCGATACCCAACTGCTCAATCCTCGTCAAACCTGGGTGAGCGCTGACTACTATGACGGCAAGGCCCAGGAACTGATCAGTCAGTTCGTGGAGAACTTCAAGAAGTTCGACGTGCCTGACGCCATCGTTGAGGCTGGACCGAAGCTGAAGTAAGTTTCAGGTCGAAAAAAGGCGCCCTGCTCACGCACGGCGCTTTTTTTATGGGTGCTTCGCCACACCCTGTGAAGCCCGCCACCAACTCGCATTCATTCGGCTTTGCACTTATCGCGAGAAAGGCGACAATCAGACTCTCAGTCCTCCGGAACGACACACAGATGAAGCAAATGCTCAGAAAACTCTTCGCACCGATACTCCGGCCTCTGGAATCCGGGGAGATTGGGCCCAGCTACAAACCCTCCCACCGCACCATTCTGAAAGCAGTCGGGGCACTCTTCCTGGTGCTCTCCATGCTGTCGCTCGCCGCTCTGATCTATACCGGCCAATCAGGGGCACTGATTCCGGTGGTGGTTTTCCTTGGTATTGGTGGAGTGTCCCTGATCGTCGGCACACTGGGGTCGGATGTGGCTGTATCCAAAATATGGGGAAACCGTTAGGGCATACAAGCGCCCTGCGACAACACAGGGCGCCACCGAGTCACACGCCCACAATCTGGGATCTCAGCCCATATAGCGCATACAAGACTTCCTCCTGCTCCCTCTGACCAACGTCATTCTTGTCCAGTGCGAGCAGCGCATCGTCCAGAACGGCCATGAACTCCGCCGGAGAGATATTCATGCCACGGTGAGCTGACACCATATCCTTGCCCTGATAGGCATCGGATGAGCCTCCCGTTGCGGTCACAAAAAAAGTGGCCGCCGCATGCTTGACCTTTGGCAGATCAACGTCGGCAAACCGGACGCCGATCAGCTTGTTTGCGGCATGGTTATCAACCACATCATTGGCAATCTGCGTGATGCCCTCCACACCCCCGAGTCGATTGAATAATGATTCCGTCATGATGCCCTCCTTGCGCGTTTTGCGCTTCGACCCATCAAATACTAGCATTGTTAATAGATAGGACTACTACACAATCTGTAGTCTTTCCTGTCCTCCGACTCCGCCAGACAGGGAGGATCTGCAATGCTCGGCTATGGCCAATTCTGTCCCCTTGCCCAATCCACCCAGCTTCTGTGCGAACGATGGACACTGCTCGTCGTCCGGGAGCTGATCGCAGGGAGCACTCGGTTTTCGGAACTCCAGCGGGGCTTGCCGTTGATCTCACCCACCATGCTCTCACGAAGACTGAAGACCCTTGAGCGGGCAGGCGTGATCCAAACCAGTGTTGCGCAGGGGCATTCCGTTTATGAACTCAGCGAGGCCGGCCGGGAGCTTCGGCCGATCGTGGAACTGCTGGGCGCATGGGGGCACCGGTGGGCCAGATCTGATCTCAGCGAGGGTGATCTGGATGCGGGGCTGCTCATGTGGGACATGCGCCGGAGCATTAACCCTGACGTTTTCCGAAATCGGCAAGTCGTGGTGGAGTTTGAATACCCGGATGCTCCGAAAGGCGCCCGGGATTGGTGGCTGGTCGCTCGGGAAGGCGACATCGACCTTTGCCTGCACGATCCGGGCTACGAGGTCGACCTTGTTGTGCGCAGCTCCCTGAGGGCCATGACCCGGGTCTGGATCTGTGAACAGACGCTCAACGAGGCCATACGATCAGGGGAAATCAGGGTTCTGGGAAATCCCGAGCTCGCCCGCAGGCTTCAGGACTGGCTCACCGCCAGCCCACTGTCAAAGCTTGGAACCAGACCGGCGCCCGAGGTGGTCTGGAAATCAACTGATCAGGCGTAAAAGATCAGCGGTACAAACGCTACGACCAGCAGGGACAGACCCATCGCAATCAGGGGCATGATGATGCGCTCATGGCGCTGGTAGAAGGTACCGGTCTCCTGTTGCGCGGCCAGTATCTCCGCCTCGCCAACCACTTGTCGGGCCAACAGATGGTTCAGCGCCACCGGCGGACTGAGATAACCGAGTTCGAACGCCACCAGCGTCACCATCCAGAAATGGATCGGATCGATACCGCTGGAGTAGGCGATATTGGCAACCGTCGCAGTTACCAGAATGACCGCGCCAAAGGCATCCATGATCATGCCGAGCACCACCAGGATCGCCACCATCAAAAGCATCGCCGACCAGGGACTGTCGAAGGCCTGGGGAACACTCTGCATGATGTGTGATCGCTCGATCACACCGCCAATGCTGACCGACAGGCCAAGCAGCAGCAGGAGTGCTCCGATCTCGGCAGTGGTGTCATTGGTCGCGCCACGCACACTTCGCTCAAGCCCCTGATGGTGGAGTTCGCCGGACACTCGGCTACGATCTTTTTTCAGACTGACGTGTTCATAGACCAGGATCGCCAGCAGGATCACCGGCAGCAGGCGGGGCGCCGAAAATTCATCCATTTTGACGTCGAGTGCGATGCGATAGAACAACACCACCCCGGCAATCACCAGCACGTAGGGGATCAGGGGCCGAACAGCCTGCAGCATCGCCGGGAAAGCCTCCGCCGCCGGCGCCAGATCGAACTGGCTGCGGCGGTTCACCGTCATCGCCACCAGGATGAACAGACTCGATGTCAGCACGAAGACCCAGATGCCCCAGCCAAACAGTTCGTCGGTGGTGACCTCGCGATTGAGGTAGGCAATCACAACCACCAGCAGACAGGGACGGAGCACCACTCCAAGGGACCCGGACATCGCGGTCGCAGCCAGCGCCAGTTGACGACGGGCACCGGCCGCCCGCAGCTCGCTGTAGATCACGGCGCCGGCGGCGATTACGAAAATCCCCGAAGCACCGGTATAGGCCGTCGGAACGGCCGCCACCAGAACGGCAACCACCGCCAGCATTTCCGGCGGCAGACGCCAGGGCCGGAACACATTGAACACAAGGGTGGCGAGGCGGGTCTGCTTCAACATCATCCCGACCCAGACGTACAGGCCGACGTTCAGGAACATGTCCGCCAGCTCCATCATCTTGCCCAGGTAAATGCCGATGCCCGACGCATGGCCGATCAGGGCGAAATAGGTGCCAGAGATGAGGCACATGCCGGAATATAACGGGACCGCCAGGAAGGCCTTGTTCAGGGTACCGCCCTCCTTGAGAAACTCGGGCACCCGAATCAGGCGGTACAGACTGGCCAGGGTGAGGCAGGCAAAACCCACGATCCACAGGTCATGCAGCAGAAGCTCAGCGCTCGAAACCGAGGTTTCTGCACCCAGGCTGGATTGCCGGAAAATCGCACTGGACCCCAGCAGCATGGCGTTGGCAATGGTCTGAATGGTGTAGGAAACCGTGTAATCCAGCCGGGTTTCCATGGCGCGCATGGCAATGTGGTGGCGGGTCAGAGTGGCCGTGACCGCACAGAGCATCACCAGGATCACCAGAATATACCGCTGGGAGGACAGGCCAAACGCAATGGCATCGGCCACGAACAGTTCCACGGCGCGGTAGGCCCGAACCGCCGGCGTCAGCTGGTCTTTCAGAAGCTCATAGGTCTGGTGGGCTTGCTGGCAATTGGCGACCGAGCGTTCGATGGCGGTGCGGACCTCAGCCGGGTCCTTCTTTTCAGCACCAAGCAGCGCGGCCATGGGATCGTCATCGGCTGGCGCTTTGGCCATTTCAGCGGCAACCGCCGCATCAATGTTCCGGGCCGGATCGCAGGTGGGTGCGACCGGATCCATACGAAGCTTGTAGTATCCGCTCCAGATGGCCTCCCCGGCCTGGAGCATCCGGTTATGGATATCGCTGCTGGTGGAGAACAGCACCACCGCCAGCAATAGCAGGCAGGCCGGCAGGGAGGAAAACCATTCCATGCCCGTTCGGCGAAACCCCGCCCCCTGCATCAATGCGTCTCCCGAGGTGGTGTTCATCTACAGCAGATCGTCCAGACTCATGGTTTCCACGTCTTCCTTCTGGTCGTCCCAGAAAGAGCCCAGTTGACCGAGCGGCGTCCGGTGCCCGGTGTTTTCCATCCAGAGCTGATCGGAGATCGCGACAATCATGTTGTTTGCCATGGCATCCACGAAACGCCAGTCCGGGTTGGGTTCGTCTTCGTCCAGGGATTTGGCATGCTCACGAATCACGTCCTTGACCATGGCCATATCCCCCTTGTTCAGCGCAGCAATGGCGTGAAACACATGGGGCAACCGAACGCCGGCCTCTTCGCCCTGCTTGTCGGCAATGGCAAGCCGCTCGAATGCGTCTTCACCCTGAGGTTTGGAGCCGGGAATCATGGCCCAGACGGTGGCTCTCAGCGCCATCGGCGCCCCCCACCATTTCTCATTGCTCAGACAGCCGGTGGCACGGGCCACAATCGAACCGATGTTGGTCGGCACGCCAATCGAGGACGTGGACTGGATCTGGGCGTTCAGGGCTTGCAGCCCGGAGAGCAGGCCCGCCATGTAGATGAATTCGTCCATATCATCATCGAAATCCGGACATTCTCCGGAGCCGACATCGCCGTAATACGCCTTGTGGTGTTTCCAGGCACTGAAATAGCGCTGCGCCGCCACCGCATAGGCCCGCTTTTCGCGGATCATGGCATCTTCCGCCTCACCCGCATTCATGGCATTCATCGCCGCCAGGCTCTCCAGTCCATACTCACGGGCCTGCTCCTCGGCGCATCCGCCGGCCGACAGATACAGAGTAACCGCCAACTGATCCGGTTCCGTGGTCACTCGCCCGAACGACATCAGAAGGGGGGCCGTTGCCTTGCTCATGGAGCACCCCATGGCGACATCATCGGATTGCATCAGGTAGGGCACCGTGTGATTCCGTGAAAACCCCTGCATCACGTCGCCGGTGGTCTTGTAGACCATGTGATTGACGACGCCGCATCCACTCAGTAGCAGCCCGCCGATCACCGCACACAAAAGCCGTAAGGTGCTGGCGTGCGTCGTCCGGGAAGGACGGAAGGAAAACCGGTTTGGGATCATGATTCCTGTACCTTTCTCTTCTTGTTCTGATGTCTTCGTGGCTCAGGCGCCCGCGCATCCTGTAACAAACTGTAACCGGCGCATTATGCCCAACAACGACGCCCGTTTATGCGACCAGCCCCTCAAATGGCGATAACAACCGGCTGCGGCATCGCGTCCGGGGTTTGCACATTCCCGGCCAAACCGCTATAGAAAAGGGGCGACAACGACAATAAAAGGAGTATTCGATGCGCAAACCTGAACTCGCCGCTGCCATTGCAGACCAGACCGGCCTGAGCCGGGACAAGGCCAGTGAAGTCATCACAGCCTTTACCGATCAGGTGTCGGCTGCGGCCGCCCGGGGTGAGGACATAACCCTGATAGGATTTGGCACGTTCAACATCCGTTCCCGAGAGGCTCGCAGTGGCCGCAATCCACAAACTGGCGCAGCGATTCAGATCCCTGCCAGCAAAACCGTCGGGTTCAAACCCGGCAAAGCTCTCAAGGATGCCATCGGCTGACCGGCCGGGCCCGTCCTGAGACGGGCCCTCCTGTCACGACGAGGCACACTCCGCCCGGCTGCCGTCCACCCGGCACCGAATTGCCTTCATCAGCTTGATCGCCCGCGGGTCATACACGCCGTCATCCAGCAGCGACAGGCGTACCTGCCGCAGCATTTTGTTGTATTCCGAGATGTCTTCCTGGGGCAGGTTCATCCAGACGTCCTTCGGGATGTCGGCCTCGGCTTTGCTGATGATGCCGTAAGCCTGATCCAGACGTTTGATCGACTCGTCACGAACCATCTGGCCGGCATCATCCGGGAAGCGGTCCCGGTGAATAATCACCTGGAAATTCATGTAGGCCAGTGCGTACTTGAAGATACCGCCGTTGGGCGTCACGCCCTTGTACAGCTCCAGCGGTTCGTAGGCGACGGCCGGTGCGTAGGCGAGATCGACGCTGCCATTGTTGAACTTGCCGGCAAAATTGGCGGAGTTGGAGCCGACCACGGAGGCGCCTACATGGCGAACCATGCGAACCGATGCCGTATCGTAGTCCAGCGTCGCGATCCGTTTGCCCTGCAATTTTTCCACGGTGTCGATGGATCGATCACGGGTGTAGAGATAGATGGCACCCGCCGGGAACAAGCCAGCGACCTCGTAGGGACCGTCCACCAGGAAGGGGCGGGCCTTGGGTTGGCTGAGGGTGTTATAGAGCAGTCGCATCTCCTGCTCTCCGGGCACAGCACCCATGGCCTCGAGGCTTCCGGTGAATTTGTTGAATTCACGGGCCCGGGTTCCGGTTAACAGTACAGCGTCACACTGGCCGGCCTTGAAGTCCTCGGCCGCCACCTTTTCATCGGTGTAGGCACTTAGATCCAGTTTGATGCCGTGTTTCAGCGCGACTGGCTGGAACGTCTTGGTGATCGCAAACAGCGGGCCGTTGGCACCGACCGGGTCAAAGACACAGAAACTGCGTTCCAGAACCTTGCCCTGAGCCTGGGCCAGAGAGGGAAGAAAGAGACTGCTGAGCAGAAGGGCCGCGACAGCCCTCCATTGCAAGCGTTTTGCAGATTTCACGGGATGACTCCTGAATTATTATTCTCGGGCCCCGGAACCTCCTGATGTTCCGGCACGGCCACGCTTTCCTTGTCCGACCTTAGGTCGACGGCCATAAGGATACGTTGGCACCAGTGCCTGCCATCAAGGTCTTTTCGGCAAAACGGGAACAAACTGTGATGGTGTCGACAGAGGCGGTACCACCCCTGCCGCATTTCTGCTATCAGACGGGCAGCGACTCCCAGGCTTTCCGGCCCTCCACCAGGGTCAGCCGAACGACACCCGGCAGATTCCGGTTTTCAACCGGCACATGGCGTCCAGCGGACACCAGCGTGCGCTCGTCGGCCTGCCAGGTCGCGGAGGGATCGAACAGACAGAGATCCGCCAGTTCGCCTTCGGCAATAGCCGCGCTTCGATCAATCACAGAGGCCGGGCCCGAAGTCAGTGCGCGGATCAGTTCCGGCAGCGTCAGCTCATCCCGATTCACCAGTTCCAGCCCCAGAGACAGCACACTTTCGATACTGGACAACCCCGGCTCGGTCGCGGCCAGGGGCGCCTGTTTCGCGGCCGAATCATGCGGCTGATGCTGGCTTACAATCGCATCGATCGTACCGTTTCGCACGCCCCCGATCAGAGCCAGCCGGTCGGCTTCTGAACGCAGGGGAGGACGGACATGGAAACGACCATCAAAGCCCGCCAGCGCTTCCTCGGTAAACACCAGCTGATGCATGGCCACATCGGCCGTCACCTGGATACCCCGCTGCCGGGCTTCGGCCAGCATCTCGACACTGCGCGCGCAGGAGAGCTGGCTCAGGTGCAATCGAACGCCGGTTTCCTCGGCCAGGAGCAGCAACTCCATAACGGCCGCGGTTTCGGCAACTTCCGGTATGCCCAGAAGTCCGAGTCGCGAGGTGACCAGACCGTCGTGGGCATAGCCGTCTGCAGCCAGCGACTGATTCTCCGGATTGAACATCACCGTCAATCCGAAGGTCTGGGCATAGGCCATGCAACGGCGGAGAATCCGGGCGTTACGGACACCGCGGGAGCCATTACCCACCGCAATACAACCGGCGTTCTTAAGCCCCGCCATATCGCTGAGCAAGTCGCCTTCAAGGCCACGGGTAATGGCGCCGATGGGCAACACCCGCACCACGGCCCGACTGGCCGCCCCGTCTCGGATCAGGTGGGTGACGGCGCCGGAGTCGTTGACCGGCGATGTTTCCGGAGACGCACACACGGTGGTAAAGCCGCCGTGGGCGGCTGCCCGGCTTTCGGACGCAATGTTGCCTTTCTGCCCGTTTCCCGGTTCCCGCAGGTTGCAGCACAAATCCACCAGACCCGGTGCCAGAACCCAGCCATCGGCCTGGATCACTTCGTCCGCCTGAACGTCCCGGGCCTTGGCGCCCAGTGCTGCAATCCGGCCGTCGCGGATCAACAGTCCATCGTTGATACTGTCCCGGCCCTGGCCATCCACCAGACGCCCACCGGTCACCAGAATACTGCCGGTGGAAGCATTGACGGAGTTGTTCATGCCTGCGCCCTCTCACTCTGTTGCATCTGCCTGTCCGACACCTGACCTCCCATCGCCATGGACATGACCGCCATCCGCACCGCAATGCCATTGGTGACCTGATTGAGAATGACCGACTGTGGTCCGTCGGCCACCGCCGATTCGATCTCCACACCCCGGTTGATCGGCCCAGGGTGCATCACGATGCACTCCGGGTGGGCCAGCGCCAGCTTTTCACGGTTGAGGCCGTACAGTCGGTAGAATTCGCGTTCGCTGGGCAACAGGGCCCCTTCCATCCGCTCCTTCTGCAACCGCAACATGATCACCACATCCAGATCCTTCATGCCCCGAACCATGTCGTACTCCACCGTGCAGCCGAGGCTCTCCACATCCTTGGGCAGGAGCGTACCCGGAGCAATCACACGGACTTCCGCTGCGCCCAGTTCGTTCAGGGCGCGAATCTGTGACCGCGCGACCCTCGAATGGAGAACGTCCCCGACAATGGCCACCCGCAGTCCCTCGAAAGTGCCCTTGTGCTGGCGAATGGTGAGCATGTCCAGCATGGCCTGGGTCGGATGGGCGTGGCGACCGTCGCCGGCGTTAATGATGGCGACACCGGGCGTCACACTCTCGGCGATAAAGTGCGGCGCACCGCTCTGAGAATGGCGCACCACAAACATGTCGCTGGCCATTGCTTCGAGATTCAGCAGGGTATCGGACAGCGATTCACCCTTGGACGTGGCGGAGGTACTGATATCCAGGTTCAGCACGTCGGCCGACAGCCGCTTCGCCGCCAGCTCGAACGTGCTGCGGGTACGGGTACTGGATTCGAAGAACAGATTGACCACGGTTCGGCCCCGCAGCAACGGGACTTTCTTGATGGTGCGTTCGCCAACCTCGATGAAGGAATCGGCAGTATCGAGAATGTCCGTCAGCAGTGAACGGTCCAGGCCGTCCAGAGTCAGGAAGTGCCGCAACTGACCATCCCGGGTCAGCTGCAAGTGGTTCGGGGAGCGGTCGTTTGCGGTCATGGGTCGCCTGTATGCTGTGTTACGGTTCGAAGTCGAGGGTCAGTGTCCGGTTTCCTGGAGCTCGATGCGCAGGGGATCGGGGCCCCGCAATTTCACCCGCTGATTGGCATCCAGTTCCAGCGTGCGACCGGTGACATCGGGCTGAATTGGCAACTCCCGGGCACCAAGGTCGATCAGGGTGGCCAGTATGATGCTGGCGGGCCGGCCATAGTCGAAAATTTCATTCATGGCGGCCCGGATGGTACGACCACTCATGATAACGTCGTCAATCAGCAGGATGTCCCGGCTCTCGGTATCGAAGGGAAGGCTGGAAGGTTTTACCCGGGGATTCAGACCGATCCGGCTGAAGTCGTCCCGATAGAACGAAATGTCCAGTTCGCCGATCGGCCCCTCGATGCCAAGGCGCTTGGCGAGCACATCAGCAAGCCAGACACCGCCTGTGCGGATCCCGATTACGACCGGGTCTGTCACCTGTCGATCCTCGATCATCCGGCGGAGTCCGTTTTCCAGCTGGTCCAGCAACTGGTTAATATCAAGCTGTGCGGTCATTACGCCCTCGCAGTGTGCTATGGCCGGTTTCAGGTTTGAGCGGCGCCATTATCCTGTTCCCGGAACCAGGTTTCCAGAATCAATACCGCCGCGCGGTCATCAACGCCATGCCGCCCAAAGTCCCGACTGCCTCCGGCCGCCAGAACCTCACCCTTGGCCTCGAAACTGGTCAGGCGCTCATCCACCATCTCGACCGGGAAATGGAAGCGACCATGAATCCGTTTGCCGAATTTGCGGGCCCGGGCGCACATCTCATTCTCGGAGTCATCCATGTTCAGGGGCAGCCCCACCAGAACCAGATCCGGCTGCCATTCCTGCAGGAGCCTTTCGACAACGGTCCAGTCAGGAATACCATCACGGGCGGGGATCATCGCCACTGGTTCACCACGACCCAGCATTTCCTGGCCCGCAGCGACGCCAATCCGGCGGGTACCGTAATCAAAGGCCAGAACCCGACGCTGCCCGCGGTCAGGCATGCCCCACCGACTCCGTGAGCTGATTGAGATCGATCCCCAGAAGCTTCAGGACGGCCTTGTAACGCTCTTCCGCCGGAGTGCGAAAAAGAATCTCGGTGTTTGCCGGGCACGTCAGCCAGGCATTGCTGCCCAGCTCCTCTTCAAGCTGCCCCTCACCCCAGCCGGAATACCCGAGCACGACCAGAAATTCCTCTGGCCCGGTACCACGTCCGATATCAGAGAGAATGTCGCGGGAGGTCGTCAGGAACACGTCCTCATTCACACTGGCGGTGTTCTGCCAGCTCGAACCTGGAGGATGGAGCACGAACCCTCGCTCCTGCTCCACAGGACCACCATTGAAAACCGGCAGATCGAGCTCGCTCCCGTCCATATCCAGCTGCTCCAGGATTTCACCCAGAGTGATCTCGAGGGGCTGGTTGATCATCAGGCCAAGGGCCCCGTCATCGGAGTGTTCACAAAGGTATATAACCCCGCCGTGGAAGCGGGGGTCGGCCAGCCATGGCGATGCCACCAGAAAATGGTGCCGCAGGCTGTTGGGAGATTCCTTGGTTGCCGTCATCCGGATGTCAGCCCCCGTTTCTGGAAGGACCAGGTTCGAATGATTTCCAGCTCATCCACGTCATCGGCCATATCCTCGGGGAACGGCGCGAACGGAGCCGCCATGCGGACGATCCGGATGGCGGCGTCATCCAGCACTCGACTGCCGGACGACTGGAGGATGGCCACTTCCTTGATTGTGCCATCTTTCTTGAGAGAAACCAGCATTCGGAGGGTACCGTAGATACCGGCCTGCCGGGCTTCCGTCGGGTAATTGATGTTGCCAACCCGCGTCACCTTGCTGATCCAGTTCTGTACGTACCAGGCGTTAGTGGACTTGAGCGTCGAAGCCGCTGTCACCCGCATCACCCTCGGCTTTCTCGCATACGCCCGCTGCTGCGCATCAAACCGCGCCTCCAGAGAGGCAATCTCCAGGCTCCGCTCCATCAGGCTTTTCTTTTTCTTGACCGGCAGATCCTCCGGCTTTGATGTCTGATCCGGGGGCGCCACCTTGCGATCGGACTGGCCAGTGGTCTGCACCACACGCTGCTGCTGGCGTTTTACCGGTTCGGTCTGCGCCGGCGGTTCGGGCTGGACCTGAGCCGGTTCCGGTTGACTGACTTCTGCCGGTTGAGGCGTGGTCATTTCCTGGGGCTTGTCTTCCGTCCCGCTGCCCTTCTGGTTGGTCTGGGCCAGGAAATCCGCCTTGTCCGGCGCCTTCTCGTCATCGAACTGGGACAGGGTGATTTCCATGGTCTGCGCGGACTTGCTGGGCGGCTCCGGCGCAAAGGTAATACCCAGCACAATAACGGCGTGCACGGCCAACGCCATGAACAGGGTGAAGGAAAACCGGTCAAAATCGCTTACCTGAACTGCCATTCCTGATCCTGTCGTTGGCCCTGCATTTGCCTCATTCCGTCGGTTACGCCTGCTTGAGGCGCTTTTCAATTGCGTCCATCAACAGGCCCGCGATATCAATGCCGAACGCCGTATCCAGTTCACGGATACAGGTGGGGCTGGTGACGTTGATTTCAGTCAGATAATCACCGATGACATCCAGGCCCACAAACATCAGCCCCTTGGCCTTGATCACCGGCGCCACACGGGCACAGATTTCCCGGTCCCGGGCGGTCAGCTCCCGACCTTCACCACGACCACCCGCTGCCAGGTTACCGCGATTCTCTCCCTGCGAAGGAATACGGGCAAGAGCGTAGGGCACCGGCTCGCCTTCGATCAGCAGAATGCGCTTGTCACCGTCGGTGATTTCGGGAATGTACTTCTGGGCCATGGCCTGATGAGTGCCATAGTTGGTCAGGGTTTCAATGATGACACCGAGGTTGAAGTCGTTTTCCCTCACCCGGAAGATCGAGTGGCCGCCCATGCCGTCCACCGGCTTCATGATAATGTCACCATGCTCGGCGTAAAAGTCACGGAACCGTTGAGCGGAGCGGCTGACCAGCAGCGGCGGCGTCAGGTCCTCAAACTGGGCTGCGAACAGCTTTTCATTGCAGTCCCGGAGTGTCGCCGCTGGATTCACCACCAGAGCACCCTGCTGTTCCGCCGCTTCCAGAATGTAGGTCGCCATCAGGAACTCTCGATCAACCGGCGGATCCTTGCGCATCAGGATCACATCGAGATCGCCGAGCGCCCGCTCCTGGCTGCCCCCGAAACTGAACCAGTTCTCCGGGTCCATGTGGACCGTCAGATCCCGGGTATGGGCCATTGCCCGGCCGCCGTCCAGATACATGTCCGGCAGCTCCATGTACTCCAGTTCCCAGCCGCGCTTCTGGGCCGCCAGCAACATGGCCAGTGAACTGTCTTTCTTGAAATGGATATCTTCAATGGGATCCATCACGATCCCGACTCGGACTGTCATAGTGTCTGTTCAGCTCCTGGACGTTGAAAACACGAACCGGTCAACAGAGCGGACCGGGCGGAAAGTGCTATGCTGAGACGACAGATGGTATTGTACCCGAGCCACGAATGCATCCGGAGATATCCTCAGGCAAATACGTGACGCTGCAGGCACAAGTACATTTGGTCACAAACAAATACTTTTTATATCGCCATTGATATTCTATAACTGATCGGGGTTTATAGAAGAACCTGTAGGTTTGTGATACAAACCCCTGTTCGAAAACAAGACAGTCGCTGAGCGCAAGGCAGTTGGACAATGGATGACAACTTCGAGAATCTGAAGATCATGGTGATCGACGACAGCAAAACCATCCGTCGCACCGCAGAAACACTCCTCAAGAAAGTGGGTTGTGAAGTCATCACAGCCACCGACGGCTTTGACGCTCTGGCCAAAATTGCCGATTCCCAGCCGGACATCATTTTTGTCGATATCATGATGCCCCGCCTGGACGGCTACCAGACCTGCGCACTTATCAAGAACAATTCCTCTTTCAAAAAGACGCCGGTTATTATGCTCTCCAGCAAGGATGGTCTGTTCGACAAGGCGAAAGGCCGCATCGTCGGCTCGGACCAGTACCTGACCAAACCCTTCAGCAAGGATGAGCTGCTCAACACTATCCGCCAGTATGTCCCCCAGGCGGAACAGTAAACCTGCTGAGACCAAGAACCATCGAGGAAAACATGGCCCGCATTCTGATTGTTGATGATTCCCCTACCGAGGTTAAGAAAATCTCCACCATTCTGGAAAAGCACCAACACGAAGTGCTGACCGCCGACAACGGTGCAGATGGTGTCGCCAAGGCCCGCGCTGAAACGCCGGACCTGGTACTCATGGACGTGGTCATGCCTGGCCTGAACGGCTTCCAGGCGACCCGCCAACTGACCCGGGCACCGGAAACCGCTTCGATCCCCGTCGTCATCGTGACCACCAAGGACCAGGAAACCGACCGTGTATGGGGAACCCGTCAGGGCGCCAAGGGTTACCTGGTCAAGCCGGTTAACGAAGACGATCTGATCAAGACCATCAACAGCCTGATCGCCTGATCCCCAACCTTGGAGTACGCATGTCCGCCCAGGCCGCCCCTTTCGCCGTTCTGACGGATATCGCCCAGCGCAGCCGGAGCATGGCCGCCGGCCTGCCTGAACAGCAGGAGGCCGTTGCGCTATGGAACGGTATCGGTTTTATCCTGTCGGGTGAACGTTACGTGGCTCCCATGGGTGAAGTCACCGAAATCCTCCACGTTCCCCGCTTCACCCACATTCCGGGTGTTCGTCCATTTCTGCTGGGGGCCGCCAATGTGCGCGGTCGCCTGCTCCCTCTGGTCGACCTTGCCGGATTTTTCGACATCCCCCGATCATCCCGCAGTCAGCGGGAGCGTCGTGTGCTGGTGGTTGAGCAGGGTGACGTATTCAGCGGACTGGTGGTCGACAGCGTATTGGGGATGCAATATTTCGCATCCGACAGTTTCCGGGATGCCCCCGAGGGCGTCCCGGACAGCGTTCGTCCGTTCGTGAACGGCGGCTACGAACGCAATGAAGAAGTCTGGAAGGTATTTTCGGCCGCAGATCTTGTGGCCGACGAACGCTTTCTGGACGTCGCACAGTGGTAAGGGTGGTGACACTGGCAGGAACATCACCCTGACCGTCTGAAGCCCGCAAAAACAAACTTGCCAATTTTTGAAAAGGCCGGGAGCCAGAACATGAAAAACAGAGCCGGAAGACTCAGTCTGGGACAGGGAGGCAACAAGCTGATTGCCGGCCTGATCGCCGCACTGATCGCACTTACCGTCCTGCTCGTTGTAGTGCTGTTCATCATCAATCGCGACAGCCAGAACGACCAGCGATACATCGCCCACACCGCGGAACTGCGGGTACTTTCCCAGGCCATCGCGAAAAACGCGACCGAGGCCGCGGGTGGTACCGCATCAGCATTCGACCAGCTGCGCAGCTCCCGTGATCAGTTCCAGAAACTCTGGACCTACGTCACCGAGGGCAACCCCGAATCCGGCCTGCCTCCCAGCGACCTGGCTCAACAGAGTGGCGTTCAGAAAACCTGGGACGCCGTCCGTGAAAACGCGGACAAGGTGCTTTCAACCCAGGAAGCCGTACTCGGCCTGCATGAAGTGGCCCAGACGCTGAACGAAAACATCCCGCAGCTCCAGGTCGAGTACGACGATATCGTACAGATCCTGCTCGACAACAACGCGCCGGCGGAGCAGGTTGCCCTGGCACAGCGCCAGTCGCTGCTCGCTGAACGTATCGTGCGCTCGGTCAACAACGTTCTGTCCGGCGACGAAGACGCGGTCATCGCCGCCGACCGTTTCGGACGCGACGCCAACCTGTTTGGCCGGGTACTGGATGGCCAGCTCAATGGCAATGAAGCCATGGGGATCTCCAAGGTAACCGACGAAGACGCCATCTACGGTCTCGAGGCGGTACAGGAACTTTTCCAGTTCGTCTCCCAGAACGTAGACGCCATCCTTGAAGCTTCTCCCGACCTCTTCAAGGTACGCACGGCCGCCAGTGGCATCTTCGACAACTCCGAGCTCCTGCTGTCTGAACTCTCCACCCTGGCGGACCAGTTCCGGAACCAGTCCGGCTCCCGTCTGATCAGCCCGACCCTGGCCTTTGTCATTCTGGCCGCCATGGTCGCGATTGTTGTGTTCATCGGTCTCGCCCTCTATCGCGAAGCCCAGGCGCGCCTGGCAACCACCCAGGAACAGAACGAGCAGAACCAGAACGCGATCCTGCGACTGCTGGACGAACTGGCCGACCTCGCGGACGGTGACCTGACGACCGAGGCAACGGTAACCGAGGACTTCACCGGTGCCATCGCCGACTCCATCAACTACGCGATCGACCAGATGCGCGGGCTGGTACAGGCGATTCGTGGTACCGCCGTGCGGGTAGCGTCAGCGGCCCAGGAAACCCAGGCCACAGCCATGCACCTGGCGGATGCTTCCGAGCACCAGGCCCAGGAAATTGCCGGCGCCTCCGCCGCCGTGAACGAGATGGCCGTGTCCATCGACCAGGTATCCTCGAACGCTGCTGAATCCTCCGCGGTTGCGGAGCGGTCGGTTGCGATCGCGAAGAAAGGCGCGGAAGTGGTACAGAACACCATCCGCGGCATGGACAACATCCGTGAACAGATCCAGGAAACGTCCAAACGGATCAAGCGTCTGGGTGAATCTTCCCAGGAAATCGGTGACATCGTATCTCTGATCAACGACATCGCCGACCAGACCAACATCCTGTCTCTGAACGCGGCGATTCAGGCCTCCATGGCCGGTGATGCGGGCCGGGGCTTCGCGGTGGTTGCGGACGAAGTTCAGCGACTGGCGGAACGCTCCTCTGCGGCAACCAAGCAGATCGAAGCCCTGGTTAAAACGATCCAGTCGGATACCAACGAGGCGGTTATCTCGATGGAACACACCACCGCCGAGGTGGTCCGTGGTGCCCGTCTGGCCCAGGACGCGGGTATCGCGCTCGAGGAAATCGAGAACGTATCCATGTCTCTGGCGGAACTGATCCAGAACATCTCCAACGCCGCACGTCAGCAGTCGTCTTCCGCGGCCCACATTTCCAACACGATGAACGTTATCCAGGAAATCACCTCCCAGACCTCGTCCGGTACCAACGCAACCGCGAAGTCTATCGGTAACCTGGCGGAAATGGCCTCCGAGCTCCGTTCGTCCGTTGCCGGCTTCACCCTGCCGGAAGAGGACGTGGTCGACGAAGAACAGGAAGAAGACAGCGACGTTCCGGTGGTGGGCTGAGTCGCGGCCCCGGGCAGTTGACGGTTTATGGCGAATACGCATAACAGCCTGTCACCGACCGAAGGTCTCTGGTCACTGCGCCGACTCCCCGATATGGACGAGGCGCAGTTCAACCAGTGGCAGACCCTGCTGGAACATCGCACGGGTATCACGCTGTCCTCGGAACGCCGATCATTCCTGGAAACCAACCTCGGTATCCGGATGAGGGAGATCGGATGCAGCAGCTACCAGGCCTATTACGAAAAGATCGTTTCCGGGCCGGATGCTGTTGTCGAATGGTCGACACTGGTTGATCGGCTGACCGTCCAGGAAACCCGGTTCTTTCGCGATCCCGACGCCTTCCGACTGGTGTCGGATTACGTGATAACACGGCCAAGGGAGCAGCTCAGAAAACGGCCCCTGGAAGCCTGGAGCGTTGGCTGCTCCACTGGCGAGGAGCCCTACACGCTGGCCATGGTCCTGAACGACTGCATGAGTCAGCTTGAACTGCCGCCCCTGTTCGGAGTCACCGGCTCGGATATCAGTAAGCCCGCGATCGACAAGGCGCGTCGCGGACAGTTCAATGCCCGAAAGCTGCTGGGCATGAACGAAGACTTGAAAGAACGGTATTTTCGCCCCTCGGAGCGGAACACCGTCGAGATTGTGGACAACCTTCGGGATCGGGTGTGCTTTACCAGGCTCAACGTGCTGGACCTGGCCGGCGCTCCGATGCACGGAATGAATATTATCTTTTGCCAGAATCTGCTGATCTATTTCCGCCGCTGGCGCCGGCGGGAAATCGTCAAACGACTGGCAGAGCGGCTGGCGCCCGGGGGATTACTGGTGCTGGGCCAGGGTGAGTTGACCGACTGGCAACCACCCGGCCTCCAGCGGGTACCCTCGGAACATGTTCTGGCGTGGATCAAACGCCAGACCGACGAAGAATAACCGGAGTGGTTATGGGCAATCACCATGACAGCATCGCCCTGGACTGGGTTCGGGGCGAAATACAGGACACGCTGACCCAGGGCCAGCATGCCCTAGAAGCGTATGTCGAGAACCGTGACGACACCGCGCGCCTGCGCTTCTGCCTGAATTACCTTCACCAGGTCCATGGCACCCTTCAGATGGTGGAGCTGTACGGTGCAGCCCTGCTCACCGAGGAGATGGAAAAGCTCACCCAGGCCCTCCTCAACGAATCTGTCACCAACGTCGACGAAGCGGTCGATGTGCTGATGCAGGCGATTCTGCAACTGCCCCAGTACCTGGAGCACCTGACTACCAGCCGGGATGATTTCCCGATGGTATTGCTCCCATTGCTGAACGACCTTCGCGCCGCTCGCGGCGAATCCCTGCTTTCGGACACTTCTCTGTTCAAGCCGGACCTGAGCCGGGCGCAGATCCGGGTCAACAGCAAGTCCGCTCAAAGACTGCAGGATCCAAAGGTTCTGGGTCATGTCCGGAAGCTCCGCCAGATGTACCAGTTTGCTCTGGTTGGCGTAGTACGGGAGGAAGACCTGGCAGCCCAGTTCGATTACCTGCAAAAGGTCGTCGCGCGCCTGATCCGTTTATGCCAGAAAACCCCGCAGGGCGAACTGTGGAAAGCAGCCGGAGCCTTTATTGAAACCCTGCAGGCGCAGGTGAATCCGGTAAACGCGGCCGTCAAATCGCTGCTCCGAGAACTAGACAGCGAGATTCGTCGCCTCATTGATGAACACGCCACCATCCTGCAGGAACCGGCGGCCGAAGCGTTGCTTAAACACCTGCTCTATTACGTGGCCCGCGCCCGGGATCTCGACTCCCCTCAGGTGACGGCCATTCGAAACGATTACCAGCTTAACGAAGCGCTTCCGTCCGTTGACGATGTCGACGCTGCCCGCACCCGCGTGTCCGGCCCCGGCCGGGAAGCCATCCATTCCGTGGTCAGCGCCCTGAATGAAGAGCTGGCTAAACTCAAGGATCAGCTGGACCTCTTTGTCCGGTCAGAACAGCGCCAGAACAGCGAGCTTGAAGAACTGCTGCCCGGGTTGCGCCAGGTGGCCAACACGCTGGCAGTTCTTGGATTGGGCATTCCCCGGCGAGTGGTGAGTGAACAGATCGAACTGGTGGAGAAACTCTCGGCCCAGACCGATCTGGTCGACGATGGCACACTGATGGACATTGCCGGTGCCCTCCTTTACGTCGAAGGAAGTCTGACCGGCCTTGATACCGACCGGCAGACCGATCAGCAGGGCGGCGAGGCATCGGGCAACGATGGACTCCATCCTGGTTCCCGGGAATTCGGGGAAGCCAGCTCGGCACTGCTTCGGGAATCCCGGAACACGCTCGAGCAGGTCAAATCCTCTATTGTGAACTTCATTGCGTCCCAATGGGACACCCGCGAAATCGAGCATGTCCCGGGCCTGCTACACAGCATCCGTGGTGGCCTGAGCCTGATTCCGCTCGATCACGTGGCCGATATGCTCGCTTCCGCCGAGCGCTATATTACCGACGTTCTGCTGGGCGGAAAGCAGGTGCCCGACTGGAAGCAGCTCGACACCCTCGCGGACGCCGTAACCAGTATCGAGTACTATCTTGAGCGACTCGCCGAAGGGATCGGAGAAAATGATGGCGTGCTCAAGGTGGCCGAAGACAGCCTCGCCTCGCTCGGCTTCCCCATTGGTAGCGAGCCCACCTGGCAGGCCGACTCCGAAGAACCGGAACTGCCGACCCTGGAAGAAACCACGCCGGAGCCCGCCCACGAAACCAGCTCCAGCAAAGGCTCGGACGACGAACTGCTGGACGACGAAATCCTGGGCATTTTCGTCGAGGAAGCCGGCGAAGTACTTGAAACCATCCACGAATACTACCCTCGTCTCCGTCAGGATCACGACGATCGCGAAGCACTGACCGAGGTCCGCCGAGCATTCCACACCCTCAAGGGCAGTGGCCGGCTTGTGGGCGCCACCAGCATCGGCGAACTCGCCTGGTCCATCGAGAACCTGCTGAACCGGGTGATTGACCAGACCATCAAGCCCACCGATGACCTCTTTACGCTCATCGACGAAGTGAACACCCGGATTCCCGCACTCATCCGGGAATTCCAGGACGGGCATGCCGACGGCGATGTGCAGGCCTTGATCCAGCGGGCGGAAGCCATGGCGGATACTCGCCGGGCAGACACCGAACCGTCTCCCGAAGTGTCCGGATCGCCGGAGGAAATCCCGGTAGAGGCCGTCGAGCCCGAAGTCCCGGCTACCGAAACCGAAACATCGGTGGTCGCGGATCAGGCTGCGGAAGACGATGACGACCTGATCGACGATGAAATCCTTGAGATCTTTATCGAGGAAGCAGGCGAGGTACTCGATACCATTCGCGAATACCTGCCCATGCTGCTGCGCCAGCACGACGACCGGAGCGCACTGGCAGAAGTCCGGCGCGCGTTCCACACCCTCAAGGGCAGCGGGCGCATGGTCGGCGCTTCCGTCGTGGGTGAACTGGCCTGGTCGGTCGAAAACATGCTGAACCGGATCATCGACGGCAGCATTTTCATGAATGATGACATCGCACGGTTACTCGAAGATGTCACCGGCACCCTGCCGGACCTGGTGGAAGATTTCGAAAAACGTCGCGCACCCTCCGTGGACACCTCCGCTCTCGAGGCCAGGGCCAAAGCACTGGCCAACGGCGAAATTCCGGATGCCAGCGATATGCCGAGCGCGGAGGTGCCACCACCGATCGCTCCCGAGGCCGTCACTGAAGAAACGACCGAAGAGACTCCTGAAGACCTGGACGATTCCGAGGTCGACCCGGTTCTGCTGGATATTTTCCAGAGTGAAACCGAAACCCATCTGGCGACGCTGGAAGATTACCTCGCGGCTGCCGGCGACAAGACGTCCGTGTCCTACACCGATGACCTGTCCCGGGCACTGCATACCCTCAAGGGCAGCGCACATACTGCCGGCATCGAACCGATGGCCCGTGTCATCACACCGCTGGAGCGGTTCGTCAAGGAATCCCGTGCCCAGAACAAACGGGCCGATCGCAACGTTCTCGAACTGATTCAGCAGGCCTGTACGTTCCTGACCCAGGGATTGGCACAGATCCGTGAGAATCCCCAGGCTCCCCTCGAGGGAACCGATGAATTCCTCACCAGACTGGAACAGCTTTCGGAAACCACACTCCACGCTGGCGTTGAGCCGGATACCGATGAACCGGCCCGGCAGGAAGAATCCCAACTGGTTCTCCTGTTCCTGAACGAAGGCCTGGACATTGTTCTTGATGCCGAGCGCATCCTGGGACGCTGGGCCGAGAACCCGTCTGAAACCGGTGCACTGAGTCAATTGCGCGACGAACTCGACCAGCTGACGCTGGGAGCAGCAGACGCCGGTCTACCGGATGTGTCGGCGCTGGCCGGCGCACTGAGGGATGTCTATGCCGCCAAAGCGGATCAGACCAGGGTTCCGGACGAGGCCTTTTTCAAGATTGTGGGTGACGCCCACGAGCAACTGATCAACATGATGGACCAGGTCGCTGCCGGCCTGGCCACCGAATCTGACGATAGCCTGCTGGCCCAGCTGGAAACGCTGGCAGAACCGGCGACAGAAACGGCTGAGGACCAACCGGACGCCTCTCCGGAAGAACCGGATGCGTTCGAGCAGGAGTTTACCGGCGATCTGGAAGAAATCGATCTGAGCTTCGATATGGACGAGCTCGAATCGCCGGCAACACCGGAACCCACCTCGGAGTCCGTGGAACCCCCACCCCTGCCGGAAACCAGCGAATCCGACGAAGAGCTGGACCAGGAGCTGGCGGAAATTTTCCTGGAGGAAGCCCGGGAACTGGTCGACAGCAGCGCCGATGCACTGCATAACTGGAGCGAAGATACCGCCAACCTGGACATTCTGCGCCTGCTCCAGCGGGATCTGCATACGCTCAAGGGAGGCGCGCGACTGGCTGACATTCCGGCTGTGGGCGATCTGTCCCATGAGCTGGAAAATCTTTTTGAAGGTCTGACCGAACAACGGCTTTCGGTGAATGATCAGCTGTCCGACCTGCTGTTCCGGTGTCACGATCGCCTCGCCGGCATGATCGAAGCCCTCGAAGCCAGCGAGCCTCCGAGACCGGCGCCGGACCTGATTGGCGAAATCCGAAGCTACATGGACAACGCGCAGGGCTCCCGGACGATTACCGACGTTCGTGAAGCCGAGGCCGAATCTGAGCCGGATGTCCCGGAGGAAGCGCCGGTCGAGAGCGACGACGACAACCGGGATATCGAGACCGGGGAGGAGCCGGCGGCCGAGTCGGCACCGGACCTGTCCCATCTGGACCCGGAACTGGTTGGTATCTTCCTGGAAGAAGCCTATGACCTGATCAATTCGACCGGCAGCGCCCTGCATACCTGGAGCGAGAATCCGTCTGACACCACCGTCGCCGGGGAGCTTCAGCGTGATGTTCATACGCTCAAGGGTGGCGCCAGAATGGCAGGCGTCGAGGCCATCGGGGATCTCAGCCACGTACTCGAAGACCTTTTCGAGAGAGTGGCAGACGGCCGACTGGCGGCATCTGAAGACATGACCGACCTGCTTTTTGCCTGCCATGACCGGCTGGCGCAAATGGTAGCGCAGGTTGCGACCCAGAAACCCTGCCCGCCCGCAACGGATCTGGTGGCCCAGGTGGAGGCCATCGTTCGGGGCGAAGCCCCGCAGACATCGGCTGAAACTCCGGACGCCGCCGAACCCACGCTGAACGAAACCCTGCAGACCGCCAGTGACGACGATCTGATCGGCATTTTCCTGGACGAAGGCCTGGAAATACACGAGGCGATCAGCGAATGCCTGGCACAGTGGAAGGATGAACCCGACGAACTGTCCGGCGTTACCCGGCTCCAGCAGGAGCTGCATACCCTCAAGGGCGGCGCACGCCTGTCTGACGTCGATGCCATCGCGGACCTCGCGGAAGTCTGGTCCGACGCTCTGGATCCGCTCATTGGCGGTGCCAACAACCAGCAGGCGCTGCTGGCCCTGAGCGAGCGCGCCAATGCCCACCTCAAGTCCATGCTTGAGACACTGGAAGAAGGCAACACGCCCGAGACCGCATCGGAACTGGCGGACGCGTTCCGCCAGGCCGGCGAATCCGCTGGCCCGGAACAGGCAGAGTCTGCCGAAACCGATTCCGGGGCTGCAGCGGAACCGGTCGATCCTGAAGTGCTGGAAATCTTCCTTGAGGAAGCCGGCGAGATCATGGATCAGCTGGAGCAGCTGCTGGACGACTGGCGCAAGGATGCCGGTAACCATCACTTCAATCAGGAAGCACAACGGGCGCTGCATACTCTCAAAGGTGGTGCACGTCTGGCGCAGCTGACTGAGCTGGGCGACAAGGCCCATGCGTTCGAGACCCGTTTGATCGATCTGGGTGGCAACACGCCTGACGAAGCACAGTGGCAGGCCATCACGGGGGATCACGACGCGATTATCGAGCTGGTGAACCGCATTCGCCAGCGATACGAAGGCGTCGAATCCACACCGGCCAGTCCGGCGGTACCGGCGGAAGAACCCAAGGCAGAGGCAGTCCCTGAGCCGGAAACAAAGGCTCCGACACCCTCTGAAAAGCCGGCCGCTCCCGCCGTGGCGGAGCCGAAAAAGCCCGAGGCAAAATCACCGGCACAACCCCGGAAGAAAGCGCCGGAAGTGCAACGGGTCCAGGAAACCATCCGCGTATCGGCGCCTTTGCTGGACGAACTGGTCAACCTTGCCGGTGAAACCAGTATTACGCGTGGCCGTCTCGAGCAGCAGACCAGTGATTTCGGACACACGCTGGAGGAAATGGCGGCGACGATCGAACGTCTCCGGGAACAGCTGCGGCGTATGGAAATTGAAACCGAGGCCCAGATTCTGTTCCGCGCCGAGCAGGAACACGGCCCGGACTATGGCGATGACTTTGACCCGCTGGAAATGGACCGTTACTCGTCGATCCAGCAGTTGTCACGGGCATTGACCGAATCGTCCTCGGACCTTGCGGACCTGCGGGAAACCATGTCCGATCGGGTGCGCGATACTGAAACCCTGCTGGTGCAGCAGTCGCGGATCAATACGGAGCTTCAGGAAGGTCTGATGAAGACCCGGATGGTTCCGTTTGCCTCGATGGTGCCGCGCCTTCGCCGGATCGTACGGCAGATCAGCGGAGAATTGGCCAAGAAGGTGGATTTTGATGTCCGGAACGCCGAAGGCGAAATGGACCGGAACATCCTGGAGCGCATGGTAGCTCCGCTGGAACACATGCTTCGCAACGCACTCGACCATGGCATCGAGACACCGGAAGACCGTAAGAAGGCCGGCAAGCCTGAAACCGGCGAGGTCACCCTGTCGCTCACCCGTGAAGGCGGCGACGTGGTCCTGCGCATGATTGACGACGGCAAGGGCATCCCCTCATCGGTCATTCGCGACAAGGCAATCCGACAGGGCATGTTGCGGGAAGATGAAGAACTGAGCGAACGGGAAATCCTGCAGTTCATCCTTCAGCCTGGCTTCTCGACCGCCGAAAAGGTCACCCAGATCTCCGGTCGCGGTGTCGGCATGGATGTGGTCGCCAGCGAAATCAAACAGCTTGGCGGCAGCCTCGACATTGATTCGGTCCTGGGCCAGGGCACGACCTTCACCGTCCGCCTGCCATTCACGGTGTCCGTGAACCGGGCCCTGATGGTGTCCACCGGCGAAGACTTCTACGCGATCCCGCTGAATACCATCGAAGGTATCGTGCGGGTCAGCACGTACGAGCTGGAGGAGTACTACAAGCCGAAGGCACCGATGTACGAATACGCGGGCCAGGAATACCGGCTCCAGTATCTCGGTAGCCTGCTGAACAGTGACCATCAACCGAAGCTGCAGGGGCAGGCTCTGCCACTGCCGGTGATTCTGGTGCGTGGCGCGGAACAGCCCATGGCCCTTCAGGTAGACAGTCTGATGGGCAGCCGGGAAATCGTGGTCAAGTCCCTCGGGCCCCAGTTCAGTTCCGTCCGGGGCGTTTCCGGTGCCACCATTCTGGGTGACGGTAACGTGGTGGTGATTCTCGACCTGCCGGCCATGATCCGTTCCGACATCCTGTCCGAACGCCAGCGTCTGGCGAGCCTGGAGAAAGCCCGCGAAGCCGCGCGTTACGAACAGCAGGTCACGACCGTCATGGTGGTGGACGACTCGGTCACCGTCCGCAAGGTTACCTCCCGCCTGCTGGAACGGAACGGGATGGAAGTCATCACCGCCAAGGATGGTCTGGATGCGGTGGCCCAGCTTCAGGACCACAAGCCGGACATTATCCTGCTGGATATCGAAATGCCGCGGATGGACGGTTTCGAGGTGGCCAGTTTTGTCCGCCACGACGACAACCTGCGGGAGACCCCGATTTGCATGATCACCTCACGGACGGGGGAGAAGCACCGGGAGCGTGCCCTCGCCATTGGTGTCAACGAGTACCTTGGCAAGCCGTTCCAGGAAACCGAGTTGCTTGACACCATCAAACGGCTGACCGGGACCGAGTGATGGCCGGCCAGTCTGGCCGGCCCAGGGTCGGGATCGTATCGGACGTGGTCCTCCAGCGACACCGGTTGCAGGGGGCCACGGCCAAGTTTGGTCTGGAGATCTGCTTTTCCGGCGATCCGGAGCGACTGCAGGATTACCCCGAATTCCCCGAAGCCAGCCTGTGGCTGGTAACACTGGAAGATGAAGCCGACCACCCGGTGCTGTTCGACCACCTGCTGGAGAACACTGACGCACCGGTATTGTTCGGTGTCGACCAGGCGCCCCGTCCCGGCAGTACGGATTACTTTCGCTGGGAACGTCGCCTGCTGAGCAAGCTTGAACAGCAGCTCGGACATCTTGAGGAACTGGATTCAGAGGACAGCCTCGAGCAACTCGAGGAACAGACGCCGGCGAAAACCGACGCACCCTCGCTGCCACAATGGATTCCGCCGGCGGTACCCGGTTCCATTGCCGAGGAAATCTGGATTCTCGGCGCCTCGCTGGGCGGTCCTGCAGCGGTAAAAACCTTTCTCGACAATCTGCCACCGGGACTGCCGGTGGGCTTCGTCTACGCCCAGCACATTGATGGCAATTTCGCCAATGTGCTGACCCGTGTGCTCGGTCGACACGCCCATTACACATTGAAGGCGGCTGAAGAAGGTTATCGGGTCAGGAACGGCGACGTGGTCATGATGCCCGTCGAAAGGGAATGGAAAATCGACAGCACCGGATGCCTGACCGAGATAAACAGTCCCTGGCCCGGCCCCTATGGCCCCTCGATCGATCAGGTTCTGCTCAATGTGGCCGATCATTACGGCAAGCGTTGCCATGCTATTCTCTTTTCCGGCATGGGCAATGACGGCGCGATCGCCGCGCCCATGCTGAGAGCCTTTGGCAGCCGGATCTGGGTTCAGGAAAGCAACAGCTGTGGCAACAGCTCCATGCCCGATTCCGTCGCCGCAACCGGGTGCAGCAGCTTTAGCGGAACCCCCGAAGAGTTGGCAAAAGAACTGGTCAAAACCATTGAAGAATCCTGCCTGATCAAAGGTCGGCAGAAACGCGATTCCGCCTGAGGACAGAAGCGATGAACGATAACAGCCACATTCTCTCCTGCGTCATGATTCCCGTGAGCGGGCGGCAACTGCTCCTCCCGAACGTCTCGATCGCCGAGGTAGTGGATTACGCCAGCGAAGACGCCGGCTCCAAGACACCGGACTGGCTGGTGGGTTATCTCAACTGGCGTGGACTGGAACTGCCGGTGATCTCCTACGACGCTGCCAACGGTGAGAGCCTGACGGTCCCCGGAGACAATCGTGGACGGATCGTTGTGCTCAATACTATTGGCGAACACCATCAGGAGACGCCCTTCATGGCGCTGGTCACCCAGGGTATTCCGAGCCAGTCACGACTGTCCGAGGCCGAAGTCCATCGGGTTGAGGCCGAAACCGGACCGGCCGACCTGATGAAGGTTGAAGTGGAAGGGGAATCCGCCTGGATTCCGAACCTTGAATATCTGGAGACCCTTGCCCACGAGTCCCATCGCTAAGAATGACAATGGCGATGGCTCCGCCTCCGGGAAATGTTATAATGTTTCAAAATTTCCCGGAGTTCCACCATGGCCAGCCGCGCCCTTGCCTACCGTCCGCATGATCACAAGGTCTGTGTTACCCACGCACTCGAGCATGCCCGCTCCGTCTGCCGCCAGCAAAACGCCCGACTGACTCCGATCCGGCAACGGGTACTGGAACTGATCTGGCAGTCCCACAAGCCCCTCGGCGCCTATGACGTCCTCGCCGAGTTGGCCAAAGACGGACAGAATGCGGCTCCGCCAACGGTTTATCGCGCCCTCGACTTTCTTCAGCAACATGGCCTGGTCCACCGCATCGCGTCGCTTAATGCATTCGTGGGTTGCACCCATGCCGGCGAGCATCACAGCGGAATGTTCCTGATCTGTCGTCAATGCCGCACGGTTCTGGAACTGGCCTCCCCTGAGGTATCCGGAGTCATTACCGAAGCGGCGCAGGCCCAGGGCTTCCTGCCGGAGGAAACAACGCTGGAAATCGCCGGACTCTGCCCGAGATGTCAGCCGGGAGGCAGGCATGACTGATCCTCTGGTCCGGCTCGAGAATGTTTCGGTCCGGTTTGATGGTCGACCGGCCGTTCAGCATGTCAATCTGAGCGTACACCGCGGTGATATTTTCACCATCATCGGCCCCAATGGTGCGGGCAAGACAACCCTGATCAAGGCTCTGGTCGGACTGCAAGCGGTAACGGAAGGGACCGTCGAACGGGCGCCCGGTCTGGTGATCGGATACGTTCCCCAGCAATTGCAAATCGAACCGACACTGCCACTCCACGTCGGTCGATTCATGGCCCTGAGCGGGCAACCAGAGGCGGAGTGCCGGAGGGCACTGGAGCGGACCGGCATCGGCCACCTGATGGCTTCTGAAATCCATCACCTGTCCGGCGGAGAGAGACAACGCCTGTTGCTGGCAAGAGCACTCGTCCGGCGACCGGATCTGCTGGTCCTGGACGAACCCGCTCAAGGTGTGGACATCAATGGACAGGCAGCCCTGTACAACCTGATTCGCGAATTGCGGGATGAACTCAATTGTGGCGTCATCATGATCTCCCACGATCTGCATCTGGTCATGGCCGCCACCGACAAAGTGATCTGCCTCAACCAGCATGTGTGCTGCAGCGGCTTTCCCGCTGATATTTCCCACGATCCGGCATTTATCGACACCTTCGGCCATTCGGTCGCAGAGTCGCTCGCCGTCTATCACCACCACCATAATCACAGCCACGACCTGCACGGCGACGTTGTTTCCCGGAAGGCGGCTGAGCCTGCTGCTCACGGAGCTCACTGCAACCATGACCATCATTGATTCCGTGTTGAATGATTTTTTCTGGCGGGCGCTTCTGGGCGGGCTGGGAATCGCCCTGGTCGCCGGCCCCCTGGGCTGTTTCGTGGTCTGGCGCCGGATGGCCTATTTTGGCGACACCCTTGCCCACTCGGCGTTGCTCGGCATTGCCCTGAGTTTCCTGTTCAGCCTGCCCCTGAATCTCGGAGTCATGATCGTCTGCATCGTCCTGGCTCTGGTACTGGTCAGTCTCAGCCGCACCCGCGCCCTGGCCACCGACACCCTGCTGGGCATTCTTGCCCACAGCGCCCTCGCCATCGGTCTGGTGGTCCTGAGCTTCATGCCACACGTGAGAGTGGACCTGACCGGATTGCTGTTCGGCGACCTGCTGGCCATGAGCCGCCAGGATCTGTTGTGGATCTACCTGGGTGCCGGCATCGTGATCCTGCTGCTGATCAAACTCTGGGACGGTCTTCTGATGAGTACCATTCACGAGGAGCTGGCCCGGGTGGAAGGCGTACCGGTCGAGAAACTGCGCCTGGTGCTGATGCTGATGTTTTCACTGGTGATCGCAGTCGCCATGAAGATGGTCGGTGTGCTGCTCATTACCGCGCTTCTCATCATTCCCGCCGCGACGGCGCGACGTCTGGCGCGCACACCCGAACACATGGTTTTCCTGGCGATCGCGTTCGGATGCCTTGCGGTTGGCGGCGGCCTGACCCTGTCCTGGTACCTGGATACGCCAGCGGGTCCGTCGGTGGTGGTGACCGCCTTTCTGGCGTTCCTGTTCACCTACGGCACCACCCGAAAAGCCGCCTGATTATCTTTCACTCCATCAACGGCTGGTTTAAGGTAAGGAAATTGAAGGGTGAGAGGATCTGCCTCCAGGGAGCAAACGCATGGAAAGCCGTTCAGACAGGAGCAAGCAGACCGGCTTGTGGCCCGACCTGTGGATCCCCCTGGTCATTCTTGTCGGGGGCCTGACTGTGACTGCCGGCGCCGCCCGAACCGAGGCGGAACAGGCCCGTCAGCTTGCCGAAGCCCGCTACCAGGCCGAGCATCAGGCGCTGGTCAATCGAGTGCTCGCCATCGCCCCTGACTACCTTGAAGAGGGAACACCGCCCTCGAGCTGGTTGCCAACGCTGTTCGATAATGCCCTGCCCGCTGGACTGGGCCTGAGAATCGACACACTGCAACGACACACCAAAGTGCCGTTGCTTCAGATCGGCGTGAACGGACAACTGGATCCCACCAGAACCCTGCGCACGGAAATCCAGCCGGCGGGACAAGACTGGATGGTGACGACCGTGCCGAACCAACCACTGCTCGGCGAGGCGGCCCGTGAAGCCAGCGCGACCATCTGGCTGGTGGGCCTGATGATCAGTGCGGCAGCCGCCTGCCTTTCATTACTGCTGTGTCGACGACTCCATCGCCAATCCCGCAGCCTCCGTGAACTGCAGTCCCTGTCCGCTACGGCTCAACAACGAATTTCGACACTACAGGTCGAGAAAAATGTTCTCAGGCAGGCACTGAACGAGAGTGAGGAGCGCAGCCGGGATCTGGTGTCGCTCTCCGGCGCCATGGTCTGTGAGCTGGACGAGCACGGTGTCATCGGATTCGTATCCGCTCAAAGCGCCGATCTGCTTCAGGAGGCGCCCAGCGACCTGACCGGCCGCCGGTTTGTGGAGCTGATCCGGCCGGAGTTCCGGGACAATTTTGAAAAAACACTCGTCGCTTCACGACAGGAACGACAGTCTGAACGGATCGATCTGATATTGATCCATCGACATGACGAGCGAGGTTTGCCAGCCACGATCCGGATCAAGGCACTCACAGATCCCCTCCATGGGCTGACCGGCTACCGGCTCAATGCAACGCCCGGAGCCCACGACTCTGGTTAATCCAGAGCTTTGTGGGTGCCATCACATAGCGGTGAGGAACCCGTCCGTTTACATCCGCAGAACCAGAGCCATTCGGTCTTTTCCGCAGTGTATTTGACCGGAGTGAATGAGGTTCCCTTATGGGAGCCATCACAGAAGGGCTGATTGTCACTGCGCCCGCAGGCGCACCATAGGTAGTTCCGGCCACCCTCAACCTCAATCGCGTATGGGCTGGGCTTGGCAATGACAGGCTGTTCGTCGGACATGACTCCTCCCGGTTCGCCATTGATATCGAACCAGTATAGCAGTCCACCTCATGGCCCTTTGTTGCTTCAATAATCAGCCCTGGAGCCAGGAAACGATCTGCTCGCGGTGGGGAATGGAACCGGAGTGCACGACTTTGCCGTCCACGGCGACACCCGGGGTCGACATGACCTGATATTCCATGATCCGGGCCGGATCCGTTTCCTTGACCACCTTCACATCGACACCCAGTTCGCTGGCGACCCGCTCAATGCTCTCAGCGGTTTTGACACACTTGGCACACCCGGTACCCAGTACTTCAACAAGCTTCATGACGTTCTCCTTCAATCAAGATTTAATGTCCCACCATCAGCCAGGGGCCAACCAGATTGATGACCCAGCCCACGACCATGAAATTCGCCAGCAGAATGACGAAGATCAGCAGGAGCAGGCGAAAGGTCATAACCTGCTTGAGCATGACGAACTCCGGGAAACTCGCGGCCACGGTACTCATGCAGAACGCGAGTGTCGTGCCCACCGGTAATCCCTTCATAATCAGGCTTTCCATAACCGGTATGACACCGGTGGCGTTGGAATACAGCGGTAAGCCGGCGACCACAGCAGCCGGCACATTCCACCACTGCCCCGACCCCAGATTGGCAGCAAACCAGTTATCCGGCACGAAACCGTGAAGCGCTGCGCCCAGACCCACGCCGATCAACACCCATTTCCAGATCCGGCCAACGATTTCGGCAAGTTCCTGTTTGGCGAACTGATGCCGCTCAGAAAACGTGAGGCGTGGCGCGTCGGGAGCCTCGATCGTCCCGGTCCCTGCCTCTACCTCAGCCGCCGCCTTCTGGTAAGCCTTGGCCGCGAAGTCCTTCAGCCAGCGTTCCCCCCGGAGCGTGTCCAGTAACAGACCACCGATCATGCCGACTGCCATCCCCACGACCACGTACGCCAGAGTGAACTTCCAGCCCAGGAGCCCCCAAAGCATGATGACCGCAACTTCGTTGATGATGGGCGAAGTAAACAGAAACGCCATGGTAATCCCCAGCGGAATACCGGCGCTTGTGAACCCCAGGAACAGAGGTATTGAAGAGCAGGAACAGAACGGGGTAATCGCACCGAATCCGGAGCCGAACAGATATCCGGCAAACCGGTTTCGCCGCTGAATATAGGCTCGGACCCGCTCCAGATTCAGCGAAGCACGGATCAATGCGATTACGTAGATCATGGCCACCAGCAGGAACAGGATTTTGGTGGTGTCTTCGATGAAGAAGTGCACCGAGGCGCCCAACCTGGTATCCGGACTCAACCCGATCACGTCGTAACTGAGCCAATTGGCAAGAAGCGTGAAAATCTCAAGCATGGTAGACACCGGCCCTGACTGATGACGGTCGAAACAGAATTAACCCCTTATATTCGTTTTTTCGAATATAGTAAAGGAAAGATCCAGTAAAACCTGATCCGGATCAAACCAACATTTATTCTTTATTTGCAAATATATTACAGTTTACGGACCAAACAGGGACGCTATAGAATACAGCCATTCATTATTCGTTTTTCCAGATATAGAGTGAGTCACCGATAATGCGCCGCCGCGTACTTTTTGTCTGCACTGCCAACAGCGCCCGATCTCTCATGGCCGAAGCACTATTGCGAGAGATGGCCGGAGACAATTTCGAGGTGGCCAGCGCCGGGACCAACCCCGGCTCGCCACACCCACTCGCCATCCGGGTTCTCGCGGACGCAGGTATCCCCACCGAAGGGCTCAGCAGCAAATCGGTATCGCAGGTAACGCCAGAGCACTGGGATTACGTCATCACACTTTGTGACAAGGCCGCCCGGGAATGTCGTCCGTCTTTTGAAAGCTCCCAGAAGATTGCCTGGGATTGCGCCGATCCGGTCCCTGACAACCATTACGACGCTTTTTCACGGACGCTCCGGGAACTTCGGGAGCGGATCAGTCTGTTTGTTCTTGTCCATCAAAAACAGACCACCCCCCAGAGCCATCACTATGATCCGGTCACCGTTTTCAAAGCGCTGGGCGACGAGCGCCGCCTGACCATGGTGTTATTGATCCGGGAACACCGGGAATTATGCGTCTGCGAACTGACCGCCGCCCTGGGGGAATCCCAGCCCAAGATCAGCCGACACCTGGCGACTCTGCGGGAAGCCGGACTGCTGGCAAGTGAACGCCGGGGACAATGGATTCACTACCGATTTCATCCCGATCTGCCACACTGGGTATTACGCATAGTGAACGAGGCGGCTGAAGCCAGTCGTGACCGTATCGGACCTGAATTACATCGATTGGCGAGAATGGAGGATCGCCCGGTCAGGGAGCCTTGCGCATAACGACCCATCAAGCTTCGGGTTTGACGATTGAATCATCACGGAGAGAAAGGAACGCCCCATGAACAAGATCAAAGTTGGAATCAACGGCTTCGGCCGCATTGGCCGTCTGGCCCTTCGGGCGGCCTGGGACTGGCCCGAGATGGAATTTGTCGCCATCAACGACCCCGGCGCGGATGCGGCCACGTTGGCCCACCTGCTGAATTTTGACAGCGTCCATGGACGCTGGGCCCAAACCGCGGACTTCGATGACACCGGCATCCGGATTGGCGACCAGCACATCCGCGTGACCCACAACAGAAGCATCGGGGAAACCGACTGGTCCGGCTGCGACCTGGTCATCGAAGCCAGCGGCGCCATGCGAAAGGTGAATATGCTCCAGGGCTATCTGGACCAGGGCGTAAAGCGGGTACTGGTCACCGCACCGGTCAAGGAAGCCGGGGCGAAAAACATCGTACTGGGCGTGAACGAACACATATTTGATCCGGCCAGCGACCGGATCGTGACCGCCGCCTCCTGTACCACCAACTGCCTGGCGCCCGTGGTCAAGGTGATTCACGAACAGCTGGGTATCCGACACGGCTCGCTCACCACCATTCACAGCCTTACCAACACCCAGACGATCCTCGATGCACCTCACAAGGACCTTCGACGGGCCCGGGCCTGCGGCAGCTCACTGATTCCCACCAGCACCGGCTCAGCCACCGCCATCATCGAGATTTTCCCGGAGCTGAAGGGCCGGCTGGATGGCCTAGCGGTGCGGGTACCGCTGACCAATGCCTCACTCACCGACTGCGTGTTCGAAGTCGAAAAGCCCACCGACGCCCAGACCGTGAATCGAATGCTGCAGGAAGCCGCCGAAGGTGAGCTCAAGGGCATTCTTGGCTATGAAGAACGCCCGCTGGTATCGATCGACTACCGGACCGACCCCCGATCCTCAATCGTGGACGCCCTCTCCACGCGGGTCATCAACGGGACCCAGGTCAAGATCTACGCCTGGTATGACAACGAGTGGGGCTACGCCAACCGCGCGGTCGAACTGGCCCGCAAGGTCGGTTCTGCCTGAAATGACACCAGCCGTCCGCCAATACCTGGTCATTACGGGGAATTACTGGGCCTTCACCCTGACCGACGGCGCCCTGAGAATGCTGGTCGTGCTCCACTTCGACCAGCTCGGGTACTCGCCGCTGGAAATCGCTCTCCTGTTCCTGTTCTACGAGCTGTTCGGCGTGGTGACCAACCTGGTGGGCGGTTATCTGGGCGCGCGGCTGGGTCTCAACCGGACAATGAACCTGGGACTGTTCCTTCAGGTCATCGCGCTGGGGATGCTTGCCGTGCCAGCCGCCCT
This sequence comes from Marinobacter santoriniensis NKSG1, assembly GCF_000347775.1. Taxonomy (GTDB): domain Bacteria; phylum Pseudomonadota; class Gammaproteobacteria; order Pseudomonadales; family Oleiphilaceae; genus Marinobacter; species Marinobacter santoriniensis. The sequence goes on from NZ_APAT01000021.1 coordinate 39,922, forward strand.
GCTGACCGTTCCCTGGGTGATGGCGGCACAGGCCCTGTCCGGCATTGCCAAGGATCTCAACAAGATGTCCGCAAAAAGCGGCATCAAACTGCTGGTACCGGATCAACAACAGGGAACGCTGTATCGATGGGTCGCGATGCTCACCGGTTCCAAGAACACGCTCAAGGGAGTCGGGTTCTTTCTCGGGGGCGTCCTGCTGATGACGATCGGTTTCCAGGGCGCGGTTGTCACCATGGCCGCGGTGCTGGTCATGGTCTGGCTGGCCAGCCTCTTTCTGCTCCGGAACACCCTGGGCAAGAGCAAGGCCAAACCCAAATTCTCTGACATCCTGTCGAAAAGCCGCGCCATTAATGTGCTTTCCGCCGCCCGCCTTTTTCTGTTCGGGGCTCGTGACGTATGGTTTGTGGTCGCCCTTCCGGTCTATCTCCACACCGCGTTCGGATGGGATTTCTGGCAGGTGGGTGGATTCATGGCCACCTGGGTGATTGGTTATGGCGTCGTCCAGACTCTGGCACCGCGCTTCACCGGATATCGGGAGGATGGCCAGCCTGCGGTTTTCTGGGGGGCTCTCCTGGCCCTGGTGCCGGCCGGGATCGCCGGAGGGCTGATGCTCGGATGGTCTCCGCAGATCGTGGTCGTTGGAGGCCTGCTGGTGTTCGGCGTCCTCTTTGCGATCAATTCTGCCCTGCACAGCTACCTGATTGTCAGCTATGCCAGGGGGGATGGCGTCTCACTGGACGTGGGCTTCTACTACATGTCCAACGCCGCCGGACGTCTGCTGGGCACCCTGTTGTCGGGCTGGATTTATCAGCAATACGGGCTGGAAGAATGCCTGTGGGTGTCTTCCGGGCTGGTCACGCTCGCAGCCCTGTTCGCGACCGCCCTTCCCGACCGGATGACTAGTGCAACGGCCTGATCACATCATTCAGGCGACCGGTCTCAATCAGCTCCAGGAATTCATCGCCCAGCCGCTCACTCTCGGCAACAGCCTGACGCCAGGCGCGCTCCCGGCCCGAGTCATCCCCCGCGTACCGCTCGAAATCCTTCCGGTCCGGCAGCTTGCGATCCGGCAGGGATTCCAGGTACTCGGCTGAAGGCGCCACCAGCAGCACATCCCGCAGTCGCTCGGCATCGCCCCGGCGCCAGGGCAGAGACTTGTCGAACCAGCCAGGCACCACTTTATCGGTGAAATGGGGATACAGGATGATCCCCGGCTGGTCATAGGGCAGATCCAGATGGTAGTCCAGCAGGCCGCCGTCCCGGTACACACCCTCTGGCGCACCCGGAATGTTTCGCACACCAGACATCACCAGTGGAATGGAAGCCGAGGCTAACAGGGCCGGCAACAGATTTTCGCGGGTCAGCGCCACCTCGTGACTGGGAAAATCCACCAGTTTGGATACCGGCGTTTTGAGCCGGACGTCATGCACAATGCCCCGCTCCATGAAACGCCCGAGATGACGCCGGCTCACCATGTTGGCGGCGATGACGTTCATCAAACCCAGGCCCAGGCGCCCGCGGGCGTCGTGACTGAGCAGGCCGAGACTGCGCACGACCACGATGTTCAGGCGGTACCATGGATGATTCAGTATCTGCTCTTCATGCCCCCCAAGCAGGGTTTCCAGGAACTCGACACTCTTGCGCGTGACTTCGGCGGCACTGACCCCCTTCGCGAACCGTTGAGAGGTATAGAGCTCGGCCAGTCGGGCCAGTTGGGCGCGGGGATCGTCCGAAGATGCGACGGCCGCAAAGCGCCAGCTGCCAATCGAGGATCCGATGAGCGACCGCTCCTGCGGAACACGGGGAAGCCAGTCGCCAAACACGGCCTGGTCCAGGCCGCTGATGCCCAGTGCCTTCGGCCCACCCGCCGCCCCGGGAATGACATGAACGTCCTCCGGTGACAGGGGCTTTTCCTTCAGTCTATGCATCGCGCGGTGTCCGGCACGGATCGTCAGCGCCGGGGTACGGGTCTGTATAGCGGTCATCTCGGGCTCCCTTGCAATCAGCCGGGAGTCTATCGGAGGTCGGATGTACCCGCCAACTGAAGAAAACTAATGGCGCCCATAAACGCACCTTTCTGGTTCATTCACGAAAAGCTCATGCTAGACTCTGAATTCAGTTTCACGGAATGCGGACTGATCGCCATCAACTGCAGCAGGAGTACGCTGTGAATTACATGCCCTCTTCCAGTTCACTGGCTCCGACGCCCACTCTGGCAGTACTCGGTTTCAAGAAGCAGTTGGTGTATCACCTGCATTTCTGGGCGTTTGTGGCTGTTGCACCCCTGGTGATTGTGCAATGGCGGCAAGATCACTTCCTGTTGTCCTGGCTGCTGGTATTCTTCTGCCTGAATGCCCTCCTGGTCATCGCTTTTCTCCGGTTCCGTAACACCTACTTTCTCAAGGGCCGCCTCTTTCCCCTGCTGGCGGTGGTCTGTGCCACCTATTCCACCAGTATCAACGGGCACGCCGGGCTTTACTGGGCCTATCCGGCGGCGACCGCCCTGTTTTTCCTGTTGCCCCTGCGCGAAGCCATCGTCAGCAACGCGATTTTCGTGGTAGTGATGGCCGTCGTTTCCTTCTTCAAGTTTCCCGAAGCGGACTTCTGGCGCATTACCTTCTCGCTGGGCCTGACCTGTGTCTTTGCCATGGTGTTTGCCTGGCTGGTCGGGCGCCTGCAACTGGAACTGACCCGGCTTGCGACAACCGATCCCCTGACTGGCTGCCTGAACCGGTCCCAGCTGGCCGATATCCTGAACAACCAGATTCAGATGCGAGAGCGGTATGAGCGTGTATCCAGCCTGGTACTGATCGATCTGGACTTCTTCAAGACGATCAACGATCAGTGGGGACACCTCGCGGGTGATCAGGTGCTGAAGGAAATGACACTGCGCCTTCGGAAACGGCTGAGGGAGAGTGATCAACTGTTCCGGATCGGCGGTGAGGAATTCATGATCGTTTTGCCGGAAACCCGCCAGAAAGACGCGGACACCCTGGCTCAACAGCTGCTGACCGGCATCAGCGCCCGTCCCTTCCTCGAAAACATCAACATCACCGCCAGTGCCAGCGTGGCGGAAGTCAGCCAGGGAGAGACCTGGTCCATCTGGCTCAACCGGGCCGACCAGGCCCTCTACGAGGCCAAATCCCGGGGACGCAACCAGGTGGTCAATGCGCCCAGATACTCACAGGACCAGCCCCCGGAAACCGATGGTGAAGTGGCGGACACGGTCAGCTAACGGTCTGAAGGGCCAAAAGACTTCCTGAACGTCCGATAGGCGGAGAAGACCTCCCACGGACTCTCGAAATGCGGGTAATGCCCAACGTTGCGCAGGCTGACCACATCGGGATTTTCAATCAGCTCCCGATAACGGGCGGCCATGGCACCACCGGACACCGGATCCGCCGCCCCCGAAATCAGTCTCATGGGCTGACGGGCATTCTGTAACGCACCCACCCAGCGATTCCGGTGACAGCGCCGTTCCTCCATGAACTGGATCAGGTGGTGCAGGATACCCCGGCCGTTGTTGTAGACGAGCAGGTGCCAGAAATCGTCCAGGTCCTGACGATCTGGTGGATTCTGGCTGCCGAACAGGCGTCTGAAATTATTTTCGAACACCCGACGTGTCAGGCCACGACTGATCAGACCGCCGAACCGACTGCGCAGGACTTTCTGGATAAACAGCGGATTGTGGACCTCCGGGAAGAGGGCACCGTTGAGAAAACACACACTGCTGATCCGAAACGGCAGGCTGCCTTCCTGATCCCGCGCCAGCAGCTCCTGAACCACACTGCAACCATAATCATGGCCCATCAGATGAACGGCCTGAAGCCCCAGCCCATCGATCCAGCCCTGAACCAGATCGGCCTGATCCTCAATGCTGTAGCGGTAAGGGGAGGGTTTGTCGGAGAAGCCGAATCCCAGCATGTCCAGCGCAAAGACCGAATAATCCTGGGTCAGCATCGGCCAGATCCGGTTCCAGTCCCAGCTGGCAGTGGGAAAGCCGTGCAACAGCACCAGAGGATCGCCACTGCCCGCCATCCGACTGAAGATCGCATGCCCGCCATAGCTGAACCATTTGCTGTTTTCTTGCCATGCCTCGAGACTGCCCGCCCTGCTTCCACTGGCTGGCTTCGTCCTTCCGGTCATAACCTGTTCCATGCCTTTGCCCCGGCCTCCCTCTGGATCCATGAAACTCTATAGTAAAGCCTCTGCGCTCGCCAGAATGCCGAAGCGATTACATTAATTCCCGGTGTCGGTGGTCTTTTCCGGAAGTGCCGGCGTAAATCGTAGAGATGGCAGCCAAATTCCCTTAAGCTTTGACCCTGAAAAGAGACAGCCAACCGGATACCAATATGACCAAACTCCTTGACGACCTTGCCGGCCACTACCGGGCCATTATTGATGGACTCGGTGAAGATCCCGATCGGGAAGGTCTGCAGGACACGCCCCTGCGCGCGGCCAAAGCCATGCAGTTTCTCACCCACGGGTACCAGCAGGATCTGAACGACCTGGTAAACGGAGCGGTGTTCGAGTCCGCCATGGACGAAATGGTGGTGGTCCAGGACATTGAACTCTACAGCATGTGCGAACACCACATGCTGCCGTTTATCGGCAAGTGCCACATCGCCTATCTGCCACAGGGCCGGGTTCTGGGCCTGTCCAAGTTCGCCCGGATCGTGGATATGTATGCCCGCCGCCTGCAGATCCAGGAGAACCTGACGCGCCAGATCGCCGAAGCCATTGAAAGCGTCACCAACGCCAAGGGGGTTGCTGTCGTCATAGAAGCCCAGCATATGTGCATGATGATGCGCGGTGTCGAAAAGCAGAATTCCCGGATGAAAACATCCATGATGCTCGGTCAGTTCCGCAAATCCCAGGCTACCCGCACCGAGTTCCTCAACCTGATCAGCACCTATCGCTGATTGCCAAGGGTCAACCGGAGGTGAGATGTCAGACGTAATTGGTCACCAGAACGCCAGGGTGCGCATCAAGGACCTTCTGCTTCGTGCCTACATCGGCATCAAGGAGGAGGAGATCAACAATCAACAGGATGTGCTGATCAATGTTGAACTCACCTACGATGCCAGCGGTGCGATCCATCGGAACGAAATCGAAGCCGCTCTGAACTATCGCACCATCACCAAACAGATCATCCAACACGTGGATGGCAACCGGTTTGCGCTCCTCGAGCGACTGACCCACGAGGTATTGAGCATCGTCATGGAGCACGAAGCGGTCCAGTGGGCCCAGGTGGAAATCGACAAACCCCATGCGTTACGCTACGCGGAGTCCGTTTCCGTGTGCCTTGAGGCACATCGATAATCCCCTGTCCGAAGGATCCCCGCGCATGTCCGTCAAAGACCCAGAGCAGCTTCGCACCATCCTTGAAAAGGTTCGCACCATTGCCCTGGTCGGGGCCAGCGAAAAAACCAACCGGCCATCGCACGAGGTTATGGAATTCCTGCAATCGAAGGGCTACCGGATCATTCCGGTCAATCCAAGACTGGCCGGGAAGACCCTGCTGGGTGAGACCGTGGTGGCCGACCTCGCATCTCTCCCGGAACCGGTGGACATGGTGGAACTGTTTCTCGCGCCGGAACGCACGGACCCGGTGATCGATGCCGCGATCGAACAGAAGATACCGGTGGTCTGGATGCAGATTGGCGTGATCAATGAAACCGGTGCGGCCCGGGCCGAAGAGGCCGGCCTGACGGTGGTCATGAATCGCTGCCCGAAGCAGGAAATACCCCGCCTGGGCGTTCAGACAGCCGCTTAATCCCCTGCAGACCGGGACAGGCATCACGAACCTTGCCACGTCCCGGCCCCTCACCCTGTTCCACTTGCGGCACCCATGCCATAATCGCTCGACATAATCACAAGACTGGTCAGAGCCATGGGGTTCCGTCGTAAATCCAGCAAACCGGCCGCTTCGGTGTCCGGTACAGTGTCTTCCGAAAACAGGCAGCCATCCCTGCATCGTGTCCGTCTGCCCGTGGATCTTCTGAAACCGGGTATGCGGGTCGTCAAACTCGATCGTCCGTGGACCGAAGTGCCCGTATTATTCCAGGGGTTCACCCTGGCGGATGATGCCCAGGCCCGTATCCTGCGCCAGCACTGCGAATGGGTGCTGGTGGAAGATGAAGAAGCGGCCCTGCACGCCGTCCTGGATGAAGTGGCCGATCGGAAGGCACGCACCACGCGCCCCCTGAGTGAAACCCAACCTCTGGCGGAGGAACTGCCGCGCGCCCGGCAAGCCTGGAGCCGGACCCAGAACTTCGTCGAAAAAGTGACCCGCGACATCGAAGCCGGCAACGATCTGAACCTGGACGATGCCCGCCCCGTCCTGCAACAGTGTGTCGCCAGCATCAAGGCCAATGCCGGGGCCATGTTCTGGGTCAGTCGGATCAAGCACCGGGAGGCATATACTGCCGAGCACTGTCTGCGGGTAGCCATTTTTTCCATCGCCTTTGCGCGCTTCCTCGGCATGCCCGACGGTGACCTTGAGACGATCGGTGTCTGCGGCCTGTTGCACGACCTGGGCAAACTCCGGGTCCCGGATCACATTCTCAACAAGCCCGGCGCCCTGAGTCCGGATGAGTTCCGGATCATGCGCGAGCACACCAGTCATGGCTACGAGTTGCTGAAGGCTGATCAGGGCCTCGATCCGATTGTGGCCGATGTGACACTGCATCACCATGAACGCATGGATGGCCGGGGTTACCCGCAACAACTGGCGGAGTGGCAGATCAGCCGGTTTGCGCGACTGATCTCCATTGTCGATGCCTTCGATGCGATCACCAGTGACCGCTGCTACCGGGACGGGTTGCCCACGTCAGAAGCCATTCGTATCCTGTATCGGAACCGGGGGCAGCAGTTCGACGCCGGCATGGTCGAGGCCTTTATCCGCATGATCGGGATTTACCCGGCTGGCAGTCTCGTGGAGCTCAATACCGGCGAAGTAGCGCTGGTGGTTGCCACCCATCCCGGACGCAAACTCTCCCCCCGGGTCGAAATTCTCCTGGATGCCCGGAAACAACCGGTCACGCCGCGGATCCTCGATCTCTCGGAGACATCTTCCGAGGATGGACACCAGCGGGAAATCGCCGGAGGCCTTCCCGACGGTGCCTATGGCATGTCTTTGGAGGACAGGATTCGTCAATTGACCAAAGACAATGCCTATAATGTGTAAACTTCAATCCTGTTCTGCCGTTAACCTGGCAGTTGTTCGACACACTGCGGGGTAGTCAGTGGATAAACCGGTCACGTCCAGCAGGACCCTTGCCAGGGCCCTACTCAGCCCAGCTTTTCCAGTACTCATCGCCGTGGTGTTCCTTGCGCTGGCTGCCGCCCTGCGGCTCGGGCTTGAAGACGAGGCTAAAAGTCAGGTTCAGGCCAACCTGGCCAACGAGAGCCAGGCCATGGCCACACTGCTGGAGCGGGAATTCCAGATTCACGCCGAGGCCATCGACCGGATGGCATCGCGGATGACCATCGACCCCACCATGACCGAGTACCGCTGGCGCGCGGATGCCCGCAACTACCTCCAGGATTTCGGTGTTTACCAGGCCGTGGAGTGGATCGACAAACACTTTGTCATCCAGTGGCTTGAGCCCCTGGCCGGCAACGAAAACGTCGTTGGCTACAACGTTGCCTTTTCGGAGAAACGTCGCAAGGCCCTCGAAGAAGCCCGGGAAACCGGCGCCTATGACATCTCTGATGTCATCAACCTGCGCCAGGGCGGCAAAGGCATGGTGATTTACGCGCCGGTCGGGCTTGGAGCCAGCAACCGGGGCTTTATCGCCGGTGTCTTCCGGATGCAGACCCTCGCCCAGCAGCTACTGGACAAGCGGGTGCTGACTAACTTTCTGATCGAAATCCGCAACGCAGGCCATCTCAGCTACACACTGAACCAGTCCGCCGACATCGATCCCGGATTTTCTTCCTCGTCGTCGGTCAATCTTCCGTCACTGGACTGGACATTGACCCTCAAACCGACCCGGGCATGGGTCGAGCAGCAACAGAGCCCCTGGCCCTGGCTGACCTTCACCACCATGCTCTTTATGGGCCTGTTGACCAGCATCACCACCGTCCTGGTCCAGCTCATCCTCAAGCGGAACCAGGCCTTGCTGAAGACCCGCCGGGAGCTGGAACAGGAAATCGACCAACGCAAAACCATGCAGCAGGATCTGGCCCGCCTGGAATCCACCGACACCCTGACCGGCCTCGCCAACCGTCGCTTCTTCATGGAGGATCTGGCCCATACGCTGAACATTGCCGATCGTCAGATGCGTCAGGTGGCATTGATCATGATCGATCTGGACCGGTTCCAGATGCTGAACGACTCCCTCGGACACCAGTTCGGCGACGAACTGCTGATCAAGGTCTCCGAACGCCTCAACCAGCTCAGTGACGAACGAGTGCTGGTGGCCTACTCCGGCGGGGATGAATTCATGGTCTGCCAGCAGCAGCTCGAAGATATCGACGATGTCATCAAACTACTGGGACAGATCAAACAGTGCTTTCACGATCCGTTCGTAGTTCAGGAGGAGGCCCACACCATCACAGCGACCATGGGTGTCGCGGTCTACCCGCAGAGTGGCCTGGATGCGGATACCCTGCTGCGAAACGCCGACATCGCGCTCTATCGGGCCAAGGATCAGGGCCGCAATACCTACCAGTTCTACACCGAGGGCATGCAGGACCGGGAAGTCATGCGACTGGAGCTGGACAAGGACCTCAGCAAGGCCCTGGCCAACGAAGAATTTGTACTCTATTACCAGCCCCAGCTGAACCTGGAGAATGGCGACATCAACAGCGTCGAAGCACTGATCCGCTGGCAGCATCCCCAACGGGGCCTGCTGTCGCCAATCGAATTCATTCCGCTGGCGGAAGAAAGCGGCCGGATTTCGGATATCGGACGCTGGGTTGTCATGGCGGCCTGCCGGCAACTGGCCCGGTGGAAAAATACCCCGTGCGAGAACCTGCGCATTGCGGTGAACCTGTCAGGACGGGAACTGGATGACGAGTACCTGGTGGATCACATCCGCGATGCCCTGGCGAAAGAAAACCTGTCGCCGGACCAGCTGGAAGTTGAACTGACCGAGGAAATCTTCATCGAGAACCTCGAGCGCAATCGAAACCAGCTCAACCGGCTTCGGGAGCTGGGCGTTCAGCTGGCCATCGACGACTTTGGCGTCGGCTATTCCTCGCTTGCCTACCTGCGGGATTTCCCGGTGGACCTGTTGAAAATCGATCGCTCGTTCATCACCGAGGTCACCGAGCGTCACGACGACGCGGTGATTACCCGGGCGGTGATCAACCTGGCCCATAATCTCGGCATCCAGGTCATTGCCGAGGGTGTCGAAACCGACGGCCAGCTGAATTTCCTTCGCAACCATCGGTGCAATCTTGCCCAGGGCTACCTCATCAGCCGACCCCTACCCCCTGGCGATCTGGAACAAGCCCTGGCGGAAGGCATTCTTGTGACGGGGCTGCCCGAAGGCACCGGATTGTAATCGCGACGCTCAGTCCCCACCATAGGCTCACACCCTGACGGCGATTCAGCTATGGCATCAAACTATCTTACTCCCGAACAGGACCGGCAGATTCGACGCTGGGAACGCTGGAACCGCAACTACTTCCTCGTGGCGTTCGTGGCGCTGGTGATTGTTCTTGTGTTCAGCAGTCAACTCGGTCTGTCCACCGGCGAGAGCTGGGGATCCCTGGGTGTGCTTCTGGCGGCCATTGTCGCGCCTATCATCGTATTGCAACTGCGTCTGCGCTGCCCTGCCTGCGGCCATCGAATCGGCTGGCAAGCCAAGCTGATGGCCCCCGACCAGTGCCAGGCCTGTGGCACCTTCCTGCGGGCCAGATCCCGATAACCCATTCCTTCCCCCGAAAAAACCTTTGACCTGTGAGTAGCTCACAGGTTTTATGCTTTGGTCATGGGCCGGAATCCGTCGGAGTCCGGTCAGGCAACGTTGGCCGCGAGCCAACCGATGACAAAGTGACCGAGCATGAAAGTCAAAGAGATAGCAGATGCGGCCGGGGTCAAACCCGATACCGTCCGTTTTTACACCCGGGAAGGCCTGCTCAATCCGGCCCGGAACCCGGAGAACAATTACCAGCAATACGGTGCGGACGACCTGCGTCGGCTGAGGTTCGCCCGAAAGGCGCGTCAGCTCGGCTTCTCATTGCCGGAAATCCGCGACATCCTGGGCGAAGCGGACGAAAACCATTCTCCCTGCCCCATGGTCCGGGAAGTGTTCGAGCGACGCCTGGCTGACGTGGAACGGGAAATACGCGAGCTGGAACAGCTGCGGCAACGAATGCAAAACGCCCTGTCGGCCTGGAAGCAGATGCCGGACGGTACACCCGACGGCCACACCATCTGTCGCCTGATCGAACACTGGGACGACGGCGCCGACGAACCATCAAGCGAATTCAAGGGGGACTGCTGTCATGACGGAGACCATTGAACTCAGACCGGCCCTGTCCATCTCGGGCGCCTCCTGCCAGGGCTGTGCCCGGAAGATCCGGAATGCACTGGAGCCGTTGACCGGCGATACCGAGAGAGTCGATGTCAACCTGGACGAACAGACTGTCGCTCTGCCGGAGGGGGTCGACCTTGAGGAAGCCGCCCGGATCGTGACCGAGACCGGATATCCCGCGGAACCGTTGCTCAAGGACGCCCTGTCTATCAGCGGTGCCTCCTGTCAGGGGTGCGCCAGGAAGATTCGCAATGCGCTGGAACCATTGACCGGAAGCACGGACCTGGTGAGCGTCAACCTCGAATCCCAAACCGTTGCATTGCCTTCAGGTGTCGACCTTGAAGATGCGGCCCGACGGGTCACGGACGCCGGTTATCCGGCGGAGCCGCTGGCCGGGAAATCGAGCCAGGCGGCATCCTGCTGCAGCACTGCCAAGAACGAGGAGCAGCCGGAAGGGGATCATGAATCCGAAAACCCCGAGCCCACACCCACAAGCACTCGCGACGATGCCGTTGCCGGAAAAGACAGCGGTGACCAGATCAGTCTGTCCGTAACCGGTGCCACCTGCGCCTCCTGCGTCAACACCATCGAGAAAGCGATGATGTCGGTGCCCGGCGTCACCCATGCCCATATGAACCTGGCAGACAATACCGCCACTGCGACCGGTCAGGCCGATCCGAACGCCCTGACCGCTGCCATCGAAAGTGCGGGCTACGGCGCCAGTGTGATCGAAAACCCGGACGAAGCGGACGAACGCAAACAGATCGAGGACCGCAAACAGTACCGTTCATTGCTGATCAAGATGGCGGTCAGTCTGTCTCTCGGTGTGGCGCTGATGATCTGGGGGCTGGCCGGAGATGCCATGACGGTGACCGCTGACAACCAGGGAACCTGGCTTGGCCTGGGCACCCTCACATTGGTGGTTATGGCACTCACTGGCGGCCATTTCTATACCGGTGCCTGGAAGGCCTTCCGACACCACAACGCCAACATGGATACGCTGATTGCCCTGGGTACCGGCACGGCCTGGCTCTATTCCATCGTGGTGGCCGCCGCGCCTGAATTGCTTCCCGAAATGGCCCGTCACCTCTACTTCGAAGCGTCCGTGATGATCATCGGCCTGATCAATCTGGGCCAGGCGCTGGAGTTGCGGGCCAAAGGCAAGACCTCCGAAGCCGTCCGCCGGCTGCTGGACCTTCGTGCGAAAACGGCCCGGGTGATCCGGGATGGCGAGGAAACCGATATTCCGGTGGAGCAGGTTCAGAAGGGTGATCGGATCCGTGTCCGCCCGGGCGAAAAGGTACCGGTGGACGGAACCATCGTTGAAGGACAGAGCCGCATCGACGAGAGCATGCTCACTGGTGAGCCCATGCCGGTCAGCAAACAGGTGGGTGATGATGTGTCCGCCGGGACCATGAACACCCATGGCTCCATTGTCTACGAGGCAACCAGGGTCGGCAGCGAAACCGCCCTCGCCCAGATCATCCAGCTGGTGAAGAAGGCGCAGGGATCCAAGCCGGCGATTGGCCGGCTGGCTGACCGGATTTCCTCGGTCTTCGTGCCCACCGTCATGATCATCGCCGTGGCATCGGCGCTACTCTGGTACAACCTGGGGCCGGAACCGACCGTCGTACACATGATCGTGGCCGCTACCACCGTGCTGATCATCGCCTGTCCGTGCGCCCTGGGTCTGGCGACCCCGATGTCCGTCATGGTGGGGGTCGGCAAGGCCGCAGAGTATGGTGCCCTGATTCGCCAGGGCGATGCGCTTCAGACTGCGGGCAAGCTCGATCTGGTCATTCTCGACAAGACAGGAACGATTACCGAGGGGCATCCTGCCGTTACCCGTCTGCACTCCATCAATTGCGACGAGAACCGGCTTCTCGGATTGGCAGCCGCGCTGGAGCAACATTCTGAACACCCGCTGGCAGAAGCCATCACGGCAAAAGCCAGCGAAAACGGGATTACCCCGGAAAAAGTAACCGACTTCGAGGCCATCAACGGTAAGGGTGTACAGGGCATCTTCGACGGTCATCGCCTCCGGCTGGGCAATCGCCGCTGGCTCGAGGATGAAGGCGTTTCGGTAGCAGCCTGCGACGAGGCCATCGACAGAATCACACAGGAAGCCGGAACTCCCCTGCTGTTGGCGCTGGGCGACAAAGCGCTGGGGGTTATCGGCGTGGCTGACGCCATCAAGGCCGATTCCCGCGCTGCCATTGAACGCCTGCACGCATCAGGAATCCGGGTCATGATGGTGACCGGCGATGTGGATGCAACGGCGAAAGCGATCGCCGCGGAGGCCGGCATCGACGACTATCGGGCCGGTGTGCTGCCGGAAGACAAGGCCGAGGTGGTCAGTGAAATGCGCGGCAAGGGCTACACCGTCGCCATGGTCGGTGATGGTATCAACGACGCGCCAGCTCTGGCTGCCGCCGACGTTGGCTTTGCCATTGGCACCGGCACCGACGTGGCCATCGAGAGCGCCGCCATCACCCTGATGCGCGGGTCACTCCATGGGGTGCCCGATGCCATCGAGATTTCACGGGCGACCGTCCGGAACATCCACCAGAACCTGTTCGGCGCCTTTGCCTACAATACCCTGGGGATACCGGTAGCCGCCGGCCTGCTCTATCCAATCTGGGGCATCCTGCTGAATCCGATTCTGGCCGGGGCCGCCATGTCATTGTCATCGGTGACGGTTGTCACCAATGCCAACCGTCTCCGGCTGTTCCGAACCAGCCGGACACCGACAAGCCACCCGACAGAGGAGCGGAACTGATGGAAACCCTACTGGTCAATGCCGGAGGCGCACTGCTGATTGGCACCATCGTCTGGTGGTTCTGGCTCTCCGGCTCACAATCAGACAAAACCGAAGAACATCAACATCATTGAGACATCACTATGAAAAAACACGCATTGGCGCTCGGCTTTCTGGCCGCCTCGGGATTGAGCTCACCCCTGTTGGCGGATGATGCCAACCCCGATATCCACGTCTACAAGTCGCCAACCTGTGGCTGTTGCGAGGGCTGGGTCGACCATCTGAAGGATAGCGGCTTCAACGTCGAGGTAACGGATACCAACAACCTCAACCGCATCAAGGCCGACGCCGGGCTCACACCTGCCCTGGCCAGCTGCCACACGGCGTTCATTGGCGATTACGTGATCGAGGGACATGTGCCTGCCCGGGATATTCGTCGTCTGATCGCCGAATCACCCCAGGCCCGTGGCCTGAGTGCTCCGGGCATGCCCGTCGGTTCTCCGGGTATGGAGATGGGCAACCGGAAAGACCATTACAAGATCATGCTGTTCAATAGCGCGGGCCAGTCCCGGGTGTTCTCCGAATACAATTGATCATTACCCCGGCCAAAGGAACCTCGCCGGGGGCAGATTTTCTGTCTATTTTTTCTACACTGTCGCCAGACAGTGTTTTATCATGGCTAAAATACGACAGAATCAGGGCAAGGAAGAAGCTTGAGTCTCAAAACCCGCATCCTGGGCCTTGCCGCAACGCTACTTGTTCTCGCAGCAACGGCGTCGTGGCTGGCCTATCAGCAGCTATCCGAAGACATCATCCAGCGCTGGGGCCAGCAGGTGGCCGAGATTCAGGTGCGGTACGACAGTGCCCGCCTGTTGCAATCGCTGGAACGGGAAATTGGCCTTGCCCGGCAGATGGCCGACTCGTCCGCCCTGGTCAAATGGGCGGAACAGCCGGACAACAAGGCGCTGGAACAGGATGCACTCCGTCAGGCGGAGAGCTTCCGCACCAATTTCCGGGACAACAGTTATTTCCTGGCACTGCGCAAGAACAACCATTACTACTACAACAACGCCAGGAATGAATTCGCCGGCAAACAGTTCCGCTACGTACTGGATCCCAACAAGCCGGATGATGCCTGGTTCTTCCAGCTGATCTCCCAAGGCCGGGATTTCCACTTGAACGTGAATCCGGATACCGAACTCGGCGTTACCAAGCTTTGGATCGACGTCCTGATGCGCAACGAACAGGGCGACATTGTGGGCATGGTGGGCACCGGGCTCAATCTCGACGACTTTCTCAAGGACATTGTCGACATCAATCAGGACGGCATCACCACGTTGTTTGTTGACCACAACGGTGCCATCCAGCTCTATCGCGACCGCAATTACATTGATTTCGCCACGATCGTGAAACCCGAGGGGCAGAAAAACACCGTCGATTTGTTGTTTGACGAACCGGAAGACAAACAACAGATACTGGGCATGCTGGCGATGCTCAAGAAACGGTCGGATCAGGCCGGGCAGGTCGAGAGTGGCTTCGTGACGGTGGATGGCCGGGAACACCTGGCCGGCGTCGCTTATCTTCCGGCGATTGGCTGGTTCGAGATCACCCTTCTGGACCTCAATACCCTGGTGCCTCGCAGCTATCTGCTGCCTCTTGTCGCGGTATTTCTGGTTGCCCTGCTGGTGACGCTGTTGCTGTTCCACTACATCATCCAGTCGAGAATCCTCAAACCGATCATGGGCCTGGAAAGTGCGGTGAAACGGGTACGGGAAGGCAACTTTTCCCTGCCTCGCCTCGACAAGCCTGATAACGAAATCGGTCGACTGGCCGACCACTTCGAGAAAATGACACTCTCGATGAAGGATTCGACCCGGGAACTGGAAAACAAGGTGGCGCAGAGAACCGATGAACTCAGCCGACTGGCCCGGATCGATCCATTGACCGGCCTGAAGAACCGCCGGGGCCTGGATGAACTGCTTGACGAAGAAATCCAGCGCTCACGGCGCCAGGACAACCGTTTCGGGCTGATCTGGCTCGACATCGATCATTTCAAAGCAATCAATGATCAGCTCGGGCATCAGGCGGGAGACGAAATCCTGTGTCGCGTGGCGCTCTGGCTCAAAGCCGGAGTCCGTCCCTACGATGCACCAGGCCGCTGGGGGGGTGACGAATTCGTAGTAATCCTGTCCCCGTGCGATGCTCATACCCTCTCGCAGATCGCCAACCGCATCCGGCATTCTGTTGAAGAGGAAAGCCGGAAAACCGGCACACCGGTCACGGTGAGTGTCGGGGGGTATCTGTGCCAGCCGGGCGACACCAGTGACGGCATTCTGAGGGAAGCCGACCGAGCCCTGTACGAAGCCAAGGAGCAGGGCCGCAACCGCGTCTGCATCGTGTCCAGGAACGACGAGACACCCGTGCCGGAAACTGAACTCTGAGGTTCGGCCCCCGGCACAGATCGATCGTTACTGATAGAGGTAGGGCGACAGCGCCAGTTCCAGGCGGGCCTGGGCGGCATAGGCGTTAGGGACAGCCACGACCGGCTTTTCCGGCGCATCGAACGCAGGCCAGACCTGTTTGAGTTCGTCGAATGCCGTCATTGCATGACGCCAGGCCTCCTTGTTGCTCGCCTGGAGCCGGGCCTTATGACGGGCGAGGTATTCCTCCGCCGCCAGAACGAAGCCACGTCCGTCCTGATATTCGTGAATAGCGACGAAAGCGCCATCCTCCACCGACCCGTCGTATTCCAGAACCGCCTGTTTGGTCAGAGACAGCACCACCCGTGCAACCGTCGCCGGTGCCTGGGCGTCGTCGCCTGAAGCGGCTGCCATGGCTTTTTCCGTCGCCCGCCAGGCTTTCTCGAAGTCGGCTTCGACGTCAGACCACTGATTGGTCCGGCCCGCGGTCGCTGACAGGGTCTCGAGCGCCTTGCCCAGTTCAGACTGGCCACGCGCCCTCAGTCCGTCTTCCAGCGCCGGGTAGATCTCCACCCAGGGATGGGTCAGGTGGGGCCGGCCATCGGCCACATCGCCGGACCGGATCAGGTCACGGGCGGCCATCATATGGCCCTGCATCATCTCGATCATGGCGATGTAGACACCATCGGAACGGACGGCGGACACCTGTGGGGAACCGGATTCTCCGCCTTCACCACCTTCGCCACCGCCGTTGTCAGCGGGAAAATAGAGGAAGGCTTCGCCCATCTCGCCGCCTTCACCACCATCGTAGTGGGATGACTTCATCATCTCGTCATGGCCGGATTCCCCGCCTTCACCGGCCATGGCACCGGAACTCGACAGAATGGTGGCGACGCCAATTCCCATCCATAATTTGATTTTCTGGTCTTTCATATCCTGTTCTCCTGATCTGTCGCGTGAGGCCGCTACGGGACAACCTTGATGCATGTTGTGGGTTGAGGCATGATGCTCAAACAATTATGCGATTGCAAATAATTCCTATTCAGGGTGTAGATTTCATGATTCTTTGTATTGGCAACCTGCTTGACGACCCAGGCCTGTCCCGTATCCGTGAAGTCCTGGACCGCAGTGACTTCGAAGACGGTCGCACGACGGCCGGCTGGCATGCAAAGCTGGTCAAAAACAACGAGCAGATTGCCGCGGGTCAGGAAGCGCTTCGGGAACTTCGTTCCGACGTCGGCCAGGCCCTCAGCCGTCACCCGGTCTTCCAGATGGCGGTCCGTCCGCTGAAAATGACGCCCATCCTGTTCAGCCGCTATCGCGACGGCATGACCTATGGCAATCACGTGGACGATCCGGTGATGGGCCAGGGCGAGCACCGGATTCGCACCGACGTTTCATTCACCCTGTTTCTGGACGACCCGGACAGCTACGACGGCGGCGAACTGGTGACAGACACCACGGCCGGTGAGCAAGCCTACAAACTTCCGGCCGGCTCGGCCGTGATCTACCCGTCCTCGACCCTGCATCGCGTAGAGCCGGTCACCCGGGGCCAGCGTCGGGTCGCCGTGGGTTGGGTGCAAAGCACCATCCGTGATCCCGCCCACCGTGAGGTCCTGTTCGACCTGGACACGGCGCGGCGCCAGATCTTCGAGCGGGATGGAAAAACCGCGGAGTTCGACCTGCTGACCAAATCACTGGCCAACCTGCAGCGATTCTGGGTGGAGATCTGATCTTTCAGGGTTACAACCTGTTATCTGACGGCTGCCGCCATAACCGTTATACTCCGCCCCAACATCCATATTTTGCAGCCAGGTTCCTCTTCCATGCTCAATGCCGACGCTCTTAGCCAGTTGCGCCAGCTCAAATCGGACATCAAGGACAACAAGGTGGTCTTCCCCGGGACGGTGAAGGCCACAAACGGTCGCTTCGGCTTTGTCGCCCTCGACGAGGGCCGGGACGTCTTTCTTCCCCCGGAAGAAATGCAGAAGGTGCTGCCCGGGGACCGGGTGAACGTCACCGAACACGAGGTCGAAAAGGGCAAGACCCAGGGCGAAGTGGAGGAAGTGCTCGAAACTCACCTGACCACGTTTGTCGGCCGCTATCTGGTCCGGGGCAAAGGTCATTTTGTGGCCCCGGACACGCCCGGAATCAATCGGTGGATTTTCATCCCGCCCAAGGAACGCAAAGGCGCGCAGCCGGACGACTACATCTACTGCCAGATCCACCGGCATCCGTTCAAGGATGGCAAGGGACAGGCACGGGTTCTCCGGGTCATCGGAAAATCCGGCGAACCGGGCATCGAACGTTCCTTCACCCTGGCCAGCTTCGACCTGGCCGACACCTGGCCGGAGTCGGTCCTGCAACAGGCAGACACGCTCAGTGATGAGAGTCTTGCCAGCGAGTTTGATGGCCGGGAGGATCGCACCGATCAACCCTACGTGACCATCGACAGCCCGGGCACCCAGGACATGGACGACGCCCTGATGGCAACCCCCAATGCCACGGGCTGGACCCTGTCCATTGCCATTGCCGACCCCACTGCGGTCATTCCGCCCGGCACTCCGGCCGAAGAGGAAGCCTTTAACCGGGCGACTGCCATTTACTTCCCCGGCGAACCACTGCCGATGCTGCCGGACGCGATCAGTACACGCCTGTGCTCGCTGATGCCGGATGTCAAACGGCTGGCTCTGGTGTGTGACCTTCAGGTCAACAACGATGGCAGCCTTGGTGACTACCATTTTCATCAGGCTGTGATCCAGTCACGTGGAAAGCTCAGCTATGACCTGGTCGCCCACCTGATCGAGGGCCGCGAAGACGACGAAATCAAGGCGCTGCCGGACGTCGTCGCCAACAGCCTGGACCAGCTTCACCAGGCCGCAACGGCCCTGCGCAAGTGGCGCGACGAGCATGCCCTGCTGAGCGCGGACCGGCCGGAATTCCGCCTGCGTCTGGATGAAAACAAGCGGATTCGCGTGATCGAGCCCTCGGTACAGAACGAGGCCCATCGGCTGGTGGAGGAATGCATGGTGGCCGCCAACCGCTGTGCGGCCGATTTTCTCCGACAGCAGGGCCAGGGCCTCTTCATCCAGCATTCGGGCCTGCGCGAAGACCGCGCCGAAAACATCCGCAAACTGCTGGAGGACCATGCGCCCCATCTGGCGGAAGTGGACGCGGGTTCGGCCCAGGGCTTCAAGACCCTGATGAAACAGACCGGCGAACTGGAAGCAGAGGTGCCGGTCAAGTCGATTCTTGCCCGCCAGCTGGCCCGTGCCGAGCTGGGTTTCGAGGCTGCACCGCACCAGGGCATGGGGCTGGCGGCCTACACCACCTTTACCTCACCACTGCGGAAATTCTCGGACTTCTACGTGCACCGCCTGATCAAGGCCGCGCTCTGGGACACCCCCATCAAACCGCTGAACGCCCAGCAGCTTGACGCTCTTCAGGCCAGCCAGCTCCGGGCCCGGCAGGCCGCCAATGCTCTGGAAGCCTGGCTCAAGAGCGATTACGCCAAATCCCTCAGCGACGACCCCATGGCCGGAAGCATCAGCCGGACCATGCCGTCGGGCTTCTTTGTACGCCTGGATTGCAACGGCCTGGAAGGCTTCGTCAGCTGCAAGGATCTTGAAGGCAAGTACAGCTTCGATCCGATCACCCTTCGCCTGATCCACAACAAGAACGGTCGGATTTTCCAGCTGGATCAGCGGGTCGATGTACGCTTTTCAGGCGTGGACGACGAGCGGCGCCAGATCAACTTCAAGCTGGTGAACGCCGAGGCGATTCCGGCCGACGCAGACAAAGCGAACGATTGAAAAACCGGACCGGCGGGCGCATCGTAGAGACTGGAACACAGCAACACGGAGATGCGCCATGCCCATCAGTCCGCAGGAGTTCCTGAAAAAATACGGCTTCGACGAAGACGACGAGGAGCGGGATCACAGTCTGCGCCATAACGCCATGGAGCACGCCACGCACCTGCGTCGCCCCCACGCCGGCACCCCGCATGACTGGGAAGAGTGGGAGCGTTACAAGCGGGAACATCCGGATGAAGTGGACGACAGCGACGACCGCTGAGTCCGCCCTGGCGGTTTAACGATCCGCCAGCATCCGGGTGAGTCGTTCATCCTTGGCGTGCCAGAGGCCTGCGAGCCAGTCTTTGACGTTCCGACGATGCTCGGCGTCCGAGGCATAATCCCGGCCCTTGAGATGATCCGGAATGCGCTGAGTCTCGATGTCCATACGGATGTCGGGCACCCGGCCGCACAGGAAGTCCCAGAAGGTTGGGGCGCCACCGGGGTAAGCAATGGTCACATCCACCAATGTCTCGATGGAATCCCCCATCGCATCCAGTACGAACGCCACACCGCCGGCCTTGGGCACAAGCAGGTGTTGGTAGGGTGACTTCTGTTTGTCGTGTTTGGCCTGGGTGAAACGGGTACCCTCGACAAAGTTCATCACGCTGACCGGCGTATAACGGAACCGCTCACACGCCCGTCGGGTTGCCCGCAAATCCTCTCCCCGCTTCTCCGGGTGCTTGATCAGGTATTCCCGGCTGTAGCGCTTCATAAAGGGGAAATCCAGCCCCCACCATGCCAGGCCAATCACCGGCACCCAGATCAACTGCTGTTTGAGGAAGAATTTCAGGAACGGTGCGCGACGATTGAACACCCGCTGCATGGCCAGGATATCCACCCAGCTCTGATGATTGCTCAGTACCAGATACCAGCTCTGACGTTCCAGCTTTTCGGCCCCGTCCACGGACCAGCGGGTACCATGGGTCAGCTTCATCCAGCCAACGTTACCGGCAACCCAGGCCTCGGCAAGGGCAATGATCATCCTGGTGCAGAGCACCCGGAACCCCTTGATCGGCACGATCAGCTTGAGAATGGCAGGAATATAGAGGAGAACGCACCAGAAAAGCGTGTTGATTCCAAGCAGCACCGCATTGAGAACGCCTATCACGGGTGGGGGCAGAAAACTGAGCATAGCCATCCTGTTCTGGTTGTTGTCTTCGGCGCTGAATGATAGCAAGCCTGATGCCCAATGGGCAGTGGCCGCAAGTGACCGACCTGCCCGTCAGCTTCGACGAATCTGCCATAGCGACATTTAATCCAAAGGGTTAGCCTCTGGACAATTCTTTTACGTATTCCTGATACTCGGTTGTCCCTGGACTCATTCATGCTCAATCCACTCAAAACTGCCCTGCATAAAGCGTCTGGCCTCTCCCGGCACACCGCTGGATACGCGGGCAATGCTTTCGACCGGGTCTTTCGGGCCGCCAGCCTGGTCAAGGCCGGCCTGACCGCCTTCGAAACCGTCGAGACGGACGGCCTTGTCAGCCTTCGGTACTATCCTCCCCTCAAGGAGGACTTTATCGAACTGGATGACATGACCATCCCGGTGGAACGTACCACGCACCGTACTCCCATCGTCATCATCCCGCCACTGGCGGTGAACATGCTCATTTACGACCTGTTCCCTCAGCGTAGCCTGGTTCGGTTCCTCCGGGCCAAGGGCTTCGAGGTCTACCTAATCGACTGGGGCGTACCCACCCGGGAACACAGCCATTACAACCTGCACACCTATGTCGCGGAGCTGCTGCCGGCCTATCTGAACCGGGTCCGTGAACACAGTGGCGAGCAGGACCTGTCGCTGCATGGCTGGAGCATGGGCGGCATGTTCACCCTGTTCTACTCGGCTCTCAGCCGGGACCAGCACGTGCGCAATGCCATCATCCTTGGCTCCCCCATCGACAGTCATGCCTCGGGCTTCATGGGGCTGGCCTCTCAGGGCATTGCCGAAGTGGCAGAGATCATCCGCAAACGCACCGGGTTCCGGCTGCACAACCTCAAGCCCCACTGGTTCCACACCCCGGGCTGGGCCAATACCATCGGCTTCAAGCTGACCAACCCTGTCGGCAGCCTGATGGGGTACTGGGAACTGATTGTCCGCCTGGGTGACCGGGAGTTCGTCACCAACCACGCCACCACCTCGGCGTTCCTGGACCGGATGGTCGCCTATCCCGGCGGCATCATTCAGGACACCGTCGTCCGCGTCTGGATCGACAACCAGCTGTCCAAAGGCGAGATCCAGGTAGGTGAAGACATTGCCCGGCTGGAAAATGTAAATGCCAACTTACTGGCCATCGCCGGCAGCGAGGACACCATGGTCACACCGGGCGCCGCCAAACGGGTGATGGACCACGTCCGCTCCCATGACAAAACTTTCCGGGTCGTCCCCGGCGGCCATATGGGCATCCTGGCCGGCAGCAAAGCGCCGAAAAAGAGCTGGCTGGAAATGGCGCAGTGGCTGGCCGAGCGGTCCGACTAGTATTGGAGCATGGCGGCAGGGATCGGGTAGCGCTGTCCAAAACTGTGCGGAGCCATGGATGGCGGAGCTCAAGCGCCACATGGACGTGCTTGAGCGGGTTTTGGACAGCGCTACCCGATCCCTGCCTACTCCGACTCTAGAGGGCTTCCAGAGCAGAGGACAACTCTGAAAGGCTATTAATAATCGCCGACGGCTGGATGCCCCAGTCTTCAAAAACCTTTCCGGAGTCCCGCTGCACCCAGATGGCGTGAAGTCCTGCCGCCCTTGCCCCGATGACATCCCATGCGTTGCTGGAGACCAGACACAGCGGCTGCTCCCAGGCGCCGGTTGCCCGTCGCGCGTAGGCGTAGACCGCCGGATCCGGTTTGAAGCTTTTGATATCGTCCACCGAAACCAGGCCATCCAGCTGCGCCAGCAGATTGTTATGGCCCAGAACCTTTTCCAACGCCGGATAGCTGCCGTTGGAAAAAGCGAACAAGGGATATTTGCCCTTCAGGGTCTGAAGCGCGGGCAACGAGTCATCGAACGCGGGCAGGGCCAGGTAGGCTGCCATCAGCTCCTCCTCCCGCTCGGCGGTCAGAGGCAGCTGCCGGGTTGCCATGGCAAACCGCAACGCCTGGCGGGTGCACACCCCGAAATCCTCATAGGCCTTCATCAAGCCCTTCCGGAACGAGAATTCCAGTTGTTTCTCCCGCCACAGAGCTGCCACGCCAGCCGCGTCTTCACCGGCCTCGGGCCGGAGCAGCTCCGCCATACCCATCGGGTCAACCAGGGTTCCGTATACATCGAATGCCACATGCAGCGTCATGCCATTGCCTCCCGTTGGGCCGTATCATCTGAACCATCTGTTGCCAGCGTATACTGAGGCACGCCTCATTCGAAAGGATATTCCACGGAACCCCGATGGCCTCGTTTTTCACCATACCCAACGCAAAGCGGTGGTTTCGCACCATTCTGCTGTTGACCTTACTCAGCTCGACGACTGCCTGCGCCTCCGATCCATCCCTTTATACGGCCGGCAGTCAGCAGATCGCGGCCGAGCCGGTAACGGACTTCGACAGTTATCGCGATCGCGTCCGCGCCGTGCTGGAGGCGAACCGGGTTGCCCTCGATGGATTCCCCCGGGAACAGCAGATTGACTGGAATCTGCCTTTCAGGCGAGTCGCCGCCAAGGGCTGTCCGTCCGGAGAATCCACGGGAATACTCCTGATTCATGGACTGAGCGACTCGCCGTTCGTTTTCCAGGATCTGGCGGACTACCTTTCCGACCGCTGCGTGGAAGTCCGCACCCTGCTGCTTCAGGGCCATGGCACACGTCCGGGGGACATGATTCGGGCCAGCGCCTCGGTGTGGAGGCAGCAGGTGCGCAATCATTTCCGGGCACTGGCCGAGTCGGTGGATCGTCCCTTTATCGGAGGTTTCTCGCTGGGTGGCGCCCTGGCGACGGAGTACGCGCTTTCCGGCCAGGACCCGACACCGGCTGGTCTGGTGGCACTTGCGCCCGCCTGGGAGCTCAATGGTCTTGGAAGTTACCTCTGGCTGGCCCGGGTAGCCGACCTGTTCGGGGACTTTGTGGAAGAAGAACCGGAACTGAATCCGGTGAAATACGAGTCCCTTGCCTTTAATGCCGGTGCCCAGACCGCCGACGTTCTGAGCGAGACCCAGGACCTTCTGGAGTCCCGCCAGCACTGGGACCTGCCGCTGTTTCTGGTGGCCACCGAAGCCGATTCAGTCATCAACCTCGACTATCTGGTGCAACAGTTCCGGAATCGCTTTACCCATCCTGACAGCCGCATGCTGGTCTTTCGCGATCTCCGCCAACCATGGCCGGAAACCCGTCAGAGCCCGCGCATCGAAAGCCGAAACAGCTTCCTGCCGCAGTTCAACATCCTGGAGTTCTCCCATCAGTCCCTGGCGATATCGGCCAGCAACGAACTTTACGGTCCGGGCGCACCACTGCAGCGTTGCCTGGAACCGAACCAGATGTCCGTGGAGACCTGCCGGCAACTGTCACCGGAGGAACTCTGGTTCAGCGCCTGGCATGGCGAGCCCGGCGCCGTTCCCACCAGCCGCCTGACCTGGAACCCCTGGTTTCCGGACATGGCCGACCAGATCGCGAAGTTCCTGACAACCCTCCGGCCAGCAGACCAGCCATAGCGGCGCGCCCAGCATCGGGTTACACTGCCATTCATGAACCCGATTGATACATTGAACCTCGATTTCCGGGCCCTGAGCACCTTCCTGGCCGTGCTGGATGAAGGCAGCGTCTCGCGGGCGGCGGTGAAGCTCGGCGTCACCCAGTCCGCCGTGAGTCACACCCTGGAACGCCTGCGACAAACCCTGGGCGACCCCCTGTTCGTGAAATCCGGCCGGGGCATCGTCCCTACCCGCTACGCCCTGCAGGCAGGCCCCCACATCCGGCAGATACTGGATGACATTCGGTCGTTGTCCGCCGGACCACCGTTCACACCGGCCACCGCCGAGTTCACGTTTACCATCGCGGCCAACGACTATCAGCGGGACCTGCTGCTACCCGGGCTTTTGACCATTCTGCGGCGGGAAGCACCGGGCATCCGCCTGCAGGTGGTTCCCTCCGGCATTCCCAGTGCCGAGATGCTCCGTAAGGACGCCTGCGACCTGATCATCTCGCCCCATGCACCCGAGGCCACCGACATCATGCAACGTGGCTTGATGGCGGACCGCATGGTGGTTTTCTACGATCCCGACCACCGGGAACCACCCAGGGACCTCCCGGAATACCTGAAGGCGGACCACATCGCCCTGCTGTTTGCCGCCGGCGAAAAGCCAGCGCTGGAAACCTCTCTGACGGCACGGGGCCTGACGCGCCGGGACGTGGTCACGGTCTCCAACTTCTCGGGCCTGCCCGAATTCCTTCGGGGCACGAATATGCTGGCCACCGCACCGGAACTCATGGGCAAACATCTGCTCCGGGACTTCGCCTCCGTCCCCCTACCCTTTGATTTCAAGCCCTTTACCCTGCTCATGCTCTGGCATCGTCGCAACCAGGACGACCCCGCCCACAAGTGGCTGCGCAACCAGATAAATGCAGTGGCCGCCGCCATGAATGCGCTCGACGACTAATCAATTAATTTTGTTCATGTGTTGTATGAACGCCCACGCCGTTATTTTTTGCCGGTTCAGCCCCTAGACTCTGTTCACTGAAAGTTTAGCGGGACAGGGATAGTCGCCCCGGAACTGTGCGGAGCCATGGATGGCGAAGCCCAAGCGTCACAGGGATGTGCTTGAGCGTGTTCCGGGGCGACTATCCCTGTCCCGTTCCCCCTGATGCAGAAGCGATGACCGGAAAACCAATGCTCACACTGACCAGTATCTGGACAACCATACTGCTCGCCGCTGCCGTGGCCCTCGGGCCGCTCGCGACGGACATGTATCTGCCGGCGTTGCCACAGATCGGAGCCGATTTCGGCGCCGGGACCGATCAGGTCCAGCTGACGCTGAGCCTGTACATGGTGGGCTTCGCCATTGCCCAGCTGATCTGTGGCCCGCTGGCCGACCGATTTGGCCGGAAACCGATCATGATCGGGGGCTTTGTACTGTTTGCAGCTGCGAGCGTCGGCTGTGCCCTGGCCACCAACATCGAGACCCTCCAGTTCTGCCGTTTCCTCCAGGCACTGGGCGGCTCCGCCGGCCCTGTACTGGGGCGGGCCGCCATCCGGGACATCTATACTCCTCGGGAAGCCTCGAAAATCCTGGCGGTTCTGGCCAGCATCATGGCCGTTGCACCGGCCGTCGCACCCACCCTTGGGGGATTGCTGGTATCCGGCCTGGGATGGGCTTCCATTTTTATCGCCCTGGGCGGGTATGCGCTGGTGATGGCCGTGATCGTAGCCTATGGCATTCCTGAGCCGATGCGGGCGGAATACCGCCAGCCGCTGAAACCGCGCAAGCTGCTGCAGAACTACCGCATCATCGCGACGGACATCAGCTTCCTCGGCTATACCCTCACCAACGCCACCATTTTCGGGGCGCTGTTCGCTTTCCTGTCCGGGTCGTCGTTTGTACTGATCGAATTCCTGGGTGTGGCCCCCGAGCACTTCGGGCTCTACTTCGCCTGCATGGTCGCCGGTTTCATCATCGGCAACCTGGCAGCGGTGCGACTGGGGAACCGGATGATGCCAGACCAGATTCTGGTTCGCGGACTGCTCATTGCGGTAACCGGCGGCAGCATCATGGCCTTCCTGGCGTATAACGAAGTCTACAACGTCTGGGCGGTGATTCTTCCCCAGGCACTGTTCATGATCGGTACCGGCATGGTGCTTCCCCAGACCATGTCGGGGGCCCTCAGCAACTTCCCCAGGATGGCGGGTTCTGCATCCTCGCTGTTCGGCTTCGTACAGATGTCGGTAGCGGCCCTGACCGGCGCCCTGGTCGGACACCTTCATGACGGCACATCCCTCACGATGGCCTCCATCATCGCCATCTGCGCCGTTTTGGCACTGGCTTGCTACCTCCTGCTGGTCCAGCGTTTTCCCGCCACCGGATTCGAGCCCCAGAGCGCGTCGGGGCGGTAACCCCGTCCAACAACATTCCGCGCTACCCGTTAATCGTGTGGTGGGGATGCCCCATCCGAAACTGTGCGAAGCCATGGATGGCGGAGCTCAAGCGCCACATGGATGTGCCGCAAGGAGCGTGTTTCGGATGGGGCATCCCCACCACACGATCGCACTCGCCGCCAATGATAATGACAATAAGAGTCATCCAAACTACTCTGATAACAGTATGTTGAATGACCACGAACCAAAAATTCCGAGGAGCACCGAATGAGCAAAGTCACCCTGGACGGCAACCCCATCGAACTGAGCGGCAAATTTCCCCAGCCGGGCGACAACGCTCCCCCCTTTACTCTGACCAACAGCGGTCTGGAAGAGGTGAAGCTGGATAACTGGGCCGGCAAACGCAAGATTCTGAACATCATTCCCAGCATCGACACCGGCGTGTGTGCGGCATCCACCCGCAAGTTCAACGAAAAGGCCGGTAGCCTGGACAACACCGTCGTGCTGGTGGTTTCCGCCGACCTGCCCTTCGCGGCTTCCCGCTTCTGTGGCGCCGAAGGTATCAAGAACGTTGAAACCCTCTCGACCTTCCGGAACTACAGCTTCCAGCAGGACTATGGCGTCGCGATCCAGGATGGCCCCCTGGCCGGTCTGTGCGCCCGGGCCGTCGTTGTACTGGACGAGAACAACAAGGTACTGCACAGCCAGCTGGTCGATGAAATCAAGAACGAGCCGGATTACGACTCCGCGTTGAACGCTCTCTGACCCTTCCGTCGCAACCCCTCCGGCCACTGCAGATTCCTGTGCAGTGGCCGGATTGCGTTATACTCTTGCGCCTTCCACTCATCTCCTGATTCTTACAGGCGCCTGTGAAACCATTACCGAACCATCAAAGCCTCGGCCGCCAGCTGTATGCCATGACCTGGCCGATGCTGTTCGGCGTGTTGTCTCTGATGACATTCCAGCTGGCCGACAGTGCGTTCATCGGTCAGCTCGGCCGGGACCCACTCGCCGCCCTGGGCTTTACCCTGCCGATGCAGCAACTGATCATCGGCCTGCAGGTGGGCCTGGGCATTGCCACCACCGCCATCATTTCGCGGACGTTGGGCGAAGGGGACGAGCAGCGCTCCCATCGGCTCGGCGGCCTTGTGATCACCGTTGGCGGCACGCTGGTGCTGGTGTTGTGCCTGAGCCTCTGGCTACTGCAGGGTCGAATCATGGCCGCGCTTGGCGCCGAGGACAGCCTGCTGCCACTGATCCGGAGCTACTGGGTACCCTGGCTCATTGCTGCCTGGACCGGTGCTTTCCTGTATTTCGGCTACAGCGTGTGCCGCTCGCATGGGGACACGAAACTGCCCGGATACATGATGATGGCGACCAGCCTGCTCAATATCGGGCTGGATTACCTGTACATTTTCATCTTCGACTGGGGATTGCCCGGGGCGGGGTGGGCAACCGTAACCTCGTTTGCGCTGGGCTGCCTGGTGATTTATCCCGCGTTGTTCAAACGCGGTTGGGCCCGCTTTGATTTCAGCCAGCTGGCCCTGTTCGACTCCCTCAGACAGCTCAACCGCATCATGGCTCCGGCAATGGTGAGTCAGCTGATGCCACCGCTCTCGGCAATGCTGGCGACCGCCCTGGTCGCCGGTTTCGGCTCAGCGGCCGTGGCGGCCTGGGGCCTTGGCACGCGGCTGGAATTTTTCTCTATCGTGGTGGTGCTGGCGCTGACCATGTCCATGCCACCGATGATCGGACGAATGCTGGGCGCAAATGACATCCCCCAGATCCGCAAACTGGTCCGGATTGCGGTGCGTTTTGTGGTGGTCTGGCAGCTGGCGATCGGGGTCACCTGGGTTGTGGCCTCCGGACTGGTGTCCGACCTGTTCAGCAGCGATCAGTCTGTTCAGTCGGTACTCGAAGGGTATCTGTTGAGAGTCCCCCTCAGCTACAGCGGACTCGGGGTCTGCATGCTCATGGTGTCGGTGTGCAACGCCCTCGGACTGGCCATGAGGGCGTTGCTCGTATCCACACTGCGCCTGTTCCTGTGCTTTCTGCCGGCCTTGTGGATCGGCAGTCAGCTCAACGGCATCTTCGGACTGATGAGTGGTGCGCTGATCGGCAATCTGTTCGCCGGCGCCATGGCCTATTCGTTCTACCGCGCCGGCATGCGCCAACTGACGGCGAGTGACCCCGCCTCAGCCAAAGCGTGAGCGGAACCGTTCCGGGATGGGCACGACTTCCCGGCGCTGGTAATCGAAGAAGACAAACCCATACTTCGCCAGCGCCACCGGCTGCCCGCCCTCGGCCTTGGTGACGCGAAACACGAAATCACCGCCATATTTGTTGAAGTCCATCAGCCCGACTTCAAACCGGAGCATCTCCGGGAAGAAGGACTCGGACTGATACATGGTCGCCAGATCAGTAACGATGATGCCAACGTCCTTGTTACCGGTCTCCTCCACCCCATACTTCACCATGAACTGCGCCCGGGCCTCCGAGAGCATGGAAATGAGGGCATCGTTGCCCAGGTGATTCGCGCCATTGATGTCGGTAATACGGACCGGCATCAGGGTTTCATAAACAAAGACGTCATCGGGAAAGGACAGTTTGATTCGGGCCACGGTCGGATACCTGCGTGTGTTCGGATGTCTGATGGCGACGCATCATACGCTTCTACCCCGCACTGTTCACCCGGTAAGAAATTCGGTTATCTTGCTCAGGATCCCGGCGCTTTCAGCTTCGGTGCAGTGGCCAACGGCAAGCCCTGTCCAAAACCCGCTCAAGCACGTCCATGTGGCGCTTGAGCTCCGCCATCCATGGCTCCGCACAGTTTTGGACAGGGCTTCCCGTTGACCACCTCCGATTGTCGAGGCGCACCTACAACAAACTCATGAACGGACGTTTTATGGACATTCGCCCTGCAGCCACACTGGTTCTGACCCGAGACAGCTCTGAAGGCCTGGAAGTGCTTCTGCTCCAGCGCACCTGGGACGCGGTTTTCCTCCCCGGCTACTTCGTGTTTCCCGGCGGCGCTGTGGACGAGGGCGATCCCCGGGGCCGTATTCACGCCGTCGGCGCCGGCGACGCCGAGATCAGCCAGATTATGAGCCTGGACGAAGGCGGGGCCGATTTCATGCTTGGGGCTGTGCGGGAGTGTTTCGAGGAGGCCGGGATCCTCCTGGCAAAAGATGACCAGGGCAAACTGATCGACGGCGATCATCCCGTCCATTCTGCGCGACAGGCGCTGTTTGCCGGAAAAGTGTCGCTGGCTGAACTGTGCGAGCAACACGCGCTGACCATCCCCCTCGACCGGCTCGCGTACCTCAGCCACTGGATCACACCGCCGGGCCCGCCCCGTAGGTTCGATACCCGGTTCTTTGTGGCGACCGCACCGGAAGGTCAATCGGCCGGACACGACGGTGTTGAGACCATCGATCACGTGTGGATCCGACCGGAGCAGGCACTGGAAGAACATCGCAATGGTCAACGCCTGCTGGGGCTGCCGACGATCCGAACGCTTCGGATGCTGAGCGACTTCGACAACACCGATGCGCTCATGCGCTACGCCCACGCCAACCCGCCAGAGCCTCAGCCGGACCAACCCTGGCCGGCACTGAAAAAAGGCAAACCGGTCATGCTGGAGCCGGGTGCGCCGGCCTACGAGGAGGCCGCGAAGCTGGACCCGGAAGGCGAAGGTTCCACCCGGGCGGAAATCGTACCGGGCGAGCCGGTGGAAATCGCCGCGGGCGTGGTCCGGCTGACGGCACCCAATCCCGGCATGATGACCGGTCCGGGGACCAACACCTACCTGCTGGGACGGGAGCGGTTCACCGTGCTGGATCCCGGCCCGGACGATCCGGTACACATCGAACGGATCCTGGAACTGACGGGCGGCCATATCGAACAGGTGGTGGTCACTCATACCCACATCGACCACTCGCCAGCGGTTCGCACGCTGAAGGAAAAAACAGGCTGTCGGGTGTTCGGCTGGCCGGCTCCCGAGGGCGCTTCCCAGGACCAGACGTTCAAACCGGACACCCAGCCCGGGCACGGCGATCTTCTGGCGACGGAAGCCGGCCTCCTGAAGGTTCTTCACACGGCGGGCCACGCCTCCAACCACCTGTGTTATCTGCTGGTGGAACAATCACTGCTGTTTGCCGGCGACCACATCATGCAGGGCTCGACGGTGGTGATCAATCCACCGGACGGCGACATGAAAGCCTACATCGAATCCCTGTACGAGTTGCTCGCGGAGTCCATCCACTACATTGCGCCAGCCCATGGATTCCTGATGGGTAACCCGGAAGCCGTCATCGACTTCCTGATCACCCACCGACTGTCCCGGGAACACAAGGTGGCCCGCAGTCTTGAGGCGAACGGACCGGCACCCTTGAAGATTCTGGTCCAATCCGCCTACGACGACGTACCCCCCCAACTGCATGCCGTCGCGCAGCGCTCGCTCCTTGCCCATCTGCTCAAACTCGAAAAGGACGGTCGAGCGACTCGGGATGCCGAAGATCACTGGCGTGCCACGGAGGGGGCTGGTCCCATCTGATTTGCAACCTAAGCGACTCCCTCCTACGCTGGTATCTGGTTTCATAATAAAACCGTTTGGAGGAGCGCAACGTGATCAAGCGAGTCATCCTGGGCGCCGTCGTCATCCTTGTGGTGGCCGCGTTCATTATCGTCTGGAATCCGTCCATCTCCCGGATCGACCCACCGGCGGCAGGTGCATTCAAGCAGGCCGATATTGACCATGGCAAAGTACTGGCCGGTCTGGGCAACTGCGGCACCTGCCACACAGCGAACGATCAGAAGCCCTTCGCAGGGGGCGTCAGTTTCCCCACACCGTTCGGCACGCTCTATTCCGCCAACATCACACCGGACCCGGACACCGGTATCGGCCACTGGTCCGAGGAAGCCTTTGTCCGGGCCCTGCGTGAAGGGGTCGACCGGGAGGGAGAGCACCTGTTTCCGGCGTTCCCCTACACCCATTTCACCAAGGTGACCGACGAGGATCTGCACGATCTCTACGCCTACCTGATGACCCGGGATCCCGTATCCCAGGAGAAGCCGGCCAACCAACTGGAATTCCCGTTCAGTCTGCGACCGCTGCAGGCCGGCTGGAAACTGCTCTTCTTCGACGACCAACGGTTTGAGCCCAACGCTGACAAAAGCGACGCCTGGAATCGTGGCGCTTATATCGCCGAAGGGCTCGGCCATTGCACCGCCTGCCATTCACCGCGCAATGACTTCGGCGCCGAGCAGGCGGGCGCGGCGTATGACGGTGCGCTGGTAGATGGCTGGTACGCGCCGG
Organism: Marinobacter santoriniensis NKSG1; assembly: GCF_000347775.1. GTDB lineage: Bacteria > Pseudomonadota > Gammaproteobacteria > Pseudomonadales > Oleiphilaceae > Marinobacter > Marinobacter santoriniensis. The sequence goes on from NZ_APAT01000021.1 coordinate 71,772, forward strand.
CCCTGAATGCCAGCCATAGCACACCGGTGGCCTGGACCGAGGAAGAACTTTACCAGTACCTGCGGAACGGCGGCTCTGCGCTGCACGGTGTCGCGGCCGGATCGATGGCGGAAGTCGTCCATCAGGGGCTGGCCAAAGCCCCGGATTCGGATATCCATGCGCTGGCCACCTACTTCCACGATCTCTCCGGTGCCGATGGGACCGACGCTGCCGAGGCCCGGAAGACCGCCGCTACGGCCATCCGGGACGCCAAGGCCGCCGGGCAACGACAAATGGGGCACGGCGAGGAGATCTACGCAGCAGCCTGCGCGTCCTGCCATGCCAACGACCCGGATTCCCCCAATCTGCTGCGCCCGGAACTGAGCCTGAACAGCGCCGTTACCGCGCCCGACCCCACCAACCTGCTTCGGGTAACCCTTGAAGGCATCGATAGCCCCTCTGGCCTCGACGGTGTGGTGATGCCGGCCTTCCACGATGCCCTCAGCGATGAAGACCTCGTGGCACTCGCGGATTTCCTGCGCAAGAAGGTGGACCGGCCGGCCTGGAAAAATCTGCAGGCTCGCATCGGCGAACTCCGCCAGCCCTGATTCATTGCCCGGAACCAATGGAGAGACCATCATGGCAACCAAGATCACACTTAATGGCGAGTCGGTAACCCTCGAGGTTGCCGACGACACGCCCCTGCTCTGGGCAATCCGCGATCATGCCGGGCTGACCGGCACCAAGTTCGGATGCGGCATCGGCATGTGCGGTGCCTGCACCGTCCACATCAACGGCCGGGCCACCCGGTCGTGTATCACACCGGTCAGCGATGTGGCCGGCACCTCTGTCACCACCATCGAGGGCCTCGGGGGCGAAGGGGCCCATCCGCTTCAGGACGCCTGGGTCAAGGCGCAGGCGCCGCAGTGCGGTTACTGTCAGTCCGGCCAGATCATGCAGGCGGCAACGCTGCTTCAGGATTTCCCCAATCCGACCGACGAGCAGATCAATGAGGTCATGTCCGGCAACCTGTGCCGCTGCATGGCCTATGTGCGGATTCGGGAAGCCATTCACCTGGCCTCCGACGCCATGGGCGCGACCGCCAGCGACGCAGAGGAGAAGGCCGATGCGTAAATTTGTCGAATCACTCTACAACGCCGCCACGAACGGCTCGCGCAACGAGGGTACCGGCATTACCCGGCGGGGCTTCCTGATCGGGTCCGCCGGCGCCGGCTTCACCATGGCCTTCACGATGTCCGGGCTGAGCCTCGCCAACCCCGCCGAAGCGGCGGAGAAAGGCCTGTTCGAGCCGACCATCTGGTTCCGGATCGAGCCGGACGGCAAAATCGTGGTCAACATCGTGGAAGCGGAAATGGGGCAGCACGTGGGTACCGCCCTGGCCCGGATTGTCGCCGACGAACTGGAAGCCGACTGGGATGACGTCGTGCTGTATTACGTCGACAGTGATCCCAAGTGGGGCACCATGGTCACCGGCGGTAGCTGGTCTGTGTGGCAGAACTTCGACACCCTGAGCCGGGCCGGTGCCGCCGGCCGGCAGGTATTGATCGAGGAAGGCGCAAAACTGCTCGGTGTCTCCCCGGATCAGTGCCGGGCCAGAGACAGTCAGGTTCTGGCGGGAGGCCGTTCGGTGACTTACGCCCAGATCGTCCAGGCCGGCAACATCAGCCGCAGCTTCACGGACGACGAACTGAAAAAAATGCCGATCAAGCCACCCTCCGAGCGCCGCCTGATCGGCAAGGATACACTGGCCCGGGACATTCCCGGCAAGACCAACGGCGAAGCCATCTACGGCATCGACGCCAGCGTCGAGGGCATGGTTTATGGCCGGCCGCTGATACCACCCACCCGTTACGGCTCGACCGTCGACTCGGTGGATGACAGCCAGGCCAAAGACGTGCCGGGCTACCAGCAGACGCTGGTACTCGATGACCCTTCCGGCACCGTGCCGGGCTGGGCAGTGGTGATTGCCGATTCGGTGACTGCAGCCAACAAGGCCGCCCAGAAGGTCAAGGTGAACTGGACGGCCGGCAAAACCGCCAAGGTGACCGAGAAAGACATTCTCGAGGAAGGGCGCAAGCTGATCGCCGATGACAGTATAGGCTCCCTGGTGGTTGACGACGGCGATCTGAAAGGCACGTTCGACAGCGCCGATTCGGTGCTGGAACAGGAGTACATCACCCACAGTGTCCTGCATTTCCAGATGGAACCGCTCAACGCCCTGGCCTTCAAGAAGGACGGGCGCTGGGAAATTCACACCGGGAACCAGTGGCAGACCCTGATCCTGCCGACCCTGGCGAAGGCCCTGGGGGTGAAGCAGGAACACATCATCATGCGCACCTACCTGCTGGGCGGTGGCTTCGGGCGGCGACTGAACGGCGACTATGCCGTGCCGGCCGCACTCGCCTCCAAGATGCTGGACAAGCCCGTGAAGCTGGTATTCAGCCGGGAGGACGACACCCGGTTCGACTCCATCCGCTCGCCTTCCGTGCAGAAACTGCGGATGGCCTTTGATGCGGACAAACGGGTCATCGGCATGGAACACCACGCCACCGCCGGCTGGCCCACGCAGGTGATGGCGCCCGGTTTCATGCCAAAGGGCACCAACGGCGAACCTTTCGACCCCTTCTCGATTCAGGGGGCCGATCACTGGTATTCCGTCGGGGCCCAGCGTCTTCGGGCCATCTCCAACGGGCTGGCCAACGATACTTTCCGGCCCGGATGGCTCCGCTCGGTCGGTTCCGGCTGGGTGAACTGGGCACTGGAGAGTTTCATGGACGAAGCGGCGCACCAGGCCGGCCAGGATCCCATCGACTTCCGGCTCGGTCTGCTGAAAGCCGAAGGCAAGAACGCCGGCAGCGCACCCAACTCCGTCGGTGGTGCCAGCCGCCAGGCCAATGTGTTGAAGCGCGTACGGGAACTGTCGCAGTGGGGGCAGGATATGCCGGCCGACACGGCACTGGGCGTCGCGACTTCCTACGGCCAGGAACGGAACATGCCGACCTGGACCGCCTGTGTCGCCAAAGTCCATGTCGATCGGGACAGCGGGAAGGTCACCCTGCAACACCTTACCCTGGTGACCGATGCCGGTACGGTGGTCCACCCCGATGGCGCCCGGGCACAGGTGGAGGGCGCCGCGCTCTGGGGCGCCAGCATGGCCCTCCACGAAGGCACGGAGATCGATAACGGCGAGGTGAAGGACCACAACCTCAACAGCTACCAGCCGATGCGGATGCGGGATGTGCCCGCCATGACCGTGGAGTTCGTCGACAGCACGGAGACTTCCGTCGGCCTCGGCGAACCGGCCACCACCGTGGTCGGGCCCGCCATCGCCAACGCGATCTTCGCCGCGGTGGGTGTGCGTATGCGGACAATACCGATACGACGCGAGGCGGTGCTGGAGGCACTCAAGGCATAACGAGTCAGAGCCCGGGACTTCCCGGGCTTTTTTTCGGGCTTAACAAATCGCAACCAGAATTCGCAAAAGTGCGCTCTTACCGGGCGGGAAACCGGCGGTATAACGGAAACGTCGGCAACACGGTCCTGTGTCGCCGGCATTAAAGCTTTGTCACACCGGTATCCAGAAACAGTGGTGGCCCACTATCCTTGGGCGCACGTTGTTGACCAAGAGGCTCTATGCTGTTCGAACGACTCAGGACTCTGCCCCTGCGCCTGCTTTTTTCGGGATCCGTCGCGCTGTTTCCAGTGTCCACATGGGCGGATACAGCGGCCAAGGTCGCACCTGATATCGATCTGAAAGAAGTGGCGCCAGTGCCCCGGCCCGAAGCGAAGGCGCCGGCCACCGCCGATCAGGAGCCGAGCCCGGATGCGGACGAAGCCAATCCAGTGCCGGGCGAACCGGAAGCGGAGCCGGCACCCGAGTTTGTAAAGACCACCCGGTTCTCGCTGCTCGGCAGTGACGTACTGCCGGGCACCTCTACCCGGCTGGCCTGGACCCCGGGCATCCAGATCGCCGGACTCTCCCAGCCAACGCCCGTCCTGGTCGTCAACGGCCTTCACGCCGGACCGACCCTGTGCCTGACCGGCGCCGTCCACGGCGACGAACTCAACGGCATCGAGATCATCCGCCGCACCCTGTATGACCTGGACCCCGAGAAGCTCAGCGGTCGCGTGGTGGGCATCCCCATCGTCAACCTGCCGGGCTTCCAGGAGGCCAGCCGATACCTGCCGGATCGACGCGACCTGAACCGCCATTTCCCGGGCAATCCCGACGGCAGCCTGGCCGAACGTATTGCCTACTCGCTGTTCGAGAACATCATCCGTCACTGCGACATGCTGGTGGATATCCACACCGGGTCGCTCAAGCGAACCAATCTGCCCCAGCTGCGGGCCGACATGACCAATCCGGAAGTGGCGCAGTTCACCCGGGGATTCGATCGCATGGCGGTGGTACACAGCACGGGTTCCGATGGCATGCTTCGGGTGGCCGCCACCCGCGCCGGCATCACCACCGTCACCCTGGAGGCCGGTGAGTCCCACCGTATCCAGGAGCACCAGATCGAAGCCGGAGTGAACAGTCTCACCAGCCTGATGGAAAAGCAGGACATGATTTCCCGGATGTTCGAATGGGGTGACCCGGAACCGGTCTACTACGAGTCGTCCTGGATCCGGGCCAACCATGGCGGCATCCTGTTCAGCGAGGTGGATCTGGGCGCCCGCGTGAACAAGGGCGAAATCCTTGGCTATGTGGCCGACCCGATCACCAACGCCCAGTTTCCCATTCACGCCAGCGCAGACGGCCGGATCATCGGTATGGCGGTGGATCAGGTGGTGATGGCGGGGTTTGCCGCCTACCACATTGGTACGGAGGCAGAAGTGCCCGGAGAGTAGTATCCTAGGCGTTTTTCACCCACCGGATGAAAAACGACGGGAGTTCTTTTGGCGCCTTCACAATCTTTGTCGAAATCCCCGCTCCTCGCCTACGTCGGGCTGGTGCTCACCCCGCTGTTCTGGGCTGGCAACGCCGTGATCGCGCGGGGCACGGTGCAACACATACCGCCCCTGTCGATGTCCTTCTGGCGCTGGATCATCGCGCTGGCCATCCTGTTGCCCATCGGCCTGCCCGGCGTTATCCGCCATCGGCAGGTCATCCGCCAGCACCTGGGATCGATGATTGCGCTGGCCACCTTCAGCGTGGCCGCGTTCAACTCCCTGCTCTACTGCGCAGCGGTCACCACCACCGCCACCAACATCGCCCTGATCAACGCCACCATTCCGATTTTCGTGGCCCTGCTGGCCTGGCTGATGCTTGGCGACCGCACCCGGCCCATTCAGGCTCTCGGCATCCTGCTGGCGGTCATCGGCATCCTGACGGTCATTGCCCGGGGTCAGCTGTCGGTCCTCACCGGTCTGGAGGCACAACCCGGAGATCTCATCATGGTGGCGGCGGTATTCAGCTGGGGCCTGTTCTCCGTGCTGCTACGACGCCAGGCCGTGCCCCTGCCTGCGCTGACGTTTCTGACCACCCAGATCCTGTTGGGCACCCTCATCATTCTGCCGTTTTACCTGACCGACCTGCTGGCCTTCTCCGGCGGTTTCGAGGTGTCTCGCCAGACCGTCCTGCCACTGATGTACTTTGCGATTTTCCCGGGCATTCTGGCGTACGGATTCTGGAACCACGGTGTCCAGACCATCGGTCCCGGCAGCGCCGCCATTTTCATGTACCTGACGCCCGTTTATGCCTCGGTCCTCGCCGGCCTGTTCCTGAACGAATCCCTCGGGGTATTCCACTGGGTGGGGGGCGCGCTTATCCTGATCGGCCTGCTGCTGGCCACGCGCGTCGGGCGCCCCGGGTTCCGGCGACGCCAGGCGGATTGACACGCCCGTCAGCGACGCTCCAGAGCCTGGGCGATCCGGGTCAATACCTCGACCAGCGTACTTCGGGGACAGCCGATGTTCAGGCGCATGAAGCGGCTGCCCGGCTCGCCAAAGCTGAGTCCCGGGTTCATGCCGACGCCGGCTTCCTGCACAAAAAACCGCTTGAGCCCGACATCGTCCAGGCCCAGCTCCCGGCAATCCAGCCACATCAGGTAGGTGCCCTCCGGCGCATAGGTCCGGATGCCCGGCAGGTCGCGAGCCACGCACCGGGTGACATAATCCCGGTTGTCCTGAAGGTAAGTCATCAGCTCATCCAGCCAGGCGCCGCCGTGCCGGTAACCCGCCTCGAAACCGGCGATGCTGAACGGATTGCACTGGGGAAGATGCATCTGGTCAAACACCGACTTGATCGCCTGGCGCCGGTCCCGGTCCGGAATCACCAGGGCAGACAACCCCAGGCCCGGCATATTGAAGGTCTTGCTCGGCGCCACCGCCGTCACCAGCGCGTCTTCCGGGCCAGCAAGGGAAGCCAGGACGGGATGGGCGGGGGCATCCGGAAACACCAGGTCGCAGTGGATTTCATCGCTGATCACCGCCACCTCATGGCGGCGGGCAATGGCCAGGACCGCCGCAAGCTCCTCCGGGGTCCAGACCCGGCCAACGGGGTTATGGGGTGAGCAGAGCATGAGCAATCGGGCATCGGGCCGGGCCGCGCACGCTTCCAGGTGCTCGAGATCCATCCGGTAATGAAGTTCCCCCGACTCGGTCTGTTCCTCGATCAGCGGATTCTCGATCACCGTCCGTCCGGTGAGCCTTATCGAACTGAAAAAGGGCGGATACACCGGAGGCTGGATGATCACACCATCGCCGGGCCCGGCGTATGCCAGGCAGGCGGCATGGAGCGACGGAACCACGCCCGGGGCCATCAGGATCCACTCCCGCTCAATGGTCCAGCCATGACGCTCCCGGAACCAATCGATCATGGCGGCGTACAGCGAATCCGGGAACAGCGTGTAGCCATAGACCGGGTGTTTCGCCCGACGACTCAGGGCCTCGGTCACCGCCTCCGGTGCCGGGAAGTCCATATCGGCCACCCACACCGGAACAACGTCCTCACGCCCGAACACCGCCTTTCGGGCATCGAATTTGACAGAATGGGTCTGCTCCCGTGACAGAGGCTCATCGAATCGGGACACGCATTGTCTCCAGCAGTGGTTTGCGAAAAGGCCATTGTGGCCAGATCGACCAGGGCAGGCAAACCTTCGGCTTTGGTCTAAAGACAGCGGATTGTATTTGCCAAGCCCGGCATTACTTGCGAACCTAACCGTTTGTTCATCCGACTCTCTCAGTTAGCCGGAGCCTTACCGATGATTGGCCAGATTCTGTCGACAATGTTGCCGGTGTTCCTCATTGCCGGCTGTGGCGCCCTCTACGGACGTTACCGAAGCCCCGACATCAAGGGCCTGAACGTGCTCAATATGGAGCTGTTCGTGCCCATGCTGGTCTTCGGGGTGCTTGCCGACCAGAAAGCGCCGCTGCAGGATTACGCCCAGCTGGCGCTGGCTGCCACCGTCGTGGTTCTGGGCTCCGGGATTGTGCTGTACCCGCTGGCAAAGGTCCTGAAACTGAACCTCAAGACCTTCCTGCCGCCGATGATGTTCAACAACTCCGGCAACATGGGCATTCCCCTGCTTGTGCTGGCATTCGGCGACTCGGCCCTGCCGGCGGCCATCGTGCTGTTTATCGTGGAAATGCTGCTGCACTTTTCGGTGGGCCTCTACATGCTCGACCCTCACAGCTCCATCATCCAGCGCCTGAGACTGCCCATCGTCTTTGCGAGCATCGCCGGGCTGGCCTGCAACCTCAGCGGTATCCACCTGCCCGACTGGTTGCTGGAGACCCTGAACATGCTCGGCGGCGTCTGTATCCCGCTGATGCTGTTTGCCCTGGGTGTGCGCATGCTGGAGATCGACTTCAGTGACTGGAAACTGGGTATACTGGGCGCCATCGCCTGCCCGGCCAGCGGCCTGATCCTGGCCTGGCCGATGATCACCTTGCTGGACCTGCCGGGCCTGCAGGTGGCTGCCCTCTGGGTCTTTGCCGCCTTGCCGCCTGCCGTCCTGAATTATATGGTGGCGGAACAGTACAAGCAGGAGCCCCATACCGTGGCCTCGCTGGTATTATTAAGCAACCTGGGCAGTCTGGTGGTGATCCCCATTGTTCTGGGGCTGGTTTTCTCCGCCGGTTACGTATAAGGAAGACGTCTGATGTCCGAAGCGGCTGCGGTCGTTCGTGCTTTTCGCCCCAATTTCCTGATCCTGGCACCGCTCTGCGCCGGTCTCGGTGTCGCTGTGGCCTGGCAGCAGGCATCGTCACCATCCCTGCTGGACGCGGTACTGGTCCTGGTCGGCGCTTTGCTGGCCCATGCCGCGGTCAACCTGTTCAACGAATACGACGATTTTGTCTCCGGCCTGGACCTGATCACCCGGCGCACCCCCTTCTCCGGCGGTAGCGGCGCCCTGCCAGAGGTCCCCTCCGCGGCCAAAGGCGTACTGGCGGCCGCCATCGGCACGCTCGCCCTGGTCATCGCCATCGGCCTGTATTTCCTCTGGCAACGGGGACTGCCGATGCTGGTGCTGGGAACCGCCGGCGTGGTGCTGGTCCTGACCTACACCCGCTGGATCACCCGGCTCCCCATCCTGTGTCTGCTGGCGCCGGGCCTGGGCTTTGGCCCGATCATGATCCTTGGGGCCCTGCTGGCCCTGGGTGCCCGGATCGACGCCATGGCCATCGCGGTGTCCGTGGTGGCCCTGTTGCTGGTGAGCGAACTGCTGCTGATCAACCAGATCCCCGATGCCGAAGCGGATCGGCAGATTGGTCGCCGGCACCTGGTTATTGTCCTCGGCCCGGCAAAAGCAACGCGCCTGGTCGCATGTCTACTGGTCGGGAGCTACCTGCCGGTGGTACTCGGAATCGTCACAGGATGGCTGCCCGAATGGAGTGGCCTGGCCCTGCTGACTCTCCCATTCAGCCTCTGGATCGCTGCCCGGCTGCCCCGGGTCCTGGATCAGCCGGCGGCATTGAACGCCATGCTCGGTGCGAACGTGGCGGTGCTCCTGTCCACGCTCGCGCTGCTGATTGTCGGCCTCAGCCTCTGATTCCTTCCCGGATTCCACACCAATCTTGATCAGCCTCCTTGCAACCGGACTGACTTTGACCGATGGTTAAAATCGAATCTGGTTGATTTCATTCATGATATGGAGGTCTCCCCATGAGTGTTCTATTGCTACTGATCAGTGCCCTGGTGCTGGTCTATCTGGGCATCGGCGGCACGGCCGCTGCGGCCGTTATGACGCTCGCCACGGTGATCGGCCTTTTCCAGGACGGCTGGCACATCGCCAGCATCCTGTTCGGTGGCGTTTTCCTCGCCGTGGCACTGATCCTGGTGATTCCCGGTGACCTCAGGCTCGACAAACTCAGCCGCCCGCTGCTGGGCTGGGTCCGAAACCGCCTGCCCAAATTGTCCGATACCGAGCAGGAGGCCCTCAAATCGGGCTCGGTGGACTGGGACGGACAACTGTTCTCCGGCAAACCCGACTGGAACAAACTGCTGGATGCCAAACCGGCGCATCTGACCAGTGAGGAGCAGGCCTTCCTCGACGGTCCGGTGGAAAAACTGTGCGACATGCTCGACGACTGGAAGATCACCCACGAGCATTACGACCTGCCCGACAAGGTGTGGAAATTCATCCGGGAACAAGGCTTCTTCGGGCTGGTGATTCCGAAGGAGGACGGCGGCCTGGGCTTTTCCGCCACCGCCCATTCCGAAATCGTCATGAAGATCTCCACCCGGAGTGTCTCGGCCGCGGTGACCGTCATGGTCCCCAACTCCCTTGGCCCGGGTGAGTTGCTGATGCACTACGGCACAGACACCCAGAAACAGCATTACCTGCCCCGCCTGGCGAGCGGCGAGGAAATCCCCTGTTTTGCACTGACCTCGCCGGTGGCGGGCTCAGACGCCGGAGCCATTCCGGACAAGGGCATCGTCTGCAAGGGCCAGTGGAACGGCGAAGAAGTGCTCGGCCTGAAGGTCACCTGGAACAAGCGCTACATCACCCTGGCGCCGGTGGCCACCATCATTGGCCTGGCCATCAAGGTCTACGACCCGGACCATCTGGTGGGCGAAAGCGACGAGGTCGGCGTGACCTGCGTGCTGGTACCCAAAGACACCGACGGCGTGAATGCCGGCGCCCGCCATCTGCCCATGAATACCGTATTCATGAACGGCCCGACCTGGGGTAACGACGTGTTTATCCCCATGGATCAGGTGATCGGCGGCCAGGACATGCTCGGCAAGGGCTGGACCATGCTGCTGGAATGCCTGTCCATCGGCCGCTCCATCTCCCTGCCGGCACTGGGCACCGGCGCGGGCAAGGTCGCCAGCCTGGCCACCGGCTCCTACGCCTATACCCGGGAGCAGTTTGGCCGCTCCATCAGCCAGTTTGAAGGCGTACAGGAAGCCCTGGAGCCCATCGCCGGCTACACCTACATGATGGACGCCGCGCGACTGCTGACTTCCGGAATGCTGGACCGGGGCGTTCGTCCGGCCGTTCCCTCGGCGGTGCTCAAATACCGCAACACGGACCTGATGCGCGAAGTGATCAACCACGCCATGGACGTGGTCGCCGGCCGGGGCGTGATTACCGGCCCCCGCAACTTCCTGGCCCGTGCCTACCAGGCCGTGCCTATCGGGATTACCGTGGAAGGCGCCAACATCCTCACCCGCAGCCTGATGATCTTCGGTCAGGGAGCCATACGCTGCCATCCCTTCATCGTCGAGGAGATCGAAGCCGCCGGCATGGAGGACGAGGATCAGGCGGCGAAGAAGTTCGACGGCATTTTCTACCGGCACATCGCCCACACCACCCGAAATGCCCTTCGGGCCCTCTTGCTGGGGCTGTCGGGTGGTTTCCTGGAATCCGTACCCCGGCAGGGCAACATCAAGCGGTACTACCGGCAGTTGGCCCGGTTCTCCGCAGCTTTCGCACTGATGACCGACGTCACCCTGCTCACCGTGGGCGGCGGCCTGAAGGCCCGTCAGCGCCTGTCCGGACGCATGGCGGACTGTCTGGTGCAACTCTACTACGCCACCGCTGTGATCAAGCAGTGGCACGAAGAAGGCTATCCGCAGGATCAGCGGCCACTGGTGGACTGGTGCCTGCAGACCTGCCTCAGGGACCTGCAGCAGTCCATGCGCTCGGCGATCATCAATTTCCCGGTGAAACCGTTACGCTGGCCGCTTCGCCTGCTGGTCTTCCCGCTGGGAGCCACCGGCCTCAACGGACCGGATGACAAGCTGGGTACCCGGGTCGCCCGCTCCATTGTGGACGACACGCCCGTGCGGATGCGCGTGAGCCGTGGCGTCTACCTGAACACGGATCCGGACGATCCGCTGGGCCGGGTCCTGAACGCCTATCAGCTGGCCAATGAGACCGCCGGTATGCGCAGCCGCCTGCACGACGCCATCCGCAACCGGGACGAAGACGAGCTGGACGCCATCGCGCTGCTGATGGGCCACCAGCGCAAGGAACTGGTGGACTGGGCCTGCGAGCAGGGCGTGGTCAAGGAAGACGAATGCGACAAACTGGAGGAGGCGCTGACCGCCCTGTACGACGTGATCCGCGTCGACGCCTTCGACGGCGACGGACTCAAGGCCCTGTCCCGTTGTGCCAAAGGCAAACGCAAAGTGGTGGAGCGGCCAGCGAAGGAATAAAGGCGGGGACCGGCAGGGTGCGACCGCTTGAGCGCCGCACCCTGCCAAAACCTCAGCTACGGCCGTTCAGGATATCGACGATTTCCCGGGTATCCTTGATGATCGTGTAAACCCGATCCTCGATTTCAACACGCTGGCGACGACCGTCAATGTCATAGACCCGACCGTAATCCAGCAACTCCCGGTCCAGATGATCGCCCCGGTGGTAATCGAGCTTCTTCTGCCAACCCGGTGGCAGCGACTCGCCTCGTTCCACCTTTTTCTGAAGTCCCGGCGGCAGACCTCCGTCTTGGGGTGACCCCGCCAACGCAACCATCGGCAAAAGTGCCCCCACCAACACTGCGGATTTCAACAACAGCTTCATATCGAATCTCCGATCAGACAGATTTTATCAACGTACTTACCTGACGCCGCTCAGGCGCCTTCCGTTCCTTACAATCCTGACAGGCCAGCCACTCAGATACCCTGGGCGTCACTCCTCAGACCACCCCGAATCGCCTCATCCACCAGCCACCGACGCAGCACCTGAAGCCCCGGCTCCTTCCGCCGACTGGTCTTCCAGGCGAAGTAGAACCGGTCTCCGGTCATCACTGCGTGACAGGGCAAGCGCACGAAATCCTCCGAGTCCTTGCGGGTACTAAGCATATAATCGTTGGTCAGGGCGATTCCCTGATGGAAACGGGCTGCTTCGAGCGCCAGCAGCATATGACTGAAATGCTGCACCCGCGCCGTGGGCGGAATACCCTGGTCCACGTCCCTGAACCAGGCCTCCCAGTCACCGGAAGCCCTTTCGAAGATGCTGTGAGTGGACAACAACGGGAATCGCGCCAGATCCTCCGGCGCCAACCGAACACCCTCAACAGCTTCCAGATCCAGCTCACGCCGCATTTTCTGCCAGTAGTCCTGACTGCAAACGGGAAAAAGACGCTCCACATAGAGCAACTCGTAACTGTAGGCCGGTGAGTCCCTGTGGATGGTGATAAAGCAGTCCGCCACCCGGTCCGACAAAACCGGACTCTCGCTGCTCATCTCCAGCGACAGCTCCAGCTGCGGGTGCAGACGTTGCAGATCCGGCAACCGGGGCACCAGCCATCGAACGGCGAAGGAACTGAACACCGACAACCGCAATCGGGAACTCTCCCGGCCCAACAACTGCTCACTGGCCCGCTCGATCTGTAACAGGGCCGACCCGATGGCATCGAAGTACTGTCGGCCTTCGTCGGTCAGCGTCACCCGGCGGCCTGAGCGCCAGAACAGCCGTTCGCCCAGGTAGGTTTCCAGCTGTTTGATCTGGTGACTGACCGCACTCTGGGTGATGGCCAGCTCTTCCGCGGCGAGCGAAAAGCTCTCGAGCCGGGCCACGGCCTCGAATACGGGAAGCGCTTTCAGGGGAGGAAGTTTCATTTATCGAATTTTCTAATAGCTATGGAATATTCATCATTTTATCGGATATTAGCAAGGGCCTAGACTTCAATTCCAGATTCGGGGAGACGGTCGGGCAACCCGCTTCCGAAAATGCTCGGAGCCAGGGAAGGCGGAGAGCAAGCGTACAGGGACGTATTCACAGCGGTTTTCGGAAGCGGGTTGCCCGACCGGCTCTTACTCATTGGTGAACAGTCCATAGGGAGGTAAACGCAGAATGTCAGGCAAAACCGTCAACAGCGCCATTCTTCTGCTGGTCATCGGCAACGCCATGGCCATCGCCTCCGACGTGTTCATCAAACTCCTGGAACCCGGCGCACCGATCTTTCAGTTCGCCTTCCTCCGTTGCGTACTCACGCTGGCCTTTCTACTGCCGCTCGCCGGTCAACTGAACCGGGGGCAGCTGTTCAGCGGACTGAAGATCCACACGCTCCGGGCCCATATTCATCTGGCCGGCATCCTGTGCATGGTCGTAGCTCTGAGCAATCTGCCGCTGGCGACTGCCAACGCGCTCTTCTACGGCGCACCGATTCTGGTGATGGTGCTTTCGGCCGTGATTTTCCGGGAGCGGCTGACGCCCCTGAGCGTGCTGGCCGTCTTCAGCGGTTTCACGGGCATCGTGGTCATCCTGCGCCCTGTGGAATTCAACTGGGCCGCCATCGCCGCCCTCGGGTCAGCACTGGCACTGGCAATCAATGCGGTCATGGTCCGGAAACTGCCGAAACAGCAGTCCACGGTTCACAAGCTGTTTCTCAATTACCTGCTGATCCTGCCGGCCGCCGGTGCCCTGGCACTCTGGGAAGGGGCCGAGTGGTCGCCCGGAATACTGCTGAGTGCCACCGGTTCCGCCTTATTCATTCTCGGCTACAACATCACCGTGCTGCTGGCCTATCAGCAAGTGGACGCCAACCAGGTCACCAGTGCCGAATACACCGGTCTGATCTGGGCGGTGCTGATTGGCTGGATCGGTTTCAATGAGATGCCCGATCTCTGGTTCGCCGTGGGCAGCGCAATGATTGTGGTGCCGCTGATCATGGTGGGATTGCATTCTTGCCAGCGGAGCCAAAGAGGGCTTCGGCCTTATCCGGCGAATAGTTGAGGCCTCAGAACAACGACTATCAAGAAGGGACTGATCACCAAGGACGGTCACGCATCATTGGTTGCCGCAGAGATTTGCTAGAGTCGGCTTTTTCTATCGCTGCGGTCGCAGGAGTGATTCATACCATCAATGGTGGGAATCGTGCCGAGTTCAAATGGATCTACACCTTTGATGCAGGCCACGTTGACAGAAAACTGATTTGGGTTCGAGCGCCTTCTGTGGTGCGTGTATATCCCACAAATAGAGCAGAAGTAGTGCTCAGCGGTCTTGGTGCCGAACTGATAAAGGCTCAGATTTTCCTCGCCCTGTACGACCTTAAAAGCTGACAACGGGACCGACGTTACGACCGCTCCTCGGCGTGAACACATTGAGCAATTGCAGCGATTCAGATCCTCGAAGCCATTGGTAAGCTCAATCTCAAATCGAACGCTCCCGCAATGGCAGGCTCCCTGGTTCAAACCCCTGACATCCATGTTTGGGTTCTACCCCGTTACTGCGGACATTCCTAAAAAGAGGCACACTGTGCCAAAGGAGTGTTCATGTCCAGACGCAGAAAATATAGCCCAGAGTTCAAACGCGAAGCCATCGCTTTAACCCGTCAACCTGGTGTGAGTTGTCGCCAGGTAGCCTTGGAAATCGGCATTAATCCCAACCTGTTGTCTCGTTGGCGCAGAGAAGCGGATGAGGAGACAGACAAGGCCTTCAAGGGCTCTGGTTCTCCCCGAGACGAGGAGGTTGCCCGCCTCAAGCGAGAGTTGGCCCGAGTGAAGAAGGAGCGTGATTTTTTGCGCGAAGCGGCAGTGTTCTTCGCAAAGGAGTCGTCCTGAGGTATCAGGCGATTCAACGTTGTCGCAGTCATTTCCCAATACGTCTTATGTGCCGATGCCTGAAGGTGTCGGCCAGCGGTTATTACGCTTGGGTATCTCGCCCTGAGTCCGCCAGGGCAAAGGCGAATCAGCACTTGCTGTCACGCATCAGAGAGATTCATGACGACAGCGGTGGCATGATTGGCTCACCCCGAATGCACGAGGACCTGGTTGCCGAAGGCACGTCAACCAGTCTGAACCGTGTTGCTCGGTTGATGGCCAAACACGGCATTCAGGGTTGGCCACGCAAGAAGCGCGGACGCTTGGGACGTCGATCTCATCGGCCACCGGGAATCCGGAATCATCTGGAGCGAAATTTCTCCGCTCTGGAGCCAGACACCAAGTGGGTGACGGATATTACGGAGATACCCACGCAGGAAGGAAAGCTCTTTCTATGCGTGGTTCTCGACCTTTACAGCAAGCTGATCGTTGGTTGGTCCATGCATCACCGGCAGGATCGGCATATGGTGATCAGAGCGGTTGAGATGGCCGTTTGGCAGCGCCAGGGAAAAGTCCCGGTGATATTGCATTCAGATCGAGGCAGTCAATTTACCAGTGGTGACTACCAGCGATATCTCGGCGGCAACCGTCTGGTGAGCAGCATGAGTGCGGTCGGCCACTGTGGCGATAACGCTGCCTGCGAGGGATTCTTCGGAATGCTCAAGCGGGAGCGAATTCACCACCGGCGCTACCGAACTCAGAATGAAGCACGAGCTGATGTCTTCGATTACATTGAGCGGTTCCATAATCCCAGGATGCGACGTAGAGTTGCTGCTCAGGACAGGAAGCTGTTCGCCGTTTTAAAACCGTCCGTGGAAACGGGGTAGAACCCGACTGGATAAGAAATCAGGGAGATCGTGTGCGATTTCGTTTCGAAGTTTACGAGCCGTTGAGAACGTCTCTAAATCTGTTTCTGAAATAGCGCCTCTATCTTGAAACCATAGCAAAGTCGCTTGGAGGGGGCTTTTGGCCAGTGCCAACACCTTTGACTCGTAGTCTGAACCGGGATGAGCCCCGTCTTTGTCCCAATAATCAGAGTAGAAAGACCGCAGTTTATCTATGATGCTCTCTCTGCAAATCTCGTATGCAGCTATATACATGGATGTACCAAGCAAACTGCCACGAAGCTCTTTCGGATTTAGGAACTTTTCCCAGCTTTCCATACGATTCCTAACGCCGGTGGTAATGGGCGGCAACGAAGCGCAGCGTAGTTGGCGTCCCGTTGACCACATTGTTATGAGCTGTTGAGTTCTGGCTACCCATGCTTAGTCCCCTTCTTTGTCCTCGATCTTGTACTTTTTCTGGAAGTCTCGGTAATCCCGATTGCCAAGATAATCGAGAACGAACAGGACAATGACGAATAATGGAATCACGCAAAACAGAGCCAACGCTCCGATATAACTAACTTTGATGCCTGCCATCGATAGATATTGCTGGGTTCCATCCCCAGAGGAAACTTTGCTGGTCAGAACTACGATGAAAGCAATGACTCCCAGGAGGGTGAGCGAGTGAGCAACCCAGAATATGGCACGGCTTTTTGCCATTTTTGATAGTTTCACCTTGGTATCATCGACTCATAACAGCAATTAGACAGAGCGCTTCAGGATTGCAGAACTTTGGCCGCTTCGTTATTACGGCTCCTGAATCAATTTCCACACCGCCCATAAATATATAAAACAATAGGTTAGACCACTACTCACAGCCTTTCCATGTAATCATTTGAAATCTGTACAGAGCGCCCGCCCGGGCAACCGGCGAGCGCCCCTGCCCACTTCAGCGATGTGACCCCTCGATCAATGCCCGACTGTCGAGAATGATCCGCGCGACCCGATACTCCGGGGGTATGTGGTTATCGTACCGGAAGGTCACCCGGTAACTGGTCCGGTGTCGGTCGTGATGATGACGCCGATGATGATGGCGATCCTTGTAGTGGTGCTTGTGGTGATGTCGGTCATGCGCATACCCACGGTGATGCCTGTCCTCCCGATAGCGATCACGATCATGGTCACGGTGACGTTCGTGGCGCTCCTTTCGATAATGGGCCTGCATGCCATGCTTTTCATGGCCGTGGTCGGCCTGACGGTCAAGCCCCGGTGGACGAACGAAACCGCCCGCCTGGGCGCCCGTCGACAAGCCGATGGCCAGTACCGCAATACCGCTCAGAATGAATCGTTTCATGGCTGTTCTCCCGTCTGTCTCAGAGACTGGATGGATCCGCCGGACAGGTTTTCCGACGGCACTGAGTTCAGGGTATCGAACGGCGGGGAAATGTCAGCGGGCCCGGGCGGGCTTTGCAAAAGCTTTACGGAAACCCGGGCTCGCTTGACGTTTAAGCGTCTTCAGTAACGACGGATCGAAGGTGAGACTCGATGGCGAAGGTGTGTGGGCACTCATCCCCGAGCGCCCTGAGCGAGTCGGCGAGGCGCAGCAGGTAGTCGGCATTGGGGCCGCTGGGCCCGTGCGCTGAGGCAATCTGGCGGGCAATGTCCGCCTCCGGTGCGTCTCCGAGAAACGCCTCGTTGTCCTCGGTGGCGATGTAGACCAGTCCTTCGGCTTCACTGCCATCGTCGAAGGTCATGGGCGTGGAGAATCTCAGGTATCCGTTCTTCTCACGGACATCCAGATGTTCGAACACGCTGGGGGATACGCGATAGGCCATGCCTCGGCAGACGGCCCCCGGTTGTTGCACCAGGGTCACCACCCGGCCGGGCGCCTCGGGCGTCCCGCGGTGGTCATGGGAGGCCTGCCAGAAACGGCGGACCCAGCCCCGGATCGACGCCGGACGCTGCTCCAGAAAGGGAAAATCCACCTTGTAGATCAACGAGCCATAACCGAACAGCCAGATGGCGTCGACGCCCTCGAAATCGAAACGGGCCCGGTTATGCTCAACGGTATTGACGGACATAACGAATCACCGGAATACAAATGCAGTGAGACACTATAACGAGGCAGCCTCGGTGGCGGCAACGAAGCCGGCGATGCCGGTCAGCACAATTTCCGCCGCCATTGCCGACAGGATCAGGCCACTGATCTTGGACATGATGTTCAGCCCGGTCTTGCCAAGCACCTTCTCCAGGTACCCGGACAGGTGCAGGAGCACCGCCAGGATCAGCAACCCGGACACCAGCCCCAACAGGCCACCGGTCACATCGGGCACGGTTTTCAACTCCGCGCCGTAGACCATAATGGCACCAATGGTGGCAGGGCCGATCATCACCGGAATGGCCAGGGGCACCACCGCGATGTCATCGCGATCTTCCTCGGGAAGACCCGTTGCATGGCTCCGGGTGCCGCTGTTCACCAGACTGATGGCCGTCAGGAACAGCAGGGATCCGGCGCCAATGCGGAAGGAATTTAGGGTAATGCCGATGGCGTCGAACAGGAGCGGCCCGGCAAAGAAGAGGATCAGGCCCAGGACAAACGCGGACACGATGGCGCGACGAATTATCGAGGACTTTTCCGCAGCCGGCAGCCCCCGGGTCAGCGCCAGGAACATGGTGACTACGAAGAACGGCGCCAGCAGAAACAGGAAACGGATGGTGCTGCTCAGGTAGGTGCTGAAGAAGGTCTCAAACATCGAGGAAATCCGGGCCAGAAAAAACCGTAAGCATAGCCGTTGGCGCGGCCAACGTCCGTACGCAACAGAACCTATAACCTGCCACTTCGCCTTAAGTATTAGGGAACACTACCTATTCATATCGTAGTATTACCATCCCAAATTTTTGTCCCACTGTTTCTCTGCTGGAGCCGTTATGACCGAAGCCTCCCGAATCCACTGTTCCCGACTGCGAGAGCGCCTGATGCCTGCCGAGGAAGCCGCCGCGCTGATCCCCTCCGGGGCCAATGTGGGCATGAGCGGGTTTACCGGGGCCGGTTATCCCAAGGCCGTTCCGCAGGCGCTGGCGGCGCATATCCGGGAACGCCGGGAGCGCGGCGAGAACTATCGCATCAGCGTGTGGACCGGTGCCTCAACGGCACCGGAACTGGACGGCGCCCTGGCGGAGGTGGACGGCATCGAAATGCGACTGCCCTACCAGAGCGATCCGGTGTGCCGCCAGAAGATCAACGAGGGCCGGATGTCGTACATCGACATTCACCTGTCCCACGTCGCCCAGCATGCCTGGTCGGGCTTTTTTGGTGAACTGGACATTGCCGTGATCGAGGTAGCCGGCATCACCGAGGACGGCAAGCTGATCCCCTCGTCTTCCATCGGCAACAACAAGACCTGGATCGACCAGGCCGACAAGGTGATCCTGGAGGTCAACCACGGCCAGAGTGCCGGACTGGAAGGCATGCACGATGTCTATTACGGAACGGCCCTGCCACCGCGACGGAAGCCCATCGAGATGACCCAACCGGACGACCGGATCGGGGAGAAATACCTGTTGTGCCCGCCGGAAAAGATCATCGCCGTGGTCGAGACCAACGCACCGGACCGGTGTTCACGATTCAGCGAGCCGGACGAGACGTCGAACGCCATCGCCCGCCACCTGCTGGCCTTCTTCGAGATGGAAGTGGAGAAGAAGCGGTTACCAGAAAACCTGCTGCCGCTGCAATCCGGCGTCGGTAACATCGCCAACGCGGTCCTCGCCGGCCTGAACGAAGGCCCGTTCAGCAACCTGACCGCCTACACCGAAGTGCTTCAGGACGGCATGATGGCCATGCTGCGGTCGGGCAAACTGCGCATGGCCTCGGCCACGGCACTCTCCCTGAGTCCCGAAGCCAACCGTGAGCTGACAGACAACATCGATTTCTACCGGGAACGCATCCTCCTGCGCACCCAGGAAATCAGCAATCATCCGGAAGTGATCCGGCGCCTGGGCATCATTGCCATGAACGGGATGATCGAGGCGGACATCTACGGCAACGTGAACTCTACCCACCTGATGGGCAGCCGCATCATGAACGGGATTGGTGGATCGGGGGATTTCGCACGCAACGGCTATCTGTCGGTATTCATGACGCCATCAACGGCGAAAGGCGGTGCCATCTCCACCATCGTCCCGATGGTATCCCACGTGGATCACACCGAACACGACGTGCAAATTGTGGTGACCGAACAGGGGCTGGCGGATCTTCGGGGACTGGCACCGAGGCAGCGGGCCCTGAGCATTATCGAGAACTGCGCCCATCCGGATTTCCGGCCAAGGCTGCGGGATTATTTCGACCGTGCCTGTGCCAGCGGTCGCGGCATGCACACCCCGCACCTGCTCTGCGAGGCCCTGAGCTGGCATCAGCGTTTCGAGGAAACCGGGCAGATGTGATCTGCCCGGTTTGGAACCAAAGGCAGGATCAGCCCGACCGGCAATCCGAGAACAGATTGAGGTCCGGCTGAATCATCTTGGTCTGAACGTTCATCATCGCCAGCAGTGACGAGAACAGATTGTCGTGGCTGGCGGGCTGCTGAGCCTCTTTGGCCAGGCAGGCCATATCGATATGGTTGGCCTTCTGGAAACCGTCGGACAGCCACATCACCATGGGCACGTGGATCTGTTCTTCCGGCGCCACGATGTAGGGAATGCCGTGGAGGTAAATGCCGTTATCCCCGAGGGATTCCCCATGATCCGACACGTAGACCAGGGCCGTGTTGTACTGCGATGACAGGGATTTCAACATGTCCACCGTCTGGCCCAGCATGTCGTCGGTCACCCGGATGCTGTTGTCGTAGGCATTGATGATCGCCTGCTGGTCGCAACTCTGCAGTTCGTTGCTTTCACATTCGGGCAGAAACGCTTTCTGATCCGGCTTGCTGCGCTTGTAGTACTCCGGGCCGTGGCTGCCCAGCTGGTGCAGCACCAGGAACTGGTCGTTTTTCCCGTTCTTGTCGATCACCTTCCGGGCGCCCTTGATGAGCACCAGGTCCTCACAATACTCGCCCTTGCACAGGGCAGGATCCTCGGGCTTGCTGGTCGGAATGCGCTTGCACATGTCCTTGCAGCCGGACTGGTTGTCCAGCCAGTCGGCGTCGATGCCCGCCCGGACCATGATATCCAGCAGGTTGTCGCTGTTCTTGGCCACCGATTCATCGTAGTTGGACCGGGTGACCCAGGAGAACATACAGGGCACCGAGAAAGCCGTGGCAGTACCGCACGAAGAGACCTTCGGGAAGTTGACCAGATTGGAGTCCGGTTCGGCCGCCAGCGCATTCAGACGCGGCGTGGTATCCCGCTCATACCCGTTCAGAGTGAAGTGATCGGCCCGGGCGGTCTCTCCCAACACAAAGACCACCAGGTTCGGCTTGTCGCGCTCTGAAGGCGCCGGGCTCATCTGCGCATCCATTCCCTTGTGCTGATATTCCACCGGGAACTGGGCGGCAACGGCCTTGTTGCCCACCGAGACCAGGGCCGACACACTGCTGACCGGTACCACCATGTCCTTGATGTCCCGGTGATTCCGGAAGGTGGAGGCCATTTCATCGTAACTGGTCAGGGCAAGCAGCAGAACGAGCGCAATGTCCGCCACGATGGGCAGCAGCCAGTGGGTGATTTTCCGGAACCCGGGGGGCCACTGGATCCGCACGAAATACAGGATCGCCACCGGCACCACAAAGAAAATCAGGGTGTGAATCAACAGGCTGACGCTCAGGAGCCCCCGGACCTCGTTGACGTCCGTCTCCATGGCATTCTGCAACATGTGCTTGTCGATCAGCGTGCCGTAGGCATTCATGAAGTAACTGCTGAATGCCGCTGCAAAGAACAGAAACACCAGCATGGGTTTGAGGGCAAACCGGAAGGAAAACAGACTGATCAGAAGGTGGTTAACCAGCAGCAGAAGGAACGCCAGCTTGACCATGAGCAACGGCTGGCCAAAGCCCACATACTCTTCGATCGCTTTGTAGAACGGCGCATTGTAAAAAGCCGTGAACACCACTGCGCAAATCAGGACCAGCCAGTGGGGTTTGAACTGCAACCATGAAAAGGTCCCGCCTCCTTTGGGAGACGGGAAAGAACCTGAGGAGTTTAACGCCATACTATTACCAAGACACTACAGAAAGATTGCGGTGAGAATATTGCCTGCACAACCTTAAAGCAAACTTAACGCCCGCTTCTGCGCCTTTTACGTACCCGCGTTCTACCCCTCTTCGGTTACGCCACTGCCGGTTCCGATGCCGATGGCACGGCCTGCTGCTCGCAGTGATAGCTGGCTGCGTCAAATCGACGCGTCTGCTGGCGGAACTGCCAGGTGAAGCCCGGCCACAGGGTGGTGTTCTTGCCGTTCTCGTTCACATACCAGCTCTTGCAACCCGTCTGCCAGACCGAGTCTCCCAGCTTGGCGTGAATGGAGGCGTTATAACGGCTGAAGGCGTCCTGTTTCACTTCCACGCTGTTCCAGCCCCGGTGCTGCATTTTCCGGAGTGCATCCAGGACGTACTGCACCTGGGATTCGATCATGTACACCATCGAGCTATGCCCCAGACCGGTGTTCGGCCCCATCAACATGAAGAAATTGGGGAACCCGGCGACGGTGGTGCCCTTGTAGGCTTCGGCACCCTCTCGCCAGGCGTCCAGCAGATCCTGCCCGCCGCGACCGAAAATCATGCCCCGCGGAATCGGCTCCTGGGCCTTGAAGCCGGTGCCGTAGATGATGCAATCCACGGTCCGCTCCACGCCGTTGTTATCAACAATGACATTGCCTTTCACTTCCCGGATGCCGTCGGTCAGGACGTCGACGTGATCCTGATCCAGCGCCGGGTAGTAGTTATTGGAGATCAGGACCCGCTTGCAGCCAAAATGGAAATCCGGCGTCACCTTCTTCCGCAGGGCCTTATCGCGGATCTGGCTGCGGATGTGGCGCCTCGCCTGCAACTCACCCAGCTTGAGAATACGCGGGTTGCCGACAAAACCGAGTACGCGGCCTTCAAGCATCCAGTAGATGCTCTGGCGGAAGGCGTTGAGGGTCTGGGGGACTTTCCGGAACATCAGTTTCTCGACCGGCCGGATTTCCCGGTCCGGCTTGGGCATGATCCAGGGCGGTGTGCGCTGGTACAGGTCCAGGTGGGCCGCCTCTTTCGCCACTTCGGGCACAAACTGGATGGCAGAAGCCCCGGTTCCGATCACGGCAACGCGCTTTCCCCGGAAATCGTACTCGTGGTCCCAGTCCTGGGAATGGAAACTGGTGCCGGCAAAGCTCTCAACACCCTTGATGTCGGGATAGGCCGGAGTGCTGAGCCCGCCCATGCCGGATACCAGCACGTTGGCCCGGAGTTTGTTCAGGGGCGGCAACGCCGGATCCGTGTGGTCCAGCTCATCACCCGGTTTCAGCCCTTTTTTCTTCATGTAGTCCCAGAGCGCCGGACTGTCGGAGGTTTCGAGGGTCCAGATACCGGCTTTTTCGTCCCAGCGGGCTCCGGTGAGATGGGTGTTGAGTCCGATGTGCTTCATCAGGCCATACTTTTCGGCGCAGCCTTTGAGGTAGGCCTTGATTTCGGGCTGGGTGGCAAACATCCGGCTCCAGTTCGGGTTCTGTTCGAAGGAGAAGGAGTAGAGGGCAGACTGGACGTCACAGGCACAGCCGGGGTAATGATTTTCGTGCCAGGTACCGCCGATGTCGTCACTCTGCTCGAGAATGACGAAATCATGGAAGCCGGCTTCCTTGAGTTTGATGCCCATGCCGAGACCGGAGAATCCGGTGCCGATGATGGCGATCTGTGCGTTCTGTGTCATTGCTGCTCTCCTGCGCTGGCCTGCATGGCCTTGCCTGTTATTGTCCGGGCGGTCATCATGACCGGTAGACACATGTATACAACAGCAGGTAGACAGCCGTATACATTACGCCCACAAACAATGCCCTTATGGCCTTAGCTGACAGATGGTTGTCCCCATTGCGCCTCAATTTCGGGGGGTCGGCAGGTTGGAGGGAGGCTTTCCGAAACACGCTCCTTGCGGCACATCCCTGTGGCGCTTGGGCTCCGCCATCCATGGCTCCGCACAGTTTCGGAAAGCCTCCCTCCAACCAGCCACAAGCATGGTCAGCGCACGAAGAACAATGCCCGGGGCCGGATGGTGCAGCCACTTCACAGACTGTTGAAGGCCATGGACGGCCTGAAACAAGCGTACATGGATGTACTCGCAGCGTGTCTGTGAAGTGGCTGCACCATCCGGCCTTTCTCCAAACTGAGAGGACACAATGGAAATCCTGACCGGCGGAAAACTGAAACTGATCCAGGCCGCCCTGCGCCTGATCACCGAAACCCGAAGCCTGACGTCGCTGGGCCTCCGCGAGCTGGCTCGGGAAGCCGGGCTGAACCCGAATACGTTCTATCGGCATTTCAGTAACCTGGACGAATTCGGGTTGCAGGTGCTTGGCTATATTGCCGAGGACATGAAAACCGGAGTGCGGGAGTTGCGGCGGATGGCTGAATCGTCAGAGCAGGCATCTCACGATACGGTGGCATTCGTCTATCACTATTTCCTGTCCAACCCCGCGGCCACCACCGTTGCCGTACGGGAACTCCATGGCCCCTCCCCCGTCCTGCGCCAGGCACTGGAAGCGCAGTTGAATGCCAGTGCCCGGGAGATGGCGGAGGACATCATCGAGCGCGATCTGGTGGCCGGAGTCGACCGTGATACCATCCATGAAATTTCACACATGACCATTCGCTATATCCTGTTCCGGGCTATGGACTATCTGGAGAAGCCGGATCAGCGCGAGCGCATCCAGCGGGAGACGGAACGGTTCATTAACCGACAGTTCCGGGGCGCGATGGTCGATCATGTTTCCAGCAGTACCCTGGAGACGATCGCCCGGGAGTCCTCCCCGGTTAGCCGGTAATCAGTCCGAATTAAAAAACCGCTGGACCTGGTTCGCGTGGGCCTGGCCATCGCGGTAACCCAGCTCCATCAGCTTCTTGCAAAACTGGCTATCGAACAGGAGGTAGCTCGCCAGGTTGGCACCGCCATCCGCCACCGATTCGGCCTCCCCGGTGAGGGTTCGAACCAGGGGCGGCAAAGCGCCCATGTGAGGCGCGGCCAGCTCGTCGAGGGGCTCCGATGGGGAGATTTCCAGAATGTCGACGGGATGAAGATCCAGATTGGCTTCCTTCAAGCGTTCTTCCGGAATCAGGGCAAGCAACTGATTGATCATTCGGGAGTGTTCGATGTCGTATTCCAGGGTATCGAGGAACATACCATTGAACACCTGCGCCAGGATCTGGCTGAGTGAGGGGGTTTCCTGCTGGTGATGCCGTTTCGGCGGGCACATGGCGTTGGCGCTTACCCCGATCACCAGCACTTTGCTTGCACCCAGCCTGAGTGCGGGGCTGATGTGGGCCATCTGTCGGGTAACACCGTCACCGAAATACTCACGGTTAATGGCCACCGGTCGGAACAGGGTCGGGATGGCGGATGACGCCAGAATGTGATCGATCGTCAATTCCGTCCGGGTGCCGGCGCGCTGGCCCTGGCTCCAGCCCTCCAGGTCCGGCCGTCCCTGGAAAAAGCAGACGTTCTGTCCCGAGGCATAACCGCAGGCATTCAATCCGACGGCGTCAATGTGCCCGGCCGAGAGGGTATCCCGAACCCGTTCAAAATCGATCTGTTCCTCGAGCAGCTTTCTCAGGGGCCGGTTGTCCAGGAAAGACACCGGCCCACCCTCCGACGGGCGGGCCAGCATACGCCGGGCAATGCTCGTGACATTGCGCACCATGCTGAACGGGTCGGCCCGGAAGACCTGATCCATGGTCAGGCCCGACCACACGTTCTCGAGGTGATCAATGCTGTGACGGAAGCGACCACGGCTGCCGGCAATGGCCATTGCATTGATGGCACCGGCGGAGGTGCCGACGATCACCCGGAACGGATGCTCCCAGTCCGGGTACATATCGGCGATGGCCCGAAGGACGCCCACCTGATAGGCAGCCCGGGCCCCTCCTCCGGTCAGTACAATCCCGTTGCGTGGCATCCGCGCCTCCGGAACCGGTTATTCCGTCGTGTTGAACACGTAGGAGGACACTGTGCCGTCCGGGTTGAAGCGCACCACCAGATCGGTGGTCTCGGCATCACCGAACGCGGACCAGCGATATTTGCCGTAGGTCCAGGTGCGCTTGCCATCCTCTACCCCGGTGCGCCAGGGCTCACCGAACATCGTCTGGATCTCGGCGCGGGTGGTTTCCCCAATGCGGATCTGGTCCACATTGTGAGTCGGAAAGTCCCGACCAACCGTGGCACAACCGGCAAGAACGGCAATCAGGATGGCGAGTACGGTGGTTTTCAAGGAACGGGCAGCGACCATGACAAACTCCCTGTGGCTGACAATTTCCTTCATGATAGTCGCTGAATACGAAGACGCGATTACGAACCCGACAGATTCCCCGGCGACCGCACAGGCAAAAAAAAGCCGCAGGCCTCGCGGCGCTGCGGCAGGGGTACGATCGAAGGGTCGATCAGTAAAGCTTGGCGAGGGATTTCTTGGCGAAGGCTTCCACTTCTTCCAGCCGGCCCTCTTTGACCTTGACCAGCCATTCCGGATCCTGGAGCAGGGCCCGGCCAACGGCGATCAGCTCGAATTCGTGGTTGTTCATGCGCTCCACCAGTTCGTCGATACCGGCTTTCTCCACGGCTTCTTTCTTGCTGGCAAAGGTGCCGCTGATGAAGTCCTCGGTCAGGCCGACGCTGCCCACCGACATGGTGGGGACGCCCGTCAGCTTCTGGGTCCAGCCTGCAAGGTTCAGGTTGGAACCCTCAAACTCCGGCTCCCAGAATCGGCGGGTGGAAGCGTGGAAAATGTCCACTCCAGCTTCAACCAGGGGCTGAAGAAAGCGATCCAGCTCCTCGGGGCTGTGCACCAGCTTCGCTTCGTAGTCCTGTTGCTTCCACTGGGAAAAACGCAGCATCACCGGAAAATCCGGGCCAACGCGATGGCGGACTTCTTCCACAATTTCCACCACGAACCGCAACCGCTTTTCCATGCTGCCACCGTATTCGTCGTCACGCTGGTTGGTGCCCTCCCAGAGGAACTGGTCGAGCAGGTAGCCGTGGGCACCGTGAATCTCAACCCCGTCAAATCCCAGCGCCTTGGCATCCTGGGCGGCATCGGCAAACGCCTTGATCACGTCCTGGATGTCGTCCTGCGTCATGGCCTTGCCGTTGGGCTTGCCCGGGGCAAACAGTCCGGACGGACTGTATCCGGGAACTTCCGGGTAGGGCTCGACCCCTTCTTTGCGGACGGCCCCGACGTGCCAGAGCTGAGGGAAGATGGCGCCACCCGCCTCGTGCACCGCGTCGACGACCTTTTTCCAGCCGGCAAGGGCGTCATCGCCATGGAATCTCGGAACATTGGGATATCCGCTGGCCGCAGGATGGTTCACCGTCGTACCTTCGGTAATGATCAGGCCGATGCCGGCCTCGGCACGACGACGGTAATAGTCGACCACATCCTGCCCCGGAACACCGTTGGGCGAGAAGTTGCGCGTCATGGGTGCCATTGCCACGCGGTTGCGCAGCTTCAGGTTCTGGGTTTCAAACGGTTCGAACAGCGGGCCAAGATTCATGCTCATGATAATGTGCAACCTCACTAATTTGGTTTCTTAAAGCAACCTTATTAAATCTGGTTTTAAGATGCAACCCTATTCGGTACACTGGCGGGTATGGCCAGAAAACGTTTTGATGATTCCAGCTGCTCCGTTGCCCGCGCCCTGAATGAGGTCGGCGACTGGTGGTCCCTGTTGATTGTGCTGCACGCCATGTATGGCACCCGGCGGTTCGTGGATTTCCAGCAGGAACTGGGCATCGCCAAGAATATCCTGTGTGATCGGCTCGGCCGCCTGGTCGACAACGGCGTCCTGCGGAAGGTGGATGTGGGGGAACACGGCTCCCGCTTTGAATACCGTCTGACCGAAAAAGGTCGGGACCTGTTTCCGGTGGTTATCGCGCTGCGCCAGTGGGGCGACAAGTGGAATCCGGCTCCGGAACAACCGGCGCTGAATCTCAGAGACCGCGCCACCGGCCGTCCGGTACAAATGGTCCAGGTCCGTGATGCCGACGGGCAGCCCCTGAGCATCCGCGACGTCTTCATGCCCGAAGACAGCCTGCCCGAGGCGAAAAAGGGCTAGGCCAGACTCCGGCTCAATCCCTGCAAAACCCACGATTTCTTGAGTTGCGTCAATCCGGCCACTAAAGCCCGCCTGGCCGCCAGCCTTTATTGTTTTATATCAAGTTTGTCCATCCCGCGATCATTAACCTGTGTTCATCAACGATTCTGATCAAGGAGATGGCCCATGTCTTACTCTATTAAACTCGGTATTCTGGCAGCGGCAGTCATGGCGACTGCACCCATGGCTCACGCTTATGAAGCAGGTGATCTGATTGGGCGCCTGGGCGTGGTCACGGTGGATCCGGATTCCTCCAGTGGCAACCTGAAGTCCGACGCTGTAGGCGAGATTGATGGCGCCAAAGTAAGCGTCGATTCCAACACCCAGCTCGGGATTACCCTGACCTACATGATCACCGACCAGTTTGCGGTGGGTGTGCTGGGCGCAACCCCGTTCAAACACGACATCAAGGGCGACGGTGCCCTGAGTGGCGCCGGCAAGCTGGGTGAAACCAAGCACCTGCCACCGACCGTGACCCTGCAGTACTTCCCGATGCCCAGCGGCAGCAAGTTCCAGCCTTACGTCGGTGTGGGTGTGAATTACACCAACTTCTTCGACGAGAAAACCACCAGCACGCTTACCAATACCTACGATTCGGTAGCACACAACAACTTGAACACCCCGGTCGGCACTATCGACCGGACCAAGCTCAACCTGGACGACAGCTGGGGTCTGGCCGCAGAACTGGGCATGGACTACGCAGTCACCGAGAATGTCGGCATCAATGCGGCGGTCTGGTGGGCGGACATCGACACCGACGCCACCATCAACGCCTATGCTGCTGATGATTCCTTTGTGGACCAGAGCACTATCGATGTTTCCATCGATCCCTGGGTCTACATGGTCGGCGTATCCTATAAATTCTGATCCCCGTGCCATCCGGCGACTCCTGGTCTGTGGGTCGCCGGAGGGTGCGTTCTCCTGTGCGGGGCCTCCGGCCCCGCTTTTTTATGCCTGTTCATCCCGGTTACTGCACCTGAGACGATACCGACGTCGGGGTGTTCGACTTTCGGGGCGGATATTTCGCGGATGATTCCCGGCCGTCGTGATTCAGGAAGCCAGATATCCACCAGGCAGGAGCGCGGCATTGTAGGCCGCGTGCAGGATCATGCAGGGCACCAGAGAGCCGTGACGATCCCGGAAATAACCAAAGACCAGCGCGGGAAAGAACACCAGCCATGCCGTCAGATCGGTGCGATAGACCAGGTGCCATGCGGTGAACAGAACGGCGGCCACGATATTCGCGACCGAAAGACCGACAATGGTTCTCCTGCCCCAGATCCCGGTGGACAGATATCCCTGTACCACACCCCGAAAGGCCAGCTCCTCGACCACAGGGGCCCAGAGAACCAGGGACAACAGCGGCATCCAGCCCCGATCGAGCCAGCCCCCGGCATCGAACAGAGCCCCGATAAAAAGACTCAGCACACAGCCGGAAAACAGCGCCAACAGAAAAAGCCGGTCTGTGAACAAACGTTTCGGGGCGATCAGGCCGAGCTGATCCTTGAGGGGCGAACTGGCATCCATTGGTTTCGGGACTATCCGGATCACTTGTCAGGTCTGAATGTTAATCCAACCAGATCCTGCAAGTCAGGTCATCAGAAACAACAATGCGGAGCCAAAGCTCCGCATTGTTGTGTGACGGGAACCGGGATCAGGCGCTTTGGCGCCGACCCTGCTGGCCACTCCCCTGGCTGCGGCCACTGCTTCGACCACCGGGTCTGGCGCCAAAACTGCGGGGTTTGCCAGCCGGTCGGCCATTGCCGCCGCCGTTGCCACCGCGACCTCGGGCCTTGCTCGGATCGGCCTTGGCTTTGGGTTTCAGGGGCAGATTATTCTTCGGCTCGAAACCTTCCACTTCCTTGCGTGGCAGCTGCTTCTTGATCAGCTTCTCAATGCCTGCCAGCAATTTGCCCTCATCGGCACTGACCAGCGACAGCGCATGGCCACTTTCACCGGCACGCCCGGTACGGCCGATCCGGTGCACGTAGTCTTCCGGCACGTTCGGCAGTTCGAAATTCACCACCTGAGGCAGCTGCTTGATATCAAGGCCGCGGGCCGCGATGTCGGTTGCGACCAGCACCCGGATATCGCCCTGCTTGAACTCGGCCAGCGCTCGGGTGCGGGCGCCCTGGGACTTGTTACCGTGGATGGCTGCGGCGGTGATGCCATCCTGCTCCAACTTCTTGGTCAGGCGATTGGCACCGTGCTTGGTGCGGGTGAATACCAGCACCTGCTCCCAGCTGTTGTCGCGGACCAGCTTGCTCAGCAATGCGGTTTTCTGGCTCTGGTCTACCGGATAGACCGACTGCTTCACTTTTTCGGCAGTGGTATTACGAGCCGCTACTTCCACCTGAACCGGATCATTCAGCAGACCCTGGGTCAGCTTCCGGATGTCATTGGAGAAAGTGGCGGAGAACAGCAGGTTCTGGCGCTTCGCGGGCAACAGCGCAAGGATCTTACGGATGTCGCGGATAAAGCCCATGTCGAGCATCCGATCGGCTTCGTCCAGTACCAGGATTTCCACTTCGTTGAAGCGAACCGCGTTCTGCTGGTACAGGTCGAGCAGGCGTCCCGGTGTCGCCACCAGCACATCCAGTCCCTTGCGCAGCTTCATCATCTGCGGATTGATTTTCACACCCCCGAACACCACGGCGGAGCGGGTCGGCATGTATTTGCTGTACAGGGCCACGCTGTCGTGAACCTGCGCGGCCAGCTCCCGGGTCGGGGCCAGAATCAGTGCCCGCGGGCCTTTACCGGTGCGCGGCTGTTCGGCCAGTCGCTGAAGCAAAGGCAGGGTGAAACCGGCGGTCTTACCGGTGCCGGTCTGTGCCGCGGCCATAACGTCCTTTCCGGAAAGAACGGCAGGAATAGCCTGGGCCTGAATGGGGGACGGGGTTTCATAACCCTGGTCGGTGGTGGCACGGACCAGTTGCTCGGACAAACCGAGTGAAGAAAAACTCATATAGAATAAACTCTTGATTGAATCTGCCTCCACGAACACCGTCGATCGGCGAATGCGGGCAGAAGCCATGATGATTCATGGAAAAATGACGACTACAGTCTCGCGCCGGTAGCGGCGGGACGTCCTCTGACAGGTCGTATGGATGGTTCGCAAGGGCGGCCTGTGGCCGGAAACTGCGGAATCCCTAGAGGCAGGATGCAGGCACCATACCAGAGGCGGTACAGGAACACTATAGGTATTTGTGTAATGCAAGGGCCCCGGGCCATCCGGGATCAGACGAGACCAAAGGTGAGCGCCGCCGTCATCAGGCTGGAGAAAGCCAGACCGGACAACGATAGCCCGAAACTCCACCGAAAGGAGGCGTCCACCGCCCGGTAGCCGGTCAACCGCTCCATGATCAGGGCGTTGGCGGCAAACGGGGTCCCAAAGGCGGTAATTCCCCAGCCGGTCACCATGGCCAGCCCCAGGCCAACCAGCGCGGACGATGGCCAGACCGAGCCCAGGATCCCGCCGACGAGCGTGCCGATCACGATCGGGTTAATGCCGGCCAGGCCGGAGACAAAGAACACCCAGGGCACTGCAGCGGCCAGCAATGACCAGCCCCAGACCGGCAACTGGGTATCGCCGTGAATATTCCCCAATACCACGCCGCTGATCACAGCCCCGATAAACGCAGAGCCGCCCACAATCGCCAGTTCGTTGCTGACCGGCGCCATATCGGCCACCGGCGGGTTGCTGCCCCGACTCCAGGCCAGTACACGCCCGCCCAGAACCGCGGCAAGACAGCTCAGAGTGACGGCATAGGCATAGTTGAAGCCATAGCGGTGACTCAGGACAAATACCCCCAGACAGATCGCCAGGATCAGGCCACCGAAGCGCAACCAGGGTCCCTTTCCCGCCGGCCTCTCCGGATCACCGCCGGTGGATTCCGGCTCCCGCCAGACCAGTCCCGCCAGCACCATCAGGAACGCAAAGGGAACGGCCAGCGACAGCAACTGAAGGCTCCCCAACCCCGGAAGCAGGGTCAGTGTCAGCACCACCGAGATAGACAACGGGGAAAACGTCGGGGCAACGCCAAAGCCGCGCAGAACCGCCCGGGTCGCGTTGCGGGTGGCGGCAGAATCGCCCCCGGCGCGGATCCGCTCGGACACCAGGCTGCCCACTACCGCCACCGAACCAAAATTCAGGGGAATGGACACCAGCGCGGTTCCAAAGGCAAGGCTCAGGTATCGGGGCGTGGGCCGCCCGCCAAACAGACTCGCCGAAATCCGCTGCAGATCGCCGGAACGTCCCAGGACGTGGGACAGCAGCATGACGGCCAGGATCAGACCCGCCAGACGGGTCACATTGGCCACGGCACCGTCAATCAGGGCCGGGTCGCGGATGAGGGCGTAGAACAGTCCCAGCAGGGCCGCTGAAAACACCACCTTCGGCACACGGCGCATATCGCCCCAGCCCAGGATGACTGCGAGCGCCACGGCAAGCGCACCAGCGTACGCCGCTCCCGGTAACAGCGAGAGAACGGCGGCCAGCAAAGCAATGTAAGCGAGCAGTGAACGTAGGCGATGCA
This sequence comes from Marinobacter santoriniensis NKSG1, assembly GCF_000347775.1. Taxonomy (GTDB): domain Bacteria; phylum Pseudomonadota; class Gammaproteobacteria; order Pseudomonadales; family Oleiphilaceae; genus Marinobacter; species Marinobacter santoriniensis. The sequence continues at coordinate 104,389 of NZ_APAT01000021.1, forward strand.
AGGACGACTTCCTTATGATGGACGCGCCATCATAAGGAAGCTACGTAGCCAAGGCTATCCGCCATTATGCGGATGATCGGGTCTTACGAACCGAACAGCGCTGATCGCAGTGGCCGCAGAAAACCCCCCGACGCTTCTGCGCCGGCCCGTGTCCGTTTCCCGTCGAATTCCAGGTAGCCGTCCTCGATCGGTTCGAACCGAAGGGTCTTCACGTCTTCCAGGTAGTTCTGGGTGGATTTCCAGGGCCCGTGGGTGCCCTGCCGGGGCAGTCGATCATCGGCCCGTTTGATATAGCCGGAGTTCAGCGAACCAAGAATGGTGTCCTCGCCTCGGCTGTCCCCGGTATCCCGGGCCACGACCGAGCGATAGCCCCGCTTGTCCATGAGGTTGAGCAATCGGCAGAGGTATTCGGCGGCAATGTCGACTTTCAGGGTCCAGGAGATGTTGGTGTAGCCGAAAATCATGGCTGCGTTGGGTATCCCCTCCACCATCACGTTCTTGTAGATGATCTTGTCCCGCATGACGACGGCCTGGCCGTCCACCCGCGGCTTGATACCGCCAAGCATCTGGATCTCCAGCCCCGTAGCCGGAATGATGATGTCCGCCTCCAGCGTCTCCCCGGACTTCAACCGGATACCGGTCTCGGTAAACCGTTCAATATGGTCTGTGGCAATGGAGGCTTTGCCCGATTTTATGGCATCGAACAGATCGCCATCCTTGACCACACACAGCCGCTGGTCCCAGGGATTGTAATCGGGGGTGAAGTGGCGCATGTCGGCCTTGCCGTCCAGCTGCCGACGGATGATCGACAGGAACAGCCGGCGCATGGCCCTGGGGCTCTTCCGCGACCGCTGGTACAGCAACCGGGAAATGGAAATGTTGCGTGCCCGGGTCAGCCGGTACGCCAGCTTTTCCGGCAGGACCTTCTGCAGACCCAGGGTCACTTTGTCCGTCGATGGCAGCGGCATCAGGTAGGTGGGTGAGCGCTGCAGCATGGTCACATGCGCCGCCTTCTCCGCCATGGTGGGCACCAGCGTTATGGCGGTAGCGCCACTGCCAATCACGACGACTTTCTTGCCGGCGTAGTCCAGATCCTCCGGCCAGTGCTGCGGGTGAACCACCTGCCCCTTGAAATCACTCTCACCCGGAAAGTCGGGTTTGTAGCCGTGATCGTAGTTGTAATAGCCGGTGCAGCCGACCAGGAACTCCGTGGTGAAGGTCTGCTGTTCGCCGGTCGATTCTTCTTCGGCCACCACGGTCCAGCATTTGTCGGCACTGGACCAGTCCGCGGTGATCACCTTCAGTCCGTATCGGATGTGCCGGTCGACGTTGTTTTCCCGGGCGGTTTCCCGGACGTAATTCTTGATCGAGGCGCCATCGGCCAGCACCTTGCCGCCAGTCCAGGGCCGGAAATTGTAGCCAAAGGTGAACATGTCCGAGTCCGACCGGATGCCGGGATAGCGAAACAGATCCCAGGTGCCGCCCAGTGACTGACGACGTTCAAGGATGGCGAAGGACTTGCCCGGGCACTCCCGTTTCAGGTGGCAGGCCATGCCGATGCCGGATACGCCGGCGCCGATGATCAGAACGTCAAAGTGATGTTGGCTCATGGTGCGGCCTCACAAGAGATGAAGTCTTGTCGGTTGGTCCGTGATCCACGGCAACCGGGTTGTTATGGCTCCAAGGTAACGACTTTGAAAGCGGCGAAAATTGGCCCATACCACACGCTCTGCACGTTCAGACGGTCAGTCGCTTCAAAACTTCCCGGAAACGGATAGCCTCTTTCCTCAGGGAGTCCCGGTCCAGCATACCAACGCCCAGAATCAACCCGCTACGCCGATCACCCGGCGCGCACACCACACTGAGGGGTTTGACAATGAAATGGTGCCGTAACAATTGCCGGGTCACCCGAACGTCATCAACCTGGTCTGCGAACTGCACACACAGGCTGATGGCGCGACTGGGCGCCGACACCTGAATAATGGCCGGCACCTGGCAAAGCTGATCATGCATCACCTGTTGCCGAGCCAGATACTCTTTCTGGATGCGCTGGTACCATAGGTCCAGATCGCCATTGGCGATGAAGGTCGCGAGCACCGCCTGGTCCAGCATCCGGCCCTCCCGGAATACTTCACTGCGCAGCCGGCTGATGGTGGCCGCCAGATGGTGCGGTACCACCAGGTAGCCCAGGCGCAATCCCGGAAACAGCAGCTTGGAAAAGGAGCCCGCGAGAATGTGGTTCCGGGAGCGCGGATCGAATACCAGCCGGGTGTCCGGCTGGCCGTTGAATTCGTAGTCGTCTTCGATGATGTAGTCCGGGGACAGGCGCTCGCACAACGCCTGCTTGTCCTCCTTCGAGGTGGGTACACTCAAGGGATAATGCTGCGAGCCCGTCAGATACAGCAACCTGGGCGAGATCCCCGCGCCGACCCGATGACCCTCACCGGGATACCAGGGCACCATTCCGATCCTCAGGCCGCTCGCGGTGAATACGTTTCGCGCCCCCCAGTAACAGGGCGACTCCATCGCCACCTGGTCGCCACTGTCCGCCAATGCCAGGGCACAGAGTTCCAGACCATTGTGGGTGCCCTCGGTGATGATGATCTGCTCCGAATCGCAGTCAAAATGTCGCCAACGGCGGAGAAAATCCCGGATGGCCCGTTTCAGTGGGCCGTACCCCCCGGTTGAATAGGACAACAGCAGGGCATTCTGAGGCACGGTGACACTGGCATAGAGCTGTCGCCACTTGCGCATGGGGAACTGGGCGATGTCCGGTATGCCCGGAACAAACGCACCACTCTGCACTTCGGCCGCGCCCGGCTGGCTGAGCAGTTCACGCGCCCGGCCCGACAAACCGTCCAGCGATGGACGCTCCGGCAGCGACACCCCCGATGGTGGCCGATGGGTCCAGGTACCCTGACCGTGACCAGTCATCAACAGCCCCTCCTCCACCAGGGCGGTGACCGCACCAGCCAGCGTATTTCGGGCCAATCCGAGTTCGCGGCAGATATCCCGGTGCGAGGGCAACTTCATGCCCGAGGGCCACTCCTGTTCAATCAGATGCCGCAAGGCCTGCTGCACCCGAACCTGTTTGCTGAGACTCATGGGCTGCTGCCGATAGCGACGGGCCAGGCTCGGGAGGGGATCGATGGCTGTGGTCTCTCTGTTCATGGCAACCCTGACGGCTAGCGACCAAGAAAAGTGGTTCACTTGAACTAAAAAGTGGTTCATTCCTGCTGATCAGCCTACCTGCTACGGTGCCGGACATTCCAGTCACTTTTGCGAGGATTTGGCAAATGAACCACTCAGACACGCCTTTGCTGTCCAGCGTGCTCAACAACGATGTCCCGGCACTGATCGGCAATCAATGGTGTCAGCGTGAGGACCGATTCGACGTGACCAACCCGGCGACCCACGACGTCCTGGCCCGGGTCGCGGAATGCAGTGCCGGCGACACGCGCGCCGCCATCGCCGCAGCCGAGCTGGCCGGCCAGTCCTGGAAACGGGTCTCCGCCAAGGAACGTTCCGCGGTTCTGCGCTGCTGGTTCGATCTGGTCACCGACCATGCCGACGAACTGGCGCGACTGATGACGCTGGAGCAGGGTAAGCCACTGGCGGAAGCCCGCGGCGAGGTGGGCTATGGCGCCTCCTTTATCGAGTTCTTCGCCGAAGAAGCCAAGCGCATGACCGGGGAAACCCTGCCCTCTCCCGCAGCCAGCAAACGCCTGCTGGTGATGCGCGAGCCCGTGGGCGTGGTCGCTGCCATCACCCCCTGGAACTTCCCACTGGCGATGATCACCCGCAAATGTGCCCCGGCACTCGCCGCCGGCTGTACCGTCGTGATCAAGCCGGCCGAAGCCACCCCACTCACCGCGCTGGCGCTGGCACGGCTGGCACTGCAGGCGGGCGTACCGGAAGGCGCCATCAGTGTGGTCACCGCTTCGTCGCCCGCCGCCGTGGGTGAAGTTCTTTGCACCGACCCCCGTGTTCGCAAACTGTCCTTTACCGGTTCAACCCCGGTGGGCAAAAAGCTGCTGGCCCAGTGCGCCTCCACGGTGAAGAAAACCTCCATGGAACTGGGCGGCAACGCCCCGTTTATCGTGTTTGACGACGCCGATCTCGACGCCGCCGTCGAGGGCGCCATTGCGTCCAAGTTCCGTAACGCCGGACAAACCTGCGTCTGTACCAACCGGTTCCTGGTTCAGGACAACGTCTATGACGCCTTCGTGGAGAAGCTGACCGAAAAGGTCCGGACCCTCAAGGTCGGCAACGGACTGGAGGACGAGGTGGTCATCGGGCCCCTAATCAACCCGGCCGCCGTCGAGAAAGTCCAGCGCCATATCGACGACGCCATCGGCAAGGGCGCCACGGTCACCTGCGGGGGACAGGCCCCGGAAGCGGGTCATACCTTCTTCAATCCGACCGTTCTGGCGGGCGTGACCCGCGAGATGGCCGTGGCCGGCGAAGAAACCTTCGGCCCACTGGCTCCGGTATTCCGTTTCAGCGACATCGATGAAGCCATTGAAATGGCCAATGACACGCCCTTCGGGCTGGCCGCCTATTTCTACACCAACGACTACCGCCGTATCTGGCGCACCATGGAAGGTCTGGAATACGGCATGGTGGGCGTCAACGAGGGCCTGATTTCCACGGAACTGGCGCCGTTTGGCGGCATGAAGGAGTCCGGGCTGGGCCGGGAAGGCTCCCACTTCGGACTGGATGAATTCACCGAACTCAAATACGTCTGCCTGGGCGGTTTCTGATCCGCCCCGATCTGCCTGGCATCGGGCAACCGTCACAAGGAGTAACACCATGAACAACGCAGAACTCAATGCCCTGAAAGAAGAATACGTGGCCTTCGGCGCCGCTACTCCCACCACACAGTATGCCGATCGGGCCGAAAACGCCGAAATCTGGGATGCGGACGGCCAGCGCTGGATCGACTTTGCCGGCGGCATCGGGGTGCTCAACCTGGGCCACCGCCATCCCCGGATTGTCGAAGCGGTTCAGGCGCAGCTGAACAAGGTGATGCACACCAGTGCGGCGGTGATGTCCTACGCCCCTTACGTACAGCTGTGCCAGAAGCTGTGTCAGCTGGCTCCGGTCAGGGGTCCGAAGCGAAAGGCCATGCTCGTGAATACCGGCGCCGAGGCCCTGGAAAACGCCATCAAGATCGCCCGGGCCGCAACCGGCCGAACCGGCATCATCACCTTCGACGGTGCCTTCCATGGCCGCACCATGATGACCCTGGCGATGACCGGAAAGGTCCTGCCCTACAAGAACGATTTCGGTCCGATGCCGGGGGACGTGTTCCGTGCACCCTACCCCAACCCCATCCACGGTATCAGCGACGAGGCGTCACTGAAGGCCCTGAACACCCTGTTCAAAACCGATATCGCGCCCCACCGTACGGCGGCCATCGTGATTGAAGCCGTCCAGGGCGAAGGCGGCTTTTACATTGCCTCCCCCGCCTACCTGCAGGCACTGCGGAAGCTGTGCGATGAGCATGGCATCCTGCTGATCGTGGACGAGGTGCAGTCCGGCTTTGCCCGCACCGGCAAGCTGTTCGCGCTGGAACACAGCGGTATCGAGGCCGATCTGATCACCACCGCCAAGAGCCTGGCCAACGGAATGCCTTTGTCGGCCGTGGTCGGCACCGCTGCAGTCATGGACGGTTCCGGCCCCAACTCCCTGGGCGGCACCTACAGCGGCAACCCACTGTCCTGCGCGGCGGCGCTGGCGGTGATTGAGGTCATCGAGGAGGAAAACATCCTGGAGCGCAGCACCGAGCTGGGTGAAAAGCTGGGCGATCGCTTTGCCGCTTGGGAACGGCGTTTCCTGCGGGTCGGTCATCCCCGTCACCTGGGCGCCATGGCCGCGTTCGAACTGCTCGACAGCGACGGCAATCCGGATCCGGAACTCACCCAGGCAGTCTGCGCCAAGGCCCGGGAACACGGCCTGATCCTGCTGTCCTGCGGTTTCTACGGCAATACCATTCGTATCCTGGTGCCGATCACCGTGGAAGAGAGCGTTCTGGAAGAAGGGTTGAACGTCATTGAAGGCGCATTGGAAGCGCTGTGCTGAAACGACCGGGCCGGGGTGAACAACCCCGGCCCGTCACTGCTTTATCCTTGCCCGACAATCGCTTTATTCGGCGATGTTGCGGCCAAAGTATTTCTTGGAGATCTTCGCGTATTCGCCATTGGCCTTGATGGTAGCCAGGGCCTTGTTGAGCTTGTCGACCAGGGCTTCGTTGCCTTTGTTGACCGCAATACCGATGTCGTCAACGTAGATCGGATCGCCCAGCGGCTTGACGCCCAGGCCGGCATTGAGGATCGCGTTCTCCCCGATCAACTGGTCGGTGATCACCGCATCGACACGGCCACCAACGGTCAGATCCCGCAGTGCGGTCACGTCATCGGTATAGGTCACGATGTTGTCACTGTATTTCTTCGCGGCATCGGCAAAGCTGCTGGAGACCAGTACCCCGATCTTCTTGCCACGGATACCCTCGACATCGGTGATGTCCTTGTTGTCGGTGCTGACAAACACCTGGGCACCGGAGCTGTAGTACGGATCGGTGAAATTGACCTGCTTCTGGCGCTCCGGGGTGATTGCCATACTCCCGATGATGGCATCAAAACGGCCGGATTTGAGCGCTGCGATCAGGGTCTGCCAAGGGTTGGCAACCGGGTTGGGCTGCATGCCCATTTCCTTTGCCAGGGCCTGGCCGATTTCCATGTCAAAACCGGAGAGCTCACCACCCTTGCGGAAGCTGAACGGCGGATACAGGCCGGTCATGGCGTAGGTAAACACCTCTTTGTCGGCCGCCTGCGCGGTATCGACCTGTGTCACGTTGATTGTCGCCGCAATGACAAACGCACTGGCGACCCCCATCAGGTTTCGAATCAGTTTTTTCATTGTGTGTTCCCCTCTCTCTTTTTTTGGTGGAATCAGCACGACTCTCTTCAGAGCAATGAGATTCCCATGATGTCCACTGGGTGATTATTGAGTTGGTAGTTTTCCACTTTGTGCCACCCCATCCGGGCGTAGTACGGGCCCTTATCCTCCGTGATCAGGTACAGCGCGTCGTGGCCCTGTCGACGCATTTCCTCCTTTGCACGCTCGATCAGCAATTTACCGATCCCCTTGCCACGCTGATCCGGCGCCACATAGATCCGGGACAGCCACGGTGAATACTGCGGCCGGTCCGGCGTATCCTCCGCCACCAGGCAGACGCTGCCGATCAGCGTTCCATCCTCAAGCGCAACGAACGTGGCCGGCAGCGAACGGGTATCGCAATGCGCGGCCAGCCGTTGTCTCCGGACGGCCTCGTTCACCGAACTGTCCAGGTGATACCACTCCGCCTGGTGCCAGGCCGCCAGCTGTTCGATAAATCGCGGCTCCAGCGGCTGGATCGTGATGCTCATCGGCTACAGCACCCGGCTGAGAAACTGCTTCGCCTTCGGATGCTGCGGGTTCTGGAAGAAGGTTTCCGGATCGCCCTGCTCGGCAATCATCCCGTTATCCAGAAAGACCACCCGGTCCGCGACTTCCCGTGCAAAGCCCATTTCGTGAGTCACCACGACCATGGTCATGCCATCCGCCGCGAGCCCTTTCATGACCTCCAGCACCTCGCCAACGAGCTCCGGATCCAGCGCCGAGGTCGGCTCGTCAAACAACATCACGGAAGGCTCCATGGCCAGAGCCCGGGCAATGGCCACCCGCTGTTTCTGACCGCCGGACAGTTTCTCGGGATAAACGTCGCCCTTATCCCCCAGCCCGACTTTCTCCAGGAGCTCCTTGCCCCGTTTGATCGCCTCGGCCTTGGGCACCTTCTTGACGTGCACCGGCGCCTCAATCACGTTCTCGAGCACGGTCATGTGCGGGAACAGGTTGAAGTGCTGGAACACCATCCCGACATGTTCGCGCACCTCGTTCAGGGGCGTGGTGGCAGGATCCACTTCCTTGCCGTCAATCAGGATGCGGCCCTGGTTCTTCATTTCCAGGAAGTTGAGGCAGCGCAGCAGCGTACTCTTGCCCGAACCGCTGGCACCGATCATGACCACCACTTCCTGGGGCGCCACTTCGAGATCGACCCCCTTGAGAACGTGGAGGTCACCGAAATACTTGTGGAGTTTCTCGACTTTGATCATTTGGCTGTATCCATCCGGTTTTCAACACGACTCAGAACGAAGGTGACAATGGCCACCATGGCCAGGTAATAGAGACCCGCGATGCTGTAGAACTCCAGCTGTTTGAAGGTCACCGCGGCGTTGTCCATGGACAGGCTGAAGATTTCGGTGATACCGATGAACGCCACCAGGGACGAGTCTTTCAAGCCGATGATGAACTGGTTGCCCAGTGGCGGAATGGCCCGTTTCAGGGCCTGAGGCAGGATCACCCGGCGCATGGCCAGCGCCCGCTTCATGCCCAGGGACTCCGCGGCCTCCATCTGGCCCTTGTCCACGGACTGGATGCAGCCCCGGAAAATCTCGGCGATGTAGGCGCCGCTGTGGATGGCCAGCGCAATGGTGCCGGCCCAGAAGGCGGACAGCACGACGATCTGGGTGATACCAAAATACAGCCACATGATCTGAACAATCAGTGGCGTACCCCGGATGATGCCGACGTAGCCGTTGTAGACAATGCCCAACCAACGGACTCCGGTGACCTTCATCAGTGCGAAAATGAGGCCGATGACCAGCGCAAGCACCAGCGACACGCCGGTGAGGCGGAGCGTCATCCAGGCAGCCTCCATGAAGGCCGGAAACGTAGAGATGAGGTTTTCAAAAAACGACGTCATTGTTAGATTCCTGTAGGTCGTTGTACTGGCACAGTTTTATTGTTGATTAGAGCAATACGTGTTGCCGGCCGACCGGCCATCAGCAACGTTCGAGTATCATGGCGATCCCCTGACCACCGCCGACACAGGCCGTGGCGCACCCGTAACGGCCGCCCTGACGCTGCAACGTGCGCGCCAGCGTTCCCGCCAGGCGAATACCGGTTGCTCCCAGTGGATGCCCCAGTGCCAGGGCGCCACCAAAGATGTTTACCCGCTCAGGATCAATATCGAGTGCCTTGATGGCGTAGAGCGGAACCGCGCTGAAGGCTTCGTTGATTTCCCAGGCATCGATCTCCCCGATGCTCAGGCCGGCGGCTTGCACGGCGCGTTCCGCCGCCACGGCAGCCCCGGCGCCCATGCATTCCGGCGTCACGCCGCAATCCACCACCTGAACCACCCGGGCGAGTGGCTCCAGGCCATATTCGCCGAGCGCCGCCTCGGACATCACCAGCGCCGCACCGGCGCCGGAGGTCAGCGGGGAACTGTTGCCCGCCGTTATCTGCCCGTCTTCGGCGAATGCAGGCTTGAGTTCGGCAAGGCGTTCGGCACTGGTATCCGGCCGGATGTTGGCATCGTGTGCCACAAGGTCACCCTCCGGATTGTTCAGGGACAGCCGTTCGCCCGCGAACCAGTTCTCCTGCTCGGCACTGGCGGCCCGCTGATGAGACCGCACGGCAAAGGTATCCATTGCCTCACGGGAGAGTCGGAATTCACGCGCCAGGCGTTCAGCGGTCAGGCCCATGTTCATCGCCACGGTCAGATCCAGTGCCCCGGACTGCTGCAAGAGGTCGGGAACCGTCAGCACCCCTTCCTTGAACAGGGTGGGGCCCATCGGAACGCGGGACATATTCTCGTACCCGCCCGCCATGCCGACACGAATCGCACCGGCCTGGATCTCCCGGACGGTGGAACGCAGAGCCGCAAGGCCCGATCCACATTGCTGATCGATCTGCCGCGAGGGACACTGCACGCCCAATTCTGACAGCCATTGCGGATAACGACCGCCGAAGCTCCATTGCTCCTTGACCGGCAGGGCGCAGCCCACGCTCAGATCCTCGATGGCTGTCCCCGGCACCCGGGTTCGATCCAGCAGGGCATCGATCACCTGCCCCAGCAGGACATCGCCCCGTTGACCGGACCAGGCATCCACCTCCGGCTTCCGGGGGTGTGCCCGGGTAAAGGCGGAGCGGGCGTAATCGGCGATATAGGCGTCGTTCATAACACACTCCTTGCTGATTCCGTGTCGGTCGCCCAGCGACTCAGGAACAGCGCATAGGTCGTCAGTACCTGCCGGATCGATTCGATCTCGACGCATTCATCGACACCGTGGATGCGCTGGGCGACCGGCCCATAGCAGGTGCCATTAATGCCCCCGGACACATGAAACGCCCGCAGATCGGTCGTGCAGGTAGAGAGATAATGGGCCGGAGGTTCGCCCACGAGGTCCTCATGGCACCGCGACAGCAACCGGATGCCCGGGGTTTCCAGATCCACCAGGTGACCTTCGGAACGGAAACCGTGGAATTCCACGCGAGGCTCCGGGGCGCCGTCTCCCAGGGAACGGTGGTGGTCCGCGATCACCTCGCGGACCCGGTTCATGATCTCATCCGGCGACACGCCCGGGGGAAAGCCGACGCGCCCCTCAAGCACCGCGTGGGCCGGCACGCTGGACGCCCAGTTGCCACCCTCGATCTTGCCAATGCTCAGATTGAAGGGGTGATCCTTCTCCTGATAGGGCGCCGGCCGGGGCATGGCATTGATTTCTTCTTCCAGCGATTTGAACGCCGGCAGGTAGGACTGAAGGATCTCGATGGCGTTCTGGCCGGCACGGGTGTCCAACACGTGGGCCGGAACGCCGTCGATCCGCATGCGGAACCAGAGCACCCCCACCTGGCCACTGTAGATCTGGGCGCCGAAGGGCTCGGGAATCAGCACGAAATCACCGGTGTAGCCCTGGTGCAGACAGGCCAGTGCACCATTCCCGGTGCACTCTTCCTCGATCACCGTTTGCAGCGTCAGGGGAAAATCGATCTCGACGCCGGCGCGGCGCACCGCTTCTACCGCCATCACCATGGCGGCGATGCCAGCTTTCATATCCCCGGCACCCCGGCCATAGAGCCAGCCGTCTTTTTCCCAGGGTTCCCAGGGCGACCGTGTCCACATATCGGTCGGTTCGGCGGGTACCACATCCAGGTGGCCATTGAATACGAGATGGGGTTTTTCGGAGGAAGGATTGAGTCGGGAAACCAGGTTGTATCGGCCGTCACTGGACCATTCGGTGGGCGCCCGGTGAGGATGGTCGGCGAAGCCCGGGGCATCCAGCGGCACCCGCTCCACCGGCAGGTCCAGGCGCTGGAACCAGTTCTCCATGGTCTCCAGGGCCCCGTTCTCCTGCCCCAGGACACTGTAGCCTTTGACCAGTTCGCGGGTGAGCGTAAGGGCATCGTCCATCACCTCATCGCAACATTCCAGGATACGGCTTTCGGTGGCGGTGAGCATCAGAACCTCCCGATCCGGCTTTCATCGATGATCAGCTCGGCTTCGGTAGCGGCACGCAGCGTGGCCACGTCCAGGCCCTCGGCAATGTCGCGGACCACGAGCCCTTCGTCGGTCACTTCCATCACGGCTTTTTCTGTCACGATGAGCGAGACACACCGGGGCGCGGTCAGGGGCAACCGGCACTGTTTGAGGATCTTCGAATTGCCGTGCTTGTCGTTGTGGGAGCACAGCACCACCAGCTTTTCCACCTTCTGGGCCAGCTCCATGGCGCCGCCGATACCCGGGGAAAACTTGCCGGGTATCTTCCAGTTGGCGAGATTGCCCTGCTCATCCACCTCGAAGGCACCCATGAAGGTCACATCCACGCGACTGCGGCGGATCATGGCGAACGAGAGCGCGCTGTCGAAGACACTGGCTCCGGGGCGGGTGCCGATGTAGGCACCGCCGGAATCGATCATCTCGTAATCCGGGGTACTGCCGTCGGCGAGGGGCTGACAGCCAAGCACACCGTTCTCCGAATGCACCAGCACTTCCAGGTCGTCGGGCATGTAATGGAACAGGCGTGTCGGCAACCCGATGCCCAGGTTCACGATCTGGCCGGGCAGGATTTCCCGCGCGGCCCGGGCGAGTATTCTTTCCTGATCAGACGGCATGAGCGCGTATCCCCTGTTCACTGGATGCCGGATCCACCTGCACCACGCGGTTCACAAAGGCGCAGGGAGTATGGACAGCCTCTGGCTTGAGCTCTCCGGGTGACACCACCTGGTAGGCCTGGGCAATCACGCTGTCGGCAGCCATCGCCATCAGCGGGTTGAAATTGATGGCGGTTCCCCGATAGGCCAGATTGCCGTAGGTATCGGCGATGTCTGCGTGGATCAGTGCGAAGTCCGCATTGATGGCGGGCTCGATGGCGCAGGTCTGGCCGTTGAGTTCGATCTCGCGGCGCTGCCGGGCGATTTCCGTTTCGAGACCGATGTCGGTCAGAAAGCCCAGATGGCCCGCGCCGGCACAACGGATTTTCTCGACCAGAATCCCCTGCGGGTACATCTCCACCGCCAGCCGGCCCTGGTTCATTTCTTCAATGGCGACACGGTTCAGCCCGATGTGCGACGTGATCAGCCGGTCCACCCGGCCGGCCCGGATCAGTCGGCCGATACCGATGTCCGGTTCGTTGGCATCGTTCTTGATCAGGGTCAGCCCTTTCTGCCCCTGGGCCAGCAATTCGTCCAGCAAGGCGAACGGTGTGCCCGGCGACCCGAAGCCACCGACCATGATGGAAGCCCCGTCAGGAATCATCGCGATGGCGTCTTCCACGGACGCGTATTTCTGGTTCAGCAGTGTCATACCGGTTCAACCTGTCGTGCGTTCAGTCTCGGACTGAGCAATGGATGCCATGAGGGGCGCGACCACTTCTGCCTCAAGGCGCTCCATGGCGCGGCTCAATCGCTCCAGGAGGATGCCGACCTCCTGTTCGGTAATGTTCAGTGGCGGGCTGACCAGGAAATGATCGCCGGCAACGCCATCAAGGGTCCGTCGGGGATAGATCAGCAGCCCTTCCTCTTTCGCCAGGGCGGTGACTTTGGCGAACAGGTTGGCGTCCGCCGGAAACGGCGATTTGGAGTCGGGATCCATAACCAGCTCAACGCCCCAGAGGACACCGGTACCGCGGACGTCGCCAATACAGTCGAATCGCGCCTTCAGCGCCTGGAGTCCGTCACGCAGCTGCTCGCCACGGGCAGCGACGTTGTCGAGCAGATTCTCATTGCGGATGGCTTCCACCGCAGCCAGGCCCGTGGCACAGGCCAGCGGGTTACCGGCATAGGTGTGGCCGTGCTGGAACCCGCCACTGGCCATCACGGTATCCACCAGTTCACTGCGACACAGGAGCGCGCCCACCGGGTAGTAGCCGGCGCCCAGCCCTTTGGCGGTGGTCAGGAGGTCCGGCGCAACGCCCCACTGCTGGTACGCAAACCAGGTACCGGTACGGCCAACACCCGAGAGGACTTCGTCGTAGATCAGGAGGCAGCCAATTTCGTCACACAGCTGGCGGATGCCTTCCAGATAAGCCTTGTTGACCATCCGGGCGCCGGTGCTCGCGCCACCGACCGGTTCCAGGACCACTGCAATGATGCGATCGCCTCCCACAGCCTCGATCCGTTCGCGGGTCTCCTGGAGCACCTTGCGGATGTGTGCGTCGTCGTCCGCCTCGGTGTGGCGGTAGAAATCCGGACCGGGCACCTTGATCGATCCCTGGGTAATGTCGGCGAACGGTGCCTCCAGGGGCTGGTATCCGGTGATACCCAGCGCACCCAGCGTGCTGCCGTGATAGGAGGGACGAAGGGAGACAAAGTGACGGCGTTGGGATTCGCCCCGAGCCACGAAATACTGTCGGGCCAGCTTGATCGCAGATTCCACCGCTTCCGAACCGCTGGACACAAAAAAGACCTTCTCGAGATCGTGGTTGGTCATGTCCACCAATGCTTCGGCCAGGGCCATCGCCGGGCCATTCTCGAACTGGGTACGGTAGGTAAAGGCGACCCGGTCGAGCTGGGCCAGCATCGCATCACGAATGCCCTCGTGGTGATGACCCAGATTGCAGGAAATCGCGCCCGAACAGCCATCGAGGTATTCCTTGCCGTCGGTGTCCCAGAGAAACACACCGCGTCCGTGGGAAACCTCTGGCATGGCAGGGCCAGCCTGGTAGAACAGGGGAGAAGATGACATGTTGCAATCCGTTATCGTTGTACTGTGTATGAAATTCAGTCTAGAAAGATATGTGAAACTATTTCAAGATATGATTTTTTTACCGGATTCGATGACTTTTACTCATGCCTGACGTCAACATACATTCGCTGAAATCCCTCGCGATCTTCAAAACACTGCTGGAAGCGGGTAGTGCCTCCCAGGCTGCACGGACGCTGGGGATCACCCAGTCCGGAGTCAGCCGGTCACTGGCCCAGCTTGAGGAAAACCTGGGTATCCAGCTGTTTCTGCGGGAAAAAAACCGGCTCGTTGCCACCCCGGAAGCCCACGAGCTTTATGAGGAAATTCTCCGGTTGATGGGTAACATTGAGGAGTTGCGGCACAGCGTCCTGGCCCTGAAGGAATTCGGCACTTCGCGCCTGCGCATCGCGGCAATTCCGGGGCTGGCATTCGGATTTGTGCCCCGGCTGATCGGTACCCTGCTTGAGCAAAACCGGGGATTCAGTATCAGTTTCGACATGATGTCCAGCCACGATGTACTGCGGGAAGTGGAGTCCGGCCACGCCGACATCGGCTTTGTCACTTTGCCGGTAAGCTCCCGGCTGGTTCGCATTGAAGAATGGCTGACCACCCATGCCCGATGCCTGCTGCCCAGGGGACACGCTCTGGCCGAGAAGGACGAAGTCACCATTGAGGATCTGCGGGATCAATACCTGGTGATCAGTAACCAGCCCAATGTCGGTGCCGATCCCCTGCTCCATCTGGCCGCCAGCCACTCTATTTCAATCGCCGGCAAAACAGAGTCGAATATTGGCGCTATCGCCGCGCTGGTCGCCAGCGGCGTCGGCATCAGCGTGATGAACCCGATCACGGCAACGGATCAACTGGTGGGGCGGTCCGATGTGGTGATGCGGCCATTTGCCCCCACCATCTCATTCAGCTTCGGGATGGTCTATCGGGAAGACTGGAAAAACGTCCGGGCACTGGATTCGATCCGCCAAACCGGTAACGAGCTGCTGAAAACGTACCCGGACTAGTTCAGCGGACCGCAACCGGATCAGTCGTGGTGGCCGATGGGCCCATCCCGGAAGAGGAATTCTTTCAGGTGCTTGTCCATGGTCGGGTCCTTGCGCCGGATCCACTCCAGCACCATGGCCGCGTGTTCCTTCTCTTCGTCCCGGTTATGTTCAAGGATCGCCTTCAATTCGGGATCCTTACAGGCATCCACGCGCTGGTTATACCAGTCCACTGCTTCGAATTCTTCCATCAGGGAACTGATCGCCCGGTGCATGTCCCGGGTGTCGTCGCTCAGTTCGTTGATCGGTTCGTGGTAGCTGTCACTTGCCATGTTCTGCTCCTTGATTGGATTGCTTCAGGTTCGGTGTTCGGGATCTTTTGACCTTAGACCAGTCCGTTACCTCCGACAATGCCGGATACTTTTTCTCAAGACGATACAGCCGAACGATGGTGATGATATTGGTCACCAGAACCATACCTTCGGCCAGCGTGCCGCCCAGCGAGCCGATGACTATGTTGTTGAGCATCCACGACAGCGCGGCAAGGCCGAGTACGATTCGCAGCGGAATACCCCGCAACATGAACATGCCGACGGTGCCAAACACCGCTGCCGTGAGCGGGAAGATATCCGTTACCGATCTCCAGGTAGCCCAGGCTACAACAAGGTTCACGGCCAGCAGCAATGACATAAGCGTCCAGCTACCCTGGTACTGGCGGGCCAGGGTAATGCGCACGATCACCAGCACCGTCAATGCCGCCGCCGTCCAGCTCTGGAAGCAGGCGAACATCAGGGCGAAGGCGACGTTGGCGGAAATCAGCAACACCATCAGGCGGTCGTCGTTCCGGTTGGCAAAACCGGCGATGCAGAACGCCAGGGCGATAACGCCAAAAATCTGCCCGAAGATCTCCGCGGTGCTCATATCGGTTTTCCCTCTCCCCGTCTGGGTCGCGACCCTGCCACAATCGGAGTCATTGAGCCAATCGGGGCTGTATGCGACAGTCCATTCAGTCTAACAACCCGGACGCACTGCCATGAAAACCGTTTTTTCGCCCCTGCACAGCCGTCGCCACGTCAAAACCGAACTGGACGGCGGCCTGCTGATCGAGCCCCACGAGAAACCGTCCCGAGCGGAAACCATTCTGGCGAGGGTCAGGGACCAGGCGCTGGGCGAGATCCTTGAACCGGAGGAATTCGGGCTGGAACCCATCAAGCGGGTCCACACCGACGACTATGTAAGCTTTCTGGAAACCTGCTGGGATGAGTGGGTGGCGGACGGCAAGCGTGGAGAGATCATTCCCACCTTCTGGATCGGCCGGGGCATGCGCCATCGTTTGCCCAAGGACATTGACGGCCGTGTCGGCTACTTCAGCCTCGGCGCCGACACCTCCATCTCGGAAGGCACCTGGGAAGCCGCACGGGCGTCCGCCAACGTGGCCCTCACCGCCCAGAAACTGGTGGCCGGCGGAGAGCGGGCAGCGTTTGCCCTGTGCCGCCCGCCGGGCCATCACGCCCATGCCGATCTGTTTGGCGGCTACTGCTTCTTCAACAATGCGGCCATTACGGCGCAGGCCTTCCGGGATCAGGGCTACCAGCGAGTGGCGGTCCTCGACGTGGACTTCCACCATGGCAACGGCACCCAGGCCATTTTCTACCACCGGAGCGATGTCCTGACCATCAGCCTGCACGGCGATCCCGATCTGGTGTTCCCACACTTCCTGGGATTCGACGATGAAATCGGTGAAGGCGAGGGCGAGGGTTTCAACCTGAACATCCCCTACCCGCCCAACACGCCCTACAGCGTCTGGAGCCAGGGGCTGGAAACGGCCTGCCAGCGCATCGCGCAGTTTCAGCCGGAGGCGCTGGTCGTGGCCCTGGGGGTGGATACGTTCGAGGACGATCCTATCTCTTTCTTCAAGCTGACGTCGTCGGATTACCTCACGCTCGGACAACGCATTGAGCAACTGGGTCTGCCGACGGTGTTCACCATGGAAGGCGGCTACGATGTGGACGCCATTGGCGTGAATGCCGTCAACGTCATGCAGGGATTCGAAGGCAAACGCTGAGCAGTGCGGACAATGGCTTTGGAGGAATTGGCCATTGCCCGTAGCTTGCTATTTAGCCAGTATGGATTGCTGATACTCCGACTTGCGGACATTCCATGGAACGCTATCTCGAACCAACCGCCTTTTTCGATTACGATCAACCGGACGTCCGTGCCTGGATCGAGACCCAGCTCCGGGGCGTGAAAGCCGATCCGATCGAGCAGATCCGGGTGCTCTACCTGGCGGTCCGGGACGGCATCCAGTACAACCCCTATGTGTTCCGGACCGATCCCCGAACCTTCTCCGCCAGCTATGCCCTGAACAGCGGCGAGACCTACTGCATTCCAAAGGCGGTTCTGCTGGGGGCTGCGGCCCGTTCCATCGGCATTCCGAGCCGGCTGGGCCTTGCGGATGTACGCAATCACCTCTCCAGTCCCAAAATGATCGAATGGCTGCGATCCGATGTGTTCCGGATGCATGGATTCATCGAGCTGCTTATCAACGGGCGATGGGTAAAGGCCACACCGGCATTCAACCGCCAGCTCTGCGAGCTGATGAACGTGGCTCCCCTGGAGTTCGATGGCGTGAACGACTCCATGTTCCAGGAGTACACCGAATCCGGAGAAGCACACATGGAGTATGTCAGCAATCACGGCGTCTTCGACGACGTGCCCCACGACTTCATCGTTTCCGGTATACGGTCGGCTTATGGCCACCTGTTCGAGAAAGATCTTCCAGAGCGGGGATCACAAAGCCTGGAGCAGGACCTCGAATCCTGAAACGACCGGTCGGATGGCCCGACGGTCAGTCCGGCGTCCTGCCAGCCTTATTCACACCTTCTGGCGCCTGATCAGTCTTGAAGTCGAGATACAGGGGCCCGGCAATGTCCTGGTAGACACCCTCGGATTTGAGTCTCTTCAAAGAAGCTGACAGGGCTTTGACAAAGGCCCGGTTCCGCCTGGTGTTATGACAGGTCAACCGATCGAAGCTTTCCAGAAGCGGGTGTGCGGGCTGATAGGAAAGCTGATCCAGCAACGGCGCCACATCGGGCAACGCGGCAATCATGATGTCGAAGCGACCGTGCTTGAGCATCGCCAGGTTCATCGCATCGCTCTTTGACCAGAACACCTTCAGATCCCGGCCCGACAGGATCGGATCAAGGTAGGTTTCATGGCCGATGACCGCCCCGACTTCCTGGCCCCGCAGCTCGTCCAGACCCGCCGGAGCCGGCGCGCCCTTCGCTGTGAAGATGTAAAAAGCGAACTTGCCCAGGGGATAACTGGCAACCACGGCATCCTGCCCCAGCTTGTTTCTCAACACATCGGTGAAGGAATAGATGCAGTCCGCATCGCCTTGCTGGAACACCATCAGTGCCCGCTTGTAGGGATAGAACTGTTCGGTCGCCTGCCATGGCAAACCGGCAACGGCCCGGTTCATCAGGCGTTGATAGATGCCGTCCCCGCTTTCTGTGAGCAGATTGCTGATGTCCGGCGTGGCGATTCGCACAGCTTGTGCTCCCTCGGCCGGCACTGCGGAAAACATCAGGATCAGAACGAGTGAAAGGAGCGGGTATCTCGAAGCTTTCATGACACAACCATCGTCTGCGGCCACCGAACGGCATGCCGTTTCCATATACACATCGATAGTATGCCAACACTCGAAGGCAGTGACCATAAGACCATAGTTTTCGTGAGGTTTTTTGGACAAAAAAAGGCACCGCCACAGCGGTGCCCTTCGCAAAGAACCTGCGAGGCGGACTTCAGGCCGCGTCTTCGCTGTCCTCCTCGACCGAGTTGCGGATCAGATAGTCAAAAGCGCTCAATGCCGCTTTCGAACCTTCACCCATCGAGATAACGATCTGCTTGTAGGGCACGGTGGTGGCGTCGCCAGCGGCGAAGATACCCGGAATCGACGTTTCGTTGCGGTCGTTCACGACGATCTCCCCATGCTTGCTCAATTCGATGTCGCCCTTGAGCCACTCGGTGTTCGGCACCAGGCCGATCTGGACAAACACCCCTTCAAGCGAGATATGGTGCTGTTCGCCGGTATTCCGATCAGTGTAGTTCAGACCGTTCACCCGGCCGTTCTCGCCAGTGATCTCATTGGTCTGCCCCGAAACAATGATTTCGACGTTCTTGAGGCTGCGCAGCTTCTTCTGCAGAACCTCATCCGCGCGCATCTCGGACGCGAACTCGATCAGGGTCACATGGCCGACGATGCCGGCCAGGTCGATGGCCGCTTCCACACCGGAGTTACCACCACCGATCACGGCAACACGCTTGCCCTTGAACAACGGGCCATCACAGTGCGGGCAGTAGGCCACGCCCTTGTTCCGGTACTCTTCCTCACCCAGCACACCCATCTGACGCCAGCGGGCCCCGGTAGACAGGATCAGGCTCCGCGCTTTCAGAGACGCCCCGTTCGCCAGCCGGACTTCGTGCAGGCCGCCCGCGCGGGACGCCGGAATCAGCTTCTCGGCACGCTGCATGTTCATGATGTCCACGTCATACTCCCGGACATGCTGTTCCATGGCCGACACCAGCTTGGGACCTTCGGTGTAGGGCACGGAAATGAGGTTTTCGATACCCATGGTATCCGCTACCTGACCGCCGAAACGTTCCGCCGCAATACCGGTGGAAATACCCTTACGGGCCGCATAGATAGCCGAAGCAGCGCCGGCCGGACCACCGCCGATCACCAGCACTTCGAACGGATCCTTCTGGTTGATCTTCTCCGCTTCCTTCTCATCGGAGCGGGTGTCCAGACGGGCCACGATTTCTTCCAGGGTCATACGCCCCTGGCCCCAGGACTCACCGTTCAGGAAGACGCTCGGTACTGCCATCACCTCACGCTGCTCGACTTCGTCCTGGAACAGGGCGCCATCGATGGCCGTGTGACGGATGTTGGCGTTCAGCACGCTCATCAGGTTCAAAGCCTGGACCACGTCCGGGCAGTTCTGGCAGGACAGGGAAAAGTAGGTTTCAAACTCAAACTCGCCCTCAAGGTTCTCGATCTGCTCGATCACCTCCTGGGAGGCCTTGGACGGATGCCCTCCGACCTGCAGCAGCGCCAGGACCAGAGAGGTGAACTCGTGGCCCATGGGAATACCCGCAAAGCGGACCCCGATGTCTGTGCCGACACGGTTGATGGCGAAGGAAGGACGGCGGACGTCGTCAGCGTCATCGGTACGCAGACTGATCTTCTCGGACATCGGCTCGATTTCTTCAAGCAGCTCGTTCAGCTCCTGGGACTTCTTGCTGTCGTCATACGCTGCCACCAGCTCGATCGGCTGCTGCAGCTTTTCCATATAGGCCTGGAGCTGTTGCTTGATATTGGCATCCAACATAGTGCGAATTCCCCTCTTGATCAGATGTCTGGAAACGGCGTGTTGTAAGTCCGAAACCGTCTCTGTTTAATGTTGGGTACACAATAGGCATTGTCTACCTGAGGCTCAAATTAATTGCCCCAAATCGTTTGATAGCGCTTGCCTATATAGGGTCGTATCCAACCTGATGGGCAGCCCCTACTCCAGGCTTCTGATACGCAATTGCCGAAAACTAGGACGAATAGCCAATGTTGGTATTGGTGGCCCTCCACTATCATGACCCTATCCATCAAACCGGCATGGCACCCCACTCCGGTGAGCGTTGAAGGCACAGCATGTTTCTAGATCGATTTTACTCCGTCCGTGACGGACGCATTTGCATTTCCGCATTCCAGGCAAGCCAGTTCGCCAAGGAAGTGGCCGGGGACTTCAACCCGATCCACGATCCCGATGCGCGGCGTTTCTGCGTGCCCGGCGATCTGCTCTTTGCCGTCGTGCTTTCCCGGTTCGGGCTCTCGCAGAACATGACGTTCCGGTTTCGCAGCCTTGTCGGGGATGGCATCCCATTGGCCTTCCGCGAGGACGGCGAGCATCGGATCAACGTCTGCGACGACAACGGCAAGGTCTACCTCGAAGTCGAACGGAGCGGCGCCATCACCCACGACGAGCGATTCATCGAGGACTTCACCCGGGGCTACGTGGCCGCCTCCGGCAAGAACTTCCCCCACACCCTGAAGCCGCTGATGGAATCCAGGGGCGTGATGTTCAATCCGGATCGTCCCATGGTGATGTACGAAAGCATGAGCCTGGCGCTGGACACCGTCGATGCCTCCTCCGCCGAACTGGAGTTAAGCAACGCAGATCTTGAAGCCGCAGGCAAGCGGGGCAACGTCACCCTGGAATACCAGCTCACTGCCGACAACAAACCGGTCGGCGAAGTCACCAAGCGTCTCGTGCTGGGCGGGCTTCGTCCCTACTCACCGGAAGCCATGGCCGAGGTGATCGAAGAATTCTATCGGCTCAAGGCCCGCGGTGCCGATTACGGCAGCGAAGCCGCCAACTCCTGATTCCCTCCCCCCAAACGCAACGAACCCCGGAAAAACCGGGGTTCGCCGAAGGCCCGGGCCTGCGTCAATGCAGGCCAAAGGCCAGAGTTTCACCTGTTGAGCGAAACTTAGATCTTGCCTACCAGGTCCAGTGACGGAGCCAGTGTCTCCTCACCTTCTTTCCACTTGGCCGGGCAGACTTCACCAGGGTGGTTGCGCACGTACTGAGCGGCTTTCACCTTGCGCAGCAGATCGTCAGCGTCACGGCCGATGCCTTCAGCAGTGATTTCCATCGCCTGGATGACACCATCCGGATCGATCAGGAAGGTAGCGCGGTCGGCCAGGCCCTGACCTTCACGCATCACACCGAAGTTGTTGGTGATGGTGCCGGTCTGGTCGCCAACCATGTAGTAGTTGATCTTGCCGATGGTCTCGGAAGTATCGTGCCACGCCTTGTGGGTGAAGTGGGTGTCTGTGGAGACAGAGAACACTTCCACGCCCAGCTTCTGCAGCTCTTCGTATTTGTCGGCTACGTCGCCCAGCTCGGTCGGGCAAACGAACGTGAAGTCGGCCGGGTAGAAGAAGAAGACGGCCCACTTGCCTTTCACGTCAGCTTCGCTGATTTCAACAAACTCGCCCTGCTTGAATGCAGTTGCGTTGAACGGTTTGATTTCGCTGTTGATGATGCCCATTAAGGTATCTCCTTCGAGGTGCATTTAACGGTGGATGAAATACGCAATCAAAGATACGGATTTCACGCGCTTCGTCAAAATTGATTATTTCCAATCCCTGAATAGGATTTCTCTATTTACCGCCGGGACGATGAAATCGGTGACCAACCGGCTGAAACCGCGAGTCCGGCTGTGGGACTTACTATGGGGGCTCATCCGACAAGTTCAATCGACAGCGTTCAAAAAGCCAAAAACCCCGTCAATTCCGAAACTTGTGCTACCTTTTTGTTGACTACCGACTTCCAGGATCGAACACCACCATGGCGTACTTCAGCAAGCACTACCACAGTCCCGGAACGGCTCCCGGCACACTGATTTCGACCTCCCCCACCGCCGGTCCCGCTTCCATTCACCTGATCGACTACACGGAAGATTCGGTAGAAGAAGAGCGACTGGCCACGCCCAGGGAATGCCAGGCCTACCTGGAGCGGAACACCAAGACCTGGATCCAGGTCAACGGGCCGGTCAACGTGGACACGCTCAGGACCCTGGGCGACATGTTCAACCTGCATGATCTGGCTCTGGAGGATGTCCTCAACAGCGGACAGCGACCCAAACTGGAGCTGTACGACGATCAGCTGTTCATCATCGCCGCCATGCCGGTGTTTCAGGGCAATGCCCTCGAAATTGTCCAGATCAGCCTGTTCGTCGGGAAAAACTACCTGATCTGTTTGTGTCCCCTGGAGGAGGACCCTTTTGAGCCGATCCGAAAGCGCATGCTCAACCCCAGTAACAAGCGGTTCGCCAGTCGGGAAATCGATTACCTGCTCTATGCCCTTCTGGATCTGATCACAGACTCGGCTTTCCCGGTGCTGGAAACTTTCGGGGACAAACTGGAGGACATGGAACTGGAACTGCTGGAACAGCCCCGCAAGCAGACCCTCTCCG
Source organism: Marinobacter santoriniensis NKSG1 (assembly GCF_000347775.1). Lineage (GTDB taxonomy): Bacteria > Pseudomonadota > Gammaproteobacteria > Pseudomonadales > Oleiphilaceae > Marinobacter > Marinobacter santoriniensis. Next base: position 127,486 of record NZ_APAT01000021.1, read on the forward strand.
ACATCCACCGTCTGAAGCGGGAATTGTTGCTCCTGCGCCGCGTCCTCTGGCCGCAGCGGGAGCTGCTGACCACCCTGATGCGGGTGGAAGACCCGCTGATCAACCCGGACACCCTGATCTATTACCGGGACTGCCACGACCACAGCGTGCAGATCATCGAATTGCTGGAAAGCTTCCGGGACATGGCCACCGGCATGCTGGACATCTACCTGTCGAGCATCAGCCAGCGCACCAACGAGACCATGCGTGTGCTGACCATCATAGCCACCATCTTCATCCCTCTGACCTTCATCGTTGGGGTGTACGGCATGAACTTCCAGAATCCGGACAGCCCCTGGGCCATGCCGGAACTCAGCTGGTATTACGGCTATCCGATGGTCTGGGGGCTGATGATCGCCATTACCGCCGGACTGGTGTGGTTCTTCAAGCGGCGGGGCTGGCTGTAGCAGGTCGCCTCGGACGCCGGAACAACACGTAGTTGCCGAGGATGGCCAGTGCGGCACCGGTAAAGGCGAAACCGGTCCAGACGAATCCTTCCAGCCAGGTGGACACGCTCAGGGCCACTACGGGAAACAGCACGGTGGCGTAACCGGCCTTGTCGGCACCCAGGGTCCGGATGACTGTGATGTAGCTGAAGAAGGCAACGATCGAACCCGGTATGGCCAGAAACAGGGTGGCACCCCAGAACACGGAACCCGACGGCAGCGTCCATTGAACGCCCTGTACCAGACACCAGAGGCCGAGCGCAGCAGCCCCATAGGTCATTGCCCAGGCATTGCCCGCCAGCAGCGGAATGTCTGCTGACCGAACTTTCAGGCTGATCAGATTGCCCAGCGAAAACCAGAAGGTACCGGCCAGGGCAAAGGCCAACGCCACGGGCGTCGCTTCTCCGCTCCTGAGATCGTGCCAGAACAGCAACGCCACACCGGAAACACCCAGCGCCACCGCCGGATAAATCCGGGGCGACGGACGCGTGCCCAGGAACAGCCGCCCGTTAAAAGCATTGAACAACGCCGCCAGAGAAAAGATTACCGCCAGCAACCCGCTGGTCATGCTCTCGGCCGCCCGGTAAATCAACAGGAAATTGATGCTGTAGAGGGTCAGCCCCTGCAGTACCAGCCAGCCGTGCTGACGGAGTGTAAAGCGCGGCAACCGGCGCAGCAGCGCCAACCCACCCAGTGCCACGGCTGACGCCAGGACAAACCGGTAGAACACCGCAAGATCCACCGCCGTCGCCTCCACCTGCAGGCGGATGGCGGTCCAGGTCAGCCCCCAGATCAGGACCGTCAGGGCATAGTGGGCTCCAATCGGCATCTGAAAATCCTCCGGTGTTTATCAAAGATCCAGCTTAGCCGGAGCAATGACCACGGACTTGCCAGATCTTGCGCAACGGTGGAAGATTCCTGCTATCACCTAACGGAATGATCGGGAGCCGAGCGGAATGGCCGCAGACCGGGAGCAGTCCAGAGATATCGTCACGGCCCTGACCCGGGCGGGGGCGGCGCCACGACGCCTGCTCGAACTCAACGAGGGCCGGGCCCTTGCGCACTGGCACAATGAGCGCGGTGAAGCCCACTATGAACGTCCACGCCACCATGCCCTGAGCATCTACACAAGGGGCGGGGAAAAGACCAGCCGACAGGTCAACGGGCGCGCGGTCAGCCAAGGTTTCCCCGGTGCCGTGTGCCTGTTCCCGGCAGGTAGCCAATCCAAGTGGCGCATAGACGGCCCGTTCGAGTTCCTGCACTTCTACTTTACCGACCAGGACCTGCACCGCTGTATCGAGACCACCTGGGACCGTGAACCCGGCTCCCTGGCCCTGGAAGAGCGCTACCAGATCCAGGATGAGGTCATCGCCAAAGCGGGCCAGCTTCTTGATCTGACGGACTGGGAAACCGCCGACCAACCCCAGGCCATGGACCACCTTGCCCACTGGCTGATTGTGCAACTGGCGGGTCGGTATGGGACCCGGGCCCTTCCGGAACCCGCTGTCACCGGCCGGTTCTCGAAAGCCCGACAGAGAGCCCTGTCGGAACGAATCGAGGCCTCCCTCGGACAACTGCTGGATCTCGCTACCATGGCCGGCTGGACCAATCTCAGCCCCTACCACTTTGCCCGCCTGTTCCGGGCCAGTTTCGGCCTGGCGCCCTACCAGTATGTTCAGGAACGGCGTCTCCTGAAGGCAAGACGCCGGCTTGCCGAATCGGCGGACAAGATCACCGTTATCGCCCTGGAGTGTGGGTTCGGGGACGCCAGCCAGTTCAGCCGGGCATTCCGGAAACGCTTTGGAATACCCCCGTCACGCGTCCGTTCGTGACGATGCACCAGAGTTCTTATCGGGCGGTGTCCAGACCGGCACATCTTCCCGTCTCGGTTCGTCCCAGTCCTGCTGCATGGCGCCGCTGAGCGCTTCCTCAAGTTTCATGAACAGCTCACTGTAACGGGGACTGAAACTCATGCCCTCCTGGATGTCTTTCCAGGCCTCGAACAGTTCGTCTTCGTGGGCACGCTCGTTTTCGAGGAACGCCCAGGTCATCTGGCGGGCCCGCATGGGATGAACGCCCATTGCGGTCATGGCATGCCCCCCCAGCTCCAGTGCCGAGTGATAGGTCTCACTGACAACATCGTCGGCACCGGCCTGACGGAGACGATAGCCGTGCCCCCGGTCAAACGCCCGGGCGAGCACCCAGACACCGGGATAAAACTGCTTCACGTGCTCCACCATCTTGACCGCCCGGTCGCGGTCATCGATCGCCACCACCAGCAGACGGGCCTCTTCGACGCCGGCGGTTTCCAGCAAATCCGGGCGGCTGGCGTCGCCAAAATAGCTTTTCAGTCCGATCTGGCGGACGTTCTCGATCTGCTCGATTTCGTGATCAAGCACCACCGTGGGAATATTGTTGGCCCGGAGCAGACGGCACACGATCTGGCCAAAGCGGCCAACGCCGGCGACGATGACCGGCGCCTGCTCCTCAATGGCGTCTGCCTCGCGATCGGCATTCCTGGTTCGCCGGTACCAGGGCAACACCGCCCGGTCGTAGGCGATGAACAGCAATGGCGTCAGGAACATGGACAGGGCCACCACCAGCGAGAGCAACTGGGACAGATCTGACGGAATCACCCGGTTCTGGACACTGTAGTTGAGCAATACAAAGCCGAATTCACCGGCCTGGGCCAATCCCAGAGTGAAGAGCCAGCCATTGCTGCCACGCACTCCGAACAGCAACGCCAACGCCCACAGGATCAGGGCCTTCACGAGGATCACCGCCGCAACAAGCCCGAGCACCGTGCCCCAGGCATCCACCAACAGTCCGAAATTGATCCCGGCACCCACGGTGATGAAGAACAGACCCAACAGCAGCCCTTTGAACGGCTCGATATTGGCTTCCAATTCGTGCCGGAATTCACTGTTGGCGAGCACCACACCTGCCAGGAAGGCGCCAAGCGCGGGGGACAGATTGACCAGGCTCATCAGAGCGGCAATGCCGATGACCAGCATCAGGGCGGTGGCGGTAAACACCTCCCGCAGACCTGAGCGGACGACATAACGAAACAGAGGACGCCCCAGATAGAAGCCTCCACCAATGACGGCGGCTACGGCTGCGACCACCACGAGGGCGTGGGCCCAACCCGGCAGTCCGTCAACAAGATTCAGATGTTTACCGGTCACCAGCCCGGATCCAGACTCCTCAGTTCCGGGAATGACCGCCAGCAAAGGAATCAGCGCAAGAACCGGGATGACAGCGATGTCCTGGAACAGCAGGACGGAGAAAGAACTGCGCCCCCCTTCCGTCTTGCCAAGGCCCTTCTCATTCAGGGTCTGAAGAACGATGGCCGTCGACGACAGCGCAAAGATAAAGCCGACCGTCAGTGCCGTCTGCCAGACCAGGCCAAACCAGAGACCGACCCCGAGTCCGGCCAGTGCCGAAAGGAGTACCTGCAGGCCCCCCAGGCCGACCAGGCGAACCCGCATGGCCCACAGGGCCTTGGGATCGAGTTCCATGCCCACCAGGAACAGCATCATGACCACGCCGAACTCGGCGAAATGCTGGATAGTGGAGGCTTCCTGCCCGACGAGTCCCGCCACCGGGCCGATGACCACACCGGCCACCAGATAACCCAGCACGGAACCCAGCCCGAATCGCTGGGCCAGGGGCACGGCGATGACCGCCGCAACGAGGTAGATAAAGGCCTGGACGAAATAGGCGGTCATTCAGTGGCTTCTTGTCAGGGGTGGGTTCAACGCTTTCGACGATAATCCGGATCGGTCCAGCACACCGGAAGCGGCTCGCCTGAGGGAAAGACCAGTTCCGTTTTGGGGAAAGACTCCGGGTCCTGGGCTTCCTCCCCATAGTGCAGGCTGCCTTTCACGCTGTTCACATGGGGATCGAACAGGTCGTTGGTATCCAGTACTTCGATCAGGTGGCCGTTGCTTTTATCCGCGACAAACATGACAGCGCTCCTTTTCCGAACCGTTTTTTTAACGGTAACAGACAACCGGGTATTCTGCCGGTCCAGATTGTCCGGGGTTGAAAAAACCTCAACCCGGTCTGATGGTTAGTCACATACGTATTCGAATTCATCACAGGCAGAAGGATCAACGTGCTTATGACGTTTGATCAGATGCAGTCGATGATTGACAGCTGGACCGGCCTGGGCATCTGGCTGGCACTGGTGGCTGCCAGTATCATCTGGGTGGTGTATGACCTCCAGACCCGGAACAGTCACATTCCCTCCATCATGCAATGGGTCTGGATTCTCACGGTGCTCTACTCCGGCCCGATCGGGGTGGCCGTGTACCGCTATTCCGGTCGCAAGGAAATTGCCACGGACAACCTGGCCAGAAAAGGCTTCCGCTCGGTCGCCCACTGCTACTCCGGATGCGGTATGGGTGAGGTGCTGGGCGTCCTTCTTGCAGTCGGACTCCTGGCCACCGGCAATTTCTGGGCATCCATTATCACGTTCATCCTGGCCTACGTATTCGGCTTTGCGCTGAACGTCGGGCCCATGATGCAAAATGGCATGGCCTTCGCTGATGCCGTGAAAGGCGCCTTTGTGGCGGAAACCATCAGCATTACCGTGATGGAGGCGGTCGCCATCTCCACCGGGCTGCTGCTGGGTGGCCAGGCCACCATGGGTGATGCCCTGTTCTGGACCTCGCTCTACATTTCCCTGTCTCTGGGGCTGTTCGCCGCCTGGCCCGCCAACATGCTGCTCATCCACTTCAACCTGAAGGGCGGCATGGGCGACCCGCGGGACGTGCATGCCCAGCATGCGCACTGCCACTGAACGGAAGCGCGATCAGAGCCTGATGAAATAGGGCACCGCCATCAGCACCACGCCCGCGACCACCAGGGCGTAGACGTTGGCGATGATGTAGGGAATGCCCATCAGGCCGATACCGGCGGCAAGCGGCACAATGGATTTCTGCCGCTTGCCGTACAGTGCAAACCCGAAACCAATGGCCCCGAACACGATGCCCCAGATCAGTTGGGCTTCACTCTGTAATCCCACCGCTTTCTGTGCCTCCCATTTGTGGTTTCAACGTTGCCGTTTCATGGCGTACATCCCCGCGTCCGCTCGGCGCAGCAACTGTTCAGCAGACTCTCCGTCCTCCGGATACAGCGCCAGGCCGATGCTGGCTCGCATGGTGAACGACTCACCACACAGGACCATGGGAGCCGCGAGGGTCTCCCTGAGCTTGAGCAGCGTGCTCTGCGCCGATGGCGCACCGGACAGGCCGGTCAACAGGACCGTGAATTCGTCGCCGCCCATTCTCGCGACGGTGTCCGCCTCCCGGGTATTGGCCTCCAGCCGCCGGGCCACTTCACGCAACATGAGATCTCCCAGTTCGTGGCCCCGTGAATCGTTGATCTGTTTGAATCCGTCCAGATCAAGGTACAGCAGCGCGAGGATCTCTCCGCTACGGCGCGCCGCTCTCAATGCCGTTTCCAGGCGGTCGTAGAACAGTGATCGATTGGTGAGGCCCGTCAGGGAATCATGGTGTGCCAGGAATCGCAGGTCTTCCTCGACCCGTTTGCGTTCTACGGCTGTCGCAAGCTGGGTAGCCACGAATTCCAGCAAATCCCGGTCTTCCGTGGAGTAATGCTCGGCGGACGATCGGCTCTCGATGACCACAGCGCCTAGGATGCGTCCCCGGGATTCCAGCGGCACCCCCAGCCAGCTGGCCGCCTCCTGTTCAACAGGGCCCGTGCGCCCGAGCCCCGGTCGGTCGGAATCGCTCCTGGCCAACAGCGCCTGCCCTGTCCGAATCACCTCGGCCATGGCCGAGTTTTCCTGCAGCGGACCATCAACCCAGGCCTGTTCGCGGTCCGTCGAAAAGTAGGGATAGGAAACCACCTCGTTCTTATCGTCGTAGAAGGCCAGGTAAAGATCGTTCGTGGAAAAGAGATCGCCAATAACCCGATGGATCTCTTCGCACAATGCACGCAGGCTCTCGGCGGCGTGGGCGGATTGAGAAATACGGTACAGCGCGTCACGGGTCTGGTCAGAGCGACGCAACGCGGTCACGTCCCGCGCCACCGCAATGCGCACCCGTTCCTCCTCAAGCCAGCGGGCAGACCAGAGGATGCTGATCGCGTGGCCATCCTTGTGCACGTAACGATTTTCAAAGTCGATGTGAGGAGCGCCAGCCATCACCCTGCGCGCCGCCGCCAGCGTGCGATCAAGGTCGTCGGGGTGGAGGTAATCCAGTATCCGCGTACCCCTCATCTCCGCGGGGCGGTAACCGAACACCTGCTCACAGGCATCGCTGATAAAAACGATGATGCCCGACTCGTCCACCACAAGCACAGGATCAAGCAGCAAATGAACCAGCTTGGGATACAGTCGGTCGAGATTGAACGTGCTAGTCGGCGGCATAGGGATCGATGCATAGGAACTCTCTGAAGATCATAGTGCCGATTCGCGGTAAGAGACAGTGCCGAACCGCCGATTCCCTTGCCTTCGATCATCTCTGGCCCGGCCGACAGCCTCGGTCTGCCGTTGAAAGGTGCAAATCACGCCCCAACTGGATAGCATTCTAATCGGATTCACCAATTTGAGGTCCTATGAACCCGTCCACCGACGCCCCCAGCCTTCGACCCAACGACCTGCTCACGTTCATCATGGCCCTGGCCTGTGGCGTTGCGGTGGCCAATATCTACTACGCCCAGCCGCTGCTGGACACCCTAGCCCGCTATTTCGACGTCGGCCAGGGTTCGGCCGGCGTCATCATCACCATGACTCAGCTGGGTTACGCCACGGGACTGATTCTGCTCGTTCCGCTCGGCGATCTGCTTGAACGCCGACGGCTGATCACGGCCATGTCCGTGGTCACGGCGCTGTCCCTGGCCGGGATTGCCCTGTCGCCCACCATCGAACTGTTCATTGTCACCGCCCTGGCCACCGGGGTAACCGCGGTTGTCGCCCAGGTCCTGGTCCCGTTTGCGGCCCATATGGCCAGTGACGCCGAACGCGGCCGAGTGGTTGGCCGGGTGATGACCGGCCTGCTACTGGGCATCCTGTTGGCTCGGGTGGTGTCGGGAAGCATCGCGGACCTGCTGGGATGGCGTGCCGTGTACTGGATTGCAGCGGGGATCATGATCCTGCAGACCATCATGCTGGCCCGCCTGCTTCCAAAGGAGCCGGCACAATCGGCCATGCCGTACGGCCGGTTGCTGCTGTCAGTGCTGACCCTGATGCGGGAAGAGCCCCTTCTGCGTCGGCGCATTTTCTATGGCGCCCTGGGTTTTGCCGCCTTCAGCGCCTTCTGGACCACCATTCCGTTCCTTCTGGCGCAGGCGCCCTATCACTATCCCGATTCCATGATCGGCCTTTTTGGCCTGCTCGGTGTCGCCGGCGCACTCTGCGCCAATTTCGCCGGCAGCCTGCACGACCGGGGCCATTCCCGAAGCGGGACGGTCCTGTTCCAGGCAATGATCGGCGTCTCGTTCGTGCTGATGGCGGTCTACGCCCACAGTCTGGCGGCGATCATCCTGGGTATTATCCTCCTGGACCTCGGGGTGCAGGGTAATCAGATCCTTAACCAGAGCGCGATCTACCAGATCCGCCCGGATGCCCGGAGCCGAATTACCACCGCCTACATGACCTGTTATTTCCTGGGCGGCGCAGCGGGCTCCGCCGGCGCCGCCTACCTGTACCAGTTTGCCGGCTGGTCCGGCGCCTGCGCACTGGGCGGAACCCTCGGGCTGACCGGTGTCCTGTTCTGGCTGACGGAGCCACCGAGGCAGAGTGTCAAACCTGTGTAAATTCTGTACACAAATCGCTACACGAAAAACGGTCGATTTGTCGCCGGATCGGCGCTAGGATCTGAGGAGAACCCGGGCCCACAACAACAAGGCAATCACAATGGCCGACGGTAGGGTGAACCGACCTTGAATCTGCAGCGAGTCCTTCGTTTTCTGGCTCTTCTTTCCCTCCTTGCGGTGTGTTCCACTGCGTCGGGAAATGATATCGAAGTCAATGAAGTGACACCGTCAACGCCGATTTCCGCCCATTTTCAGTACTGGGAGGATCCAAGAGGCGGGGCCACCATTGACGACGTTCGTCAGCTCCCGCCGTCTCAATGGCAGAACAACGAATCAGGCAATGCCACCTTTGGCATGACAGAATCGGCCTACTGGCTCCGCTTTCCGGTAAGCAACCGGTCTTCCGAACGCCTGAATCTCATCGCCGAACTGGCTTATGCGCCACTGGACGATGCCGTTTTTCATGTTTTCGAAAATGGCCGGGAAATCCGCACCTTCCGCACCGGCGACACCCACCCTTTCTACCCGAGGGACGTGGACAACCCGAACCTGCTACTCCGATTCTCGCTGGCCCCGGGAGAGACCAAAACCGTTTACGCCCGGGTACAGACCGCCGGCACCATGGTCATACCTCTGAGGATCTGGCGGGAAAACCGATTCTTCGAATCGGCCGCCAACGAACAGAAACTGCACTTTTTTTACTATGGCAGCCTGGCGGTGATCGTACTGATCAACCTGGCGGTGTTTCTCACCCTCCGGGAACGCCTATACCTCTACTACGCGCTGGCCGTGACCGGCTACGTGATGTTTTTTGCGTCGATCAAGGGGTTCACCTTCCAGCATCTGTACCCGGATTTTCCCCAGGTCCACGCCCGGGTGCTTCTGGCCTCAATGCCTTTCCTGGCGTTGTTCTCCCTCCTGTTCTGCCGCGACTTCCTGAAAGTGCGCGAACACAGCCCAAAACTGGACATGGCGCTTCGGGCAATGATGGTGTTCGAATTCTCGTTTTTGATGGTCTCACTGGTCATCAGCTACAACGCCGCCATCATGCTCTCCTCCGTGTCGGCGCTCGTATTCTTCTCCCTGTTACTCATCGCCGGCCCCGTCTCCTGGGCCGCTGGCGTTCGCGCGGGCGCTTTCTTTACCGTCGCCTGGACACCCCTGACCATCGGCGTTCTGGCCACGGCGGGCCGGTCGCTGGGGGTATTTCCGGAGAACTTTTTCACCGAGTACGCCATGCAGATCGGATCGGGACTGGAAGCCTTCATACTGACCCTGGCACTGGCGGACCGCCTCTATTGGGAACGGGAAGACAAGATCAAGGCCCAGGCAGAAAACCTGCGCCAGGAGAAGGCCCGAAGTGAGGCCCAGAACCAGCTGACCGAAGCCATGACCCACGACCCGGTGACCGGCCTGCCCAACCGCAACCGGTTTGAACGCATGGTGAATCAGCAGCTCCAGCAACACCCGGGCGGCCACTACATGGTGGGGGTCGCCCGCATCACCCGGCTCGATGAGATCAACCGGACCCTGGGACTGACCCGAAGCGACCGCCTGTTGAAAGATATTGCCGCCCAGATGACCGAACTGGCCGGACGTCTGCCGATCGTCAAGGGCAGCCTGGATCATCACGGTCGCGAGGAGCGGGTCTACCAGCTATCCGGTGACAGCTTTGGCGTATTCGTGGACGCCGCGAGTGCCACGGATAATTTCCAGGCCCTGAATGAGGCACTCCGGAAACTGTCCGAGCCGATTTACCTGGACAGCCTGGCCATCGAGCTGCATCCGAAGTTCGGTGCCTCAGCCTTCCCGATGCATGGCAACAATGCTGCGCAGCTTATCCGGAATGCCCATGTCGGCATGGAAATCGCGCCCCACGGCCCGTTCGAAACCGGCGTGTATTCACCGGACTATGACATCTACAGCGAGAGCCGCCTGACCCTCATGTCCGACCTGCGCGAAGCCCTGCACAGCGATCAGACCCAATTGCACTACCAGCCCAAGATCGACCTCGCGACAGGGCGGGTCATCGGCCTGGAAGCACTGATTCGCTGGCACCATCCGGAGCGCGGGGACGTTGGTCCGTCGGAATTCATTCCGCTGGCCGAAGAAACCGGTGTCATCCGGGAGGTCACCCGCTGGGCGCTGGACCGGGGCATCCAGGACCTGGCCCGATTGGGCGCCAGACATCAGCTACTGGGCCTCTCGGTCAACATTTCCGCCAGGGACCTGATGTCACGGGATCTGCCGGCGGTTATCGAGGACCTGATGGGCCGATATTCGGTCGCGCCTGAACGGCTCACCCTTGAGTTGACCGAGACCGCCGCCATGGACGACCCGGAGAGCGGGCTCAAGGCACTGCAGGCCCTGGCTGACATCGGCTTGCAGGTGTCCATCGACGATTTCGGCAGCGGCTACTCTTCCCTTTCCTACCTCAAACAATTGCCGGTGAGCGAGATCAAGCTGGACCGCTCCCTGGTGATAGACATCGGTACCAGTGAAAGCGCTCGCGTGATTGTCGAAACTGCTATCAATATGGCCCATGGCCTGGGCTACCGCATCGTCGCCGAAGGCGTGGAAACCGACGACGTGGCCGAACTGCTGAGGGACATGCACTGCGATACCCTCCAGGGCTTCTGGCTCAGCCGGCCCATAGGTCTGGATGTCCTCCCGGACTGGCTCGATGCGCGACGCTCTCTCGCACATCCCTGATAAACACACCGATAAACTATTACGCTGCCCAATAAAACATGCCCGATTGCTTTCCGAGGATCGTTGCCTCGATTCGTTGTTTCGCCGCCTTGCCTGCCATCCCGTAACACACATGCAGTGGCAACAGATGTTCCTCACGTGGGTGGCAGAATCGGGCATGGGGTGCCTGGTCCCAGTGCACCAGGCGGTCGAACCGCGCGGTTTCACTCATCCCGGGATCGGTGCAAGTTTCCTCCAGCCAGTTCTCGAAGGCCTCGTTCCGGGCCTGGGTATCGGGTGTGGTCGGCGCAAAGAAAGCCCGCATGTTATGGAACGAAAAGCCAGAGCCGATGACCAGCAGGTTGTCATTGTCCAGTGCCTGGAGGGCACGGCCAATATCCAGATGGGTCCTGGCATCCAGGGTATTAACCAGTGACAGCTGGACACAGGGGATGTCCGCCTCCGGATACATCAGCTTCAGCGGGACGAACAACCCGTGATCGAAGCCGCGCTGATCATCCAGCCGTGCCGGCATCCCGGCCTTCTCCAGCGCCGCCTGCACCTGTCCCGCCAGCGCAGGTTCGCCGGGACAGGGGTACTGGATGTCATAGGACTCGGGAGGAAAACCGTAGTAATCGTAAATCAACGAAGGCGACGGCCCGGAAGTGATCGTCGGTACCGATTCTTCCCAGTGAGCGCTGATGACCAGTATCGCCGAGGGCTTAGGCAGGGTTCGGGCAATTTCCGGGAGCCGATCCACCATCTCCCGGTGAGCAGGATCCCCCAGCAGCGGCATCGGGCCGCCACCGTGAGAGATAAACAAAATATCGGTCGTTTTCTGCATGTTGGCTACTCCCGAACAGGTGCTCGCGGACAGGTCCGGGAACACCCGTGATCCTGACTATCGCCGATTATGCCGCCGCAGGCCTGCGGTACGCAGCCCCGGTACCGAGACGCTGGAGCACGACGTTATCCAGAGCGAATCGTCCGCCACCCTGAATGGCCAGGGCCAGGCTCACCACAAACAGGGTCAGGGCATACTCGTATCCATTGTTGGCCATGAACAGACCGTTCTGGATATGAACGCTGAAGATCGCAACCAGCATGGTGACCGCCACAGCCAGTGCCGCCGGGCGGGTCAGCAGGCCAAGAGCCAGGGCCAGACCGCCGAAGAACTCGGCACTGCCGGCCATCAGGGCCATCAGGTAGCCCGGCTCCAGGCCGATGCTGGCCATCCACTGACCAGTGCCTTCCAGACCATGACCACCGAACCAGGCAAACAGTTTCTGTGAGCCATGGGCCGTCAGGATGAGCCCGACCGGAACCCGGAGGGCCAAAGCGGCAAAACCGCCGTTGGAACCAAAAAGCGCCTGGGCAAATCGAGTATTCATAAGGGTCACCTTCAATCTGTTGCTATGGAATGGTTCTGAAGTCCGCTTCAGAAGATGGAAGCACTCTACTATCGCCATAACAAAAGACTAAGACGCCCTTCGTTGGCTTATTAACAACGGATTGTTGATAATAAGACCAGGCCCGAACAGCAGGACACATTCATGGACCGTATCGACGCCATGCGCGCCTTTGTCACCGTGGTGAACGAAGGCACCTTCACCCGCGCGGCCGACCGTCTGGAGATGTCACCGCAGCTGGTCAGCAAATATGTCTCCCAGCTCGAACAGCACCTCGGAGTGCGCCTGCTGAACCGGACCACCCGGAAACTCCACCTGACCGAAGCCGGCCGCCGTTACCACCAGCGGGCCGAGCAGGTACTCAACGATATTGACGATCTGGAGAACCAGCTGGGCGACCTGCAGAGCGAGGCCAGAGGCTTGCTTCGCATCAGCGCGCCGGTCTCCTTTGCCATCCGCCATATGGCCCCGCTGCTGACCGGGTTCCAGAAGTCCCACCCGGCCGTGGATATCGACCTGCAACTGAACGACCGGAAGGTGGATATCGTCGAGGAAGGGTTCGATATTGCCCTGCGTATCGGCCACCTGAAGAGCTCTTCCCTGATCGCCAAACGCATCGCCCCGGTGCGGCTGGTGACCTGTGCCTCACCGGCCTATCTGGCAGAGCACGGCACGCCGCAGCGGCCGGAAGACCTCCGGGATCACCGTTATCTGCGGTACAGCTATATGGATCAGGATGCGACCGGAGAGGTGCACCGGTGGCTGCAAGGTGCGGAGACGCATTCGGCGGGGGATATGATCAGCAACAATGGCGATGTGCTGGTGGAGGCCGCCATTGCCGGTGCCGGCATCGCGGTCCAGCCCACGTTCATCGCCGGCTCCGCGATACGGGAGGGTAAACTGAGAGTCATCCTCGCCGATCACGAACCGGAACCGATGGCGCTGTACGCGGTGTACGCGCACCGCCAGCTATTGGCCAGCAAGGTGCGCAGCTTTATCGACTTTCTCGACGGCTACTTCGGGGATCCGCCTTACTGGGACCGGTTCGGCTGATCCGCCCGATCAGTTCGCCGAGATTCCCGCGGCCCGCGCCCGGGCTGCGTGCAGCTTCTTGTAGCTCTCCACCAGCCGCAGGTGCTTTTCCAACCCTTCCAGCTGGGTATTGGTCGGTGTCAGGCCGTGGAAGCGCACGGTACCCTCGACGGAACCAACCACCGCGTCCATGGTGTCGTCGCCGAACATGCGGCGGAAATTGACGATATAGTCGTCCAGTTCCAGCTCTTCGTCGAGGGTCACTTCCAGTACCGCCTGCATGGCCTGGTAGAACAACGTGCGCTCGACGGTGTTGTCGTTGAACTGCAGGAACATCTCGACGAACTCCAGCGCCTCCTCGTGCCAGCCCAGGGCCAGGCAGATCAACAACTTCAGCTCCAGGATGGTCAGCTGCCCCCAGACGGTGTTTTCGTCGAATTCCACCCCGATCAGGGTGATGATGGTCATGTAGTTGTCGAGCTGGCTGGCCTCCAGGCGCTCCGCCAGATCCGCCAGCTGCTCGTCACTCAGGGAATGCAGGTTGAGGATGTCTTCCCGGTAGTCCAGGGCCATATTGGTGTTGTCCCAGATGAGGTCCTCCACCGGGTAGACCTCGGAATACCCGGGCACCAGGATTCGGCAGGTGGGTGCGCCCAGATCCTCGTGAACCGCCACATACACTTCCTTGCCCAGCTCCTCAAGGATACCGAGCAGGTGAGCCGCCTCTTCTTCGTTGGTACCGGAGAAGTTCCAGTCACTGAATTCGATATCCGACTTCGCGCTGAAGAACCGCCAGGACACCACACCGGTGGAGTCGATGAAGTGCTCGACAAAGTTGTTGGGCTCGGCCACCGCCAGACTGTTGAACGTCGGCGGCGGCACATCGTTCAGACCCTCGAAGCTGCGCCCCTGCATCAGCTCGGTAAGGCTGCGCTCGAGGGCCACATGGAAGCTCGGGTGGGCGCCGAACGAGGCAAATACACCGCCGGTTTTCGGGTTCATCAGGGTCACGCACATGACCGGGAACCGGCCACCCAGGGAGGCGTCTTTCACAAGAATGGGGAAACCCTGTTCCTCCAGTGCCTCGATGCCTTCCACGATCTCCGGATACCGTTCGAGTACGTGCCGGGGCACATCCGGAAGTGCGATTTCCTGTTCGATGATTTCCTTCTTAACCGCCCGCTCGAAGATTTCCGAAAGGCACTGCACCTTGGCCTCCGCCAGGGTGTTGCCGGCACTCATGCCGTTGCTCAGGAACAGGTTCTCCACCAGATTGGACGGGAAGTACACCACTTCCCCGTCAGACTGGCGCACGTAGGGCAAGGCGCAGATACCGCGATCCACACGGCCGGAGTTGGTGTCGATCAGGTTGGAGCCGTGCAGCTCGCCCTCCGGGTTGTAGATGGCCAGGCAGTGCTCATCCAGGATGCCGTCCGGCAGCTCGTCGTCCGGCCCCGGCTGGAACCATTTCTCGTCCGGGTAGTGGACAAACTCAGCGTTGGCGATCTCCTCGCCGAAATACTGATCGTTGTAGAAAAAGTTGCAGTTCAGCCGCTCGATGAACTCACCCAGCGCCGAACACAGGGCGCTTTCCTTGGTGGCACCCTTGCCGTTGGTAAAACACATGGGTGAGGCGGCGTCGCGGATGTGCAGCGACCACACGTGGGGCACGATGTTGCGCCAGGAGGCAATTTCGATCTTCATGCCCAGCTCCCGCAGGATGCCGGTCATCTTCGCAATGGTCTGCTCCAGCGGCGCATCCTTGCCCTCGATAAAGGTGTGGTGCTCGCTGTCCGGCTCCACCATGAGCAACGCCTGGGCATCCTCATCCAGGCTTTCCACCGTCTCGATCTCGAAGGTCGGGCCGGTCTGCACCACCTTTTTCACCGTGCAGCGCTCTATCGACCGCAGAATGCCCTGCTGGTCTTTCTCGGGCAGATCTTCGGGCAGCTCGACCTGGATCTTGAAGATCTGGTTGTATCGGTTCTCCGGATCGACGATGTTGTTCTGCGACAGCCGGATGTTATCGGTGGGAATGTTGCGCGCCAGGCAATACACTCGCACAAAGTAGGCGGCGCACAGCGCCGAGGATGCCAGGAAATAATCAAACGGACTCGGCGCAGAGCCATCGCCCTTGTAGCGGATGGGCTGGTCGGTGACAACGGTGAAGTCGTCGAACTTGGCCTCAAGGCGGAGGTTGTCGAGAAAATTGACTTTGATTTCCATAGCGGGAGCACCAGGCTTGGAGAATTTCGGCGAGCCGTCAGGCTGAAACCCGCCATTATCCAGTTTTTGAGGGGGTTCGTCTCGAAGCTTGGTACAAACCCCTAATCAGCAAGCAAGGGAACGGCCCATGGCACGGAAAAAAGCCCCGAAAGATGGCAGCGCCCCGTCAACCCGACCTTCCTGGCAGGCACTGACCAAAGATGAACTGCTGTCCCGGCTCGCCACAGACGGCAAAGGCTTGTCAGAGGAGGAGTCCGGGCAACGATTGGAGCAATTCGGACCGAATGCACTGCCGGAGGTCAGGTCGCGTGGCTTGCTGGTTCGCTTCTTTTCCCATTTCAGAAATCTTCTGATCTACGTATTGCTGGCAGCCGCAGCGATCGCGGCCGCACTGCATCATTGGGTGGATACGGGAGTCATCCTGACCGTTGTTCTGGTGAATGCCATCATCGGCTTTATCCAGGAGGGCAAGGCCGAGGATGCACTGCGGGCTATCCGTCAGATGCTGTCAGCCAAGGCGATGGTCGTCCGCGGAGGCCGCCGGATGTCGATACCGGCCGAGCAACTGGTGCCCGGAGACCTCGTGACCCTGCAGTCCGGTGACAAAGTTCCGGCGGATCTGCGACTGCTGAAGGTCAAGAGCCTGCAGGTGCAGGAGGCGGCGCTGACCGGCGAGTCAGTGGCGGTGGCGAAATCGCTCGATCCGGTTTCGCCGGAGACGGACCTGGGAGACCGACGGAACATGGCCTATTCCGGCACCCTGGTTACCCAGGGGCAAGGAGCCGGCGTCGTTGTGGCGACCGGGGTCGATACAGAAATCGGGCGCATCAGCACCCTGGTGTCCCGAGTGGAATCCCTCACAACACCCCTCCTGCAACAGATGGACCGGCTGGCCCGCTGGATCACCGCTGCCGTCCTGCTGATCGCGATGCTGGTCTTTGTAGCCGGAATCACACTGCGCGATCACACTGCCGCAGAGATGTTCATGATCGTGGTCGGTCTGGCTGTAGCCGCCATACCCGAAGGCCTTCCGGCTATCCTTACCGTAACCCTGGCTATCGGCGTGCAACGGATGGCAACGCGCAAGGCCATCATCCGAAGACTGCCGGTGGTCGAGACACTCGGCTCGGTCAGCATCATCGGCTCTGACAAAACCGGTACCCTGACCCGGAACGAGATGACGGTGCGCAGTGTTATCACCCTCACTGACAGCTATAACGTGACCGGGACAGGCTACGATCCTCACGGCACCTTCGAGCATGACGGTCAGACATCCGATCCGACGGCGGACGATCTGCTGCGCCAGACGCTCCTTGCGGCACTGCTTTGTAACGATTCCTCACTGCAGAAGCGCGAGGATGCGAGCGGCTGGGAAGTCCATGGTGATCCGATGGAGGGGGCACTCCTGGCGGCTGCCATGAAGGCCGGAATGAACCCGGAGCATGAGACCAAGCAATATCCCCGCACGGATCTCATCCCCTTTGAATCAGAGCACAAGTTCATGGCGACCCTTCATCACAGCCATGAAGGACGCGCCTTTCTCTTTCTCAAAGGAGCCCCGGAACGGGTGGTGGAAATGTGCAAGGAGGTGGTGGGCGCCGGTCACAACCAGCCCAAGGATCGCGAATACTGGCATGAACAGATTGAGCAGATGGCGGCCCGGGGGCAGCGGGTACTGGCTGTGGCGACAAAGCCGGTCCGGAATGAACAGTCGGAACTCACGTTTGATGATGTGGAGAGCGACCTTGCGCTCCTCGGTCTCTATGGACTGATCGATCCGCCCCGGGAAGAGGCTATCAGTGCCGTGGGCGAGTGTCAGGCGGCCGGAATCCGCGTAAAAATGATCACGGGCGATCACTCGTCTACTGCACGCGCGATCGCCGCCCAACTCAAACTGCAGAACACCAAAGAGGCGGTCACCGGGCACGAACTGGAGCAAATGGATGATCCCGAGCTTCAGAAACGCCTTAACGACGTGGATGTCTATGCACGCGTCAGTCCCGAACACAAGCTGCGAATTGTGACCCTGCTTCAGCAACAAGGAGCTATCGTTGCCATGACCGGCGATGGCGTCAACGATGCCCCCGCGCTCAAGCGCGCAGACGTCGGCATTGCCATGGGCCGAAAGGGGACCGAAGCCGCCAAGGAAGCCTCCGAGATGGTCATCAGCGATGACAATTTCGCATCCATCGTCGATGCGGTACGTGAAGGGCGTACCGTTTATGACAACCTGAAAAAGGCCATTGCCTTTCTGTTACCGGTAAATGGCGGTGAATCGGTCAGCATCATCCTCGCAATCCTGGCGGGACTGACGCTACCAATCGCTCCCCTACAGATTCTCTGGGTCAACATGGTCAGCTCGGTAGCCCTGGCGATGGCACTGGCCTTCGAATTCAGTGAAAAGGACATCATGAAACGTCCGCCCCGGCCCGCCAAGGAGTCGATGCTCACTCCCTTCCTGGTATGGCGAATACTGCTGATCTCGACGCTGTTCGCTGCCGGTATTTTCGGTATCTTCAGTTGGACTCAGTACCACGGTTACAGCCTTGAGGAATCGCGCACCTACGCCGTCAACACCCTGGTCCTCATGGAAATCTTCTATCTGTTCAGCGTCCGCCGCCTTCGAAGCAGCTCCCTGGGACTCAGCGGCCTGTTCGGTTCCGGCAAGGTACTGATCGCGGTCAGCGTGGTTTTGGTGCTGCAACTGATTTTCACCTACGCACCGTTCATGGAGACATTCTTTGACACCCGCCCCATCCCCGCTGCCATGTGGTTGGTAATGCTGGCCGTCGGACTGGCCTTGCTGATGGTGCTGGAGTTGGAAAAATGGCTGATAGAACGCTGGGGCAGACGCGACGTCAGACGGCGGACCGACTAAACTGTTCGCCCTGAATTTCGTACTTACAGGGCTAAACTAACCAAACAGGAGAAACAAGCATGATCGGATACGTCACCATCGGTGTGAGCGATATGGAACGGGCGAAGGCCTTCTACAGCGACCTGCTGGGCGACCTGGGCGCGAAAGTACTGCTGGACATGGGTCGCATCGCCTTCATCGGCAAGAGCATGCGTGAACCCATGCTCGCGGTATGCACCCCCTTCAACGAAGAGCCCAATCACCCGGGCAACGGCAACATGCTGGCCATTCATCCCGGCTCCAAAGAAGCTGTGGATGCCCACTACAAAAAGGCCATCGATCTGGGAGCCACCTGTGACGGCGAACCGGGTCAGCGCATCCCGAACCAGTTCTATGGTGCCTACGTGAAAGACCCGGACGGCAACAAACTGGCGTTCTTCTACTTCGGCTGAGCCGGCACAAAGCGAATCAGCAGGCGCGGATCACACCGCCATCTGTGGCGAAAGCCGACGGTCCCAGGTTCGTTCCAGCGCCTCGAACAGGCTGTCGGTTGTCAGTGCCAACAGGCCAATCAGGATCGCCCCCTCCAGCACATACGCGGTGTTGCCATTGACCAGCCCGGCAATGACCGGATCGCCCAGTGTGCGGGCACCAATGGTGGAGCCGATGGCTGCGGTGGCGATGTTGATGGTGACGGAGGTGCGAATACCCGCAAGAATCACCCTGCCTGCGAGGGGAAGTTCCGCCCGCACCAGCACCTGCAGCGGTGACATGCCCATTCCCCGAGCCGCCTCTTTCACCGCAGGATTAATGCTCTCCAGTCCCGCCAGGGTATTGCGCAGGATTGGCAACAGGCCATAGAGCATCAGCGCCACCAGGATCGGCGCCTCGCCGAAACCCAGGACCGGCACCGCCAGCGCCAGCACGGCAACCGGCGGAAAGGTCTGGCCAATGGACGCCACCTGACTGACCAGCGGCAGGAAATCCCGCCCCGAGGGACGCGTGACAAAAATACCGCCGGCCACGGCGGCCAGGGTGCCAGCTGCCGCGGAAATCACCACCAGAAAAACATGGTTCTGCAGGAGAGACAGAAAGCTCTCACGCTCATAGATCACCTGCTGTTTGTCCGGCTGCACCCAGTGAAACAGCGGCTCCAGCGCAGGCATGCCGGTGCTCAGCCCGATCAGGAGAACGGCCAGCAGGACGGGCGGCAACCAGAGTCGCATCAGGCACCTTCCTGAACAATACGTTCGCGGGTGATCACGCCGGTCTCCTCGCCCCGGCTATTGAAGACCGGCACCTGCGGTGCGTCCTGCCAGAGCATGACCGACAGCGCCAGACGCAGGCTGTCCTCCTCCCTGAGGCCCTCTACGCCGGGTTCCGGACGCTTTGGCGCCGGATGTGCCTGCATCAGTTCACGCACCCTGCGCAGACTCATCAGTTTCAGCCCCCGATCCTGCTTGCCAACCAGATTCTCGACAAACTCGGTCGCGGGGCGCCGGAGGATGTTCTCGGGGGTGTCATGCTGGATAATCCGTCCCTGGTCCATCACCGCAATGCGGGTGGCCAGTTTCAAAGCCTCGTCGATGTCGTGGGTGACGAACACGGTGGTTTTACGCACCTGCTTCTGGATGCGCAGCATCTCCAGCTGGAGGTTCTCCCGGGTGATCGCATCCAGCGCCCCGAAGGGTTCGTCCATCAGCAGGATGTTCGGATCCGCCGCCAGCGCCCGGGCCACTCCGACCCGCTGCGCCTGGCCACCGGACAGTTGCTGGGGGTATTTGTTGGCGTGGGTCGACGGATCCAGGTCCAGCAGTGTCATCAGCTCGTGGACCCGCGCGTCGATGCGCTCCCGGGGCCACTTCAACAGCTGCGGCACCATGGCGATGTTGCGGGCCACCGTCCAGTGGGGAAACAGCCCCGTGCCCTGGATCACGTAGCCCATGTTCAGCCTCAGCTGCTCCGGATTCATGGTGGCAATGTCTTCCCCGTCCACCAGAATTTCGCCTTCAGTTCGGGGCAACAGGCGGTTGATCATCCGCAAGGTGGTGGATTTTCCGCAGCCGGAACTGCCCACCAGCACACAGACCTCGCCGGTCTCAATGGTGAGGTCGATGTTATCCACCGCGACGGCGTTTCCGAAGCGACGGGTGACATGTTTGAGTTCGATCATCCGGACAATTCCTTTTCCCAGTCAGACACGGGCAGCGGCAGGCCTGAAACTGGCCGCAAGCATGGTCAGTAACGCGTCGGCCAGCAAGGCGAGCACAATGGTTGGCAGGGCCCCGAGCAGGACCAGATCCATGGCCGCCTGACCCAGGCCCTGGAAAATAAAACTGCCAAAACCACCGGCTCCGATGAGGGCCGCCACCGCCGTCAGGCCGATCGCCTGGATCGTGGTAATACGCACGCCTTCGATCATGACCGGCAGCGCCAGCGGTAACTTGAGCTTGAAGAACAGCTGTCGCTCGTTCATTCCCATTCCCCGGCCAGCATCGACCAGATGTTCCGGCACTTCGGTCAGGGCCACAAAGGTGTTTCGGACCATGGGCAACAGGCTGTAGGCGACCAGTGCCAGTAGCGCCGGAGCCCAGCCGATCCCCCGAATGCCGAGAGACCCCAGCACCGGGAACGCCGACACCAGAGCGCTGAGCGGTGCAATCAGCAGGCCGAAGACCGCCAGGCTGGGGATGGTCTGTAGAAAACTCACGAGGCCAAGGATGGGCCGCTGCCAGGCGGGACTTCGGATCATTTTCAGGGCCAGGCCAAACGCCAGGACAACACTGATCCCGACCGCCCCGAACGCCAGCGCAAGATGGGTCCAGAGTGCCTGTTCGAACTTGGCTGGCCGGGCGTGGAATTCCCGAACCAGCGACAGACTCTCCAGTCCGTCGCTCTGGAGGAACATCAGCCAGCTGCCGCCAATCACCGCCACAAGCAGCAGTTGCAGTCCTCGCCGGCGCCCGAGTTGTCCGACCACCTCGATCAGCATCAGGGAAAGCAGGAACAACAGGCACCAGAAACCCGCACCAACCGACGAGCGCGCGTAAGGAGAGCCTTCCGGGAGGTGTCGGCCGGCAAATACCTCCAGCAGGAGCGGCAATAACGCCAGCGACAGACCAATCATTACGAGCAGGAACAGGTATCGGCCACGCACCCTCAGGACGGCGAACAGAATCACTCCGACCAGGATCAACGTCACCAGGGCCGCTCCGCTCCAGCCCACCGCCGACAAAAGGCCGTGTCCGGTACCGGACACGATGCGGTTGGGCTGAATGGTACCGACGTCGAGCAGCCAGACCAGCACCAGGGCCAGTATGCCTAACGCCAGAATGACGCGGTTAACAGACAAATCTCAGTCCCGGCTCAGGGAGTCCAGATAATCCTGCGCCACCTTTTTGGCGGGCACCCCGTTCACCGCCACCTGGCCGTTCAGCCGCTGGAGGGTTTCCAGGTCCAGGGATTCGAAGATCGGCTTCAGGACGTCACGGATCGCCGGATAGGCTTCCAGCACGTCGGCACGAACAATCGGGGTCGGCTGGTAGACCGGCTGAACTCCTTTCGTGTCCGTCATCACCTTGAGATCCAGCGCGTCCAGGCCACCATCCGTACCGTAGGTCATGGCCCCGTTGACGTCGTTGTTGTTCAGGGCGGCCGCCCGGAGGGTCGCGGCGGTGTTACCCCCGGAAAGGATCAGCAACTGGTCGGAGTCCAGTTTGAAACCATACGCCTTCTGGAAAGCGGGCAAGGCGCTGGGCGATTCGACAAATTCGGAACTGGCCGCAAACTTGAAGGCACCACCGTCATTGATGTACTTCGCCAGATCGTCCAGGGTCTTCAGGCCCTGATCCCGCGCCAGATCGCCTCGGACACTCATGGCCCAGGTGTTGTTGGCTTCAGCCGGCGTCAGCCAGACAATGTTGTTGGCCTCCAGGTCAAGACGGGCGGCCTGCTTGTAGGCCTTGTCGGCATCTTTCCAGAGATCGCGATCCGCCTGGTCGAAAAAGAAGGCGGCATTGCCGGTGTATTCCGGGTAGATGTCAATTTCCCCCGCCTTGATGGCGTTGCGTACGATGCTCGTTCCGCCGAGCTGCAGGCGATTCTCGACCGGAATGCCGGCTTCCTCGAGCGATTGCAGAACCATCTGGCCCAGCACGGCGCCTTCGGTATCAATCTTCGACGACACCACCACGGGATCGGCGGCCATCGCCGGCGCGGTGATCAGCATAGCGGTTAGTGCCGCGGCGCGGCGAAAGCTGGAGATAAGGGACACAGCCATTCCTCTTCGTTGTTTGAATGAATTTGGCAATCGAAGGGGGCCGCAATCCTCGCGGCCGATCACTTTTAGTCTATGGCACGCACATACGAAGGCAAGGCCGGATTGGTCTTTGATCCGTGAGCCACTGGCCTGTGATCGTTTATCATGGCGTCCTGATCGAACCACGAGGACGCCCATATGCCCAATCTGCCCCAGCTATCCGATGCCCTGCTCACCCTGGAGGACCGGGTCGCGGTCCTGACCCTGAACCGACACGACCTGCGCAACGCGCTCACCGGCTCCAACCTGATCGACGATATCGTCACCACGGCGGATTGGGTTAACCTCTGCGACGAGGTCTCGGTGCTGGTCATCACCGGAGCGGGTTCGGCGTTCAGCGCCGGCGGCAACATCCGTGACATGGCAGACCGCAGCGGCGATTTTGCCGGCGATCCCGCGGAATGTGCGGAGCGTTACCGGAAGGGCATCCAGCGCATTCCGCTGGCCATGCAGGCGATTGAAGTACCGGTGATTGCCGCGGTAAACGGCCCGGCCATTGGCGCAGGTTTCGATCTCGCCAACATGGCGGATATCCGAATCGCGGCGGACACCGCCAAGTTCGGCGAGACCTTCCTGAACCTGGGGATCATCCCGGGGGATGGCGGCGCCTGGTTCATGCAGCGCCTGATCGGTTATCAACGGGCCTTCGAACTGACCCTGACCGGCCGCGTTGTCGATGCCGCCGAGGCGAAAGACCTGGGCATTGTGATGGACGTGGTCCCGGCGGACGAGCTGATGCCAAAGGCACTGGCGATGGCCACGAAAATGGCCAGCCAGCCACCGAAGGCGACCCGCCTCACCAAACGCCTGATGAAGATGGCCCAGCGCATGGAACTGAAGGACTTCCTGGATCTGTGTGCCTGCTTCCAGGGCATGAGCCACAACGAGCCGGAGCACCTGGAAGCGGTGCAGAAGATGCTCGCCAGCATGGCCCGGAAGTAACCGGGCTCAGATTTTCCGGCCGGCGGTCGGTTCGACCACATTCTCCAGATCCACCAGGTTCCAGGGCATCCCGGTGTTCCGGTAGATTCGCTTCTGCAACCTGGGGTAATCCGCCACGTCGTGATCGGCCCTCTGTCCGACCACGATGCACCGGAGAGTGCTGTCGCCGGTGTTCTTCAATGCATGGGCCTCGCCGCCGGCCCGATAGCCGATGAAATCCCCGGCCGACACCGCCACTGTCTGGTCACCAATCGTGGCCTCCGCCGTGCCCTCCAGAATGTAGACGCACTCCTCCTCATGGTAATGCACATGCAATTCCGTGGTTTCCCGGCCGGGTTCCACCTCAATGATGTGAAAGCCGATCCGGTTCAGCCCGGTCAGGTCCCCCAGGGATTTGTTGCGGCGACGGGCGTTCTCGTTGAGAAAGTGGGTCTTTTCGACGCCCTCGAAATCCTCGATTTCCTGGCGGGTAACGATGTATTTGTCCATCCACAGACTCCTTGTTCCGGATTGAACGGTCTCTCCTAGCGACCGGAGGGGTTCAGCTTGCGCTTTGTCGCCAACCGGAAGGTCGCTTCTGTCAGGAAGGCGACGCCAAGAATGGCGACCAGAAACCACAACTTGCCGGGGGTACTGATTGCTGTCTGCCAGACCAGCGCGCCAAGGGCTGCCAGACACAGGGCAACGCCCAGCAGCGAGACCATTCGCCGGCTTTTGGTATCGCGCGCCAAAACCGCGTTGGCAGCGTTCACCGCGGCAAAAATGATCAGGAAACCGGCACTGCCCATGGTGGACATACTGGAGATGTCCGTCAGGTTCGCGATCAGCAGGGTCACACCGGAGGTAATCAGCAGCCCTTCCACCGGCTTACCCCAGATCTTTTTTTCCAGCACTTCCGGCAGCTCTCCATCCTTGGCGATGATATAGCTCAGCCGGGCCGCGCCGTAAATGGTGGCATTGATCGCCGAGCTGGTGGACAGCATGGCGGCAATGGCAATCAGGATAAAACCGGTCTGACCCAATGACGGCCGTGCCGCCTCAGCCAGGGCGTAGTCCTTGGCCTCCGCCACCTTGTCCACCGGCAGGGAGCCGACGGTCACAATCGCCACCAGCACATAGAGCACAATGACAAAGCCCACGCTGGAATAGAACGCGCGGGGAAGGTTTTTCGAGGGATCACGGACGTCCTGCGCCGTATTGGCGATAAGCTCGAAGCCCTCGTAGGCCAGGAAAATGATCATGCCGCCCGCCACCAGGTTCAGCGGGTCCGCCCAGGTGGACACGGCCAGCCTCGCGCCGTCGATGCCCCAGATGCCCACTCCGATGAAGACCGCCAGGATGATCAGCTTGAGCGCGACAATCCAGTCCTCCGCCTTGCCGATCAATCCGGCGTTCAGCAGGTTCAACCCTGTAATACCAAGGACGCTCGCGGAAATCAGGACATGCTTCCAGAAAGGCTGGGACTCCGGCGAAAAAAACGAGGCGCCATAACTCCCGAAGGCGTAGGAATACAGCGAGAGCATGACCATGTAACTGATCCAAAGAAGGATATTGGCCGAACCGGTCATCAGGCCCGGCCCGAACGCCCGGTCCAGGAACGCGACCGTGCCGCCCTGGCTGGGAAAACGCACCGACAACCGGGCGTAGGAATAGGAGGTCACCAGGGCAATGATCCCGGCAATCAGAAACGCCACTGGCGCCCCGCCGCCGGCCAGCTCCACCGACAGCCCCAGCACCGCGAAGATGCCGCCTCCGATCATGCCGCCAATGCCGATGGAGACTACTTCCCAGTAGCCGAGTGTGTCTTTTGATGAGTCGCTCATAACGGTTCCGCCATTTGGGGTCGGGACAGACGGTGAAATTCAGTAGGTACCAAACATCCTGCCATCAAACGCTTCCCTGTAAAAACCACTCACAGCACAGCGTTGTCATATGGCGTGCTCAGACAGCCCCGAAATAAGGCATGCGGAGAAAGAATGCACCATACTGAAACCATCGACATTCTGCATAGTGAAATCCAAGAAATCCTCAGATTCCTTCAAGCCGTTGTTTTTAAAGTTTCAACAGCCTGATTTCCCGGGCGGGGAGAGCACATCGGCGCCTGGCCCGGAACAAAACCTGCAGGTATCCCTGTAAGGGTCCCCAGGTTCAGCAAAGCTTTGCCCAAACTGAGCGGTTCCCATGATCACGCAAACGTTTCGCTGAACTCCTGGACATTGGAATCTACAGATTCAGGAGTACACCATGCTACTAGCCACCGATCTGGACGGTACGTTTCTCGCCGGCGATCCGGACAATCGCCTGAAACTCTATCAGCTGATTTCCGCGCACCCCGAAATCAATCTGGTATTCGTCACCGGTCGGGGTCTGGAATCGGTGTTGCCGCTGTTGTCCGACCCCACCATCCCCCAGCCGGATTACATCATCTGCGACGTCGGGTGCACCGTGGTCCACGGCGACTCACAACAGGCCATCCAGCCATTGCAGGGTGAAATCGACGAGCTGTGGCCCGGTGCCCAGGTAATCGAAGATGCACTGACGGGCTTTGAAGGCCTCCAGCGCCAGGAAGTCCCCCAGGAACGCCGGGTCTCCTATTTCTGCGGGCAGGATGTGGTGTGCGACACGATGCGGGACCGGATCGAAGCCCTGTCCTGCGAGGTCCTGTTCTCTGCCGGCAAGTATCTGGACATCCTGCCCCGGGGCGTCAACAAGGGGAGCACCCTGTCACGACTCGTGGATCATCTTGGCGTGGATCCGGAGGCGGTGCTGGTCGCCGGCGACACGCTCAACGATCTGTCCATGTATGAACAGAGCTTCAAGGGCGTCTGCGTCGGCGCATCCGAGGCCGACCTGCTGGAGGCAACGGAGCATCAGGCCCGCGTGCTCCACGCCGAGGCCACCGGCTGTGGCGGCATTCTCGAGGCCTTCGAACATTTTGGTTTCCTCGGCCATGCCGGCATCGCGGCCGAAATTCCCGAGTCCGCCACCTCCGGCAAATCCGACCTGGTGATTGTGTACCACCGCCTGCCCTATGAGGAGATTGTCGAGAACGGGGAACTGATCCGGCGTCGCCCGAAATCGCCGAACGGCATCATCCCCACCCTGCTCAGCTTCTTTGCCGACGGCAAGGCCGGCTCGTGGGTGGCCTGGTCCATCGACGACCCGGATCTCGGCCCGTTCCAGACCCATACCGAAGTGGACACCGACCGCTACGAAAAGCTGGTCGCGGCGAGGGTGGCCCTGAGCAAGGAAGACGTGGAGATCTTCTACAAGCGCTTCTCCAAGGAGGCCTTCTGGCCGACGCTGCACACCTTCTGGGAGCGGGCCACCTTCCGGGACGACCACTGGCAGGTGTTCCTCAAGGTCAACAAGCGGTTCGCTGAACGCACCGCCGAAGAAGCCGCGGAAAACGCCGTGGTCTGGATCCACGATTACAACCTGTGGATGGTGCCCGCGTTCCTGCGGGAGCTGCGCCCCGATGTCACCATCGCCTTTTTCCACCACACCTACTTCCCGTCCGCGGACGTGTTCAACGTGCTGCCCTGGCGTCGGGAGATCATTGGCAGCCTGCTGCAGTGCGATCACATCGGCTTCCACATTCCCAGGCAGGCCGAGAATTTTGTCGACGTGGCCCGGGGTGTGACGCCGCTGGAAGTGACTCGCAAGGCCGGCTGTGCGCCACGCTTCCTGACGTATGGCTGTGCCGTGGGGCTGGATGAGATGAGTATCGAGATCGCCGTGAACGACCGGAAGATCGGCCTTGGCGCCCACCCGGTCGGGCTGGATCTCAACCGTGTTCGCAATGCACTGAACGACTCCGACGTGCAGACCCGCATGGAGACTCTGCGCAAGGAACTGGAGGATGTGCGACTGATCCTGTCCGTGGAGCGGCTCGACTTCACCAAGGGCATTCTCGAAAAACTCCATGCCTACGAGCGCATGCTCAGCGAGCATCCGGAACTGGAAACCAAAGTCACCCTGATGATGGTGTGCGTCCCGGCGGCGAAAGGGATGACCATCTACGAAGAACTGCTCTCGCAGATCGAGCAGACCGTGGGCCGCATCAACGGGCAATTCGCCCGGGTGGGCTGGACCCCGGTGCAGTTCTTCTTCCGGGCCCTGCCGTTCGAGGAACTCGTGGCCTACTACACCATGGCCGACGTGATGTGGATTACTCCGCTGCGCGATGGCCTGAACCTGGTGGCCAAGGAATACATCGCCACCCAGGGCCTCACCGAAGGCCGCGGTGTGCTGGTGCTGTCCGAATTCGCCGGGGCCGCGGCCGAACTGCGCGGCGCCATCCTGGCCAACCCCCACCACCCCCAGGATCTCGCGGATACCTGTTACTACGCCCTGGCCATGAGCCGCAGCGAGGCCCGGAACCGGCTCAGCGAAGCGTTCGAGGCGGTGTGCCGGTATGACATTGAGTACTGGGGACGGGAATTCATCGAGGCGGTGGAGCAACGGCGCACCACCAAACTGAAGAAGATCGTGCCATTGGGACAAAGCGCCGCCTGACCGTACCCCCGGTATTC
The DNA here is from genome assembly GCF_000347775.1 of Marinobacter santoriniensis NKSG1. Lineage (GTDB taxonomy): Bacteria > Pseudomonadota > Gammaproteobacteria > Pseudomonadales > Oleiphilaceae > Marinobacter > Marinobacter santoriniensis. Next base: position 155,766 of record NZ_APAT01000021.1, read on the forward strand.
ATCCACCTGGAGCCAAACGATGCTGCTCAAAAACGCCGTGCAGCTGATCTGCTACCCGAACCGGATCGGCAAGGATCTGAAAGATCTCCACACCGTGGTGGAGACCTACCTGTCAGATGCCATTGGCGGGCTGCATATCCTGCCGTTTTTTCCCTCGAACGCCGACGGGGGCTTTTCGCCCCTGACCCACAAGGAAGTGGACCCGGCCTTCGGCACCTGGGACGACATCGAAGCCTTCACCCAGAACTACGACCTCTGCGTGGACCTCACCGTGAATCACATCTCCGACGAATCCCCCGAATTCCGGGACTTCATCACCAACGGCTTCGAGTCGGAGTATGCCGACCTGTTCGTGCACGTGGACAGGTTCGGGGACATCTCACCGGACGACATGGCCAAAATCCACATTCGCAAAGAGAAGGAACCCTTCCGGGAAGTGACCCTGGCCGATGGCACCCGAACCCGGGTGTGGTGCACCTTCACCGAACAGCAGATCGACCTCAATTACGATGCCGACCAGGCCTACCGGCTGATGGAGAGCTACATCGGTTTTCTGACGTCGAAAGGCGTGAATCTGCTGAGGCTGGACGCCTTCGGCTACACCACCAAACGCATTGGCACCAGCTGTTTCCTGGTGGAACCCGAGGTCTACCGGATACTGGACTGGATCAACGAAGTGGCCCTGAAACACGGCGCGGAATGCCTGCCGGAGGTACACGACCACACCAGCTACCAGTACGCCATCAGCCGCCGCAACATGCACCCGTATGGGTTCGCCCTGCCGCCCCTGCTGCTGTATTCATTGCTGGACGCCAACAGCGTCTACCTTAAGAACTGGCTGCGTATGTGCCCGCGCAACATGGTCACCGTACTCGATACCCACGACGGCATCTGCATACCCGACGTGGAAGGCGTCCTGCCGGATGACAGGATCAAGGTGCTGATCGACAACATCGACGCCCGCAGTGCCGATCCGATCCTGCGCCGCTCGGCCGCCAACATCCACAGCGTGGGCGCCATCTACCAGCTCACCTGCACCTTCTACGACGCCCTGATGCAGAACGACGATGCCTACATCGCCGCCCGCGCCATCCAGTTCTTCACCCCCGGCATTCCCCAGGTCTATTACGTGGGCCTGCTCGCCGGCTGCAATGACCAGGACCTGATGGAACAGAGCGGGGAACTGCGGGACATCAACCGGCATTACTACAGTCTGGAGGAGGTGGATGAAGCGATTCAGAAACCGGTGGTCCAGCGCCTGCTCACCCTGATGAGATTCCGCAGCAACCACCCGGCCTTCGACGGCCACTTCGAGCTGAACTACTCCAACGACTCCAGCGTGGCCATGGCCTGGCGCCATGGCGATTACTACTGCCACCTGTTCGTGGATCTGAATTTCAACACGGTGAAGATTGAGTACGTGGAGGCGGACAGCGGCGAGACGAAAAGCCTGGAATGTTAAGCCGGAACGGTCTCTGCGATGCCCGGATTCAGGAACGCTTCAGTGCCCGCCCGAGGTTCATGAAATAGTCCCGAAAGGCGATACCGATCCGCTCCCGATCCTCGCCCTGTGGATAGAGCCCGAGCTTTGCTTCCTCGGATTCCCGAGTACCTCGCACGAGAAACGCATTCTTGCACGCCGCATCCTGCACGAAGGCTTCGAACGCCCGGGCACACAGCTCTTCGGGCTGACTGTAGTAGTGCACGCCTGCCGCCTTGTCGGCCTTCGCGGACTGGCGAAAGAGATCGCTGGGCTCGGTGCCGGCGGCATTGAGCAGAACCGTCCGGTAGCAGGTTTGAAGGCGGTCATTGAGCGGGTGGGCAATGGGGTCTTCGCGGCTCAGCCAGAGGCGGGAGCCGAAATCACCGTTGCCGGTGCCGGGGAACAGCTTGTCGGCGATGTAGTGGTCGAACGCGTGAAACCATTCATGGGCGATGCTGCCAGGGCCGGCATTCTTGGCCAGGGCAAAGCTGCGAGTGGCCGGCGTGTAGTGGGCAGAGACACCCGGGCGACCGCCGATGCCGTATTGCAGCGCCAGGGAACCGCGCAGGGAAATCAGGGATTCCGTGCCGCCGAGGATGCTCATCAGATCGCACAGGGCATCGTAGAACAGAGCAGCGCTTCGCTGTTTTTCCGGCTCGGTCACCCAGCGGCCGATCTCCACAGTGCGAAACTGGAATCGGCGACGAACATCCAGGAAGGTGACGGCAGAGCCGGCCCGGTGGTCGGGGCCCCGGCGGTAGAAGGTTCTTGCCATGGAAATACGAGAGCTCTCAGCGTTTCCTGTGCGTTACCAGGTATTGCAGGTGCTCAATACCGGTTCCGCAGCATCCACCAAGTATCTTCACCCCAAACGACTGGTTGAGCGTTAACATCAATTGTCCCCATTCAACCACATCGTCGGCCTGCAACGCCTCGGAGTTTTCCAGATCGCAATGATCGAGCGACGATGCATTGGCCTGATAGCCGATCAATCGATTGAACACATGGCCCGGCTGTTGTTCCGGGCACAGGAAAGAGGGATGGGCACAATTGACCATGTAGCCAAGGGGTGGCCGATCAGTGCCGGTATCAATCACCTCAATGGCCACCTCAAGACTGGAACCATCGAGCACCCGGCCGTCCCTGGAAATCACGAAACTGATGATATACGGAACGCCTGTCGCCTCCATGGCCTTTGCGATACCGAGCGCTTCCTGGACGTTCGGCAGCGTTTCGGCAATCAGGAAATCCACACCACCGCGGGTGAGCTGCCGGATTTGCCACGCGTGGAACTGCTCGGCTTCTTCAGCGGAGAGCCCTTCATCTGGCTGATAGCAATCGTTCCTGCATCCGATCATGCCACCAATCTTCACACGATCATCGCCATAGCCTTGTGAGTCGCGCAGCTCTTTCAGGAAGGAAACCGCATCCGGGTTGACGGTCTCGCTGACCCCGGACGCCTGCACCCTTGCCTGGTTCGCTCGCCACGTAGGCGTGCAGAGAAGCATTGGCAAACCCGCATCCTTTGCCAGTCTCATATAGTCCAGATAGAGGGCGCCCATGACATCCCTGGCAGCCGGGTCATATATCAGCGGCGCGTTGACGAGCGTCTCATGGAGACGGACCTCTCCGGAACGTCTCAGTTGCTCAACGATGGCCGCTTCCATCAGAACCATCGGATTGTCTTCGAGGAGTTGTTTCATAGTGAGGCCATTAAACCACGAACCGGGCCACCATTTCCTTCAGACGATCCGCCTCCCCACGCAGGGAGGAACCCGCCTCACTGGATTCACGGACACCGCCAACCGCTTCGGTGGAGGCGTGACTGATCTGTTGAAGCCGACGGCTCATATCCTCGGACACCGAGCTCTGCTCTTCCGTTGTCGATGCAATCTGGGTGGTCATGTCGTTGAGGCGGGCCACCGCCTCCCGGATCGCATCGAACTGCTGCTGTGCGCTCGCCGCGCCGTCGGCGCTCCGGGTTCCGGTCACGCGGCCATTCTCCATGGCAGACGCGGCGGTTTTGATCCGGGACTGGAGGTTCTCGATCATTTTCTGGATATCCTGGCTCGCGGACTGGACCTTGGCCGCCAGGCCACGCACCTCATCGGCCACCACCGAGAAGCCCCGACCGGCATCGCCAGCCCGCGCGGCTTCAATGGCGGCATTCAAGGCGAGAAGGTTGGTTTGCTCCGCAACGCCCTGTATGACCAACAGGATGCCGCCAATCTCCCCCGATTCCTTTTCTACCTCTTCCATCATCGACGAGGTGTCCGTCATTTCTTTCGCCAGTCGCTCAATGTCCGCCAGCAGAGGCTCCAGTATGTCCCGACCCGATGAGACACTCGCGTCCGCCTGGCTCGCCGCTTCAGCCGCCGACGACGTATGGCTGGCCACTTCTGCCACACTCACCTGTAACTCTTCCATCGCCGAGGCGACCTGCTCGGTTTCCTGGTTCTGGCTGTGCAACTGGTGGCTCACCTGCCCCAGACCGGCAGACAGCTGGGTGGCCGACGCAACCAGCGCGTCTGCGGCGTGCAGGATACCGCCGACCAGACCATTCAACTGATCCCGCATGCTGTTCGTGGCCTGAGCCAGCGCACTGACCTCATCCTTGCCTTTTACGGGCAACGCCGCACCGGTCAGATTCCCGCCGGCAATCTGACCAAGAGCCTCGGTTACGGCAGGAAGCTGCCGGATGCCCCGGAAATTCAGGAGAATCATCACAATCAGGCCCAACAGAAGCACAGCGGACATCACCAATCCCCAGTTCCTCGCCATGTGGGCGCCTTCGGTGAGTTCTGCGGTGTGGGCGCCGGTGGTAGCCACGGCGTCCGCAACAAAACGGTCCAGATTCTCCCCGAGTGTTGCAGCCGCCTGATCAAAGTCCGGCATCATGGCGTTGCCGGCTGCCGGCCCGCCACTGATATAGGCCTGCGCCATCTCGGCACCAATCCGGTAATACGGCTCGAAGTCCTTCTCCAGCGCTTCGTACTGGCTCACACCATCCGGATCGATCGCCTTTAACTCATTGATCTGCTGTCGAAACCGATCCGCCTGCTCCCGGGCGAGTGCCAACCCGTCGTCCAGGCCATCCCGTGCGCGGGTCGCACTCACATCCGAGAGATACTGCTGAACCTGAACCACCGAAAGCTTGGCCCCGTGAGCCAGGTTGAGTTTGACCAGCGTTTTGTCGGCAAGGCCCTGGGACAGTGTCAGCGATCGCTGGGTTGTCCACGCGGTGAGCAATGTCTGTGCAACAAGCAGGACGAAGAAGATGGCACCCAGCCCCAACAGGCGGGTCCTTAAACTGTGTGTATTCATGAAAGCGCTACCCGTTTATGCCCAGGCCGCAACGCGCCCCCTCGGTATGCTGATCATCCGCAGGGAAACAATCCGTCACGCGCCCATTTTATTTTTTTGATACAGGAAAACAGAGGCAATTAGCTTGCCAAGTTATAACCATAGTTCACTAAATGAATAAGGCAGCATCGAATGGCCAATTATTGAGCCCGATCAAAAACCAGTCAGGGCTTCATGCTTCCATTTGGCGGAATCAACCAATGATATGTCATTTCTGACCGTCTGATTTTGCTCGCCTGTGTGCCACACTCAATCCTTTCCAATAACAACAGCTGCTCGAACGAGGCCCTTCCCATGAGCGACATCCGTACTCACTACCGGACCTGCAACATCTGCGAAGCCATGTGTGGCCTGGAAATCCAGCACCGTGACGGCGAGATCCTGTCGATCAAAGGCGACAAGGACGATCCGTTCAGCCGGGGCCACATCTGCCCCAAGGCCGTTGCGCTCCAGGACTTCTACAGCGACCGGGACCGCCTGAAAACACCGATCCGGAAAACCGCCGATGGCTGGACGTCGATCAGCTGGGAGCAGGCCTACGAAGAGATCGCCACCCGTTTCCGTGGGATTCAGGAAGCCCACGGAAAGGACGCGGTTGGCGTTTACCTCGGCAACCCCAATGCCCACAACTTCGGCAACGCCATCATGCTGCCGCGATTCTTCAAGGCGCTCGGCACCAATAACCGATTCAGTTCTGCCTCCGCCGACCAGCTGCCCCATCATGTGGCATCCAATTACATGCTCGGTGCCGGCATGCTCATTCCGATTCCGGACATCGATCACACGGATTTCATGCTGATCATCGGCGCCAACCCGATCGTCTCCAACGGCAGCCTGATGACGGCCCCGGGGGTCGGCAAGCGCCTGAAGGCCATTCAACAACGGGGCGGCAAGATTGTAGTGGTCGACCCCCGCCGCACCGAAACCGCGAAGAAAGCCGATCAACACCTGTTTATCCGCCCGGAAACCGACGCCCTGCTGATGCTGGCACTGGTGCATACCCTGTTTGATGAACAGAGAGTGAGCCTTGGCCACCTGGCGTCACGGATCGACGGCCTGGAATCGCTGGCCGACGCGGTAAAAGCCTATTCTCCGGAAACCGTGGCAGAGGCCTGCGGCATCGACGCACCCACCATCCGCCAGCTCGCGCGGGACCTGGCAGGGGCCAGGAGTGCCGTGTGCTACAGCCGCATGGGCGCCTCGACACAATCCTTCGGGGGGCTGTGCCAATGGCTGAACAACGTGCTGAATATCCTGACCGGGAATTTCGATCGCCGGGGCGGCGCCATGTTTCCCCAGCCCGCCTTCGACCTGGTCCGCAACAAGAAGGGAAAGCCAAGCTCCTACGGCCGCCACCAATCGCGGGTACGAAAGCTGCCCTACTTCAATAACGAATTCCCGGTAGCCACCCTGGCCGACGAAATCCTCACCCCCGGCGACGGCCAGATCCGCGGAATGATCACCGTAGCGGGTAACCCGGTGCTCTCCGCCCCCGGCGGGGCCCGCCTGGAGGAGGCCTTCGAAGCCCTCGACTTCATGGTATCTGTGGACATCTACCTGAACGAGACCACCCGGCACGCCGACATCATCCTGCCGGCCACCACGGGCCTCGAAGTGCCCCATTACGACGTCTTCTTCCATTCCTTCGCGGTACGCAACACCGCCAAGTTCTCCGAACCGATGGTCGAGAAATCACCGGACCAGAAACACGACTGGGAAATCCTTCGGGATCTTTCCCTGCACCTGACCGGGCTGGATGACGACGGGGTGACACCGGAACAGATGCTCGACGCGGGACTCAGGCACGGGGCCTACGGCGAACAGGACATGAGCCTGGCAACCCTGAAAGCCAACCCACACGGCGTGGACCTCGGCCCTCTGCAACCATGCCTGGAACAACGGCTTCAGACCGAAGACGGGCTCATTCACATCGCCCCACAATTGTACCTGGACGACCTGCAACGCCTGGATAGCTCCGGACTACTGGAGCGGGCGGCAGACAGCGACTACCCCTTCTCGCTGATCAGCCGGCGGCTGCCCCGCAGCCACAACACCTGGACCCAGAATTCCCATCGGCTGGTGAAAGGAAAAGCCCCCTGCACCCTGCAGCTGAATCCCGCCGATGCCCGGAAACTGGGCCTGGAGGACGGCCAGACAGCAAGGGTGGCCAGCCCGGTGGGAAGCATTCAGCTGCCGGTGGAAATCGACGACGACATGTTCGAAGGGGTGGTGAGCATTCCCCAGGGCTGGGGCCATAACCGCCCGGACACCGGGATGTCCATCGCCGAATCGCAGCCGGGGGTGAGCATCAACGACATCACGGACGGCCAACGCATTGATGCGCTCACCGGCAACGCCGCATTCAACGGGACGAGGGTATCCGTGCAGCCAGCCTGACAGGGCCGGCTGCACGCTACATCCACTTCTTGCGTTTGAACACCCAGACCTGGGCAACGGCAATGACGATGAGCAGCCCGCAGAAAATCGTGAAGGCCCAGCTGTTATCGGTACCCGGAATGCCCCCGACGTTGATGCCCAGCAGTCCGGTCAGCAGGCCGAGCGGCAGGAAGATGCCGGCGACAATGGACAGGATGTACATGGTCCGGTTCATGCGCTCCGCCAACCGGCCGTTCACCTCTTCCTGGGTCACCGAGGCGCGGTCCCGGATGGCATCGAGATCCTCGACGTACCGGGTGGTCCGGTCGGCAATTTCACGCAGACGCATGCGGTCATCCTCGTGGAGCCACTCCGCCTTCTCCGTGTGCAGGCGCGCCATCACATCCCGCTGGGGGGCCAGGTAACGACGCATGGAAATCGCCGTGCGGCGAACATTGGCGATCTTCTGGCGGAGATCGTAGGTCTGCTCCGAAATCACCTCATCTTCGAGCGAGTCGGCAGTATCGTCCAGGTCCGAGATCACCCCACCCATGCGCTGTACCAGACGATCCGCCAGCTGGCTCAGGAAATCTCCCGAGCCGGTCGGCCCGTCGCCATCCTCAACCGCCTGTCGAAGGTCGTCTACTGCCATCACCCGGCGATGGCGCAGGGTGACGATGCGATCCGAGTCGATCCAGAAGCGGATGGAGACCATGTCCTCGGGATCGGACCCCGGGTTGAGGTTTACCCCACGCAGGATCACCAGCATGCCATCCCGGTGCACCAGGCTCCGTGGGCGGGTTTCCGCCGCCGTCAGGGCCTCGACGATCACCGGATCCATGTTGCTGTGATTCTGCAGCCAATCCCGGGCATCGGTGCCGGTGTAATCCAAATGCACCCAGAGCGGGCGGCCACTGTCCGGACGCCACTGCCGGACGGCATCGAGATCGAGCTTGCTGCCACCGCCGTTGCCATCCAGTGTAAAGGCGAAAATCAGACCGCTGTTGTCGTTCATGGAACTCCCTTGTCGGCGGATTATGTTCTACCCGTGGGCTAACACCAGCCACGCAGATGCATCGCCTCTTCCATCCGCTTGAGGCCATTGATCCAGGCCCCCAGACGCACCGATTTCAAACCATGCCCGGCGGCAGTATCCACCGCTTCCCGATAGGCTTTTGCCAATCGCTCCTGTCTCAGGCGGTTGATCGTCTCAAGATCCCAGTAATTGTCGGAGAGGCCCTGGCTGCGTTCCATCTGGCACAACTGGACACTGCCGGCATTGGCCAGCACATCAGGCACAATGATCGTCCCTTTTTCCAGCAACAGGGCTTCGGCTTTTACCGTGGTCGGGGCATTGGCAGCCTCCACCAGCATCCGGGCCTTGATCCTGCCTGCATTCTCCCCGGTAATCACGCCCTGCACCGACGCCGGCACCAGGACATCACAGTCACATTCGAGCATTGCTCCGCCGGACAAGTCCTGGCTGCCGGCAAAGCCAGCGACTTTTCCAGTGACTCGCTTGTGCTCCAGAAGCTCCGGAATATTCAGCCCCTCTTTCGCAAAGACGCCACCACGGCTGTCGCTGACCGCCACCACGACGCACCCGGCATCATGGAACTTGCTCGCCGCCACGGAACCAACCTGGCCAAATCCCTGGATAGCAACGCGTAGCCCGTCAATTTCAAGACCGGCCTGTTCCGCGGCCACCCTGAACACGTCGAAAACGCCGCTCCCGGTGGCTTCATAGCCACCCAACGACCCACCAAGAATCGGCGGTTTATCATTGACGGCTGCAGGCTCGTGATAACCGGTAATCGACTCGTACTCGTCCAGCATCCAGCTCATGGTCTGCAGGTCGGTTCCGATATCCGCACCGGGCACATCATAGGCTTGCCCGCGAGGTCTCAGAAAACGGATATAAGCCCGGCAGAGCGACTCGAATTCCCGCGGGCTCAGCTCACGCGGATCGGCCTCGATTCCGCCCTTGCCTCCACCCGCCGGTATCCGGCCAGCGGCGTGCTTGATCGACATGATCAAGGCCAGGGATTTCACCTCATCCAGGTCGAGATCCGGGGAAACCCGGGTACCGTCCCGGCTGGGGCCGAGGGCATCGTTATAACGGACCCGGTGGGCATCGAAGACGCGAAAACTGCCATCGTCCATTTTCAGGGGTATCCGAAAGGACACCACGCGGCCCGGAGCCTCGAGAAAGGCCATCACATTGGGATCTATCCCGCCGATACGGCCGGCTTCCCGAAGAATCTGTCCACTTTCATCCAAAAAATTATAAGTCATGGCATTTCCTCCCCGGGTTTTCCTGAATGGGCGGACACGGAACCTCAGGAACAGAAGACGCAGCAATCACCAGGCTTCTGGAGGAGCACGCCGCCATACAGTTGTGCGGCTATCTTTCCGAGACAGTCCCCGCGTGTATGCGACGAGCGGCTTTCGTCCGCTCTTTGAATTCATCGCTCTCAATCCGATCCATGTCGACGCACTGGTCCGCTTCGGTGACGGAAGGCGATAAGACATAGAACACATCGCTCTTGCCAGACAGCATAGGTGCTACCTTCCGATGCTTCCACGATTGGTTGACGCGACAAAGCTGGAATTCATGACGATGCCCAACCGGAGCACGAAACTCCAGATTTCACGTTCTTTCAGGGAACAGAATCATGACCGTGAGTCCAGCAACTCTCTTATAGGAGTGGGAAGTATTCGACGGGCTTTCCCGGCAATCGCCTTCTCATGTTTCTGCCAGAGGATTCCAAGATAAATGATACCCAGGCCAATCGCTGTCAGGGAGATGGGAAACAGCCAGCTGTCCTCAAAGACATCCGACGCCAGGTGCACCAGGTAACCACAGCTGCCGATGGCGCCGAACACCACGAAAACCCGGCGAATCAGCAGCACGCCCACGCCGATCATGGCCAGGTTGATCACAAAATACAGGAATTTCGAGAACTCGCTGTCTGACTGTTGGGCGGACAGGCCACCCCAGAAGGCCATTACGCCGAAGATGTAGATCCAGAAGGCGTAATCCAGCTTCCGGCGGGAACGCAGGTCCACCCAGATCGCCAGGCCGATCATCAGCAGGCCGGAGTAGAGCGAGACCAGTTTGCGCAATTCCCAGTCGAAATCGCCACCGGACAACATGGCCGTGAGATCCATGGACAGGTACCAGAGCGTGACCGCGATGGGCATGATCAGGAACGGGTATTTGTACTTCCAGGCGATGACCGCACCAACGGCCAGGGTCCCCAGCTCCATATAGAGCCAGTGCCACTTGATGTACCGGTGATAGTCGCGGTAAACGCTCTCATCCGGCCAGACACCCAGCCATTGCTGCAGGCCATAGATGGCGATGGGCGTGAGGCACACCACGAAGGTCGCGCAGATGCCAGCGGGAATCGCCAAGTGCCTGGCGGCCAATACGTTGGTGACCGTTAATCCCAGGGCCGCGTACACCGCCGAAATGAACACGATGCCCGCACCGCCGAAGGCCTCCCACCCCAGGTTCATGAACAGGGTCATCGCGCCAATGGCGATAAGGCCGCCCAGGTAATACAGCACATGGGTGAACGTGAAGCGGGGGACGTCCTTGTTCTGCGCCTCGAAAAACTCGAGGAGGGCTTCGGCCTGCTCGGGAGAAATGAGTTTCTCTTCCGCGGCATCGAACAGGTTCTTCCTTGTTATCTTCATCGCCGGTCTCGCACGGGTTCAGTCTCACATGGCGGCTATCTTCCCCGAGAACGCTCTGGAAGACTATCGACACCGGCAGGAAATGGACAAAAAAATCCCGGGCACGTGCGAGACTGCCCGGGGAAGAGACAACAATCAGTTGGCAGCAACCGACTCAACGGGCACCCATCGGGTCACGCCCTCAATCCGGCTGCTCTTGTCACCCATCAGGATGGGGATCTGCCAGCGCTTGACCACGTGGGTTCGGGTGGGGTCCTCAACCGTGTCGGCATAGGCCGCCCGCGGTTCGATCCAGCCATAACTCCGGCCGTTCGAGATCTTTGCCCAGCGAACGTCGGCATCGTCGATTGCCTCGGTGAATGAGCGAGAACCGGCTGGCGCGACCCGGGCCCAGGTCGGGCTGTGAAGGTTGGCTTCAACACCCTGTGATGAAAACCGCAGGAAAGGCTCGTCCTGCGCGCCCATCAGCGTCACCGGCGCATCGCCCCGGTACGAGACAAACAGCCCCGGACGGGCGCTGCCGGGCATGGCTCTTACCAACGCCTGCCCCTTCAAAGCACCGGCATCCACCACCTGCGCCTGGGCGATGCCCTTCGCGGTGGGCACATACTCGAAATGGCCTGAGATCGCCGTTTCGGTTTCGCCCAGCCGCACCGGTACCGACCACTGGCCAACGCTGACACGCTCACCGGCGTCCACAACCTGGTGCGGAACGTCGATCGAACTTGTCCGCAGCCTCAGATCAAACCAGCCCCAGTTCGGCGTAGCTTCCACCACCGTCCAGCGCGGCTCGCCGGACGCGTCCGCCGGAATCGTGCCGGGCGCCATCAGGGTATTGGAACGGTGGAACGCTGCTGCGCCCAGATCGCCCTCAGTCTGTTCCGGGCCAATGCGAAGGAAGGTGCGGCCCTGTTCATCCGCGACGGTCAGTGGCTTGTCCGTTGGATTGGCCACCAGCAGCTGGGGAGCCAGCGTCCGGCGCAACTGCACCCGCAGTGCCGACAGTTCCGGCGGCAGGGGGTCAAGCACCGCCCGAACCGTACCCTTGCCCTCCTCCGAACCACCGCCATGGCCATAGGCGACCCCTGCCCATAACAGGCTGGCGACCAGGAACGCTCTCAAAAGCCCCCCCCGAAGGGGGAGGCTGCGTGTGGAGCGACTCATCACAGGCTACCGCTGAGACTGGTGAAGTCGACAATCAGGCCTTCCAGCGCGACAGGTGCGCCATCCACGGTCTGCTTGAAGACCGAGGCACCGCCTTCGACTGCAACACCGGCTTCGTTCAGCAACTGCGGGGTACCGTCCTGAAGCTGGCCAAGGGTCGGTACGGCGCTGATACCGCCGGAGCTCAGGTCGAAGATCGGGTCCAGCAGCGAACCGCCATTGTCGCCACTGCTGAGCAGGCCGCTGAGCAATCCGCCACTGCCGTCACTGTCTTCCGGTGCCGGTTCAACCTGCTGGGTGAGCGGGCCGGACGGGTTGCCAGGATCGGCAAGCACACTGACGGGCGTGGACTTCGACGGTAAACGCATGCCGTCGTCTGCCTTGTAGCTGACAAACAGCATGTACTGGCCCGCCGGCAGAACCGCACGGTTGCTGGTCATTTTCACGGTCACCGTCTTGTTGTTCCGGTCGATGATCGGCAGCACGACGGTGCGCTGGTCGCCGTCCACCAGGTGCGTGGTGGCCTTGCGGCGAATCAGCATCACCTGATCGATGTCCGTCCGGTCGGTGTGGATATCGAATTCGCCACCATTGGTGAGCAGTGCGACGGGCGCCTTCTGGATCGTCGGGCGATCATCCCTTGCAGCGTAAGGCGGCGTGTAGATCTCGAACGACGGATCACGCCCGGCATAATCCGCAAAGCCCAGCTCGTCCAGGTTGATGAACGACAGGTAGGCGGTATTGATCGGCGAGTGGCCGCCCACCAGAACCCGACCGTCCGGCATCAGTACGGCGGTGTTGTGGTAGGTACGTTCACGGTGCGCCAGCGCCATGGGCTGCCAGGTTTCGGTTTCAATATCAAAACGCTCGGCCTGGATGATCGCGCCTTCCAGCCCGGTCGCCACCACGCCATCGCGGGTGCCACCGGAGAAGACCATCACGCTGTTGTCCGGCATCATCACACCCGAACCATACCAGCGGGGCTGATTGAGCGAACCGGTCAGACGCGATTCATACGCCATCTCGTCACCATTGGTAACGACGGTATCGATACGCGATGACGACACGGGCAGGTAACCACCCGGGCTGCCGGCCGCTACATACGTCGGCACACCACCCGCGGTCAGGAACTCCGACTTGTGGTAACCACCGTTGCTGTCCGGGCGCAGAGGCAGCTGGATCGAGAAGGTCGATCCCCGCATGCCGGAACCGATGGCGCGCTCCAGGGAGCGATCGTCGACCGGGATGCCAAGCAGCTGACCAATGACCGACGTCGGATCGTCCATGGTCTGGCCAACCAGATCACCCAGAAGACGCTGTACCTGGTCCGCGCTCAGGTTGGTCGGGTTGAGGGTAGTGCTCAGTGCGTCCAGGCCCACGTCGTTGAGCCGGAGCGGCAGACCTGCATAGCCCAGATCGGTCCACTGCCTGGTTTCAGGATTGTAGGCGCCGACAATGTTCCACAACGCCTGGTCATAGGCCTGTCCGAAGGGATTGAAGGCCTGACCGCCGGCGTTGTAAAAGACGTAGCCGTTGGGCAGCAGATGCATACGCGGGAACAGCGGCAAGGAGCGTTGTGCGGTCGAGCCGTTGTCACTCCAGGTACCGTTGTCGGTATCGTAGGTTTCAGTCTGGACGACGTTACGACCAGACTGGATCGGATCGTCCGGGTAAACCGGCTTGAGCAGCTTGGTGACACCGCTGGCCACAAACAGGTCACTGTTGGCCAGACTCACCAGGCTGGGATACCAGCGGCCGAAATTCATGTCGCCGCTCTGGCTCCAGGTGTTGTTCTCCGGATCGAAAATCCGGGAGGACTTCAGGCCTTCCAGCTCCACCACGCCGACCGGCACATCGTCGATGCCGGGCTCGGAATAGTAGTCGGTACCGCCGACCGCGATCATCCTGCCATCCGCGAGAAACGCAACGTCGGCACAGAACAGCGCGCCGTCGTTCTTGGCAGTGTTATCAGCAGTATCGAGCAGCCCGCCGGTCAGCGTGGTGCTGTCGTTGCCGTCGGGATTGGCCCCGCCGTCAATCGGCGAGGGTTTGACCCAGCTCGGCTGGTCATTCTTGCCCAGTGTCAGAACGCGCGACTGATCGTTCACCGAAATCTCGCCAAACTGCGCAATGACGGCGAGCTCCGCGTTTTCCGTGCCTTCAAGGGCATTCAGATAAAGGAAACGACCGTCACCCAACACGGCAATCGTGCCCGCCGCCGGCTTGCATTGAAGGGAGCCGTCGCTATCGGTGATGCAACGCTGGTCTGTCGCTACCTGCTGATCGTCTACCTGAATGGTGGGTTCGGCGAAGGGTTCGCTGAAGGAACCGCCATCGCCCGTGACTTCCGAGGGATAGCCGTCGCCGGCACTTTCACCATCACCACCGAGTAGACCGCCCAGCAGGCCAGCGTACGCTGGCGTCGTGCCGGCCATGGTCAGTGCGATTGCCGATGCTAAAGATGCTCGCATGTAATGCTGTTTTATAGACATGTAGCTCTCTCCTGGCAGGAGCCGCCCTGTGTGCGCCTCTGCCTTATTGTTGTATTTCCACCCGGTTAAAAACCGGGGAGCCACATCGGGTTACGCGCCGGATTCGGAGAAAGTTGCAGCTGGATTCACTTTTTTTGTTTTTTTTAAATCGGGAGAGATGAGATTAGGAGGAGGAGGTCTAATACGGTTCAGAGCCAGAGCTCCTAACACCAGGCTGGCTCTGGGGCTGCCGGTGCGTGGCACCGACAGCCGCTACCTTTTCCTGTTGGGGGTCTTTCCACTAACGGTTTCCCGGGGTTACAGACGAATCGGGTCGACTACTTGGACATCATACCCTTCTCGTATTCGTCATTACTGATATTCCCATCGCCATCAAGATCCATCTCATGCATTTTCATCATGCGATTTTCCTCTTGCGCCTTGGCCTTACCAGCCGCTGAACTGCCATAGACGTTGAGTTCGTCTTCGCTGATTTTGCCGTCACCATTGGCATCCATGTGCTGGAAGCTGGGTGCGTTCATGGCTTTTTCGTCCATCCGGTCAGCCTTACCGCCTGATTGATAGTCGCCTTCGGCATAGGCCAGGGAGGAAATAGCGAAGGTAATTGCTACGAGAGGCAACATCCAGATCTTCATAATGAAACTCCTGTTTCGTTGTCAGCAGGATCCTGGCACCAAAATCGCTTGCGGATCCCTGACTGAAGGGGGGCCACACAAGACGCCAAACAACGAATCGTGAAGTGCAGTCCTTGGTTTCCCGACCGACGAGGTGAATATCTCTGGATCGGAATCACCGGTTAGACAGCACTGATCGTTTTTTGATCACTCACACCGCCTAGGTAATTTCCATGATGGCCATGGGCAACCGTGATTGCGCGCGGGATTACGCTACGTAACCGGCAACGCCTCGTTGCTACCCCAGTCTGCCCAGGAGCCGTCGTAGAGTGACAACCGGGAGTACCCCGCCAGTTCGGCTGCCAGCAGAATGATGCAGGCGGTGATGCCGGAACCACAGGAAAACACCAGTTGCTGCCCGCTGCCGGGGTGAAGGGAGGGCGCGAGGTGGGCAAACGTATCCGCCAACTGGCTGGCAGGCTTGAATCGATACCCCTCCAGCACCTCCGCAAATGGCAGGTTGAGGGAATTGGGGATATGGCCCCCACGCACACCGGGCCGGGGTTCCGGCGCCTGCGCCAGGAAACGCGCCTGTGATCGCGCGTCGATCACCGTTACGTCCTCGTCCTCCAGATGTTCGAAGACGTAGCCTGAATCCCGGACCAGGCTGCGATCGAGCTTGCCCACCTCGGTGCCCGGCGTGGCCGCCTCGGCCACCGGCGTAGAAACGGTATCACGCCCTTCGGCCAACCACTGAGGCAGGCCGCCATCGAGCACAAACACCTGCTTGAGGCCCATTGCCCGCAGAATCCACCAGGCCCGGGGTGCCGAGTAGATACCCTGGTTGTCGTACAGCACCACCAGGCTTTCCGGGGTAATGCCCAGCCTTCGGGCTTCCGCCGTGAACTGCGCTTCTGTCGGAAAAGCGTGAACCTGGGGCGATTCGGTATCGCAGAGCGTTCCTTCCAGGTCGATCCGGTAGCTGCCCGGGATGAACACGGGAGCGTCGTAAACGATCGGCTCCCTGCCAATCACATTGACCATACTGGCGTCGATCAGTACCAGGCGGTCGTTAGCCAGGTTGTCCTGCAGCCAGTCGGTGGAAACGAGGGGGGAGTGACAGTGATAGAGGTTTCGAATCTCCCCTTCAATGTCGAATTTCACGTTACCGCAGAGACATTCACCTTTCATCGACTGTTCCTTTGACATTGACTGTTCTGAGCAGCGGCGAGAATGCAACATAAGCCGTCGCCAATGCACCGAATAATAAAACACCGTCCAGTGTGACCCCGAGCCGAACAGCTCCGAAAACACCATAAAAGAGGCCCATGATGGCGAGCACCAGACACCATGTCCGAGATCTCAACCCGCCCAATAGCAGAGTGAAGCCAATGACGATTGAGAGCGTTGGGCACGGGATGAGCCCCGTCGGGGCGGCGTACAGGTACTCCAAAGGCGTCGCGTTATCGAGAAAATGAGGATATATCCAGCCAAACCCAACCATCAATGCGCCTGGAACAGCCACCCACGCTGGTGCAACGGTCACAGCCTCTCGCGACGAACGGACGGCAATCGCAGCCAGAACAATACCCGTAAGCGCAAAGGCGGTTCCGTTAAATGGATTGCCGTGGAGCCACGCCAGAATGCCGACGGAGAACAATGGAAGCACGAGCAGTAAACCGATCCTCTGCGTTCGCGGGCGAACGCCAAAAACAAGCCCGAAAAGGAGAACGATGAAATAGCCATGCCAAAAGATGGCAAGTAACCGCCACTGGTTGGCTATCGCATTAAGACCAGCAAGAATTACCTCAGATGAGGGCATGGTTATACCGTCGTTACAGTCTGGATAATGGCACCCTGGGCAACAGCCTCTGGTTATGTGATCTTAGCTCACTCCGGCAGCCCCTCGAACTCTGGAATCTCACCAATCTCCCCGTCCCAAACGGCTCTGCTCGACGTGAAGATGTGCGCCGTTGGCAACACAGAGACTTCCGTGTCCAGACACCCTGCGGGAACAACAAGCAAACCTGCGATCTGAGTGTTTGGCAATGCTGAACCACACAACTTACAAAAGCTCTTGTTGTGGCGGGTACCCGGAAGCGTAAAGGACGTCACAGCCTCTGCACCCGCCAGCCAGGTCAGTTTGGCTGACTGCGAAAACAGATTTGCCGCATGAGCCGAGCCCGTGTCCTTTTGGCAATGGTGACAATGACACAGGTAAAAGCTGTCGAAATCCCCGTGCACTTCAAATCGCACGGTGCCACACAGGCAAGAACCGGAATGAGCAGTCATCGGGTTTCCTCATTCATAGTGGCTCCAGAGCCTGAGCACTTTCACCACTTGCTCATCATCGAGTACCTCGTAGACCAGGCGATGCTGAATATTGATGCGGCGTGAATAGGCTCCCGCAAGATCGCCAATGAGTTTCTCAAACGGGGGCGGCTTACGGTATGGATCTTCCGCTATCAGCGCTAACAGTTCCTGGGCTTTTGGCTTGAGGCCGCTTGAGGCCAACTTCTTTGCATCTTTCTGGGCTTGCTTGGTGTAAACCAACCTCCATGTCACCAGTCCAGCTCCTCATCGCATTCTTCCACCGGGGTATCCATACCCTCGCGAATAGACTCCCGCATACCAGGCACGGAAAGCAGGTAAAGTGTTTCCTGAATCGCCGACCAGTCTTCCTCGGAAACCAGGACGGCTTTGTTTCGCTTACCCATGATAACGATCGGTTGGTGGGACTCGGCTGTCTCGTCAATCAACCGATAAAGGTTGCTGCGCGCCTCAGTTGCTGTGATTCCGGTCATGACGCACCTCTTTGCGTGTTTAACTTCTGATCAAAGTGTACGCTTCTTAGTACGTACGTCAAGACGAACGTTTTGAAAGGATCTGTTAGCTAATGAGTGCAACAATTCCTGCGACCGTCGAAATACCGTGACGAAAACCGGCAGCAAGCCTCCGAGCCACGACAGCCAGTATTCCTGGACCCGGTATCAGCGCCAGGATAGCCATTACGCCGAATAGAGCTAGCGAGGATGTGGAGTTCATGGCGTCTCTGCCTGCTCAAGCACGCGCGTGAGCCGATCAAGATTTTGCTCATTTGCAGGACCTGCCCTTTCTTTGACGGCCTGGGCGGTTTGAGCATCTTCAAACACTTGAGTCCAGGTTACATGCGTTCCACGACCTTCCGCAGTAAGTTCAACGGTGAGCCGGAACTTTGGCGGGCAGTCATGATGAATGACTATTTTCGAGTTTGGTTCAAGCGCTTCAAACGTACTCTCATTCTGATAGTCAGTCCCGTCAGGGGCATGCATGACGAACTTCCAGCGCCCCCCTTCCGTAAACTGATGAATTTCGAAGGTGTTTGAAAAGCCCTCAGGTCCCCACCATGCGGCCAGCAGTTCTGGCGAAGCAAATGCCCCGTAAATCTCTTCCGGGGAGAAAGGTAGGGACCTGGAGGTACGTAGCGTTCTGTCGTCAGTCATCCGTTCCGTGCCTCCTCAATCGCCGCGATATCAATCTTCCGCATCTGCATCATGGCGTTAAAAGCCCGCTGGGCGGCCGCAGGGTCCGGGTCGCTAATGGCCTCGGTCAGTGCCTGCCACCGGTGTGATCTGCCAGGGAATACCCAGCACCGTGAACTGCACCGTCAGTACATCGCCCTGCTTGCCAGCGGGGTAGTCGCCCGGCGCCCGCCACACGCCATCCACCGACGAATCCGGAAACACACCGGCATAGAATCGCGCCGCTTCCTCGGCGAGACTGAAATCCCCGAGCAAGCGAATCAGCGTTGCCAGAACGCGACGGGATTCGGCTTTGTAGATCTGGTGGATGGTGTGTTGCATGGAGGTCGATTTCCAGGCCAGCAAGTAGACCGCGTAGCACCCAATATAGCAGTGGACATGAACAGACGGAGGATAATCAGGGGGAAAGTCGATACCCTTGTGCTCTTCCTTGATTGCGATTTCATAAATAAGACGCCAGATAGAGTGAGTGAACGATGGCCCCCTCCAAGAAACACCCGTGGTTTCCGCTACTCATTTTCCTGGGCGCGGCCTTTACCTTCAGTGTCACGATGATCGGCACCACCATGCCGACCCCGCTCTACCCCATCTACCAGGACAGATTCGGTTTTTCCGATCTGATGATCACCATCATCTTTGCAGCCTATGCCGGTGGTGTGATTACCGCCCTGGTGCTGACGGGACGCTGGTCTGATCAGGTAGGCCGCCGGCCATTACTGTTTGCGGGGCTGGCTTGCTCCATCATCAGCGACCTGGTGTTCTGGCAGGCCAATGGCCTGGCGATGATCCTGACCGGCCGGGTGTTATCCGGGCTGTCCGCCGGGATCTTTACCGGCACGGCCACGGTGGCCGTCCTTGAACTGGCCCCGCCCCACTGGCGGGATAAGGCCACCTTCTTTGCCACCGCGGCGAACATGGGTGGGCTGGGCCTCGGGCCCATGCTTGCCGGCGCCCTCTCCGAGTATCTGCCCTGGCCACTGCACCTGACCTTTCTGGTGCACATCGCCATGGCCGTGCTGGCAGTGTGCTGCATCTGGGCGGCTCCGGAGACCGTTTCGAAACCCGCTCACCCCAAACTGTCCATCCAGCGCCTGAGTGTGCCTCCGGAAGTCCTTGGCGTATTCATTCCCGCCGCCATTGCCGGATTTGCCGGCTTCGCCATGTGCGGCTTCTTCACATCCATCGCCCCGGCGATGATGGGCAAGGTCCTGGGCTATGACAATCGGTTGCTGATCGGCGTCGTCGCCGGCAGCATCTTCATCGCCTCAACTCTGGGCCAGTTCCTGCAGGGCAGACTGCCGCTCAGGCTGCGCCTTCCTCTGGGCTGCGTGTCCCTGATGCTCGGGGTGATTCCGATCGCACTGGGCATCTATAACCAATCCCTCACCCTGTTCATCATCGGTGCTGTGATTGCCGGTATGGGCCAGGGTATTTCATTCCGGGCCGGCATGGGCGCGATCGCCTCGGCCAGCCCGACTGGCGAGAAGGCCGCAGTGACGTCCACCTTCTTTGTCGTGGCCTATGTCGCGATCTCAGTGCCGGTCATCGGCCTGGGCGTGATGGCAACCTTGACCAGCCTGACGACGACCGGGATCAGTTTCGCCGCTGTTATGGGATCACTGGCGGCGCTGGCATTGGTACTGCTGATTCGGCGGGATCGGGCAGAGGCGTGATCAGGAATCGTCGGTGATCTCTTCAACTTCCGAACGGCCGGATGTTCGATCTCCGGTAAACCATTGCCAATTCTCTTTAAGCACAAGAGTACCGGCACTATCCTGGCTTGGAGTTGAGACGCACCTCCCGGCCATCAGCTCACCATCGACATTTTCATGGTGATAAACAAACTCCAGGCTGCCGTCGGCATGGACCTTTCCCTGGAGGTGCCCGCTGACGACCTCGCCACCGCTATAGGTGGCCCACACCCGATCGTCATTTTGCCGATAATGAAACCTGGTTTGACCTCCGACCTCGCCGTTCTCGGAGTTCGTCCTGCCTCGAAAAATGCGATTGTTGTAATTCACTTTCGTTCCTGACGGCGGGCCGGTAGATAGGGTTACCAATACTGAGGATTATTGAATGCCTCAACGCAACAAGCCTGTCCCAGTGGGCGCTCAAGACTGCTTCCATCCAACGACTGGCCCAGCCAAGCCTCTGGATGGGCTAGTTTAAACGGCGCTTCCGCAACCTCTTGAGGTACGTACTCGAAACCCACTCTCGAATAGTAGTTCGGATCACCATAGGTAAAAATGAGTTCGACATCCAGTTCACGCAAGCGCTCAATGCCAAAATTAATCAGTTTCTGGCCGACGCCTTTGCCCTGATGCTCTGTATCAACGGCTACGGGTGACAACATAAAAGCGTTTACGGGGGAGCCGAATGACAATCTCGTGAAAAAGATACAGCCGACTATCGGCCCTTGCTCGGTAGCGATGAACCCGAACATGTCATCAGTTTTGGTGCCGTTCACCAACTCATGCACCAAATGCCCAATCAGCTTTCCCTCAGACTCACCTTCTGAATCAGAGAACGTCCGGGTAAACAGGGCCTCGATTTCCTGTCGATCAGACTCGCGATACTTCGAAAACTTCATGTTCTAGAAACCCTATTGAGACCGATGAATCTGGAGCCTCTGTGAGACTGGCAAAAAGAAGGGGGTTTTCACCCCCTTCTTATTCAATGACTCGAAACGCAAATTATTTGCATAGCGTGCCGACGGCCATGCTGCTCTCGCCTTCGCTGGTGGAATAACTGAAATCCGTATTCAGCAGCACACTACCATCTTTGGCCAGGAAAAGATCGCCAATGGAGGTCGAGAGCACGCCGTCAGTGAGCCCGTTGATGGTAATCGGTGTCGTGCTATTCGGGGAATGGAATTCTGAAATCGTGCCAGTCAGCAAGCCGCTGCCGTCCACACTCAGATCCAACTCGTGTTCGTCATCCGAGACACCGGTCAGCGACGCCTGAGTGGTTGAGGTGATCATCATCGTGGCTTTGCTGACGTAGGTGCTGTGCCGGGCAAAGTTGGTGGCACCCACCCCCGAGATCGTGCCGATGCTGGTGATGCAGTAGGTCCGCCCCACCAGGTCATTGAGGGTGATACTGGAAGCGGCCTCAAGGACACCAACCCGGGCAGCCAGGTTATTGATCGCGTCGGTCACCGCGGTGAAATTATCATTAACCTGCGAGGCACTGGCCGCAGTACCCGCGGAAAATGTGTTAGGCACCGTGGTCTGAGCCAGGACGGTGCCGGCAAATGTGGAGGCAATGCCGGCGATCATCAGGGTCTTGATCAGTTTCATCTTTATTCTCCTAAACAGAATTGGTTGACAGCCGTCAGGGCTTACTGGCCCCAGTTCGCGTTGTCCCAGGTGGTGGTTTGATCATTCCAGTACAGTGTTGGTGTGCCGCTTTCGCAGGCATCGCCGACGCCGTTGCCGTCGCTATCGGTCTGGTCGGGGTTGGCAACAGACACGCAGTTGTCGACCGAATCGGCTATACCGTCCTGATCGGTGTCGGCGCTGGAATTCGGATCCTGCGGAAAGGCGTCTGCGTTATCGCCCACGCCATCGCCATCCGTATCCGCGGTTTCAGTCGGGCCCTGGGGGAAGGCGTCGGCGTTGTCGCCCGTGCCGTCCCCATCGCTGTCCGCCACCTCGGTGGGGTCTTGGGGGAACGCATCGGCATTGTCGCCGACACCGTCCAGATCCGAGTCGGCCGTTTCCGTCGGGTCGTTGGGAAAGGCATCCTGCGCATCAGCGACACCGTCATCGTCTGCATCGGCCATGACGGCTGCCGGTTCAGGGTCCACGCTCACACCGCCCGAGGCCAGGTCCGTGGTGTCCGCCGTTGCGCCCGTGTCCTGGGTTTCGTTCGCCAGGACCATCTCAATGTCGCCGACGGTCATGTCCGTGCCGGGAATCTTCAGCGAAGTCACATCCTGGGTGACCGTGGCGGCCAGGGAGGCGGAAACGGGCGTGAGCGCCGCAATGTCGCCCTGATCGCTCCGACCGTCGATGACCCCGTCACTGAGATCCTCTGTCAGGGCGTCGAACGCGGCTTCTGCGGTATTACCGCCGCCGCTGTCGGAGACGGCTTTTGCGATGGCTGCAACGGCTTCGATCGCCTGGCGGTAGGCGGCCACTTCAGTCTGTGACGCGGCACCAGTCGTTGTATTGGTAATCAGCGGCGGCGTGGTAAAGATGTCGGTTGCGTTGGTGAGGCCAAAGCCGAAGGTCGATTTCACCTGCCCCTGGGCGACCGTCAGTGCCGTGCTGAATTCAGCCGGGCTGATCGAACCGTTACCGTCGCCGGCGTAGGGCGATCCGCTGTCGGCCTTCCTGGCGGCGAGCCGCACGGCCATGGTCGTTAAGGGCGAGGCGTAGGCCGGATCACCGTTCAGCAAACGCTGGACATCCACCACCGTATCCAGCTCGCTGAACAGCGGCTTCGCGCCCGTGGTCAAGTCAACTGTGTCCGCATCGACCACGAACTCCAGCAAGACCAACCCCGACGCATTCGAGGGTATCTGGAGGTTCTGGATACCGGCATCGGCTCCGGTCTCGCCGGTGTCGATTTTCGCCCCGCGCAAATCGGCCCTGGACAGGTCTACCTGGTACAAATTGACCACTGCGCCGGCCAACGGGCCTTTCACGCCGGACCCGCCCACTGCCACTGAAGACCCTTCCTCTGCCACTGAAGATGTGGCGCCAGAATTGGAACCATTACAGCCAGCGAGAGCTGCTAGCAGGGGGAGCAAGGCCAGGTACCGGCTACTTTTCGTTAAAATCATAGCTTTTTCCTGATCGTAAATGTTATGTGCTTGGTTATTAGAGGTTGTTGAAAGTGCGCCATACTGGCCGGCGGCGTGTTGCATCACGCTTGCCTATCGGATTGCGAGTGCCAGGCCGAATCCTTCCGCTACCCGCCCTGACAAGGCATCCAAATCGCAATTTATTGGTTGTAGAGGCGAGATCCATCCCCCACCTGGGGTATGACAGGACTGTGGCGTTTTGTATGTCCCCTCTCTGTCCGCGGATCAACAGGCGTTGACGGGTTGTCTCACCTTGTTAACATTCATAGGGATTCGGAGCAGCTGGGCAGTGGGAGCTTATCCGGCGCTTGAGGGTGTTCCGGCGATTTACCATCACTGCCCAGCACGACAAGTACTTGTCGTTTTGGTGGGATATGCGTTACCGAAAAGCTGGCTTCCGGGTATTGGAAGGCGGGCTTGCGAGATCAGGAGCGTCCTGATGGATGTGCTTTACAGCCTGTTGGTGCCGTGAATGCAGTTTGCTGAGAGCCATGTTGTTCACTTTTCCGGGATCGAAGGGCTGTCATGAGTGATAACCATAACCCCCTGATCAGCACGGGGACGTTGCTGGATCAGCTCTATGAAGCCGCCATCGACCCTGGGCGCTGGCAAACCTTCATCGGAGCGGTGGCGAAGGCCGTCAATGCCAAGTCGGCGCTGATTCGTCTGATTGACCCGGTGTGTACCCGCGCCACCTACACTGCGGCCCACAATTTCGACCCGTCATTCCTGCAGGCCTATACCGAGCATTTCATCCACATCGACCCAGTCCTCGAAGCGCTTCAGCAGGCGCCGCAGAACATCATTCAGACCTCACAAAAAGTAGTGGATTACACACAGCTGACCCGCACGGAGTATTTCAACGACTACATGCGACCGCAGGACAACCACTACCTGATCGGCGGTCTTCTGACGAACGGATCGGGGCAGCTGTTGTTTCTCGGCGCCCAGCGCAGCCGGCGCGAAGAGCCCTTCAGTGCAACTGATGTGGCCTTGTTGCAAGGTCTTGTACCTCACTTGCAGCGGGCCGTGACCATGTGGTCTCGGCTGGACAGCACGAACCTCAACCAGCAACTCTCCGACGCCGTGCTTCAGCGGCTTGGGCTCGGGCTTGTCGCGCTCGATGAACATGGCCGGGTCAGTCTCACCAACACTCTGGCCGAGCAGATTCTCTATGAGGACAATGGCATCGCGTTGCTCAACGATCGCTTGCGGGCGAATCGCCCCGCAGAAAATGGGGCTCTGAACGACATGATTGGTGCGGCATTAACGCCAGGTGCTGAAGGCAAGGCCGGAAACAACCAGGCGATTGTCGTACGGGGCGGCGCCAGCCAACCGTTATACGTTATGGCTCTGCGCCGGGATTCCGTCCTGACTGGCGATGGTGGCCCATTCGACGGTCATCCTTTGTTGATCTTGCTCGGCGAGCTCAATCGCCAGCCCAAATTGAACGGTGACTTCCTTCGTGGGCTCTACGGTCTCACCAACGCCGAGGCGCGGCTCGCCATCGCCTTGTCCCAGGGTCAGGGACTCAGCGACTACTGCGATCTGGCCAAAATCTCGAAACACACCGGACGGGCCCAGCTGAAAAGCATCTTCCAGAAGATGGATGTCCAGAGCCAGGGACAGTTAATCGCGAAAATCGTGCAGGGACCCTGGTTGGAATGACAGCTGGACGCTGGCGCGCGTGACACGACTTGATACTGATTGAGCCAGAGGACTTTCACCACTTGCTCGTCCTCGAGCACGTGTTATGTAGGCGGGCCACTTGCAAGGAAAAAAATGGCCCGCAGCCAACAACTTTCACTTTCCCTTGGACGGGCCGTTACCTCGACCGCCACCCGATGGATTGCCCGAAGTGCTTGGCCAATTGCCCCCGGGCCCCGGATGACTTGAAGGGCCACGTCCGCCGCCTTTTGAACCACTTCCACTCTTAGCCATGATGCCTCCTTTGCCTTTCTGATTTGTGCATCCATATATCAGTCCAGGCATTGGCACTAAGGCTGACAAAGCCACATAACGCTCTTGTTTAGCGGCGGCTACGGAACCCAACGCCTTTGCCGCCTTAATTTCGTGTACTTTAATTCCAATTACCCACCGAATGTATCGTAGGAACATTCCCAATGCTAAAGATCCTGAGACCAGCACCATTATGAGGATGCCGAAAAACTCCTGTGGAGAACCAGAGTATTCAGGCTGCGATGTTTGGTAAAAATACACCGCCCATACTCCAATCATCGGGAGCCCCAATACCAACGAGAAAACCCAAAACCATAGCCAGCGAGTGATCAAAACCGGAATGATCAAGAGGGAGGCTGATATTGCAAGAACGATCTCAATGCTCATTCAGTGACCACGTAACGCCCGTATTTGGGGCCGTAGTGAAGCGCAGCGGAAGGGAGGTCCAGCGTCCCTTGACCGCACTGGTTATGTCTTTGCCTTATGACAGGGCCATGTGTCTAAAGACCAACAAGCTAGCAAAAACCATGTAGGCAGTAATAAAGCCCAAGGTGCGAGTATCAAGTACTGCCAAATCATGATGTCTCATCCAGCACATAACGCCGTGGTAATGGGTGACAACGGAGCAACGGGTAGTTGGCGTCCCGTTGATCACCTTGTTAACTTTTCACGGTTTCGGCTTCAAGCTGTCCAAATTCTTCCAAAGCCTCTTTGCCCGACGCTAGCCTAGAAAACCCTCTCAGAACGCTGCCTTTCGCTATAAGTTTTCTCTCAATCAGCTTGTTTCCAATGACTCCGAACAAAACGATTGCATAGAAAACATAGGACTCTAAAGCCGAGTTATTGACTAAGTGCTGGGACCATTCCGCGATCCTGTTAAGTGAAAATAGGCCCACGCAGAGCACCAATGCAGCCAGCCATAGCCGATGGTATATCGCCCATAGAAAAGTAAAGAAAAATGCCGGCTGAATCGCCACCAGTTTGCTAGACACCTTTCAGCCATACAAAATGGCTATCAGAGAGGTGCCCATGAGCAGCAAACGTTATCCTGAAGAATTTAAAATTGAGGCGGTCCGTCAGGTGACGGATCGGGGCCACAGTGTGGCCCAAGTCGCCAATCGATTGGGGGTGACCACCCACAGTCTCTACGCCTGGATCAAAAAGTACGGCCCCGACGCCGGCCAGCATCAGGCCAAGGCGGATGAACAAGCCGAAATTCGGCGGTTGCAGAAGGAACTGAAGCGCGTCACCGAGGAGCGCGACATCCTAAAAAAAGCCGCGGCGTACTTCGCCAAACAGTCCGAGTGAGGTACGCCTTCATCGCAGAGCACAGTGAGCAATGGCCGGTTCGCTGGCTATGTCGTTTGCTGGATGTGCATCCCAGCGGTTTCTATTCCTGGAGGCGTTCACCAAAATCCAGGCGATGTCGGGAAGATGAGCGCTTGTCTGGCTTGATCAAACAGTTTTGGTTGGAGTCAGGGGCGGTTTATGGATACCGGAAGATCCACAGTGACTTGCGCGAATGTGGTGAGCAGTGCGGCCCCAACCGTGTGCATCGATTGATGCGTAATGCGGGCATAAGAGCCCAGGTTGGTTACCGACGCCCCCGTCACAAGGCCGGGCATGTGCATCAGGTGACGCCCAACCTTCTACAGCGACAGTTTAACCCGAGCGCGCCGAACGAGGGTTGGGTGACGGATATCACTCACATCCGTACCCATGAGGGATGGCTTTATTTAGCGGTGGTGCTGGACCTGTTCTCACGGCGTGTCATCGGTTGGTCGATGCAGTCACGGATTACCAAAGACCTGGTATTGGATGCGCTGCTGATGGCGATCTGGCGTCGCAAGCCGGCAGGTAAGGTCATCATTCATTCGGATCAGGGCAGCCAATATACCAGCCATGACTGGGGTGCCTTCCTCAAAGCACATGGTCTGGAGGGAAGTATGAGCAGGCGTGGCAATTGCCATGACAATGCTGTCGCCGAGAGTTTTTTCCAGTTGCTGAAACGCGAGCGGGTGAAGCGGAAAATCTACACGACTCGGGATGACGCCCGGGCCGATATCTTCGATTACATCGAGATGTTTTATAACAATCGACGCCGCCATGGTTCTAATGAGCATTTGTCGCCAGTAGAGTATGAGCAGCGTCACCACGAACGGCTGGAAAGTGTCTAAAGAACTGGTGGCGATTCACACGGAATGGAGGCGAAGCCGCAATGTAGTAGACGTCGCCGTGACTGGCCTGGTTAAGTGTTGCCACGCTGCTTGTCGAGGTCATACAGAGCCTCCCCATCCTTTTCGTCGATGGCCCGCCAATACGCCGGATCACGAATTCGATCTAGCTGCTCGGACACCTCTTGATAGTCATCTTCAAGAGTCGATAGGCGCTGCTTCAAATCCTCGTTTTCCGACTGAAGATCTTCGAGAGCTTCTTGAAGGTTGCGCAGAGAGTTACCCGTTGCAGGGAATCGATTAACTTCGTGCCAAACTCCAAGGGCAAGTGCGGCTACCGAAACCCATATTAGCCAGTCCATGACCTAGACTCCTTGTGACATTTAACGCGAAGCTAAGCGGCGCCCTGAAAAGGGCGTCCGGTGGACGGCCACAGGCCGGGAACGTACTTAAGCGACTTGTGTACGCCCAGCATGGGCATGAACTAATGGGGTGAAAGTCCCCTGTGGGAAGATCACCGTTCATCGGGTTTCCCCGATTGAACGCCAACCACTAGCGAATGGCAAGGGCCGCTCCGCGAGGAAAGGTCTGGAGGAAGCCGCTAGCAAAACTGCGAGCTGATGAACAAGAACATCATATGAGGCGTAGGCCGGAGGCGAGTTGGCACAAGACGACGAAGCCGCGTGATCTAACGGCCACCGTAAATGATGCAGCAGTGCAGTGACAGTGCATGTCCTTATCTGGGGAGATCTGCTCAACGAGCGATCGGTCAATTACCAGTCAGGCCACTGGTCGATCAAGCCTGGGCGCAGCCGTTGCCATCGGCGGTTGCGAGCGAACGAGATGGACACCGATAGCGCCGACAGGGGTAACCCTGTAGGTGATTGAGCAGAAGTCAGCAGCGGCCATAGTAGCCAAACGCCCATCGTAATGGTCGGGACAGGG
This sequence comes from Marinobacter santoriniensis NKSG1, assembly GCF_000347775.1. GTDB lineage: Bacteria > Pseudomonadota > Gammaproteobacteria > Pseudomonadales > Oleiphilaceae > Marinobacter > Marinobacter santoriniensis. The sequence continues at coordinate 184,369 of NZ_APAT01000021.1, forward strand.
TGAAGGGCCTAACACCGGGAACAAAGGAGGAGCCTTGACCGACTTGAACGCACGAATGCCGTCCGGCAATGACGTGGCTCAGCGTACGGCCATGAAGCCAGCCTTTAGTGATT
>NZ_APAT01000022.1 GCF_000347775.1 Marinobacter santoriniensis NKSG1
GTGATGATCTCCTCGATGCGGTACTGCACCAGGCTAATCTACAACAAGCCTGGAAGCAGGTTCGAGCCAACAAGGGAGCGGCGGGTATCGATGGCATGACCATTGAGGAGTTCCCCGCCTGGGTAAAGGTCGGCCACTGGACCGTGGTCGAGCAGTCGATTCGCTCGGGTGATTATCAACCATCGCCGGTAAGGCGGGTTGAGATCAGCAAACCGGACGGTGGCAAGCGTCAGCTTGGTATCCCGACGGTGACAGACCGGGTGATTCAGCAAGCCATTGCCCAAATTTTGGTGCCAGTCTTCGACCCGGGATTCTCAGCGGACAGCTACGGCTTCCGTCCGGGGCGGAACGCGCACCAGGCGGTGCGACGGGTACAAAGTGTTCTCAAGGAAGGGAGACGCTTTACCGTGGATGTGGACCTGTCGAAGTTCTTCGACCGGGTCAATCACGACCTGCTGATGACGCACTTGGGCCGCAAGGTTCGAGACAAGCGTCTGCTGGGATTGATTGCCCGGTACCTGCGAGCTGGGATTATCGATAACCAGCTCTATCTGGAGAGCCGCGAAGGTGTACCACAGGGTGGCCCACTGTCACCTCTGTTGGCCAACATCATGCTCGATCCACTGGATAAAGAACTGGAACGGCGGGGCCATCGGTTTGCCCGCTATGCGGACGACTTCACCATTGTGGTGAACAGCCGCCGTGCGGGCGACCGGGTGCTGGCCAGCATCAGCCACTTCCTCGAACACCGCCTGAAATTGACGGTCAACACCGCCAAGAGCCGAGTAGTCAGAACCAATGACAGCAAGTTCCTGGGCTTTACCTTCAAGGGAACCCAGATTCATTGGCACCCGAACACGCTGCGCACGTTCAAGCAACGTATCCGGGAACTGACGAACCGGAACTGGGGTGTATCGATGCACTATCAGCTTTTCAGGGTAAGCCAGTATCTTCGGGGCTGGATAAACTACTTTGGCATCGCCACCGGCTATCAACGCTGCTGCGATCTGGATCACTGGATCCGTCGTCGCGTTCGGATGGCCTACTGGCGACAGTGGCGAAAGCCGCGCACCAAAGTCAGGAGCCTGATGAAGTTGGGTGTGCATGTGCAGGCCGCAGTCGCGTGTGGCATTACCAGTAAAGGTCCCTGGCGCAGCTCGAAGACGCCGGGTATTCAACAGGCACTCTCTAATGACTACCTGAAAGCCGAGGGACTGGCATCACTGCGCGATGGATGGATCAAGCTTCACCATTCCCGGTGAAACGCCCTGTGCGGGGCCGCATGCAGGGTGTTGTGGGGGCTGGGGGTTAGATACCCCCGGCTACCCGATTAAGTGACTCAAATGCTGTAGCTGCTGTGACCATCAGCGTGCATTGAAATGCTACTACCACTGACCTGTCCGCTAAAATGAGAGCCCGAACTATAGTCGTAGCCGCTAAAATTATTGCCGCTGATTTTTAGCTGGATGTGCGATCCAACGCCATAATCGTACAGATTGCCCAGTTGGCCCTGGATATGGCAACCACGATCGTAATCGTAGATGTTGGCTTGAGAAGCCGATACCGACCCACTGATACTTATATGTTTTCCCTGGGCGTAATCATATACGGAAGATGATGACTTCCCAGAAATTGCGCTGCCTGCAATGTACGCAATACATGCCTTAACATTTGGATCCATCAGAACTCCTTTTCACTTAACGCTTGCAGCATGCGCGCCCACGGAATGGAGCCGAAGGTGCAATGTAATGGGCGTCGCCGTGCCTGCACTTGTTAGGCATTTTCTCCCTCCAGCTTTATTCCCATCGTCATTGGTGGAAAGACATGCCTGATTACAATTTTGCTTCCATCCTCTAGAACTAGGTCAAATTGATTGTTTGCGTTCTCGCCCAAGTAATCAGTTTGAATCACTTTTTCTACTCTCATCGGAAGACACGAAACTTCGAACCTCTCCGTAAAATTCGCTGCTTCAACGTTTTCTAATGCCAACCCCAGACTTGGATAGCGCCCAGAAATTTCCACTTCGCATGGCTGCACTGAGAAGACCGTTTTGTCCTCAAATTCCAAATTTAGGTCGTAGCAAATCAGAAAGCCCTCATTGGTATCGTCCTGCCATGCTGGATGAACCTTTTGGTGGTTCCTCCCAACTCGGACAGCCGAAAGGACCTTTCCACGTAAATTTCTGAAGTCAGCCATAAATATGCCTAACGCTTGCAGCATGCGCGACCACGAAATGGCGCCGAAGGTGCAATGTAGTGGGCGTCGCCGTGCCTGCATTTGTTAGGGCTTTGGACTGAATCCCTCCCGGCCATATTTCACAGATCCCATAAATAGCGAGACGAGAGAACGGCGACTGTTGAGAGCAATATTAATAGCCTTCCACAAGAAAATTAACCGCACAACGCTATAGAATAAGACTCTCCACTATCATCCACCTGCCTGACTGACAGGAAGGAAATTTTGAATTTCTTAGCTATGCTTTTCATCTCAGGAGTACATACTAAAGCACTCCACTTTTTCGTTAGGGATAAATTCTTCTCTCTTGAATTGGAGCCTTTAGCAAGTTCCATAGTGTCAGGTACTCTTATTTCTACCACATAATTATTGGTTGTGGTTTCAAATATACGAATTAATTTTAATTCTGGGTTTTTCTCAGTGAGATTCATAATTGCATGTTCTATTTGGTCTTGTGCTGAACCAACTGCATTTGCAACACCAAATACAAAAAACATGGCTATTGCCCATACTAGTATTCGCATCGATTAACCCTCATACTTTTTTATTCTGACAACACATTTAGTTACGTTTAAAATGTCAGCGCCACCGCAATTTAATAAATTTGTTCGCCCCTAATATTATTAATCTCAGTCTTTGTTCAATATTTTTTGCATTCTAAACGCATGTTCGCGTTCGAGAAAAAGATAGACAAGGCGGCAGTCGCCGAATTCACGCTGAAGTTCAGACTGACGCACAGGATGGTTTCCATACCGAAACGCTTTACCCGCATTCGCAGTGGTCAAGATTTGGTAGACTCCATAGCTCTTTGGAAAGGTGAGGCGCCCATCGGATTTGATGTCATTACAGGAAATTGCATTCTGCTCCAATGCCTGTATCGCTTGCTTTCTGGCCATGAGTTCTCCCCCTGTTGCTGAGCAATCTGCCACGGTTTTAGCTCCGTTGCCTCCTAACGCCCAGCACAGGGGCCGCAATGTAGGCGCGCAGCGCCGAAATGGAGGTCCAAGCCGCGAAGCGGCTGAGCCTGGTGCTGCTTGTTAGATTTATACCGTTTGATCAAGATGATTATTCCATACTTTTGCGGCTTCTTCGTGTGAATCTACACCTTCAAAGAATGCATTCACACATGTATTTAAATCAAAGTCGTCACAGTTTTCCCACTGTAGGTATTTCGGTTTATGAACTTTGAATTCTTCACTCTCTGTCGCGGGAGTGTACGGTATAGCCATTGTTGATTTCGAGCCAGGTGAAAAGTACGATCTCATTTCGATTATCAGTGCATCGAACTTTTTTTCTCCGATAGGGATTCGGCCATCAAATATTAATACTGCATCATTAGCGTCATCACTATTTTTATCAAGTCTAGCTCTACCTAATTCAACAGCCTCCTCCAATCTCTCTGTAACTAGGCGATTCATCACTCGCTCACCATTTTCATTATTTATTGCAAACATGGGAGTCAAAGTAGAGCCGTCACTTACACACCATATTCCATGCGCTGAAATGAATCCCGCTAATTTGTGCACTTCGATCATGGTTCTAATTCCCGATAAAATCTAACGCCTGGGCTCAGCGGCCGATTTGTAGGCGCACCGCGCCGGAAAAGCGGTCCGCTGCAGCCCCTGGTTAAGTTGCATTTGCCACCATATTCTCGAACTGGGACTGGTACTTCTCCAGTTTTAAGGGGCTACAAGAAGGGCATACAAAAGGCTTGCGTTTACCTATGACCATTGCCTGATCAGCACCGCAGTTGTCGCATTTTAGGTTGCTGTAGATATAGGGCGCAAAATGAGTGCATTTAACTTGACTACATTTGGCTTTTAACGCTGCATATTCCTCCGTTGGAAACTGGTTTGACACCTGTAGTTCTTTGAGCCTGCGCAGATTTTCTACGAAAGAGAGGCTTTCATCTGCAACCTTCAAGTTGGTAATATGCAGCAACTCAAGATGCTTTAAGTTAGCAAGCGGAGTCAGCGTGTCCAGCTTTAAAGCTGTATCCATGCTCCCCGTCAAGCAGAGCATTTCCAGCCCCTCAAGCGACCCGATCTCATCTATGTTTCTGATCTTAGGAAAATGCTCTAGTCCCAGAACACGAAGTGATTTTAGAGCAGATAATTCCGTCAGCTTGGTCGCCTTAGTATTTCCCCAAATTAGAAGTGTGCGGAGGTTCGGAAAGCTACCCAGTATTGAAAGCGTCGGCGTCCGGAGGTCATGAATAACTAAGGTCTCGACTCTATCCATCTTTGGCACAAGGGCTGCTTGCTTTTCATTGACGCCAGATAGCCAGAGACTCCTCAACGCAGTGAATTTGTCTAAGGCTGTTATATGTTTGGCCTTTCCAAAACACGCAACATATCTCGAATCCAGCGGTAGCTGGGATAAATCATCTGATACGGCAGTTTCTGATTTTGTAAGCTCAAAAGGGAACTGCATTACTTTCCTTGCAACTTAACGCTTGCAGCATGCGCGCCCATGAAATGGAGCCAAAGGCGCAATGTAATGGGCGTCGCCGTGCCTGCATTTGTTAGAGTTGATCTTTGTTGTATGCTAGACCTTTAACCACGTATCCAAGCTCCGATCGCTTAACCAGCAGCTCAACTTCTATTTCCCTATCAGGAAGAAAATTATACGTCCGCTCAGAAATACAGTAAAAGAACAAATAGCGGCTAAATGAATCGAACTCTAATCGATGCCGACAACTCCACCCTCGTCGCCCTCTCGATTGTTTTTTTACTTCAGCAATCAAAGTCGCATCTTCACCAAAAACTTCTGTAAACAACTTGGGAACGAAAAATGCCGAATTCACCCAAAAAAACCAAAAAAATAATATGGGCATTCCTATAAATAGCGATAATTCTTTTAACCCTTTCGGAAAAAGACTGGATTCTCTGAATGAACAAAAAACTCCCTTGGTATATAAAACCCAATAAATTAGGCACAAAAATATGATCAGGCCTAACGATATATATACCGAAATCTCAGAAATTACAGGATCAACCACGAAATCATGTGAAAACAATGAAAAAAGTAATCCAATACTGGATACTCCTCCAACCACCCCTAAAACTTTATGATCTAAAGAAATACTTTTTCTCGCTATCCTCATCGCCGACCTTTCTTGAACTCTAACATTTGTATATGAGTCCCAACGACCACTTTCCCCACGACTCATATCTCAATTTTAATTCTTTCCAAAACTAGGCAGAAAATCCCGTAAGGTCAAACACTTCCTTCACTTTTGGGGTCAGACTCCCAAAATAAAAATATTCACCAAGACGACTATCCCCCACCCAATAACTGGTTTCTATCCAATTGTTTTGTTTGAAAATTCAACCGATTCAATAAAACGCCCCCAGTTCACGGTCATCTTGATCGCTTTTCCGTTGCAGCAACACGCCGGCACAATTAAACTGTACATACATACAGTTATCAGAAAGGAACGCTGTCATGGATGACATCCCCACCCCACTACCTGCGGTTCCTATCCGGTTTATGGACCGGTTTCGCGCCTTTATCCGCGCTCGTCAGCTGGCTTACCGCACCGAAAAAACCTACTGCCTCTGGGTACGGGAGTTCATTCGGTTTCACGGTGCCCGCCACCCGGAAACCATGGGCGCAGAGGAAGTGAACGCCTGGCTCAGCCATCTTGCCAACAATCGAAACGTGTCGGTGAACACGCAAAAAACCGCTCTGAACGCGGTGGTGTTTATGTATCACCAGTTTCTCGGCCGTGAACTTGGCAAGCTGCAGTTTACCAACACCACCCAGGCGCGTCGGCTGCCCACGGTGTTCAGCCATGATGAAGCCATGGCGGTGCTGTCCAACATGCAGGGTACTCATAAGCTGTTGGCGAGCCTGATGTATGGTTCGGGGCTTAGGGTGATGGAGGCCACCCGGTTGCGGGTTCAGGACGTGGATTTTTCCGAGCAATGCCTGTTTGTTCGGGAGACCAAGGGCGACAAGTGGCGGCGAACGCTGTTGCCAAGCTCGCTGACCGAAGGGTTGCGGAATCAGGTTGAATTCGCGTTGGCGTTGCATCGGCAGGATCTGGACGATGGGTTCGGGGAGGTGTATCTGCCGAATGCCTTGTCGAAGAAGTATCCCAATGCCGCCCGCAGTCCGGCCTGGCAGTATGTGTTCCCGGCACATCGCTTGTCAGTGGACCCTCGCTCTGGCGTCCGCCGGCGCCATCACATTGGCGAGCAACAGGTTCGTCGTTCGGTGAATGCCGCCATCCGCGCTGCCGGCATTCGTAAGAAGGCGAGTTGCCACACCTTTCGCCACAGTTTTGCGACCAATCTGCTCAAAAGTGGCACAGACATCCGCAGTATTCAGGAGTTGCTGGGCCACAATGACATTTCTACCACCCAGATCTACACCCACGTGATCGGCAGCCATCAGCGTGGGATCAGTAGCCCCCTGGATCCATGAGCTTCCGGCTTGGCGGTGGTGTAGTGGGCGGAGACGCCCGGTCGGTCGCAGTTCACCACTCCAACTGAGCCCCGGTCTGGTACTCAATTACCCGCGTCTCAAAGAAGTTCTTTTCCTTCCGCATCGTCGCCTGCTCATCCAGCCAGGGTGAGACGTTTCTGGCGCCTGGGAACGGCTCGTCCAGGCCTACGGTTCGGGCTCGCCGGTTCGCCACAAAACGGAACTGTTCGCTGTGGTACTCGGCGGAGTAGCCCAGGATAGGATCGCGCAGGATGTAGTTGGCGTAGGCGGTTTCGGCGGCTTCGGATTCGTCCCACATATCGCGCACGGCCTTGGGGTCCAGGGTGATGTTTTCCTCTTCGAGAATCTGGTTCACCACTTTCAGGCCGAAGGAGAAGTGCATGGCTTCGTCCCGCAGGATGTACTGGAGCTGTTCGCCGGTGCCGCGCATGAGGCCCCGGCGCTGCAGGGCGAAGATCGGGCTGAAGCCGTTGTAGAACCAGGCGCCTTCGAACACTGCGGCGAAGAACAGGTAGGACATGATGAACTGCTGCAGGTCGTCCTTGTTGCGCAGGTTCAGGTCCGGTCGCATGGCGGCGTCCAGGCGGCGGTTGGCCACCTGGATCTTTCGGTGAATCTCGGGCACCACGCGGTAGCGGTTGTAGATTTCGCTCTGGTCGAGGTTGAGGGTTTCGATGCAGTGCTGGTAGGCCCAGGTGTGCATGGCTTCCTCGTACACCTGTCGGGCCTGGTAGATCTGCAGCTCCGGGGCGCTCATTTTCTCCATCACGGCCAGGCCGATGTTGCGCATGGCGAGGATGTCGGAGGTAGTGAGGTACGCCAGCACGTTTTCGTACACGTGCTTTTCCGGCGCGGTCAGGCGGTGGTGGTAGTCGTGAACGTCCTGGGCCATGTTGATGTCCAGCGGCGTCCAGTGGTTCTTGTTGGCGTTCATGAAGTACTCCCAGGCCCAGGGGTACTTGAACGGGGCCAGTTGGTTGATATCCGTCTCACCGTTGATCACCCGTTTGTCGTCCACGTTCACGGGGGTCGGGCCGCTGCTTGCGGCCGGTTTGCTTTCCGTATTCAGTTCGTCTTCCCAATTGAGCATTTGTCTGACCTCTTCTTTGTGGCATGCATTTTTGGTGGAGGAACCGGCCTGACATCCCCTCCCGAAAACCGCCCGTGAATACGTCCCTGTAGGGCTTGGCTGTGGCCATCCCTGGCCACAGACATTTTCGGGAGGGGATGCCAGCCCGGCTCTGCAGGCTTGGTAGATATCGTCTTTGGTGTATGTCAGTGGTTACTGACAGGCTTCGCAGTCCGGGTTGTCGATGCTGCACACCTGCGGTTGCGGGGCCGCGACCGGGGCGGCTTTTTCCGCCGCGCCGGTGGCGCCGAGGGAGCGCAGGTAATAGGTGGTTTTCAGGCCGCGTTCCCAGGCGAGCTGGTACAGGGCATCCAGTTTCTTGCCGCTGGGTTCGGCCATGTAGAGGTTGAGGCTCTGGGCCTGGTCGAGCCATTTCTGGCGCCGGGCGGCGGCTTCCACCAACCATCGCGGGTCGATCTCGAAGGCAGTGGCGTAGCGGGCCTTGAGTGCCGGGGGTATGCGGTCGATCTGCTGCACGCTGCCGTCGAAGTATTTGAGGTCGTTGACCATCACATTGTCCCACAGGCCTTCGGCTTTCAGGTCGCGCACCAGAGAGGGGTTCACCACGGTGAACTCGCCGGACAGGTTCGATTTCACAAAAAGGTTCTGGTACGCCGGTTCGATGGACTGGGACACACCAACAATGTTCGAAATGGTCGCCGTGGGCGCGATGGCCATGACGTTGCTGTTGCGCATGCCGTGTTTCGCGATGAGTTCGCGCACCGGGCTCCAGTCCAGACGGCTGTTGGTGTTGACTGACAGGTCCCTTTCCCGGCGGCTCTCTTTCAGCAAGTTGATGGAGTCGATGGGAAGGATGCCTTGTTGCCACAGGGAGCCTTCGTAGCTTTCATAGGCGCCGCGCTCACTGGCCAGGGCGGCCGACGCGCGGAGGGCGAAGTAGCTGAGCTGCTCCATGGCCACATCCGCGAATTCCACCGCTTCGGGGCTGGAGTACGGCAGGCCGAGTTTGTAGAGGGCATCCTGGAAGCCCATCAGGCCGAGGCCCACCGGGCGGTGTTTCAGGTTGGAGTTCCGGGCCTGGGGCACGGCGTAGTAGTTGATGTCGATGACGTTATCGAGCATGCGCACGGCGGTGGTCACGGTGCGTTCCAGCCGCTGCACGTCCAGTTCGCCGTCCCTGATGTGGGCCGCCAGGTTCACCGAGCCGAGGTTGCACACGGCGATTTCGTCGGCGCTGGTGTTGAGGGTGATTTCCGTGCACAGGTTGGAGCTGTGTACCACGCCCCGGTGCTGCTGGGGTGAACGCAGGTTGCAGGGGTCCTTGAAGGTGATCCAGGGGTGGCCGGTCTCGAACAGCACGGTGAGCATCTTGCGCCAGAGCTGTTTCGCGGAAACTGTCTTGTACAGGGTAATCTGGCCCTGTTCCGCCAGCGCCTCGTAGTACTCGTAGCGTTCCCGGAAGGCGTTGCCGTAGAGGTCGTGCAGGTCCGGGACGTCGCTGGGGGAGAACAGGGTCCACTCGCGGTCTTCGCGCATGCGTTCGATCAGCAGGTCCGGCACCCAGTTGGCGGTGTTCATGTCGTGGGTGCGGCGGCGTTCGTCGCCGGTGTTCTTGCGCAGTTCCAGGAATTCCTCGATGTCCAGGTGCCAGCTTTCCAGGTAGGCGCACACCGCGCCCTTGCGTTTGCCGCCCTGGTTCACCGCCACGGCGGTGTCATTGACCACTTTCAAAAAAGGTACCACGCCCTGGCTCTGGCCGTTGGTGCCCTTGATGTGGGAGCCCAGCGCACGCACCGGGGTCCAGTCGTTGCCCAGGCCGCCGGCCCATTTGGAGAGCATGGCGTTGTCGCGGATGGCGCCGTAGATGCTTTCCAGGTCATCCTGCACGGTGGTGAGGTAGCAGGAGGACAGCTGGGAATGGCGGGTGCCGCTGTTGAACAGGGTGGGCGTGCTGGCCATGTAGTCGAAGCCGGAGAGCAGGTTGTAGAACTCGATGGCCCGTTCGTTGGGGTCGTCTTCCTTCAGGGCCAGGCCCATGGCCACGCGCATGAAGAAGACCTGGGGCAGTTCCAGGCGGGCACCGTTCCAGTGCAGGAAATAACGGTCGTACAGGGTCTGCAGGCCGAGGAAGCCGAACTGCAGGTCCCGCTCCGGCTTCAGGGCGGCGCCGAGGCGTTCCAGGTCGAAGGCCGCCAGGGCCTCATCCAGCAGTTCGAACCGGATCCCCGCGTCGATGAACGCGGTCAGTGCCTGTGGGTAGATCTCCGCCAGCGGCAGGCTGATGGGCAGGCCGAGGACCGCGGCGTTTTCCAGGCGAAGCTGTTCCAGCAGCAGGCGGGCGGTAACAGCGCTGTAGTCCGGTTCCCGCTCGATGCGGCTGCGGGCGGTCATGACCAGGGCGGAGAGCACGTCGGCCTCGGCAATGCCGTCGTACAGGTTGGTCAGGGCGTCTTCCACCAGGGATTCGCCATCGATCCCGTCCAGACCGGCCGCAGCCTGTTCCACCTGGAGCTTCATCAGGCCCAGATCCAGCGGGGCGGTCTCGCCGTTGGCCTTTTTCACGGTCAGGTGCGGGTGGGCTTCCACCGGTTCGTCGATGGCCCGCTGGCGCGCGTGGTCTTCCCGGTAGAGCACGTAGGCGCGGGCGACTTTCTGTTCTTCGGCCCGCATCAGCGCCAGTTCCACCTGGTCCTGGATGTCTTCGATGTGGACCTTGCCTCCGGCCTTCAGGCGCCGTCGGATGGCCTGGACCACCTGATCGGTGACCCGGCGAACGGCGTCGTTGACCCGGGCGGAGCCAGCCGCCGGATCCCCTTCCACGGCGAGGAAGGCTTTGGTAACGGCGACACTGATCTTGGACGGGTCAAAGCCCACGAGGGTGCCGTTGCGTTTGATGACCTGAAGGGTCTGGGTATCGGTGTGCAAGATGGGCCGGGGCTCGGCCAGGGCAGAAGCGGACATGCGGTGTTCTCCTGAATACGCGTTGAATTCCATGTCCTTCGCGTACGCAGGCCGAACCGGCGGCACGGGGCCAGAGACTGGCGGGAGTGCATTGCCGTGTCCGTTTGCTGCTCACCTTGATGGGCCTGATGCAGGCGCCTGAGTCGCGAAGGTGCAGTCGCGCTGTCTCCGATGGGCTGGAAACAGCACCTCCCTGGCAGGTCTTCGGACTCAGGGGCGTGGATCGTTTGATCCGGCCTTGCGTGGCGACTTCCCGGCTGGAGCCCCTGGTTACCTTCTGAGTCGCCTCTGGCTTTCAGAGCGTTTCACAATCAAGGCGCAACTTTGCAGTAAGGCCGGGGCCTTTCAAAAAGTTGCAACGCCGAGTATGAAGCGCTCTGAAAGCCCCGAAGGGCGCGCTCTGAAAACTGCATATGCTGTGTTGCGACTCTTGCCAAGGGCTAAGGCCATTGGCGGCGAGCCGCGCCTTGCATCTGCAGTTTTCAGAGCACGCAGAGGCGATTCAGAAGGTAACCAGGGGCTCCTTGCCAGTGTCATCTTTGCCACGCTCGTTCCCCAATACCGCTGCGCGTCAGTTCCGGACTCTCACCGGATTCCCGACTACCCGTGTTGATCACAGAATAATCACAACATCTGGTAGTTAACCAAGGATAGAAACACTATATACACGAACCAGGGGAAGGACAAGGCGGGCATAAAAAAGGCCCCCGGGTGGGGGCCAACTTCGTGACAGTATGACCACTCGCAATCAGTGGCTGATCATCCAGGGCCGCATGGAGGGAAACATCTTCTTCCCGTCGGCGGTGTAGAACAGCATGTGCTTGCCGTCCGATTTCTTCTTGCAGCCACAGCTCTTGCGGTGCTCGGCGTCCCGGGCCCGCTGGTCGGCGGTGGAGATGATCGGCTCATGGCGGGCCTTTTCGTTCCGGGCTTCCGCCTGCCGTTTGGCCGGGTCCATGCCCATGATATGGGGCGGCAGTGCAATCACCCGTGCAGACAGGGCCTTGCAGGTGGGGCACTCGGCCGGTTTGCCGGGCTCCGCCATGGTGCCCAGCTCCTGGAACAGGCCGTGGTCACGGCACTTGTAGTCATACAGTGGCATGGCTTACTCCTTGTCCGGTGACAGGGGTACGTCGGTGCCCGGCGTGACCTTTTTGGTCGGTCCTTCCGCCGTCGGGTTGATGTCGAAGTCGAAGATCTCGGTCGGCAGCCAGAGCGTCGCACAGGCGTTGGGCACGTCCACCACGCCACTGATATGACCTTCCACCGGCGCACAACCGAGCAGGGCGTAACCCTGGGCCTTGGTGTAGCCGAACTTGGTCAGGTACTCGATGGCGTTCAGGCAGGCCTGGCGATAGGCCACGTGCACGTCGAGGTAATGCTGCTGGCCTTCCTCGTCCACGGAGATGCCTTCGAAGATCACGTAGTCCTCGTAGCGAGGCTTGATGGTACTGGGCTTGAACACCGGGTTCTTGATGCCGTACTTGGCCACGCCGTCCTTGATCAGGTTCACCCGAAGGTGAATCCAGCCGGCCATCTCGATGGCGCCGCAGAAGGTAATCTCGCCGTCGCCCTGGCTGAAGTGCAGGTCGCCCACGGACAGGCCCGCGCCTTTCACGTACACCGGGAAATACACCTTGGAACCGCGGCTCAGGTCCTTGATGTCGCAGTTACCGCCGTGCTCACGGGGCGGCACGGTCCGCGCCGCTTCGCCGGCGGCAGCCTTGGCCGCATCGCCCGCCAGCTTGCCCAGGTGGGCGGTGTCGGCGAACGGCAGGTTGGCCAGGCCCGGTACACGGTCCGGATCGGTATCAAACAGTTCTTTCTCCCGCTTGTTCCACTCCGCCAGCATTTCCTTGGAAGGCAGGCAGCCGATCAGGCCCGGGTGGATCATGCCGGCGAATTCCACGTTCGGGATGTGGCGGGATTTGGTGAACATGCCGTTGAAGTCCCAGATGGACTTCTGGGCCTCGGGGAAGTGTTCGGTCAGGAAGCCACCGCCGTTCTGCTTGGAGAAGAAACCGTTAAAGCCCCACTGGCTTTCCTGGAAGGCACCGATGTCCAGGATGTCCACCTCCAGCAGGTCGCCGGGCTCGGCGCCCTCCACGCCCACCGGGCCGGAGAGGAAGTGCACCTGGGTCAGGTCGACGTCGCGCACGTCATCGGCGCAGTCGTCGTTCTTGATCTGGCCGCCGGTCCAGTCGTAACACTCGAGGATAAAGTCGTCCCCGGGCTTGACCGTCGCCGCCATGGGAATATCCGGGTGCCAGCGGTTGTGGATGTTCTCGTTCTCGTACGCGGATTTGCTCAAATCGATCTTGATCAGTGTTTCGGCCATAACGGTCGCTCCTCGGTTCTTGGCTTGACGTTATCCACTATCGGCGATCGCTGCCGGGGGCGGTATTCGCGAAATGCCCCCGGCACCTACGTCATTCGACGTATTGGCCCACCACCACGCCGCCGTCCTTCAGCTCCGCGGAGAACCGCGAACACTCCGGGTACGCCAGCAGTGCCCGGGCCACCGCGGGTTCCAGCCGCTGGCGAAACGCCCGCAGCATTTCCCGGGCGCCGTAGCGGGCGTCATAACCGCGACACAGCTCCGAGCGCAGGGCCGGTGACAGGGTCAGTTGGGCGTGCTTGCGGGACAGGCGCTTGTTGAGCCCCGCCAGCTCGATGTCCAGCAGGGCCTCCAGCCAGTTGTCGGTGAGTGAGTTGAAGGTGAGGATCTGGTCGATCCGGTTGAGGAATTCGGGGTCGAAGTGCCGGCGCAGTGCGGTGTCCCGGATCGCATCGCCCGAACCGGGAGACAACCCGAGCCATCGTCGCCAGCCCTTGCGGAAGCGGTGCTGGTGGGCCTCGGCGTCCAGCGCACCGGCGTTGCTGGTCATGAAGATCAGGGTATTGCGGAAATCGATTTCCCGGTTGCCGGAGGGAAACACCAGCCGGCCGGTATCCAGCACATTCAGCAACGTGCGGGTCACCTCCTTGCTGGCCTTCTCAATCTCGTCGAACAGCACGATCCCGGGTTTGCTGAACGAGCCCTGCACCTTGTCGAGATCGAACAGGCTGTGGCCTTCCTTGCTGCCCACGTAGCCGGGCGGTGCACCGGTCAGCGCGGCGGCGTAATGCTCCTGGGCCAGGGTGTTCATGTCGATCCGGCACAGGCCATCGCGATTGCCATGGATGGCCTCGGCAATCAGCCGCACGGTCTCGGTCTTGCCCACACCGGTGGGCCCCAGGAACAGGTGTACCGCCAACGGCCGGCTCTCCTCGCCGATATCGGCCTTCACCCGCACCAGCATCGACTCCAGGGCCACCAGCGCGTCGTCCTGACCAACAATGTTCTCCCGCAGACGGGCCATCACGGCCTCGGGCTCGAAGCGGAACCGGGAAGCACGAACCGGGCCTGAAGCGGCCCGGTTCTTTGCAATGGACTCCCGGTTGGCTTCCAGCCGTTCATTGATAAACGGCATCAACGCCTCCCGGGCTTACGCCCCTGCGGATTTTTCCTTGCCGTCGAACGGCAGCTCTCCCACCGGGCATTCGGCAGTGCCCACGGTCTTGCGGGTCATCGCCTCCACATTCTCCTGCGCCTTCTGCGCGTCCATCACCCAGGTGCGATAGAACTCGAACGGACAGTCCGCCACCCCCTTGTCGCCATCTCCGGACGCATGCACCCCGGTGTACCCCCGGTGAAGCAGCTTGAACAGATGGTTCTGGGACTGATCGTTGGCGCGGGCATCGCGAATCTGGCTCACGGACAACTGTGCGTACTGAACGCCCATGTCCTCCTCACCACACTCACCCAGCGTCCGGCCGTCGAAACCGATGACAGCAGAATGGCCAAAGTACGAATACACCCCGTCAAACCCGGAGGCATTCGCCACCGCCACGTAGCAGTTGTTGGCCCAGGCCATGCTCTTGGCCATCATGATCTGCTGCTCCTTGGCCGGGTACATGTAGCCCTGGCAGCGCACAATCAGTTCCGCACCCTTCATGGCGCAGTCCCGCCAGATCTCCGGATAGTTGCCGTCGTCGCAGATGATCAGACTGATCTTCATGCCCTTCGGGCCTTCGGTCACGTAGGTGGTATCGCCGGGATACCAGCCCTCGATCGGACACCAGGGAATGCACTTGCGGTACTTCTGGACAATCTCGCCCTCGTTGTTGATCAGCACCAGCGTGTTGTAGGGCGCCTTGTTCGGATGATCCTCGTGGCGCTCCCCGGTCAGGGAAAACACCCCCCAGGTATTCGCCTCGCGACAGGCGGCGGAGAAAATGGCCGTCTCATCCCCCGGCACCGTGGCCGCGGTCTCCATCATCTCCTCGTTGTCGTACATGATCCCCATGGTGCTGTATTCCGGGAACACCACCAGATCCATGCCCGGCAGCCCCACCTTCATACCCTTGATCATCTCCGCAATCTTGCGGGCGTTGTCCAACACCTCGGCCTTGGTATGCAGCCTTGGCATCTTGTAGTTCACCACCGCCACGCCGACGGTATCGTTACTGCTGGAAATATCACCGTGTCTCATAGCACTGCTCTCCTGAACGTCTTACTCAAAATTCGGGGTCGGAGCAGCGGGTGTCTTCTCCCGGAACCGTATGCGGCAGGGATGCCGCATCCGAGCCTAC
Source organism: Marinobacter santoriniensis NKSG1 (assembly GCF_000347775.1). GTDB lineage: Bacteria > Pseudomonadota > Gammaproteobacteria > Pseudomonadales > Oleiphilaceae > Marinobacter > Marinobacter santoriniensis. The sequence continues at coordinate 15,374 of NZ_APAT01000022.1, forward strand.
AGGGGTGAGGCAAGCGACTGTAAAGCGAAGCTTTACGCGCCGCCGAACGACAGCAATCTTTGATTGCTGGCCGGACCCGCCCTGCGGGTATTCACGGCGTGTTCCGGGAGAAGATGCCCGCTGCTTCGGCAAGCACCTGGCCTAGACGGACAGATACCGCGCAATCTCGTCCTGATTTGCGGTTTTCCCGTCCTCTTCATGCACAATCGCACCCTTTTCGATCACCATCACCCGATCGGCCACCGCCATGGCAAAGCTCAACACCTGCTCCGACACCACAATGCTGATCTTCCGCATCTGCTTGATCTCGTTCAGGTTCTTGGCCAACTGCTTGATGATCGACGGCTGGATACCCTCGGTCGGCTCATCCAGCAGCAACACCTTCGGGTCCGCCGCCAGCGCCCGGCCAATGGCCAGCTGCTGCTGTTGCCCGCCGGACAGGTTGCCCGCCTTCCGGTGGCGCATGTCGTGCAGCACCGGAAACAGGTCGTAGATGTCGGTTGGAATCTTCTTTGCGCCGGTGGCCTCCAGACCGGTGGCGATGTTCTCCTCCACCGTCAGGGTCGGAAACACCAGCCGCCCCTGGGGCACATAGGCAATGCCCTTCTGAACCCGCTGGTAAGGCTGTGTCAACGACAGATCCTCGTCGCCCAGGGTGATCCGGCCCTGGCAGGGCAACACCCCGATCAGCGACTTGAACAGCGTGGTCTTGCCCATGCCGTTGCGCCCCATGATAGTGAGCGTCTCGTTCTCGCCCACATTCAGGGACACCCCGTGGATCACTTCACTCATGCCGTAGCTGACACGTAAATCGTTGGTACTGAGCATGTCTCGATCTCCTGCGCTCACCGCGCCGTTAATGCCCCAGGTAAACCTCAATCACCCGCTCATTCTTCTGGACGTCTTCCATCTTGCCCTCCGCCAGCAACTTGCCCTGGTGGAGCACCGTCACCTTGTGGGCGATGTCCTTCACAAAATCCATGTCGTGCTCGATCACCAGCACCGACCGGTTATTGCTGATCTTCCGGAGCAGCGCGGCAGTGCGTTCCCGCTCCACCACACTCATCCCGGCCACCGGCTCGTCGAGCATCAGCAGCTCCGGGTCCTGGATCAGCAGCATGCCGATCTCCAGCCACTGCTTCTGGCCATGGCTGAGCAGGCCCGCGCTCTTGTCCAGGTCCTCGTCCAGGTAGATCTCCTCGGCAATTTCCTGCACCCGCTTCTGGATCGCCGGTGTGCGCCGGAAGAACAGGCTGCCCATCACCGTGCGGCCCTCCGGATAGGACAACTCCAGGTTCTGGGCCACCGTCAGGTTTTCGTAGATGGACGGAGTCTGGAACTTGCGTCCCACGCCTTTGTGCACAATCTGGTGCTCGGCCATCTTGGTCAGTTCCAGATCCTTGAACTTGATCGAGCCGCCCGTCGCCCGGGTCTTGCCGCAGATCAGGTCCAGCAGGGTGGTCTTGCCGGCCCCGTTGGGGCCGATCACCACGCGCACTTCGTTGCGTTCCAGGTAAAGGGACAGGCCATCGACCGCCTTGAAGCCATCAAATGACACGGTCAGGTCTTCGACCGCCAGCAGGATAGGTGAGCTCATCAGTGGGTCTCCTGTGCGGAACCGATGGACACGCCGTCACGCTTCTGCAGACGGGCACTCTCAGGCTTGGGGGCATCCGCTTTGGGCGCCGGGGGCTTGCGATTGAACAGGCCCAGCAGACGGTCGCGAACCGGTGTGGCGTAGTCGGAAACCAGACCGGCCAGGCCCCGCGGGAACAGCATCACCACCGCAATGAACAGCGCGCCCATCGCCACCACCCACAACTGCGGGAAGCTCTCCGACAGCGAACTCTTCGCCAGGTTGACCAGGAAGGCGCCATAGGCCGCCCCGATCAGCGACAGGCGACCGCCCACCGCGCAGAAGATCACCATCTCGATGGACGCCACGGTGCCCACGAAGGACGGCGACATGAAGCCCACCTGCAGCGTGAAGAAGGCGCCGCCAATGGCCGAGAACACCGAGGCCGCCACGAACACGAAGATCTTGATGTTGGCCACGTCGTAGCCGGAGAACCGCACCCGGTCTTCCTGGTCGCGCATGGCAATCAGCAACTGGCCGTAACGACTGTTGAGAATGTACTGGCCCACCAGCAGGCACAGGATCAGCGCGATGCCGCAGGCGAAGTACAGAACATACTGGGCAAAGTCGGTCTGGATGCTCCAGCCCATCAGCGTGCGCAGGTCGGTGATGCCGTTGATGCCGCCGGTGTAGCCCTGCTGGCCGATGATCAGGATGGTCATGATCGATGCGATGGCCTGGGTAATGATGGCGAAGTACACCCCGCCCACCCGGCGCTTGAACATGGCGTAGCCGATCACGAAGGCGAAGAAGGCCGGCACCGTGAGAATCAACAGGATCGTCAGCGGGAAGCTGTGGAACGGTTCCCAGAACCAGGGCAGCTCGGTGATCTGGTTCCAGTCCATGAAGTCCGGGATGCCCGGCGTACTCTGGATCGCCGTGTTTTCCGGCGACGAGGCTTCCAGCTTCAGGAACATCGCCATGCCGTAACCACCCAGGCCGAAGAAGATCCCCTGGCCCAGGCTGAGAATGCCGCCGTAACCCCAGCACAGCACCAGGCCCGCCGCCACAAAGGCGTAGGTCAGGTACTTGCCGTAGAGATTGAGGCGGAAGATATCGGCCACCATCGGCAGCACACCCAGGATCAGGATCGCAATGATCAGGATCTGGATCAGTTTTCCACGGCCGCCGAACTTGTCCATCCAGCTGGCCTTGACTACAGATTGAGTGCTCATCGTCATCTCCTCGTATCAGCCGCTATCAGCGCCGGACCTTGCTGGCGAACAGACCCTGGGGCCGGAACATCAGGATGATTACCACCGTCATTAGCGTGATGACCTTGGCCATGGATCCCGACAGGAAGAACGACAGGATGGATTGCGCCTGGGCAATGCCGAAGGCGGATGCCACGGTGCCCAGCAGGCTGGCTGCGCCGCCGAAGACCACCACCAGGAAGGTATCCACGATGTACAGGGAGCCGGTGGTCGGGCCGGTGGATGCAATCGTGGTGAACGCCGCACCCGCCACACCGGCGATGCCGCAGCCCAGGGCGAAGGTCAGGCGGTCCACCCGGTCGGTGTTGATGCCGGCCGCGTTGGCCATGGTCCGGTTCTGGGTGGTCGCGCGGACCTTGATGCCCCAGCGGGACTTGTACAGCAGGATGAACACGCCGATCGTAAGGAGAATGGTGATCGCCACGACCATCAGGCCGTTCAGGGGAATGTCCACCATGTCGGTGGCCTGGTAGGAGCCCATCAGCCAGTCCGGCATGACCACGCTCTTTTCCCGCGGACCGAACAGGGACCGGAAGATCTGCTGCAGGATCAGCCCCAGGCCCCAGGTGGCCAGCAGGGTGTCCAGCGGCCGGTTATAGAGGAAGCGTATGAGGAATCGCTCCACCAGATAACCGAGGATAAAGGTCCCCAGGAAGGCGAGTATGATCGCCACGGGGAAGTAGTAATCGAATAAGAAGGGCCAGACGTCCGAGGCCAGGTACGATGTGAGGTACGTGATGTACGCACCCAGTGTCAGGAATTCGCCATGGGCCATGTTGATCACGCCCATCTGCCCGAAAATAATAGCTAGGCCCAGGGCCATCAGCAGGAACACGCAAAACAGACTGAGGCCGCTGAAGCCCTGCATCAGAAAGATTGCGGTGAGTTCCTCTCCGGTATAACCACCCATGATAAGTCCTCCCTCGGACTCGGGGACCGGCGCCTGCCGGCCCCCATGCTACTTGTTGCTCAACACGTGACGGTTTGAAACGTCGGGATTCGATCAGTCAGTGCCGCCCGGCACGGGCCGGGCGGCGTGCGGCTTACTGGTAGCCTTCCGGGAACGGATTGGGCTCGATCACATCGGATTCCCAGACCACGTCTGCCTGGCCATCCGCCTTCCACTTGCCGATGCGGGTGCGCATCCACAGGTGGTGGTTCTTGTCGACTTTCAGGTAGCCGTGGGGAGAGGTATCCCACTCGATGCCCGGAGAGGCCGCGACCACCTTGTCCACGTCAAAGCTGCCGGCTGCTTCCACCGCACGCTTCCACAACCAGGGGCCGAGGTAAGCGGATTCGGTGACGTCACCGATGACCGCGTCTTCGCCATACTTTGCCTTGAAGGCATCGACGAATTCCTTGTTGCCCGGCAGGTCGAGGCTCTGGAAGTACTTCATGGAGGAGTACAGGCCTTCGACGTTCTCACCACCGATACCCAGGACTTCATCCTCGGTCACGGAGATGGTCAGCATGGGCTGCTTCTTGAAGGTCAGGCCGGCGGCGTTGAGCTGCTTGAACCAGGCCACGTTGGAACCACCTACCACGGCACCAAACACCAGATCCGGCTTCTTCAGCTTGATCTTGTTGATCAGCGAGCCGAACTGGGTGCTGCCCAGCGGGTAGTACTCTTCACCCACGACCTTGCCGTGCAGCACGTTCTCGATGTGCTTGCGGGCAATCTTCATGGAGGTGCGCGGCCAGATGTAGTCGGAGCCGACCAGGTAGAAGGTCTTGGCACCCAGTTCCTCGTGGGCCCAGTTCAGGCCCGCCAGGATCTGCTGGGTCGCTTCCTGGCCGGTGTAGAACACGTTGTGGGATTCTTCGAGTCCCTCGTAGAAGGTCGGGTAGTACAGCAGGCCGTTGTCCTTCTCGAAGACCGGCAGAACGGCCTTACGGGAGGCGGAGGTCCAGCAGCCGAAGACGGTGGCTACCTTGTCCCGCTCCAGGAGCTTGTGGGATTTCTCGGCGAAGGTCGGCCAGTCGGAGGCGCCGTCCTCCTGGATGATCTTGATCTGGCGGCCCAGAATGCCGCCCTGGGCGTTGATCTGTTCGATCGCCAGCTTCTCGGCCTGGACCGAACCGGTCTCACTGATCGCCATTGTGCCGGTCAGTGAGTGCAGGATGCCGACGGTAACCGTGTCGTCGGTGACCGCCAGCCCGGTGGTGTTCACTTCCTCGGTGGACGGGGCGGCGATCGCGGCGGTGGCGGTGGTCGCCATCATTACCGATGCTGCCAGTGTCCTCAGGCTCTGACGGAGCCCAGCGCTTGTGCCAGTGTGCCGCCATCCGGCGGCTGTCGTTGTGGTTCCCATGGTCATTCCTCGCAGAGTTTGAAAGCCGGTGCCGCCTTTCCATCGAAAGCGCAGCGCCCACGTCACCCATTCTGTCGAGGCCCTGTCATCCCGCCCATTCGGCAATCACCCCAGCGCACTACGTCATTTGACGCATACCCGCCGCCGACCGGACACGCTACAACCGCAGGCACTTGAAGAAACTTGATGCCCCCGCCGGGGATTGCGCCGCTATGTGGCACGATCCTTGATCCGGTATTCCCGCATGCGGTGCATCGGCCATTTCGTGCACCAGAACTGCGCACAATAACGGGGAAGGACCAGCAGTCGTGGCCACGAAACAGAACATTTTCCGGGTAAGGCGACGTTACAATCAGTGGGTGGCCAACGAGACCCTGGAAGACTATGCCCTGAGGTTCACGGCCAAGAGTGCCCGACGCTGGTCGGCGGGCCAGGTCAGCCACACCGCGCTGGGTGCCATCTCGTTCCTGGCCATGGAGGCGATTGGCGGGTCCATCACCCTGCACTACGGGTTCACCAATGCCGTGGCCGCCATCCTGGTGGTCAGCCTGGTGATCTTCCTGACCGCCATCCCCATCAGCTACTACGCCGCCCGCTACGGCGTGGATATCGACCTGCTGACCCGGGGCGCCGGTTTCGGCTACCTCGGATCCACCATCACCTCGCTGATCTACGCCTCCTTCACGTTCATCTTTTTTGCGCTGGAGGCGGCCATCATGGCCATGGCGCTGCGGTTGCTGTTCGACATCCCGCTGGTGCTGGGTTATCTGCTCTGCGCGGTGGTGATCATTCCGCTGGTGACCCACGGCATCACCACCATCAGCCGGTTCCAGCTCTGGACCCAGCCGGTGTTCGTGGTGCTGCAGCTCGCGCCGTTCGCGTTCATCATCTACGCCGATGCCTCCTCGATCACCGACTGGACCCGGTTCGAGGGGGTATCGCCATCGGCCCAGCCTGGCTTCGATCTGCTGATGTTCGGCGCGGCCGCGGCGGTGGTGTTCTCGCTGATTGCCCAGATTGGCGAACAGGTGGACTTTCTGCGCTTCATTCCGGAGCCGGAGACGCCCCGGGAACGGCGCCGCTGGTGGATCGCGGTGATGGCCGGCGGCCCCGGCTGGATCCTCATCGGATTGCTGAAAATCCTTGGCGGCTCCTTTCTGGCCGTGCTTGCACTGAATCAGGGCGTCCCCGCCGGCGAGGCCGCCGATCCGACCCGGATGTACATGGTGGCCTTCAACTACATCACCCACTCCCCGGAGGTATCCCTCGCCCTGGCCGGGATGTTCGTGATCCTCTGCCAGATCAAGATCAACGTGACCAACGCCTACGCCGGCTCCATCGCCTGGTCGAACTTCTTCTCCCGGCTCACCCGCAGCCATCCCGGCCGGGTGGTCTGGCTGTTCTTCAACGTGGCCATTGCGCTGCTGGTGATGGAACTGGGGGTCTACCAGGCACTGGAGCAGACCCTGGCGTTCTACAGCATCATTGCCATCGCCTGGGTGGGTGCGCTGGTGGCGGACCTGGTGATCAACAAGCCCCTGGGCCTGAGCCCGGCCCACATCGAGTTCAAACGCGCCCACCTGTACGACATCAACCCGGTGGGCGTGGGCGCCATGTTGATTGCCTCCGTTGCGGGCGTGGTATGCGACACCGGCGCCTTTGGTGATGTTGCCAGGGCCCTGTCCCATTTCATCGCCCTCGGCACCGCCCTCGTGGCCGCCCCGGCCATCGCCTGGGCGACCGGAGGCCGTTTCTACACCGCCCGGCCGGTCAACCCGATCGCCACCGACTTCCAGCTGGTACCCTGCTCCATCTGCGAGCACCGTTTCGAGCCGGAGGACGTCACCCATTGCCCCGCCTACGATGGGACCATCTGTTCCCTGTGCTGCTCGCTGGACGCCCGATGCGACGACCAGTGCAAGCCTGGCGCCAGCTACCGGGAACAGTTCCAGAACCTGCTGGGCCACCTGATCCCGAAGCCGGTGCTGGCGCTGTTCCAGTCGAGGCTCGGCCATTTCCTGACCTTGCTGTTCTTTATCAACGGCGTGTCCGGGCTGCTGTTGTCACTGATCTACCACCAGACCCCGGTAGGCTCTCCCGGGGAAGCTCTGGTGCTGTCCGTCACCCTGTGGAAAGTGTTTTTCATCCTGGTGATCATCACCGGCGTGGTGTGCTGGCTGTTCGTGCTGGCCCACGAAAGCCGGCGGGTTGCCGAGGAGGAATCCCGGCGCCAGACCCGGTTGCTGATGGAGGAAATCACCGCCCACGAACGCACCGACAAGGCCCTGCAGGCTGCGAAGGAACAGGCGGAAGCCGCCAATGGCGCAAAAAGCCGGTACCTGACCGGCATCAGTCACGAGCTGCGTTCCCCGCTGAACGCGATTCTCGGCTATGCCCAGCTGATGGAAAACGACGCCACGGTACCCGACAACCGGCGAGAGGCACTGGGGGTGATCCGTCGCAGCGGCGAATACCTGGCAGACCTGATCGAGGGCTTGCTGGATATCTCCAAGATCGAGGCCGGCCGCCTGGACCTGCACCGGGACCAGGTCCGTATTGGCCTGCTGATGGAGCAGATGGTGACCATGTTCCGTCTGCAGGCCGAGGACAAGGGCCTGGCGTTCGATTACCACTGCCCCAATCCGCTGCCGGACATGGTCACCACCGATGAGAAACGGCTGCGCCAGATCCTGATCAACCTGCTGTCCAACGCCATCAAGTACACCGACCACGGGGGCGTCTCGCTGACCCTCCGGTACCGGAGCCAGGTGGCGGAGTTCACGGTGAAGGACACCGGCGAAGGCATCGCCCGGGACAACATCGAACGGATCTTCCGGCCCTTCGAGCGTATCCGGACACCGGGCCAGAGCCGTACCGGCACCGGCCTGGGCCTCACCATCACCCGCCTGCTTACCGAAATCATGGGCGGCGACATCTCGGTGGAGAGTGTACCGGGCGAGGGCAGTACCTTCCGGGTCAGCCTGATGCTCTCCAGCGTGCACGGCGCCCATCCACGCTCGACGTCCGAGCCGGAGCGCCGCATCTACGGCTACCACGGCAGCCGGAAGAAGATCCTGGTGGTGGACGATGACGACTCCCATCGCCAGGTGATCCGCGCCCTGCTCGCTCCATTGGGCTTCGAGATCTTCGATCTGGGCAACCCGATGGAGGTCATCGACACCCTGGGCCGGGAGCGGCCGGATCTGCTGCTGCTGGACGTATCCATGCCCGGCCTGAGCGGGTGGCAGGTGCTGGAGCAGGTCCGCGAGCGCAAGATCCCGCTGCCGGTGATCATGGTGTCCGCCGACGCCCAGGAGGGGAAACACGGCCCGGAATCGCCCCGACTGCACGATGGGTACATCATCAAGCCGGTCCGGCTGAACGTGCTGCTCGATGCCATCGCCCGGATCCTGGAGCTGACCTGGCGCTTCGAAAAAAGCGCGGAACCCCTGGCCAGCATCCCGCTCCCGCCGGCCGGCGAATTGCCGATGCCGGGTCAGGACATCCGGGAACAGCTCGCCTCACTGGCCCGCATCGGCCACCGCAAGGGATTGCTCGAAGCCCTGCACGACCTGAAACACAAGGGCACCGCCGACGACCGGTTTATCAACGAACTGACCCGACTGACCAACGATTTCCAGTTCGAGAAGATTCTCGAATTACTTGAGGTAGAAGACTATGAAGTCTCGTGAGGACAACCGCACCGTCGTCATGGTGGTGGACGATGCGGTGGATTCCATTCGCATGATCAACGATGCCCTGGAGGAGGCCGGCATGACGGTACTGGTCGCCCTGGAAGGCAACCAGGCGATCACCATCAGCCAGAACATCACCCCGGACGTGGTGCTGATGGATGCCCTGATGCCCCATATGGATGGCTTCGAAACCTGCCGCCGACTGAAAGAAAATCCGGCGTTCACCGACGTGCCCATCATTTTCATGACCGGGTTAAGCGACACCGAGCACGTGGTCATGGGCCTGAACGCCGGCGGCGTCGATTACGTGACCAAGCCGATCAACACCACCGAGCTGCTGGCCCGCATGGACGTCCATCTGACCAACGCCCGGATGGCCCGCAGCGCCCGGAACGCCCTGGATACGGCCGGCCAGAACCTGTTTGCCGTGGACAAACGGGGGCAATTGCTCTGGGGCACGCCCCAGGTGTGCCGCTGCCTGCCCCAGGGCCAGGAACCGGAAGCCGAGGCTTTCCGCCAGCAGCTGGAGGAATGGCTCGGGCACGCCCCGGAGCCGGGGCACAGCATGCCGGTCCGCATTCACGACACGCCACGATCGGTGGAGTACCTGACGGTGGTGGATAACCAGGAATACCTGCTGCGACTGAAGACGCCCCAGAACCAGAACAGCGCCGCCGCCCTGCTCCGGGAACGTTTCCAGCTGACGCTGCGGGAGTCCGATGTGCTGCTCTGGATCGCCAATGGCAAGACCAACCGGGAAATCGGCCAGATCCTGGAAATGAGCCCCCGAACCGTCAACAAGCATCTGGAACAGGTGTTCCGGAAGCTGGGCGTGGAGAACCGGACCGCGGCCGCGGCCTGCGCCATCCGCGTGCTTGCGGTCGCCTGAGGAACGTGGCACCTTGCCGGAGTCGGACGTTCCTTTCCCGACCCACCACTCACAAGGGGCCCGATCATGAACACACTGTCTCGCGTGGGGATCGCCCTGCTGGCCTCCGGTGTCGGACTGGCCCTGGCCAGCGTACCCACCCTACCGGCCTTCTCCGGCATGGCCAGCCTTTCCGACGGCTGGGAACCGCTGGAATTTCCCAAGATCGATGAACATACCCAGTACCAGCTGGTACAGGAAGACGGCCGCCAGGTGGTCCGTGCCGACACCGCCGGCGGCGCCTCGGGACTGATCACCCGCCTGGATCTGGATCCCGGAAAGTCCCTGGACCTGTCCTGGCAGTGGAAGGTCTCCAACGTGTTCAAAAAAGGGGATGCCGGCAAGAAGTCGGGGGACGACTACCCCGCCCGGATCTACGTTGCCTTCCAGTTCCAGCCAGAGAAAGCCGGTTTCTTCGAGCGGGCCAAGCGCAAGGCGGTGGAAGTACTGTTCGGTGAAACCCTGCCGGGCAAGGCGCTCAACTACATCTGGGCCAACAAACAGCCGGTGGGCCGCTTTATTCCGAACGCCTACACCGAGGATACGATGATGGTTGCGGTCAACTCCGGAGACGGTCAAGCCGGGCAATGGGTGAGCGTCACGCGGGATATCGTGGCGGATTACCGGAAAGCCTTCGGCGAGGCTCCGCCGCCCATCGTTGGCATCGCCATCATGTCGGATTCGGATAACACCGGGGAGAAGGCTACCGCCTGGTACGGGGATCTGGCGTTCAAGCCCCGGAGCGATTAACGATAGGCCGCCGGAAAGCCGGGGATGGCATAACCCGGCCCCACGATACGAACCGGCGGGACTTCGTCTCTCTCCACCAGCCTGAGGTAGGCATCGTCAAACGCGTCACGGAGAATCGCCGCCCGGGGCGCCGCCAGTGAAAACAGCCAGGCGGCGTCCCGCTCGCGGATTTTGGATTCACGGACATTGTGATCGGGCACCGTGCTCAGCAGTACCTGCACGGGATCGTGGTAATCCAGCACGTAATCCCCGCGACCCCGCCGCAGCATGTCGATGGCAGCCCGGTGGTTGGGGGCTTCGGTCACCCGGATGCGGTCCGACCCGCTCAACCACTGGATCAGCCCCGCATAGGTGTAGCCACCGATGGCGATCACGGTTTTCCCGTTCAGTTGGTCAAAGTGTTCCAGCGGCTCTGTCCCTTCCAGGTACCAGGCACTTAGCTGCGTGGCCAGGGGGCTCACCCAACTCTCCAGCACCTCACCGTCGAGAGCGGGAATGTCGGTCAGTCCGGGCCAGAGATCCACGTTGCCATTCTGGAGATACAGATAGATGCGACTGATCGGAAGCAGCACGAATTCCGGCTCGTATCCCGCTTCACGGGCCACCTTCCGCGTCATCTCGATCAGGCTGCCGGCCGCCTGACCATTTTCATCCTGGTATTCGACCGGCGGGAACTGGGTGTAGGCCACGCGAATCGTGCGGGTGGTCGACGTGTCGCCATAGACAAACCCACTCATCACGGCAAGTAACAGGCCCATAGCCAGTACCCTGGACCTGCGCCAGATTCCGGACCCGAAGGAAAAACGCTGCTTGATACTACTGCTCATTTAGTGTTCAGCTCTTGCCGTACCGCCTTCGGATAAGACTAACAGAACTGACAAAGTCTGCACTGACACTTGCCGCAAAACAGGCATCGGTTCAGATATGGAACGTCACCAGGTACAGCCCGAGCCCGCCCATCACCAGGGTATAGGGCAGCGCCATCCAGACCATGCGGCCATAGGACAGCCGGATCAGCGGCGCCACGGCGGACGTGAGCAGGAACAGGAACGCGGCCTGGCCGTTGGGCGTGGCAACACTGGGCAGGTTGGTCCCGGTGTTGATGGCCACCGCAAGGTCGTGGAAGTGATCAAGGCTGATCGCCCCGGCGTCGAGCGCCTGTTTCACCTCACTGATATACACCGTGGCCACGAAGACATTGTCGCTGATCATCGACAGCAGGCCGTTGGCCAGGAAAAACATGCCCGGCTGCTCGGACGGTGGCAGGGTCAGCACATAATCGATCACCGGCTTGAACAGGTGTTGCTCGTGGATCACCGCCACCACGGCAAAGAACACCACCAGCAGGGAGGTAAACGGCAGCGATTCCTGGAACGCCTTGCCGATCTGATGCTCGTCCGTAACACCGTTGAACGCGGTGATCAGGATGATGACGAGCAAACCGATCAGGCCCACTTCGGCCAGGTGGAACGCCAGGCCGATCACCAGGATCAGCGCCGCGATGACCTGGATGAAAAGCGCCGCCTGATCGGCCTTGGTGCGCTTGGCGTGTTCGTTTTCGGCGAAGTCTTCCAGCACCCGGCGAACCGGCTTGGGCAGGCGACCGCCGTAACCGAACCAGCGTAATTTCTCCAGGGCCCAGCAGGTTGCCAGACCGGCGACCAGCACCGGCAGACTGACCGGCGCCATACTCAGGAAGAACTCCCCGAAGTTCCAGCCCACCACCTTGGCAATCAGCAGGTTCTGGGGCTCGCCCACCATGGTGGTGACACCGCCCAGCGCGGTACCGACCGCGCCATGCATGAGCAGGCTACGCAGGAACGAACGGAAGTTTTCCAGATCTTCCCGGTGCAGTTCGATCACTTCCTCATCGCTGTTGGTGTTGTGATCGGAGTGATGGTAGCCCTTGCCCGAGGCCACCTTGTGGTAGACGGAATAGAAACCCACCGCCACGGTGATGATCACGGCGGTCACGGTGAGCGCGTCCAGGAACGCCGACAGCAGCGCAGCCGCGCTGCAGAACATCATGGACAGGCCGGTTTTCGAACGGATGCCAATCAGGATGTGGGTGAAGGTCACCAGCAGGAGTTCCTGCATGAAGTAGATGCCCGCCACCATGAACATCAGCAACAGAATGACCGGGAAGTTGGTGAGTACCTCCAGGTACACCGCATCCGGCGTCGTCAGTCCGATCAGCAGCGCCTCCACGGCCAGCAGGCCACCTGGGAGGAGCGGATAGCACTTCAGCGCCATGGCCAGGGTGAAAATGAATTCACCGATCAACACCCAGCCGGCGGTGCCAGAGCCGAACAGCGTCATCACGATCGGATTGGCCACCAGGAACAGCAGGATGGTTTTCTTGTACCAGACGGGCGCTTTACCCAGGAAATTATGGCCAAAGCCGGCCATCACGGTTTTAGGCATCACAGACATCTTTTTAATCGGTTTATTGGCATCGTGTGTCAGACGGCCCCGATCTTCCTTGATCTTTGTGAACTGCAGGTAATGAAAGAAAGGAGCGACCGCAGTTTAACCGATTAAGAGGGCCATGCGGTCGCTTATGGCCAAAATTTGGCCAGAGACGGTCAGAAAAACGCCTGAATGCCGGTCTGGGCACGCCCCAGAATGAGTGCGTGGACGTCGTGGGTGCCTTCGTAGGTGTTGACCACCTCCAGATTCACCAGGTGGCGGGCGACGCCGAATTCGTCACTGATGCCGTTACCCCCCAGCATGTCCCGGGCCAGGCGGGCAATGTCCAGGGCCTTGCCACAGGAGTTGCGCTTCATGATGGAAGTGATCTCCACGGCCGCGGTGCCCTCGTCCTTCATCCGGCCCAGGCGCAGGCAGCCCTGCAGCGCCAGGGTGATGTCGGTCTGCATGTCCGCCAGCTTCTTCTGGATCAGCTGGTTGGCGGCCAGTGGACGACCAAACTGCTTGCGGTCCAGGACGTACTGGCGGGCGGTGTGCCAGCATTCCTCAGCCGCGCCCAGGGCGCCCCACGAGATCCCGTAGCGGGCCGAGTTCAGGCAGGTGAACGGACCTTTCAGGCCGCGAACCTCCGGGAAGGCGTTCTCTTCCGGCACGAACACGCCGTCCATGACGATCTCCCCGGTGATGGAGGCGCGCAGGCCAACTTTGCCGTGGATCGCGGGGGCACTCAGGCCTTCCCAGCCCTTCTCCAGCACAAAGCCCCGGATCTGGCCCTCGTCGTCCTTGGCCCAGACCACAAATACATCGGCAATCGGGCTGTTGGTGATCCACATCTTGCTGCCCGTCAGGCGGTATCCGCCGTCCACTTTCCGGGCGCGGGTGGCCATGTTGCCAGGGTCGGAGCCGTGGTCCGGTTCGGTCAGGCCGAAACAGCCGATCCACTCGCCCGACGCCAGTTTGGGCAGGTACTTCTGGCGGGTTTCCTCGTTACCGAACTCGTGGATCGGCACCATCACCAGTGACGACTGCACACTCATCATGGAGCGATAGCCGGAATCCACGCGCTCGATCTCCCGGGCAATCAGACCGTAGCACACGTAGTTCAGGCCGCTGCCACCGTACTGCTCCGGAATGGTGGCGCCCAGCAGGCCGGTCTCCCCCATTTCCCGGAAGATGGCCGGGTCGGTCTGTTCATTGCGGAACGCCTCCAGCACCCGGGGCCGGAGTTTGCTGTCGGCAAACTGGCGGGCACTCTCGCGCACCATGCGCTCCTCTTCGGTCAGCTGCTGGTCCAGCAGCAGCGGGTCTTCCCAATTGAAACTTGCCTGGTTGGCCATGTCGCTCTCCCGACGGTCTGTCTGATCAATGCAATGGCGATATCACCATTGTGGACATTCCTGCCCGCAATCACCAAGCGGATTGCTATTCCATATTCGTTTATAACAATATATTGACACATTAACTCAGACAAGCCTATGTTGAAAGAGACAGCCGGCACTGAACGGTTCCGGTTGCACAACCTCCAAAACAATAAAACGGAGAATAGAGGTAAACCCGATGGACAAAGGCATCTTCCTGACCCCGGAACGCCGCGCCGAGATGGTGAATATCGGCGCCTGGAATGACAAGGTGATTACTGATTACCTGGACGACGCGGTGAAAGCCACGCCCGATCGCGACGCCATCATTGGTTACCAGGTAACCCGCGATCACCGAACGGTTCTCGACTACCGGACATTGAACGACCGGGTGACCCGCATGGCCGCAGGGCTGGCCGGCATGGGCATCGGAAAGGGCGATGTGGTGGCCTGCCAGTTGCCCAACTGGTGGCAGACCACCGCGCTGCACCTGGCCTGCATGCGCATCGGTGCCGTCCTGAACCCGCTGATGCCCATCTTCCGGGAGCGGGAACTGCGCTTCATGCTCAAGCATGGCGAGGCCAAGCTGCTGGTGATCCCCAAGGTGTTCCGGGACTTCGATTACGAAGCCATGATCGACGGTATCCGGGCGGAACTGCCCCACCTGGAAACCCTGCTGGTGATCGGCGGCGAGGGTGATCGCAGCTTCGAGCAGCGCCTGCTGGAGACGCCGTGGGAAGAAAACCAGGACATGGCCGCGCTCTTCGCCGAACGCAAGCTGACCGCCGACGACGTAATCCAGATTCTCTACACCTCCGGGACCACGGGCGAGCCCAAGGGGGTCATGCACACCTCCAACACCCTGTTTTCCAATGTGCGCCCGTACGCCGACCGACTCCACCTGACCCCGGACGACCGGGTACTGATGGCCTCGCCACTGGCCCACCAGACCGGGTTCCTTTACGGCATCATGATGCCGATTTACCTGGGCTCCACCGCCATCCTGCAGGACATCTGGGATGCGGAGTATGTCTGCAAGGTGATCGCCGCCGAGAAACCGGCCTTCACCATGGCCGCCACCCCATTCCTGGCCGATCTCGTCAAAGCCGCCCCCAGACACGAAGGGGAACTGGATTCCCTGCGTATCTTCGTGTCCGCCGGCGCGCCGATCCCGAGCGCCGTGGTGGAACAGGCCGGCAAGGTGCTCAAGGCAAAGATTGTCTCCGCCTGGGGCATGACCGAGAACGGCGCCGTGACCATGACCTGCCCGGAGGATCCCGCCGAGCGGGCCAGCCAATCCGATGGCAAGGTGCTGCCCTACATGGAAATCCGGATCGCCGACTTCAAGGGCAACCCGCTGCCGGCCGGTCAGGAAGGCAACCTGCTGGTCCGCGGCGCCAGTCAGTTCGTGGGCTACCTCAAACGCCCCGAACTCTATGGCACGGATGAAGACGGCTGGTTCAGCACAGGCGACCTGGCCCGTATGGACGAGGATGGTTACATCCGCATCACCGGCCGGACCAAGGATGTCGTGATCCGCGGCGGCGAGAACATCCCGGTCGTGGAGGTTGAGAACCTGCTCTACAAGTTCCCCGGCATTGTTGATGTGGCCCTGGTTGGCTGTCCGGACGAGCGGCTGGGCGAGCGCCTTTGTGCGTACGTCACCCTCGACGACAACGCCACCGACCTCACCCTGGATGAGATCAAGACCTACCTGACCGAACAGCAACTGTCGAAGAACTACCTGCCGGAGTACCTGGAAGTGATCGAGGCCATGCCGCGCACCGCCTCCGGGAAAATCCAGAAATTCAAACTGCGGGAGCAGGCCAGACAGGTTCAGCTGGAACCGGCCAAGCGCACCTGAACCATTCAACGAACGCAACGGGAGATTTCATCATGAGAGGCCTGGAAGGAAAGACCGTCATCGTAACCGGCGGTGGCGGCGGCATCGGCCGAGCCGTGTGCCGGCGTTTCGCCGAGGAAGGCAGCCTGGTGGCCGTGCTCGACCGGGACGCAGCCGCCGCTCAGGCAACGGCGGACCTGATCACCGAAGCCGGGGGGCAGGCCCGCGCCTACGCCGCCGACATTACCGACTACGCGGCCATCATCGAGACGGTCGCCGCCATCGAAAACGATCTGGGCGTCCCCACGGTGCTGGTCAACAACGCCGGCTTCGACCGGTTTATCCCCTTCCTGAAAACCGAACCGGCACTCTGGGACCAGCTGATTGCGGTGAACCTCACCGGCGCCCTAAACATGCACCATGTGGTGCTGCCGAAGATGGTCGCCGCAGGGGGCGGCAAGGTCATCAACGTGGCCTCGGATGCGGCCCGCGTCGGCTCGTCCGGCGAATCGGTCTATGCCGCCTGCAAGGCCGGCCTGGTGGGTTTCAGCAAGACCGTAGCCCGGGAGCTGGCGACGAAGAATGTGTGCCTGAACGTGGTCTGCCCCGGCCCGACCGATACCGCCCTGCTCAAGGGCGTGGCCGAAAGCGCCCCCAATCCGGAAAAGCTCCTGGAGGCCTTCCGCAACGCCGTGCCCATGAAGCGCCTGGCCCAGCCGGACGACTACCCGGGCATCGTGGCCCTGCTCGCCAGCGACGACGCCAACTTCATCACCGGGCAGGTCATCAGTGTGTCCGGCGGCCTGACCATGGCCGGCTGATCCCCTCTTTCACCAACACGGAGACCCCATCATGAGTTACGAAGACATCCTGTACGACGAGACCGACGGCGTCGCCACCATCACCATCAACCGTCCGGACCGTTACAACGCGTTCCGCGGGCAGACCTGCATGGATCTGCTCGACGCCTTTCACCGCGCCGGCTGGAACAAGGACATCGGTGTGATCGTGCTGACCGGTGCCGGCGACAAGGCCTTCTGTACCGGCGGCGACCAGGGCACCCACGAGGGCCAGTACGACGGCCGCGGCCTGATCGGCCTGCCAGTGGAGGAACTGCAACGGCTGATCCGGGAAGTGCCCAAGCCGGTGATCGCCCGGGTCAACGGGTTCGCCATTGGCGGTGGCCATGTCCTGCATGTGATCTGCGACCTGAGCATCGCCTCGGAAACCGCCATTTTCGGCCAGGTCGGCCCCAAGGTCGGTTCGGTGGATCCCGGTTTCGGCACCGCCTATCTGGCGCGGGTCGTCGGTGAGAAGCGGGCCCGGGAGATCTGGTACCTGTGCCGCAAGTATTCCGCCCAGCAGGCACTGGAATGGGGCCTGGTGAATGCCGTGGTACCGCCCGAGAAGCTGGACGAGGAAGTGCGCAAATGGTGTGACGAGATCCTCGAGAAGAGCCCCACGGCGCTGACCATCGCCAAGCGCTCGTTTAATGCCGACAGCGACAACATCGCCGGCATCGGGGCCCTCGGCATGCAGGCCCTGAGCCTGTACTACGACACCGAGGAATCCAAGGAAGGCGTCAACGCCTTCAAGGAAAAGCGCAAGCCCGAGTTCCGCAAGTACTACAAGTGACGGTCCGATAGCCCGGAGAACACCATGAATTTTGGATTCAACGAAGAACAGAACGCCATTCGCGAGATGGTGGCCCGTTTCAGCACCGACGTGCTGGCTCCGGGCTATCGCAGGCGGGACCAGGCCGGAGTCATTGAAAAGGACGTGATCCGGCAGCTCGGCGAGATGGGGCTGCTCGGCGGCGAACTGCCCGAAGAGTTTGGTGGCAGCGGCATGGACTGCGTCACCAGCGGCCTGATCATCGAGGAAATCTCCAAAGGCGATTTCAACGTCGGCTACATTCCCCTGCTGACGTCCCTGAACGGTCAGATCATTGCCAGCCACGCGGCACCGGACCTGGCACAGGAATGGCTGCGCGCCATGACCTCGGGCCAGAAGCTGGCCTGCATCGCCCTGACCGAGCCCCACGGAGGCTCCGATGCCGCCAACCTGCGCCTGAAGGCTCAGAAAAAAGGCGACGTCTACGTGCTGAATGGCGAAAAAACCTCCATTTCCATGGCCGACCAGGCGGATGTGGCGGTCGTCTTCGCGCGCACCGGAACCGTGGAGCAGCGAGCCTCCGGCATCAGTGCCTTCCTGGTACCCATGGACTCTCCGGGCATTACCACCTCCCGGTTCGAGGACAACGGGCAGCGCGCCATCGGCCGGGGCTCTATCTTCTTCGACAACGTGGAAGTGCCGGAAAGCCACCGCCTGGGTGACGAGGGCAAAGGCTTCAAACAGGTGATGCAGGGGTTCGACTACAGCCGCGCGCTGATTGGCCTGCAATGCCTGGCCGTGGCCCAGCAGTCCCTGGATGAAACCTGGCAGTGGCTGACCGAGCGCACCGCCTTCGGCCAGCATCTCTCGGCCTTCCAGGGCCTGACCCACCCACTGGCGGAATACCAGACCTACGTTCATGCGGCCCGCATGCAGTGCTACCATGCGCTCTGGCTCAAGGACAACGGCCTTCCCCATAACGCCGAAGCCGCCATGAACAAGTGGTGGGGCCCCAAACTGGCTTTCGATGTGGTAAAACAGTGCCTGCTGGCCCATGGCCATACCGGCTGGGGCGAAGACCTGCCCTTTGCCCAACGCCTGCGGGACGTCCTTGGCCTGCAGATTGGTGATGGCACCGCGCAGATCATGAAGAACATCATCGCGCGGGAGTATCTTCCCTGACAGGAGCACAGATGATCGTTAACGAATCCGGCGGCATACCCAACCGGCTGTTTTTCCGGCTGTTCCAGACCGGCAACATCCTGCAGCGGCAGGTCCAGAACGAGATGGGCATCAGCGCGGTGCAGTGGGCGGTGCTGGGTGCCCTGTCGCGGGAAGGATTCGAACAGGGAACGTCCTTCAACCAGTTGAAGGAGTACCTGTTTGTCAGCCGGCAAAACCTTGATGGCGTGCTGAAACGGATGGAGCGGGACGGCCACGTGGTGCGCGTGCCCGACCCGCAGGATCGTCGCGCCCGCCTGGTGGTGCTGACCGAACCGGGCCGCGCCTACTGGGATCGCCTGCAGGACACGATCACCGAGTTCTACCGCCAGGCACTCGAGAGCATGAGCTTCGATGACAGCGTGAGTCTGCTGCACCTGCTGAAGAAACTGCAGCACGATCTCGCAGATGTATCTCTCCGTTCCGGAGCAGTGACACCATCAACGCAGTAAAACCCATGCGTCAGCCCAGGCCCTGTCAGTCAACCTGACGGTTTTCCAGCCACTCAATGAATGACTCAGGGTTCATCGGACGACCAAAGAAATACCCCTGAATACTGTCGATGCCCTGCTCTTCAAGAAACCGAAACTGGGCATCGGTCTCGACGCCCTCCGCCAGCACACTGATATTCAGGCTGTGGCCAAGCGTGATGATAGCCTTGAGAATGGCCACATCAAAAACACCATCCGGAAGACCGTCGACGAATGCCTTGTCGAGTTTGAAGCAATTCACCGGCAGATGTTTAAGATGGGCCAGAGATGAATAGCCTGTGCCGAAATCATCAATCGATAGCTGAACGCCCATCGCCCTTAATCGGTTCAGCAGATCCACAATATCATCACCGCGCTCAAGCGCACCCTCGGTGATCTCGATTTCCAGTACATCCGCGGGGAGCCGATACATTTCCAGCAGCGCAGCCACCCGTCTGATCAGATCAGGCCCAAGCTGTTGCGGCGCAATATTCACTGCCACTCTCGGAATCGGGACTTTGTCGGCTCGCCATTGCGCCATCTGTTCCAGTGCGCGGTTCAGCACCCAGTCTCCGACGAGTTCGATCAGCCCCAATTCTTCCGCAAGAGGAATGAACTCATTGGGGGGAACCAGGCCTTTATTGGGATGACGCCATCGGACCAGCGCCTCGACACCTATCAGCTGACCGCTATGACTGTTCACCTGGGGCTGAAAATAAAGCTGTAACTCATTTTGCTCAACGGCCCTGCGAAGCTCACTGGCAATTTCAAACTTCCGGTGCACCCGGTCCGCCAATGCCGGCTTGAAGAACTCGACGGTAGACGGGCCGCATTCTTTCGCCCGCATCAGCGCGGTGTCCGCCGCCTGTATGAGCCCCCTGATATCCATCGCGTCGTCTGGGTAAAAACTGATGCCGGCGCACGCGGAGGGAATCAACTGATGATTGGACAGCGGGAAGGGCCTGGACAAGTCAGCAAAGACGCTCCGCAAAATACCTGGGATGGCGTTTTTGTCTTTGATGTCCTCAACCAGCATGAGAAATTCGTCCGAGCCCCAACGAAAGAGAGAAGCATCGTCTGGTCGACTCTCACTCAGGCGGTTGGCGAGGGTTCTGAGAAAGTCGTCGCCGATATCATGGCCCTGGGAGTCGTTAAGCAACTTGAATCGGTCGATGTCCAGGAGTATCACCGCCAAACCTCGACCTCGGGCGTCGGAAATACCACGAGCAATCTTTTCCAGACAAAGCTGACGATTCGGCAGGCCAGTCAGGGTGTCATAATTCCGTGCAATCTGGAGGGATTCCTCTGCCTGCCTTGCCTTGGATGCATCGGAAAAGACGCCCACATAGTTCCGGATTGTCTGGTCATGGTCACGGACCGCAGAAATCCGCCCACGGAAGGGGAAAATCTCCCCGGTTTTGCGACGATTCCAGATTTCGCCTTCCCAGTCTCCATCGCTCAAAACGCGTTCCCAAAGCGCCTGATAGAAGCTCGGCGTGTGGATTCCGGATTTCAGAAAAGACGGTTTTTGACCAAGAGCCTCCTCACTCCGGTAACCGGTGATCTCGCAGAACGAGCGGTTGACTGAAAGGATCCTTGTATCCGCTCCGGTGATGATGACAGCTTCCGAGGTCTGATCCAGGACAGCTTCATTGGTCCCGCCAGGGTGATCGGATTCGGCCAGTTGATCCCGTCGTCTGAAGACGACCAGGATGCCATTTTGATGATGATTCAGACGCAGCGGAATGCACTTGTACCCGACAGGCAACAATGCCCCGTCCGCCATTCGGAACTGATCGTTCGAGGTTTCCTTTTCCTGCCCGTCCCGAAGCGCCTCCAGCAGGGGACAGAGGGCCATTGAATAGGCAACACCCTTTGAGTTTGCAGGCTTCAGCAGCTCATGGCAGTTCCTGCCAATCCAATCCTGTTCAGCCCGGTACCCCAGTATCCGGATCGCCTGTGGATTGACATAACTGATCAAACCAGCGTCGTTGACGCTGAACAGGCCATCAAGCTTGGCGTTAAGTCGCAATCCGTTCCGTTGATGAAGGTCCTCAAGCGCCATCTGGTAATTATGACGCTGGGTAATATCATGCAACGTAAGAATCAACCCTGTCGCGTCCCCTGTCTCAGAATCGGGCCGACGGATCTCAAGCTCTGCCCAGACGCATCGGCCATCATCATGAAGAAAACTCACAATCAGTTTGCCGGCTTGACTGACAGAGGATGAGACCGCACACGCCTTCCGAAAGGCCTCCGCGTCTTTCTTGTGAAGAAGCTCTTCGAAAATGACGCCTTCCAGATGCGCTACGGCACGCCCAACTATGTGCTCACAGGCGGACGACGCATACCGGATCAAACCATTGGCGTTGAGGTGGACGATCATGGTGGAGGACAGTTCCACCAGGTTACGGAAATTCTGCTCGCGCTCTACCAACGATTGCTGGCTAACCCGTTTCATGAATGCACGGGCCAGATCGGCGGCCAACTCGACCTCCAGTCGGGTCCACGGAGCAGATTTGTTGTAGTAAGTCTGGGTCCAGCTCTCAAAAGACTGGCGGGGAGAGATTCGAAAACCGGTTTCAGTTCGATCCAGTTCCTTGTGAGGCTTACCCGCCCAGTGCCGGGTAACAGCCACTCGTCCACGGCACCACATCACATAGTGCTCTAACGTGTGATTCAGGGGCGCCAACAGGATACCGCATGCGGTATCCGAGTACTCCCGGGCATCGGAATAGAGACTCGCCAGCTCATCCGTATGAAAGATCTGCTCCGGTTGACGCAGTCGCAAAGCAGCTTCAAGTTGTTCGATCTGGCTTATGGAGGGAGTCTGACCATAGACGTATCGGCAACCGTGGCTGACCAGAATGACGCCTGTCGCCCCCAGAATGGACATCAACTCGGTGGCGGTGTTTATCGACAAATCTGCAAATTGGGTGAACGCTGTACCACGTAAAAACCGATTTACCCGGTCCCTGCGTTTTTCTTCGTCATTACGCTGAAGATCAGACAATTTGATCGAAATGGTCTTTCCAATCAGCTCGTAGAGCTCTCGCTCTCGCAAGGTAACGTGCTTGGGTGTGTGATGGTGGCAGGCCAGCATGCCCCATAGCTTCCCGTTCTGGATCAGCGAAATGGTCAGTGTTGCCGCTACCCTCATGTTCCGTAGATATTCCAGGTGGACAGGTGACAACGACCGGTAAGAGGAGAAGGTCAGATCCAGAGGAACACTCACTGCGCGTTCGTCTGCAGGATCAATCACAGAGGGCGAAGCGTTCACGTCGGCAATGACCCGAGTGAGGTTTCGGGTGTAAAGCGCCCTGGCCTGAGAGGGAATATCAGAGGCCGGAAACCGATTACCCAGGTAGCTTCCGGCCAGCTCGGAACGGCTCTCAGCAATCACTTCACCATCCCAGTTACTGTCGAACTGGTACATCATCACCCGGTCATAGCCGGTTGCCGCGCGAACCAGCTCGACGACCTGTGTGGTGTAGTTCCCCAGATCCCGTTCCGCATCCAGCTGCCATAGGAGATCACGGGTAGGCACGAATATCTGATCGAACAGCTCGCTCTGGTCAGGGGCGTCGACTTCAACTTCCAGAAGCCAGTATGGGTCGTTGAACGAGACGGCGGCATCATGAACCCGAACCTCTCCAGCTCGGATGATCCTAACCTTCGCCAGGGCAAAGGAACGCCAATCGCCAAGGCCTTTTAATGAGCGAATCTGCTCGACATCCGACGACTCAAGGAAGCTGTCCAGGGAAGCCCCCAGTATTGATTGCTGAGGTAATCCAAAGAAAGCAGCCGCGTTGTCGCTGCAGAAGCGGATGACAAAATCCCGGTCAAGCGCCAGCAAAACCCCTTGTGGCTGGATTGAACCTACCTGGTGAATGGGTTCCCGTTCGCACTGTTTGAGCGCCTCCTGAATGAGTGCTTCCTTTGCTGCGTCGGGAATATCAGGAGACGTGGACATCAAGAAATGCCTCAAGCGATTCAAAAAGGTATCGGGCGTAGCGACAGGCCTGGAGCCTGGTTTCGGGCGTTGTTAGAGACGCCTCTGCAAACTCAATGAAAGCACTCCAGAAACTTTCGGTATCATCGCCATAGCCATGGAAAAACCGAGCGCCGTGATCGGGAGTGAGTCCAAGATTGCGGCGAAGATGCTTACTGATTACCTGTCCGCCGAGGGTGGAACCTTCAAGGGGATACATCATCCCTACAATCTCGCTCAGGCTGTTCGGTGAAGCCAAAACAATTGCAAAACGCCCTCTGTCATGAGCTTGGGGGCATACACCAAAGCTTGCCAGATCCTGAGCCAGCCAATCCGTTTTATACCGCAGGGTATAGTCAAAGTTCGCTAAGCCTTCTGCGAGACTGCGCTTGATCATAGCTTCCGCGATACGGTAATAGCGCCAGTAAGCGAGCAAAATAAGGGTGTAATGCTCCTGGTCGAGAGAGGCTCGAGTAATGTTTTTAAGGAGTGGGTGTCGGTTGAGCCGGACATGAGCGTCGTGGGTCGTGGCTCTCAGTTGCTGCCGAAGGGAAGAGGATTGCATTTTAAGTGTCGTCATTCACGCCCAGCCGTTTCACTACCTGCGTCCTGCAGAAGAATACCGCCCGTTTCAGGCCGCTGTCATGACGTCTGAGAGGTAAAATGCGGGATCCGGATCATCCCTATGATGTGGGTCAAACAGGTGTAATATGGCCGTAAAATTTTTATTGATTATTATCAACTTGGGTCGGTATGCGCATCTATTGAATACACATCATGATGGTCAGGTGCGTCGTTGAATTTCGGCAATTTTCTTATGCAATAGCTGATTCAGCTCTTCTAGTCGGAGAATGCGCTCATTCTTTCGACTCTTCTCCCACTCATAACGCTCCACCAGCCGGTCGATCTCATCCGCCAGATCCGAGACCTCATCCGAGAAGGGTTCGGTAATCCGCGCGGACGCTTCCCCGGCGACGGCACGCTGGACGACGCGTCTCATACCTGACAGACGGCGGACCAGGTAATATCCGGCGGCAATCGAAAAGAGCGCGGCGGTGAGAACCTCAACGATCGCAATCATCAGGCTTCTATCCTTCAGCGTTGAAATGCCCAGCTTCTGTTTCCGCACGTCCAGTCCAATCTCCACGCTGCCATAGACGGTTCCAGCCTTGACGATGTCCGCCCGGGCCATGTAGATATTCGGCAACTCCTTGAGGGCGGAGGTTTCCTCGAACGGCAGCATCAACGCCTCACGGTTACCACCTTCCGCCAGCAATCGACCTTCATAGTCCACCACTCGGGCGAAGGCGGTGCCCGGCGTGAGAGCGGCCGCATTCACAAACGATTTCAGGGACCCGAGATCCAGCGACAGCACATCGTCTGCTGAGGTCGAGGCAAAGATTCTGGCGATGGATTGCGCCCGGCGATCCACCTCTTCGCGGGTAGAACTGTGAATGAAGTGGAATACCGAATACAGCAGAACCACCAGCATGACGACCTCGATGACCCCAATACCGATCACGGCCTGGGTCCGCAGGGATAACTTCACGGCGCACCCGATGTCTTTATGAAATCCAGGCCCAACTGACGGACATCGTTCCAGTCGCTGTCAGCGGCGCGTACAAGTGGTTTGAGATGGGCTCGATCCAACAATGACCGGCCTTCGTCGGTGTCCGCCAGGTTCACGAGCAAGGATTGCACCGTCTGCATCAGCACCGGGTCCATGTCCGGGTGAACCGCGAAGGCATGAGGGGTATACCCCGGAGAGCGCCAGAGCACCCGGACGCCATCCAGTCTCTCCCGCATGGCAATAGCAAGGGTTCGCTCCACGCCACCGCCTGCCCCGGCAAAGCCTCGCTGTACATTCAGATAGACCGACTCGTGAGAGCCGACGAAACGCGGCTGGTAGCTCACACCCAGTCGCTCCAGCTCGGCCCGAACCAGGATGGTCGCCGCAAATGCCGCCGGCGCGGGAAACGCCACCGTCATTCCGTCCAGATCTTCGAGATCTTCCGCAGGCGCGCTTTCCGGCACTACCACGATTCCGCGAATCTGTTTGCCGCCTTCTTTGGCGATCGCCTGATAGCCCGGCGTGTTGCTGAATACCACATAGTGATATGGATTCATGTACGCGATGTCGTATTCACCGGCCAATACCCGTTTTTCGAACGTTGGTATGTCCGGCGCCGTCATAAAGCGAACCGGCCTGTTGAGCCTGGTCGACAGGTACCTCATCAGGGGTGTCCACTGATCGGCAAGCCGGCTGGAGGATTCCTGGGGCACGATACCGAACGTCAGGGATTCCGATCTGGACCAGGCCGGCGCGGCGATCAGCATCAATGACAGTGCAATCAGCAGAAAGCGGAAACGCATAACAGATTCTCGTGTCATTGAAGCTCGACCACCGGCGTCCGCCTGTCCACCGCCGTGGGATACCGGGTGGTTTCGGTCATCAGAAGCGCCATGTAATCATTGAAAGTCATGGGGCGATGGGCGTGATACCCCTGGATCAATACGCCCCCGAGTTGCTCGACCAGTTGCCATTGCGCTTCGTTCTCGACCCCTTCAATCACGCTTTTCATGTAGGCCTGTTCGGACATCGCGATGATGGACCCGAGGAATCGGCATTTGTCGGGATCATCTTCGATACCATCAACAAAGCAGCGATCAATCTTCAGGCGATCCACCTGCAACTCCCGCACATATTCCAGTGAGGAATGCCCGGTACCGAAATCATCGAGGGCAAATTCCAGGCCGAGGCCATGAAGACGCTCGATCAGCTCGTTGATGATCGCAAACTCCAGCGCGGCATTGTCTTCCGTGATTTCAAGACACAGTGCCGAGGCAGGCAGTCCCTCGTCGATCAGACAGGTCTGGACGTCCTCCACCAGACGTTCTGTCAGCATGGACGGATTGAGGTTGATGGACAGATTGCCCCGGAATCCAAGGTTCCGGTACAGGGGGCCGGTCTCCAGCGCCACCTGACGGAACAACCACCGTCCCAGATCGCCACCCAGTCCGAACCGTTCACAGATATCCACGACGCGGTTCGGTGGCACGAAGCCAAGACTGTCGTCCCGGCACCGGAGCAGTACCTCGGCACCGGTGACAAGGTGGCGATCATCGGCCCGCACAATCGGCTGATAGACCAGATGCAGACGCAGCGAAGTCGGTTCATCATTGAAAAAGCGCACCAACCCGCTGTGAATCTGCCGTTCCTCGGCAATCCGACGACGCAGGGTTTCGTCGTTGATAAAGTAACTCTGGCCGTCCAACTCCGCCTGTGCCAGGGCACGATGCGCTTGCTGGTATCGGACGTTCCAGTCCTCACTGCCGCTATCAGTTCCCGGATCCGCGCCAAAGATTGCGGAAACACGAACCACCGAGTCCCG
The DNA here is from genome assembly GCF_000347775.1 of Marinobacter santoriniensis NKSG1. GTDB lineage: Bacteria > Pseudomonadota > Gammaproteobacteria > Pseudomonadales > Oleiphilaceae > Marinobacter > Marinobacter santoriniensis. The sequence goes on from NZ_APAT01000022.1 coordinate 42,228, forward strand.
GGTTCGCCAGTCAAAGCTGGCGGCCCTGGCCAACCGTTCCAGCGTGCCGCAGAGCTTTTCTCCGTGCCGGGCCGACAGGATCACCACGTACTCGCTCTGGGTGAGGTGGATCAGCTCGTCACCGGTTCGAAGTTGTTTGCCCAGTTTATTGGCAAAGAGCGCGGCCAGTTCGTTCGCACCATCGTTGCCATAGTCAGTCCGGACCAGGGAGAATTCCCGGATCTCACAGGTGATGAACGCGCGGGCGGCGTGGATCCGCTTGACGGATCTCAGATAGTTGACGTTGCGTAAGCCGGTCACCGGGTCAGTCCGGGACTGTTTACGCAGGAACATGACCGCGAGACCCATATAGAGAAAAATCGCGGCCAGTGCGGCCAGGGTCAGGACACGCAGGTTGGCAAGGCGGTCCCGGGACGCCTCGACGTCCGCCATAAGCCGGCCGGTCTCATCACCGACAAAGTTGTCGACCACCAACTGCTGGATAGCGGCCTTCTGTGTATTCCAGCGGCTCTCGACCGATGCCCAATCGGCGTCGTGGGCAGCCAGCCGATCGCTGATCGGTACTTCAAGGGACCGCAGTTCCCGGAACAGTCGGGTCAATCGCTCCTGATTGTCCTGATTGCGGCGGGTTGGCAGCGCTTCCTTGCTGTTGATCAGATAGTCGTACCGGCTCCAAAGCACATCGTAACGAAGCTGCAGCTCCTCCGCATCGCCGACGCCCCGGGCCATCAGCGCGACTTCCCGATCAAACGCGCTGGCCTCGTTACCGAGCTGTGCAAGGTTCCAGGAAGCCATACGCAGTGCGCCAAGCGAAACGGACTGCAGCTTCCGATCCTGAAAATAGGTGTAGAAGCTGGCAACCAGCAGGCCCAGCACGATGACAAACAGGAAAACGACGGTTGCGCGGGAGAACAGCCGCTGCAGCACCGATCCGCCACTCACGTTTACTGGAGCCCGATGCGGTTCAACTGCCAGACCATGAAGCGGTGGTATTCCTCGGAATCCAGCTCCGGGCGATCACTGAGCGGCAGCATTACCCAGAACGGCCCGCGGTTGCGCACTGACATGGGCTTTCCATTCATCCGGGTGGCCACAATGGCATCGAGACCCATAACCTCGTCCAGGTCGGCATCCACCTGATAGTCGTTGAGCGCCTGGAATGTAATACGACTCTGACCGGAGAGTCCGGCACTCTCCAATACCCGCTTGAGCGACGGCCCGGAAAATTCAGCCGTCCCCTCGTAGTAGGGGCTGGTGGTTGTAATCGTGGTCTGCGGAAAGGCCTCCAACTGATTCCGATCCAGGACAACGGTATCTGCGTCCGTTGTGATCGTCAGCTTTGGCGCGGCCTGCAGGGCCATCGCGAAGGTCGCAAGGAACGCAGTAAAAATCAGTCTCAGCACGAAAAAATCGCCTCTGTCGTAGGGCTGTATAAAAAATCCGCGACATAATATCGGAGAGGCAAAATTCAGCACCAGATCGGCTTTGTATCTTTGCGCAATCAGAATGTGAAACGGCGACAAATTCAGATTATTGGATATTTTCTGTTATTTAAAACAGATAGATAAAGACCATCTGAGGCGCTCCGAACCAAGCTAGGTAATTGCCGAAGGGCAACATCGGGACGCTCAGGTCCGAGCGCCCATTCGGTCAATTGCCGCGCGGAAGGCACGGTATTCCCGCAAGCCCTCGCCCGATCCCGTCGCCCGGAAGCGAACTTCCTGCCCCGGTTTGCACTGGGCCAGGCGGGACGCCGACAAGGGGGTCAGGGCACCCAGTCGCGGATAACCCCCGATGGTCTGGCGGTCATTCAACAGGGCTATGGGCTGTCCGTCGGGTGGCACCTGGACGCTGCCCAGATTGATGCCTTCCGAAATCAGCGACCGGACACGGCAGTCGAGCCGTGGCCCGGTGAGCCGAACGCCCATCCGGTCCGCCCGCTCATCCACCTGCCAGCGGGCGTTGAACGCGTCGTAGAGGCTTTGCCCGGAGAATTCGGCGATTTGCGCACCGGGCAACAACGACAATACCGGTTCGACACTGAAATCCGGGCGTACATCGGACGGAGCCTGTTGGGTTCCGGTGTGGTTCGAAGGCCCGGCCGGATGGACGGTGAGCTGGTCGCCGGTCTGGAGCTTGCTGCCCAGGCCGTCAAAGCCGCCAAGCTGTTCGCGCATCACGCAGGCGACACTCCCCATGACCGGTTCGGCGGCGAAACCACCGCGCACGGACAGGTAGGCGCGCAGGCCAGTGACCGGCGAGGCAAAGCGCAGGACCTGGCCCTCTTTCCAGGTCATCCGTTCCCAGAGGGGGACGGGACGCTGGTCCAGGGTGGCGCCCAGATGGGCACCGGCGATGGCGATCTCGAGATCTCTTTCAGCCACCATCTCCAGACCGCCGATGGTGATCTCCAGGCTGGCCGTGCCCCATGGGTTTCCGGCGAGCGCATTGGCCCAGGCCCAGGAGTAGAGGTCTGCCGGCCCTCCCTGGGTCACACCCAGGTGGCGCACGCCAAACCGGCCCGCATCCTGGAGCAATGCCAATGGCCCGGCCCGCAGGACCCGAATCCCGATCTCCCTGTCCTTCGACGCCGTCATGGACGATCCTCCGTGGGCGTCGTATCGCCGCCCTGACGTTCGAATTCCTCTCGGCTGACGGGCACAAAGCGGACTTCATCCCCCACTTTGAGCAGGCTCAGATCCTCACGGTGACGATCAAACAGGCGGGCGCAGGTACGACCCAGCAGATTCCAGCCTCCGGGTGTCTCCGCCGGATAGGCCGCTGTCTGACGGGCGGCAATGGCGACACTGCCAACCGGAACCCGCTGGCGCGGTGTGTCCAGGCGTGGGCAATCCAGCCCGGGATCCGTCAGCCCCATAAACGCAAAGCCCGGTGCGAACCCGAGGGCGAAAACGCGGTAGCTCTTGCCACTGTGCACCGCGATCACCTCGTCGATGGTCAGGCCGGTCTGCTCGGCAACCCGTTTCAGGTCCGGGCCGACGCTCGGGTCGTACCAGGTTGGCAGTTCGTATACCTGCCCCCCGGCCACGCCGGACGCATCCGGTTCCAGATCGTCCAGCAGCACCATCAGCCGGTCACGCGCCTCGGCGGGAGACAGCAAGAGCGGATCAAACGTGATCAACAGGGTGGTGTACGAGGGCACCATATCCACGAGTGCATCGCCAAACGCCGTCCGGCACCGGTCCGCCAGCGCTGCCAGCCAGGACAGGTTGGCTTCGTCGATGTCGTTGAACAACCGGACGATCCAGCCGTCAAGGCCGGCCGGCTCCAGACGCGGCAACGGACGGCTCATCGCCCGGTTTCCAGGGCCCGGATCGCCTGGCGGATCGCTTTGACGGCAGCAATGGACTCGTCATTGTCGCCGTGAACACACAAGGTGTCCGCCTCCAGCACCAGATCACTGCCGTCGATAGCGGTCAGCGGCTCCCGTCTGGCGATGCGTACCGCCTGATCGATGATAACATCGGTATCGTGATGTACGGCTCCCGCCACCTTCCGGGAGACAAGGCGTCCATCGCTGTCGTAAGCCCGGTCGGCAAAGGCCTCGAACCAGAGCGATATCCCCAGACGATCGGCGATCTCCCGTTCCATGCGATTATCCCGGGCGGCCATGGTCATCAGCGGCAGGGTATCGTCAAAGTCCCGGATTGCGCGGACCACGGCCTCGAACAGCTCGGGGTCTTTGGTCATGTCGTTGTAGAGTGCGCCGTGGGGTTTCACATAGTGCAGGCGCGTGCCTTCCGCCTGGCAGATCCCGGCCAGGGCGCCGATCTGGTAAAGGACAAGGTCTTCCACTTCGTCCGGCGAACAGGCGATGGAGCGGCGCCCAAACCCCACCAGATCCGGATACGCAGGATGGGCGCCCACCTTGACGCCGTGTTCGATCGCCAAGCGGACGGTCCGGCGGATGACGTGGGGATCGGAGGCATGGAAGCCACAGGCCACGTTGGCCAGATCGACATAGGGCATCACATGTTCGTCGAGCCCCATGACCCAGGGGCCAAAACTTTCCCCCATGTCGGCGTTGATCATCAGCCTGTTCATTGTCGGTCTCCTGAAAATCGGCTAGTCCCTGCCCAATACCTTTTCGACGCCGGAGGCGGCCGCCAGAACCTGCCGGTCGGTGCCGTTGCGGCCAATCATCATCAGGCCACTGGGCAGCTCGTCAGGGGCGTGATTGGGCAACGTGATGGCACAGAGGTCCAGCACGTTCGCGACGGTTGGATTGCGCAACACCAGCAGGTTCGTGTGACCGTATACCCTGTCATCCGCGAGATCGCGCAACAGGGGCGGTTCGATCGGAACCGTCGGTGCCAGCAGGCCATCGTAATCTGACAGGAAGGCGTCCGCCCGGGACATACTCTCGGCACGGAGGTGCAACAGCGCCTGATAATCCGCCGCACTGATCAGGGCCCCTCTTTCGATACGGGATTTTACCAGGGGATCGTATTCATCGCCGTGTTTGCCCAACCAGTCGCGGTGTCGGAAAAACGCTTCGGCAGCGGTAAGTCCTCCACCTGCCAACAGTTCCGGCAACCGATCGAGAACCGGAACAGACGCCTCGACGACGGTGGCCCCGGCCTCTCTCAAGCGCTGCAGACTCCGATCGAAGGCTCTTGCAATCCCGGGGGACATGTCATCCATCATGTAGTTCCGGGGAACCACGAATCGAAGCCCCCTCACGTCCGTTCGCTGTCCCGGTTGAAAGGGTGTGCCGGACAGCACGGCGTCAAGGCGCGCGCAACAACCGACGCTCCTCGCAATCGGCCCGATGGAGTCATAGCTGTCGGAGAGAGGAAAGATCCCCTGCCGGGGAATCCGGTATTGGGAAGGTTTGAATCCGACCAGACCACAGAAGGCAGCGGGAATCCGCACCGAGCCACCGGTATCGGAGCCGATCGCAGCAGCAGCCATTCCAGCGGCCACGGCAACGGCTGAGCCGGAGGAGGATCCACCAGAAATCCGGCCCGGAGCAAGGGGAGTCAGGGGCGTTCCGTAATGCGGATTGAGACCGAGGCCGGAATAGGCAAACTCGGTCATGTTGGTGTGCCCGGTGATGACCGCACCGGCTCGTCGGAGTCGGGAAACAATCACGGCGTCTGTCGACGCGGCCTCGGACCACCATCGGGAACCGGAGTGGGTGACTTCGCCCTGAACGTCGAACAGAGCCTTGAGCGCGATGGGTAAGCCGGCAAGCTCTCCGACTGGCACATTCGCCTGGCGGAGCGTATCCACGGCCTCGGCCTCGGCTCTGGCCGTGCCATCAAACCGTTTCGTATAGGCCTGATGAGCCGGTTCGTCCAGGCGTTCGCTGGCGCTCAGGCAAGCGTCCAGTATCTGGGCCGAACTCCAATGACCCTGGTCCAATCCCTGAAGCAGGTCGTCGAGCGTCGCTTCCGGAAACGGCCGGTCAGTCGCGTTGTCGCTTTGAGGCATATTGTCACCATTGGTCTCTCTGAACGCCCGGGGCGACAGCCACAACCTATTCGACAGTGACGCTCTTCGCCAGATTCCGGGGCTGGTCCACATCCGTGCCTTTCAATACCGCCACATGGTAGGACAATAGCTGCAACGGCACCGTATAGACAATGGGCGCGGTAATCTCGTGCACCGAAGGCAATGAGAGCACATGGACGCTCTCTTCCGACCGGACATTGGCGGCTTTGTCGGCGAAGACAAACAGCTCGCCGCCCCGCGCGCGGACCTCTTCGAGATTGGATTTGAGCTTCTCGAGCAGATCGTTGTTGGGCGCTACCGTGACCACGGGCATTTCACCGTCCACGAGGGCCAGAGGGCCATGTTTGAGCTCACCGGCGGGATAGGCTTCCGCGTGGATGTAGGAAATCTCCTTCAGTTTCAGGGCACCCTCCAGGGCGACCGGGAACTGGGATCCCCGTCCCAGGAACAGGCTGTGGTTCTTGTCCATGAACGCCCTGGCCATCTCGGCGATGTCGTTATCCAGGGCCAGCACATCACTGACCTGGCCGGGCAACTGATGAATGGCATTGACGATGTCTGCTTCCCGGTCAGCATCAAGGCCGTTATGACGGGCCAGCGCCAGGGTAAAGATCAACAATGCGGTCAACTGGGTGGTGAACGCCTTGGTGGATGCAACGCCAATCTCCGGCCCCGCCTGGGTCATGATGACCAGGTCGGATTCACGGACCAGGGAACTGCCCGGCACGTTGCAGATGGCCATAGCCGCCCGGAAACCCGCTTCTTTGGCCTGACGCAGGGCGGCCAGGGTATCGGCCGTCTCCCCGGACTGGGAGATGCAGAGGAACAGGGTATCGGGCTGGATCACGTGCTTGCGGTAGCGAAATTCCGACGCCACCTCCACGGAACAGGGCACGCCGGCCAGTTCCTCGATCCAGTAACGGGCGACCATTCCGGCATGGTAGGAAGTGCCGCAGGCAATGATCTGAACGTGACGAACGTTCTCCAGAAGGTGGGCGGCGTCGGTGCCCAGGGCCTGTTCCAGCACACGGGAATCGGTCAAGCGACCTTCCATGGTGGCCTTGATGACCTTTGGCTGCTCGTAGATTTCCTTGAGCATGAAATGGCGGTACTCGCCCTTTTCCGCAGAGTCGGTGCCGTGTTCGAAACGTGCAACCTTGCGCTCGACCGGTGTGCCTTCCCGGTCGTGGACGGCCACGCCGTCCTTGCGAATATCGGCAATGTCGCCTTCTTCCAGGAACATGAAGCGGTCGGTCACCGGCAGCAGGGCCAACTGATCCGAGGCGATGAAGTTCTCACCGATGCCCACGCCCACGACCAGCGGGCTCCCCTCGCGACAGACCACCAGGTGGTCCGGTTCATCGGCATGGACGACGGCCAGGGCGTAGGCACCGCGCAAACGGGCGATCGCCGCCTTCACCGCGTCGTACAGCCGGCCGAGATCCCGGTAGTTCTTTTCAATCAGGTGGGCGACCACTTCGGTATCGGTTTGTGAGGAAAATTCAAAGCCGTCGGCCCGGAGCTCCTCCCGGAGTTCCTGGTAATTTTCGATGATGCCGTTGTGAACGATGGCCAGACGCTCCCCGGACATATGGGGGTGCGCGTTCACCTGTGAAGGCTCGCCGTGGGTGGCCCAGCGGGTGTGAGCAATACCGAGGTGACCGCTGAGGGGATTGCTGTCGATGGCATCGGCCAACGCGGCAACCTTGCCCACTTCCCGTGCGCGCTGAACCAGGTGCTTGCCATCGATCACGGCCATGCCGGCGGAGTCGTATCCACGGTACTCAAGGCGGCGCAGGCCCTCCAGAAGAATGCCCTGGACGTCCCGTTCAGATACCGCTCCTACAATCCCACACATGTTGCTCTCACCTGCTCGTTAATCGTTCGTTTAGGCTTTCTTCGGCTTTTCCCAGCCGGCAATATTGCGCTGCCGTCCGCGGGCCACCGCCAGTTCATTGTCCGCCACATCCCGGGTAATGGTGGATCCGGCGCCGATGGTGGCCTCGGCCGCCACCGTGACCGGCGCGACCAGGGACGTATTCGAGCCCACAAAAACCCCATCCCCGAGCACGGTGCGGTATTTATTCACCCCATCATAATTGCAGGTGATGGTGCCTGCACCCACATTCACATTACGGCCCAGTGAGGCATCACCAACGTAGCTCAGGTGATTGATCTTGCTACCCTCGCCCACGATGGCCTTCTTGGTTTCAACGAAGTTGCCCACCTTGGTGTTGGCCGCCAGTTCGGTACCCGGCCGCAGGCGTGCAAAAGGCCCAATCTGGGCGTTCTTACCGATCACCGCGCCTTCAATCACGCTGTTGGCCTTGATATCGGTGCCATCCGCGATGCTCGCGTCCTTGATGACACAACCGGGACCGATGGTCACATTGCTGCCCAGGTGAACCCTGCCCTCGAACACCACGTTCACGTCAATCCACAGATCGTTGCCGATGGTCAGTTCGCCCCGCACATCCACCCGGGCGGGATCGGCCAGGCTGGCGCCTTCTGTCATCAGGCGTTCCGCCTGTTGGCGCTGATACCATCGCTCCAGTTCCGCCAGTTGCAGACGATTGTTGACGCCCTGCACTTCGAAGGCGGTGAGCGGCTGGGAAACCGTCACTCCCATACCCTGCTCCACCGCCAGGGCAATAATATCGGTGAGATAGTATTCGCCCTGGGCATTGCGGTTGGAAAGAGTCGGCAGCCAGCTTTTCAGGTGCCTGGCGGACACGGCGAGAATGCCGGTATTCACCTCATGGATCGCCTGCTGCTCGGCGCTGGCGTCCTTCTGTTCCACGATTTCCCGGACGTTATCGTCGGCGTCCCGGACAATCCGGCCGTAGCCATGGGGGTTATCGAGATCCACGGTCAGCAGGGCGAGCGTCTGTTCATCGAGGTCTCTGACCATCGCTTCCAGGGTTGTGGAAGCGATCAGGGGTACGTCGCCATACAACACCAGAACCCGGGCGTCTTCGGGTAGGCCGGGCAGTGCCTGGGCAACGGCGTGACCGGTGCCCAACTGCTCTTCCTGCAGCACCCAGGTGACCGAACCATCGTCCAGGGATTCACGCACCCGCTCCGCGCCATGACCGATCACGGTGTGAATTTGCTCCGCCCCGAGCTGCTTGGCCGTGTCAACGACATGATGCAACATCGGCTTTCCGGCAACCGGATGCAGGACCTTGGGCAAGGCGGATTTCATTCTCGAGCCCTGGCCAGCGGCCAGGATCACAACGTGTAACGGGCTCATGGACACTTCAGGCTCCCGGTCTGTTCATGATGTCAAAAAAAAACCGCAACCTTCGGGGCCGGAGTTCCGACGCCGAGCGTCGGGGTTCCAGCCGCTCAGGATGCGGCTTTGGTGTTCGGCAAACCCGAAACGAGATGGTTTAGCGCATCTTGTTCCGCAGCTGCTGAATGGTACGAAGCTGTGCAACAGCTTCCGCCAACTCTGTAGCTGCACGGGAATACTCGAATTCACCGGTCTTGTTGGCAAGCGCCTTTTCCGCCTGTTTCTGGGCTTCAAGGGCAGCAGCTTCGTCCACATCCTTGGCACGAACGGCTGTGTCTGCCAGCAAAGTCACCAGATTGGGCTGGACTTCCAGATATCCGCCGGATACGTAAAGAATCTCTTCTTCACCACCCTGCTTGATAATCCGAACAGGACCAGGCTTCAGTGCGGTGAGCAGGGGCGCGTGACCCGGGGCAATACCCAGGTCACCGTCCGAACCCGCTGCAATCAGCATTTCAACCAATCCGGAATAGATCTTTGTTTCGGCACTTACTACGTCACAATGTACGGTCATACTCACGTCAGTCGCCTCTTTGATCGATCCGGAAACTAGGTACTCGGGTCAGATTACTCGCCCTTGCCCTTCATTTCCTTCGCTTTCTCGACCGCCTCCTCGATGCTGCCGACCATGTAGAAGGCCTGCTCGGGCAGGTCATCGTAGTCGCCGTTCAGGATGCCCTTGAAGCTGCTGATGGTTTCCTTCAGCGCTACGTACTTGCCGGGCGCTCCGGTGAAGACCTCGGCAACGTGGAACGGCTGGGACAGGAAACGCTCGATCTTACGGGCACGGGCAACGGTCAGCTTGTCGTCTTCTGACAGCTCGTCCATACCCAGGATCGCGATGATGTCCTTGAGTTCCTTGTAACGCTGCAGGTTGGTCTGCACGCCGCGAGCCACTTCATAGTGCTCGTGACCAATGACCAGCGGATCCAGCTGACGGGAGGTGGAGTCCAGCGGATCGATCGCCGGGTAGATACCCTTGGAGGCGATGTCACGGCTCAGTACCACGGTCGCATCCAGGTGCGAGAAGGTGGTTGCCGGAGACGGGTCTGTCAGGTCATCCGCCGGTACGTAGACCGCCTGGATGGAAGTGATGGAGCCGTCTTTGGTAGAGGTGATCCGCTCCTGGAGCTGACCCATCTCTTCCGCCAGAGTCGGCTGGTAACCTACCGCAGAAGGCATACGGCCCAGCAGTGCAGATACCTCGGTACCAGCCAGGGTGTAACGGTAGATGTTGTCCACGAACAACAGTACGTCACGACCTTCGTCACGGAACTTTTCAGCCATGGTCAGACCGGTCAGCGCTACACGCAGACGGTTTCCGGGAGGCTCGTTCATCTGGCCGTAGACCATCGCTACCTTATCAAGGACGTTGGAGTCCTTCATTTCGTAGTAGAAGTCGTTACCTTCCCGGGTCCGCTCACCAACACCCGCGAATACGGAGAGACCGGAGTGCTCTTTCGCGATGTTGTTGATCAGCTCCATCATGTTTACGGTCTTGCCGACGCCGGCGCCGCCGAACAAGCCAACCTTACCACCCTTGGCGAACGGGCAGATCAGGTCGATAACCTTGATGCCGGTTTCCAGGAGGTCGGCGGAAGCCGACTGGTCGGCGTAGCCCGGTGCCTTCCGGTGGATGGCCCAGCGCTCTTCCTCGCCGATGTCGCCCTGCTCGTCGATGGGACGACCCAGAACGTCCATGATCCGGCCCAGGGTCTGAGTACCCACGGGTACGGAGATCGGCTTGCCGGTGTTTTCTGCTTTCAGGCCACGCTTGAGGCCCTCTGTGCTGCCCATTGCGATGGTACGAACAATACCGTCACCCAGCTGCTGCTGGACTTCCAGGGTTGTTTCGCCACCTTCAAGCAGCAGTGCGTCATATACCTTGGGTACGGAGTCACGTGGGAATTCCACGTCGATAACCGCGCCAATGATCTGAACGATTTGTCCGCTACTCATGCTCGGTTCCTCGTTATATTGAAAGTCAATAAAACCAGTTGGATCGTGGCCGCCTTAAACTGCGGTCGCGCCGCTCACGATCTCTGAAATCTCTTGGGTGATGGCTGCCTGACGCGCCTTGTTGTAGGCCAACTGAAGCTCGTCGATGATGTTGCCGGCGTTGTCGGTCGCACTCTTCATGGCAATCATCCGAGCGGCCTGCTCGCAGGCCAGGTTTTCCACCACGCCCTGATACACCTGAGATTCGATGTAACGTATCAGGAGGCCATCGAGAATCGGCCGGGCATCCGGCTCGTAGATGTAATCCCACTGGCTTTTTTTGACGTCTTCACCGCTCTCTTCTTCCTTCGGCAGAGGCAGAAGCTGACTTACCGAAGGCGTCTGTGTCATGGTGTTCACAAACTCGTTGCTCACCAGGTACAAGCGGTCAATCTTGCCTTCCTGAAACGCGTCCAGCATCACCTTGACGGTACCGATCAGCTGATCGGCACTGGGCGAATCGCCCAGGTGCGTCAACGCAGAGATGACGTTGCCACCGTAGTTCCGGAAGAAAACAGCGCCTTTCTGACCGATCGCACAAAGATCAGCCTCAATGCCCTTGTCCTTCCACTGTTTCATATCGCGAACCAGTGCCTTGAACACGTTGATGTTCAGACCACCACAGAGTCCACGATCAGATGACACCACGATGTAACCGACACGATTGACCTCACGCTCGTCCATAAACGGATGGGCGTACTCGGCGTTGGCTTTGGCAATGTGCCTGATCACCTGCTGCATCTTTTCCGCATACGGGCGTGTCGCCTGCATACGCTCCTGAGCTTTACGCATCTTACTCGCCGCGACCATTTCCATGGCGCTGGTGATCTTCTGCGTGCTCTTGATGCTGGAGATCTGATTACGTATTTCTTTTCCGACGGCCATAACTCACTGCCTTTTCAAGTTAGACACTCGAGCCCGAAACCAACAGAGCCCGCCGGAGTGGCGGGCAATCTGTGTTTACCAGGTCTGAGTGGTCTTGAATTTCTCAATTGCAGCTTTCAGGCCTGCGGCGATTTCGTCGTTGTAATCGCCTTTCTCGTTGATCTTGGCCAGGAGCTCACTCTGTTCAGTGCGCATCCAGTCCAGCAGGGCGGCTTCGAAAGACACCACCTTTTCTACATCAACGTCGTCCAGGAAACCTTCGTTTGCTGCGTACAGAACCGTACCCATCTCAGCCACAGACATCGGGCTGTACTGGTTCTGCTTCATCAGTTCGGTAACGCGCTGGCCATGCTCGAGCTGCTTGCGGGTCGCATCGTCCAGGTCAGACGCAAACTGTGCGAACGCCGCCAGTTCACGATACTGAGCCAGAGCGAGACGGATACCGCCACCCAGCTTCTTCATGATCTTGGTCTGGGCCGAACCACCTACACGGGAAACCGAGATACCCGCGTTCATCGCCGGACGGATACCGGAGTTGAACAGGTTGGTCTCCAGGAAGATCTGACCGTCGGTGATGGAGATCACGTTGGTCGGTACGAACGCAGACACGTCGCCGGCCTGGGTTTCAATGATCGGCAGGGCCGTCAGGGAACCAGTCTTGCCTTTGACTTCACCGTTGGTCAGCTGCTCTACGTACTCGGCGTTCACGCGGGAGGCACGCTCCAGCAGACGGGAGTGCAGGTAGAATACGTCACCCGGATAGGCTTCACGGCCCGGCGGACGACGCAGGAGCAGGGAGATCTGACGATACGCCACGGCCTGCTTGGACAGGTCGTCGAATACGATCAGAGCGTCTTCGCCGCGATCCCGGAAGTATTCACCCATGGAGGTACCGGCATACGGAGCCAGGAACTGCATGGAAGCCGGATCGGCAGCACCCGCTGCAACCACGATGGTGTGGTCCATGGCGCCGTGCTCTTCCAGCTTGCGCACAACGGCCGCAATGGAAGACTGCTTCTGACCAACAGCAACGTAGATACACTTGATGCCGCTGTCTTTCTGGTTGATGATCGCGTCGATCGCAACCGCGGTCTTACCGATCTGGCGGTCACCGATAATCAGCTCCCGCTGACCACGACCGATCGGCACCATGGTGTCGATGGCCTTCAGACCGGTCTGAACCGGCTGGTCAACGGACTGACGAGCGATAACGCCCGGCGCCACTTTTTCGATCGGAGCGGTCAGGTCGGTATCCAGGTCGCCGTTGCCGTCGATCGGGTTACCCAGTGCGTCCACAACGCGGCCGAGCAGTTTCTCGCCCACGGGAACTTCCAGGATCCGACCGGTACAACGGACCTTCTGGCCTTCCGCCAGATCTTCATAGTCACCCAGAACAACCGCACCAACGGAGTCACGCTCAAGGTTGAGCGCCATGCCGAAAATGCCGTTGTCGAATTCAATCATCTCACCGTACATGACGTCGGCGAGACCATGGATCAGCACGATACCGTCGGAAACCGACAGAATGGTGCCTTCGTTACGTGCTTGAGAAGAAATATCGAGTTTCTCGATTCTCTTCTTGATGATGTCACTGATCTCGGATGGATTCAGTTGCTGCATGCCTTTATCCTCAAACCGTTATCTGCAATCAGGAACCTATCGCTTCCGCCAGCTTTTCAAGCTTGCCCCGAACCGAGGCGTCGATGACGACGTCGCCCGCGCGAATCACAACTCCACCAATCAGCGACTTATCGGTAGTGGTAGACAGGTTCACTTTACGGCCCAACTTGCGGGAGAGTGCTTCCACCAATTTGGCTTCTTCATCGTTCGATACATCGAACGGAGAGGCCATCTCAACATTCACAGAACTCTCCAACTGAGCCCGCAATCCTTCGAACAAGGCATTGATTTCCGGCAAGAGGGGCAATCGCTTGTTCTCAGCCAGCAACGCAATGAAATTGCGTCCCTGCTCTGACAATTTACCCTCGCAGAAATCGGCGAATGCCGACGCTTTTTGCTCGTCCGGAAGTGTTGGATGCATCACCAGAGCTTTTGCCTGGGGATCGCTTGCCACCGCACTGGCGAACGCAAGCATCTCGGACCACTCGTCGAGTGCTCCGGATTCCTGCGCAACCGCAAAGGCGGCGTTGGCGTAAGGCCGGGCTAGCGTTATCAACTCTGCCATGTCAAACCTCGTTTACAGTTGCGCAGACAGCTTGTCCAGCATCTCGCTGTGAGCTTTGGCGTCGACAGAAGTTTCCAGGATCTTTTCTGCGCCGATGACGACCAACGAGGCCAGTTCCGCGCGCAGGGCTTCCTTCGCACGATTCTGCTCCCGTTCAATCTCGCCACGAGCCTGAACCAGAATACGCTCGCCTTCTTCGCGGGCATTCTCTTTGGCTTCGTCGATCAGTCGGGCTGAACGCTTGTTGGCTTGCTCAATGATCTCGGCCGCTTTTTGTTTGGCTTCATGCAGTTCCTGTGACGCTTTTTCCTGCGCCAGCTCCAGATCACGATTCGCGCGGTCAGCTGCGCTCAGGCCATCGGCAATTTTCTTCTGCCGGTCTTCCATAGCCTTGGTGATCGGAGTCCACACGTACCGCATGGTAAGCCATACAAATACGGCAAACGCGATCATTTGGCCGATAAATGTAAGGTTAAAACTCACACCGCTTCTCCACTAAATGGAATGAATTAGGTGGTCAACTTCGGTGCTTAGCCTGCAACAACGAACAGGATGTAGAGCCCCAGACCAACGCCGATCATCGGTACCGCGTCAACAAGACCCATTACAACGAAGAACTGGGTACGCAACATCGGGATCAGTTCCGGCTGACGAGCACCGCCTTCCAGGAACTTGGAACCGAGGATACCTACACCGATCGCGGCGCCAACGGCTGCCAGACCCATCAGGATACCGCTTGCCAATATGATCAGAGCTTGTGCTTCACTCACTGTTTTATCTCCTACTTAATGGTTTAGCTTGGGTTAGTTGGTAAATGGATGATGAACTAGTTTAGTGGCTCTCATCAGTCTCGAAAGACTGTGCCATATAGACAATGGTAAGAACCATGAAAATGAACGCCTGCAAAGAAATAATCAGGATGTGGAACAACGCCCAGACAATCTGCAGACCACCGCCAAAGATGCCCAGCGCCGGTCCGGCACTATACATCAGGGCAATCAGAATAAAGATCATTTCACCCGCGTACATGTTGCCGAAAAGCCGCAGCCCGAGGGAAACCGGCTTGGCAATCAGGTTCACGAACTCGAGAACGAAGTTGATCGGGATAAACAGCGTCTGAACCACCGGGTTCTTGTGGCTGAACGGATGCTTCGTGAGTTCACCCACAAAACCGCCAAAGCCCTTTTCCCGAACGCTGAAGAACAGGATCAGCAGGAAGACGTCGAACGCCATGCCGAGGGTGATGTTGGGATCGGTCGACGGCACCACCTTGAAGTAGACGTGATGCGGATCCATCCCGAAAACGTGCTCGCCAACCACCGCGGCTGCCGCCGGCAGCAGATCGACCGCGATCAGGTCCATGAAGTTCATCAGGAACACCCAGACCAGAATGGTCAGCGCCATGGGGGCGATCAGGGGGTTCTTGTAGGGGAACATGCCTTTGACGTTGTCCTGGACAAAATCCACGACCATCTCGACAAAGTTCTGGAAGCCGCTGGGCGTGTCGGACGTCATGTTCTTCGCAACTTTCCGGAACATCACGAAAAAGATCAGCCCCAGCAGAAGGGACCAACCCATCATGTCCACGTGAATCGCCATGAAGCCCATCTGGCTGGCTTCGTGACCACTCTGTGCCAACGTCCATACCGCCTGATCCTGACCAGGACGGGTGCCGGCCGGCAGCTGCCCAAACGTCAGGTTCGTAAGGTGGTGATCGATATAACTGCCCGCAGTTAAGGTCTCGCTTTCTCCTGCCATGTCAGTCTCTCAAGCCCTAAGTTTCAAAGATTTAGACCCCCAAAGCGCCGGGGCCAATGAATTCGTCAGCAACACGAGGATGAACGTTATGAAGAACATCCTTGCGTCCAGGGGGTCTGCCCACTTGAAAACGGCCGCGAAACAAAGAGCCGTGAGCACTAACTTGACAACCTCACCCCGATAAAATGCTTTTACAATACTGCCTATCGCCCGTGCCGGCCGATAGCGAAAAACCTGTTGTGTAAACAAGGCGTTGGGGAGGGTGTACGTCAGCCCGCCCAGTAACGCCGAATAAGCCATGACCAATCCGGCCATCAGATACCCTGCGATGGCCATGGCCAGGGTCAACCCCAACTGCACCAATACCAGGCGATGGACCGGGGGACGCATTCTGTCCGTTTTCTGTCCCGGTTTTCTGCGTAAAATCTGCATCGTCCTGGCCACCTGTCGGGTTGCCGGCCACTTTCTGGCTTTCATGTCAACGGGGCGGGATTATATGTGTTAACCGAGGCAGGTTCAATATGAACTCTTGTTAATCGAACACGAAAAATCCGCTTATTTGATATGGCCCAGAATGCCATCAAGTTCGTCGAGACTGCTGTATTCGATCACCAGCTTTCCCTTGCCCCTGGCGCCGTGGCTGATGGCAACACGGGCACCCAGTCGCTCAGCGAGGTCATCCTGCAGGCGACGGATGTTCGGATCGGTGTCCTGGGAATGGTTATTCGACTTTTTGGGGGTTTCCTGCTGGACCCTGCGGACCAGCGCTTCGGTCTGACGAACCGAGAGGGATTTGCCCACGACCTGGCGAGCCACCTGCATCTGCAATTCCGGGGGCAAGGTGAGCATGGCACGACCGTGGCCCATCTCCAGATCACCATGTTCCAGCATCAGCCGGACGTCTTCCGTCAGGCCGATCAGGCGTAGCAGGTTGGTAATCGTGGTGCGGGACTTGCCAACGGCCTCGGCCACCTGCGCCTGGGTCAGGCCGAATTCGTCCTGCAGACGCTGGAGCGCAAAGGCTTCTTCAATAGGATTGAGGTTTTCCCGCTGGATGTTCTCGATCAGCGCCATGGCAATGGCGGCGTCGTCCGGAACGTCGCGGATGATCGCAGGAATATGGTCGAGCTCCGCCATCTGGGAGGCGCGCCACCGGCGCTCGCCAGCAATCAGTTCGTAACGCCCCTCATCAATCGGGCGGACGACGACCGGCTGCATGACCCCCTGCTGACGGATCGAATCGGCCAGCTCCTGGAGCGCGGCGGGATCCATATCCCGGCGTGGCTGGTAGCGGCCACGCTGGATCAGATCAATGGGAACGTCGCGAAGTTCACCGTCGTGATCCTTCACTTCCTGGTTCAGGTTCACCCTGGAGCCCTGAAGCAGGGCGCCCAGCCCGCGTTCACCCAGTCCTCGTTTCTTCGCCGCCATGGTGTCTGTCATTCTTCCCGTTGAAATCGTTATCGATGCTGTTCCGAAGGCGGCCTATGTTACACCGCAACCGGCGCGGATGTCTTTTTTGTGCCATGGCGACGCACCATTTCGCCGGCCAGCGCCAGGTAGGCCACGGCGCCCTTGGAAGCACGATCGTATTTGAGCGCCGGCAGGCCGTAACTTGGCGCTTCCGCCAGACGGACGTTACGCGGAATCACCGCACGGTACACCTTGTCGCCAAAATACTCGGCCAGCTGCGCGGACACATCGAGGGTCAGGCTGTTCCGGGGATCGTACATGGTACGAAGCAGGCCTTCGATCTGGAGATTCGGATTCACCGTTTCCTGGATCTGTTCAACGGTGTTCATCAGGGCGGCCAGCCCCTCCAGCGCGTAGTATTCGCACTGCATGGGAATCAGCACGGAATCGGCCGCGGAAAGCGCATTGACGGTCAGCAGGTTCAGCGAGGGCGGGCAGTCGATCAGGATATAGTCGTAGTTGTCCCGGACCTTGTTCAATGCCAGACGCAGGCGGTGTTCACGACCGATCTCGTTCATCAGCTCCACTTCCGCGGCGGTGAGATCGCCGTTCCCGGGCAGCAGATCAAACCCGGCCGTTTCGACGGTAATGGCGACATCGGCGACTTCGGCCCGCTTGGTCAATACATCGTAGCCAGAGAGTTCCAGGGCATTCTTGTCGACACCGCTGCCCATCGTGGCATTGCCCTGGGGATCCATATCCACCAGTAGCACCCGACGTTTGGTGGCAGACAGGGAGGCAGCCAGATTGACGCAGGTGGTGGTCTTGCCCACACCGCCTTTCTGATTGGTCACTGCAATCACGCGCGCCATGTTTTACCTCCTGTTGCGGATTACCGGGAATGCTCGGCCCGGGCCACGAGCAGCAAATGTCGCTCGCCATCGGCCCCGGGTACCTCCAGTGAGTGGCTGGATTTTACCTGCCAGCCGGCCGGAAGGGCAGCCACCTCATCATCCGGAAACTGACCTTTCATGGCAAGGAACTCTCCCTCAGTTGCCAGCAAGGGGCCGCACCAGGCGACCAGGTTTTCCAGCGCGGTGAACGCCCGGCTGCTGATCTGGGCAAAGGGTTCGGACGGCTGGCAATCCTCGGCCCGGCCGTGGATCACGTCCACATTTTCCAGCCCCAGTTCCAGCACGCACTGATTGAGGAACCGGGTTTTCTTGCCGTTACTGTCAAGCAGAGTGAATTTCGTCTCCGGCAGCGCAATGGCCAGCGGAATGCCCGGCAGACCGCCACCGGCACCCACATCCAGCAGGTGGTCGGTGGTCACCCACGGGAGAATACTCAGGCTGTCGAGCAATTGCCGCGACACCATCTGACGCTCGTCCCTCACCGCGGTGAGGTTATACGCCTTGTTCCACTTGTTAAGCAACGCCAGGAAGGCCAACAACTGTTGTTGCTGGCCTTCGGTAAGGGAAAGCTGCATTCGGGCCAGTCCGTCACGGAGCTGACCCTGCCAGAGAGAATGGTTCATGGGCGGAGATCAGGCACTCTGCTTGCGCAGCAGGTCCCGCTTCTTCAGGTACACCAGAATCTGGCTCACCGCCGCGGGTGTCACGCCCTGAATCCGTGAGGCCTGGGCGACCGTCTCGGGCCGGACATCCTTGAGCTTCTGCTTGATCTCGTTGGACAGGCCGCCGATCACATCGTAATCCAGATCAATGGGAAGCGACGTGTTCTCATTCTTGCGCAGGCGTTCGATCTCGTCCGCCTGACGGGAGATGTAACCCTCGTACTTGATCTCGATTTCCACCTGATCCGACACGTTCGGATCCTCGGCCCGCTCGCCGCCGATGTCGGCAATCTGGTCGTAGGCAATCTCCGGCCGGCGCAGCAGTTCGGCCAGGGAATGATCCCGGTTCATGGGCTGCTTGAGGAAGCCATTGGCCCGTTCACCCGCCTCGGTGTTGGGATGAACCCGGGTGGATTCGAGCCGGCTGCGTTCCCGGGCGATACCTTCACGCTTGTCGTTGAATTTCTGCCAGCGCTCGTCATCCACCAGGCCAAGGTTGCGACCGGTCTCGGTCAGGCGCAGATCGGCGTTGTCTTCCCGCAGGATCAGGCGGTATTCCGCGCGGCTGGTGAACATCCGGTACGGCTCGTTGGTGCCCCTGGTGATCAGGTCGTCCACCAGAACACCGAGGTAGGCTTCGTCCCGGCGCGGGTACCATTCGTCTTTTTCCTGGGCCCGCAGGGACGCGTTGATGCCCGCCAGCAGGCCCTGGGCACCGGCTTCTTCATAACCGGTGGTGCCATTGATCTGGCCGGCAAAGTACAGGCCCTGGATAAACTTGGTTTCGAGGGTGTGGCGCAGGTCCTGCGGGTTCAGGTAATCGTATTCGATGGCGTAGCCCGGGCGTGTGATGTGAGCATTCTCGAACCCCGGAATCGAGCGCACGGCCGCCAGCTGGATATCGAATGGCAGGCTCGTGGAAATACCGTTCGGGTACAGTTCGTTGGTGGTCAGGCCCTCGGGCTCCACGAAAATCTGGTGCGAGTCCTTGTCGGCAAAGCGGTTCACCTTGTCTTCAATAGACGGACAGTAACGGGGGCCAACGCCTTCGATATTGCCGGCGAACATCGGCGAGCGGTCAAAGCCGCTGCGAATGATGTCGTGGGTCTGCTCGGTGGTCCGGGTGACATAACAGCAGATCTGCTCCGGATGCTCCGACCGGTTGCCGATGAACGACATAACCGGAAGCGGGTTGTCACCCCATTGCTCGTCCATCACCGAAAAGTCGACGGACCGGGCGTCAATCCGCGGCGGGGTCCCGGTTTTCAGACGCCCGACATTGAACGGCAATTCCCGCAGACGTTTGGCCAGCGCGTTGGCCGGTGCGTCACCGGCGCGGCCGCCGGAATGATGCTGCATGCCGATGTGGATAACGCCGCCCAGGAAGGTCCCGGTGGTCAGCACCACGGTCTGCGCATTGAACCGGATACCGGTCTGGGTCACGACACCCACCACCCGATCGTTTTCCACAACCAGATCGTCCGCCGCCTGCTGGAACAGCGTCAGGTTCGGCTGATTCTCGAGCATGTGGCGAATGGCGGCCTTGTACAGTACCCGGTCGGCCTGGGCGCGGGTGGCACGCACTGCCGGCCCCTTGCGGCTGTTGAGGACACGGAACTGAATGCCCGCGCGATCCGTGGCACGGGCCATGGCGCCGCCCAGTGCATCAATTTCCTTGACCAGGTGGCTCTTGCCGATCCCGCCAATCGCCGGATTGCAGGACATCTGTCCCAGGGTCTCAATGTTATGGGTCAGCAGCAGGGTTTGCGAACCCATGCGCGCGGCCGCCAGCGCGGCCTCGGTACCGGCATGGCCACCACCAATGACAATGACATCGAAACGGGTCGGAAACTCCACTCTTCACCTCGGAAATCGGGGGATAAAAACAGGGAGGCGAGTATAACGCCTCACCCGGCAAATTGCAGTCGGAATGCGCAAATTTTAACCAGATACGGCAAGCCTTCAAAGGGCCGGCCAACCCCGTGCTGTTGAAAACCGACTCTAAAACGGCTTGAGGGCGTAGGTAATATCCGAAATTTGCGGTTTTTCAGTTGCTTGTCGGCATCTTCTCAGAAAAGTTTTCAAAAAGTTTTCCACAGGAAAAGGGGCCCGAAAAACACCACTTATAACTCATTATATTATTGTTTTTATTGAATATTCATTAATCGTTTCAGAGTTTATCCGAAGGTTGTTCCATTATTTGTCCACAGGATGAGCGCCGGATCTGCGCCGGAGTCGCCAAACCACCAGCAGTACCACAGCGTTGGTAACAGACAGGATCAGAAAGAACTCGGGAATCGACCGGCCCAGCCCACCGAGCATCACCATTCCCGCCAGGGCGCTGGCGACCATGAACAGCGCATTGATCACGTTCAGCGCGGCAATGATCCGCGCCCGCTTCGGGGCCGGGGTCTCATGCTGGATGAAGGCATAGAGCGGCACGATAAACAGGCCACCGCAAACGCCGATGCCCACCAGATCCACCAGTACCCTGAAATAGTCCGCGTCCAGGAAAAATGTCTGCCAGGACGATGCCACGGGGGTCATGGGCACGGCAAAAAACACATCGACACCGAACAGGGTCAGTCCCAGCGCGCCCCACGGCACTGGCACGAGAGTGATCCGATGCTTGGTCAGACGCTCACAGAGTACCGAACCAATCGAGATCCCCACGGTGAAAAGCGCCAGCAGCAGAGTGACCACGGTCTCGTCGCCCGCCAGGTCGGTCTTGGCAAAGTTCGGGAACTGCGTCAGGTAGGCCGCACCCAGAAACCAGAACCAGGAAATCGCCAGGATGGCCAGCAATACCGGGCGACGTTCCGCGGCAACCACCATCAGATGCCAGGTTTCTGCCATCGGCCGGAAGCGGATGCGCAGCTGCCGGTTGTCCTCGCCCGTGTAGGGAACCTGGCAGGCCGCCAGGTAACCCAGTATTGCCATGGCAATGACGCCGATGGCCGTCAGCTGCGCCGCCATCTCGAACCCCATGATCAGGCCGGCGGCGATGGTGCCGAGCAGAATGGCGACAAACGTGCCCATACCAACCAGGCCGTTACCACCCACCAGTTCGTCATCCGCCAGCACCCTCGGAAGAATGGCGTATTTGACCGGGCCGAAAAACGTCGACTGAGTCCCCATCAGGAACAGCAGCACCAGCAGCCAGCCGTACCAGCCAAACCACAGGCCGATCGCTGCAAGGCCCATGATTCCGATCTCCGCCAGTTTCACCAACCGGATAATCCGCGACATTTCATAACGATCCGCAATCTGGCCGGCGATTCCGGAGAACAGGAAAAACGGCAAAATGAACAGGAACGCCGCCAGATTGACCACCAGGTTCACCGACAGCCCCATGACGCTGCCCGCGCTGTAGGTGATCAGCAACAACAGGGCATTCTTGTAGAGGTTGTCGTTGAACGCGCCCGAGAACTGGGTGAGGTAGAACGGCAGAAACCGGCGTTGACCAAACAGACGAAACTGATTGTTGGGAGGCATGGGTATTCCTGTCCTGGTGCATTCCTGGGTAGTAACCCGTCCGACTCGCACCATTCCGGTGCAAGGTGTCGGGTCCGGCAATCTCACGACGGTTGCGCGGGCTCGCCGATGCGGGCCCTTGTCACTGTCTGGCACGGAATTCGCCTGTGCATAGAGTTCCATGAATTGAATTGTGTGGCCAGGACGGCTCGCCAAACATTAACAGCCTACAGGTTCCTGACCATGAGCAGTGTCGTCAGACTCTCACGGCGTAAGGACCGGCGCGGACGAACTGCCGTCGTGCCGGATCTTGTCCAAAGCCACGATTTCCAGTCGGTCTACCAGCCCATCCTCAGCCCGACGCACCAGAAACTGGTGGGCTACGAAGCCCTGGTCCGAATCCGGCAACAGGATGGCACGCCGGTATCACCGCCCGACCTGTTTGATCAGGCCCACCACAGGAACCAGACGGCAACCCTGGACCGACACCTTCTCAACCTCCACCTGGGCAATTTTCCGGCGGAGGATCAGTCAGCCTGGCTGTTTCTGAACATCAACCCGCATTCCTGTACCCATCCGGAAACCTCCCTGGACCATCTGGCAGACCAGTGTCAGGATTTCGGAATTGCCCCCGACCGGATCGTTCTGGAACTGGTGGAAACCGCGTCGGAAAATCCCGGAGCCCTGCTCCGGTTCATCCACAGGGCCCGGGAGCAGGGTTTCCAGATTGCGATCGATGATTTTGGCATGGGCGATTCGAATTTCGAACGTCTCTGGCAGATCAATCCACTGATCGTGAAGCTGGATCGCAGTTTGCTGGTAAATGCGGAGCACAACAACCGCGCGCGGCTGCTGCTCGATAGCCTGGTTCATATGATCCGGGAAAGCGGCAGTCTGGTGTTGCTGGAGGGTATCGAGACGCCCCAGCAGGCCCGCATCGCACTGTCCACCGATTCGGACCTGTTGCAGGGTTTCCTCTTCGCCCGGCCGGGCGGAATATCCGAAACCACGTCGAAGGAGACCGAGTCCCGGCTGAAAACGGTGGTGTCCCAGTCCAGCGAATGGTCGCTCAAGGACAGCCGGGATCATCAGACCTATCTTCAGCTGCTGCGTTTTGAAGTCCTGGAGGCCTGCCACCTGATCGTCCGAGACGTACCGTTTGCCACGGCCTGCCAGCGCCTGCTCCAGCTCGACGGTGTCAAACGCTGTTTTGTGCTGGACCGGAACGGCATCCAGCTGGGCAACCTCGCCCGGGCCAACCCGGATCTCCAACGGGCCCGGTTCAACCCCCTGTACGAATCCGCCGGTGCCTGCTGGGCCCACCGGGAGTACTTCATCAACGCCCGGGAACGGCCGCAACAGGTTACCTGCTCCCGTCCCTATGTCGGCCTGCCGGATGCCAGACGCACGGTCACCTTATCCACAACCCTGCCGTCGGCTTACCAGCACGAGGTGCTGTGTGTGGACATTCACCCCGACGCGGTCTTCGGAGGCCAGCTTACCTTTCCCGATACTCTGTAACCGAGGCCTGGTGTTCCAGCTCCCGTTCCACCGCGTTGGCGGATTTGGCGAACCGGGCCAGAAGGTTGTACAGCACGGGAATCAGGAACAGGGTCAGCGTGGTGGCAAACACCAGACCACCGAGAATGACCATACCGATCGCGGCCCGGCTTTCGGCACCCGCACCCGTGGCAATCACCAGCGGCACTGCGCCGAAAATCGTGGAGATGGTGGTCATCAGCACCGGGCGGAACCGAAGAACCGCCCCCTCGAGGATCGCTTCGCGGACCTCGTAGCCCTTGTCCCTCAGCTGATTGGCGAACTCAACGATGAGGATGCCGTTCTTCGCCATGAGTCCCAGCAACATGATGATGCCGATCTGGCTGTAGATGTTCAGACTGATGCCCGACCAGAGCAGCGCAAACAAAGCCCCGGTGACGGCCAGGGGGACAGTAAGCATGATGATCAGCGGATGGATCCAGCTCTCGAACTGCGCCGCCAGCACCAGGAAGACAATGATGAACGCAAGGCCGAAGGTGATGTAGATGGCGTTGGAGGATTCCTGGAACTCCCGGGAAAGACCCTGGTAACTCACCCGGGCCTCGGGTGGCAGGTTATCCACAGCCAGGTTGTTCAGGTAGGTAAGCGCCGACCCCAGATCGTAACCCTCCGCCAGGGACGCACTGATGACCACCGCGGGCAGCCGGTCAATCCGCCGCAGGTCCGGGTTGGCGCCGATTTCCCTGACCGACACCAGGGATTGCAGGGGGATCAGACGACCACCGTCCCGGGGCCGCAGGAAAATCTGGCCCAGGTCTTCCGGTGTGGCCCGGTCACTGTCGGCCGCCTGGACAATAACATCATACTCCCGGCCCCGATCCAGATAGGTGGTCACCTGCCGGGAGGCGAGCATCGTCTGCAGGGTCAGTCCCACATCCTGCACGGTGATGTCCAGGTCCGCCGCCCGTTCCCGGTCGATGTTGACCCGTAACTCCGGTCGGGTCAGTTCAAAATCAGTCTCCACATTCAGCAGCCGGGGATTGTCCTTTGCCCGTTCAACGATCTCCTGGCTCCAGCGCTGGACCGATTCGTAGTCCGGCCCGGCGACCACGAACTCCACCGGCTGACTGAACCCTCGCTGACCCAGGCCGGGCGGATTGATGGCCACGGTCCGAACGCCGGAAATATCCCCGAGTTTGCGGCGGATCTCGTTGGTGACCTGCTGCTGTTTGACGTCTCGTTGCTCCCAGGGCTCCAGGCCCATGATCATGAACGCATTGTCTTCCTCATCGCGAAAACCGACGATGGACAGCAGACGGTTGGCAATGCCGTCGTCCAGATAGGGCAGGAGTTTTTCTTCCGCCTTGCGCACATAGAAATCGGTGAACTCTACGGTGGAGCCCCGGGGTGCCTTGGTCGGCATGATAATCACACCCCGGTCCTCGGTCGGGGCCAGCTCCTGGGGCAGTCGCGGGAAAATCGCCACAGCGGCAATCAGCCCGGCCAGCCCCAGACCAATCAACAGTCCCGGCCGGGCGAGGGAGAACCGCAACAGGCGGGCATAACCCTGGGTCAATCCGTTCAGAACCTTCTCACTGGCAGCCCACAACCGGTGCCCCTCCGCCGTCTCCGGACTGTGCCGGAGCCATTTCGAGCAGAGCATGGGCGCCAGGGTCAGCGCCACCACGCTGGAAAACACCACCGCCGCCGCCAGGGTAAAACCGAATTCGGCAAACAGCCTTCCGATATTGCCTCCCATAAAGGAGATCGGCACGAACACGGCCACCAGGGTCAGGGTGGTGGCAATCACCGCAAAGGCCACCTGCTTCGCCCCCCGGTAGGCGGCCAGCAGCGGTGGCTCGCCATTGTCGATGCGGCGCTGGATGTTCTCCAGCATCACGATCGCGTCGTCCACCACGAGGCCGATGGCCAGGATCACCGCCAACAGGGTGAGGACGTTGATGGAAAAGCCGAGGAATCCCAGCCCGATAAAAGCACCAATGACCGCCACCGGGATGGTCACCGCCGGTATCAGGGTGGCACGCCAGGAGCGCAGGAACAGAAAGATCACCAGAATGACCAGGGAGACGGCAATCGCCAGCGTAGTCATCACTTCCTTGATCGATGCCCGGATAAAAATGGACTCGTCGTAGCTTTCGGCAATGGACACTTCCGGGGGCAATGTGTCCCGGATCCGGTCGAGCTCCGCCCGTACCGCGTCGGAGACCGCCACGGTGTTGGCCTTGGATTGCCGGATAATGCCCATGCCGATGGCGGTCTGACCATTGGCCCGAAGACGGCTGACATCCGACTCGACGCCCATCTGGACGTTGGCAACGTCGTCCAGGCGCAACAGGTCATTGCCATCCCGCCGGATCACCAAATTCCTGAATTGCTCCACGGTGGACAGCCGGCCTTCGGCCCGGACGGTGAAATTGCGCGTCGCGGAATCCACCGAACCCGCGGGCAGTTCCACGTTGTTCGCCCGTAGCGCCTGTTCCACCTCGGCGACGGTAATATCCCGTGCCGCGAGGCGCTCCCGGTCCAGCCAGATCCGGATGGCATAGCGCCGTTCGCCACCAATCCGCACATCCGCCACACCATCCAGCACCGACAGACGATCCGCCAGAACCCGGTCGGCGTAGTCGCTCAGCTCTGCGCTGTCCCAGACCGAACTTCGCAGGGTGATCCACATCATCGGACGGGCATCGGAATCGGCCTTGCGTACCACCGGTGCATCGGCCTCGTCGGGCAGCTGGTTGGCCACCCTGGACACCGCATCACGGACATCGTTCGCGGCGATGTCCACATCCCGTGAGAGGTTGAACTCGATGCTGGTGCGGGATTCGCCCTGCTCGGTGGACGATTCGATGGAGCGGATGCCCTCGATGCCGCTGATGGCCCCCTCGATCACCTGGGTAATCTGGGTGTCCACCACCTCCGCGGCGGCCCCTGTGTAGTCGGTGGAAATGGACACCACCGGCGGATCGATATCCGGGTACTCCCGGACTGGCAGTCCCATCAGGGCGGACAGGCCGAAGACAACGATCAGAAGGCTGAGGACCGTGGCAAAGACCGGTCGCTTGATGGAGACGTCGGAGAGGATCACGGATCAGGACTCCCGCGCGGGGTCAAACCGGTTCGGCGGTATCGCATTGTCCCCTTCGAGGACACGAACCCGGTCTCCGGAACTGAGCCGGTCCTGACCGGTAACAATCACCGCATCGTCCGTTTTCAGCCCCGAAACCACTTCGACCAGACCCGGCTTGCGGGAGCCGAGAGTCACCGAGGTTCGTCGGGCGACGCCATCGCGGGCCACGAACACGAAGGTTTCATCGCCCCGGATCAGGATGGCCTGTTCCGGAATGACCAGGGCCTGGCGCTGCTGCAGGGTCAGGGTGGCGGACATGAACTGTCCCGGGCGCAACCGGCCTTCGGGGTTGTCGATCCTGGCCCGGACCGGCAGCGTCCGGCTCAGCTCGGCCACCCGGGTGCCCAGTTCCACCAGTTCACCCTCGAAGGTTTCTTCCGGATAGGCCGGGGAACGGCCCCGGACTTCCTGGCCGACGCGAACATGTCCCAGGAATCGCTCGGGTACCGAGAAGTTCAGTTCCATCTGTTCGGTGGAATCCAGCGTGGTGATACGGGTGCCGGCCGTGATGTAGGCGCCAATGGAGACATCCGAAAGCCCGACCACGCCCTCGAACGGTGCCCGGATAAGATGGTTCTCAAGGCTGACCTGTGCTGCCTGACGTTGCGCCCGGGCGACGTCGACGGCGGTCTTCAGTTCGTCCACCTGGGACTGGGAAATGCTGTTGTTGGAGCGCAACCGGGAAGCGCGTTCGAGCTGACGGCGGGCGTCCGCCAACCGGGCCTCGATTTCCGCGATATCGGCCCGGGCCTGACGATCATCCAGGCGCAGCAGCAGCTCGCCCTGACGGACCCGGACACCGGCTTTCAGATGTATCTCCACGACCCGGCCACTGACCTCGGTGGTCAGCTCGACCGCATCCGACGCTTTCAGATTACCGACGGCATTCACCACATCCCGTACCCGTTCTTCGTGGGGCAGGACGGTATGCACGGCACTGGGTGGGCGCTCCCTGCCCGCCTGGGCGGCGCCTTCTCCACTCAGATTCTGATAGACAACGGCGCCGGTAACGGCGACTGCAACCAGACCCAGTGCGACCAACCACTGTTTCCACATAGGCTTTCCAGACTTTCTCTATTCGGTTTTTCAGGTGATTGCCGTGGATGACCGGCGCCATCGACATTATAGGAACCGCTCCCTGCTTCCACAGCCCGGGCGAGCCGCTTTGCACGACTTTTACACTTGCAATCCCGCAATGGCATTCGGGTGTGGACTGGTAGTAGATACGTCAGGCAGGGGCCCTGCGATCAGAGTTCCGGTCGGGCCATACCGAAAAACTCTCCCTGGGAGAAATCGATGCCCAGTTCTTCAACCCGGGCCTGCACCTGTTCGTTGTGGACAAACTCGGCCACGGTCTGAATGTTCAGGCTCCGGGCAAACTGGACAATACCCCGGGTGACCAGAAGTGCGGTCTCATCCTCATGAATATGGCGGATCAGGCTTCCGTCGATCTTGATGAAATCGACCTCCATACTCAGGATGTGACTGAAATTGGAGTAACCGGTCCCGAAATCATCAATGGCGATGCGGCTCCCGTAAGGACGCACCCGCTCAATGAAAGAGTGGATCTCGGCGTAGTTTTCGATACCGTCGGACTCCAGAATCTCGAAAATGACCCGGTGGCCCATACCCGAGGCCTTCAGAATGGTCAGAATCCGGTCCACTGTGGCGGGATCCGCGATATCGCCATAGGACAGATTGATCGAGAACTCTTCATCCCTGTCCCGAAAGATCCGAAAGCACTGTTCTACCATCAGTGCGGTGATGGTCCGGTTGAGCCGGAGTTTGTAGGCAATATCAACGAATCGGCCGGCACTGACGATATCGCCGTCGGGCTCGCTGATCCGGACCAGGCATTCGTATTTGGTGATGCCCCCCAGGCGGTTGTCATGAATCGGCTGAAACCAGGGCACCAGGCAATTGTCGGCAATGGCCTCCTTCAGTCGGTTCGCCCAGAACAGATTGTGCTCGTAGGACTCTTCTATGCCACTGTCCGGATCGTGGAGAAATTTGTACTGCCCCTGTTCACGGGCCCGCAACACCGCCGTTTTGGCCTGACTGACCAGCTGATCCGCCGGAGCACCCGCCTGCGGTTTCTCACGAATGGCCATCCCGACACTGGCGTCCAGTGTCAGCGGCTGTTTTTTCCACTGCACCCGCTGTTCGGCCACCAGATCTCTCATGACATCCGCCATCGTCTGCACCTCCTGCTGTGAGGAGGCTTCCAACAGCACCGCGAACTCATCCCCCGGAAGACGATAGATGGATCGGACGGATTTGTAACGCTTCAACGCCGCGAACCGCGTGGCGATCGACGTCAACACATGATCACCGCAGAGTGTTCCGAACAGGCTGTTGATCTGGTTGAACCGGTCCAGATTCAGCAACAGCAGGGCGGCGCCCTGACGGGTTTTCAGATCCCTTAACAGTCGCGCCCGGTTCGGCAGCCCGGTGAGTTCATCGGTGTAAGACGCCTGAAGTTCCCGAATCAGCACCACGATGCGGTAAACCAGAAAACCACTGATCAACAACAGAGCGCTCACGGTGGCCAGAAGAATCTGTTGATTGGTCTGCTCCATGGGCCGCAATACCGCCATGATCTCAGCCTCCGGCACCCCAGCACCGTAGACCATGCCACCGGCGGTGCCGGCGTAGTAGAGTTCATACCCGATACCGGAGACATCCAACGATTGAACAGCGAGACTCGATGCCCCATCACTGAACGGACCGGTCAGCGAGTCACCCAGATTCCTGGCCAGAATGGCATCGATCAGGGCCTGCTCCTGTCGACTGTCCTCGCCCTGACTGAGGCTCGAGAGGTTGCGATTGTTCTGGTCATTCAGAAACGCAAAACTGTTGGGGGTTACCGTTACCTGGCTGACCAGATCGATGATGCTGTCTGCATTCCACTCGGTGGTGGCCACACCCAGCAGGCGACCGTTCCGGTCAAACATCGGACTGGCAAGGGCCAGCACGGCCCGCTCGGTGCTGAGGTCAAAATACACCGGCGACCAGTAGACATGACCGGCACTGACCTGGTCGAGTGTCAGCTCCTTGCCCAGGGTGTGGGAATACCAGGGAGCTTCATGGTAATCGGTGTAGCGGCCTTCCGTGTTCTGGCGAACCGGTTTCGGGTTATCCGGTGACAGCGTGTAATAGGGCATATAGCTACGATCCGCCTCGCCCAGCACACCGGGTTCAAACCACAGACCGGCCGCCGAAACCCCCTCGAAATCCTCGAGGTGTTCCTGCAGCGCATTTTCGATGTCGGCCCGAAGCGTGGCGTCGTCCGATGCGGGTCGGCTGGCCGACAACCGGTAAAAACTCTCTCCGATGTTGGCAAGGGTGACCGTGTAACTGGCCAGGGCTTTCTGCCGGGCATCAATCCTCGCCAGTCCGGCCGAGACGACCTCCCGGATTTGCTGGCGACGTAACTCGGAGAGGGCATCCCGGGAATAACTGAGATTAAGGTGGGACAGCAGAAGAAGACCGGCGAGGAAAACGACGATCAGACTGGCCAGGAGCCACAGGATAACGTGCCTTAGTGTCGGAGCCCTCAAAAATCGAAATGGCATTACCTGGTCCCTTGGGCCGGTTTACCCGGTCTCTGCTCAGTTCTCGGCCTGCGCAGTTTTGGAGGAGAGGTTCTGGAGGGCAGCGCGAGCGTCCGGATCACCGAGTTCGACGGCTTTTTGATACCAGTGCGCAGCCAGTGCAGTGTCTGCTTCAACACCCAGCCCCGACTCGTAGAGCCGGCCCAGAACAAAACAGGCATCTGCCGATTCTGGCGCCGCTTTCTTTGCCCAGGCCACGGCCTCCGGATACTGCTCGAACGCGCGCGAGATGATGGCCAGGTTGGCCTGTGCCCTGACATCACCCTGTGCAGCCGGTTCCAGACAGGCTTCTTTCGCCTCTGTGAAATTCCGGATGCTGGTGAGCAGATAACAGTTACTGAGCTCACTGGGTGCAAGCTTCGAATCATTGCGGTTCTGCTGCGCCTTCGCCCTCCGCTCCTGGACGCGTTGGGCAAAGGCATGGACTTCCTGCGGACAGGAGTACTGATAACCGGCCCGGTAGCTCTCCAGCGACGCTTCGGTCAGTGGTTTATGGGCGTATTTCCGGGCAACAGCCTCGCAACGTCTTGTCCGCTCCTGTCTGACGTCCGTGATCAGTGGCGCCCGCGCGCTATCGCCCTCATGGGTGTGAAGGTAATCCGTCAGAGGATCGATGTAAGGCTGGTTGAACAGGGCGTCCCGTTCCGCCTGGAGGGAAATCGTCGTTTCATCCGTGCCGGCGCTCCGACCCGTTGGCTCCGACGACGGCCCGGGAGTTGCGGGCGGCTGAATGGCGGCACAACCTGACAGCAGCAACACCAGCGCCACGATCAGGCCGGTCGGATGTTGGTGGACTTTGCGGTGATCAGAGCCTGAGGCCATGGTGTAGGTTACCAATGCAAACACTGCCGGATTTATTGCCAGAAGATCATCGGCCCTGTTCGCACCGGTAATCTCTCCCCGTGCATCCTGCGCAGCCCTGAGATCCGCGGCCAACCAATCGCCGACACCATCGCCTCGTAACTGATTCTCTCCCTGCAACGTCGTCTGTTCTGCGGCTTCCGGCATGGCCGGCGCCCAACGATTCAACCCTCATTGTTTCAGATAAGCCAGTATAACCTCAAGGCCACTTTTTGCAGGTGCCGCTGATCTCACACTCCCCGCTGCCAGCGTTCCCTGCCGGACCGTTACTGCTTCTGGATCACCAGCACCAGTTCTCCCACGTCGACGCCCCATTTGCTCATGGTTGTCTGGTTGATGACCGTTCCCGGGGCCACCAGATACATCCAGTCGTCCATGCGCAGATCGATGGTGCCATCGCCGTAGGCCACCCTGAGGACATAATTCATATTGATGGCATTGCCCTGCCAGCGCATGGTTCCCGGTTCCACCACATCTCCGGCGTTGGCATAATATCCGTCGTCGGTAGGCGTCAGGGTCCAGACCCGCTTCTGGACCTCACCATCATTGAACCGGAACACCTCGTTCAGGGTACCCACTCCGTCATCGTCCCAGGACGCCTCAATGTCGGCGTCAAACGTCCGGATGACTTCCCCCGAGAAATTTTTCACCACACCGCGGGCAGACAGGCTGCCCTGGAAGAACTGCTGGGGCACCAGCGTCGGCGTACGCCCCTGATAATCGTCCAGGGACGGGGACGCACATCCACTGAGCAACACCACAGCAAAACAGAGCCACAACGGCGTCTTCAGATCGGTTTTCCATGTTCGAACGGCAGGCGTTTGTCTCACTTTCATACTCCCGGATTGTCGTATTGGTCGGAACAGGCTTGCCAGAACATACGCTGGGCTCTGACGCTTCGATCAGGACCGTCCGGTCATCGGTATCGCTCGCCGTCATTTGGGCCAATTGTCTTTGATGACAGGCCGACCGGTGCTTTTCGTCAATGGCAGGCCGTGGGGATTGGCGTAAAACAAAAAGCATTGGAGGACCACCTCCCCCGGAATTCATCTCAGATAACAGTTACCGAGGATTCGTTATGCCGGTTTACAAGGCGCCGCTGCGCGACATGAAATTTCTGCTCAATGAAGTGTTCGATTACCCGGGACATTACGCGGCCATGGAGAGCGGCGCGAATGCCACGCCGGACATTGTCGATGCCATCCTCTCCGAGTGCGGCCGGTTCTGCGAAGAAGTGCTCAGCCCGCTGTACCAGTCCGGCGACGAGGAAGGCTGCAAACTCGAGAACGGCGAAGTCACCACCCCGGCCGGATACAAGGACGCCTACAACCAGTACATGATGGGTGGCTGGCAGGGTCTGTCGGCCCCGGAAGAATACGGTGGCCAGGGCCTGCCGGCGTCCATGGGCCTGTTCAAGCAGGAGATGATGGGCACCGCCAACTGGCCGTTCTCCATGTATCCGGGCCTGTCCCTGGGGGCGATGAACACGATTTACCTCCACGGCAGTGAAGACCAGAAACAGACCTATCTGGTCCCTCTGACCGAAGGCCGGTGGGGCGGCACCATGTGCCTCACAGAACCTCAGTGCGGCACCGACCTGGGCCAGGTGAAAACGAAGGCGGAACCCCAGGCCGATGGCAGCTACCGGGTCACCGGCACCAAGATTTTCATCTCCTCCGGTGAGCATGACCTCACCGAGAACATTGTCCACATCGTGCTGGCCCGGCTTCCGGATGCCCCCAAGGGGACCCGGGGTATCAGCCTGTTTATCGTGCCCAAATTCCTGCCCAACGAAGAGGGCGGTGTCGGTGAGCGCAATGGCGTGACCTGTGGCAGCCTCGAGAAAAAGATGGGCATCAAGGCCTCAGCCACCTGCGTGATGAACTTTGACGATGCCAAAGGCTTCCTGATCGGCCCGGAAAACCAGGGGCTGGAGTGCATGTTCACCTTCATGAACACCGCCCGGATCGGCACCGCGATCCAGGGTGTTGGTCCGGCGGAACTGTCCTATCAATGGGCCCTGGACTATGCCCGTGAACGGCGCTCCATGAGGGCGCTGTCAGGCAAGAAAGATCCCGATCAGGTGGCCGATTCCATCCTCCACCACGCCGATGTCCGCCGGATGCTGCTGACCCAGAAGGCCGTCGCCGAAGGTGGCCGCGCCATGCTGTATTACGCCGCCCGGCTGGCCGACCACATGGTTGAAGGACACACCCAGGGTGACGAGAAAAAGGTCGAGAAATACGATGACAAACTCGGTTTCCTGACGCCTATTCTCAAGGGCTTCCTGACGGAGCTCGGCTACGAGTGCACGAATCTGGGCATGCAGGTGTTCGGCGGCCACGGTTATATCCGCGAACACGGTATGGAACAGATTGTCCGGGATACCCGCATCGCCACCCTCTATGAGGGCACCACCGGTATCCAGGCGCTGGACCTTCTGGGCCGGAAAGTATTGCTGATGACCCAGGGTGGCGCGGTGCGTGACTTTACCCTGAAGATTGCCAATTTCGCCCGTAAGCACGTCGCGGACAAGCGTTTGCGCTCGTACTCGGTGGAACTGCTCAAGCTCACGGCGCAATGGAACGTTCTGACCATGCGCCTGATGCTGGCCGCCCGCAAGGACCGGGACCTGGTCAGTGCTGCGGCCAACGACTTCCTGATGTACAGCGGCTACGTCACCATGGCCTTCATGTGGTTGCGCCAGTCCGCCGTGGCTGTGGATAAACTGGACAATGGCGGCGAACAATCCGAAGCCTTCTACCGGGCCAAGCTGGCCACCGCGGAGTTCTACTTCGAACGCCTGTTGCCCAGGGCCCAGACCCACGCCACCAGCATGCTCAGCCCGGCGAAAAACCTGATGCAGATCGAGCCGGACCAGATGGCCTTCACCGACTGACCCGACGGTGAGTTTTGCCCCGGAGGATTCTCCTCCGGGGATCTTTCCTTGAAATTACCCCGGGCAACCCCATAGTCACAGTGCCTTTCCAGTCTGAAATCATTAACCCACTGAGGTGAAAGGAAAATACAGAGATAAGAAACCACGATACGGAACATAAAAGAAGGAGGTCCGAATATGGAAACTCGTACTGACGACTTTTATCCGACCCGCCTGGAACGCCCGACGCCGAGCTTCGAACGCAAGGACCCGGTGGTTCACAGTACTGGCGAGGATCGCCGGGAAGGACCGCTCAGCGAACCCGAACTGGAACAATACGAACGCGACGGTTTTCTGGTATTCAACAATTTCCTGGATCCGGCCACCGTCCGGAAATTCAGAAACGACCTGAGTGCCTACGAAGAAGACGACAGCATCCTCCGCTCAGAAGGCACCATCACGGAACCGGGCAAACAGGAAATCCGCTCGATTTTCGGGATTCATGAACTCTCGGACCGGTTCGACCGGCTCACCCGCGATCCGAAGATCCTCGCCATGGTACGCCAGCTGCTCGGCAGCGATGCCTACATCCACCAGTCGCGGATCAATTTCAAACCCGGGTTTCACGGCAAGGGCTTTGACTGGCACTCCGATTTCGAAACCTGGCACGCAGAAGACGGCATGCCCAGGATGCGCGCGGTGAGCTTCTCCATCGCACTGACCGACAATACGCCGTTCAATGGCCCGCTGATGCTGATCCCTGGCTCCCACAAGCGTTTTGTGCCCTGTGTCGGCCGTACGCCGGAGGACAACTACCAGTCGTCCCTGAAAAAACAGGAACTGGGTGTACCGAATGACCAGGATCTGGCCTACCTGGCGGACGATCACGGTATCAAGGCTCCCACCGGGCCAGCCGGTTCCCTGATCATTTTTGAATGCAACACCCTGCACGCGTCCAACGCCAACATGTCGCCCTGGCCCCGAAGCAATCTGTTCTTTGTTTACAACAGTGTGGAAAACCAGCTGGAGTCGCCGTTCTGTGGCAACAAGCCACGGCCGGAATTCCTGGGCAACCGGACCAATACCGAGGCACTCACCCCCATCGAGAGGGATGAATTCCAGCGGACCGGGTCAACGGGGTAGGATGCACATGCAAAAAGGGGACGCCGTGTCAGGCGTCCCCTTTTTATTTTTCCCGGAGGCCATTATTGGCAAAAGCCGGTTCCCTTACAGGGAGTGGGCGTCACGAACCGTATCTGCTTCTCCGGCGGTGCACAGTCGGCGGTTTGCTGCTCCGGCCCGAGCAGGACATAGTCTTCGCGATGCGCCGTACCGAGGAATTGTGCACCTTCGTAGGTGAAACATTCCAGTTTGAGGTCGGACTCAACCAACATGTAGCGGTCTTTCCGTTCGTTCATCCAGATCCAGGCGTTTCGTTCCTGCTCCCGCTGGCTGTTGTAATAGCTGAACTGGGTCATATCCAGATTGGAGAACAGAATCAGTTGTTCACTGAAATTCAACAGCCCCAGCTGGGCGTCGTCCGGCAATAACTGCTCGGCGTGGGCAAGCACGTTCCTGGGTGTGCGCAACGGCTCCATGATCTGGAAGGCCACGGTGCAGAACAGCAACCAGGTCACCATCAGCGATACGAACCAACGATAAAGGGCGTGACTGCGCCAGAACACCAGCAATGCAGCGAGCCAGATCACGCCCACCGACAGGAAGAAACCACCGGCCATGTGCAGGCGTCCAGGATCATTGGTGTAAGCGCTCGCTTTCTCCACCAGGCGCGGAAAATCGTTCAGCGCCAGAATCCCAATGGTGATCAGCGCAACGGTCAGAAGCAGATGCAGCCCCGTCACCAGAATCGGGAACCAGCGTGCCACCCCATCCCGAAGGCTGCGCAACTGGCCCAGCACCGAGGCCAGACCGAGCGCGAACATGGGCAGTGCCGGCAGGACATAGACGCCGCGCTTGCCCGGACTGATACTGAAGAACAGGACCACCAGGGCCACCCAGGAAAACAGCACGATCAGTTTCGGATCCTCCCGCAGACGCTGGTAAACCGGTCGCCAGGCGGCAATCAGCAGGAAGGGCAGCGGGAACCAGAGGGACGGGATCACGTTTCCGACAAAGTACCACCAGGGCTGGATATGGCCCCAGGAATGCGCATAACGCTCGGCGGTCTGCTTGAGCAGAATATTGTCACGGTAGGCAAAGGCGGCCTCGGTGCCTACATGATCGACATAAAGAATCATGGGCACCAGCCAGAGCGCCGCCACCAGGAGCATCAGCAGGGGTCCGGCGGCGCAGAGCCAGGTCAGGGAACCGGCAAAGCGACTGCGGTCACGGAATTTCAGGATCAGGATCGGAACAAACAGGAAGATGGGCAAAAAGCCCACGCCCTTGGTGATGATCCCCAGGCCCATGAACGCCCAGGCGGCAAAGAACCAGCCCCAGGACGGCCGATCGAAAAAATGCCGCATCAGGCCGTAGCAGGCGACGGTGATCCAGGCGGCAACCATGCCATCGATCTGGGCATTCTTGGCCTGGGTGACAAACTGCACCGTGACCAGCAGCAGACCGGCCGCAATGGCACCGGTACGGGGATTCCAGAGGCGCCGGCCCAGATCGTAGACCAGGCCTGTTGTCAGCAGCCCACACAACGCATTGGGCAGGAGAAACGCAAACTTCAGGTTACCCGTCAGCCAGTAGAAAAACGCGATGGACCACATGAACACCGGCGGCTTGTCGGGATAATACTCGCTGCCACGCATGGGAATCAGCCACTGGCCGGAATCCACCATTTCACGGGCCACTTCCACAAAGCGCGGACCATCGGGCGGCCAGGGCGAACGAAGCCCGACACCGGTGAAAATGATTACGGCGGAAAAGACCATCAACAGCACAAACAGCTGCCGTTCGGACAACCGGCCGATTCGGGTTACGACATCGTCAAGCAATCTGGAAACGGGCATAGGACTCGTTAGAACTCGTCAGACACGGTGGCGGATAGATTACGGATACGGCGATTCCGGTACAGCATGGCTCCGATGGCGGAGGCAACCACAAAACCGGCCGCCCCCAGCAACACCGGGTAATGATTGGCATTTCCGAAGCCAGCCCCGGCCAGGGCAAACACCAGCATCTGGGGAATATACCCCAGCGCACTGCCGGCCAGAAACGGGAAGGCACGGATGCCGGAGGCTCCGCCCACCAGATTGGTCAGCAGGTTACTGCCCACCGGTAAGAGGCGGATGAGCATGATCTTCAACAGGGGATCTTCAATGACCGCCCGATCAAAGGCAGCCATTCGGCGGCCAAAACGGCGAGTAAGGGTCGGCCGCAGCAGAAGGCGAGCGGTATAGAAACACACAGCGGCGCCCAACGTGGTCGCCAGGGTGGAAAACACGGTTCCCAGGGAAACCCCCATCGCAAACCCACAGACAAAGGCCAGCAACTGGCGGGGGGCGCCCAGGGCGGTGTAAACGCCCCCGGCCAGGGCAATCAACAGATATCCGGTTACCCCGTGTTCATTGAGGTACCGGGAAAGCTGCTGCTGGTCTGCCAGAACATCCAGCCAGCCCTGACTGATGGCAAACGCTCCCACGCCCGCCACCAGGAGAAAGAGAACGGGCTTCACCCAACGTTTCATATCACGAGAGCCCGGTTTCCTGATGTTCGCTGATGCGGATGACCGGCGTCCGGCGAACCAGCCACATCACACCCAGCAGATCCACAAGGCCGACCCATGCGCGGTTCCAGGCGTTGTATTTGGAGACACCCTGTTCCCGGGGCCGGTGATTGACTTCCACAACCTCCACCGTGCCACCCAGTGCCCGAACCAGCGCAGGAATGAACCGATGGCCATGGTTGAACCAGGGAAACGTCAGGAAGGTCTCCCGCGGCAGGAGTTTCAGTCCGCAACCGGTATCCGGGACGCCGTCGTGGAGCAGGGCATCCCGTACCCTGTTGGCGACCCGTGACTGGAACCGCTTCCAGGGCGTGTCCTTGCGGTTTTTCCGATAGCCCGCGACCACGTAGTCACGGGCTTCAATGGTTTCCGCCCTGGCCAGCATGGCGGGAATGTCGGCCGGGTCGTTCTGGCCATCGCCATCGATGGTCACAATGAGTTCGCCACGGGCATATTGGACACCGGTTTTAACCGCCGCGCTCTGTCCCCGGTTCTGGGCGTGCCGGACCGCTTGCAGCGGGCACTCCAGCGACCGGGCGGTCGACATGGCCACGTCCAGGGTCTGATCGCTGCTGCCATCGTCCACGACCACAATCTCGAATCCGGGATAGTCCTTCAGTGCCGCATGAATTTCGGTGATCAGCTTGCCAATGCTGTCCGATTCGTTCATGACGGGGATGACGACGGAAAAGGATTTACCTGAGCCCATTGTGATGTGACCTAGCCTTGAAGATTCTTGGCCGGCGCAGAGGCCGGCCAGGTTGAAAAAGTATCGCCCGGAAAACTTAAGAGAGACTTAAGGTAGCTCATAATCCCCCGTTCCGCTTCCAAAGCGGTCACGAGGGCCATCATCAGCGACAGCAATACGACGAGACAGAACCGGGCATCCGAGGGACCGGTCATATTATTTACCGATACAGAAACTGGAGAAAATTTTACCAAGCAGTTCATCCGGTGTCAGGTGACCGGTGATTTCACCCATTGCGTCCTGGGCACTGCGGAGGTCCTCTGCCAGTAATTCCCCGGCTCCGAATCCCTCCAGTTGCGATTGTCCCTGACGCAGTGAATCCTGCGCCCGTTCCAGCGCATCCAGGTGACGCCGCCGGGCCAGGAAGCCGCCTTCGGTAGTGGTGACAAATCCCATGCACTGTTTCAGGTGATCCCGGAGAACCTCCAGACCCTCGGCCGATTTAGCCGCCAGGCGAATCACGGGCGCAGCCTGATGGGGCTCGGAAGCAATGCCCACCGGTTCACCGGACAGATCGACCTTGTTTCGAATAACGGTAATGGGCGCGCCCGCTGGCAGACGGTCGATGAAATCCGGCCAGATATCGCGGGGTTCCGTCTTGTCCGTCGTGGTCGCATCCACCATCAGGAGAATACGGTCGGCACCGCGGATTTCTTCCCAGGCCCGGGCAATACCGATCTGCTCCACCTCATCGGGACTGTCCCGCAGACCCGCGGTGTCGATGATGTGCAGCGGCATGCCATCAATGTGGATATGTTCCCTGAGGACGTCACGGGTGGTGCCCTCGATGGCAGTGACAATGGCGGCCTCCCGACCTGCCAGAGCATTGAGAAGACTGGATTTTCCGGCATTGGGCCGGCCCGCGATCACCACTTTCATACCGTCCCGAAGAATGGTTCCCTGCTGGGCTTCCTGCAGGATCGCACCAACCTGTTCGATGAGATCGTTCAGGTCCGCCGCCACTTTGCCATCGGCGAGAAAATCGATTTCTTCCTCGGGAAAATCGATAGCCGCTTCGACGTAGATTCGAAGATGCGTAACGGCCTCCACCAACGCATCAATGCGCCGGGAAAACACACCCTGCATCGATCGTACCGCACACCGGGCTGCCTGCTCGGAACTGCTCTCGATCAGATCGGCAATGGCCTCGGCTTGCGCCAGGTCCAGTTTGTCGTTCAGGAACGCCCGCTCGGAAAACTCCCCGGGCCGGGCAAGTCGGGCACCCAGGCTGCATACCTCCCGAAGCAGGAGGTCAAGAATGACGGTGCCACCATGGCCCTGTAACTCGAACACGTCCTCGCCGGTAAAGGAGTGCGGGTTCGGGAAAAACAGTCCGATGCCCTCGTCAATCAGTGCGCCCCGGGAATCCTGGAAGGGACCGTAGTGAGCGTAGCGGGGACGGGGCCGGAAGCCAAGCATGGTTTCAGCAATTGCCCGGGCTTTCGGACCGGAAACACGAACGATACCGACGCCGGCCTGGCCGGGGGCGGTGGCAATTGCGGCAATGGTATCGGTGGTGTGCTGCATGGCAGTGGCTTTCCTTCGAAATAACAGAGGCTCCCGGAAGGAGCCTCTGTCGGATCAGCATCAAGACATTAGCCGGGTCAGCTCTTCTTGGCTGCCGTTTCCGCCTCGATCTTGCGGGTAATGTAGTACTGCTGGGTGATCGACAGGATGTTGTTGGTCAGCCAGTACAGAACCAGACCCGCCGGGAACCACAGGAAGAAGACGGTGAAGACCAGAGGCATCAGCTTCATGATCTTGGCCTGCATCGGATCCGGTGGTGTCGGGTTCAGATGGGTCTGCAGGAACATGCTGGCGCCCATCAGAATCGGCAGTATGAAATACGGGTCCATCTGTGACAGATCGTGGATCCACAGGATGAACGGTGCATGCCGCAACTGCACACTCTCAAACAGAACCCAGTACAGCGAGATGAAGACCGGCATCTGAACCAGGATTGGCAGACAGCCGCCCAGCGGATTGATTTTCTCCCGCTTGTATAGCCCCATCATCTCCTGCGACATTCGTTGACGGTCGTCCCCGTAGAGCTCCTTCAGGCGAGTAAGCTGAGGTGCCACCGCCCGCATCTTCGCCATTGACCGGTAGCTGGTGGCGGACAGATGGAAAAACAGCGCCTTGACACAGACCGTCAACAGAATGATCGATACACCCCAGTTGCCAAGCAGTCCGTGGAACCACTGGAGCACGTAGAACAGCGGCAGGGAGATAAAGAACAGCCAGCCGAAATCGACGGTGCGGTCGAGATTCGGCGCAACGGTTTCAAGACGGTCAATGATCTTGGGGCCGACATAGATATTGCCGCCGACCTCGGCGGTTTCTCCGGGCGCAACTTCAGTTGCCGGATAGACGAATCCCATGACATTGAGATTGCCGCGATGGGTACTCTGGAACTGGGCCGGAACGTCTTTCGTGGGAATCCAGGCACTCAGGAAGTAATGCTGGAGAAACGCCATCCAGCCACCATTGACCGTGCGGTTGATCTTGGTGTCCTTGAGGTCATCCAGGCTGTGCTTCTCATAGGGATCTTCCGGTGAACTGAGCACCAGTCCCAAAAACGAGCGAATGCCCATGCTGGTCTGCGCAGTGGGATCCGGAGACTGATCGCGAACAATCTTGCCGGTGAAGTTCGCTTTCCAGGGTTGGTTCGAGGTGTTGTCGATCAGGTAACGAACACCGATCTCATAGCTGTCCCGCTGGAACTGATAGCGCTTGGTGATTTTGACGCCATTGTCGGCAACGAACGTCAGGTCGACGGTCAGTTGATCGGCACCGTCCTCCAGCTGGTAGCTGGTGGCCCGACTCTGGTAGACCGGTGCATCGCCATTACGCTGGCTGTCCGGTCCGTCCTTGCCAATGAGTCCACTTTCCAGAACGTAGGTACGGTCCCGGGTATTGTTCAGCAGGTTCAGGGATTCCTTGCTGTTCAGGGACTTGGAGTAATTAAGCAGGGAGGCCTGAACCAGGTTGCCACTGACACGATCGATTTTCAGATTATAGACGTCAGTGCGGACCGTGATGTAGCGATTTTCAACCTGGTTGCCATCAGTCGCGACCGGCGCATTGGATTGATGGGTTTCCGGGGTGGTCAGCTCTTCGCCGGTGGCTGTGCCCGGGTTCTCTCCGGGGAGCTGCATGCCGTCAGTACCACTGTGGGAAGAAGACCCTTCCGCCTGGGACACCTGTGCCGTTTCGGTCGGTTTGGGTGCCTGGTGATAATCCTCGTTCCAGGCCAGCACCATCAGATAACTGACAATCGCCAGGCCGGCAAACAATACAATGCGTTTAATATCCATAGGATTACTGTCTGGTCTGGGGGGTTTGAGTGAAACGCTCAGTGCCTGGAACCGGATCGTAGCCGCCTTCACTCCAGGGATGACACCTGCCCAGACGTTTCATGGTCAGATAGGAGCCTTTCAGCGCTCCATGATGACTGATGGCCTCAACGGCGTATTGCGAGCAGGTGGGATAATGGCGGCAGTGACTCGCCATCATGGGACTGATTGCGTACTGATAGAAGCGAATGGGCAGAAGCAATAGTTTGCGCATTACCCTGTTCCTCTACCGGCAGGCTGTGACTCAGCTGCACGGGATGGCGATGACTGGTGGTATTTCTTTTTCAGGCGGCGCCAGAGATCGTTCAGGATGCTCTGAAGGGTCGGATTATCGAGAGAGGCCAGTCCCTGCCTGCCAAGGAGCACGATATCCACGCCGGGCAGGTCGTTCTGGTGTCTGAACGTTTCCCTGACCTGGCGTTTGACCCGGTTTCTCTGGACCGCGAGCTTGAGGTTCCGTTTGGAAAACACCAAACCGACCCTGGCATGACCGAGATCATTCGGTGTAGCCAGGATCAGAAAGTTCCGGTGCGGAACCTTCAGCTTAACGTCGTCGAAGACTTTGCTGTAATCCGCAGGCCGTAACAGACGGTGTGATTTCGGAAAACCCAAAGCCTTCATCAGGCGATCAGGGCTTACGCGGACAGACGTGCGCGACCCTTGGCACGGCGACGGGACAGCACCTTGCGACCGTTGGCAGTGGCCATACGGGCACGGAAACCGTGTACGCGCTTACGCTTCAGGACGCTCGGTTGAAACGTTCTTTTCATGGTGACGATCTCACAATTCAAAGTTTGGAATTCAGTAACTGGCTGGAAAATGTACAGCCAAAACAGGAGCGGCATTCTATGCAACTGGCGGGGAAAATTCAATGGTTATTGCCAGTGACGCAACGGATTTTGTGGCGGGTGGGGCGAATCGTTCGACACTAACAAATTCAGTAAGTCTTTTATGAATTCTTTAAGGATTTATTATTACTGTTATTAGGCTCGACGTTTTCTGTGGATAACCGGTTTTTAGTCTGAATAATCAAAAGATTGGTCCGTTGACAAGGGTTGTGACAAGACGGTCTGAGGTCTGTGGACGAACGCCTTATGAAATGTGGGAAAGTGGCGAAGGGTTTTGAAACCGGAGTTGTCCACGGATCCGTCCCGGGGTTTCACACAGGCTTGAGGGCAGGCTATACACACAGGGCTGTGTGTAACTCAACGGGAAAGAATTTGCTGTACACAAGGCTGTCAGTAAGTCTGTAACAGATTGGTTTTAAAATAAATAAATTTCCACAGGCTGTTCATGACTCCGGATTTGGGCTTTCACTGCCGGGCCAGCTCGGGGTAGAATTCGAGGTCTTCTCTTGCTGCCGGAGGCTCGTTGTCCGGTACTAAGACTTTTCAGTGAATTCGGGAGTGGGCGGTCGTGCCGAACAGCGTGTGGCATCAATGTCTTGACGTACTCCGGGACGAGTTTCCCGCACAGCAGTTCAATACCTGGTTGCGTCCCTTGCAGTCGGATCACCGGGACGGCCAGCTGGTATTGTTTGCCCCAAACCGGTTTGTCATGGATTGGGTCAACGAGAAATACCTGAGACGGATCGAGGAAGTACTGAAAGATCTGAACGGGGGGCAGGCCCCGCGGGTCAATATGAAGGTTGGGTCCGCACCCCGGGAAGAAGCACCGGTGAGTCGTTCGCGGGATCCCCGGCCATCGGCCGGAAACCTTCGGGACGAGACCGGTGGCCAGGTCACGGAAGAGGAAAAAGGCGTTGCCGCAACGGTGGCGGGCAACTCAACGGTTCGTCCCAAAAACGGAGGCGATCGTCGGGAAGTTCAGGTTGAGGGGGATATCAAGCATCAGAGCTTCCTGAACGAAGGCTTCACCTTTGAGACGTTCGTCGAGGGTAAATCGAACCAGCTGGCGCGGGCAGCGTCCATGCAGGTGGCGGAAAATCCCGGTGGGGCCTACAACCCTCTGTTTCTCTATGGTGGTGTTGGTCTGGGTAAGACACACCTCATGCATGCAATCGGCAATGAAATCGTCCGGCGCAATCCCCGGGCCAAGGTGGCGTACCTGCGATCCGAGCGGTTCGTGGCGGATATGGTCAAGGCGCTGCAACTGAACGCGATCAATGAGTTCAAGCGGTACTACCGGTCGGTGGATGCGTTGTTGATCGATGACATCCAGTTCTTTGCCCGGAAGGAACGGTCCCAGGAAGAATTTTTCCACACCTTCAACGCTCTGCTGGAGGGTGGTCAACAGGTCATCGTAACCTGCGACCGGTTCCCGAAAGAGATTTCGGACATGGAGGAACGGCTCAAGTCCCGTTTTGGTTGGGGACTGACGGTGATGGTTGAACCGCCGGAGCTGGAAACCCGGGTTGCCATCCTCATGAAAAAGGCCGAACAGGCGAATGTGAAGCTCAGCAGTGAAGCGGCGTTCTTTATTGCCCAGAAAATCCGGTCCAATGTCCGTGAGCTTGAAGGG
The DNA here is from genome assembly GCF_000347775.1 of Marinobacter santoriniensis NKSG1. Lineage (GTDB taxonomy): Bacteria > Pseudomonadota > Gammaproteobacteria > Pseudomonadales > Oleiphilaceae > Marinobacter > Marinobacter santoriniensis. The sequence goes on from NZ_APAT01000022.1 coordinate 86,573, forward strand.
GCGCTTCGTCTGGTGATAGCGAATGCTCACTTCACCGGTTCCGAAATTACGCCTTCTTTTATTCGGGAAAGCCTCAAGGATCTCCTGGCCCTTCACGAAAAGCAGGTGAGCATCGACAACATTCAGAGAACCGTGGCGGAGTATTACAAGATCAAGGTTGCCGATCTGCTGTCCAAACGCCGGACACGCACCGTTACCCGACCGAGACAGGTTGCCATGTCGTTGTCCAAGGAATTGACCAATCACAGCCTGCCGGAAATCGGCGACGCCTTTGGCGGCCGGGATCATACGACGGTCCTGCATGCGTGCAAGAAGATACTGGAGCTGCAGGAGACGGATCCGGGTATCCGAGAGGATTATCAGAATTTTATGAGACTGCTGACCACCTGATGCGGGGCGTTGGCTGCTACATTCATCCTTCCAATCCACAGATAGAAGAAAGCTGAGTGCCATGAAACTGACGATCAGCCGTGAATCCCTGCTCACGCCTCTGCAAAGTATTGCCGGGGTGGTTGAGAAGAAACAGACAATGCCCGTGCTGTCCAACGTACTGTTGGTGGCCGAAGACAATACGCTGACCATGACCGGAACCAACATGGAGGTTGAACTGGTTGGTCGGGTCACCCCGGTCCATGTGGATCAACCGGGGCGCATTACCGTTCCCGCCAGAAAGCTTTCGGATATCTGTCGGGCCCTGGGTGACGAGGCGCCGATTGAACTCTCCGTGGAGGGCGACCGGATGCATCTTCGGTCCGGGAACAGTCATTTCACCCTGTCCACGCTGCCCGCCGAACATTTTCCCAATGTGGAAGACGAGGACGAGAGTTTCCGTCTTGAGTTGCCACAAAAGGAATTGGGCCGGATGCTCGATGCCACGGCCTTTGCGATGGCCCAGCAGGATGTCCGTTATTATCTGAACGGTCTGCTTCTGGAAGTGTCTTCCGATCATGTTCGCACCGTGGCTACAGACGGTCACCGTCTGGCGATGGCGCACCTGGAACTGGCAACCAATTGTCCCGAGCTTCGGCAGGTAATTGTGCCCCGGAAAGGTGTCCTGGAGCTTGCCCGTTTGCTGGATGATGTCGAAACGCCGGTGACGCTGGTGATCGGAGACAACCATCTCCGCGCGACGGTTGGCGCCTACACCTTCACGTCGAAGCTGATCGAAGGCAAATTCCCGGACTACAACCGGGTCATCCCGCGCGGTGGCGACAAAATCGTCCTGGCAGACCGGGCAACGCTGAAGAATACCCTGCAGCGTGCGGGCATTCTGTCGCACGAAAATATCCGGGGTGTACGGCTGAACCTGTCGCCTAACCAGCTGGAAGTGTTCGCCAACAACCCGGACCAGGAACAGGCCGAAGACGCGCTCCCGGTGGAGTATCAGGGCGAATCACTGCAGATCGGGTTTAATGTAGGCTACCTGGTGGATGTGATGAACGCGCTGGATGATGACCAGGTGAAACTGACGCTGTCCAACCCGAACAGCAGCGCGTTGATCGAGTCGGAAAACGATAACCGGTGTCTGTACGTGGTCATGCCGATGCGGCTGTAGCCGATCTGTCAGGGACCGGATACGGGAGAGAGAACACCATGGGTACTGTGACGAATGGAATCAAAGGGGCGTTCCGGATCGGCCAGACGTTGTCGGTCCTCGGGCGCACAGGGCTGAACTGGGTTCGGGGTGATCGTCCCCCTGCCCCGCGTTTGCTGCGGCAGACGTTTGAATCGCTCGGCGCCACCTACATCAAGTTGGGTCAGTTCATTGCCAGTTCTCCCACCTTTTTCCCCAAGGAATACGTGGAAGAATTCCAGTATTGTCTGGACAGAACCCCTAGCCTGCCATACGGCGTGATCAAGAAAATCATCCGGGACGAACTCGGTCGACCGATCGAGTCGGTGTTCTCCGAGATTGACCCGGTCGCGTTGGCATCCGCCTCGATTGCTCAGGTGCACGCGGCCCGGCTGGTCACCGGAGAAGAAGTGGTGATCAAGGTTCAGAAACCGGGTGTGGAAAACATTCTGCTGACCGACCTGAACTTCCTGTACCTGTCCTCCCGAATTCTGGAAACGCTGGCTCCGAAACTGTCCTGGACTTCGTTGTCCGGCATTGTTGAGGAAATTCAGCGAACCATGATGGAAGAGTGTGATTTCATCAAGGAAGCGAACAACCTCAAGGTTTTCCGGGCGTTTCTCCACAACACCCATAATGAAGAGGCGACCTGCCCCCGGGTCTACGAACACTGCAGTACGCGACGGATTCTGACCATGGAACGCTTTCACGGGGTTCCGTTGACGGACCTGGAAAGTATCCGGGGCTATGCACGCGATCCGGAACATACTCTGATCACCGCAATGAATACCTGGTTCGCCAGCCTGACGCAGTGTGAATTTTTCCACGCGGACGTACACGCAGGAAACCTGATGGTGCTCAAGGACGGCCGGGTCGGTTTTATCGACTTCGGCATTGTGGGCAGAATCAAACCGGATACCTGGCAGGCGGTCAGCGATTTCATTTCTGCCATCATGGTTGGAAACTTCGAAGGAATGGCCGATGCCATGATCCGGATTGGAGTGACGCGGCAGACAGTGAGGATTGGCGACCTTGCCGGTGATTTGCGGCGGCTCTACCAGCAGATGGATAAAATGGTTCCCGACCAGGTGCCCTACGAGGCGGAACAGGCCGAGGATGATGTAAACAATATCCTGATGGACATGGTAAAAGTCGGCGAAAGCCACGGCCTGCACTTTCCAAGAGAGTTTGCGCTCTTACTGAAACAATTCCTGTATTTTGACCGCTACGTCCACATTCTGGCGCCGGAAATGGATGTGTTCATGGACGAGCGGCTGAACATGTTGCACTGAGGATTCGGTCGCCTTAGACGCACAGGTTTTGTACACTAAGACAGCGCCGGGGAAGTGACCCCGGCGCTGTTTTTGGTTCTGTCCGTTGCCCCTCCCCCTGGAATGCCAATTTCTGTATGGCTCTTGTAAGACTCCAGACTGAAGATTTCCGAAATTTGTCGCCGGAGCCGGTGTCATTCTCGTCGTCGTTTAATCTGCTGTACGGTGCCAACGGAAGTGGCAAAACCAGTATTCTGGAGGCAATCGGTTATCTCGGTCTCGGTCGCTCCTTTCGGGTAAGTCGGCACAAGGCCGTCGTTCGGCACGGGCAGACGCGGTTTACCGTATTCGGCGGATTGGATCGTGGCACTGATGACGGGGGAGACTACCGTCCAGGAAACAGCGGGGGGCTGAGCCACCGATTGGGGATTGCCCGCGATGTTACGTTGAAAGAGACGATCCTGAGGGTCGACGGCGAAAACGTACGGAGCCTTTCCCGGCTGGCGAAACATCTGCCGGTGTCCGTGATCGATCCTGGCGTTTTCGATATTGTGGCAGGTGGTCCCGGGAAGCGGCGACAATTTCTCGATTGGGCAGTGTTCCACGTGGAACCTTCTTTTGCCTCGATCTGGCAACAGTGCCAGAGAGTAACGTCACAGCGGAATCAAACGCTGAGAAATGGTAGACTGGACGAATCCCTGTTACGCGTTTGGGACAGCCAATACGCGCTGCTCAGTGAGCAGTTGAGTGAGCATCGGCAAGCTACCTTTGACCAGTTCTCTGAAGCGTTTGAGCGCCTGGTAGAGGAAGTCGACGTTCCGTGGACCCGGGGTCTGAAGCTGGAATTTTTTCCGGGCTGGGATCGATCACAGTCGCTGTCTGAGATTCTGAGGAACCATCGCGAACAGGAAATGAAAATGGGGCATACGTTGTATGGTCCCAACAGAGCGGATATTCGCCTGAAGTTTCAGGGACGTCCCGTCGCCGAAACGTTTTCCCGAGGCCAGCAGAAAACGCTGGTGATCCTGATGAAAATCGCCCAGGGCATGGTTCTGAGTCGATTGGGTCGGCAGGTGACGTTTTTGCTGGATGATATCAACGCCGAACTGGACATGGGCCATCGGGCCATGTTGGCGCAAAAACTTCGGTCGCTCGGCAGTCAGGTTTTCATTACCTCGATTGAGCACCCGGCGCCCGAGTCCCTCTGGGGAACGAGCGACGTACCGGAACACAGAATGTTCCACGTGGAACATGGCAAATTGACGGAAGAATAAACCGGCTACGGCCAGGCCTGACAATGTCAGGATCCAGGGCGCCTACCGGTCACTACCCTTCAGGAGTCACCGAATGAGTGAACAGAACTACAACTCCTCCAGTATCAAGGTTCTCAAGGGCCTGGATGCGGTGCGTAAGCGGCCCGGCATGTACATCGGTGATACCGATGATGGCACCGGCCTTCATCACATGGTTTTCGAGCTGGTAGATAACTCTATCGACGAAGCCCTCGCAGGCTATTGTTCCGAAATCGGAGTGGTCATTCATCCGGATGAGTCGGTTTCCGTCAGGGATAATGGTCGAGGAATCCCCACAGACCTCCACGAAGAAGAAGGTGTCTCAGCGGCAGAGGTCATCATGACTGTCCTGCATGCCGGCGGCAAATTCGACGACAACACCTATAAGGTGTCCGGTGGTCTGCACGGTGTGGGTGTGTCCGTGGTCAACGCCCTCTCCTCTGTCTTGACACTGACCATCCGTCGCGATGGCAAGGTCTGGGAGCAAACCTATTCCCACGGTGTGCCCAACTCACCGCTCGCCGTGGTCGGTGATACTGATGCGTCCGGTACCAAGGTTCACTTCATTCCCTCTGAAGAAACCTTCTCCAACATCAAATTCCATTACGACATTCTTGCCAAGCGTCTGCGTGAGCTGGCGTTCCTGAACAGCGGTGTCCGTATTCGACTTACGGACGAGCGCTCCGGCAAGGAAGAAGTCTTCGAATACGAAGGCGGTCTTCGGGCTTTCGTGGAGCATCTGAATACCAGCAAAACCCCGATCAATCGGGTTTTCCACTTTACCCGGGAACGGGAAGACGGCATTGCCGTGGAAGTGGCGATGCAATGGAACGATGCGTTCCAGGAGAACATCTACTGCTTCACCAACAATATTCCCCAGCGGGATGGTGGTACCCACCTGGCGGGTTTCCGCGCTGCCCTGACCCGCTCTCTGAACAACTACATCGATCACGAAGGCCTTGGTAAGAAAGCCAAAGTGGCCACCTCCGGGGATGATGCGCGGGAAGGCCTGACCGCCATCATCAGCGTCAAGGTGCCGGATCCGAAATTTTCGTCCCAGACCAAGGACAAGCTGGTTTCCTCCGAGGTGAAGACCGCTGTCGAGCAGGAACTGTATCAGGCCTTCAGTGACTTCCTGCAGGAGCAGCCCAACGAAGCCAAACTGATCGTCAACAAGATGATCGAGGCCGCCAGGGCCCGGGAAGCCGCCCGGAAGGCACGGGACATGACCCGTCGGAAAGGCGCCCTGGACATTGCCGGACTCCCCGGCAAGCTCGCCGACTGTCAGGAAAAGGACCCGGCCCTTTCAGAACTGTTCATTGTGGAGGGTGATTCTGCGGGTGGATCGGCCAAGCAGGGTCGTGACCGGAAAACCCAGGCCATCCTGCCGCTCAAGGGCAAGATCCTGAACGTTGAAAAAGCCCGCTTCGACAAGATGCTGTCTTCGGCCGAGGTCGGTACCCTGATCACGGCACTGGGCTGCGGTATCGGTCGGGAGGAGTTCAATCCCGACAAATTGCGTTATCACTCGATCATCATCATGACCGATGCCGACGTGGATGGTTCGCACATCCGCACACTGCTGCTCACGTTCCTGTTCCGGCAAATGCGCGAAATCATCGAACGGGGCCACGTGTTCATTGCCATGCCGCCGTTGTACAAGGTCAAGCGTGGCAAGCAGGAGCAATACATCAAGGATGAGAAAGCGAAGGAAGCCTATCTCACCCAGAGTGCGCTGGAAGGCGCCCAGTTGTATGTGAACCCGGAGGCTCCGGCCATCAAGGATTCCGCGCTGGAGACCATGGTGAAGGACTACCAGGCGATTATGGCGATGATTGACCGGCTGTCTCGCGCCTACCCCGCCAAGGTTCTGGAGCAGATGTTGCAGAACACCACCCTGAAATCCGCCGACCTGAAAGACGAAGCGGCTGTTGCCCGGTGGGTTGGCCGGCTAGGCGAAGGGCTGGATCTGGACACCCGGACGGGTACCAAGTACACCTTCTCCGTTGCCCGGGATGAGGAACGGGATCTGTTTCTGCCCAAGGTCACCATCTATGTGCATGGTATTCCCCACGAGCATGTGTTCAGTCACGACTTCTTCGACTCCTCGTCCTACGCGGCGATTGCCCGCATGGGTGAGACGCTCGATGGTCTCATTGAGGAAGGCGCCTATATCCAGCGGGGCGAGCGCAAGCAGGCCGTCCTGTCGTTTGAGGGCGCCCTGGAGTGGCTGATGAAAGAAGCTCAGCGAGGGCTCAACATTCAGCGCTACAAGGGGTTGGGTGAGATGAACCCGGAGCAGCTGTGGGAAACCACCATGGATCCGGAAACCCGGCGGATGATGAAGGTCACGATCGAGGACGCCATTGCTGCGGACCAGATCTTCACTACCCTGATGGGCGATGACGTTGAACCCCGTCGGGCGTTCATCCAGACCAATGCCCTGGAGGTTACCAACCTCGACGTCTGAGGTTTTCCGGGGCACAAAAAAAGGGCGGTGGAACCAGGTTTCCGCCGCCCTTTTTTTTGCGCTGCTTTTATGACCGGTCAGATTCCTGTTTCCGTTGTTTCGCGGCTTCTTTTTCTCTTTCTTTTTCAATAAGATGCGGCGCCATCACTTCTTCCAGCGTGTAGTCGGTCAGCCGTCGGATGGTCCGCCACAGGTAGTAGAAGATCAGCATCATCATGATCATCGACGGAATGGCGATCATCGGATAGCTGACCAGGGTCATCCGGCCCAATTCTTCATTGAAGGCCTGGGTTCCGGACGGACTGGTCACGATCCAGCGGGCCAGAACGTAGTTCATGATCGAAGAGAACAGAAAGGTTCCGGAAAACATGTAGCTGGCTTTGAGCAGCCGGGCTTCGAACTCGTCCTCACTGCCCCGTTCGCGCAGGGTGTGCTGAATCTTGTCTACGTCCAGGACACTGGGGTTGTAGAGCAGCGAGCGGACCAGCGGATATTTCGTTCTGGTGGAAAGCAAAACGGCCAGCCCGATAATCGCGGGCACGGCGGCTTCTTTGACGGCGAGCCACTGGGCATTGAGTTCCAGCAGCCCGATGCCTCCGGTCAGGCCCACACTGATCAGGCCCAGCAACGCGATGAAGTTCTTCTTGTGGTACCGGACCAGTTCAAACAGGCCCCAGCCCAGCGGAAAGGCCAGACCGATGATCAGCGCATTGACACTACCCAGATAGTCGTCGCCACTGAGCTTCATCAGGATGACGGAGGGAATGACGATACTGACAAGCAGGTCCACCCAGGGGCGGGGTTTGTGGTCGGGGACCGAGGAGGAGGGTTCCGGAGTCATGCAGCTACCTGATTGGTGAGTAAACGGAAGGGCATTTCCAATACCAAGGTCTGGCAGTATACGACGAATCCGGTATCAATCGAAGATGGAACGCCGGGGCGGCAGATCGCCGGCCCCGGCGTTGCTGTTCCTGATCAGGTCAAGGTCGGGCTGGAACGATCAGGCCCCTGCCTCCTTGAGGCTTTCCTCGACAATGGCCAGCCCCTCTTCGAGGATATCGTCCTCAATGGTGACTGGCATCAGGAAGCGAAGCGTATTGCCGTACATTCCGCAACTGAGCAGGATCAGGCCCTTCTCCTTTGCCTTTTTGGTGATCGCTGCAGCGAGTTCCGGTTTGGGTGTGTGGCTGTCTTTGCTTTCCACCAGTTCAAAGGCCGCCATGGGGCCCAGGTTCCGCACGTTATCCACATGCTCGAACTGCTCCTGCCACTGGTCGAAGCGCGCCCTCAGCTTTTCTCCAAGACGCTGACTCTTGCCCAGGATATCTTCTTCCTTGAACACATCGAACACCGCCAGGGCTGCTGCACAGGCGGTCGGGCTGCCGGTATAGGTGCCACCCAGTGAGTTCGGCCCGGACGCGTCCATATGCTTGTCCGTTCCGACAATGGCAGAAATCGGCATGCCATCGGCCATACTCTTGGCCATGGTCATCAGGTCCGGCTCCACACCACTGTGTTCAATGGCGAACATTTTGCCGGTCCGACCAAACCCGCTCTGGACCTCATCCACCACCATCAGGATGTTGTTTTCGTCACAGATTTTGCGGATTTCCTTGAGGAAACTGGTTGGCGCCGCGTAGAAACCGCCCTCACCCAGTACCGGTTCAATGACGATGGCGGCTGTGTTGTTCGCGGGCGAGTCCGCCTTCATGGCCATTTTCAGGCCACGCAGGGCTTCGTCTTCACTGACCCCGTGATAGGGCACCGGATAGGGAGCACGGTAGACGGTCCCGGGCATGGGCCCGAAGTCGGTCTGATACGGGGCAGCTTTACCATTCATGGCCATGGTGTAGAAGGTACGGCCGTGATAACCCCCGTCGAAACAGATGACGTTGGTCTTGCCGGTGGCGGCCCGGGCAATCTTCATGGCGTTTTCCAGCGCCTCGGCACCGGAGTTGGCGAGCATGACCTTGGCGTGGCCGCGAACGGGCGCCACTTCGCTCAGCTTTTGCGCCACCTTGACGTAGCCTTCATACGGCATGACGGTCTGGCAGGTATGCATGACCTTGTCCAGCTGTGCCTTCACCGCTTCCACCACTTTCGGATGCCGATGACCGATATTCAGAACGCCGATACCGCCGGCAAAATCGATCATGCGTCTGCCATCTGCGTCCCACAGCTCCGCATTGAGGGCGTGATCGGCAAATTGTTCATTGGGACTTGCCGCGCCGGCTGCAACGTAACGTTCTTTCAGTGCCTGCAATTCTTGATTGCTCACTTTGCGATCCTCCTGGTTGGAGTCAGTAGGTTTAACTACCAGTGTAAGCAGTACGGGCGCAAGCCACAAACCGACCACGCGGAATCAGGTTGTGGAATCCCGAAATTGAAGCCGTGCAAGCCGTTGATACAGGGCGTTGCCCGCCATCAGTTCCTCGTGGCTACCAACCGCGAGCAGCCTGCCCTGATCCATCACGGCGATGCGGTCAGCGTCGCGTACCGTGGCCAGGCGATGGGCGATCACCAGGGTGGTCCGATTGTCGGTGAGCGCCGGCATGGCCTCCTGAATCAGATGCTCGCTTTCGGCATCCAGCGCACTGGTAGCCTCGTCCAGCAGGAGGATTGGTGCGTCGGAGAGAAGCGCGCGAGCAATCGCCAGTCGTTGTTTCTGTCCTCCGGACAGGCCGGTGCCATTGTCGCCCAGAGGGGTTTGATAGCCTTGTGGCAGACCCCGGATAAATTCGTGGGCGTGGGCGATCCGGGCGACTTCCTCGACGGCTTCGGCCGTCGCATCGGGTCTGGCGTAGCGGATGTTGTCGGCCACGGTGCCATGAAACAGGGCCGGATTCTGGGGAACCAGTGCGAAACACCGCCGCAGGGACGTTAAATCCAGGGTGGCAATGTCCACGCCGTCGATCCGGATGTGTCCGCCCAGAGGTGAGTGAAAATGCAGGAGCAGATCGAACAGCGTGGATTTTCCGGCGCCGGACGGCCCCACCAGTGCCAGGGTTTCGCCCGGTTCTACGGTGAGGGACAGCCCGTCGATGGCGGCCTTCTCCGGCCGGGTCGGATAGGCAAAATGCAGGTCTTCGAGGTCGAGCCGACCCCGGATCGGTGTCGGCAGCTGGCCTGTTACTGTCCCGGAGGGCCTTTCGAAGTCGGAGCGGGTTTCCAGCAGTTCAAACAGCCGTGCGGCAGAGCCGGCCGCCCTCTGCAACTCACCGATGACCTCGGTAATGGCCCCGGCGGCAACACCGACCAACAGGCTGTAGAAAACGAATGCGGCCAGCTCGCCCGCGCTGATGCGACCGTGGATGACGTCCAGGCCACCAATCCAGATGACGATACCGACCGCCCCCATCACCAGGGAAATGGCCAGCGTCGTCAGCCAGGCCCGCTGTCGAATACGTTGCCGGGCCACGTCGAAGGCCTGTTCGGAAACGTTCGCAAAGAAGGACCGGTCATGGGGCTGATGATTGAACGCCTGCACGGTTTTTATCTGGGTCAGGCTCTCCCCGACATAGCTGCCGACATCGGCCACACGGTCCTGGCTCAGCCGCGACAGAGCGCGCACCCGTCGACCGAAGAACAGAATCGGGGCAATCACCAGCGGGAAACCGAGCATGATGACGCTGGCCAGCTTGGCGTTGGTAACAAACAGCAGAGCCAGCCCGCCCACCAGCATCAGGGCGTTGCGCAGGGCGATGGACACCGTGGAGCCGATGACCGATTGCAGGACCGTGGTGTCCGCGGTGAATCGGGACTGGATTTCCAGTGCCCGGTTCTGCTCGAAGAAGCCCGGATGAAGATCGATCAAGTGGTTGAACACTTTTTTCCGGATATCCGCGACCACCCGCTCACCGATCCAGGAGACCAGGTAGAAGCGTGCAAACGAGCCAAACGCCAGGCCCAGCACCAGCACGAAGAACAGGCCGATGGCCTTTGCCAGGTTGGCCGGAGACTCGGTGGCCAGCCCCTGATCCACCAGGATGCGAAGGCCCTGCCCCAGGCTCAGGGTAATGCCGGCGGTGATGACCAATGCCACCAGGGCACCCGCCACGGCCCGCCGATAGGGCCGGATGAATTCGACAACGAGTTTCAGGGCCTTGCGGTGACGGGGTTGGATGGTGTGCCTCCTGGGTACGCGGTACGGTAGACTCTGGCAGCTATACGTCGAGTTTTGCCAGCAAGACCTATCATAACCGCTTGCCGGAATCCGTGCCCCGTCATCTCCGATCGTCAAGGAAACGCCATTGAGAGCCTACGCCGATAACGACTACCCCGCTGACCACAAACCGGACTGGAAGGTGATTGCCGGGCTTTGGCCCTACCTGACCGAGTTCCGCGGGCGGGTGATCTTCGCCCTTTCCCTGCTGGTCCTGGCAAAGCTGGCGACGGTGGCTACTCCCATTGCCCTGAAATACATCGTGGATTACCTCGACCAGAACCGGGGCGCGGACATTGTGTTGTGGATTCCGGTCTGGCTGGTGGTGGCCTACGGAACGCTCCGGTTCGGCAGCACCCTTTTCAACGAATTGCGCGACGCCGTGTTCGCCCGGGTGGCGGAGCGGGCCATGCGCCGGGTCTCCCTGAGGGTATTCCGTCACCTGCACCAGCGGGAACTGGCATTCCACCTGGACCGCAAAACCGGTGGCCTGGCCCGGGATATCGAGCGCGGGACCAACGGCATCAGTTTCCTGCTGCGGTTCACCCTGTTCAATATCGTGCCGACGGCACTGGAAATCCTGATGGTATCGGGCATTCTCCTGGTGATCTTCAACATCACCTATGTGCTGGCCATTGCTGTGGCGGTCGTGGTCTATGTGGTTTTTTCCATCCGGGTGACCGAATGGCGGACCCGGTTCGTGCGCGAGGCCAACGCCCGCGACAATCAGTCGAATTCCCGGGCTGTGGACAGTCTGCTGAATTACGAGACGGTCAAATATTTCAACAATGAACGCTACGAAGCCGAGTGTTATGACCGGGACCTGGAGGACTGGGAACAGGCCCGGCTCAGGAACCGTCTGTCCCTGGCCACCCTGAACGCCGGACAGGCCCTGATCATTGGCGTGGCGCTGATTGTAATCATGGCCATGGCGGTGCGTGAGGTGGCGAGTGGCGAGATTACCCTGGGGGATTTCACCATGATCAATGCCTACCTGATCCAGCTGTTCATCCCACTCAATGCCCTGGGGTTCGTGTACCGGGAAATCCGGCAGGCTCTGGTCAATGTCGAGCGGCTGTTCAAACTGCTCGGGGACAAACCGGCGATTGTGGACAAACCGGATGCGCCCGCCCTGTCCGTGCAGCGGGGTGAAATCCGCTTTGAGCAGGTCCGCTTCGCCTATCGTCCGGACCGGCCCATCCTCCGGGACGTCAACTTTACCATTCCGGCCGGACAGACCATGGCCGTGGTCGGCGCCAGCGGGGCCGGAAAATCCACCCTGGCCCGGTTGCTGTTCCGTTTCTTCGATGTGGACGAGGGACGGATCTGTATCGACGGCCAGGACATTCGCGAGGTCACCCAGGACAGCCTGCGATCGGCCATTGGCGTCGTGCCCCAGGATACGGTGCTGTTCAACGACACCCTGTACCGGAACCTGGCCTATGGCCGGCCGGACGCCACCGAGGAAGAGGTGCACCGGGCGGCCCGGATGGCCCATCTGGAAGATTTCATCCACAGCCTCCCCGATGGTTACGACACCCGGGTCGGTGAACGGGGGCTCAAGCTGTCCGGAGGGGAAAAGCAACGGGTCGCCATTGCCCGCGTCATCCTCAAGAACCCGCCTCTGCTGATCCTCGATGAAGCCACGTCGTCGCTGGACTCGCTGTCCGAGCAATCGATCCTGAGTGCCCTGAAGGAGATCAGTCGCCAGCGAACCACCCTGGTGATCGCTCACCGGTTGTCTACCATCCGGGACGCCGACACCATCCTGGTTATGGATGGCGGAGTGATTGTTGAAAGCGGACATCATGACGACCTGCTGGCCCGCGATGGTCACTATGCCCGCCTCTGGCAGCAACAACACCAGAGCCGGCCTGCGGAGTGATTACCGGGCGTTATCGCCGGAGTGAAAGGTCTCGACCCGGTTCCTGCCCGCGGATTTGCCGCGATACAGTGCCTTGTCGGCTCGGAGCATAATGGTGTTGGACTGGTCGTCCTCCGGATCGGATACGGCCACCCCGCAGGTGATGGTGCCGTGCAGGGTTTCTTCCATACCCTTGAACCGGTGCTGGGCAATGGTCTGGCGCAGTCGTTCGGCCAGTTGTCGGGCACTGTCCAGATCGCTGTCCGGAAGGAGAATGGCAAACTCCTCTCCCCCCACTCGTCCAAGCGTATCACTGGCCCGCAGCTCGCCCTGGAGAATCCTTGTGGTTTCCTTGAGTACCAGGTCGCCGGCGTTGTGTCCGAACCGGTCGTTGACCCGCTTGAACCAGTCGAAATCGAACAGGATCACGGCATAGTCGGGGCCATTGCGCTGGTAACGCAGAAATTCCCGGGACAGGAGCTTCATGAACTGGCGCCGGTTGGCCGAGCCGGTCAGTTCGTCGGTCACCGCGATCCGGCGTAGCTTTTCTTCCAGTTCCTTCTGGGCGGTGATATCGAGAATACTGCCGTACCAGACGGTTCTTCCATCCTTTCGATAATCCGGCCGGGCCCGGCCGAATACCCAGCGAATCTCGCCATCCACAATCACCCGGTATTCGCAGATCCAGTCCTCGCCGCTGACCCGGGAGGCCTCCACTGCTTCACGGACCGGGGCATGGTCGTCCGGGTGAATGGCGTCGAAAATCCGGGTGGCGTCCTCCCGCACCTGATCGGGGGTGACATTGTAGATGCGCTCGATACCGGCACTGGCATAGGGAAAGCGGATGGTGCCGTCCGGACCCATCTCGAACTGATACACCAGGCCCGGAATTCGTGACGCCATTTTTTCCAGCCGCTCAATGGTCCGCTGCTGTTCTGTCTGGAGTGCCTCGAGTTTTTCCTGGTAGGCCTTGCTGGCCGATATATCGATGTGGGTGCCGCTCACCCATTCCGGCTTGCCATCGGGGGTCCGGCTCACCAGTCGGCCATAGGCCCGAACCCACACCCAGTGCCCGTCCTTGTGCCGCATGCGGGCTTCGCATTCGTAATAGTCTGTGTCTCCCCGGAAATGCGATTGCAGGAGCTTTTCCGAGACCACCAGGTCGTCGGGATGGGTGTGGGTCAGCCAGGTCTCGAAGGAGAGGGGTTGGAGTTCGTCCAGGGTATAACCGATGATCCCCGCCCAGCGTTCATTGAACAGGGCATCGCCGGTCTGGACATTCCATTCCCAGGTGCCTGCCCGGGTGCCCTCCAGAATGGTCCTCAGTCGGGCGGCTTCGCCCTGACCGAGATAGGCGTTGTCTGCTGGCCCGGATGCGTCGTTCATTCAGTCGCGTACTCTGAGTGACGGGGTCTTTTCTGACTATAGTTGAACTACCGTTCATTTACGATTCGTTCACCGGGACAGATGACCTCAGTGCCTCCGCCAGGCCCGAGGCGCGCTGGATACGCAGTCGGCTGCCCGCCGTCAGTACATCCGGATGTCCGGTGACCAGGCTGAACCAGTTTCGGGCACGCGTAATCCCTGTGTAGATCAGCTCACGGGTGAGCACCGGGCTCATCCGATCCGGTAAGACCAGACAGGTATGATTGAATTCGGATCCCTGGGATTTGTGGACCGTCATGGCATACACCGTTTCCAGCTGCTGCAGCCGGCTGGGGGAAATCCAGCGGATGCCATCCGTCCCATCGCCGCTGGGGAAGGCGACCCGCAGCGTGGTGCCAGGCTCGCCGTCGTCCGTCCGGTTCCCGGGCAGGCTGAAGGTGATGCCGATATCGCCATTCATCAGGCCCAGATTGTAATCGTTACCGGTGATCAGAATCGGCCGACCGGCATACCAGCCCTCGGCGCGGGGAATCAGCCTGGCTTCCAGCAGACGTCGGGCAATACGGTCATTCAGGCCCTCCACGCCCCAGGGGCCCTTGCGCAGGGCACACAGGACCTGGAAATCCCCGAAGGCCTCCAGCACCTGCCGTGCCAGATCGTCCCAGGCCTCGGGCGGACTGTCCGCATCGAGGCCATGATGGTTCATGAGTGTGAGGTAGTGTTGGTATCCCACCGGCGGCGCCAGCTCACCGTGGTGGGTGTGTCGGCCCACGCCCCGGTTCCGGAACGCCTCCGGAGAGCCGGAGATGGCATGACGGCAGATGCCCTCCAGCGTGGCGTCGGGATCCGGGGATCGATCGCCGCCATTCAGCCAGATGACATCGTCGAACGCGGCGTCACGGCAACGCTCCAGCGTGAGCCGGTCCAGCTGGTTGGTATTGACGGCTTCGGCGAGCTGGCGGATGCCGCTGTCTTCGGTAAAGCGGTAACTCTTGCGAAGCATGGCAACGGCCTGATCCAGCGGTTCGCCGTTATCGTCCACCAGCGTCTGCGGGACCTGTTCACCGGAGACCGCCGCCAGCCAGGTGGCCGTTGCAGGCCGGTAGTGGCTCTCGCTGGCACGCTGGCAGAGTTCACCGAGCACCGCGCCCGCGTCCACCGAGGCCAGCTGGTCCTTGTCGCCCAGCAGGATCAGCTGCGCATGGTCCGGCAGGGCATCGAACACCGAGGCCATCAGGTCCACGTCCACCATGGAGGCCTCATCGATTACCAGGATATCCACCAGCAGGGGATTGTCCCGGTGATGCCGGAATTTTCGGCTGTCCGGACGGCTACCCAGCAGCCGATGCAGGGTGGTTACCCGGGTGGGAATATCCGCGAGGTCCACGTTGCCGGGTAACTGATCAAGCGGTAGACGATTGACGGCGTTGCCGATGGATTCGTTCAGGCGGGCCGCCGCCTTGCCGGTGGGCGCAGCCAGACGGATCCGGAACTTGCGTCCATCCCGCCCGGAATCGCAACCGGCCGTCGCCTGCAGCGCGGCGAGGAGATTGACCACGGTTGTGGTCTTGCCAGTGCCGGGGCCGCCGGTGATGATCGCAAAGCGATTGCGGGCTGCCAGGGCACAGGCGAGCTTCTGGTAGTCCACATCGTCCCGGTCAGGGAACAGGGCATCCAGGGCCCGCCGGAGTGTCGTCGCCGATGGTGAGGTGGCATCCGCCAGAACCGGCGATGGCGAAAGGCGGCTCCGGATACCCTCGGCAATCCGCCGTTCGTATCGCCAGAGCCGGCGCAGGTAAAGCCGGGTATCGACCTGCACAAGCGGTGTTGTATGTGAGCCATGACTTACGGCTGAAGTCTTGCCAAGGGCCGTTGTGCACTCTGACAATGTGACCTGAGACAGAATATCGGACGGCGTTGGGAGGGAGTCCCTCTGCTCCGGGTATCCGGGCATCGGTGCCTCCTCCGGAGGCAATGCCAGGGTCTGGCCGGCATTGTCCAGCAGCGACACCAGGTCGATACAGACGTGCCCCCGACCGACCTGGTGGGAAGTCATTGCAGCGAGCAGCAGCAACAGTGGTGCGGGGGATTCCCCTTGCTCCAGGCACAGATCGCGGATCAGCCGGGCAAACGCAACGTCCAGGGCGCGGATCCAGCCGGCGTCCTGCCATCGTTCGAGCAACCTCTCCATGCGGTCGCCGTCGGTCATTACCGCGGCCATTTCCGGCGCCGATGACGGTTGCCCGGGATTTCCAGGGTCTTCCCCGAGGTCGAGATCAAACTGGTTGTCGGAATGGCGGGTCCGGCTCATGCGGCATCCTCCCCTGTCATCCGGTGGCCGTCGAACAGGGCGTCGAGCTGTTCAATGAGCTGACGGGGTGGTTTGTCGGTAAAGGCTCCGGCCCCCGGGGCGTGGATACCGCGCAAAAAGAGATAGACGGCGCCACCGATGTGTCGGTCGTAATCGTACCCGGGGAGCCGGGCTTTCAGCAGCCGGTGCAGCGCCAGCAGGTACAGGATGTATTGAAGGTCGTACCGTTTGTCGAGAATCGCCTGACCCATGGCCTGGTCGGTGTAGGCGCTGTCGTCGTCACCAAGGCTGTTGGATTTGTAGTCCAGAACGTAGTAACGACCTTCGTGCTCGAACACCAGGTCGATAAAGCCCTTGAGCATGCCGTTGAACCGTCGGTCGTCCACCTGGCTCCGGTCGGCGCCCTCGAGGGTATGCTCCTGTACCAGGGCGTCCAGGCTACGGGTGGAGACATTGCAGCTTTCGAACCAGAACTCCAGTTCCGGGCGAACGGTGTTCAGCGCCATCAGGGGTGCCCGAAACTCGCCCTTGCGGTCCAGTGTCAGGGGCGTGCTGATCAGCGCCAGCAGCCAGTGTTCCAGGGTATCCGCCCACTCCGTCCAGCCCCGTACGGTGCAACGGCGGGTAAGGTGTTCCCGCAGAAGCTCCGGGTGCTCGGCGATGCGGCTGAAACCCTCCCGGGTACACCATTCAAGCAGTTCGTGAAGGAAGGTCCCGGGGCTGGCCCCCTTCGGAAAGTCGTGCAGGGAGTGACCCGGTCCGGACTTTGCCTCATCCGCATCGGCAGCCTGGGCGGATTCCTCCAGAAGGTTCTGGATCTCTGCGTCTTCGACTTCCCCTGAAAAGACGATGCCGGTGCCCGCCAGCCCGGTGTATTCGATGGAGGAATAACTGGCAATCCACCAGTCTTCCCGAGCCTCGCGCCGGGCTTCCAGTGCCGGCCCCAGGGCTTCGGGAGACGGTTCGCTATACAGGGTATCGTCTGGCTCCGGCAGTGCCGACGCCGTGATGGCCCCGGTTCCTTCCAACAGGGGCCGGAGACTGTCGACGGCGGACATCCCGTCAAGCTCTTCGCCGCCCAGCAGGTAGCCAAGGCCGCTGCGGTGCCAGTCAGTGATGGCGGCAACACCCACCCAGGTGGCATAGCGTGCCCGGGTCAGGGCGACGTACAACTTGCGGATGTCTTCCCCCAACCGTTCCTGATCGGCCCGGGCCACATCCTCCGGCTCCGGGTCGAACACGGTTTTGAGCGTCCCGCTCTCATCGTGGTAACGGACATAGGCCTGTTTGTCGCTCTGGGCCCGGAAGGCGGTTCCAAACGGCAGGAACACCAGCGGGTATTCCAGACCCTTGGATTTATGCACGGTGATCACCTTGACCAGGCCGGCGTCGCTTTCCAGGCGCAGGGTCCGGTGTTCGTCTTCCTCATCCGCCGACCGCAGGATCTGCGTGAAGTGATGCACCAGGGCGTGCTCGCCGTCCAGCTGCAGGCTGTCCTGTTGCAGCAGTTCGGCGATGTGCAGGATGTCCGTGAGCCGGCGTTCGCCATCGGCTCTCTGTAGCAGGCGTGCCGGCACCTCAAAGTCCATCAGGAAGGCGCGCAGCATGGGCAGTACACCCTGGGTCCGCCACCGGTTGTGATAGTCCATGAACCGGTCGATTTCCCGTTCCAGGGCCATTTCATCGGTGAGCAGACGATCAAGGCTCTGCCAGGACTGGCCCAGGGTAGGCGTGGCCAGGGCGGCCCGGATCAGGGCCAGCTGCCGCGGCTCGGCGAAGGCGCGCAGCCAGGTCAGGATCTCCATCGCTTCGGTCGACGTAAGGACCGAGTCCCGATCGGAAAGATACACACTCTTGATACGCCGGCGGCCGAGAGCTTCACGGACAGCGGCGGCCTCGTTACGGTTGTTGACGAGGATGGCAATGTCCCCGGGGCTGACCGTCTCCATGTCCTTCGGTTCGTCCGGCAGCACAAAGCCGGCTTGGCCGGCCTGCCCCAGCGCCAGCAACCGGGCAACCTCACTGGCACAGGTTTCGGCGACCTGGGTCGTCGCCGCGCCCTTGGCCAGGGCGGCAGTCTTCTCGGCTGCGTCGGGTTGCTGGTTGTCCAGGGTCCAGAAGCAAAGGCTGGGTTGCGGGGTGCCGTTGATCCGCCATTCGCGCCTGGTGCCGTTGGCGGCGACCCCCTGGAACGGCAGCGGCGTCGAGTCGCCCTTGCCAAACAGGAAGGCGCCCTCCCGGCTGTTCCGGTCGGCGTGCTCGAACACCCGGTTCACGGCGTCGACCATGGTGGCTGATGAGCGGAAATTCCGGCCCAGGGTCCAGGTTCGGTCGTGGACGTCCTGGCGGGCTTCCAGGTAGGTATGAATGTCCGCCCCGCGAAAGCCGTAGATAGCCTGTTTCGGATCGCCGATCATCAGCAGACAGGTCGCAGGGTCGTTGTCCGCGACCCGGTAGATCCGGTTGAAGATCCGGTACTGGACCGGGTCGGTATCCTGGAACTCGTCGATCAGCGCTGCCGGGAACTGGCGCCGGATAGTCGACGCCAGCTGATCACCCCGAGGCCCATCGAGGGCTTCGTCCAGACGGGTGAGCAGGTCATCAAAGCCCATTTCCGAGCGTTGCTGCTTTTCGGCTTCCAGGCGTTCTGCCACCCACCGGCTGGCGTGTCGCAGAATGTCGGCGCGGGCGCCGGGCTGATTCTGGCTGAACGCCATCAGTGCCCCGATGGCGTCGAAGGCGGGATGATCCGGCGGATCGCCCTCGCCTTTCAGGATGGCAGCGAGGCCATCGGGTGTCTGGTTCCGGAAGCCGGCCTTATCGAGGTTCTCCGGCAGCAGTTGGTCGGAGTCTGCCCAGGCGACCAGATCGTCCCAGACCTTGACCATGGCGTTCTTGCTGGCGCCATGCAGGCGTTTGCTTTTGTTCAGGCTGTTGAGCAGGTCGGTCACTTCCCCTTGCCAGTCGCGCCAGGGGTTGGCCTTCAGTTCGCGGGAGCGGGCCAGGCGCTGACTGACGACCTGGTTTATGGCCTGGTACACGTCCCCGTCGGATGCGCCCAGGCGGCCGGCATCCGGCAGCAGGTTCCGGATGGCCTGGCGCAGGGCATCCGGGGTGTTCCAGTGGCTCAGGGCCTCGTCCATCAGTGCCGGTGGGAGCGGATAGATAAAGGTGCGCCAGTAATCCCGGACCACGTTATCCAGCAAGTCACTCTGGTCGGTCTCCAGAGTAAGCCGGAACAGACTGCCGCTGTCGAAGGCGTGCTCGCTGAGCATCCGGTTGCACCAGCCGTGGATGGTCGATACCGCGGCCTCATCCATCCACTCGGCGGCCAGCAGCAGTTTTTTCCGGCACTCCGGCCAGGTCGCGGGATCCGGATAGTGGGCGTCACGGAGTTCATACAGCAGCCGGGTTTCCGCCGGAGGTTGTGGATCGTCCTCGTCCTCGGAGAACACCTCGGCGGCCTGGGTCAGCCGGGTGCGAATCCGGTCCCGGAGTTCCTTGGTAGCGGCGTCGGTAAAGGTCACCACCAGCAGGTTCGGCGGCAGGAGCCCCTGGGCTAGTGGGCAGCCCTCGGGCTGCCCGTGGCCGAGAACCAGACGCACGTAGAGAATGGCGATGGTGAAGGTTTTGCCGGTGCCGGCGCTGGCCTCGATCAGGGTGCTGCCGTTCAGTGGCAGGGTCAAAGGATCAAGGTTGGGCGTACGGTGGGGATTGCCTGTATTCATGCCTCTCCCTCAATCTGTTCTGCGGCGCATTTATCCTGCTCGGCTTCCCAGAGCGGCACATACAATTTATGCAGTAAGGATTCGAATTCATCGCTGGCCAGCAGAGCTTCGGGGCTGTCGAAGGCACCTCGCAGATAGCCGGTGTCGCGCTCCAGAGCGGTGGTGTAGGCCTGTTCCGCTTCGCTGAGTGCCCGCGCCTGATCGCCATGGTATTTCTTGCTCTGGTAGTAACTGGTAAGCCAGGCAAATCCCGCCTCGCAGTGGATCGGAAGTGCCCGGGTGGTAGCATTCATCCAGGCAGCCAGGATGGCCTCCAGGTGGTGTCGGGCCTGATCCGCTGGTATCCCTGAGAAGGTAAACGTGCGCTTCTCCTCCTTGGCAAGAATCAGGGTCTCGAAGGGCTGATCCGTGAGCTGGCCGGCGAGGTGAATCACCCAGTCGCGCATCAGGTTGGCGTAGCGCACTTTCCGGCCGGAACCGCCACCGCTCAGCAGGCCCGAACTGGCCACGACCAGCCGACAGCGGCGGCCGTCGGCATTGACCCGCAGCTGGTCGATGAGATCCGCAACCTCCACGGATCCCGTTCTGTTTCCGAACCGGTACTCGAAGGCCACTGGCTCGGCGAGGGGTTCGGGCCAGTCCGCGAGCGCGCTCCGGTAGCGTTCGAACAGGTCCGGTAAACGACCGGCCAGCTCATCCCGCAGGCGATGTTCGGTGACGCCCATGCCCAGATCACCCCGACGGGCCATCCGGTCGAGGGTGATTGCCATCCGTTCGTGCAGTTCCGCCTCGGACCCGGCTTTCACCACGGCTTCCCGGATCAGCTCATTGTCCAGTCGCCAGCGATCCAGGCCGTCCAGGTCGAAGTTCTCGTTGTCTGTGTCTTCGTCCTCCACAGCCTCGAAATACACCTGCAGACGGCGCTGGAAAAAGGTGTCGATGGGCCGTTTCAGGAAGTTGGCCAGATCGTTGAGGCTGATGGGTTCCTCCGGTGTCTGGTACGGCAGGGATTCCCGCTCACGGGCTTCCATGTCAGTGTTGTGGGCACTGCGCCACTCCCGTTCGTAGGTGAACAGGCCGCGTGCCTGCAGAACCTCCGACACCAATTTTGGCGGGCTGTCCTCGCCGGTGTCCCGGGCGTTGCCTGCAGGGAAGTAATCGCGGCTGAACGGTTGCAGGGGGTGGCGGGTGGTCAGTGCGTGGGTGACCGGATAATCCGGGGTGCCCGGCAGCGACCAGAAGCTGTTGAGGTGATCCTGTAGTTGCGCCACCAGAACCGAGGCCGGCCGTTCCGAATCGTCCCGTATGCTCCGGCCGACCCAGCTGATGTAGAGCTGCTCCCTTGCTGACAGCAGTGCCTCGAGGAACAGGTAACGATCGTCCTCCCGGCGGGAACGGTCCCCCGGCCGGTAGTCGTTGGCCATCAGGTCGAAATCCACCGGGGGGCGGGATCGGGGGTAATCGCCATCGTTCATGCCCAGCAGGCAGACCATTCGAAAGGGGATGGCGCGCATGGGCATGAGGGTGGCGAAATTGACCTTGCCCGCCAGGAAGCGCTGATTCAATCCTCCTTCGTCCAACCCGGCCAGCAACACGTCCCGGACAATGTTCAGGGGCAGAGGTCGGGTCTCCAGGCCGGCGGCCAGGGCATCGTCGAGCCACTGCTCGAGCTGGCGCCGGAACCGGTTGAGCAACAAAAGGTCGTGGCCTTCGACGTTGTGAAAAAACCGGGACAGCATGTCGGAAAACAGGGCTTCCCAGTCCGCCGGCGTCCGGGGTGTGCGCAGGTCGTGCCAAAGCGCTTCCAGGCGTTGGATGAAGTCGGCCAGGCGACCGGCCAGGCTCGCCTGCAGGCCTCCAATCTCTCCGTAGGGTTCGACACCGGCCCAGGGATCATCCTCCCCCATACCGTAGCCGAGGAGCATGGCCCGAAGCCCGGCTTGCCAGGTATTGCGCTCGAGGTCAGCCGGCAGGGCCAGGCTTTCCCGGTGCTGCCCGTGCAGACCCCAGCGGATGTTGGCGCCTTCTACCCAGCGCCGTGCCAGGGGAATTTCCGCTTCCTGAATACCGAACCGGTCCCGGATACCCGGGACCTCCAGCAGGCTCAGGATCTCACTGACACCGAACCGGCTCCTGGGCAGGGACATCAGCGTTTCCAGGGCTATGACCACCGGTTCATGATGACGCTGGCCCTGATCGGAGATGGTGAACGGAATGTGGCGTTTGCGCCCGGGCTGGTAGCGTCCGAAGACCGCCTGAATATGGGGTGCGTAGACGTTGATGTCCGGCACCATCACCATGACGTCCCGCGGACGCAGGTCCGGATCGGCATTGAAGGCGGCCAGTAACTGGTCGTGCAGGATCTCTACTTCCCGTTGCGGACTGTGGGCGTCGTGGAAGGCAATGGAACGATCACGGGCCAGATCCAGCTGCCGGTTTTCCCCACGGATTTCCTGCAGTGGGGTCAGGTTGTAGATGTCGTTCTGCAGCTGGTGGAGCAGGGCCGGTGCCCCGGGGTCACCGTGTGGGGCAAAGATGTCGATCTTCTGGTCGGGTGTGTCGAAGTGGCCCCGGTATTGCTCCGGATTGTCGAACTCATCGAGCAGGCGAATGTAGTCGCGGCCCTGTTTTCCCCAGGCCGCCAGCAAGGGATTGGCGTGCTGGTGAAGCTGGTCCGGATCGGCGATCTTCGACAGCGCCGGATGGGCCACACCCCGCTTGCGTTCGGCCCGCAACAGGTCGCGGTCACTGACGATGTCGGCCCAGTAGTACTGGCAGGGGTTGTGGACGCAGAGTACCACCTGGCTGAACCGGCTGAGTACATACAGGGCTTCCAGAGCCTGGCGGGGCAGTGATGAGACGCCAAACACCACGATGCGCCGGGGTAACCGGGCCGGGTTTGAAGGGGCGGCCAGGCGCTGGCCCTCCTCCTTGAACCGGGTGTGGATCCGCGACCGGCTGGTGTGGGCCCCGGAGCCGACATCCGCCACCAGTCTGCGCCAGAGCAGCGGCTGCCAGAGGGTTTCCGCGCTGACGGGCTTTTCCTCACCACGGGCGGTGATCAGCACATCGCTGCCCTGCTCCCAGGCGCTCAGCCAGTCCGCCCGGAATACCTGGTACTGGTCGAACAGGTCGGCCACTTTCTCGGCCAACTGGAAATTGCGCAGATCGGTATCGGGGCCCTCGAGAAACCGGGCAAGCGGGGCGAAGGCGTCGTCCTGGCCCACCAGGTCGGGCAACAGCCGGTACAACCGCCAGACCAGCCGGCGTTTGTCGAACGGAGACTGTTCAGGCACCTCGCCGTCCGGCAGCACGGCCCGGTAGGCCTGCCAGATAAACCGTGCCGGAAACAGGAAGTCCATGCCAGCGGCAATCCCCAGGCCACCCCCGGTTCCGTCGTCTGAGCGTTTTTCTGCCAGGGCCAGCTTCAGCCACTGGGCGATGCCGTTGCTCTGTACCAGGAAAGTTTCGCTCTCCAGCGGTGGCAGCGGGTTTTCCCGGCACAGGAAAACCACTGCGCGCCGAAGATCTTCCAGGTGGTTGGCGTGGATGGCGTGAAAACCGGGTTGGATGGCGTTGGCCATGGGGCTCCTTGTTGCTGATCGTTCCAATCCTGACCCGACAGGGGCCTGCAATCAAGACCGCAAATGACCGGACCCGGGAGTCCGCGCGCGGGCTTTGTCCGTACATTGACCATATCGCCCCGAAACGGAGGGTCGAGGAATGCGTATAAAACGAACTGAAGTCCGGCTCGGGCTGATGTTGCTGGTCCTGGGCATCACGCTGCTTCTGATGGTGTCGCCGGTGCCCGGTGCGGAGTCTGAAGATAACGACCGGGCCATACACAACACCATTCTCGGACAGATTGAGGCGTTTGCAAACGACGATGAGGCCGCCGCCTGGCAATATGCCTCCGACGGTGTCCGGCGACGGTTCGGTTCACCGGACCTGTTCGTCGACATGGTCCGCCAGACCTATCCGGCGGTGTATCGCGCCAGCAGTATCGAGTTTGCCGAACGGGTGCCTCATGGTGATTTCGACATCCAGGTGGTGCACCTGTCCGGCCCGGAAGGCAAACGCTGGGACGCCTACTATCGCATGGTCCGGATCGATGGTGAGTGGAAGGTCTCCGGCGTGGTCATGCAGCCGGCCGATATGGGCATTTGAGTGACAGAGGGCTTCATCGTAAAGTGAGGGTTTCCTCATCCAAACGCCTTCAGGTAGTACCTATCTCAGATGGCCCGAGCGCAGTTTCCTGAGCAACCGTCCAGTGCGGATCTCTCCAACCCATTGTATTACCTTGAAAACATGGAAACCGTCGTGCGCTGGGTACTCAGCCACCACCGGGATCTGCTGGACAAGGTCGAGACACGGCGGTTGGAGGCCTTTATGGACCTCGCCATACCGGAGCGGGCCCTGCTGACCCGGCTGATCATGCGTACCGGCGAGCTCTTCCGTGCTGACAAGCTGGCCTACCCCGAGCTTGGGGCGCCGGTGCCCGACGCCCTGGCCCGGCTGAACGCAGACGACTGGCTGGATCCGGCGCCCGAGCTGGATCTCGACGACCTTTTCCGTCTGTTTACCCTCGCCGAACTGCGGCCGGTTTTCGCCCCCACCCTGGAACGGCTTGGCGTGCCCCGCACACTGTCCAAGGCGGCGATGCGACTGGCACTCGCGGACGTGCATGACGAACCGAGGCCGGTGTCGGACTGGCTGCCTGACACTAGCGCCGGGGTGGTGCGTTTGCGCTATATGGCGCTGTTTGACCGGGTTCGGCTGATGTTCTTCGGCAATCTCCGGCAAACCTGGTCCGATTTCGTTCTGGTGGAGTTGGGCTATCAACAGTACGAACAGGTGCCTTTCAGCGCCGAATCCCGGGCCTTTTCCCGGCGTGACCAGGTCGATTGCTATCTCCTGATGCAGGCCTGTCGTGACGCGCTGGAAGAGGGTTGGCCTGCCGCGGAGGTTTGGCCCAGGGTTCCGGGTCCGGTGGACAATCCCTGGCTGGCCAGCCGGCGGGACAGGCTGCTGCTGGAACTGGGCCGCCAAGCCGACCGGCAGGGTGATCGGGAACTGGCACTGGCGGTGTGGGCACAGAGCGGCCATCGCGAGGCACGACTGAAACAGTTACGGCTGCTGGAGCGGATGAAGCGGTTCCGGGAGGCCTGGGAAATCGCCCGACGTTGGCAGGAAACAGACCTGGGGGATGCCGAACAACAGGGGCTGGAGCGCATTCTGAAGCGATTGGCCCCGAAAGTGGGTGAGCCCCGGCCGACGCCGATTCCCGCTCCGCAAATTGCCGAGCGGTCGGTGCTCCTGCCCCGCCCCTTGTCGGGATCCGTGGAAGGGGCTGCGGCTGCGTACCTGGACCGGTCCGACGCACCGGCGATTTACGTGGAGAACACCCTGATCAACGGCCTGTTCGGTCTGCTGTGCTGGCCGGTGATCTTCAAACCGGTGCCGGGTGCGTTTTTCCATCCCTTTCATGTGGGTCCGGCAGACCTGACCCGGGAGGATTTCACGGAGCGTCGTCGTTCGGATTTTGAGGCCTGTTTCGCGAGTCTGGACAACGGCAGCTACCGGGCGCGGATCCTGGACACCTGGCAGGCCAAACAGGGCCTGGCCAACCCCTTCGTGATCTGGCCGGCTCTGTCGGTCGAGCTGATCGAACTGGCCCTGGACTGCATTCCCGCGCGGCACCTGAAATCCCTGTTCAGGCGCCTGCTTCACAACATCCGGGAGCATCGCAGCGGTTTTCCGGACCTGATCCGGTTCTTCCCCGGGGAAGCCGACGAGGCACGCCGCTACGAGATGGTGGAGGTCAAAGGCCCGGGCGACCGGCTGCAGGATCACCAGCGCCGATGGCTGGCGTTCTTTGCCAGTGAGGGGATTCCGGCCAGTGTACTCTATGTGCGCTGGCAGGACGAGTCCGGGCAGGAGGAGGTGCCATGAAGGTTGCGGTTCGGACCCTGTGCGAATTCGCCGCCCGGACCGGCGATCTGGATTTCCGGTATACCCCGGCGCCCTCGGCCGCCGAAGGTATTGCCGGCCACCAGCTGATCCAGTCCCGGCGGACGAGCGATTACAGAAGCGAGTATTTACTGACCGGAGAGTGCCTGGGAATAAAGATTTCCGGGCGGGTGGATGGTTACCATCCGGGCCGGCGCCGGCTGGAGGAGATCAAGACCCACCGGGGTGATCTGTCGCGCATCCGCGATCATCAGCGGGCCCTGCATCGGGCCCAGCTCCGCGCCTATGGGGCACTGTTGTGCCGGCAGGAAAGCCTCCCGGTGGTCGAACTGGTGCTGGTGTATTACGACGTTGGCCGGGATCGGGAGACCCCGGTGACCGAGTCTGCAACGGCCGATGAACTCTGGCAGGAACTGGAAGGCTTGTGCCAGCAATTCCGGTTGTGGGCCGAACAGGAAGATCACCACCGGGAGCAACGCAATGAGCGCCTGACCAGCCTGTCCTTCCCGTTTCCCCGATTCCGGCCGCGACAGCGGGAACTGGCCGAAACCGTGTACAAGAATGCCATGACCGCCGGGACGTTGTTGCTGGAGGCGCCGACAGGCCTGGGCAAAACGCTGGGCACCCTATTTCCGGCCCTGATGGCTGTGGGCCGTTCCGACCAGGACCGGCTGTTCTACCTGACCTGCCGTAACACCGCACGGCAGCTGGCGCTCGATGCGGTTGACCGGCTGAAGAAAGCTCAGCCGAAAACGGGGTCCTGGCCACTGCGGGTGCTGGAACTGGTGGCGAAAGACGATGCCTGTGAACATCCGGACAAGGCCTGCCATGGCGAATCCTGTCCCCTGGCCCGCGGCTTTTTCGATCGCCTGCCGGATGCCCGCGCCGAGGCCGTGGGGGCCGGCACCCTGACCCGGGAGGAACTCGCCCGCATTGCCGCCGGCCATGAGGTGTGTCCCTATTTCCTGGCCCAGGAAATGGCCCGGTGGAGTGATGTGGTGGTCGGGGATGTGAACCGGTTGTTCGACCAGTCCGCCCTGCTGCACGGCCTGATCCGCCAGAATCAGTGGCGGGCCAGTGTGCTGGTGGATGAAGCCCACAACCTGGTGGACCGGGCCCGGGGGATGTATTCCGTTGAGCTGGACCAGCAGCGGTTGTTACGGGTGAAAAAAACGGCACCGGCGCCGCTGAAGAAGGCCCTCGACCGGACGGCCCGTGCCTGGCAGGGCTTGGTCCGGGAACAGGATCCGGATGGCCCCGTGTTCCTCGATGCCCTGCCCCCGGGGCTGATCGGCAGCCTGCAGGGGCTGGTATCGGCGCTCACCGATTATCTGGCGGATCACCCTCCGGATCTGGCGTTGCAGGAGCTGCTGTTCGAGAGTGTGAGTTTCATGAAGCTGGCCGACACCTTTGGCGATCACTCCCTGTGTGAGTTCCGTCGCTCCGGTCGCGGCCGGGCCAGGCTCACCATCCAGAACCTGATTCCGGCGGATTTCCTGAAAGACCGGTTTGCCGCGGCGGAGTCGGTCCTGTTGTTTTCCGCAACCCTGAGCCCGGGCGTCTACTACCGGGACTTGCTCGGCCTGCCGGAGACCGCCGCCTTCACCTCGCTGCCCAGTCCGTTCAGTGCCGATCAGCTGCAGGTTCATTTCACCCCCCGGATCAGCACTCGCCAGGTTCATCGGGAGGCATCCCTGGTGCCGATTGCAGAGGTCATCGCCCGTCAGTTCCGGGAGCGCCCCGGCCACTATCTGGCGTTTTTCAGCAGCTTCCAGTACCTGCAGGCTTTCAGCGAAGCGCTTGCCAGCCGGGCGCCGGATATCCCTCAACGATGCCAGACACCCGGTATGAGTCAGGGGGCCCGCGAGGGGTTCCTGGCGGAATTCCGGCAACCGGAGCCTTCGGTGGCGTTTGCGGTGTTGGGGGGTGTGTTCAGTGAGGGCATCGACCTGCCCGGGGACCAGTTGATTGGCGCCTTTGTCGCGACACTGGGGTTGCCACCGTTTGATGCCTGGCACGACATCCTGAAACAGCGCCTGCAGCAACGGTTTGGTGCGGGGTATGAGTACACTTACCTGATTCCGGGCATCCAGAAGGTAGCCCAGGCGGCGGGGCGGGTGATTCGCACCCCGGATGACCGGGGTGTGATCTGGCTGATCGACGACCGATTCATGGGGGCGCAGATACAGAACCTGCTCCCCCGCTGGTGGTTCGCCCCGCCCGGTTCCGGGTCAGGGTGAACCCGGT
The DNA here is from genome assembly GCF_000347775.1 of Marinobacter santoriniensis NKSG1. Lineage (GTDB taxonomy): Bacteria > Pseudomonadota > Gammaproteobacteria > Pseudomonadales > Oleiphilaceae > Marinobacter > Marinobacter santoriniensis. Next base: position 114,847 of record NZ_APAT01000022.1, read on the forward strand.
GCCATCACTGCCTGGGCGCCGGCTTGGCCAGCCATTCGTGGCCTTTGAGCATGCCGTGCCAGTACAGCCCGGGCAATTGCTTGGCTTTCAGCCACCAGGCGGCCCGGGTTGCTTTGGTGCCGTCGTTGAGCCATTTCGGGAAGCTGGGTTGCAGCTGTCCCCCGTAACCGAACTCCGCCAGCACAATGCGCCCGTTTTCCACTGTCAGCGGACAGGAGCCGTAGCCAAGGTAGGCGGCTTCCAGCGGTTGTCCGCGAAGCGCGCTGATCAGGTTCTCGGCCACGACGGGCACCTGCTTGCGCACCGCGGCGGCGGTCTTCGCATTGCCCGTTCCGTTCACATCGCCCGCCCCGAATACATTGTCGAAACGCTTGTGCTGCAATGTGTCATCCGCCACATCCAGCCAGCCACCCTCATTGGCCAGCGATGATTCCCGGATAAATTCCGGGGCGCGCTGGGGTGGCACAGCGTGGAGCATGTCAAAGTCGACTTCACGGTCCTCGGTGTTGCCGTCGGCGTCGGTCTGGCGGAACGTCGCTTTCTGGGCCGGGCCATTGACCGCCACAAGGTTGCTCTGGAAGTTGACGTTGATGCCGTATTTCCGGATGTACTCCTCCAGGGCAGGCACGTAGGCCGGCACGCCGAACAGGACGCCACCGGCATTGTGGAATTCCACATTGATGTCTTTCAGCACGTCATGACGCAGCCAGTAGTCTGAAGACAGGTACATGGCTTTCTGCGGTGCCCCGGCACACTTGATCGGCATCGGCGGCTGGGAGAACAGGGCACGACCATTTTTGAGCTTCTGGACGTTTTCCCAGGTATATCTGGCCAGGCCTTCCCGATAATTCGAGGTAACGCCGTTCTGCCCCAGCGCCTCCTTCAGACCTTCGATGCCTTCCCAGTGGAGTTCAAGCCCTGGCGCCAGCACCAGGAACCGGTAGGTAATCCGGGAGCCGTCCGCCATCTCAACCTGGTTCTCTTCGGGATTCACCGACTGAACGCTCTGTTGGTACCAGGTTACAAACCCTGGCATGACATCGCTCATCGGTTTATTGGTCTGTTCGGTCCGGAAGATGCCGCCGCCCACCATGGTCCAGCCTGGCTGATAATGGTGGGTCGAGGATGGTTCGATGATGGCGATATCGAGCGACCGGTCCCGCTTATGGAGACTGGCGGCAACCGAGATGCCGGCGGCTCCTCCACCCACAATCAGGACGGTATGGCCTCGGCTGGCGGTTTGGGGGGTAGGCGTTGCGCTCATGACTCTGACCTCTTTTCTTGTAATGCACGATGTATTGGATCGGCTTTGACGCGAATTACCTACCATACTAGCAAACCAATGAATCTAACGTTATACGAAATAGTAATATAATGGCGCGAGCGCATCACTCCAGGGTGTGCCAGCCACTCGTTGTCCGGTTTGAAAGGGGGTATCGGTGACTGGCGTCACCTTCAGGTGATCTTTCGGATCCGGGTTCCGGCGTCCCCTTCAATCATTGCCAGGGCATCCTTCAGGTTGCCAATGACAGCCATGCCGCCCTGGCTTGCGTAATTTCTGGCAGCGCTCAGCTTGGGGCCCATGGAGCCGGCGGGAGCCTGGAAATTCTGTACCTCCGAGGTGTCCATCTCGGCCACGCGGGAAGCATCCGGCTGACCGAAGTTCCGGTAGACACCGTCGACATCGGTCAGTAATAACAGGCGGTCTGCACCAATTTCAGTGGCCAGCCGGGCACTGACCGCATCCTTGTCGATCACCGCTTCGACGCCCGTCAGGCTACCGTCCTGCCGTCGGATCACCGGGATGCCGCCGCCTCCGGCACAGATGGCGATGGCGCCCTTGTCGATCAGAAACCGGATGATGTTCAGGTCCGGGATTTCGGCGGGTGCCGGAGAGGCCACCACCCGGCGCCATTTGTCGCCATCCCGGGCGATGTCCCAGCCCAGGTGCTCTGCCCGGGTCTCCGCTTCAGCCTGGTCGTACACCGGGCCAATGAATTTGGTGGGATGAGAGAAGGCAGGGTCGTCGGCATCGACAATAACCTGGGTGAGCAGGGTTGCCACGGGCACGGAGTGGTCCAGTTCATTCTCCAGCTCCTGCTCGATCATGTACCCGATCATGCCCTCGGATTCGGCCCCGAGGACATCGAGGGAGAACAGTTCATCCGGTTTATAGGCGATGCCCTGCAAGGCCAGCAGGCCAACCTGGGGGCCGTTGCCGTGGGTCACCACCAGTTGGTGGCCGGCCCGGACAAGATCCGCCAGGGGTTTGGCGGCCTTGCGAATGTTTTCCCGCTGGTTGTCCTCGGTCAAGGGCTCGCCACGCTGGAGCATGGCGTTACCGCCGAGGGCTGCAACAATCAGCATGTCAGCCTCCCAGCGTCGCGACAAGGACCGCCTTGATGGTGTGCATGCGGTTTTCCGCCTGGTCGAACACGATGGAGGCTTCGCTTTCGAAGACCTCGTCGGTCACTTCCATGGCGGACAGGCCGAATTCCTCATGCATCTCCCGGCCGACCGTGGTGTCGGTATTGTGGAAGGCCGGCAGGCAGTGCATGAACCGAACCCGCGGATTTCCCGCTTTGGCCATGAGATCGGCGTTGACCTGATAGGGGCTGAGCAGGGCGATCCGTTCCTTCCACTTCTCCTTGGGCTCTCCCATGGAGACCCAGACGTCGGTATAGATGAAATCGACACCCGGGACGGCTTCATCCGGATTGTCGGTGATCATCACCCGGGCGCCGGTCTGCTCCGCGATCTGCCGCGCCTCATCGACAATCTCCGGCTTGGGCCAGCAGGCTTTGGGCGCGCACAGTCGCACGTCCATGCCCATCTTGGCGCCCCCAAGCAGAAGGCTGTCCCCCATGTTGTTGCCGGCATCGCCGATAAACACAAACGCCACCTCCCGCAGCGGTTTCTCCACGTGTTCCCGCATGGTGAGAAAATCCGCCAGAATCTGAGTCGGATGGAATTCGTCGGTCAGCCCGTTGAACACCGGAACGCCGGCGTATTGGGCCAGCTCAGTGACCACCGACTGGCCAAACCCCCGGTACTCGATGGCGTCATAGACCCGCCCCAATACCCGGGCGGTGTCCTTGACCGATTCCTTATGGCCGATATGGGTGCCCGTAGGCCCCAGGTAGGTGACCCGGGCGCCCTGATCGTAGGCGGCCACTTCAAAGCCGACCCGGGTTCTTGTGGAATTTTTCTCGAAAATCAGTGCAATGTCTTTGCCGGTGAGTCGTGGCACCTCGGTACCGGCGTATTTTGCGGTCTTCAGGTCGGACGACAGTTTCAGCAGGAATTCGATTTCCCGGGGCGAAAAGTCCTGCAGTGTCAGGAAGTGGCGGTTTTTCAGGTTAAACGCCATGATCGTTCTCCTTTCCGATTACTCCGGATCTCTGATGGTGGGGCAGCTCATGCACCGTCCGCCTCCGCGTCCGCGACCGAGTTCGGCGCCGGGCATGGCCAGCACCTCAATACCGACCGCCTCCAGTGCCGCGTTGGTGTCGTCGTTGCGGTCGTAACCCACCACCACCCCCGGACTCAGAGCGAGCACATTGTTACCGTCGTTCCATTGCTCCCGTTCCCGTTCGGCCGGGTCGTTGCCTCCTGTGGGGACGACCTCCAGGCTGGGGTACCCCAGGATCTCGGCGACGACCTCAAACAGGTGCCGCGAATCGCGGTGGAATCGGAACGGGTGGTTGTCGGTGCTCGGATACAGGTCGTAGCAGATAATTTCGTCGGCCACTTCCTTGAAGGTCGTCACCACGTTGCCACCGCAGAAGGTAAACACGGTATCCAGGTGCATGGACGCGCGGGCCCTCGGGATCTGGCAGGCGATCACCCGTTCGGCCTGGCCGCTGTCAAACAGTGATTTCGCCAGCTGTCCCACACCCTGGGGCGATGAGCGCTCGCCCATTCCAACCAGGACCGTGCCCTTACCGATGGGCATCACATCACCGCCTTCAATCGTTGCCAGGCCATGGTCCTGCAGCGGATCGCCCCAGTGGACGTTGACCTTGCCGGCAAACGTCGGATGGAAACGGTAGACCGCGGCCATCAGCAGGGTTTCCGGTTTCCGCGCGGGCCAGTACATGGGATTGAGGGTGACCCCGCCGTAGATCCACGCGCTGTTGTCACGGGTGAACAGGAAGTTCGGCAGCGGAGGCAGCACAAATCCGAGTGCGCCCAGGTGGTTGCCGAATAAACCGGAAGTATCGAAGGGCAGGTCGGATACCCGGAGGCCGCCCATCAGGTACTCGGCCAGGGTTCGGCCCGGGAGCTGGTCCATCCAGGCCCGCAAATCCGCCAGCATCCCCATGCCCACATAGTTGTTGGTAATCCGGTGGTCGAGAATCCATTGCCGGGCCTCGGGGATGTCGAGAGTCTCGGCCAGAAGGTCATTTACATCGAGAACGTCCACGCCCCTTGCCCGCATCAACTGGACAAAGACATCGTGATCTTTCTGGGCCTGCTTGACCCAGAACACGTCGTCGAACAGGAGTTCGTCACAGTTGGAGGGGGTGAGCCTGCGGTGGGCCAGGCCGGGTCGACAGACGATAACCTGCCGCAGGGTTCCGGTTTCCGAATGCACGCCCAGTGTATACTTGTCCATGGCGTTAGCTCCTTTGGAGACGGTTCAGATCAGTGCCGAGACACTGATCACCACAGAGATGAAGATGGTCAGTATCAGTAGCAGCGGCCAGATGAAGGCCAGCCAGCGATCGTAGGAGACGCGGCCGATCGCCAGTCCGCCGACCACAACGGCGAAGGTGGGGTTGATCAGGTTCACCAGACCATTGGCGGACTGGTACGCCGTTACCACCAGCTCCCGGCCGACCCCGGCGAAATCCGCCAGCGGCGCGAGGATGGGCATCGAGAGTACCGCCAGGCCGGAGGAGGATGGCACGAAGAAACTCATGCCCACTTCAATCCAGAAGATCAGGTTGATGAACAGCAGGTTGGACAGACCGCCCACCGATTGCTCGGCAGAATGCAGAATGGTGTCGGCGATCAGCCCCTGTTCCATGATGACCACGATGCCCCGGGCCAGTCCGACCACCAGTGCCACACCCAGGAGATCCCGGGCGCCGTCGACAAAACTGCCGGTCAGGCCCTTTTCCCCAAGTCGGCCGATGAGACCGATCACGATGGCCGCACCAAGGAACAGTGCGCCCATGCGGGCCATCCACCAGCCTTGTGAGGAAACGCCCCAGATCATGACCACAAAGGTCAGGGCGAAGACCACCAGGACCAGTTTCTGGGTGGTGGTGAGTCGTGCCTCCTCGAACCCTTCCTCATGATCCTGCAGAAACAGTTTCCGGTGGGCCTCGAGCTGCTTGGCCACCACAGACCGCGTCGGGTCGGCCTTGACCCGCCGGGCGTATCGCATGACATAGGCTGCGCAAATCAGAAGCCCGCCGACCAGCAGGATGAACCTGGCAACGATGCCGTCGGTGAACGGGATACTGGCGGCGTTGGAGGCGATCACCGTCGCGAACGGATTGATGGTGGAACCCAATACGCCGATGCCCGCCCCGATCAGGATGATGGCCACGCCGGTGACTGCGTCGTAGCCGGCGGATATCACCACGGGAATGAGTATGGCGTAGAAGGCCAGCGTCTCCTCGGCCATGCCATAGGTGGTGCCGCCAATGGAGAACAGGCCCATGAGAATCGGTATCATCCAGATTTCACGCCCGGACATTCGCCTCATGGCCGTCTTTATGCCGGTATCGATGGACCCGGTGGCATTGGTGACGCCCAGAAACCCGCCGAGGAACAGCACGAACAGAGCGACATCAATGGCGTTGGCGACATAACTGTCCGGGTCGTAGAACCCTGAGACCGGCGCAAGCATGATGTCGACAAATCCCTGTGGGTTCGGATCTACTTCCTTGTAGGTGCCCGGTAAGGCCACTTCGCGGCCTACTTCGTCATTCTGTACCCGGTCGTACTGCCCCGCGGGGATGATCCAGGTCAGCGCGGCCACGAGCACGATAAGTCCGAATAGTATCGTGTAGGCCGTGGGAAAACGGGATGCCAGGTCTTTCTTGTGCTCTTCGGGGAGGTTGGGTTCGTCGGACGGGATCATCGCTTTTCTCCTTTCCCTGGTGCCAGCAATTGATGGCGATCCATAACAATCAAGCACTGGAATCCTGTAACGTCGAGTCCGCAGGGCCGATTTCGATTGCGACAGGGAAAGTTTCGAGCCAGGGTTTGATTTCAGTCATAAGATTCGGGGGTAATCCCCCCATTTTTAACCGCCCGCTTCGATGTCGCCGCCGGGTTGGCCTTACGCAATTTCACAAGTGCTATCGGCGGTTTTTTTATCCGTGGGGAGGCGTTCGGCTACCGGGCTTGGGAAGGCCAGATTGAAGGCCGTCTATATGCTCGAATAAATCAGCGTTGACCTCCTGCCAAAGCGGATCGAGGATAAATTCAATGCCCTCACGCCGTGCCATTTTAGCGGCAGGAACGAAGTCGCTGTCGCCTGCTACCAGAATGATCGTATCGACCTGCTGTTTGAGCGTCAGTGACGCGATATCGATGCCAATTCGCATATCCACACCTTTCTGCCGGAGTCCCAGACTTACGGTGCCACCATCCAGTGTGTCCCACAGATCCCGCAGTTTAAGCAGGCTCTGAGTTTGTTCGGGTGACAGGGTTAGTTTGGTCTCATCAGGCATCGAATCACCGTCTGGCGAGGGAATCTGATCAAGCGCGGACAACCACTCTCGGGTCTTCAGAAGTTTTTTCGTGTACTTGGGATTGATGGTCCAATCACTGTCTTTATTGACCTTTCCCAGCCGAAGCGCGACTTTTCGCTGTTTTCTGAGAGCATCGAACAGTTCGTGACGTTGCCTCGCGACATCAGACTTGGAAAAATCGATAGCACGATTATCTATTGGGTGGTGGGCTTTGCCGTCGTAAGGCAGCGCATCGTAGAAGAAAATTCGGTAAACATGCTGCTGCCACTGTCGATTGCTGTCGCCCGTCAAAGATCTAATGTGCTGCTTGCACATCCGGCGAATGCAATCGGCTATTTTGGTTATGGTATCGCAACCATCGGCATTTACGAGCTTGGGAAGGCGCTTGAGGAAGAAGCCACCATCGATAAGGATGGCAATGTTGCGGTGGCTCATGGCTGACTCCCGAAAGCAGAGATTTTCGAGAGTCCAGAAATAAGAAAGCCCCAGGGGATCGGCGCACCCTCCGGATGTGTGAGGGGGCTTACTGCCAAGGGGCGGATGTGTTGCGAAGTTTGGTAGTCAGGCCCGCTGTTGTCAAGTGTCCTTGACGGAAAATGCCGATAACGTCCGTGTTGCATCGTGTCGCCTTTTTCTCAGATTATTTTTAACATACTGAATTCTAAAGAGTAGTTCAGAGAGAAGCTAAACGGTAGCTTGTTTGCTTCGAGTCTTCTTCACCGGCTTCATTGCCGCCCGCTCCGCCTTGATCCTCTCCAGCAACGCCTCCGCACTGTTCTCCCCGCTGATCAGCTCTGGGTTATCCTTGCGCCATTGCTCGGTGAGTTCACCCCGGAAGGCCTTGGCCAAGATGGACTGGGTGAGATTGTTGACACGGACCAGAGCGTTGTTGACCTGTTGTTCGATGCGGTCGGCGTGGGCGAAGAGCTGGTCTACCCGGCGGACGATTTCGGTTTGTTCCTCCGGACTCGGAACGTTGACCTCCATCTTCTCAAACACCCCCTTCCCAAGCGTGGGTACGCCTGTATTAGAGTTCATCGCCATTAACAGATAATCGACCACAGAATCGGGTCGGAGTGACCACAAAAGAAATGATGGGCTTACATTTCTACGTGGCCTGACGATAAACACCGTGTGACTATATACATAATCGAAACCTTTTGGTGCAAATCGAGCCAGCCCCAAACGGCCTTTTCGCGCAAAAATTATGTCGTCTTCATAGAAACCACACTTACCTTTCCGCTCGTCGAAAAAGTCACGGCTGACCTGCTTGGCCTTATCCGTTGTCCACCCAGAGTAACCAGCAAATTGCTGCGTAGAGAGAATTGGTATGCCTCCAAATTCAGGCTTCGGATATCTATGGGAAGGGTTCGGGTCGAGAACTTCCGCAATGTTCTTCAGTGGCATTGAAGACCATGAATCTTCCTCAAAGTCATGGAGCGCACGCCACTCCTCCGTCAACCGCCCATTCACCGCCGAAGCCAGCACGGACTGGCGAAAGCGCTTGAGGATTTGCGGGATGCGTTCGAGGCGGGCTTTGGTGTTTTCCACCTGGGCCAGCAGGGTGTCGAGTTTGTCGGCGATGACTTTTTGTTCGGCCAGGGGGGGCACCGGCACGGAAATCTGCGAGTATTCTTTGAACTTCAGATTTCTGAGATTATTGCTCCCTCCTTGGTATTTGATGACTTCTCCCGAGCTATAGAACAATTCCAGATATTTATTCAAGAATCGCTGATCTAGAGCCGCTGACGGACGCAGGAGTCTCAGAAAGTTAGTTCCAACGACTGGTATATCGAATTGATCTAGGACAGCTTGGTTAATGAGTACAGTACGTCCCACCGGTTGATCTGGGCCGCCTCCGGAGATTTCGAGAAGAATATCCCCTGGAAGCAATGAACGTTTATCTAGGCTGTTTGCTTTCACTTTGCGGAGGACCGCAGTGCGACCACTTTCTTTGGACCAGTTTCTGAATTCGGAGCCTCGAATACACGCGACGGCTTGATAGTCTTTTTCTTGGTGATCAGGATCTTTTCCCCAATCTCCACCAATGATGTGAACAAGAAGGTTCTCGAGGAGTTCAGAGTTCCAGTTGTCTGGAGTTTGAAGCAGGCTCATTTTCCAGCCTCACCCATCACTTCCCCCAAAAGCACCCGAGCCCCATCGGCCTCCTCCTCAGCCCCCAACTCCCGAATCAACGCATCCAACTCACCCAGCGCCTGCACCAGTTCCCCCATCGCCTCACCCGCCAACACACTCGGCTCCGGCAGATTGGCGGCATCGACACTGTCACTGTCCTTCAGCCAGGAAATATCCAGCGAGTCGCCCTTGTGCTCGGCAATCCACTGGCGGCTGAAACTGCGCCAGCGGCTGTGGGCCAGGCGGGGGTCGACGCCTTCGTTTTCGTCGCTGTGCTCCGGCAGGTCGATGGCGTCGGAGTGGAAGCTGTATTCACCTTCCTTGCGCTCGCTGTCGCCGTTGGGGTTCTCGCCGTATACATCCTCAAACGGCTTCAGGTGCGCGTCGCCAAAGGGCGTGCGTTTGCCGAAGCTGGGCATGTTGGTACGCAGGTCATAGACCCAGACGTTCTCGGTGCAGTGTTCTTCCTGGTATTTGTCCGTGGTGCTGCCCTTGGTGAAGAACAGCACGTTGGTTTTCACGCCCTGGGCGTAGAAGATGCCGGTGGGCAGGCGCAAGAGGGTGTGCAGGTTGCACTTGTGCATCAGGTCCCGGCGCACGTCGGTGCCCACGCCGGCCTCGAACAGTACGTTATCCGGCAATACCACGGCGGCGCGGCCACCGGGTTTGAGGTTGCGGTAGATGTGCTGCAAAAAGGCCAGCTGTTTGTTGCTGGTTTTGTAGGTCAGGTCATCCCGGGTGATGCTGGCATCGCCGCCTTTGCTGGTGCCGAAGGGCGGGTTGGCGAGGATGACGTCGGCCTTTTCCAGCCCGGCGCCGGTCTGGCCGAGGGCGTTGCCCAGGTGCACAATGCCCTCGGCATCCCCTTCCATACCGTGCAGCAGGCAGTTCATCAGGGCCAACCGGCGGGTGCCGGGCACCAGTTCGATGCCCACATAAGCCCGGGTAGTCTGGAAGGTTTTGTCTTTGTCGCTCAGTTCGTACAGGTCGTCGGTCCGGCTTTTGATGTATTCGTGGGCGGCAATCAGAAAGCCTGCGGTGCCGGCGGCCGGGTCCTGGATGCGTTCGCCCGGTTGCGGTTTCAGGCAGCGTACCATGGTGTTGATCAGGGCACGGGGCGTGAAGTATTGGCCGGCACCGGATTTGGTTTCGTTGGCGTTCTTCTCCAGCAGGCCTTCGTACAGGTCACCCAGGCCGTCTTTCTGGGCGCTGAACCAGTCGATCTGGTCCAGGGTCTTGATCATCTGTTCCAGATGGCGCGGCTCCCGCAGGCGGGTCTGGGCATCGGCGTAGATGGCACTGATCAGCGGGTCGTCGTGTACCCGATTGCCCTCGCCATCCTTGCCGGTGGACAGGCTGAGCAGGATGCGTTTGTAGTCATTCAGCAGGTTGATGCCGGATTTGCCGTTGATATCCGTCCACCGGCAGCCCTCCGGCAGCGGGTGCTTTTTCAGGGTGCCGGCTTCGGTGTTCTCATGGACCATTTTGATAAACAGCAGCAGCACCAGTTCGGTAACGTAGTCGGAGTAGTTGATGCCGTCGTCCCGCAGAACGTCGCACAGGTTCCAGAGTTTCTGGACGATGTCGTTGTTGGTCATGGGGGATCCTTTGAGAGACGCGCCGTTTTCGTTAGCGCCTCATGTATAAAAAATGCCAAAATCTTTGCACGTTGCGGGGGACATGTTAAGAAAAGCGGGTTTTCTTAACATGTCGTGCAGTTTGCTTCTTGCCGTAGCGTTTGTCGTAGGGACACAACAGATTTGTTTGTGGTTGCTGTGAGTACTGGTTCAGGAAAAAGTCTCTGATAGGCATCACTGCTTGTGTGCGCGCCGTCCAGTGCAGGATGGAGCCGCTTTTTCAGAGAGCTTGCCGATTCATGTTCTCTGACCGGCTCACCCAATACATCCAAAAGGGCTCCCTCTAGGCAGGTTGGTGACCATAGAATAATAGTATAGCCGTTGGACTTTGCTTTCCTCCGGTCTTGTTCCGTTGGCGGGACATCAGAATCTAACACCAGAATCCTGTGGTCATAGTCTTCACCACGAAAACTTCGAACGGCATTGGTAATGATATTGCCGGGGGAGCCGCCATCGCCTGCTTCAACTTTTGCCCTTCTCCCACTGCCCCGTGGGCAGAAAATCTGTTTCATGTGGGTAATAAAGGCTTTGTCGTCTGCGCCTTCCCCCACAACTAATAATGTGGTTTGAACAAGGGCCTTTCGTTTACTGCGTCCTTTCGCCATGTTCTCCTCAAATTTCCGGTACCGCTCCTAATGCGCCCGCCATGTATTTGGCATAGAGATTGTCATCGGCCCGGAGGCCCTCCATCTCATCCAGTCGCCATGCCTCGGAGTGTTGATTGTGCTTTTCACAGAGATAAACCTGATGCTTCTGAAGGCGGTTGAGTATCTCCGGCGTGTGGCAACTGAAGATCAGTTGCGCGTTGTTTGGATTGGTGTGTTCAAAGCGGAACCAATCCAGAATTCTGGGGATCAGGTGTGGGTGCAGGTCATTGTCGATCTCATCGATAACGGCGCAACCACCCCGGCACAGTGTTTTAAGAACATGCTCTAGTACGACAAAAGCAGATTGGGTACCGTTGGATTCGTCGAAGAATGACAGCCGAAACTCCTTACCATTAGCATCCCGGTGCAAACCCACAGGAACATACACTGTTTCGGTTTTCCCGTCAGGTGTAGTGGCCTGTTGCTCCTCGATATCGACCCCACGGAGGCCAAGATCGAATTCTTGAATAGCCCGGACCATTCGTTCTTTCAGTTCGAGGTCTTCGTGATAGTTTTTGGCTACTCGGATAAGGTCTGATGCGTTAAAGGGTGCACGACCTCGGTAGACTACATTGCTGTTTATTCGTCGAAAAAAATCGATGACGGGTTTTGCTTCCTGAATATCGTAGCTGTGTGCTGCTGCTAATAAGGAAGCGTTGTCGCGTAGTGAGCGAGCCTTGGTGGCGGGAAATGGGAAGCCCTTTTCCCGGAATAGAAAACCGTCTTCAGTCTTTTCCCTTTTGAACAGATAGCTGAATTGGCTACTGGTCCTGACAGAGAGAACTTCCTTCTTGACCCGGCGATTGTTCAGTATCAGAAGATATCGGTATTCAGAATTCCCAATTAGGAAATTGAGTTCGAACTCGGTATCTGCGCCACTGTGCAGCATGTGGGTCTGGTAGACTACGTCGCTTTCTGGTTCAAGCTTCAGAAAAGAGTCACAGGCAAACCAACTCAGGAACGCCAGTGGCTTAATAAAGTTAGTCTTGCCAGAGCCATTCGGTCCTACGACACCGATGACCTTGTTCAGCCGACGATCAGGGAGGTTGATATCGTAGCCCGTTGGTGCCGGCTTTTTTCCCATAGCAAAGCTAAGCTCAGTTGCGTCCGAGAAGCTATAGAAGTTTTTAAAACGTAGGGAAATGATCATATTATTTCAAAATAAGCGAAATTTTGTTGATTATGGGAATTAGAGGTTAATTTATCAACTTAATTTGTTGTTGTGTTGGCTGCTCATGCACTCCGCTCCGGCCACATCGCCTCATTCAGCTCCTCCAGCACCGTATCCAGCTGAGTCCCCAGCACCTTGTCCATCTGTTTTGCCCCGCCGTCGTCGGCAAAGCGGTGATTTACAAATTCCCGGTCGATGATCACTTCGTGCACCAGTTGCTTGGCCAGGCGTTCCAGCCATTTGCGCTGATTCGGGGTCCAGTTGTGCTGGGTAAGGATGCGGTCCATGGCTTCGGCCACGCGCTGTTCGAAGGGAATCAGCGGCTCGCCCAGGGCGGCGCGTCGGATATAGCCGATGATGCTGGCGGCGATGTCCTTGCTGGTCTGGTTGCGCACAGCGCTTTGCAGGCGGGCTTCGGAGTAGCCGTGGCTGTCCAGCAGCAGTTTTACTTCCCGGAGCTGTTCCCGGGTGAGATCCCGGGGTTTGTTGACCACCACCGCCAGCGCCGCGGACTGGTTGAGCTGTTCTTTGATGAAGGCGTTGAAGCTTTCCAGATAGTCTTCTGGCTTGTCGTGCTCGCCGTAGCTCTGGAAGCGTTCGCGAATTTCGTCTTCGTGATCGGAGATCAGCGGCATGTATTTGCTGCCCACGAGGGACTTTACCTCAGCCAACTGGTTCAGCAGGGCGCTGTGTGTTTTGAGGAACGCGGAAGCCTGCCGGGGCCCGAGTTTATGCAGGTGATGGTGCAGGGATTTGGGTTCCACGCCCCAGCTCTGGTGCAGCTCGTCCAGTTTCTGTTTTAGCGGCGGATTGTTTTCGGCTTTTTTGTCCGCCTTGCGCAGTACCCGCATGAGTTTCTGGCTGAGCTGGCTGAGGACCACGTTGGCCTGGCTTTCATCGGGTTGTTCCCCGGGGCTATTGAATGCGGTTTCCAGTTTGTCGTCATCCGTTAGTTCGTCCACCAACTGCTCAAGGGTGATATCGGGATCTTTCACCAGGGGTTTCATGGTGTTCACACTCTGCAGGGCGGCGTAAATGTCCACCGGGTCGTAGATGCGAAACACGGTCTTGCCTATTTCGTCGCACCGGCGGGTGGCGCGACCGATCATCTGTTCGTACAGAATGCGTGAGCGCACCCGACGCAGGAATACCAGGTTGCAGATGCGCGGTACGTCGATGCCGGTGGTGAGCAGATCTACGGTGATGGCGATGCTTGGGTAGCGTTCGTTCTTGTAGCGGCGGATGAGCCGGTCGACCTTGTCGCTCTGGCCGGTGATCTTGGCGACGGCGGCTTCGTTGTACTGGCCGTTGTACAAATCCTTGAAGGCTTTATCAAGCTGGCTTTTTACCATATCTGCGTGCAGGTCAGTGGCGCAGAAAATCATGGTTTTCTCATCGCCGAAGGGGGCCAGTTCCTGCACCAGCTGTTCGCAGATCACCCGGTTGAAGTTCTCGTTGATGACCCGGCGATTGAAAGTATCCACCTCGAAGCTGAGTTCGTCCTCCAGTTCGGTGGTGTCCACTTCCCCGGTCTGGGTGTTGATGACTTCGACGGGCTTGCCCTTCTCGAAGGTAATGCCGTTCTGGGTAAGTAGGGTTTCGTAGCGGATGGGCGGTTCGTGATCGATCAACCAGTCGTCGGCCACGGCTTCCCGGTAGGAGTAGGTGTACACGGGTTTGCCGAAAATCTCGCTGGTGTGCTTGGCCGGGGTGGCGGTGAGGCCGATTTTCACCGCGTCGAAATAGTCCAGTACCCGACGGTAGCTGGAAAGGTACTGGCTAGTGTCCCGTGTGGCCAGTTCGCCCTCGGTCATTTCCTGGTCCAGGGTGTAGCCCCGATGGGCTTCGTCGATGATGATGCAGTCAAACTGGTCAATGGGCGGCGGGTTGTCGCTCATGAAGATGCGTTTGACCATGGCCTGCACGGTGGCCACCTGAACGCGGGTTTCCGCTTCCGCCGCCATGTCGCCCAGCTCGGCGACGTTGTATATCTTGCTGAGAGTGTGGTTCTGCTCCAGCGGCGCTTCGTTGAAGGCATCGATGGCCTGCTGACCCAGGGCGGTACGGTCTACCAGAAACAGGATACGGTGGAAGCGCTCGGCCTTCAGGAACCGGTACATCAACCCGATGATGGTTCGGGTTTTTCCGGTACCGGTGGCCATGGCCAGAAGCGCGGTGCGCACGCCCTGGGTCAGGGCGTGTTCGGTGGCGACAATGGCGTTCTGTTGATAATCCCGCAGTTTCAGATAACCGAAGGGTTCTTCCTTTAAAAGCTTTTCAGCGTTTTCCTTGTCCCGTTCTAGCAGATCCAGCAGGCCGCCCGGGGTATGGAACTGCGGCAGTGCCCGGCGCAGGTTGCTGGGTTCGCGCACATCCCGGAACCATGTGCCCGACTGTTCGGCCAGTTGTGGTACGAAGGGCCGGCCGTTGCAGGAATATACAAAGGGTACGTGGTAGTGGCCGCTTTCATCGGCAGGCCAGGCGATCGTGCGGCCCATCAGCTCCCAGGCACCGATCAAAGGCGTCTCAACTGTCAGGCCTTTGCTGTAGCGCTCTGCCTGGCGGATCTTGCCGGCGACGTTGGTGTTTTCTTTCTTGGCTTCCACCACCGCGATGGGCGTAAGACCAACAAACAGTACATAATCCGCCCGGCCCGTCTTGCCGTTGTGATTGGTGGGCCATTCGGAGATGGCACGATAGGTGCCTTTCTCCGGACGGGCGCCTTTCTGGAAGGTGATCTCCTGGCTGTCGGCTTCCCACCCGGCTTCCTGTAATTGCTGGTCGATCAGGATGCGGGTGAGTTCTTCGTTCAGTACCAGGGTATCTGTGGCAGCTTTGGTCTGTTTGGCCACCTGCTGGCGCTGTTGGGTAACGGTCTGCTCGCCCTGCTCTGAGAGCTGTTGCTGCAGGGCTTTGATTTTTTGCTCGTAAGCCTGTTGCTGTTGGCTCAGGGCCTGTTCGTGCTGGTGGGCCTGCGCGGCCAGAGCGCGGGACTCTTCATCCATGGCCACGGCCAGGGCTTCGTATTCGGCCTTCTCTTTTTCAATGAGCTGGCTCAGTTGGTGGCTGCTGTCCAGCGCCATGTTGGCGTGCTGCAGTTCGTGGCGCAGCTTTTCGATATCGCCCTGGAGTTGGCGCAACTCGGCGCTGGGATCGGCGGGCGGCACAAAGGGGCCAGGCTTGAAGCTGGCACCGGCTTTGCCAAAGGAACGGTGAAACCAGATAGCCAAGGCCCGAGCCACTTTCAGGCCATCCATCGCTTCCTTGTGCCGGGTACGGAACTGGTGTGTGGCCTTGTTGCCTTCAATCCGCAGGATATGGAACAGCTCTTTGATCTGCGGTTCCAGGCGCAATTCGCGGTTCAGGCGATAGAGCAATTCGGCCTGGCTGGTCTGTTCATCAAATTCGATGCCGGAGAGCGCGGCCAGATGCTGCGCCAAGGCTTCGCCCAGCTGGCGGAGTTTGATCAGGGTGGTGTTGGGGTCGCTGGCAAAGGCACGCTCGGCGGATTCGGCCAGCTCGACGAATAACCCGTCGTGTTCTGCCAGAAATACAAAATTGCCGGACTTGAACTCCGTGGCCTTGTTCAATGTATCCCTCCGCGACAGTCTTACGGGAGAACGTTAGCAGACTTATCAAGGATATGGCAGTTGCTTTCCTGACGGCCATCGCCCTTCCGGGCAGAGAGCCAGGCCAACGTTGGCCTCGTCGAAGATCAAAAATACAGGGCGAACAGGATCGCTGGTGTGACATCAATCATCGGGCCTTATAGAATCTGGCGGCATCGAAGCAGGAAGCTTCGCTCACCCATTGATAAGGAACGTCAGCCATGAGCAACCTGGCCCATAGCCGCCTTTCAGACGGCCCACCCTGCACCTTCTGTGATTTCATTGTTGCCGTGCTTGGCACAAACCACAGTAACGGACAGCGCCCAGTGGTTTTTCAGACTGCAGAATCTCCGTTCCCCGGGGTTGAACGGCGCCTGCCGGATGGCATCCAGAAAAGCTGGCTGCGCGCGGTCGAGACGGTGAATCCTCCCTGCACATCTGGCCCTGGCACAACCAGCCTGCCAGCCGGGCGGTATTGGAAGTTGATGTAGAATCGGGTGCGCCGATTCACTTACCGCTCACGGATACTCCGGCGCCCGAGAGCATCCATTCCAAAATCTCTGCCAACATCCTTATGCCTGCAGCGCCCATGGCCTGGGTGCGGGGAATGGATCACGAGGGCAAGCACCTGACCTGGCCGGCTCTGGCCCGCCCTGGATTCCTCTATCTGTTCCGAAACGGCGCACTCTGGCGAGAGCTGCAAATCGCCTGGGAAGGCAACCGGCCGCAATTCCGCGATGTGAGGCTGGCGGACCATCGCACGGAAGACGGCCAGTTTACCGATGACCGCCGCCCCACCGTCGGCAAACATCTGACGGATATCTGGGTTCCCATTCGCCTTGACGGGCAGGATCAGTCCCTGGAAGCCGCCTTCAGCGAATCCCCGCTCTCTGCGGCACGGTTGAATTGCCTGCAGAACGATTCCGGGCTCCGCCATTACCGATGCAGTCAGTTCCGGGACCTGTACCCGGCAGATCAACCCCAGATGGGCTTTGCCCGCTGGCCGGATGCCGCCAGGCGAACCGTGTTCCGTCTGGACAAAGTCGAAGCGCAAAGACCCAGGGCCCCTGCCAAAGAATGGCAGTTTGAGCGGCCCTGGGAATACCTGGCCGATACCACCGACACCTACGCCGGCAAAGCCCTGGATATGGCCGCCAGCCTTTATGAAGAGTGGAATGCCGGTGAGCGCACTGCGCCCCTGGCACCCTTTGAACACCCTGAGCCTGCTGCGCTCGGCATTGTGATTCAAAAGGATCTGGACCGGGCCGGTGAAACCCCACCGCAACGGCCCTTCAGCTACGAGGAATGGCGAACCGGTGATTGCCAGCCAGACGCCCTTGAAGATTTAAGAACCCGGGGCGTGTGTGGCCTGCGCGTTGAAGATCATTTTTACGAGATGCGGCACCAGCAGGCACGCATCAACACCGCCCGGCATCTGCTGAACCTGTCTACCGGGAAGGCCCGCAAGAATCCGCAACTGGAAAATGCCCTTTTGGTGAACCAGATCATCCTGCCGGGCCGGATCGGTCGCCAGAAGAACCCTCTGTTTAAATACAGCCTGGCAGTGCCTTCCAATGGCCGGCAAAAAATTCGCCGCGTACTGATGACCGAAGAGCGCACCCTGGGGCAACACTACCTCACACTGGCCCAGGCCGAACTGCTGCAATGTCTGAAACGCCAGCCCTACCAACAAGCCCTGGCCGACCTGTTCAGTTCCGAAGGCTTTGACTATGCCGGCGCTTTCCGCTGCGCCGGGCACTTTATCAGCGACACCCTGGAACCTGCCTGCAAGCAGGACCCACTGGACCCGGAACACAGCCAGCCCAGCCCGGATAGCGACGGCAAGGCCTGGGTGCGGTCGCTTTGTACCGAACAGGCAGCCGCCAGCGCCTCGCGAGACGAAGTGTCTCTCGCCCGTATGTTGTGGCCGCAAATTACACCTGACAGCCAAACCGAACCCTACCAGCCCCCGGAAACGCCGGACCCCAACGATGGCACAGGTGTATTCCGGGGCACCGCCCTCGCCGCCCTGGAAAAGCGGGATTTGCCGGAGGATGGCAGTGAAATACTGACGGTGGAAGGTCTTCGGCTGGCTGACGATATTCAAAGTGGCGCACGGACCACACTGATGCTCGCCGGCATGAACTCCGGCTTGAAGGCGCTGGACAGCTCCCACAGCGAACTGCACCAGTCCATCCGTTCCGCCATGGCGGCGCTGGAGAATAACGACCGACAACTCCAGAACCTGACCGACGAACAGGCCCGCCTGTCCCAGCAACGGGCAGCTCTGGAAGCCGAACTCGACACGGCCAGCCGGGAATGGATGAGGCTCAACAGCAACGAGGCGCTTCAGAAAGAGCAGGAAACTGCCAGAGCCCTCAAAGACTTTGATGAAGCCAGCGCCCGCCTGGAGCAACAGCACGCGGAAACCCGGCAAGCCATCCAGCAACGCCTGATGGCCCAGCGCATTGCCTCCATGGCGAACCCCATGGAAGGCCTGCGCCGGGCCATGCCGGAGATGTTGCCCGATTTGAGGCGAATGCCCCTGAGCGACGCCATTGCCGAGGGCAAATACGTACTCGGCCTGGAAGACCTGCGGCCAGACGGCACACGCTACAATCTGGAAACACCCGCCGCAGGCAAGGCTCTGGTCTGGGTACTGAGCCGGGATAAGCCCACCACCCAGGCTATTCAGGCCCTGACCCGGGCCGAGAATACCCTGACCCTGGCGCGCCGGGCCCTGGCTGAGGCCAACGGCACTCACGAAGAGCTCAGGGCGAGGCTCCACGCTGCCCAGAACCGGTACAATCAGGTAGTGGACGAACTGAAACAGACCGGCGGCCGGATTCGGGATATCAATGCGGACATTCGCAAGCTCGAAGGTGAGGCGAGGGCACACCGGATGATTCTTAACGCGGCCGAACGAAGCCGGTTGCATCGGGTACTGAATACACCGGCGTTGCCGTTTCTGGTGTTGGCTATTGAGGGGGTTAATGTTGCGAATGCGTTTGGTTCTCTGAAGAGAACATCCCGCGAACGCAGCGATTATCGAGCTATTTCTGGCCTATTGTCTTCTGGGTACGGCGGAGCGTTAGCGGCAATTCTTTTGTCAGAAAGGTTTGCGAATGAAGCCCTCAAACGAAGAATCGCCGAAGCTCTCAGCTATGAGTTCGAAAACCAAGCCGCCACCGCTATCGCCCAGTTCTTCGGTGCAAAAGCGTTGACCGTAAAAATGCTGCTCGGTGGTATTGGGGGGCTGGCCCTCACGGGTGTCAGCCTGTCTGACACGATCTACGCCATAAACACTGGCGATCAGGCAGCTCTCGGCCATGGCATTGTTACTGTGGGTGGCGTGGTGACAACACTCTCCGCAATGGTACCCGCCCAACTCACTCTGCTTGGCATGGGCCCTCTGGGTTGGGCCGGCCTCTGCCTGATCCTTGGTGGTGCGGTACTTGTCGCACTCTACGAAGACGAACCCATAGAGAACTGGCTGAAGAACGGCCCCTTCGGTGAACATAACGGATTGCCGCATCTGCAAGGCGACAACAATGCCCTGGAAGCCTGGTACCGGCTGGTCTACCTGCTCTCTCAGGTGCGGGTCACTATGTACCCGATTCCGGAAACCACCCGCGTAGCGCTGAAACGCCAGGGGCTGGACAATCATGATTTTGCCCAGGCAACACACCTCATCCGGCTTCAGAGCAATCTGCCAGGCTTGACCGGCTTCACTGAACAACAAATGACTTTCAAGCTTCAACTGCTCAGCCACCGGGTTAAACAGGACAGCAACCACTCGGTTCCATTGGCCCCTCAGCCGGTTCCTGACACCGAACTGCAAAGCTACATTCTCCGGGAGGGTGCTACGCCGGATGGCTACGAATACATTGTTAGAACACCCTCTAACCATACAGAAACGACCAAATTCCTTGGCATCCCTTTCAGCACTCACAATGTGAGTTACTCCTGGCTGCCAAAGGCCCAAATCCGTGTGGAAACGGGCATCCGGGAACTCGCGTTTCCGGCACCGCCACCCAAGGATTCAACCATTTTCGACGGCAAAGATAGTGAGCATACGGAACCAGACTTCAGCGATAAGAAGCAGCTTTTCTGGATCAATGAATTCAGCAGCCCGGGAGCCACGGGATGACAACCGATAAACCTGCATCGGGATACTACGGCCCGAAGGCCTATGATTCCGAACACCTCCCCCAGCAGAAGCGCCCTGCACCGGGCGCCAATCCGGCACTGCCCTGGTTTAACCGAAAAGCGGACCGAAAACTGCCCTGGGGCCACACAGAGGATGTCGTGCCACAGATCATTCGACGGCGAAACCGTCCCGAAATGCTCCGGAAGTTCGAGAAGAATCCAACTCCCTTCGGAGACCTGCAGACTCATCAGCGCATTGACCATCAGCGCTACCGCCATGCGACAGCGGCACTGAGAACACGCATCCTGTTGTTTTTCAAAGCGTTTGGCAATCCCATTATCATCGCCTTTATGATGTTCCCACTCGCCTTGGGGTTCGCAGGCCATCTCCATATTCGGCCAAAGGGTGAGCCGTTTGGGGCGACACTTCTCGCATTTCTCCCAATATTAGCAACGTTTTTAGGTCCTTTAATCGCCTGCAACCTCATCCCCACCGCCCTGTTCAAGCTCTTCCCCCGGTGGCTCATCAAGCCGGACAAGGGCCCCCTGTGGGAACTCAATCGCCGCACCGGCCTGGTGACCGTGTTCCACTACGACAAAAAAGGCACCTGGGGCAAAACCGGCCAGCCGGACGAAGAAACCGCGCCGTTTTACGAGTTTGATGCCTACACCTCCAACGAGCTGATTCACGGCGGCGGGGTGGTGCACACCCTGTACCTGGCAAACCGGTATCGCAACATCCTGATCCCCATCGGTACCCTGATCGGCAAAACCAGCCCCGAGGAATGCTACGCCCTGTGGGATATGTTCCAGAACTTTATGGACACCAGCCGGCCACTGCCGGACACCCCCCTTTGGGAAGAACACCGGCCTAACGACCCGGTGACGGCCGAACACGATCGCCAAACCCACCGACCGCCCCGTTACTGGCGGGACATGGATAACGAGATCTGGAAAGTAAAGAACGACGAGATGGCGACTCAGGTCCTGCGGCTGAACACCCCGGGACGGCTGGATATTATGCGGAAAAGTTGGGCATACTCACCGAGGCCTCGACGACAGCATGCAGCCACGTCAACACGAGCAGGGTGATAAAAAGACAGTTAGGTGTTTCGGGCGGCCCAAAGTGTCAAGCCGAGCCTAAGGAAAACAAAGCGGGATAATGGTCGGCGTGGCAGGATTCGAACCTGCGACCCCTTCGTCCCGAACGAAGTGCGCTACCAAGCTGCGCCACACGCCGAACAACGGCCGGTATTATACGGATTCGATCTTCTTTTACCAGCCCCCGTAACGCCTGAAGATGAAATTCATCCTGCGAGTTGTACGGACTAGCCCACCGGAATTTCGGTGGTGGCATAGCGGATCAGGGATTTCCGACGCATGGTCAGCATATAGCCGAGGGTCAGTGGCCCCACCCGTCCGACGAGCATGATCACCATGATGATGAGCTGACCGGGCGCCCCCAGCTCACTGGTGATGCCCCTCGAGAGTCCCACAGTGCCAAAGGCGGATACCACTTCGAAGGCAATATCCAGGAAGTCGCCCTGGACAGAAATGCTCAGTCCCAGCACCCCCAGGAAGATGACCACCATGGCGAGGGTGGTCACTGCGAGCGCCTTCAGGACGGTTTCCCGGGACAGGGAATGGCGGCCCATGGTGGCGGTGAGGTTGCCCTTCAGAAAGGCGCGGGTGGCCGAGAGCAAAACCAGGAAGGTGGACAGTTTTATGCCGCTGGCGGTGGAGTTCGGTGCGCCGCCGATGAACATCAAAAGCAGGAACAGCACGGAGGTACCGGCCGTGAGAGCGCCGATGTCCACTGAATTGAAACCGGCGGTCCGGGTCGTCGTGGCCTGAAACCAGGCCGCCAGCAGCTTGTCACCAACACTGTCCAGGGCGCCGAGGGTACCCGGGTTGCCATATTCCAGCAGGAGGAACAGGGCCATGGCGGCGAGGTTGATCACAAGGGTGCTGGTGAGGATCAGCCGGGAAAACATGGACAGCCCCGAGAACCCCCGGTTTTCAAAGACTTCCCGGGCGACGAGATACCCGAGCCCACCAATGATGAAGAGTCCGGTGACGGTCAGGGTGACGCCGGCATTGTCCACATAGGCGCTCAGGCTGTCCGGGGATAGGGCGAATCCGGCGTTGTTGAACGCCGACACGCTATAGAACAGGGCCTGGTAAAGCCCGTCGGCCCAGCCTTTCTCGGGTACAAAGTAAAAGGCGAGTATCACCAGGCCAATGGCTTCCGCCGACAGCGCAAAGATGGCGATGGACGTGCCGGCACTCTTGGTGGTGCTCAGGGTAATCTCGTTAAAGGCTTCCTGAGCGGCGAGGTGGTGGCGAAGGCCCAGCTTGAAGCCAAGCGCCATCGCCGTCAGAACGGCGAATGTCATCAGGCCCAGTCCACCAAGCTGAATCAGCAGCAGGATAACAATCTGGCCGAACAGGGTGTACTCGGTGGCGGTGTCGACCACGGTGAGACCGGTCACGGTGACGGCAGACGTCGCGGTAAACGCGGCCTCCAGCCAGGTGACCGGGATCTCGGTTGCCCAGGGCAGCTTTAACAGACAGGTGCCCAGGACGATGAGGATACAGAAGCCCTCGATCAGCAGGCCGGGCGGGCTGATGCGCTTCGGACCCATACGGCCGGCGCGGGGCGAAATGGGGAGCAGGTCCCGGGTCTGGAGTCTCATGGCCGGTTACAGGTAACTCTCGATTTTACGGAATTCCTCGAGTTGACCGCCGAGTACCAGGTGATCGCCCTTCTTGATCTGGAAGGCATGCCCCGGGGCGTGATGGACGCTGGTACTGCGTTTGATCACCAGCGCGGTAATGTTGGCGCCGGTTTTTTCCAGAATATCCTCCATGGTGTGGCCGTCCAGGGCCTCACCACCTTCGATTTCAACCACGTAATCGCCGTCGCCCAGGCCGATATAGTTAAGGACATTCGGGTAGTTGAGTTCCTGGGCGATCCGCACCCCCATCTCGTATTCCGGGGCGATAACCCGGTGGACTCCGAGGCGCTGGAGGATCTTCTGGTGCTGGGTGGTCAGGGCCTTGGCCCAGATTTTCCGGAGGCCAATGTTCTGCAGGTGCATGGTGGCGAGGATGGTTGCCTCAAAGTTGCGTCCGATCGCCAGCACCGCGACGTCGTAATCGGCGATACTGAGTTCCTCGATCGCCTGCTCGTCGGTGACGTCCGCGATCACTGCGTGGGTGATGCACTCGGACAGGCGATCGACCACCTGTTCGTTGTTGTCGATACCCAGCACGTCGTGGCCAAGGCGGGTCAGTTCCCGGGCGATGGTTTCTCCGAACACGCCCAGGCCGATCACCACGATCTGTTGCTTTTTTTGCATGGTCGGGACCTCCCGGTCTCACTGGAATCGGCGTTTCCGGAACAGTAACAGATTCCAGCGGGGATGACCTGTGTCGCCGCTGGCCCGCGGACGGTGGGAGCAATTGGGTAGGAATTGATCGGCAAAAAGTGTATAACTTGCCCGTTTTCCCTGCCCTGGCGCCATGTGGAGTCCGATTTGCGGTGAGTATTCTCCCGATCGTTCAGATCCTCGGGTTTCTGCTGATACTGCTCAGCTTCCTGATGACCCTTCCGGTTAACCTCCTGATGTTTGGCGAAACATCGGACTGGCTGGCGTTCGTCAAATCCGCGTCCGTCTGTTTTGTCATCGGCGTGGTGGCACTGTCGGTGTCGGGCAGGCGCAAGCATGCCCTCAAGCAGCGCCAGATGTTCATGCTCACGGTGTCGGCCTGGGTGATCATTCCCCTGTTTTCCAGTCTCCCTCTGCTGTTGAGCGGCATGAACCTCACCATTACGGATGCGTTTTTCGAGAGTATCTCAGGTGTCACAACGACCGGCTCCACGGTACTGACCGGGCTTGATTCCATGCCGGATGACATTCTTTTGTGGCGCTCGCTGATGCAGTGGATGGGCGGCATCGGGATCATCGGCATGGCCGTGGCCATCCTGCCGTTCCTGCGCATCGGTGGTATGCGGCTGTTCGCGACGGAGTCGTCGGAATGGAGCGAGAAGGTGGTGCCCCGCACCAACAGTCTGGCCCGCAGCCTGGTCGGCGTTTACCTGGGCATTACCCTGGCCTGCCTGCTGAGCTACTGGCTCCTGGGCATGACCCTGTTCGAAGCCCTCAACCACGCGTTGACCACGGTGTCCACCGGAGGTTACTCCACGTCAGACAGCTCCATGGGTCAATTCGAATCGCTGGGTATCCTGCTGGTGGCAACGGTGTTCATGGCGATCGGTGGCATGCCCTTTTTCCTGTTCGTCCGGTTTATCCATGGCCAGCGACAGCCCCTGTTCCGGGATCAGCAGGTGCGGTTTTTCCTGGTGCTGCTGGTGGCCGTGGCCGCCATGCTGACGGTTTACCGCGTGGTCAACGATCATGCTGATCCGTTCTTTACCTTTATCCACGCCCTGTTCAACGTTACCTCGGTGGTGACCACAACGGGCTTTGCCTCCACCGATTATTCGATGTGGGGGCCCTTTGCGGTGGTGATCTTTCTGTTCATCACCTTCGTTGGCGGCTGTTCCGGTTCGACCGCCGGTGGGATGAAAATCTTCCGGTTCCAGTTGTCCATGCTGCTGCTCCGGGAGCAGGTGCGTCGACTGCTCCATCCCCATGCGGTGTTTGCCCGGAATTACAACGGTCGGGTCATCGGAGACGACATTGTGGCTTCCAGCGTCGCCTTCTCGTTCATCTTCCTGGCGACACTGGCGGTGGTGACAGCCATGCTGGGCGCGTTGGGGCTGGATCTCGTGACCAGTTTCTCGGGGGCAGTGACGGCCCTGACAAATGTCGGGCCCGGTCTGGGTGACATCATCGGGCCGGCGGGGAATTTCCAGAGCCTGCCGGACGCGGCCAAGTGGGTGTTGATGGCCACCATGATTCTGGGGCGTCTGGAACTGTTGAGCGTCTTTGTGATGCTGTCGCCGGATTTCTGGCGCAGCTAAACGGGGACAGGCCGTGTCGGCAGGCGCCAGCGCTGGCTGGCACCCGCCGACAGGGGATCAGCCAGCGGTGGGCAGCAGGGAAATATCGGCAACCCGCAGGAACAGGTTGCGCAGGCGATTGAGCAGCGCCAGCCGGTTGTTGCGAACCGCATCGTCCTCGGCCATGACCATGACCTCATCGAAGAACGTGTCCACCGGCTCCCTCAGGCTGGCGAGTGAACTCAGCGCACTCGCGTAATCGCCCTTCTCGAACATCGGCAGTACTTTCCGGGCCTGTTCGTCCACCTGCGCGGCGAGGGTTTTCTCCCCGGCATCCTGCAGCAGTGACGGATCCACGGTTTCGCCGATGCTGTCACCGCCCTGTTTGGTCAGGATGTTGGATACCCGCTTGTTGGCACCGGCCAGCGCCTGGGCTTCCGGCAGCTGGCGGAAGGCTTCCACCGCTTTCACGCGGCGGTCGAAATCCAGCGGCCGGGTCGGGCGACGGGCATGCACCGCCAGGTACACCTCGGCGCCAATACCCTGCTCTTCGTAGTGTGCGCGGAAACGCTCGAGCATGTAGTCCACCACGGTGCTGGCAGTCTGCTGCTCGGTCAGTACCGTAAAGTTCTGTTCGGCCCATTCGCACAGGGTCTGAAGATCCAGCGGCAACTCCCGCTCGATGATGATGCGAAGCACCCCGAGGGAAGCCCGGCGCAGTGCAAACGGATCCCGGGTGCCCGACGGCGGCTGATTGATTCCGAACAGGCCCACCAGCGAGTCGATCCGGTCGGCGATGGCGACGGCGCAGCCGGTCAGTGTGGTGGGCAGGCTGTCGCCGGCGAAGCGTGGCATGTACTGCTCGTTCAGCGCCCGGGCGACATCTTCATGCTCACCGTCGTTGGCGGCGTAGTACTGACCCATGATGCCCTGAAGGTCGGTGAATTCGAGCACCATCTCGGTGACCAGGTCGGTCTTGGCCAGCATGGCGGCGCGCTCGGCAAGGGCCGGATCGCTGCCGATGGCGTCGGCGATCTTCTTCGCCAGGGCCGCCACACGAACGGATTTGTCGTACAGGCTACCCAGCTTCTCCTGAAACACGATCGGCTTGAGCGATTCGATGCGATCTTCCAGGCGGCTCTTGCGATCGGTCTCGTAGAAGAACGCAGCGTCCGACAGGCGGGGACGAATCACCTTCTCGTTACCGGCAATCACCTGTGCCGGATCCTTGCTCTCCAGGTTGGCCACGGTGATAAACAGCGGAAGTATCTTCCCGTCCTTGCCCACCACGTGGAAATACTTCTGATGCTCTTCCATGGAAGAGATCAGGGCTTCTGCAGGTACCTCCAGGAAGCGTTCCTCAAAACGCCCCATCAGCGGTACCGGCCACTCGTTCAGAGCGGTGACTTCGTCCAGCAGGTCTTCGTCAATCACGGCCTTCCCGCCGGCTTCCTTCTCCGCGAGGGCGGCAACGCCTTTGCGGATCTGCTCGCGGCGCTCGGCGAAGTCAGCAAGCACGTAGCCTTCCTGCTTGAGGACGACCTCGTAATCGCTCGGGGTCGGGACGATGAGGGGTTTCGGGCAATGGAAGCGGTGACCGCGGGTGGTGTTGCCCGGTTTCAGGCCCATGATCGGCGCGTCGATCACCGTGTTGCCGTACAACAGAATCGCCCAGTGGACCGGCCGAACGAATTCGGTGCGGTGAGCGCCCCAACGCATGCGTTTGGGAATCGGCAGCGCCGCCAGGGACTGTTCGACCAGTTCGGGCATCAGCTCGACCGTCGGTCTGCCCTGTTCCACGGTGCGGTAGACCACCCAGGCACCCTTTTCGGTTTCCAGCGTGTCCAGCTGGTCCGGCGTAATACCCAGGGACGTGGCGAAGCCAGTCAGTGCCCGGGTCGGGTTGCCGGCGTCGTCGAAGGCGGCCTTGACCGCCGGGCCCCGCTTCTCCACCGGCTTGTCCGGCTGGGCATCCGCGAGATCCCGTACCCGAACGGCCAGACGGCGTGGCGCGGCGAAGGACTCGACCTTGCCAAATTCGATGCCGGCCTCTTCCAGGCCTTTGACGATGCCCTGGGTAAAAGCGTCAGACAGAGTTTTGAGCGCTTTGGGAGGCAGCTCTTCGGTGCCCAGTTCGACCAGAAAATCCTGTGTAGCCATGATTATGCGTTCCCCTGTTCCTGCTGTGCCTGCTTCGCTTTCTTGCCCTTCTTCTTGCCGTTGGCCTTTTCATCGGCCGCTTTGGCGGCGGCCAGGACTTCCTCGCGCAAGGCCTCCGGGGCCAGCGGGAAGCCGAGCTTGCGGCGGCTGTCGAAGTAGGCCTGGGCCACGGCGCGGGCCAGGGTGCGAACACGGAGGATGAAACGCTGCCGCTCGGTGACCGAGATGGCGTGGCGGGCGTCCAGCAGGTTGAAGGTATGAGACGCCTTCAGCACCTGTTCATAGGCCGGAAGCGGTAGCCCGGCCTCGATCAGCCGGGCACTTTCGCGCTCGTGCACATCGAAGCTGTGGAACAGGAAGTCGGTGTCGGCCTGTTCGAAGTTGTAGGTGGACATCTCCACTTCCTGCTGGTGGAACACGTCGCCATAGGTGACGACCCCGTCCGGGCCTTCGGTCCAGACCAGGTCGTAGACACTGTCGACGCCCTGCAGGTACATGGCGATCCGCTCCAGCCCGTAGGTCAGTTCGCCGGTGACGGGGTAGCACTCCAGGCCGCCCACCTGCTGGAAGTAGGTGAACTGGGTGACTTCCATGCCATTGAGCCAGATTTCCCAGCCCAGGCCCCAGGCGCCCAGCGTGGGGGATTCCCAGTTATCCTCGACAAACCGGATGTCGTGCACCAGGGGATCGAGGCCCAGGGCGCGCAGGGAGTCCAGGTACAGTTCCTGGATGTTGTCCGGGGAGGGCTTGAGGACTACCTGGAACTGATAGTAATGCTGCAGACGGTTCGGATTCTCACCGTAACGGCCATCGGTGGGACGACGGCTGGGCTGAACATAGGCGGCATTCCAGGTCTCCGGGCCGATGGCACGCAGGAAGGTGGCCGGGTGAAAGGTGCCGGCGCCCACTTCCATATCCAGGGGCTGGAGAACCACGCAGCCATGCTGCGCCCAGAAATTCTGCAGAGCCAGGATCAGACCCTGGAAGGTCTTGATATCCGGCGCGGAGTTGTTCGTTGCCTTGTCTGTCACGACGATTGCCTGCTGATTCAGTCTGTGTGTGGCGCCCCGCTGTTCCCTCGGGACACTCCGAAAAAAGGCGCATTATACGCTTGCCAAAGCGGTATTTCTAAGTGCGATTCACGCCTTTGATTTTGCGCTAGAAGAAGGTCAGACCCACCTGGAACAGCTTCTCCACATCCCGGACCCGGGACTTGTCCACCAGGAACAGGATGACGTGGTCGTCCGGCTGCACCCGCAGGTGGTCGTGGGCGATGAGCACCTCGTTATGGCGGACAATGGCGCCGATGGTGGTGCCTTCCGGCAGGTTGATTTCGTCCAGCCGCTTGCCCACCACCTTTGAGGAACGGTGGTCGCCATGGGCGATCGCCTCGATGGCCTCGGCGGCGCCCCGGCGCAGTGAGTGAACGTTCACCACATCGCCCCGCCGCACGTGGGTAAGCAGGCTGCCGATGGTGGTCTGCTGGGGCGAGATGGCGACGTCGATGTCGCCGCCCTGGATCAGATCGACGTAATCCGGGTTGTTGATCAGGGTGAAGACCTTGCGCGCTCCGAGCCGTTTGGCCAGCAGCGATGCCATGATGTTGGCTTCGTCGTCGTTGGTGACCGCGCAGAAAACGTCGGTGTTTTCGATGTTCTCCTCGAGCAGGATGTCCTTGTTGGCGGCATTGCCCTCCAGGACAACGGTCTTGCGGAGGTTTTCCGAGAGCATCACACACCGGTCGTGATCCTGCTCCAGCAGCTTGACCTGGTAACGGCTTTCCAGTGTTTTCGCCAGGCGCTGGCCGATATTGCCGCCACCGCAGATGAAGATGCGCTTGTACGGTTTCACCAGCGGTTGCAGTTCGCTCATGACCGACCGGATGTGGTCGGCGCCGGCGATGAAAAACACCTCGTCGCCATCTTCGATCACCGTATCGCCCTGGGGCATGATCGCGCGGTCCTTGCGGAAAATCGCGGCAACGCGGGTCTCGATCCGGGGCATGTGGGTGCGCAGGTAGGACAGCTCATGGCCAACCAGGGGACCACCCTGGGTCGCCCGGATGGCGACCAGCCGGACCAGCCCCTTGGAGAATTCCAGCACCTGCAATGCGCCCGGGTATTCGATCAGTCGGGTAATGTGCTTGGTGACCAGGTGTTCCGGACTGATCAGGACGTCGATCGGAAAACCGCGCAGGCTGTCCAGGTCCTTTTCCTTGTCGCGCTGATAGAACAGCTCGGACCGGGCCAGGTAGGCATTGGCACGCACCCGGCAGATGGTGGTCGGAGTCTTGTACAGCAGCTTGGTGACCTGGCAGCCCACCATGTTGGTTTCGTCACTGTTGGTGACGGCAATCAGGATGTCGGCGTCCTCGGCCCCGGCCTGTCGCAGCACCGTCGGGAATGAGGCTTTACCCTGCACGGTCCGGATGTCCAGCCGATCCTGCAGCTCCCGGAGACGGGCGCCATCGCTGTCGATCACGGTGATGTCGTTGGCTTCGTTGGCCAGGTTCTCGGCCAGGGTACCGCCGACCTGGCCGGCGCCTAGAATCAGGATCTTCATGGTTCGGGTTTCTCCAGTACCGCGTAGAAGAAGCCATCGTGGCTGTCAGGATTCGGTAGCAGCTGCCGGCCTGCGCCGGTGTCGTGGCCCCAGGTCACCTCCGGCTCTACCAGTATGCTGTCCGCACACTGTTTCCGGAACCGTTGAATTATACGGTGGTTTTCCTGGGGGAACACCGAACAGGTCGCGTATACCAGTCTGCCGCCGGGTTTCAGAATCGTCCACATGGCATTGAGCAGGCCAAGCTGTATGCCGGCGAGGGGGACAATGTCGGATTCTCGGCGCAGCAGTTTGATGTCCGGATGCCGCCGGATAACACCGGTGGCGCTGCAGGGCACATCGAGCAGGATACGGTCAAAGGCGTCGCCGTCCCACCAGTCTTCGATCCGCGCGGCGTCGGCCTGTTTCAGAG
Source organism: Marinobacter santoriniensis NKSG1 (assembly GCF_000347775.1). Lineage (GTDB taxonomy): Bacteria > Pseudomonadota > Gammaproteobacteria > Pseudomonadales > Oleiphilaceae > Marinobacter > Marinobacter santoriniensis. The sequence goes on from NZ_APAT01000022.1 coordinate 145,011, forward strand.
TCGCGACCAGGTCCAGTCGTTCCAGGTTCTCTTCCACCCGGGGCAGTCGGTCGGCGGATTCGTCTATGGCGACCACCTCGGCCAATGCGTCACAGGCTTCGAGGATTGCACAGGTCTTGCCGCCAGGGGCGGCGCAGGCATCCAGGACCCGCTGGCCCGGAGCCAGATCGAGCAGTGTGGTGCAGAGTTGGGCGGCTTCGTCCTGTACGCTCACGGCGCCATCGGCAAACCAGGGCAGCCGATCCACCGGTGTCGGTCTGGTCAGCTGCAGGCCGTGGGGGGCAAACCGGGTGGGGGTTGCTTCAATGCCGGCATCCTCCAATAGAGCCAGGTATTGCTCACGGGTAAAGCGCCGGGCATTGACCCGCAGGGTCATGGGCGCCTGGGTATTGTTGGCGTCCAGAATGCGCTGCCAGTCGTCCGGCCAGTTATGGCGCAGTTTATCAACCATCCACCGGGGGTGGCTGAAGCGGGCCGGGTCGTCCCCTGGCTCGGGGGCGTCGTCCCGCTGGGCGCCCCGGAGAACACCGTTCACCAGGCCGGTAAGATGCGGCTTTCCAAGGGCACGGCAGGCTTCCACCGCTTCGTTGACCACGGCATAGGTCGCGGCCCGGTCACTGAATCGCAGCTGGAACAGGGCCACGAGCATCAGATGGTGAATGATTCGATCCGGTTTGCGCAGTGGTTTTTTCAGGCGGTCGCCCAGTTCCGCATCGAGCCGGTGAAACCAGCGGCAACTGCCGTAGCAAAGGGCCTGGAGTTCCGCCCGCTCATGATCGCCCACCCGGTTCAGGGCCGGTGGCAGGCACTGGCTGAGTGACTGGCCCTGCTCCACGGAGAGCAGCACGCCGGCCGCAACGGCCCGGATGGGTTGATGGCCGCTGGTCATGTCAGCGGAGCTCCTGGCCGGGCATCAGCAGTTGCTTGCCGCCGTTGATCAGATCATTGGCGGTCTGGGTGCGTGCGCCCGGCAATTGCAACCGCGTCACCCGGAGCACACCTTCACCGCAGGCGATATCGATGCCGTCCCGGTTGCGCCGGAGCACCCTTCCGGGCGGTTGGTCAGAGGACTCGGGCAGGACGCCCGCTTGGTGAATCCGGATGCGCTGTCCGTCCAGTTCCGCGTAGGTTCCCGGCCAGGGATTGAAGGCCCGGATGAGCCGTTCCAGGGCATTCGCATCGGCCTGCCAGTCCAGGTGGCCTTCCTCTTTGGTCAGCTTGCGGGCGTAGCAGGCCCGTTCGTCGTTCTGGGCCTCTCCCGTCAGCTCGCCTTTCTCGAGCAGATCCATTGCCTTCACGATGGCCGCACCTCCCATGTCGGCGAGACGGTCGTGGAGGCTGCCGCCGGTGTCGCCGGACTCGATGGCGGTGATCGACTTCAGCAGCATGTCGCCGGTGTCCAGGCCTTCGTCCATCTGCATGATGGTGATGCCGGTTTCGGAATCGCCAGCGGCAATGGCGCGCTGGATCGGTGCCGCCCCTCGCCAGCGTGGCAGGAGCGAGGCGTGGATATTCAGACATCCATGGCTCGGGATCGTCAGCACATCCGCCGGCAGGATCAGGCCGTAGGCAGCCACGATCATGACATCGGGATCGAGGGCGGCCATCGCCTCCCGGGCGTCTGCCGTCTTGAGGCTTTCCGGCTGACGGATTGCCAGCGAGTGCGCTTCGGCCACCTGTTTCACGGGACTGGACGAGGGTTTGCGGCCACGACCGGCCGGCCGGTCTGGTTGGGTGTAGACGGCGACGATCTCATGGTGGGTGGCCAGAAGCGCCCGCAGGGCGACAGCGGCAAAATCGGGTGTACCCGCAAATACGATTCGCACGGTGCGTATGTCTCTGTTCCGTTGAATACGAAAAGACCGGGTCATCGCCCGGTCCGTCAAACTGTGCTGTTCTGCTGGCCCGCCTGATCAGGCGCTCTTGCGATGGAGTTTCTCAAGTTTCTTGCGGATCCGGTTGCGTTTCAGGGCGCTGAGGTAATCCACGAAGAGTTTACCATTGAGATGATCCATTTCGTGCTGAATACACACCGCCAGCAGTCCCTGTGCCTCGATTTCGAAGGGATTGCCGTCACGATCCCGAGCCCGGATGATGCAGTGTTCGACCCGTTCGACGTCCTCGTAGAAGCCGGGCACCGACAGGCAACCTTCCTGCATGGGCTCCAGGTCGCCCTCGAGCACTTCCACTTCGGGGTTGATAAAGACCCGGGGCTCGCTCTTGTCCTCGGACAGATCCATGACAATGATCTGTTTATGCACGTTGACCTGTGTGGCCGCCAGACCAATGCCGGGCGCATCGTACATGGTCTCGAACATGTCGTCGATCAGCTTGCGGATCTCGTCGGTTACCGCCTCAACCGGCTTGGCGATGGTGCGAAGACGGGGATCCGGGTATTCGAGAATATCTAGTATCATAACGCTCGTAATTCTGGGCAGTGGATTCGGTAACGCCTGCTCTTTCAGAACAGACGTTTTACAATTTGTAACCGTGTGAAGGCAGTCTCCGAAATGTTGCCGTCCACTGGGCAAAGTTCCTGTTACAACACCGATAGTCGGGCTGAAACCGCGACTTTCAATGGCCGGACGGGACTGCCTATCCAATAACGATTATTATCCCCTAATTCGTCGATTGAGTACAAACTGATCAGTTAATAGTTAAAATCTTTTGACGGCGGGATAGAATTTACTGGAAGAACAAAAGATAACATCACAATTTCCGAGACTTCTTCTATAGTAACAGGAATAACAAAGTAATAATCTGCAGGTAACCAGTTGCAGATCAACCGAATGCAAAGACCTTAAGGCACGCGATCAAGGACTTACACAATGAGGAAACTGCTGTACGCTCTGGCAGCCACAATGCTGCTGTTCACCTCCTGGGCCCAGGCGCAACCGGAGCTGCGGTCCGACCATCCCGAGCGTTACACCGTGGTGAAAGGGGACACCCTCTGGGATATTTCGGCTCGATTTCTGAAGAACCCCTGGTACTGGCCGGAAATCTGGCACGTGAATCCACAGGTTGCCAACCCTCACCTGATTTACCCCGGTGATCGCCTGGCCCTGGTCTACATCGATGGCAAGCCCCGCATCACCAAGGTGGCCACCAACGATGTGGTGAAACTGTCACCCAAGGTTCGCTCCGAACCTATCGATACGCCCATCCCGGCGATTCCGCTCGACGCCATCAGCAGTTTCCTGACGGATACCCGTGTGGTTACCCCGGAAGAACTCAACGGTGCGCCTTACGTGCTGGAGGGTGAAGATGGCCGGATCATTACGGGTGCCGGCGACCGTATTTACGCCCGGGGCCAGAAGCCGGCGGACAAGGTGGGGATTTTCCGTCGGACACAGCAGTTCGTAGATCCGGAAACCGGTGAATTCCTGGGACTGGAAGCCCGCAGTGTCGGTTCCGGCAAGATCACCGCCGAAAACGGCGATGTCCTGACCGTGGCCCTGACCAATTCCAACCAGGAAGTCCGCATTGGTGACCGCCTGCTGACCAACGTCAACCGTCCGCTGGCCACCAGCTTCGTGCCAAGTGCGCCCGATAACAAGGTGACCGGCCTGATGATCGCGGTCGATGGCGGGGTCAGCCAGATCGGCCAGTTCGACGTGGTGGTGATCAACCGGGGCGAACGGGATGGTCTGAAATCCGGTAACGTGCTGGCCGTCCTCAAGAGCGGTAACCTGGTGCGGGATCCGGTCACCGGCGAGACCATCGAGCTGCCGTCCGAACGTGCCGGCCTGATGATGGTGTTCCAGGTGTATGAAAAGATGAGCTACGGCCTGGTGCTCCAGTCGAACCGTCCGCTGGCGGTTGGAGACAAGGTGACCAACCCCTGATCCGACTTCAGGCTGTTGTTGAATGAATGGCCGGGCGGGATTGCCCGGCCATTGTCGTTTTCAAGGATGAAAAGTAATGAAAACCTCTCTGTCCGGGGGCGAGAGCCCTCTGTTGGCTGATGATCCCCTTGCCGATCCCGCTGCGCCCTGGGTCCTGCTGACCCGGCTGCCCGGGTTCGGAATCCGCCGGCGCCAGTCGGTCCTTCAGGTGGTGCATTCGCTGAGTGATGTCCTGTCCCTGAGCTCTGCCACGCTCCACGCCATGGGGCTGAATGCTGAGGCTCTTACCGGCATTCTTGCCTGGCAGCGAGGCGACCGTGGTCATCCGTTGATGATGGATGTCGCGGCCATTGTCCGGGACTGCAGGGCAGGCAATATCACCATCCTGACCTGGCCCGATCACAATTACCCCGAAGCCCTGCGTCATATCCACAACCCGCCACTGGCACTGTATTGTCTTGGGGATACCGCACTGCTCCAGCGTGACCAGATCGGCATCGTCGGAAGCAGGCATGCAACGCCGGCCGGTCTGGATCACGCCCGCCGGTTCGCCGCAACCCTGGGTGAACGTGGGCTGCTGGTGACCAGCGGACTGGCACTCGGAATCGACGGTGCGGCGCATGCGGGCGCTCTGGATGCGGGTGCGCCAACGGTCGCTGTCATTGGTTCCGGCCCGGACCGCCTGTATCCCCGGCAACACCAGAAGCTGGGCCGGCGAATCGTGGAACGGGGCGTCATCGTATCCGAATACCCACCTGGAACCCCTGCCCGGGCTGGCCATTTTCCCCAGCGGAACCGGATCATCAGTGGGCTATCCCGGGGCATTCTGGTGGTCGAGGCGGGCCTGAAAAGCGGGTCTCTGATCTCCGCCAGGCTGGCGCTGGAACAGGGCCGGGAGGTGTTCGCGATACCGGGTTCCGTCCACAGCCCGGTGGCCCGGGGCTGTCATCACCTGATCAAGCAGGGCGCCCGCCTGGTGGAAACCGTGGACGATGTGCTGGAAGAGCTGGGCACCTGGTGGTCGTTGCAGCCGACAGTGACCGAAAAGCCGGAAGCCGCTGAAGGGCCCGACCTGTCTGCCCTGGCGAAACGGGAAATCGCGGTGTTTCGGGCATTAGGGTATGATCCGGTATCGACCGATGCACTGGCGTCAGCCACCGGTTTGTCCGCTGATCAGCTGATGCAGTCCCTGCTGCTTCTGGAGTTGCAGGGGCTGGTGGCTTCTGCTCCCGGCGGGTATCTCAGGCTGGCCTGAGTCGGTGCGTTTTACCAAACCGATCAGATGATATGTTACATGGCCAAACCTCTTCCTCTGAGTGACTGGCACCTGGATTGTGCGCGAAGAACCCTTCTCGACGGGGGCGTTATCGCCTACCCGACGGAGGCGGTCTGGGGACTGGGATGCGATCCCTGGGACGCCCTTGCGGTGGAACGGATCCTGGAGCTGAAACAACGCCCCATGGAGAAGGGAATGATCCTGGTGGCGGCATCCGTGTCCCAGGTCCGGTTTCTGCTCGACCCTCTGCCGCCCGAACTTCGTCGCGAGGCGCAGCAATACTGGCCCGGCCCGGTCACTTGCCTGATACCCGATGTTCACAGCCAGGTGCCGGAATGGGTGCGCGGCAAGCATCGAACCATCGCGGTTCGGGTCAGTGCACACCCGGTTGTGAAAGCGCTTTGTGAGACGGCCGGGATGCCCCTGGTGTCGACGTCCTGCAATCCGGCGGGCCGGCAGCCGGCGCGCTCCTCGTGGCAGGTGCGCCGTTATTTTGGTGATCAACTGGACCGGATTGTGCCCGGCAATCTTGGCGGTAATCGCAAACCCAGCCGAATCATTGATATCGTCACGGGTCAGCAGCTTCGATAGGAGATTTCATGGCATACCAACCCGATTCCCGGGCCGTCAAAGACTATCTGCTTGGTCTGCAGGAAACCATCTGCGACCGTCTCGGCGCTCTCGATGGCCAGGCCACGTTCCTGACCGATGCCTGGGATCGTCCCGAGGGGGGCGGGGGTATCAGCCGGGTCATTACTGACGGCCGGGTTTTCGAAAAGGGCGGTGTGAACTTTTCCCACGTGACCGGTGAGACCATGCCGGCGTCGGCGACGGCCCATCGCCCCCACCTGGCGGGCGCCCCGTGGCAGGCGATGGGCGTGTCCCTGGTGATTCATCCGCACAACCCCTACGTGCCGACGTCACACGCCAATGTCCGGTTCTTTGTCGCCACCCCGGAAGGCGCCGAGCCGGTTTACTGGTTCGGTGGCGGCTATGATCTGACGCCCTATTACGGTTTCGACGAGGACTGTGTCCACTGGCACCGGACCGCCAAGGGCGCGTGCGACCCCTTTGGTGAGGATACCTACCTCCGTTTCAAACAGTGGTGTGATGACTACTTTTACCTGAAACACCGGGATGAACCCCGTGGCATTGGTGGTCTGTTCTTCGATGACCACAATACCGGGGATTTCGATCGGGATTTCGCGTTCATGCGTTCGATCGGCGACAGCTACATCGAAGCCTACGAACCCATTGTCCGTCGTCGCATGGATGCTCCCTATGGTGACCGGCAACGGGAGTTTCAGCTCTATCGACGGGGTCGTTACGTGGAGTTCAATCTCGTCTACGACCGGGGAACGCTGTTCGGACTCCAGTCCGGAGGGCGCACCGAATCCATCCTGATGTCCCTGCCACCGCTGGTGCGCTGGGACTATAACCGCGTACCCGAACCGGGTACCGAAGAGGCTCGGCTGACGGAGTATTTCCTGACCGGTCGGGACTGGTTGGGAGAGCATCATGAGCAATGACCTGTATGCGGTGATCGGCCATCCGGTCAGTCACAGCAAATCGCCGCGCATTCACAGCCTGTTCGCCGAACAGACCGGGGAGTCCGTTGAATACACGGCCATCCAGGCGCCACTGGAGGATTTCGAAGGTACGGTCCGGCATTTCTTCGAACAGGGCGGCAGGGGCCTGAACGTGACAGTGCCCTTCAAGGAGCAGGCCTGGGCCCTGGCGTACAGGCGCACGGAACGTGCTGAAAAGGCCGGTGCGGCGAATACCCTGTTCCAGGATCAAGATGGCGCGCTTGTGGCCGATAATACAGATGGGTGCGGCATAGTCCGGGACCTGGTGAACAATCACGGCGTGGATCTGGCCGGCAAACGCATACTGGTACTCGGCGCGGGCGGTGCGGTCCGTGGGGTGCTGGGCCCGCTGCTGGCCGAGCATCCATCCGAGCTGGTGCTTGCCAACCGGACCCTGTCACGGGCCGAAACCCTGGCAGCGTTGTTTGCGCCGGAGGCGGATGAGACCCGGCTGACGGCGTGCGGGTTCGATCAACCGGACTCGCCGTTCGATGTGATCATCAACGGTACCAGCGCGAGCCTGAAGGGAGATCTTCCACCCCTGTCGCCAAATGTGATCGGTGACGGAACGGTGGTGTACGACATGATGTACTCTTTGCAGACGACCACGTTCAACCAGTGGGCCCTGGAACACGGGGCATCGCAGGTGTTCGATGGTCTGGGGATGCTGGTAGAACAGGCGGCCGAGTCATTCCGTGTCTGGCGTGGCGTGCTTCCCGGGACTGCCGCGGTCATCGAGACACTGCGGACCGACTGAGGTCCGGCAACCGGCTTCAGCCGATGTATTCTGATAAGGGGTGGCGATGGACATTCTGACGCTCGTAGGGTTGGTGGCGGGTATTCTGATCGTCATTCTGGCGATGTTGGCCAACGCCTCGCTGCTCACCTTTGTGAACCTCCCCGGACTGGCCATCGTGATCGGCGGCACGTTCGCCGTCACCCTCATCAAGTTTCGACTGCCCACGGTCATGAGTGCGTTCCGGCTGGCGTTTCGAGCCGCCTTCACCGATCGGGTGGCCCGCCCGACCGAGCTGATCCGTGAAGTGGGCCGTCTTGCTCATGTGGTCCGCAAGGAAGGCATTCTGGGGCTGGAGAGCCATCAAACCCGGGATGAATTCCTCCAGAAGGCGATCAATCTCTGCGTGGACGGACACCCGCCGGAACTGGTCGAAGAGGCCCTGGCCCAGGAAACCCAGCAAACCATGGAGCGATACGAAGTCGCCGAGAGAGTCTTCCGTGGCATTGGCGAATCCGCTCCCGCCCTGGGGATGCTCGGCACCCTGGTGGGGCTGGTACAGATGCTCAACACCCTTGATGACCCCTCCACCATCGGCCCGGCCATGGCCGTTGCCCTGCTGACCACCCTGTATGGTGCATTCATTGCCCAGATGGTGGCACTGCCGCTGGCGGACAAGCTCCAGCTCAAGGCGGAGGACGAGACCCGCAACCAGATCCTGATCACCACCTCCATGCGCAACATCATGCGCGGCGAGAATCCGAGAGTCATGACGGAATTGCTGTCGTCGTTCGTGACCCCGGAGCATCGCACCGGCCTGGCGCCGGAGCGGGAGGCCTGAGGTTTGGAAGTGCTCCGGCAGAAAAAAAAGATCCGCCTGAAGAACGAGACGCCGGGCTGGATTGTCACGTTTGCCGATCTGGCAACCCTGCTGCTTACCTTTTTCATCCTGTTGCTGTCTTTTGCCAAGATGGACGTGGACAAGTACCGCGCCATGGCCAATTCCATGGCCGTGGCCTTCGGTTCGAGCAATGTCCTGGCTGATGCCGTGGGCGGCTCGCCCATTACACCGGTGGAGTCGGATACCGTGTCCCTGCCGGAGCCCACCGATACGCTGCAGACCGAACCCCAGTTTATCGACGAGCGTGCCGGGGACGGCGCCGAGACCAAGATCCCCGGGGGCGTGATCGATCTGGCCAGCCGCCTGATCCAGGAACTCCAGCAGGAAGTGGCCTCCGACACGCTCAGTGTTAACTACGATCAGAGCCAGGTGGTCATCCGTTTCTCTGAAGAAGCAACCTTTCAGTCCGGGGAGGCGGACATCAAACCGGACATGATTCCGATCATCGACCGGGTGGTGGAAGTGCTCTCCGCCTGCAAGGGCGATGTGCTGGTGTCCGGTTACACCGATGATCGGCCCATCACCAGCAACCGCTACCGCTCCAACTGGGATCTCTCTGCCGCCCGGGCGGTCTCGGTGGTGCACGAACTCGTCATGAACCGGAAGATCCCGGCGGACCGGGTCATTGCCGCCGGTCGCGCCGAAACCAATCCGCTGGTGCCCAACGACAGTCCAGAAAACCGGGCGAAAAACCGTCGGGTTGAAATTGCCATCCGCAATCCGACGTGCAAGGGCTCGGCGCCCAAGGGATCCCTCCCGGTGGAGATCATGCCCTGAGCCTTATGCTCGGGTTGCAGATTCTCATTCGCAATTCATATAACTCCTGTTGTTTCAAATCCTTATACTGTGCGCATGAAACGGGTAACCGACGTTGCGAACAAACCTGAGGACAGTCGAGAGCGATTATGAGCGGACCGGATAAACCAAAAGTCATTGGTGAGGAATGGAGCGACGAGCGGGTTAAAAGTTTTCTCGCGATCGAACCCTATGATCGCAGCGTTAACGTGGATTTCGAGGTGTTGCTCAAAGCCTACCGGGCCATGCGCGCCGAGGACTTCGAGCGCTTTATCGGGTTCTTCGTTGAGGCCGGTCGTGATCTCAATGCACCCGACGAGTCCGGGCGAACACTCCTGGATCAGATTTCTGAACACCGTCGTGGCGGCGCCTACGCTGAGGCACTGGAGCGAGCGGGTGCCCAACGGACAGCAGCGGCCGGCTGACGCCGGCCCGCTGCCCTGCTTGCATCCTGCTCCGGCAGGCGCGGTTAATTCACTTCAACTTCGATTGCTTTCGGTTCCCTGGGTTCGGCCTTGTCGATGGTCAGGGTCAGCATGCCGTCCCTGAAATTGGCCTTGACCGAATTCTCGTCAACGTTGTCCGGCAAGGTGAACCGGCGCAGGAAGCTGCCGTAAAAGCGCTCAACCCGATGGACTTTCTTGTCCTTGGTTTCCTCTTCCTGCTTCCGCTCTCCCTGGATGGTCAGAACACCATCGTGCACCGTGACTTTGACATCGTCCCGGGACATCCCCGGCAGCTCGGCCTCAATGGTAAAGTTCTTGTCCGTCTCCTTGATGTCCACCGCCGGCGACCAGTCGCTGCGGTTGAACAGATCACGTCCCTCGCGCTCGCCGGCGCGGGTCAGTCCGAACATCCGGTTGTAACGGTTCATCAGGTCTTCGAATTCGTTAATCGGATTCCAGCGTGTCAGGTTGCTCATGGAAAGGTCCTCCTTTTCGCATTAAACGAATCTGAATCGACAGTTTCAGCTTCGTTCCCGGAACCACTTCCTACCGGTGGCGCCACCCGGACGGTACTCCGTGAACATCGGCTATTTCGGAATGTAGGACTGCCCGACCCGTTTTCAAGGAGGTGCCGATCAAAATTTGACCTGTATCAGCCTTTCTCCCCGGCCCGGTATTCGTCCTTCAGCCTGACGTAATTCGCCGCCGTGTAGGTGAAGAAGGTTCGCTCATTGTCCGTCAGTGCACGGGCCTGTTTACAGGGGGAACCGACGTAGAGGTATCCCGATTTCAGGGTCTTTCCGGGAGGCACCAGGCAGCCAGCGGCGACGATGACCTCGTCTTCGACCACGGCGCCGTCCATAATGATGCAGCCCATGCCCACCAGAACCCGGCTGCCGATGGTACAGCCATGCAACAGCGCCTTGTGACCGACTGTGACGTCGTCCCCCAGGGTCAGTGGGTGGCCGCCCGGGTTGAAGTCACTGGCGTGGGTGATGTGCAAAACGGAACCATCCTGGATACTGCACCGGTCACCGATCCGGATCCGGTGCATATCACCGCGCACGACCGTCATCGGCCAGATGGAACAATCGTCACCGGTTTGCACGTCTCCGATGACTACCGCGCTGGGGTCCACCCAACTCCGTTCGCCAAAATGTGGCGTAATACCCTTGTGAGCGCGTACATTCGTCATTACATATACCCTTGTTGGTTTACCCCTTGGATCGGGGGTGACTTTGGCGGACACACTTTCCAAAACTGTGCGGAGCCATGGATGGCGGAGCTCAAGCGCCACATGGACGTGCCTGAGCGTGTTTTGGAAAGTGTGTCCGCCAAAGGCGCCCTCACCCCAAGGTTGAGTTACTGAAGCTACCTGACAAACCTGAAGCTGAGAAGAGGACCTATGAACAACCCTTTGCTGACCGACGATCTGCTGCCGAAGTTCGACCATATCCGGACCGAGCACATGGAAACGGCCATTGACCAGATTCTCAGCGAGAACCGGATGAAAATCAGCCAGCTGGCGGAACAGGACGATCCCACCTGGGAGACCCTGGCGCAGCCGATGCAGGCGCTGGAAGACAAGCTGAGTAACGCCTGGTCGGTGATCTGCCACCTCAATGGCGTGATGAACAACGACGAGCTGCGGAAAGTTTACAAGAACTGCCTCGAGAAACTCACCGAGTACAGCACCGAGATCAGTCAGAATGAAACCCTGTGCAACGCCTACAAGAAGCTGGCGGCCCGGGATGATTTCAAGGATCTGAGTGAGGCCCAGCGGAAGTCCATCGACAACATCCTGAGAGATTTCCATCTCGGTGGTGTCGACCTGCCCGCCGACCAGAAAAAACAGTACGCCGAGTTGTCACGGGAGCTGGCGGAGCTGTCCAACAAGTTCAGCGACAATGTCCTGGATGCCACCCAGCACTGGTACAAACACATCACCGACGTGGACGAGCTGTCGGGGCTGCCGGAGACCGCCATCGAAGGGGCCAAACAGGCGGCGCGACAGAGGGAACTCGACGGTTACGTGATTACCCTGGATTTCCCGAGCTTTTTCCCGGTGATGACCTACTGCGACAACCGGGATCTGCGCCGGGAAGTCTACGAGGCGTTTGTCACCCGGGCTTCGGACCAGGGTCCGGATGCCGGCACCTGGGACAATACCCCGGTCATGGCCGAGATCCTCAAGCGCCGCCATGCGCTGGCGAAGCTGCTGGGCTTCAACAACTTTGCCGAACGCTCGCTCGCCACCAAGATGGCGCGCAGTGTCGACGAGGTCATGGAATTTCTCAACCAGCTGGCCGCCAAGTCCAAGCCGGTCGCTGAAAAGGAAATGGCGGAGCTGAAGGCCTTTGCCCGCGACGAACAGGGCATGGATGAGCTGCAGGCCTGGGACATTGGTTACTACAGCGAAAAATTGCGCCAGAAGCAGTACGACATATCTCCGGAAACCCTGCGTCCCTGGTTCCCGGTCAACAAGGTGGTGCCGGGGTTGTTCCGGGTCGCCGAGAAGCTCTTCGACGTCCAGATTGAGGAGCGGCCGGAAGTTGAAACCTGGCATGAGGATGCCACCGCCTATTGCATCAGCCGGGGGGGCGAGCCGGTCGCCTGGTTCTATCTCGATCTTTATGCCCGACAGGGCAAGCGTGGCGGTGCCTGGATGGCCGACTGCCGGGTCCGCTGGCGCAACCTTCGCGGCCAGCTCCAGTTGCCGGTGGCGTTCCTGACCTGTAACTTCACGCCGCCCGTCAACGGCAAGCCATCGCTACTGACCCACGACGAGGTGACCACGCTGTTCCACGAATTCGGCCACGGACTGCACCACATGCTGACCCAGGTGGATGTGCTGGACGTGTCCGGCATCAACGGCGTGGCCTGGGACGCGGTAGAACTGCCCAGCCAGTTCCTGGAAAACTGGTGCTGGAATCCGGAATCACTGGCGTTGATTGCCAGCCATCATGAAACCGGTGAACCGCTGCCGGAGGATCTTCTGCAGAAGCTGCTGGCGGCGAAAAACTTCCAGTCGGGCATGGGCATGGTCCGCCAGCTGGAATTTTCGCTCTTTGATTTCCGCCTGCATGCGGAATTCAGCGAAGAGGCACCGACCAACCCGCTGGACATGCACCGCAAGGTCCGGGACGAAATCGCCGTGGTGGAAGCCCCCGAGTTCAACCGCTTCCCCAACGCCTTCTCCCACATCTTCGCCGGAGGCTACGCCGCCGGGTATTACAGCTACAAGTGGGCGGAAGTGCTGGCGGCCGACGCCTTCTCGCTGTTCGAGGAAAACGGTATTTTCGATCCGGACACCGGCAAGGCCTTCCTCCATAACATTCTGGAGAAAGGCGGTTCCCGCGAGCCCATGGAGCTGTTCAAGGCATTCCGGGGCCGGGAGCCGCAGGTCGATGCCCTGTTGAGACAATCCGGCATCACGGACGAAGCCGCCTGAACCCATTGCAGTCGGCCGTCGTAGAGACGGCCGTGTACCTTATCGGGAGTTGAGTTATGGCGAGTCCGAAACGTTTTATCGCCGGCGCCGTCTGTCCCCGCTGTGCGGAGATGGACAAAATCATGATGTTCACCGATGACAACGACAAGCAGGTCCGCGAGTGCGTGGCCTGCGGCTTCACCGATGCCATGACCGAGGAACCGGATGCCGGGTCGCTGGAACTGGAGACCCGTGTGAACAAGCGCAGCAACGAAGACGATCACACGGTTCAGCAGGTGGTGTTCTTCAAGTCCGGGCAGGAGGATTGATCCTCCTTCTGGTAGCCTGACAGGTATGGGGGCTGCGAGGGAGCAGGGGGATGTTTTTCCCTTGGAAATGGAACTCGCTGCGCTCAGACATCCATTTCTGGCGGGAAAAAATCCCCCTACCCCCTCACGTCAAGACCACTCTGTTATCGCTTGAAAAACGTCTTCTACTCGCTGACCGATATCGTGCTGAAAGATGCTTTTCCGGACATATCCGTGATGTTTGAACGAGAGGGTGTGGGTACTCTTTTCTGCCGGGAAAAAGATGTCTGAGCGCAGCGAGTTATTTTTCCCAGAGGAAAGGAGTACCCGCGCCCTCTCAAGCCCCAAAGCCTGCAGGCTACGGGAAACGGGCGTACTCCAAAATTACAGCACCATCGCCGCCAACCACCCGAAGCCGAGCAATGGCAGGTTGTAGTGCAGGAAGGTCGGCACCACCGTATCCCAGATGTGGTTGTGTTGGCCGTCGACGTTCAGGCCCGCGGTTGGGCCCAGGGTGGAATCCGAGGCCGGGGAGCCGGCGTCGCCCAACGCACCGGCGGTGCCGACCAGAGCGACGATGGCCAGGGGGCTGAAACCCATCTGCAGCGCCAGCGGGACGTACAGGGCGGCAATGATCGGGATGGTCGAAAACGACGACCCGATGCCCATGGTGATCAGCAGGCCCACGGCGAGCATCAGGAACGCCGCCAGTGGCCTGTTGTCACCGATGGCGGCGACCGAGCCCTGGACCAGCGAGGCAATGTCGCCGGTCTCGCGCATCACCTCGGCAAACCCGTTGGCGGCAATCATGATGAAGCCGATCATGGCGAGCATTTTCATGCCTTCGGTGAACAGATCATCCGCTTCCTTCCACTTCACCACGCCTGACACGTTGAACAGCACGAAACCGGCCAGGGCACCGAGGATCATCGAGTCCAGCCAGAGCTGCACCACGAAGGCCGCGACGATGGCAACCAGCGCCATGATCAGGGTCCGCGGGCTGTAGGTGACGTTCACCCGCTCGGTCCGGGCAATGGCCTCCATGTCATAACGGCGTTCGCCCCGATAGCTGAAGAACACCGCAATGATCAGACCCACCAGCATGCCGAGAGCCGGAAGGGCCATGGCGCTCATGACATTGAGCCCATCGGTGGCAACGCCGTTGTTACTGATGTTCGCCAGCAGGATTTCATTCAGGTAGATGCCGCCGAAACCGACCGGCAGGAACATGTACGGGGTGATCAGGCCGAAGGTGAGAACGCAGGCCACCAGCCGTCGGTCCATCCTGAGCTTTGCCATCACGTACAACAGCGGCGGTACCACGAGGGGAATGAAGGCGATGTGGATCGGCAGGATGTTCTGGGAGGAGATGGCAATGGCTAGCAGAATGCCGATGATCACGAAACGGATGCCTGTTGCAGCCGCGCCGTCGTCCTGTTTGCCCACCAGCGCCAGGGCCTTGTCGGCCAGGGCATGGGCCAGGCCGGATTTGCCGATTGCGACGGCAAAGGCACCGAGGGTGGCATAGGACAGGGCAACGGTGGCGCCTCCGCCCAGGCCGTTATTGAAGGCATTGATGGTGGTTTCGAGGGACAGACCGGCAATCAGGCCGCCCGAGATGGCACCGATGATCAGGGCGACAACAACATGGATGCGGCACAGGCTCAGGACGAGCATGATCAGTACCGCGGCAACAACGGCATTCATGGCAAACTCCGGATAGGAATTGGGACAACCACCGGCCCCTTGTGAGGGTCGGCGCTACGAAAAGCGCGGTAATGTGCAGGAAATGACCGGTGGAGTCAAAGCGGGATTGCCGAAGGTGCGTGGAGGCTAGTCGTCCTGGCGGGCGAAGCGTGGGACCTGCTCTCCCGCCACCTCGACGGTCTCCCGGAACATGGCGAGAGGGCGCACCCACAGGCTGTGATCGCCGTACAGGCATCGATAGACGACAAGGGGCTCCTCGGTCTCACTGTGTCGGGCCGTACCGATCACCTCGTAATCCATGCCCTTGTAGTGTCGATAACGTCCCGGTTCGATGGTTGCTTTTCTGTCGGTCATCTTCGGTCTCTCGGGAAATGGTGCCGTTTACCCGGAAAGTCGCGGGGACTTGCGCGCATTGAGCGTCTAAACTGATATCAACACGGCAGGGATGCGCCAAGTTTCCACTCCGGGAATCAGAGTGTAGTTCAACAAACAGGGCCGGAAAACCGGAAACCGTTATGAGCCGCCTGCCAACCTTCGCGCTGGGAATCTGTTTGCTGGTTCTGTCCATGCTGTCCGCCGGACCGGCATGCGCGGCGCCGGTCGGTTTTTCCTGGATCGAGCTGCCCGGCGCCGACGATAGCCTGGTGCAGGTCCAAAGCCTGCCGGAGTCCCGGTGGCAAACGCTTGACGCCGGTCAGGTGCTCAACCGGGGATTCAGCAACGGGACCTTCTGGCTGCGGGTGCCGGTACCTCCCCAACCGGTGAACCGCGTGCTGGAAATTGGCTATCCCCTGCTGGACGACGTGTCGGTCTTCTGGGTCCGGAACGGACAGATGATCGAAAGCCATCGCACGGGTGACCGACGTCCCTTCAGCTCCCGCCCCATTTATCACCGGGATTTCGTGTTTCTCGTTCCCTCCAAAACCGAGCCGGTCACGGCCTACATCCGGGTGCGGACCCAGGGATCGGTGCAGGTTCCGGTCGCGGTGACGCCCTCGGCGCAGTTCCTGGCCCATGAACAGCTGTCCTATGGCTGGCAGATGACCTTCCTGGGGATTCTCACGGCCATGGTGATGTACAACCTGTTCCTGTTTGCCATTGTCCGGGACAGCACCTACCTGTGGTATGTGCTCGCCGTCATTGCCTCCGGACTCGTGCAACTGAATTTCCACGGGCTGGTGTTTCAGTGGCTCTGGCCGGACACGCCCATCCTGAACCGGTATTTCACGGTTCCGGCGGTGGGGCTGGCGTTGCTGTTTGCGACGGTCTTCACCTTGAAGTTCCTGTCGGTGGCACGTTACAGCCGGCCCAGTTACCGGTTTATGCAGGCGGTGGTGATCGGTTCCGGGCTGTCGGTGTTGTACGGGCTGTTCGGGCCCTACCAGAGCGGCATCGAACTGGTCAGTGTGCTGGCTGCGATCACCACACCCGCGGCCTGGTTGATTGGCCTGCTGGTGTGGCGCCGTGGCCAGGTTCTGGGCGGGTTCTACGTACTGGCATGGACGCCGTTGCTGGCCGGACATCTGGTCCTGGCGATCAGTAAGCTCGGCATCATGCCCCGAAGTGCGCTGACCGAACTGGCACCGCAGGCGGGGGTGGCCCTGGAGGTCATCCTGCTGTCTTTTGCCCTCGCCTATCGGATCAACCTGGAACGTCGCCGCACACAGGAAGCGCAGGATCGGGCCCTCGACATCCAGCGCCAGGCCAATCTGACCCTGGAGTCCCGGGTTCGGGAGCGAACCGAGGAACTGGAACAGGCCTATGAACAGATCAAATCAGTCAGCCTGACTGACGGCCTCACCCAGGTCGCCAACCGTCGTCGATTCGAGGAAAAGCTGCACGCCGAGTGGAAGCGGGCACATCGGCAAAAAGAAGCCCTGAGTCTCCTGTTGCTCGACATCGACCATTTCAAACGGGTCAACGACGAGCTTGGTCATCTGGTCGGGGACGATTGCCTGGTGACGTTCGGGGAAGTTCTGTCCGGCATTGTTCAGCGCTCGGGCGACCTGGTGGCTCGTTATGGCGGGGAGGAATTTGTGGTGCTGTTGCCGGCCACCTCGGAGGATGGCGCCGTCCAGGTGGCTGAACGCTTGCGTCAGGCCGTGGCCCGGACGGCTGTCCACACCCGGGAAGGGGTGCCGCCGGTCCACCTGACCACCAGCGTGGGCGTGGCAACCCTGTCGCCACGTCGGGACCTGGAGCCCCACGACCTGGTGCGCCACGCCGACGAGGCGCTGTATGCCGCCAAGGCGTCAGGCCGGAACCGGGTGATGATTTACCGGGACTCGGCAGCGGCACCCGCGCCCGACCTGTGAGCCGGGATCAGTTCTTCAGCTTGTAACGGCCCGGTCCCAGGAACACGACCGACAGTGCGGTCAGCAGGAAAAATCCCTGGAGTTCCAGTGCCCAGCCGCCACCCTGGCCAAGCGAGAGCAACTGGCCTGTGTGCACCAATGCGATGGCCACCAGCATGTTGAACACGATCAGCAGCGCACCGATCCGGGTCTGGTATCCCAGGATCACCATCAGTGGCGCCAACAGTTCGCCGATGAACACGCCGTAGGCCAGGACGGTCGGCAAGCCATGGGCTGCAAGCTGCCCTTCAATGAAGCCGACACCGTGCAACAGCTTGGCGATACCGTGGAACAGCATGAGTCCGCCGAGGGTCAGACGAAGAACGAGTTTTCCGAGATCGGCATTTTCCAGCAAAGGGTGTCTCCTGTCGGGATTGGATCATCAGCGGGAGAGCTTAACGGCTATCTCCGGGGACTCAAAGCCCCCTGATGCTCGGGTAAAGCGGGACAATGCGGGCGAGGAGCCGGTTTTGCGCAGACGTAGGCACCCCGTTTTTCTCCATGGCCAGGATCAGATCCTCAGCCACGGCATTGAACTGGGTATCGGTTATGGCCATGGCCTTGTGTACCTCACGCATGTTCCGACCGGTATAGGTGCAGGGCCCGCCGCTGAGTTGGCAGAGCTGGTCGGTCAGGTTCCGGTGAAACTGGACGACATCCACGCCCTTGAAGGCCTGGTTGATCCGGTCGTCCTCGACAATCCGGTACAACATGTCTTCGACAATGCTGGCAATCCCCTTGCGTTCGCCAAGCTGCTCGTAGAGGTCACTGCTGTTGTCGCTGGATGGCAG
The DNA here is from genome assembly GCF_000347775.1 of Marinobacter santoriniensis NKSG1. GTDB lineage: Bacteria > Pseudomonadota > Gammaproteobacteria > Pseudomonadales > Oleiphilaceae > Marinobacter > Marinobacter santoriniensis. Next base: position 163,189 of record NZ_APAT01000022.1, read on the forward strand.
GTTCTGGCAGCCGCCAAGTGTCAGGAGAAGAACCATCAGCGGTCCGGTGGTCGACCGATAAAATGCGGAGAATTTGGTCATCAGAAGGTTCCTTGCAGTGACAGGTACAGGCCCTGTTGATCGGTCAGCGTGGCGATATCACCAAGGTTGACCAGTGCGGCCGTGACGGCAAGCCGGCGGTCCGGTACCCAGGCCACGAACAGGTCCCACCAGTCGCTTTCCCCGGCGAAGCCCAGGTTGTCGGGTTTTTGCCGGTATTCCATACCTACCAGCCACTTTCGGTCCAGGAACACGCCGGCACTGCCTTCGGCCATCACCTCGTAGCCATTCTGGCGGTCGCCGCCAAAACCGAGCAAACCACCCTGGTTGGCCCGAGTGGCGCGCGCCGTGGCATTGACCAGCAGGTTCCGGCCCATTATGGCGGCGAAGAACAGTTTGCTGGCACTGACATAGCCGTCAATACCATGGTCGTCACGCGCGCCGATCGCTGATGGCACCGTGAAGTCCCGTTGCCGCTTGTACTGGACGCCGGCAGACCATTGTCCCCAGCGACTGTATAATACGTCGCCGAACAGGCGGACCTTGGCACCGAAGATATCCTGATTCAGTTCATCCTGTTCCAGACCAAAACTGTCTTTCAGTGTGAACACCAGCGTGTCCAGGTCCAGAGTCTGCCGGGCCACCGTCAACTCGACGCGGTTGTGCCAGTTCAGGCCGGCCCCGATCACCGACAGAGTGTAGTCATCGACCCGGGCCTGGCTCATGGATACGGTGCCTCCCCATTCGGTATCGCTGGCATAGCTGCCCAGCAACGCCCAGGGCACCAGGCCGCCACCGGCACTGCCTTCGATAGTCGTGACACCGCCAGTGGCCCAGAGCCGGCTACCGATGTCGGCCAGTGCGGTGGTTGGAGCGAATAACCCGGCCATAAGCAGGATAAGCCATCTATACATCACGGGTTCTCCGTAGGTGTCTGTGTCAGTTCGTCGATACGTGTGGCGAGGTGCGCCGCCGTCTCCGCCAGGGCGTCCGCGGAAACCGGACGACTCAGGCCGAAACCCTGGCCCAGGTTGCAGCCCCATCGTCTCAGCAGGTGCCAGCTTGCCAGTTCCTCAATACCCTCAGCGACGACCTTCAGACCCAGGCCGTGAGCCATGTCGATGGTGGACCGCACGATCAGCTGATCCTGGGGCTCGGTGTCGAGGTCAAGGACGAAAGACTTGTCGATCTTCAGCTCCTGAACGGGCAGTTTTCGGAGCTGGGAAAGGGACGAGTAGCCAGTCCCGAAATCATCGACGGACAGGGTGACCCCGAGATCTCTCAGGCGGTTGAGTGTGGCCAGGGCTTTGTCGGGATCCTCCATGAGGGCGCTTTCAGTCACTTCGAGCGTAATCCGGTCCATGGGCTGGTGCCATTGCCCAAACGCTCGGGCAACATGATCCGACAGATCATTCCAGGTCAGGTCTTTGGCGGACAGGTTGACTGCAACGCCAACATCCAGGCCGGTGTTAGCCCAGCGTCGGGCGTCTCTGGAAACCTGTCGCAGAACGCAGGCCGTCAGTTCATTGATCTGACCGGATTGCTCGGCGAGGAAGATGAACTCTTCCGGAGAAACAAACCCGAGGGTCGGGTGAATCCACCGCACCAGTGCTTCAACCTGAATCAGTTTCCCGGAGCGCAGATCGAGTTTCGGCTGGTACTGCATCTGCAACTGATCGTCCCGGATGGCCTGATGCAGGTCGCCGATCAGTTGCAGCTTGCGAAGATGGTTTTCATCCAGGCCGGGACGATATCGAAGCACCGACTCGCCACCCTTATGAGCCCGATCAAAGGTCAGGTTGAGCCGGCGCCGGAACTCATTGATTGAGCCGGCATCGGCAGGAAGTTGCATGGCAACGGCGGTGGTCCGGATCGCAAAGGGTGTGTGGTCGATTTGCAGGGGCTGCTCGAAGCATTGGTGCAGCGCCTGGACCGCGTCATGGAGCATCGCCTCTGTTTCCAGTGGTGGCACCAGGGCCAGAAACTCGCGGCCGCCGGTTCGGGCGATCAGGTGGGCCGTCGGCAGGTGTTGCTTGAGGCGTTCCCCCGTGCTCTCCAGTACCCGGTCCCCCAGTTCCAGCCCCAGGGTATCGTTGATGTTCGACAGATCGTCCAGGCGAATGCCAAGCAGCGTACAGGCCCTGCGTTTCGCGAACACGTCAGCGACCGCCTCAAGGATGGCGGTGCGGTTCGCCAGCCCGGTGACCTCATCATGGGTGGCCGTGTACCGGATATGCGCTTCACGCTCCCGCAAGCGGGCGAGCATGTCCCGGAGAGCGTTTCTTAATTGTCGGAGCTCCCCGCTGGCAACGATACGCGGCGGCTCGGGCGTCTCGCCATCCCCGATGGCACGGGCATAATCGGCCAGCTGCAGGACCGGCCGACCAAGGAATCGGGCAAGGACCAGCGCCAGAAGGATGGCCAGCGCCAGACTGGCGAGAACCAGCAGGCCGGTTTCCACCGCGCGTTGATAATAGTTTTGCAGACTGGCTTCACGGCTGATGAGAAGTAACGCCTGGAGTTGCTCGTCATTTCCCGGCCCCAGATCGATGGTCCGGGTGAAGTAATGTGCATTGAAAGCGAGCCCGGGTGTTTCGACGGGGCCATCGTTCTGCAACGGTTTATCGAGGCTGGTAGCGAATGGAGGAAATGCCGGGGCATTCTTCGCGTGTACCCGAAACAGCACCCGGGTACCGCTCAGTTCGGCGATGATTCCGGCAAGCTCGTTATCCAGGCGGTAACCGGCGAGCAGCCAGGCTCGCAGACCGGGGGCCTGGACCGGGACCGCCAGCAGTTCATAGCCGACGTCGTCGAGAACAACCATCCAGCTGGCAAACCCCTTTTGCCTCGCTTCGGTCAGCAGTGCCTCCGGGGTGGTCGACAATGAATGGTTCAGGGTCGATGCCATCACCCTGCCCTGGTTGTCCAGCAGCAGCGCCAGATCCGCACCCGCCCTGGCGCTATGGTTTTCCAGGGCGCTGTCGAGCGTGGCGCTGTCCCGGCTGGCAACGGCAGAGAGGAATCCGAAATCCTTGACCACCACGTCCAGCCGGGACAGCTCCAGCGCCCGCCGTCGAGCCATGACTTCGGACGTCACCCGGGCACCGATGGTCAGTTGTTCCTGCGCCCGATCTTGCTCATCTTCGAACAGATACACCATCATCAGCGCGCCAATCACCAGGCTGATCAGTGCCGCCAGGGCAACCATGGCGGCGATCAGGCGACCGCGGAAGCCGATCTGCAAGCGGGGTGTCATTACAGCTCCCGGAAGCGTTGTTGAAGACGTTCGAGAGAGTCATCGCCCGTCGGTTCCGGTGTCAGGCGAATGTGCAGATTGGCGGGGTTGCCAAGGGTAATCTTCCGGATTTCCGGTTGGGTGTTGTCCGGGAGGCGTGGGTGCCAGAGTTTTATGGCGACGGTCTGGCCATCCATGTCCTCTGCCTCGGCGGACAGGGTGATCTGGCCGTTCTTATCGGTGCGACCGATATCGCTGGTGTTGGTGACGATCACAAACGCCTGCATGTGGTCGTGGATGTTGCAGCCGAGCTCAACAATGCCCGGTTTGTCGAACACCACCGGTGCTTCCGGCCGGCCTGCGTAGAGTTTGAGGTCGAAGGTCTTTGCGGGGGAAAACGAATACACGTGGTGTTGGGTGTTGTCCCGATTCGGAAAATCCACGGTCGAACCGACCGGAATAATCAGGATCTTTGGATGAAAACGGCGATCCTTCTGGTAGATTTCCGTGGTGACTGGCGGCACCGCCTCTTTCCCTGTCAGGGCCACCACGACTCCCGGAACCGGTCCATTATCATCCCGGACGGTAATCGGTATCTCGGCGGCAAGAGATGGGGCGGGCAGCGTCAGTAGCGCAAGCCAGAGGGCGATAGAGCGTCTCATAAAGATCCTGATACGGCTAGAGCAGGCCGGAACCCAGTGAAAAATGAATGTGGTTCCTGACCAGAAGGTTTTCCCAGTACTGGCGCATCCAGTTCCAGGCGGAATTGTTAAACAATTCCACGAACGGGTCCAGATTTAATTCGTAATAGTCCGGCGTGCCGGCGATCTGGAGGACTGTGACGGTGATGGCATCGTCCAGCTCGTTGGCGAAGGGTTCGCCGATGAGCTGGTGCACCAGGATATTCGCCCTTGTGGCCTCGATATCCACCAGGTCGCTGACCCGGGTGCAGCGGTTGTTTTCATACATCTCTTCCATCAGGCGATGGCAGAGGTAGGCTCGGATCAGCAGCCCGTCGAGGCCGTCGTAACGTACCAGCAGTATCGACGGCTGGGTGAAGTAGCGGGTGGCGGATGTGACAAACGGTTCGAACAGTTCAGCCTTGCCGGCTTCCCGTGCGCAGGCCTCGACGCATTCGATCAGCCGGGGCGCCATTTCAATGTACTCCACGGCAAACTGGAACAGCGACAGGGCCGGCTGATAGCCCTCAATAACCACCGAGGCAGGCAACGACGCGGCCTTCTCGCGCATCTGGCGAAGGAAGTTGCCGGTTCTCGCTTCCTTGCGTCGGGCCTGATCAATGATTTCAAGGACTGCCTGTGGTGTCATTTCAGGAGATGCCGATGTTTGAACGAATTGAGGTCGCAAGGCGCCTCCCGTTGTTCAGAGCAAGTCTGGGAGGGCAGTCAGCGTGGTCGTCGTTGACCACGGCCTGCCGTTTCTGAGTAGTGTAGCCGACATTCATTGATTTGCCGGTTTCGGACCGGTAAAAAGGCGTCGCAAAATGTTACAGATTGAACATCTCACCGGAGATTTTCGAACCACGTTCCCCGGGTTGTATGGCGCCAGAAAAGCCATCCCATACTGGCAGCCCGGGCCAGCATCAGGGCGATCAACGCAAACCAGAGTCCGTGATTGCCCCAACCTGTGGTGAGTGCCCAGGCCGGTAGAAACACACCGAGGGCCGAGAACAGCATCGTGTTCTGCATGTCCCGGGTTCGGGTGGCGCCGATGAAGACGCCGTCCAGGAGAAACCCCCACACAGCGGTGAACGGCAGCAGCCACAGCCACGGCAGGTAATGGCTGGCAGTGGCACGGACCGACTCGATTCCCGTCAGCAGTCCGATCAGGTGTCGGCCCCCCAGGACAAAGATCACCGTGAGCAGCAGCGCCCCCCACAGTGACCAGCGCAGTGCACTGATGAACACCTGTCGGAACCGGCGTCGGCTGCCCCGCCCGATGGCCTCGCCGATCAGTGCCTCGGCGGCATTGGCAAAGCCATCCAGGGCGTTGGAAATGACCAGCAAGAAGGTAATCAGGACGGCGTTGGCGGCGAGGATGATGTCACCCTGCCGGGCTCCCTGGGCGGTGAAAAAGGCCAGGACCAGAAGCAGGGCGATGGTACGGACCATGATGTACCGGTTCACTTTCAGGATCGCCAGGTAGTCGGATACTCGGCCAAACAGGGCCCGGTCCAGTCGTCGGCCGGCGGGCAGCCGGCTGAGCACGATGGCAGCGCCGATGATGGCGGCGCCGTATTCCGCGCAGATGGTGGCAATGGCCACGCCGCGGCTGTTCCAGCCCAGGCCGGTGACAAACAGAACGTCCAGCAGGATGTTCAGGCCGTTGGCGACGATCAGCATGATCATCGGGCCGCGGGGCATCTGCATCCCGATCAGCCAGCCCACAAGGGTGTACTGGCAGAGCACGGCCGGAGCGCTCCAGATCCGGATGGATGCGTATTCCCCGGCCAGTATCCTGACTTCATGCCCGGGATTCATCAGGGTAAGCCCGAGCTGGATCAACGGACCATGGCCGAGAATCAGCAATAACCCGATACCGGTCGACAACATGACCGAACGAAGCAGCAAGGCGGTCTGGGCAAAGGCGTCCCGTTTGCCCCGGGCCTGGGCCGCCAGGCCGGTGGTGCCCATACGCATGAACCCGAAGGTCCAGTACAGGATCGTGAACAGGTTGGCGCCCACCGCCACCGCGCCCAGGTACTCCGGCCGGTCCAGGTGGCCGAGGACGGCCGTGTCCACCAAGCCGAGCAGGGGTACGGTCAGGTTGGTGAGCATGAGTGGCCACGCGAGCGCCCAGAGACGGCGGTCGGTGACAGACAGGCGGAGCGGCATATTATTAAAAATTATTAAGGTTCCCGGGTTAGCAGTTTTAGGTTTAGGTGATTTTTTAGTCTTTTTTTGATCCGTGTCTATACTCGAATTTGAAGTATCTGAAAGCAGGCTTCCGGCCTGATCTTGGCGACCCCGGCCCATAGCCGGCGCCGTCGAGTCAGCCGGGAAACGCAAAATCCAACAAGAATAACAACCTGTGGAGACACAGTATGCGCGTGCACGCTAAGCGGGCAGGTGCCCTGTTGGGTGGACTGATGTTCCCGGCCTGGTCCCAGGCGGACTGGACCCTGAACATGCGCCCGGGGGTGACCGGCATCAGTAACGATATCTTCAGCCTCCACATGACCATTCTGTGGATCTGCGTCGCTATCGGCGTTGTGGTGTTCGGCGTCATGTTCTGGTCGATCTTTGCGCACCGCAAATCCCAGGGACACAAGGCGTCCAATTTCCACGAGAACACGGTGGTCGAGATTCTCTGGACCATCATACCGTTTGTGATCCTCGTGATCATGGCCATTCCGGCGACCGCCACCCTGATTAACATGTACGACACCACCGAGTCGGACGTGAATATACGGATCACCGGTTACCAGTGGAAATGGCAATACCAGTATGTCGATGACAACTTTGGCTATTTTTCGAATCTCGCCACGCCACCCGACCAGATCAGCAACCGCGAGGACAAGGGCGAACACTATCTGCTGGAAGTGGATAACCCGCTGATTGTCCCCGTGGGCAAGAAGATACGTTTTCTCGTGACCTCCAACGACGTCATCCACTCCTGGTGGGTGCCCGAATTCGGCGTAAAGAAAGACGCCATTCCCGGCTATATCAATGAAACCTGGGCGAAAGTGGATGAGCCCGGAATCTATCGGGGCCAGTGTACGGAGCTGTGCGGCAAGAACCACGGCTTCATGCCCATCGTGGTCAAAGCCGTACCCCAGCCGGAGTACGCGGCCTGGGTCAGCGATCAGAAGGCCGCCGCCGAGAAGGAGCGGGAACTGACCCAGAAAGACTGGACCATGGAGGAACTGGTGGCCCGGGGTGAAAAGGTTTATCAGACAACCTGTGCGGCCTGCCACCAGCCCGATGGCTCGGGCTCACCGCCGGCGTTCCCCGCCCTCATTGGCAGCCCGGTCGCGACCGGCGAACTGGCAGGGCATATCGATGTGGTTTTCAACGGTCGGGCGGGTACCGCCATGCAGGCCTTCGGAAAACAGTTGAGTGAGGTCGACCTGGCGGCGGTCATCACCTACGAGCGCAACGCCTGGGGCAACAACATGGGCGATATGGTCACACCGAAGCAAATACTGGACTACAAGAAACAGCAGCAGTAATCGACGTCAGATAACAACGATCGCCAGACAACGACGCGGCGAAAACGGGGGGTTTCATGAGTGCGGTTGCAGATACTCACACCCAGGAGCATCACCACGGTCCGGCCCGGGGCTTCACCCGGTGGCTGCTGACTACCAATCACAAGGACATCGGGACCATGTACCTGGTGTTCAGTTTCACCATGTTCCTGTTGGGCGGAAGCATGGCGATGGTCATCCGGGCCGAGCTGTTCCAGCCGGGGCTCCAGATCGTGCAGCCCGAATTCTTCAACCAGATGACCACCATGCACGGTCTGATCATGGTGTTCGGGGCGGTCATGCCGGCGTTCGTGGGGCTGGCCAACTGGATGATTCCGATGATGATCGGGGCGCCGGATATGGCTTTGCCACGGATGAACAACTGGAGTTTCTGGCTGCTGCCCTGTGCGTTCCTGATCCTGGTGTCGACCCTGTTCATGAAAGGCGGTGCCCCCAACTTCGGCTGGACTTTCTACGCGCCGCTGTCCACCACCTATGGTCCACCGAGCACCACCTTCTTCATTTTTGCCATTCACATAATGGGCATTTCCTCCATCATGGGTGCGATCAACGTGATCGCCACCATCCTGAACCTGCGGGCGCCGGGCATGACCCTGATGAAGATGCCGCTGTTCGTGTGGACCTGGCTGATCACCGCCTTCCTGCTGATCGCCGTCATGCCGGTTCTGGCCGGGGTGGTCACCATGATGCTCATGGACATCAACTTCGGCACCAGCTTCTTTGATGCGTCCGGCGGCGGCGACCCGGTGCTGTTCCAGCATGTGTTCTGGTTCTTCGGACACCCGGAGGTCTACATCATGATCCTGCCGGCATTCGGCGCGGTGTCCCATATCATTCCGGCCTTCTCCCGCAAACCGCTGTTCGGGTACGCATCGATGGTTTATGCGGTGGGCGCCATCGCCCTGCTGTCCTTCGTGGTCTGGGCGCACCACATGTTCACCGTTGGCATTCCCATCGCAGGCCAACTGTTCTTCATGTACGCGACCATGCTGATCGCGGTGCCGACCGGCGTGAAGGTGTTCAACTGGGTGGCGACCATGTTCCGTGGGTCCCTCAGCTTCGAGACGCCGATGCTGTTTGCGGTGGCGTTCGTGATCCTGTTCACCATCGGCGGTTTTTCCGGATTGATGCTGGCCATTGCCCCCTCTGACTTCCAGTACCACGACACCTATTTCGTGGTGGCCCATTTCCACTATGTCCTGGTGCCCGGTGCCATCTTCGGGATTTTCGCCTCGGCCTACTTCTGGCTGCCCAAGTGGACCGGACACATGTACGACGAAACCCTGGGCAAGACCCATTTCTGGCTGTCGTTCATTGGTATGAACCTGGCGTTTTTCCCGATGCACTTCCTCGGGCTGGCGGGCATGCCGAGGCGGATTCCGGATTACGCATTGCAGTTCGCGGATTTCAACATGGTGTCGAGTATCGGCGCGTTCACGTTCGGGGCCACCCAGCTTCTGTTCCTGTTCATCGTGATCAAATGCATCCGGGGCGGGAAAGAGGCCCCGGCGAAGCCCTGGGAAGGCGCCGAGGGACTTGAGTGGACACTTCCGTCACCGGCGCCCTATCACACCTTCGAAACGCCGCCGGAGGTGAAATAGTCTGGCCGGCGGCCAGGGAACAGGAAACATCAACAACGGCTGAGCCATCGGAGATTGTCATGGCGACGAACCAGACCTACTACGTTCCGGAGCAGAGCAAGTGGCCGATCATCGCAACGGTGGGCCTGGGGCTGACCCTGTTTGGATTGGCCTCCATTCTTGTCAACGGCAGCCAGGGTGAGAGCACGACGATTCCGTGGACCCTGTTTTTCCTGGGCGCCCTGATCATGGCCTACATGCTGTTTGGCTGGTTCGGGAATGTCATCCGGGAGAGCCGGGCCGGGCTCTACAGCCCGCAGATGGACCGGACCTTCCGCTGGGGCATGAGCTGGTTCATTTTCTCCGAGGTGATGTTCTTTGCCGCGTTCTTCGGCGCACTCTTCTACGTGCGGACGTTCGCGGTGCCCTGGCTGGGTGGCGAGGGCGACCGGGGGTCTTCGGCCATGCTGTGGGATGGTTTCCAGGCGACCTGGCCACTGACCCAGAATCCCGACCCGTCTGCCTACCCTGGGCCAAAAGAGGTTATTGGCGCCTGGGGACTGCCGCTGATCAACACCATTCTCCTGGTCAGCTCCTCCTTCACAGTGACTGTCGCCCATCACGGCCTGAAGGCCGGCAACCGTCAGAAGGTGAAACTGTGGCTGGCGGCCACCATTGTCCTGGGGCTGTCCTTCCTGACCCTGCAGGCGTTCGAATACCACCATGCCTATGCGGAGCTGGATCTGACGCTCAGTTCCGGGATCTACGGCAGCACCTTTTTCATGCTGACCGGCTTCCACGGCGCCCATGTGACCCTGGGCTGTCTGATGCTGATCATCATGCTGGTGCGCATATTCAAGGGGCATTTCAGTGCCGACAACCATTTTGGCTTCGAGGCCGCGTCCTGGTACTGGCACTTTGTGGACGTGGTCTGGCTGGGGCTTTTCGTGTTCGTTTACATCCTCTGACCGCGTGTCAGGGCGTCGGATTCATCGTCAGGCTGCCCTGCCACAAGGCAATCAGGATAATCACCAGGAGCAGTATGCTGAGCAGGACACGTATCGCCAGGGAGTTAACCACACGTCGGGTTTTGCCGCCGTCCCTGATCAGAAAGAAAAGGCCACTGAACAGGCTGACGACGACGGCGAGCAACAGGATAACGATCACGGCTTTGAGCATGGTCACTCCGGGTATTGTTGGAGGGTGGAGTTTGCCGGACCCGCAGGTTATCGGTACCGATGGAACCACTATAGCAGAGCATGTCTGATTCGCGGGTGACGGGACGGGTCTGGCGGCCGGACTGGCGATTACTGGTGTTCTCGGGATTGCTTCTGCCGTTGCTCATTGGCCTGGGTATCTGGCAGCTGGACCGGGCGGGGCAGAAGGAGGCCTTGCTGGCGCGCTGGCAGCGGCAGGCCGAAACCCGGCCCTGGGCGGCGCTGATGGCATCGAATCCGGCGTCGGAGCAGCCGGTTCGCGTGACCGGACATTACGGCAGCCACAGCTGGCTGCTGGACAACCGGACCCGGGATGGCCGGCCGGGGTACGAGGTGATCACGGTGTTTATGCCGCTGGAAGGGCCGAGGGTACTGGTCAACCGGGGCTGGGTTCCGGCTCTGGAACGACGATCGCAGCTGCCGGCCATCCAAACGCCTCACGGTCTGGTTACCCTGTCCGGCCGGCTTGGCGATTATCCCGTGCCGCCGGTTCTGGGGGAGGCGTCCGGCGAGGGTGATGGGTGGCCCCGACGGGTACAGGCATTGCCGGAAGACCGCGCCAGCGAGGTGGCCGGGCCGTTGGCCGGCATGATCATCCGGCTGGATGACCAGCCACAGCCCGGGGCTTATCGGGCGGACTGGGCGCCGGACCTGATGGGGCCAGGCACCCATTACGGCTACGCCGCCCAATGGTTCACGATGGCATTTGTTCTGGTTGTGCTGACCGTCGTGGCAAGCTTTCGCAAGACAGGAGCCGATAATGACAATGACAACGGCTGATCGGATTCCCCAAGGAGACCGGGCCACGGGCCCGACACCCGCCCAGGTGCGTCGCGGCCGCCGAACCGCCTATCTGCTGTTCGCACTGGGCTTCGGACCCATGATTCTGGCTACGGTGATGTATTACACCGGCTGGCTCAATCCTGCGAGCCATACCAATAATGGCCGGCTCATCCAGCCGGCGGTGCCGGTGTCGTCACTGCACCTGCAGACCGATTCCGGTGAGCCCCTGTCGAAACGGTTCGGACCAACGGTCGCGGAGCCCCAATGGTTGCTGATCGTGGTGGCAGACGAGTGCGGTTCCGAGTGCCAGTCGCTTCTGTACCGGACGCGTCAGGTCAACATCGCACTTGGCAAGAACGCCAACCGGGTTTCCAGAGCCGCGGCGCTCGGTACCATTCCGCCGGCGTTGGCCGACAACTGGAACGCGGAGTATCGGTTGATGGAGCGCCTGTCACCGGCGGAGGGAACCACACCGCAATGGCCCGATGGGGTGAACCCGTCCAGGGCTCCGGGCATTCTGTTGGTGGACCCTTTCGGAAACCTGATGATGCACTACGACATCGGGAATACCGGCAAAGGCATGCTCGAGGATCTCAAGCACCTGCTGAAGCTGTCCAAGATCGGTTGATTCGGGGAGGCGCACGCCATGAATCTGTCCCACCCAACGGAATCCGTGTCACGCCGGGCCTATCGCACCATGGCTATCTGGGCGACTGCTGCCGCCACCCTGGCACTGATGGTGATCATGCTCGGTGCCTGGACGCGACTGGTGCATGCCGGTCTGGGTTGTCCGGACTGGCCGGGGTGTTACGGGTTCCTGACGGTGCCCCAGAGCGACCATTCCATCGCGCTGGCCAATGCCCGCTTTCCCGACACGCCGGTGATCGTCGAAAAGGGCTGGCCGGAAATGATCCACCGATACGCGGCCGGAACGCTGGGCCTCATGGTGTTCGGCCTGGCGGGCTGGGCTATCCGTCATCGCAAGGCGGGTGTTCCGGTTGCACTGCCCTCGTTTATTGCGGCCTTTATCGTGCTTCAGGCTGCTTTTGGAATGTGGACCGTAACCCTCAAACTCTGGCCCCAGGTGGTCACCCTACATCTGCTCGGGGGGTTTACCACCCTCAGCCTCCTGACACTGCTCAGCTTCCGTCTCTGGCGCCGGGCCAGGGGTACGCCCAGACCGCCCGCGACGCCCGCCCTCAGTGGTTTCCGGCCCTGGCTATATGGTGGTGTCCTGCTGGTTGTGCTGCAGATTGCGCTGGGCGCCTGGACGGCGGCCAACTATGCCGCGGTTGCCTGTGTGGACCTGCCCACCTGCCAGGGCGAATGGTGGCCGGAGGATATGGATTTCCGGCATGGCTTTGACGTGACCCAGCACGTTGGCCCGAACTACCTGGGAGGGCAGCTCCTCGCCAACGGCCGCACCGCCATTCATATGACTCATCGGGTGGGCGCGCTGGTCGTGGTTGGCTATTTCGCCCTCCTGCTCAGTGCGCTCTGGAGACGGCGCGGCCAGAGCGGCCTCGACCGCTCGATCCTGCTGGTGGCCGGCGTTCTGGTCGCCCAGGTGACGCTGGGTATGGCCAACGTGCTGCTGCATATTCCGCTGCCGGTTGCTGTGGCGCACAACGCGCTGGGCGCCGGTCTCCTGCTGTCGACCATTCACCTTGCCTGGCGGCATCATCGCCTGCCTGAGCAACCCCGGGTCCGGGCACCCGGGCCCGCCATCATCAACCGGGGAGCAACGGTATGAGCGAATCTGTGAAAACACTGCCAGCCCCATCCCCCGTGGAGGCCGCTGGCCAAACCCTCTCCTGGCGCGATTTCCTGGAACTGACCAAGCCCAGGGTCGTTGCCCTGATGATCCTGACGTCGGTGATCGGCATGTTGCTGGCCATGCCGGGCGTCCCGGACTGGACCGTGCTGGTTCTGGGTAACCTGGGCATTGCACTGCTGGCAGGCGCGGCCGCCGTGGTCAACCACGTGGTGGACCAGAAAGTGGATACGGTCATGGCCCGGACTCGGAAACGTCCGGTGGCCACCGGACGGATCGCCCCGGTCGACGCCATGATCTTCGCGGCGACCCTGGCGGCTGTCGGCATGCTGGTGTTGATGGTGTGGATCAACCATCTCACCGCCTGGCTGACGCTGGCGTCCCTGGTCGGGTATGCCGGCGTGTACACCCTGTTCCTGAAACGGGCGACGCCCCAGAACATCGTGATCGGCGGACTGGCCGGCGCCATGCCGCCGTTATTGGGCTGGACCGCAGTGACCGGCCAGATCGAGGGACATGCCCTGTTGCTGGTCCTGATCATCTTTGCGTGGACGCCACCGCATTTCTGGGCCCTCGCCATTCACCGCAAGGAAGAATACGCCAAGGCTGGCATTCCGATGCTGCCTGTCACCCATGGCAACTCCTACACCGAACTGCACATCCTGCTCTACGCCCTGATGTTGCTGGCCGTGAGCCTGCTACCTTTTGTCACGGGTATGTCCGGCGGCATCTACCTCATCGGGGCGCTGGTCCTCGGTTTACGCTTTGTCTACTACGCCATCCGGTTGCTGAAAGGCGACGATCGCCGGGTGGCCCTCAACACCTTCAAATATTCCATCACTTACCTGATGACGCTGTTTGTGGTAATTCTTGTGGATCACTTTGTGTTTTTCTGACGAATAAACCTATTTTGCCGGGCGGGGGTGGGGAGTGTTTCTGCCGGGAAAAAGATGTCTGAGCGAAGCGAGTTATTTTTCCCAGAAGAAACATTTCCCACCCCCGGCCCCGAACTCTGCTGTTGGAGCCTGAATGAATCGCTCTGTTCGCATCACCGTGGTTGCACTGGTGTTGGTCGTATTGCTTGTTTTTGGATTGGTCATTGCCCGCCAGGCATTGTTTGTGGACAAGGAGCCAATACCGGCGCCGGATCTGGCCGAGCTGAACACGTTTGTCTACGATCAGGGCCGACCGCTGGCGCCCTTCTCGCTCACCGACGAGACGGGTAAGACCGTCACGCGAGATGACCTCAAAGGGCACTGGACCTTTGCCTTCGTGGGTTACACCAATTGCCCGGACATCTGCCCGGTGGCGATGACCAACCTCCGGCAGATGGATCAGCTGTTGCCGAAGACCCTGCCGCAACCGGATTACCTGTTGATCAGCGCCGACCCGGAGCATGACACGCCAGAAAAGCTCGACACCTATATGGGCTTCTTTGGCGAACACTTCCATGGCCTGACCGGTGACCTCGATACCACCCGTGCCCTGGCCAAGAGCCTGAATGCGGTGTTCGTGCACCGGCAGGAGAACGGACAGCTTCAGGTGGACCACAGCGGGCATTTCGCGCTTATCAATCCCGATGGTGAGCTGCAGGCGGTCATCCAGCCCCCGCACAAGCCCCGGCAGCTGGCCGAGGCCTTCGAACGGATCTACCAGTGGGCCCGGGCCAATCGGGAGCGGGCGGGCTCTTGATGACAGCCCAGACCTCCACACCACCCAAAGAACTCGTTACCGTCCTGGCCGCCGGCGCGGTGGTCCTGCTCGTGGTCCACGGTCTCGGGCGGTTTATCTATACCCCGCTGCTGCCGTACCTGGTGGACGATGGCCAGTTCAGCGCCGCCAACGGGGCTGCCGTCGCCACCTGGAACTACCTCGGTTACCTGATGGGCGCGATGCTGGCGATTCGCTGGTACCGCATTAACCAGATTCGCACCCTGCTGCCGGTTGCGCTGGCGATGCATGTCATTACCACCCTGGCGATCACCCAGACCGACAACCTGACCCTGATTTCGGTCAGCCGCTGGCTCAATGGCATTGCCAACGGCATGGTGTTCGTGCACGCGCCGGCGCTGATTCTCGAATGGCTGGTGCTGCGAAACCGGGCGTCGAAAAGTGGCCTGGTGTACATCGGCGTTGGTCTGGGCCTGCTGCTATCCAGCGGGCTTGTGACCGGAAGTGCAAACCTCCTGGAAGGCGCAGGGCGCTGGTGGCCCGCCGCCCTGCTGTCGATACCCCTGGCCTGGTGGGGGGCCCTCAAACTGATCCGGCTGGATGTGCCCGAAGTCCATCGTGACACCACCGGAAAACCGACGACCACCCGGCTGCTCGATCGCGCCAGCGTTCCCCTGTTCCTGTCCTACGCCGGCGCCGGCCTGGGCTACATTCTTCCCATGACCTTCCTGCCTTTGCTCGCGAAACTTGAACTGCCGGCGGGGCACTGGCTGCTGGACGGTACCTGGCTGATCGTGGCCCTGTGTACCATTCCGGCGCCGTGGATATGGAATCGATTGGGCGCGAAAATTGGCGATTTGTCGGCATTGAAGCTGAATTTCCTGATCCAGCTCCTTGGCGTGCTCGCTGCGGTTATCCTGCCAGGCGGCACCGGACTGGTTCTGTGCGCGCTTCTGGTGGGCAACACCTTTCTCGGCACGGTCCTGCTGACCCAGCGCATTGGGCGAGCCCTGCATCCCCATCAGGGGCCCCGGCTGTCGGCCGCCATGGTGGCGCTTTACGGCTTTACCCAGATGGTCGGTCCCTGGCTGACCAAGCAGTGGCTGGACGGTGGCGGAACCCTGGTGTCGGCCTTCGGTATCGGCGTGGCGGCGCTGGCGTTCGGGCTGGTGTTCGTGTTCTTCGTGCCGCGGCCGGAGGATTGGCATGCTTCTAACTCTGGCGCTGGTTCGTAAGACTGGCAGTTTGGGGGGATTGATCGGGGTGGTGGGGGTATTTTCCCTTGGAAATGGAACTCGCTTCGCTCAGACATCCATTTCTGGCGGGAAAATACCCCCACCACCCCGCTCTAGCTGACAACGGTGATGTCGTTGACGAAATGATGAAAAAAATCGGTAAATAAAAAAGAGCAAAGGGTTCGAGGTTTTTCCCCTGGCTTCCCCGCAGCATCTGTATCGGTCCAACCCAATTCAGACCATGGTAAGCTCTCGCGTTAACTGAAAACCTGGGCGGGTGTGGGGGTGCAGTTGGATTTGGACCGGAGAAAGATGTCTGAGCGCAGCGAGTTCTTTCCCGGCCCAAATCCAAGTGCGCCCCCGCGCCACCCCCAATCCTCTCAGTCTTAACCCAGACCAAAACAAGCCAAACGAAACCTCATGCTCCCAATCGACCACATCCTCCCGGATCTGAAGCGCACACTGGAACAGACCACCACGGCCCTGCTCCAGGCGCCGCCGGGTGCGGGTAAAACCACCCGGGTGCCGCTGGCGTTGCTGGATGCGCCCTGGCGGGAGGACCGCAGGATTCTGATGCTGGAGCCCCGGCGCCTGGCCGCCCGGTCCGCTGCCCGGTTCATGGCGAAGCAGTTAGGTGAGAAACCGGGGCAAACGGTGGGCTATCGGACGCGGCTGGATACCCGGGTGTCGGCGTCCACCCGCATCGAGGTGGTGACCGAAGGCATTCTGACCCGGCTGATCCAGAACGACCCCATGCTGGAGGACTATGCGGCGGTGCTGTTCGATGAGTTTCATGAACGGTCGCTGCAGGCGGACCTGGGTCTGGCGTTGGTGCGGGAGTCGCAGCAGGCGTTGCGGGAGGATCTGCGGTTGCTGGTGATGTCGGCGACGCTGGATACCGCGCCCATTGCCCGGGTGCTGGGGGATGTGCCGGTGATCACCAGTGAAGGCCGGATGTTTCCGGTGGAGGTGTTTTATCGGCCGGCGCCCCCCCGGGACCGTAATGCTCGACTGGAGGACCGGGTGGTGGCCGTGGTGTCTGAAGCACTGGAACAGCAGAGTGGTTCGTTGCTGGTGTTCCTGCCCGGTGCCGGGGAAATCCGGCGGGTGGAACGTCGGCTACGGGATGCGTTGCCAGCAGGGGCAACGGTGGCGCCGCTGTATGGCAACCTGAAAGCCGAGGAGCAGGATCGGGCGATTTCGCCGGCGCCTGAGGGGCAGCGCAAGGTGGTGCTTGCCACGGCGATTGCGGAGACCAGTCTGACCATTGAAGGCGTCCGGGTGGTGATCGACAGCGGTCAGCAGCGCCGGGCGGTGTTCGATGCCAATAGTGGCATGACGCGCCTGGTCACCGGTCGTGTTTCAAAAGCCTCGGCGGAGCAGCGCAAGGGCCGGGCTGGCCGGGTGGAGCCGGGGGTGTGCTACCGGCTTTGGAGCGAGTCCGAGCAGTTCGGGCTGGCGGAGTTTACGCCGCCGGAGATTCAGGAGGCGGATCTGGCTCCTCTCGTGCTGGAGCTTGCCCAGTGGGGTGCGCGGGAGCCGGAACAGGTGGCCTGGGTGGATGCGCCGCCGCAGGCCCACTGGAATCAGGCGGTCGCCCTTCTTCGTTGGCTCGACATGCTGGATGACGAGGGTGCCGTTACCGAACACGGCAAGGCCGCACGGGAGCTGGGCATTCATCCGCGACTGGCCCATATGGTCTTGCGGGGACGTCGTCTGGGGATGGCCGTTCCGGCGGCGGAACTGGCAGCGCTGCTGGAAGAACGGGATCTGCTGGGACCGGCCGCGGGTGCCGATCTGCACGAACGCCTTCGGGTTTTGCGGGGGCAGTCCGGAGGCGTCCGGGTGGATCCCAGCCGGCTGAAAGCCATTCGCCAGTCGGTCAGGCGCCTGGTGGGCGATGACCGACAAACGGATGAGTTGCCAACCGATGCCCAGGTCGGACGTTTGCTGGCGCTCGCTTACCCGGACCGGATTGGCCGCCGTCGACCGGGCGCTGCACCCCGATATCAGCTCAGTAATGGCAAGGGTGCCGTGCTTCGGGACGAGGATGCGCTGGCCCGCCACGAGTGGCTGGTGGCCGCGGATCTGGATGGTCATGCCCGGGAATCCAGGATCTATCTGGCGGCACCCGTGGATCTTCCGGATCTGGAGGAGGATCTTGGCGGCCATATCCATGAACTCGAGGACGCACTCTGGGACGATGCCCGGGGGACGGTGGTCGCGCGGCGGGTCCGGAAGCTCGGCGAACTGGTGTTGGAGGAAAAAGAACTGGGGAAGCCGGCCCCGGAGCTGATCCAGCAGGGTCTGGTGAACGCGGTGCGACGAAAGGGGCTGGCCAGTCTGCCATGGAGCGACGCCAGCCGGCAGTGGTGTGCCCGGGTAAAACTGCTTTCGAGAACCTTTCCCGGAGACTGGCCCGACGTTGACGACGAAGCCCTGCTTGCGACCCTGGAGACGTGGCTTTCCCCGTTCCTGGTGGGCATGCGGCGCTGGGCCGACCTGGCAAGACTGAATCTGCTGCCGGCGCTCAACAGCCTGCTGGATTACCGGCAACAGCAGAAGCTGGATGAGTTGGCACCGGGCGCCCTGACGATACCGACAGGCCAGAAGGTGTCGCTGGACTATACCGCTGACAACGGCCCGGTCCTCGCTGCCAAGCTTCAGGCCCTGTTCGGATGGACGGCAACGCCCCGGGTGGCCGGTGGCCAGGTTCCCGTGGTGATTCACCTGTTGTCGCCGGCGCAACGGCCATTGGCGGTGACCGCGGACCTGGCCAGTTTCTGGCGCAATGCCTACCCGGAGGTCCGCAAGGACATGCGGGGTCGCTACCCCAAGCATCCGTGGCCGGAAGACCCGTTCACGGCCGAGCCCCAGCAGGGAACAAAGAAACGCCCTGCTCGCTGATCCGGCCCGAGACCAGTGATTCCGGGACGGTTTCGAAGTAGATATTGCGGGGGGTAATGCACGACCCTTCCGGAGCCTGAAGTTCCTCGCCCGGCATTTCTTCCAGGGTCACGGTCCTGCTGGTTTCCGGGCTGTCCCGGAAGCTGTCGGCCAGCACCCAGAAAGGGACTCCCCGTTCCCGGGCGGCCAGGGCCAGCAGTCGGGTGCCGGCCTTGTTGATGAAGTGGTGGTCGGCGAGCCAGCAGTCGCAGCCGGTGATCACCAGATCTGCCCGACCCACGAACAGCGCCATCTGGGCGTCGGTAATCAGGGTTACCGGAACAGCGAGTTCATCCAGCTCACGGGCCAGCCCGTGCCCTTCCTGGCCCGGACTGCTCTGGGTACAGATGACCGACACCGGTCGCTTCTCCCTGGCCAGTCGCCGGAACAGGGCCAGTACCACCGAGCTGGCGCTGTGGGTCATGATGACCGCCCCATCGGGAATCTTCGCGAGGGCATGGTCGAGAATTCCGTTGGTGGCCTGTTCAAGCTGCTGCAGAACACTGCGTACTGCTTCGCCCGGCCGTTCAGGCTGCGCCCGCAACCGGGTCTCCACTTTCCCGATGGCATTGCCGATGACTACCATGCTGGGCCGGGCATGTTTCAGCGCGGTCAGCAGAGCCTCATTTTCCGGGATAGAGGGACCGACCTTGTCCAGATAGTCCGCCAGGTCCCGTAGGGTTCTCAGGGCCAGCTTTGTGGCTCCCGACTGATGATCGTTTTTCAGCGCCGATAGCAGCGCTTCTGCCTGCGCATCCATGGCCGTGTTCCGGAAGGGTTTGTGTCAGGTTAGCAGGGTCAGGGAGCGAGTAAAAAGACGCCGGCGCGAAGGACCAGGAGGAGGCCTGTGACCAGCAGGACGCCATAGACCGCCCTTCGGAAATGGATCTCGTTAAGGCGCTGGTGGAGATATTCCCCCACCAGGACCCCGACCACCAGAAGTGGCAGATACCACACCAGGTGGCCGGCGCTGGCGGTAAGGCGACCATCGAACAGGTAGAGCAGGCTGAGCGTCAGGTTCAGCGTGAACCACACTGTCAGCAGGGTTGCCCGGGTGCGGCCCTTGTTCAGCCGGATACCGGCCAGGGCGTGGACCAGAAGTGGACCGCCGGAGGCGAACAGGCCATGGGTAATGCCCGCCGCCAGGGTGATGCCCCGGCTGGCGTTCAGGCTGTGGGGGATGGCCTCGTGTCCGCCGGACAGGCGCCACAGTTCCCGGCCGGCAAACCAGACCACCAGCGCGCCGAACAACAGTCTGAGACTGTTGGCGCCCAGCCAGGGTGCCAACAGATACCCGGTTACCGTACCGGTCAGCATCAGGGGCAGTATGAGGGTTTTCAGACGGTGCCAGTCGATATGCCGACGATGTTTCCAGGTCAGGAATCCGCTCATCAAGACGTTCAGTGGAACCAGTACCGGCAACATCTCGGAAATGGGCAACAGCAACGCCCCCAGGGACAGGGCGATGACGATGGATCCGAACCCGGTGATGGCTTCGATGGTGTAGGCGAGCAGGATGGCACAGCCAAGCCAGACCCAGGGATCGATCATGCGACCGGACCCTCGGCGCCATTCGGGATATCACCGGCGAACTTCCGTCGCACGGTTCGCAGGTACAGCGATGGCGCGATTCGCCAGAGCAGGCTTCCCAGGCGCGACACCGGTTCCGGCATCAGCCAGCGTTGTCGTTTGCACCAGGCGCGGTCGATCCGGCGGGCCGTGTCATCGGCACTGGCCATGCCGCCCACGGTGGAGCGGGCGTGTCTGGCCCGTCCGCCGTCCGCCCCCAGGGCGTTGTGTTCGATCGGCGTGTCCAGGAAGCTGGGGTAAACCATGAGCACATGGACGCCCCGGGGCTCCAGTTCCAGTCGCAGCACTTCGAAGAACTGGCTCAGTGCGCTCTTTGCGGCGCAGTAGCCGGCCCGGCCGGGCACGGGCATCCAGCCGGCCATGGAACCAATACTGATGATACTGCCCCGGCTTTGCTCAAGCAGGGGCAACGCCAGCTGGGTGAGTTCCACCGGCCCCTGCCAGTCGACCGCCATGACCTTCCGGAACACCTCCGGCCGGGTGCTGATGGCCGGTGACCGGTGGGTAATTCCGGCGTTGTTCACCAGCAGGTCCAGGCGTCCGAAGGTGCTCTGGATTTCCCGTATCAGGTGTTCCAGTTCCGGGCGTCGGGTGACGTCAACGGTGACGGTGTGCACCCGCGTATCGTCGCCGAGTTCCGCCCGTCGTTGTGCCAGGGCTTCGGTGTTGATATCCGCCAGGACCAGGCAGTGCCCCGCGCGATACCAGTGACGGGCCATGGCCCAGCCGAGGCCGCTGGCGGCGCCGGTAATCAGCGTGACAGTCACAGGTCCCCCTTCTGCCGGGCATGGGCAATGAAATGGTCGAAGGTCTCTTCCGACGTTTTCTGTAAACGGTAACCGAACTCCTCCTTGAGTCGACGATTGCTGAGCACCGGGCGGTACCTCAGAAAATTGACCTGTTCCGGGCCAACCGGTTTGCCCAGCCATTTCGCCACCTGCAGCCCGGCTCTGACAACGGTGGCCGGCAGGGTAACCAGTGGTTTGTTCAGCTTCTTCGCAATGTCGCCGATGGTCAGGGCGCCATCGCCGGCCATGTTAAAGCGCCCGGCGCGATCGTCCCGTATGCCCTGCTCCATGGCGGCCAACACGTCCTGGTCCCAGATGAACACGAAGGGCGAGTCACTGCCCCGGATCGCCAGCAGCCTGGGTGCCAGGAACAGACCCGTGATCTGGTTGCGGGTCTCCGCGCCCAGCACCGTGCCGGGGCGGAAGATCAGTTGTTGCAGTTCCGGATGTTCGGTCCGGTAGGTGGCCAGCATTTCTTCGACCAGCCGTTTGTGGTCGGAATAGGCAAATTCGGGATTGCCTCGCAGTGGATCGTTTTCGTCGATCCATTCCGGGTTGTCCGGGTGGTAACCGTAGGCGGCGCCGGAGCTGGTTACGGTGATGTGCCGGACTCCGGCCGCGATGCAGGCTTCCAGCACATTTCGGGTGCCGTTGACGTCGATGTCGTGGTCACGCTGTCGATCCGACGAGGCCTGAAGGATGGAGGCGAGGTGAACCACGTGGGTAATGCGATTGTCGCTCAGGTGGCGGGACAGATCAGGATCCCGGACATCGACGATTTCCAGGGGGAAGTCCAGGTCCTGCCGTGGTCGGATGTCGGTACCGATTACGAAGAAATCCTTCGCCAGCCGGTTGCCCAGTTGGTGGCCGATGTAGCCGGCGGCGCCGGTGATCAGGATACGTTTGTCGGTGGTCATGGCGTCAGCTTTGTTGTTGTACGGGTTCGGGGATCGGGCGCCGGGCCCAGATCTGGGAGAGCGTCAGGCCGGATACCAGGTGCCATACGCCCCAGAAGGCGGTAATGAGCATCATGCCGCCGGCATCGGGGAAGAAAGTGAACAGGATCACCAGTCCCAGTCCGGAATTCTGGATACCGACTTCCAGCGTGACGGCCCGTTGGTCCGGGACCGAAAGGCGCATCAGCCGGGCCATTCCGTAGCCCAATGTCAGCGCCAGCAGGTTATGGCCCACGACCAGCCAGAAGAAGGTGTGGAACTTCGCCAGAAACAGGTCGACATTGTTGAAGAAGGCAATGGCCACGAACGCCAGGAAAATCAGCAGTGAGGTAAAACGCAGCGGTTTTTCGCTACGCTCGGCAAGGGACGGAAACCGCCCGCCCACCAGCATGCCCAGGACCAGAGGCAGTGCCAGTACCAGAAGTACCAGCATCAACACGTTCTCCGGTTGCAGCGCAATCTCCTGCAGGTAGCCCCGGGTATGCGGGTTGAGCCATCCATAGAAGGCAAAGTTCAGGGGTGTCATCACCGTGGCCGCCAGGCTGGAAATGGCGGTCATGCTGACCGAAACGGCGACGCTGCCCCGGCTCAGCCAGGTCATGATGTTGGAAAAGCTGCCTCCGGGACAGGAGGCCACGAGAATCATGCCGAGGGCCAGTTGCGGATCGATCCCCAGAGCCCAGGTGAACAGGCAGGTGGCCGCCGGCAACAGCACGAACTGGGCAAACAGACCCGCTACCGGTGCCCGGGGAATGGACAGGACCCGCCGGAAATCGGCCGGCCTCAGGTTCAGGGACACCCCGAACATCATCAGGGCGAGTATGGCGTTCAGCGTAATCAGGCTGGCCGGGTTGAAATGAATGGTCAGGGGAGCAGACATTGGCCTTTATCCCCTCTGCCCGGGTTCAAGTTGATCGATGTCCCTGGCCAGTGCCTCCAGGTAGGTGTCCTTGTTGACGTAGTAGGCCATGCGCGCGAGCTTGATGTAGTGATAGCCGCCGTCCAGACGTTCACCGGTGCGGGCCTGTTTCCGCTGCCGGAGGGCGCTGGCGGCGGCCGAGCCTTTCTGCTGCTCCCGGATGAACAGGGCCGCCAGACGGGCCTGTTGGTTGCGACCTTCCCAGCCCAGACCGGTAGCCTCCACCATCCCCATCAGGAACAGGTTGTTGTAGTCCGGGTGCATCATGTTCAGGTACAGCCGGGGCGCGTCCTCACCCTCCGGCCAGTTGAGATGCGTCCGATCGATGAACGGGTAGTTCAGCAGGTAACCGGTGGCCATCAGGATCATGTCGTAGTCAGCCTGCTCGCCATCGCTGAAATGGACCGTCTTGCCTTCGACCCGCTCAATACTGCGCCGGGGCCGGATGTCGCCGTGTCCCAGGTGATGCAGGATCAGTGAGTTGATCACCGGGTGGGATTCGTACATCCGATAGTCCGGGTCCGGCAGTCCGTAATCCGAGGGTTTGCCCATGACCAGGCGGATCAGCAGAGCATCGAGGCGTTGTTTGAGCGGACGTGGGAGTTTCAGCTTGCCGCCGATGGTATCCACCGGTTTGCCCTTGAGGAATTTCGGCAGAAAGTAATAGCCCCGGCGCAGGCTCATATCCACCGAGCGGGCGTGATGGACCGCATCCACGGCGATGTCGGCGCCAGAGTTGCCACAACCGACAATCAGCACTCGCTTGTCGTGGAAGATGTCCGGACTCCGGTAGTCCGCGGAATGCAGCAGGTCTCCGGTGAAGGTGCCCGGCAGGGTTGGCATGTTGGGGGTGTGCAGGGTGCCGTTGGCGATCATCACGCCATCGAATCGGCGGGTCTGCTGCTCACCTTCGTGTTCGGTGGTGATTTGCCATTGTTCGCCGTCCGGCACCACCTCGATCACGCGGGTGTTGAATTCGTAATGCTGCCGCAGGCCGAAATGATCCACAAAGTCCTGGAAATAGGCCCTGAGTTCATGGTGGCTCGGGTACTGGGCGACGGAATCCCCCATGGGAAATTCTGCAAACTCGGTCATCCGCTTGGAGGAGATCAGGTGCGCGGTGTCATACATGGTGCTGTGGGGGTTATCGATATCCCACAGACCGCCGACATCACTGTGAAGCTCGAATCCGGTAAACGGAATCCCCTGTTTCTGGAGGTTGCGGGCGCAGGCGAGGCCCATGGGCCCGGCACCGATGACTGCATACATGATGGCTTTTCCTGATTTTGTTTTTATCATCCCGTATCTTATGAGCTTACGAACCGGTTTTCCCGACCGGACGGGACACAAACCACGACAATTCGAGCCATGATCGGATCTTCACCTACGGTTACCCACCTTTATGCCCGGGCGATTCTCCAGGCGGCAGAGCGCCAGGGGATTGCGTTGTCCGATGCGGTGATTGAACAGCTGGTGCCCGGCGAGCGGGTGCCTCTCATGGTCCAGGACCAGCTCTGGGACGAATACTGTCGGGCCAGTAAGGATCCCCTGGCCGGCCTGGAAATCGGCCTGGGTTTGCAGGTGGGGCACCTGGACAGTGCGGGGATGCTGCTGGTGAGTTGCGACACCCTGCGTGAGGGACTTGAGACACTGGTGGACTATGCCCCGGTGGTGGGAGACGGCAGCGAATTTTCGCTGTCGGAGGAAGGTGCATTGGTGTCGTTCTGTTATCACCCCGGCTATCGGGTGCGGGTTGCAGAGCGGGTTGAGGCGGTGATGGCCTCGTTGGTCAGGCTTGCGGGATGGGCGACCGGCGGGGCCTTTCGTCCGGAAAAACTGCTGCTCGGTCACGAGCCTCTGGCGGAACCGGCGCAGTATCGGGAACGTCTGGGTATGTCGGTGGTCTTCGGCAGCGACCGGCATTGTCTGCAGTTCCGGCGGGACCAGGGCGCCCTTCCGTTGATTCAGGCCAACAGTGCGTTGCGCGATCACTTGCGCCAGCTCGCCGACGAAACACTGGCAGCCCTTGGCCAGCAAAGCCTGAGCGGCCAGGTCGCATACCTGGTCCGGACCAACCCCGCCTGGGGCAAGGAGCGGGTGGCGTCTGAGCTGGCGGTCAGTGGCCGGCACCTGAACCGGTTGCTGGCGGACGAGGGGCTGTCCTTCAAGGTGCTCCGGGAGCGGGAACTGCATCGGTTGGCGGTGGACCTGTTGCAGGCAGGTCAAACGGTTACAGCGGTCAGTGAGCGTCTTGGATTCTCCGAAGAAGCCGCCTTTGCCAGGGCGTTCCGGCGCTGGGAGGGCATCACGCCGTCCCGTTTTCGGGCGGGGTTCTGCTGAGGGCTTGCCAAACCCGGAATTGTGCATAAAATGCGCAGGTCCCTTTCCGAGTACCCGACTCCATGCAGTGTGTTTCTTTCAATGTCTTCCGGACCCTGGGTTTTCCGGATACCACGGTTCTCAAGCCGGAGCAGTTTCTGCAGCACAAGGCGTTGTTGCAGGAGGCCGACTGGGTTCTGTTCCCGGAATACTGGCAGCTCAATGCGCTGGTGCATGGGCTCAAGTGTCGCGTATTCCCCAGCGTGGCCAGCTATCGTATCGGCCACGACAAGATCGAGATGACCCGGGCTTTCCAGACCGTGGCGCCGGAGCATACCCCCTGGACGCTTATTGAAGCTAATGGTCCACAGGAACGGGAAAGCCTCTGGGACGCCATGAGCCATCCCTTTGTCGCGAAGCTGCCCAAGTCGAGCATGGGGGAAGGGGTCTGGCTGATCGAGACCCGGGAGGACTGGCGACGCTATTGCGAACGTAGCGATGTGCTATATGTCCAGGAGTACCTGCCCATTGACCGGGATGTTCGCGTCGTTGTGGTTGGCGACAGGGTCCTGACCGCCTACTGGCGGACCCAGGCTGACCAGGGCTTCTACAACAACGTGGCCCGGGGCGGGCAGATCGACAAGGGCCCGGTACCGGCGGCAGCGACGGATCTGGCGTTGAGATTAGCCCGGGATTTGGGGGTGGATCATGCCGGGTTTGATATTGCCCTGGTCGAAGGTTACCCCTATGTCCTCGAATTCAATCGGCTTTTCGGCAACAAGGGGCTCGACCAGGGCGGTGAACTGAAGACGGCAATCCTGAGCTACCTCCGGCAGCAGAGCAGACCGGAGGACCCGGACGGTCCGCAGCCGCCAGCGCCGATCTGGCCGCTGGCCAGCTAGGGTTGGACCGCCCGGCCCTGTGCTCAGGTCGACTCGTTCAACTCGTCGCTGGACACCTCGTTCAGTCGTCGAAGGGAGTTGGCGAGGTCTTCCACCCGTTGAGAGGTTTCCGATACCAGGCGGTTGATCTCGTCGGCCGACTGGCTGGAGCGTTGGGCAAGCTGGCGGACCTCGTCCGCTACCACCGCAAACCCACGGCCCGCCTCGCCAGCCCGGGCAGCCTCGATGGCGGCATTGAGCGCAAGAAGATTGGTCTGGCTGGCGATACCGTTGATGACCTCGACGATGTTGGAGATTTCCCGCGATGAGCTCAACACCAGTCCCATTTCTTCATCCGTAACCCGAACTGCCTCCAGCTTCGAATTGATGTCGATCCCGTAAGTGACGATGTAACGGAGATTGCCCTCGAAATCCGCAATGGGGCAAAGGGTGGCATCAAACCAGTGGGAGCGTCCGTCGCTGGACTGGAGGTCGAAGCTGCCCCGGACCTGTTCACCGGCCAGTACCCGCTGGAAGATATCGACACCGACGATGTCCCGCAGGTTGCGGCTCCGGGTCTTCAGGGCCTCTTCGGTGGCGTCGCCCAGGTGAGACACCATGTAGCTGTTCGCCTTGATCAGGTGGCCGTCCAGGTCCCACTCCCCGACACCATTGTTGGCGCTGATGGCGTCAAACCGACGGGTGAATTCCAGGGATTGTTCCTTGGTCTGGGTGACGTTGGCCTGAATCGAAATGAAATGGGTCAGTTTGCCCTCATCGTTGAACACCGGATTGATGGCCAGGGAGACCCAGTACGGTTGTTTGTTCCGGTCATAATTCAGGATTTCATCGTAGAACGGCTCCCGACGTTCCAGCTTGTCCCGGATTTTCCGGATGGTTGCCTGGTCGGTGTGAGGACCCTGCAGCAGGGTGCCAGGGTTTTTACCCTGCACTTCCTCCAGGGTATAGCCCGTGAGCTGGTTGAAACCCTTGTTGACGTACTCGATACGCCGTTCGGGATCCGTGATCACCACGGCATTATCCGTTTCGTTCGCCACCATGGAGAGCAGCTGGAATTCCTCCCGGCGGGCGACTTCGGCGGTGACGTCCTTCAGAAACGCGGTATAGAGGATGCGGTCTTCCAACCGGATCTTGGACAACGCCAGTGACGCCCAGCGCCTTGAACCATCCTTGCGATAAACCGGTACTTCCCGGGTGGTTCCGACAATCTTGTCCACGCCGGTGCGGCGATTGGCGTTGACCATGTCGTCGTGTCGGCTGCGGATATCCGATGGGACCAGCATCTTCACATTCTGGCCGAGCATCTCCGCGCGGTCGTATCCCCAGAGGGTCTCGGCGGCCGAGTTCGCGAAGGTGATGCAGTTGTTTTCATCGATCGTCACCACCGCATCCAGTGCCTGTTCCAGTGTCTGGCTGATGATTTCCCGATCGGCGTATTCCGCCGAGATGTCCCGAACGAAGGCCGTATAGGTGATGGACTTGCCGTATACCACCTTATTGAGCGCCAGGTTGGCCCACAGGGTGGAACCGTCCTTGCGGGTCATCAGAACGTTGCGGCTGGTCCCGACAATCTTGTCTTCGCCGGTGGTGCGGTTTTTTTCGATGTAGCTGTCGTGGGCGCCCTGAATTTCCGTGGGCACCAGCATTTTTACATTCTTGCCGAGTACTTCGCTTCGGTCATACCCCCACAGGCGTTCTGCGGCGGCGTTGAAGAATGTGACCTGATTCTTTTCATTGATGCTGACGACAGCGTCAAGGGCCTGCTCCAGGATCTGTTGGAGATGGTTGCGTCTAAAAAGCATGATGCCCTGAGCCTCTTATAATGATTATTCTGACAGTCTGATAGTTTCATTCTAAAACTATTCAGGTATTTATCGGGTCAGGAAGCGATGCTTTACAGGACTACTTTGTGGCTTTTTGTGCCTGGTCAATTTTTGATCGTATTGTTGTGTAACCAACCTCCGGGACCATGGGTAGAAATGCTCATATCCGCTCCCTGAAAAAAGCCCGATGATCGCGCCATCTGACGGGTGCTGCAGCGTTGCTGTGGCGCCTTTTTTTATGCCCGATTGCCCTGTGGAGGGACACACCATCCATGACTGAAGCCGCCAACGCGACCATTGCCGACTACTACGATGCCGAGACGTTCAAGCGCATCAAGGAATTTTCCGATACCCGGGAAACTCCGTTCGTGGTGATTGATACCAGAACCATCGATCGCCAGTACAACGAACTGGTGGAAGGTTTCCCGTACGCCAAGGTGTACTACGCGGTGAAGGCGAATCCGGCGCCGCAGATCCTGACCATGCTGCGGGACAAGGGCGCCTGTTTTGACATTGCGTCGGTGTATGAGCTGGATAAGGTTCTGGCGCTGGGGGTCAGCGGGGACCGCATCAGCTACGGCAACACCATCAAGAAGGCGAAGGATATCCGCACCTTCTATGAGCAGGGTGTGCGCCTGTTTGCGACCGACTCCGAGGCGGATCTGCGCAACATTGCGAAGGCGGCACCGGGTTCGAAAGTGTACGTGCGCATCCTGACCGAGGGCACGTTGACGGCGGACTGGCCGCTCTCGCGGAAGTTTGGCTGTCAGACGGACATGGCGATGGATCTGCTGATCCTGGCCCGGGACCTGGGACTGGTGCCCTATGGCGTGTCCTTCCACGTGGGTTCCCAGCAGCGTGAGATCGGCGCCTGGGATGCGGCCCTGAACAAAGTCAAGGTCATCTTCGAGCGCCTGAAGGAAGAGGATGGCATCGAACTGAAGATGATCAACATGGGCGGCGGCTTTCCGGCGAACTACATCACCCGGACCAATGAGCTGGGGGTGTACGCGGAGGAAATCGCGCGGTTCCTGCACGAGGATTTTGGTGACGAGTTGCCGGAAATCATTATCGAGCCGGGCCGGTCGCTGATCTCCAATGCGGGGGTGCTCGTCAGTGAGGTCGTGCTGATTTCCCGCAAGTCGCGGACGGCGTTGCACCGGTGGGTGTTTACCGATGTTGGCAAGTTCAGTGGTCTGATCGAGACGCTGGATGAGGCGATCAAGTTTCCGATCTGGACGGAGAAGTCCGGTGAGGGCGAGGACTGCGTGATTGCGGGGCCGACCTGTGACAGTGCGGACATCATGTACGAGCATCACAAGTATCCGTTGCCGCTGAATCTGGCGATCGGGGATCGGATGTACTGGCTGTCGACGGGGGCTTATACCACGACATACAGTGCCATTGAGTTTAACGGGTTTCCTCCGCTTAAAGACTATTACATCTGAGCTGGAGTCGGGCCGCGGGGCGGGGTGTCTTTCCTCTGGGAAAAACAACTCGCTTTGCTCGGACATCTTTTTCCCGGCGGAAAGACACCCCGCCCCACGGCCTTCGGCCGTTGGCGTTGGAGTCCTTGAAAGGGTCAGCCTTCGGGCTGGCCCTTTTGTCGTTTGAGATCCAGGGTAAATGCCAGGGGGAGGACCAGGAGGCTGTAGGCGATCATGACCATGAGGGCATGGCGGACGTCGCCGGTCGAGTCGGCCAGGAGGCCGCCGAGCATGGGAACGGTGAAGGCCATGGTGTAGCCCACCAGGAAGGTGCCGGCGGAGAGTCGGCCGGTTTCTTCGGAGCTGACCAGCAGGGGCGGCAGGGCAACCAGGAGGATCAGGAGGATGCCGGCGACGAAGCTCATCAGGGTGGCGCTGGCGATGGACCACCAGCCGTCCAGGGTGATGGTGCCGACGGTGCCGGCGATGCTGAGGCTGGCCATGACGACGATCAGGGTGCGTCGGCCGACCCAGAGTCGGGCCATTTTGAGCATGATCAGGGATGCGAACACCTGGGCGATGTTGTAGCTGAACAGGGCTTCGGAAAGTCGGTCAAACTGACCTTGCTGTTCCAGCAGGTTGCCCATGTAGGCGTTGAGGCCGAAGAACATGGAGCCGGAGAGGCCCAGCAGTAGGCCGAGTTTCAGGGTCAGCGGGTTTTTCCAGTCCGGCAGCCAGGCCATTTTTCGCGTGGGGCGGGCCAGGTCTCGTCGGGGCAGGAACAGCGCGGCGGCGATCAGCAGGGCCGGGAGTGACCAGGCGATCAGGGTGGCGCGCCAACTGTTGTCCAGCAGGGGCATCAGTACGGGCAGGGTTATCCCGGCACCGATGAATTCGCCCATGAGCATGCCGTTCATGTAGATGGCGGAGCCGATGGCGAGGTGATGAGGTTGCAGCCACCGGGGCAGCAACGCTGGCAGTGCCGGTTGCATCATGGCGACGCCAAAGCCCATGACGGCACTGGCGACCAGCAAGCTCGCGGTGTCCGGAACGAGTCCCCGCGCTGCGGAGCCGACGGCCATGACCACCATGGCCATCGCGAGGGTGTTCCTCGGGCCCATGCGGGCAATGGCCAGTGAACCGGGCATGGCGCCGATCGCCAGCATCAGGATGGGTAAGGTGGTCAGGGCCCCGGTGAGTGCCTTGGACAGGTCCAGCTCGTCGCCGATGAAGGGAGCCAGCGGCGGAGCCACCAATACCGGTATCCTGAGGTAAACACCGGCCAGCCAAAGCAACACCGCCACCGGCAGCAGCGTTGCTGGCGGTGGCGGCGTGTTTGCGGCCTGTTGTTCAGCCACGGACGACCGGATCAGTTGTCGCTGGTATCCGGCAGGTAGGCGCCGTCTTCGTCATGGATCTCACGACCGGTGACCGGCGGGTTGAAGGCGCAGATCAGGCGCATGTCTTCAGTGCCACCGTACAGGGTGTGACGGTCGTGCTTGTCCAGGGCATACAGGGTGCCGTCGGTGATTTCGTGGACTTCGCCGGTGGCCAGGTCCTTGATGCGACCGTTACCGGAAACGCAGTAAACCGCTTCCAGGTGATGCTTGTACCAGAAGGTGTGCTCCGAGCCGGCCTTGATGATGGTCTCGTGGAAGGAGAAGCCCATGCCATCCTTCTTCAGCAACAGGCGGCGGCTGGTCCACTGCTTGTCGCTGACTTCACGCTCGGTACCGATGATGTCCTGAACTCGTACAATTTTCATTTGCATTCCCCAATGTGTGATGGAATAGCCATACAGTATAAACATGCGGATCAGCCGCGGTTCAACCGCCAGTCGTCATAGGTCAACATGGCCTTTTCAATGGCGGCCGCGAATTTCTGGCGCTGGCTATCGTCCAGGGGTCGTTGCTTCCGACACTTGTCGAAGGTCCGCTGAATGACCTGTCGGCTGTGCTTGTCGAGGTTTTCCAGCCAGTGGTGATCGGCTGGGGCCAGGTCCAGGAGGTCGCGACCCGCATGGTTCCGGTTGCTGATTTGCCACCAGTGATCCACAGCCCTTCCTAATACAACATAGCCGAACTGACTGTCCTGTACAGGCCCGAACGTGCCTGTTTTCAACCCGTTTTTTAATGGGCCGATGTTCAGCGCCGGCAAGGCCAGGCGGTCGCCGTACAGGTAGCTGCCGGCGGCCCCGATCAGCCCGCCGACCAGTGCCCCGGTGCCGAGGGACGAGCCGAAGGTCAGGGCGTCGATGCTGGCCCCGCTGACCGCCCCTGCACCAAAGCCGGCCGTGGCCAGGTAGCGTTTGCTGACGGCCCAGTTTTTCCGGCTGCTTTCGGAGAACAGGTCGTGATCGTGGTGCCAGCTCAGCTCCGCTTCCTGACGGCGGATACGCTGATGCTGGTAAAGGTGTTCGATGTCGGACCGGAGAGTCTGTTCTCTCTGTCGTTGCCGTCGGTACCAGCGTTCCCGGAGCTGCTCGGCGACGGTGGTGTCACTGGTTTCGGCAACCTGGCCCGGAGTCAGGATGCGTTTTTCCTGGAAGGCCATCATGTCTTCAAGGGCTTCGGCAATGCGGTTGGCGGACTGGTGTCGGCGCTGTTCCCGCTGTCTGGCCAGGAATTCGGTGGCGAGATTCAAGGGGGCTTCCCACTCCGGTTCCAGTTGGCCGAAGGCCCGGAGAAGACTGAGGTGCTGGTCGAAAGGCGCGCGCACGGCATCGAATCTGCGAACCACCTGGAAGAACTGGCCGAGGGCCGTTTGCCAGGTGTCGCTGTGGTCATCGGGGCCGATACTGTTGATCAGCGCCAGACTGGGCCGGCCGGTCCAGCGCAGGATGGTCATCTCCGCCTCGTGTTCGGCGCTGTAGGGAACGGAGCCGTCGACCACATAGATAATGCCGGCGCCCTCCACAAGCGGGGCCAGCAATTCGCATTCATCGACGAAGCGGTCGTCGCCGCGATGCTGAACGACGAAGGCTCGCACCGTATCCGGGTGGTCGGAGGCGGACAGACTGTGTGCCTCCAGCCACTGGAGAACACGGCGGGGTCGCTGGAATCCGGGCGTGTCGACCAGGGTGTAGAGTATGGTGCCATCGACAGCGAGCGGGTAGGACTGGCGCCGACGGGTGGTACCCGGTTCCAGGGCGATGGCAATGGCGTCGTTCTGGGACAGGGTTGCGACCACGCTCGACTTGCCCTTGTTGGGATGACCGACCACGGCAAAAACCGGCGACGGCGTCATGGCAGGGTACTCCCGGTGGGATGGATCTCCGGTGCTTCCAGCGCCGGAAGGACGACCGAAGCCTGGCCGCCGGGCAAGCGCTCGGCGAAGCGGAGCCAGGTCTGCAGCGGTCCGTCTGCCGGCCGCTGCAATGGATTGGGCGCCAGCGGTAACAAGGCAATCCGGGTGTTCCGGGGCCAGTGTTCCCGGGCCTCCAGAAGGAAATCCTGCAACTCGCCGGTCGGCGGCTCCCAGCTCCGGCTGACCAGCACGACCGCCGGTTCCCGGGTCTGTTCCAGGGCTCTGGCGACTTCGTGGATGACCTCTTCGTCCTCGGCCAGGGTGGCTCGCCCTCCGGCCTTGAAAATCCGGGTTCCGGGATCCTCCAGGGCGGCAGGCAACGGCGAATCGCCCGTGCCCGCCCAGCAGATCAGCAGGTTGGTGTCCGGAAGCCGGTCGGGTGCGGACCGGGTGCGGATGTCGGGAAGATCGTCCGCGTCGTTGTGCGCGCTGCCGGTGTCCAGCGCCGGGGTTTCCATCCGGTACAGCAGCGCCTGCATGCCCGGGTGACCGGCCAGCAGGCGGCGGGCCCGCCGGCGAAGCAGCCCCTGGCTCAGGGCGAGCAGGACAACCCGCGGAAACAGGACCCAGGTCACCCAGAGCATCACCACGAAGGGCCACCACTGGCCCCATTGTTGGGGGTCGGTCCCGCCGACCTCCGCGGACGCCCGGAAAAACCGGGTGGCCTCCACCAGATCCATGGATGGCACCGCCGATGGCCACAGCCAGGCCCAGGGTGTGGCGACCTGCCGGATCAGGCTGTGGTAACTGGGGGCTGCGGTGTCCAGGGTTGTGCTCCAACCGAAAGCCAGATCCTGCACCACAATCATCGCCAGAAGTGTCAGCAGGCCGGTCGCGGCAAAGCCTGCGCCGCCGATGTGTGCGGCCCGTGCCATCAGAAAGGGCTGCAGACGGGTCAGTGCGGATGTGGTGGGTGGCCGGCCCAGGCGTCTGAGCAGCCAGGCCCAGGGCTGGCCGCCAAACAGGGGCTGCAGGGTGGTGGCCAGGGCCAGAAGCAGTTGCAGCGCGACGAACCCTAGGATGACGGTGATGTTGATTCGCTGGCCACCGTCGTAGAAGAGCAGGCCTGTCATCGTGAGAATGCCCAACACACTGCCGGCGATGGCAAAGCCCGTGTTGACGGAACGCCACCGCTTCAGGTCCCGGCGGCTGGTATCGCTCCGGCCACCGGGCCCACTGAGCCGGTCCATGAAGGTTAACCAGCGGGCGACGTCCGGCGTTTTGCCCTGCTGTTCGCAGTCCAGTGCAAAACGACGATCCCGGCGATGGAGAAAAGCGGCGGACTGGTCTCTGTCCCGCTGGAAGCGATCATCAAAGTCCAGCAGCAGACGGAGGGGGCTGTCGCTCATGCAGTGTCCTGGTGGATTCGGTCGTTGGTCCTTTGATGATAGGATATCGCCAACCCCGATCCCGATACCAGCCAGCGAACCGCCATGCCTCACCATCTGATGAACCTGCGCCATGTCCCGGACGACGAAGCCGATGAGATTCGCGCGCTGTTCGAGGCCCATGGCGTCCGGTATTACGAAACGCCTCCCAGTCGATGGGGCATCAGCATGGGGGGCTTCTGGGTCCACGACGAGGATGAGGCGGAGCGCGCCCGCGCCCTGCTGGATGACTATCAGGATCAGCGCCGAACGCGGCAACGGCAGGACTTCCAGGATCGGCAGGCCCGCGGCGAGACCGGCTTCTGGTTCCTCTTCAGGCAACGTCCGGTCCGGGTTATCGTGGCGATGCTCGCCGCCGTCGTGATTCTGGGTCTGAGCCTGTTACCGTTCCTCCATCTTGGCTGATGCCATCGACCCTCCAGGCATCCAGTGTCCGGAAACCCTGACACTGTCCGGATAACAGGACGAATTGCCTCGACGGTAGCGTTACAGGCGCCTTCTTCCTGCTAATTCCTGCTAACCGGTTTCTCAAATGTCCGGATTTCCGGAGCGAAATGCCGGTCATTCGAGACCATTTCTTATAAATCCTTGTTGAATCAATGGCTTGCCCTGTTGGCATGGGATACGCATAAGCGGGTTTGGTCTTGATCAGGAATCAGGACCGGATTCGCTAACAACAACAAACAGGGATCGATCATGAAACGAATCATGCTTTGCACCCTCATCGGTGCAACCGGTATTGCCTTGTCTGCCTGCAAGGAACCGTTCAATGTCCGCCCCGCGTTTCTCCAGGGCGAGATCCAGATGACCCAGTATGACGGTGTCACCGACGATCTGCTTACGGCGGGTCTGGGCGCCACCGGAATCGCAAGTACCACGCCGCCTGCGTTCGACGACGCGCTCAACCCGACCCCGGCGGAACTCAGACGGCTGGCGATCTACAATAACTACCGCGCCCTGGTGGACACTGTCCCGGGTGGTGGCTACGGAACCTTCTTCGGCCCGGGCGTCGGTACGTCGGGAGAGGGGTTGATCGCCGGACGGGAATACCGCGCCTACATGACCGTGCCCGGCAGCAACGTCCCGGTCACGGTGATGGCCCAGGTACCTGACAGCTTCGACCCGGCCCAACCCTGCATGATTACCGCACCGTCTTCCGGCTCCCGCGGGATCTATGGCGCCATCGGCACCGCCGGTGAGTGGGGGCTGAAAAAAGGCTGCACGGTGGTTTATACCGATAAAGGCACCGGCACGGGCTCGCACAATCTCGAAACCGATGCCGCCCAACGGCTCGATGGTACGCTGACCACCGCTGACGAACCGGTCCAGTTCCGGGCGGATCTCAACGACACGAAGCGGGCGGATTTCAGCGCCCAATGGCCGAACCGTTTTGCCTGGAAACATGCCCACTCAAAACAGAATCCCGAAGCTGACTGGGGACGGCACGTCCTGCAATCGATCCGTTTCGGCTTCTACGTGCTCAATGAGCAGTTCGGTCGCAAGCTCGCAAACGGAAAGGTGCTTGCTACCATCACGCCCGAGAATACCCGGGTGATTGCCTCCAGCGTGTCGAATGGCGGTGGCGCCTCGGTGCGGGCGGCGGAGCTGGACGACCAGAATCTGATTGACGGAGTGGCAGTCTCCGAGCCGAACGTGAATCCGGAGGTCGACCGCCGGTTCACCATCCGGCAGGGCGATGGGCCGGTCATTACCCGGCACAGCCGCAGCCTGCTGGATTACACCACAGCGCTGGCCGTGTACCAGGGGTGCGCCAACCTGGCGCCGTCGGTACGCGATGCTGCGCCGCTGAACGCGGCCCTGAACCCGCCTGCGATCGGGGCGAATATCTGTCAGTCCCTGGCCCTCAAGGGGCTTGTCACCGGTGCCACCCTGGATGAACAGGCAACCGATGCGCTACGGATCCTCAACGACGAATTCGCCATTCAGCCAGAGCAAAACCTGTTGGCTCCGGCCCATTTCGGCCTCTCGGTGGCACAGAGCATCTCGATGACCTACGCCAACGCCTATGCCCGGGCCGGTGTTGAGGACCGGCTGTGTGATCTGAGCCTGGCTGCAACGGACAGTAACGGCGCGGTCGCCCCGCTGCCCGGAGCCGCAGAGGCCGCCCTGTTCTCGACCAGCAACGGCATCCCGCCCAGTGCCGGGGTCAATCTGGTCTACGACGGCGCCGTCGGGCAGCCCACACTGTTGGCTGCCAGCGTGTCTCCGAGTGACGGTCTGGCGGATCACGGTCTGGATGCCCTTCTGTGTCTGAGGGGGCTCGCGTCCGGCCGGAATCCGGCCTCCGGTGAGGCGCTGACTGGCAGGGATCGGGGCTGGTCCGAGCGGATCGCCCGGGGAATCGATGCCATCCGCGCCGGTGGCGACCTGCACGGCAAGCCGGCCGTTATCGTGACGGGTCGGTCCGATGCCATCCTGCCGATCAACCACACGTCCCGTCCCTACGTGGGCCTGAATCAGGAAGTCGAGGGTGCGGGCTCCGGTTTACGCTACTACGAGGTGCTCAACGCGCACCACCTGGATGTCCTGAACGGTTTCCCGGGCTTCGCCGATCGATACGTGCCGCTCCACCACTATTACTTCCAGGCCCTGGACCTGGTGTGGGCGCACCTGGAAGACGGGCAACCGCTGCCGCCAAGCCAGGTGGTGCGGACCGTGCCGAGGGGCAGCATGGGCACCCCTCTGTCGGCAGCGAACCTTCCGGATATCAGTGCGGATCCGGATCCGGCCGATCGCATCGTCTTCGCCGACAACCAGTTGCGGATACCTCAGTGAACGGTGCACTGGCACTCCCGGGCATCGCGCCCGGGATGAGCGGTTTGCCCCCATTGCGGGGGCCCCATATACTTTCGTCAACGCACCCGCACGTTCGGGTGCCGGAGTTTTTCTGATGTCGGACCTCCAGGGCGATGGTACAGGCTACATGACGCAGTTTTTTGGCAAGACAAACCGGAGCGGGTTGACCCGTGAGCTGATTGAAGCCCTGTTCCCCATGTTCGAGGAAGCCAGCGCCGGTGCCATTGCGGTGGACCGGGAAGCCCGGATTACCTGGATCAATCACAGTTATTCCCAGCTCCTGGGGCTGAAGGATCCGACCGAAGCCATGGGTCGGCCGGTTCGCCAGGTCATTCCGCACACCCGCATGCCGGAGGTGGTGGAAACCGGCAAGCCGCTGTTATTGGACATCATGGAGCACAATGAGCAACAGCTGGTGGTCACGCGCCTGCCTTTCTACGACGACGAGGGCAACATTGTCGGTGCGGTGGCCTTTGTGCTTTACGATGACCTGCAGCCACTGACACCGTTGGTGAGCAAGTTCCGGCGATTGCACCAGGACCTCGCTGCCGCGCGCAAGGCGCTGGCCCGGAAAACGCGTGGCACCCGGTACAGTCTGGGTGATTTTGTCGGCGCCAGCCCCGCCGCGCTTGAGGTCAAGCGCCGGGCCCGGCTGGCGGCGGGTCGGGATATGCCGGTTCTGCTGCTGGGTGAGACGGGCACGGGGAAAGAAGTCCTCGCCCAGGCGATTCATTCGGTGTCCGTTCGTGCCGAAAAGCCCTTTGTTGGTGTGAATGTGGCCGCCATTCCCGATAACCTGCTGGAAGCCGAGTTTTTTGGTGTGGCACCGGGTGCCTACACCGGTGCTGACCGGCGGACCCGGGAGGGCAAGTTTCACTTGGCCAACGGCGGTACGCTCTTCCTGGACGAAGTCGGCGACATGCCCTTGCCGCTTCAGGCCAAACTCCTGCGGGCGCTGCAGGAGGGCGAAATCGAACCGCTCGGATCGAACAAGGTTGTGTCTGTCGATGTCCGGGTGATCGCCGCTACCAGCCGAAACCTGGAAACCATGATCGCCGACGGTGAATTCCGCTCCGATCTGTATTACCGGCTGAACGTCCTCGAGATCGCGATTCCCCCGTTGCGTGACCGGATGGCGGACCTTGGTGTGCTGTGCGAGGGTTTGCTGGAGGAAATCTGCGACGGCCTGGATCTGCGAGGTGAGATCAATGACGCCGGCGTGGCAGCCCTCTCCAGTTACGATTGGCCCGGCAACATCCGGGAGTTGCGAAATGTCCTGGAGCGCGCCCTGACCATGAGTGAGGATGGCGGTGTCCTGGACGCCGATGCAATTTTCCGGGTTCTGCCCAGGAGTAGCGTCCGGCTGATGTCCACCAACACCCCCCGCCCCGTCCGCCCGCTTGCCCAGACCATTGCCGACGCCGAGGCTCAGGCCATCGAAGAGGCCCTGGTCGCTACCCGCGGAAATCGTACCCGGGCGGCGAAACTCCTGGGAGTGTCCCGATCCGTTCTCTATGAGAAACTTGCAAAGATGTCCTGATTTCCGGACAGATGTCCTGATATCCGAACAATTACCTACGACCAGGGTATTAGAGCGTCCGGTTTTCCGGACGTTTGCGCCTTTCCAGAAATGCCTGTAATTTTCTAACCTTCTGTTTTGAAAGCGTTTTCAATCGATGGCACGATGTCTGCTGCATGTGAGATGCAGGACGTCAGAACAACGCAGATACAATATTGACGAAACCCTGTTGGACCCAATGACCCCTGTCAGTGTCGTTCCCTGCGTTGTCTGGCCAAACACAGACCCGAATGCCTCTCTCTGCATCGGGCGTATACAAGAACAATGCCAGGAGAATCATTGATGAAACTGCTCAAGGCCGCCACCGTCATTGCCGGTGCGCTCGCGATTACCACCGGTTCCGCGTTTGCAGACAACCTCCGCTGGAAAATGCCAGTTGCCTTTTCCACCAATCTCCCGGGCCTGGGTTCCCCCGCTGCCTGGGTTGCCGATAACCTGACCACCGCTTCCGACGGCAGCATCCAGGTCCGCGTCTACGAGCCGGGCAAGCTGGTTCCGCCGTTCGATATTCTCGATTCCGTATCTGACGGCAAAGTCGCCGCCGGTTACACCTGGATCGGTTACGACCAGGGTAAGGTTCCGGCTGTTCCCCTATTCGCTGCCGTGCCTTTCGGCATGAAGCCCTGGGCCTACATCGGATGGTATTACTACGGTGGTGGCGAGCAGATGCTCCAGGACGTCTACGCCAACAAAGGCTACAACGTCCATGCGCAGCTGTGCGGCATCATTGGGCCAGAGACAGCAGGCTGGTACAAGAACAAGATTACATCCCTGGATGACTACAAGGGGATGAAGATCCGTTTCGCCGGTCTGGGTGGCAAGGTTCTCGAGAAACTGGGTGCGTCCGTTACCATGATGCCGGGCGGCGAGCTTTACCAGGCGCTTGAGAAAGGCACCATCGACGCCACCGAATTCTCCATGCCCGCGATTGACCAGATTCTCGGCTTTGACCAGATCGTCAAGTACAACCTGTTCCCGGGTTGGCACCAGCCGTTCACTGCCCAGTACATGCTGATCAACAACGACGAATGGGCGAAAGCCACGAAAGCCCAGAAGGCGCTGGTTGAAGCATCCTGTACTGCAGCGACTACCCGCGGCCTGGCCGAAGGCGAGTACAAGAACGGTAAGGTACTGGCCGGCTTCCAGGCAGAAGGTGTTCACGCGGACCAGATTCCCCGCGAAGTACTGGAGAAGCTGAAGTCCGTTACCCAGGAGGTTCTGAAGGAAGAAGCGGCCAAGGACGCAGACTTCAAGAAAGTCTACGAGAGCCAGCAGGAGTTCATGAAGACCTACAAGATTTGGGATCAGCGGGCTTACCTGCCGGCGGATATGGATTGATCGGATAGCCAATTCCCAACGCCGGACGGAGCTTCGGCGTCATGAACCACTACGGATGGCCCTTCGGGGCCATCCGTGTTTCACACCAACGGCTTTCTGAGCGAGGTATTCCCCCATGACGGTGTCTGATCAGGGCTCACCGCAAAACCCCCGGGCGTCGATCGACGATCCGGATGAATTTCTGCATCATCACACGGAGCTCCCCACGACCCGCCTCAGTCAGTGGATCGATGGCCTGCTGACGGCAATCGGAAAAGGAGCGTCCTGGGCCTGGGTCATCGTGACCGGGTTTATTATCTACGCGGTCGTTGGCCGCTATGCCTTTGGCCATGGATCGGTCCTGCTCGAAGAACTGGAATGGCATTTTGCGGGTGCCGGCTGGCTGCTGGGCATGGCTTATACATTGGTGGTCGATGATCATGTCCGGGTCGATGTGCTGCACGAGCGGTTTTCGCTCAGAACCCAGGGCTGGGTTGAACTGTTCGGCCTGCTGGTCCTGTTGCTGCCTTTCCTGGGGCTGGCCATCTACGAGATGGTGCCCTACGCCATCAATGCCTATAACGTTGGCGAAACCAGTCAGGCCCCGGCCGGTCTTTCCAATCGTTGGGTTCTGAAAGCAGTGCTTGCCCTGGCCTTCATGCTCATTGCTATGGCGGCAGTCTCCCGGCTTCTGAAAGTGACCGCCCTGCTGTTTGGTCTCCCCCGGCCCATCAGGGTCCAGTCCGACAACGCGAAGAAAGAGGATGTGTCCTGATGGAGCTCGAAACCCTGTTTGTAATCGGCATGTTCGCGACGTTCGGCGTGCTGTTGTTGACCGGTTATCCCGTTGCCTGGGTACTGGGTGGTACGGCGGTGATCTGGACCGTCATCGGTGTGGTGGCCGTGGATCAGTTCGGGGCCAGCCTGTGGTTTGATTATCCCTCCTCCATGGGCCTGGTGCCGGAACGGATATGGAGCATTGTTGAAAGTCCCACCCTTGTGGCCCTACCCATGTTCATATTCATGGGCATCATGCTGGATCAGTCCGGCGTCGCTGAGCGTCTGATGACCAGTATGGTCAAGCTTTTCGGTAATGTCCGTGGCGGTTTTGCAGTTACGGTGATTGTGATTGGTGTTCTGCTGGCGGCGACCACCGGCATCATCGGTGCGTCGGTGGTTCTGCTGGGCATGCTGTCATTACCGGTCATGTTGCAGAGTAAATACGACAAGGGCTTTGCCGTGGGTACCGCCTGTGCCACGGGCACCCTGGGCATTCTGATTCCCCCGTCGATCATGCTGGTTCTGATGGCCGATCGTCTGGCGGTTCCCGAGGCCTCGGTGGGCGACCTGTTCATGGGCGCGTTCCTGCCCGGGTTGCTGCTCGGCACCATGTATGTCGCCTATGCGTTGATCCGCCCCTTCCTTCAGCCCAAGGTGGCGCCGGTTCCCGAGGGAATCGAGAAGGTCAGCTGGGGGCTGGTATGGGAAGTCTTCAAGGCGGTGTTGCCGACGGCAGCGCTGATTCTCGGTGTCCTCGGTTCCATTTTCGCCGGCATTGCCACGCCGACGGAAGCGTCTGGTGTTGGTGCCCTGGGTGCCCTGATACTGGCACTGGCGGCCCGTCGACTGAACCTGGAGGTACTCCGCTCTTCCCTGTATCAGACGACCCGGACGTCGGCCTTCATCTTTGCCATTTTCCTGGGCGCAACGGCGTTCTCCGTGGTGCTGCGTGGCCTGGGCGGCGATGTTGTGATCAAGGATGCCCTGCTGGGTCTGCCCTTCGGTCCGGACGGCGTGATCCTGACCATCCTGTTCGCGGTTTTCCTGCTGGGGTTCTTCCTGGACTGGGTGGAAATTACCTTGATCATCCTGCCCCTGGTTGCGCCGGTGGTGCAGCATCTCGGGTTTGACCTGGTGTGGTTCACCATCCTGTTCGCCATGTGCCTGCAGACCTCTTTCCTCACGCCTCCGGTCGGCTTTGCCCTCTTCTACATCAAGGGTGTGGCGCCTCCGGAAATCAAGGT
This sequence comes from Marinobacter santoriniensis NKSG1, assembly GCF_000347775.1. Lineage (GTDB taxonomy): Bacteria > Pseudomonadota > Gammaproteobacteria > Pseudomonadales > Oleiphilaceae > Marinobacter > Marinobacter santoriniensis. The sequence goes on from NZ_APAT01000022.1 coordinate 205,055, forward strand.
GACGGATATTTACCGTGGCGTGGTGCCCTACATCCTCATACAGCTGGCAGCCCTGGCTATTGTGTTCCTGATACCGAGTATTGCGACCTGGCTGCCGAGCATTGCTGCCAACTAAGGAGAGACTGACGATGCGTCTAGAGAACCGGATTGCCCTGATTACCGGAGCCGGCCGCGGCATTGGCCGCGCCATCGCCGAAGCCTACGGCCGGGAAGGGGCAAAGGTGGCGGTCGCCGACCTGACCCTCGATAGTGCACAGGAGACTGTGGCGGCCATCGAGCAAGCCGGAGGTACCGCCATGGCGGTGGCCATGGATGTCACCAATGAAAACCAGGTGGACCAGGGTGTCGAAGCGGTGGTGGAACAATGGGGTGGACTGGACATTGCCCTCGCCAACGCGGGCATCCAGCATATTGATCCGGTGCACAAGCTGGCTTTCTCGGACTGGAGCAAGGTCATGAGCGTGCATCTGGACGGCGCCTTCCTGGTGACCCGGGCCGCGCTCCGCCACATGTACGAAAGCGGTGGTGGCAGCATGCTCTATATGGGATCGGTGCATTCGCTGGAAGCCTCGCCCCTGAAATCCCCCTATGTTGCCGCCAAGCACGGCATGCTTGGCCTCTGCCGGGCCGTCGCCAAGGAAGGCGCCGAACATGGCGTGCGCAGTAACATCATCTGTCCGGGCTTCGTTCGCACGCCCCTGGTGGACAAACAGATCCCGGAGCAGGCGAAGGAGCTCGGCATTTCTGAAGAGGAAGTGATCAGCAAGGTCATGCTTAAAAACACCGTGGACGGTGAGTTCACGACCCTCGAAGACGTGGCGGAACTGGCCGTTCACCTGGCCGCGTTCCCCTCTGCCGCATTGACTGGACAGTCCATCGTGGTCAGTCACGGATGGCATATGCAGTAAGAATCAGGAGAAACGGATGAGCAAGACTGAACAATCGCCGGTGGTCTGGTCGCCCTCGGAAGACACACTCACTCATTCCCGGATGGGCGAGTTCAAGGCATGGCTTGAACAGCAGGGATTTGGCCCTTTCCCGGACTATCACGCGTTGCACCAGTGGTCCATTGATGACCTGGAGACCTTCTGGCAGAAAGTCTGGGATTACTGTGGCCTGGTCTGTGACACCCCGGCTGAGCGGGTGCTGGGTAAGCGTGATATGCCGGGTGCCGAGTGGTTCCCGGGTATGAAGCTGAACTTTGCCGCCAACCTGTTGCGGTTGGCGGACGGGGATCACGCCGATCGTGAAGCGATCGTGGCCTACTGCGAAACCCGGCCGGTCCTCCGGAAAACCTACGCTGAGCTGAAGGCCGATGCCGGTGCCCTGGAGGCTTTCCTGCGCAGCAAGGGTATCCAGCAGGGTGACCGGGTGGCCGGCGTCGTCACCAACGGCTACGAGGCCATGGTGGGCATGCTGGCGGCTACCAGCCTGGGTGCGATCTGGAGTTCCGCGTCACCGGATTTCGGCATCGGTGCGATCAACGACCGCTTCGGTCAGATCGAACCGTCGGCGCTGATCGTGGTGAATGGTTACGGATACGGGGGCAAGGTGTTTGCCCGCCAGGACGACTTCGCGGATCTCATTGCCGGCCTGCCGTCACTGAAGGCTGTTGTCAGTGTGGCGCAGCTTCCCGACGAAGACCCTGTTCCGGGCAATCTGGTAACCACCTGGGACGACGCGCTTGCCCTTGGTCGGGGTAACGCCCCATCGTTCACCCCTCTGCCGCCGGACCATCCCGTCTACATCCTCTACTCCTCCGGTACCACCGGAAAACCCAAGTGCATTGTCCATGGTAATGCCGGTCTTCTGGTCAACCACGCCAAGGAGCTGATGCTGCATGGGGATGTCGGACCGGAAGACCGCTTCCTGTATTTCACCACCTGCGGCTGGATGATGTGGAACTGGCAGGCCTCCGCGCTGATGACCGGCGCTGCCGTTATTACCGTGGATGGTTCACCCGGTTACCCGAACCTGAGCTTCCTCTGGGAGACCGTGGCGCAGGAAAAGGTCACCCACTTCGGCACCAGCGCGCGCTTTATCGCCGGATGCCGGAAAGCGGGTATCCAGCCAGCAAAGACCCTGGACCAGAGCGACCTTCGCGTCGTGTTCTCCACCGGTTCGCCGCTGCTGCCGGAAGACTACGACTGGATCTACACCGATGGCTCCCCCGACGTACTGCTGGGTTCCATCGCCGGTGGCACTGACATTTGTGGCTGCTTCGTAGGGGCCTGTCCCCTGTTGCCGGTTCGCCGGGGCGAAATCCAGTGCCGTTTCCTCGGCGTGGATGCCGTCGCCTACGGTGATGACGGCAAGCCAGTGAGCGAGGGCCGGGGCGAACTGGTCTGCCGCCAGCCCCTGCCGTCCATGCCGGTCAGCTTCTGGGATGACCCCGAGGGTGAACGCTACCGCGATGCCTACTTCAACACTTTCCCCGGCGTCTGGGCCCACGGTGACTTCATCGAGTTCACCGAGCACGCTGGCGCCATCATCTATGGGCGCTCCGATGCCACCCTGAACCCGGGCGGCGTCCGTATCGGCACTGCGGAAATCTACCGACAGGTGGAAACCGTCGCCGAGGTCAAAGACAGCCTCGTGGTCGGGCGCCAGATCGACGGCGACGTCGAAGTCGTCCTGCTGGTGGTGCCCGCCGACGGTCAGGATCTTACCCCGGACCTGCTCAAACAACTCCGCACCCGCATCCGCGAGGGCGCCAGCCCCCGACACGTGCCCAAACACATTGTCGAGGTGCCGGACATTCCCTACACCCGCAGTGGCAAGAAAGTGGAATTGGCGGTCGCCCGACTGATCAACGGTTCCAAGAAAGCCGATAACAGGGATGCCTTGGGGAATCCGGAAGCTCTGGACCATATCCGGGAACGATTGGCTGACGCCAAACTGTTGCCGGAAGGTTGAGGCCCTGTGGCAGCCTGAGGCGGCAAATTGTTGACAATATAAGGTCGCAATACGCCGTTTCTTTTCACAGTCCGGGAGGATGACGAAACCGTCTGAAGAGCGGTGGTGTGGCCGCGGCCCAAAACTGTGCGGAGCCAGGGATGGCGGAGCTCAAGCGCCCCATGGACGGGCTTGAGCGGGTTTTGGGCCGCGGTCACACCACTGCGATACTCCCAGACTAAAAAATTCAAAATGTTAGAAACTTTCGTAAATTCCTGCCATTTCATCGTCCTGTAACCGAAGATCCGGCATTTTTAGTCCGTTCTTATACTAAGATCGTAACCAAGAATTACGAAAAAATGGTATCTTAGTAGCCCTATCAAAAGTTCCTGAATCAGTCATGGCGCAGGCCCCCTGTCCAAAAGACCCCGGGCCCGGCAATGACCGTCCTGAATCCACCCAATAGCCTGAGGACGAAAATGACATCATCCAAAGCCAAGATTGTCTACACACTGACCGACGAGGCACCTGCTCTCGCCACGCGGTCCCTGCTTCCCATCCTGGAAACCTTCTCCAAGCCGGCTGGCATTGAATTTGAAACCAGCGACATTTCTCTCGCGGCGCGTATTCTGGCGGCGTTTCCGGATTACCTTGAGGAAGATCAGCGCGTTCCGGATGCCCTGGCTGAATTGGGTGAGTACACCAAGGACCCGGACGCGAACATCATCAAGCTTCCGAACATTTCTGCGTCCATTCCCCAGCTTCGTGCGGCCATCAAAGAGTTGAACGAGCAGGGCTACAAGCTCCCCGAGTACAAGGAGCATCCTGAGACCGACGAAGAGAAAGAAGTCCACGCACGCTACAGCAAGGTCCTGGGCAGTGCCGTTAACCCGGTTCTGCGGGAAGGCAACTCCGATCGTCGTGCGCCCGCCGCGGTCAAGGCGTTCGCCCGCAAGTACCCGCACACCATGGGTGAGTGGAGCCCGGCTTCCCGGACCCACGTCGCGCACATGCGCGGTGGCGATTTCTACTCCAGTGAGCAGTCTGTCACCCTGGACAAGGCCACCAATGCACGCATCGTGTTCGAGAACAAGAAGGGCGAGCAGACCGTTCTGAAATCCGAACTGCCGCTGCAGGAAGGCGAAGTGCTGGACGGCATGTTCATGAGCAAGAAAGCGCTGGTGAAATTCTTCGAGGACGCTATTGCGGACTGCGAGAACACCGGCGTCATGTTCTCCCTGCACGTGAAAGCCACCATGATGAAGATCTCCCACCCGATCGTATTCGGTCACGCGGTGAAGGTCTTCTTCAAGGAGCTGTTCGACAAGTACGGCGACCTGTTCGAAGAGATCGGCGTCAACCCGAACAACGGTCTTTCCTCGGTCGTCGAGAAGATCAAGCAGTTGCCGGAGTCCAAGCAGGAAGAAATCCAGGAAGCCCTGCATGCCTGCTACGAGCACCGTCCGGAAATCGCGATGGTGGATTCGGTCAAGGGCATCACCAACCTGCACGTTCCCAGTGACGTCATTGTCGATGCCTCCATGCCGGCCATGATCCGCAACTCCGGCAAGATGTGGGCCCGTGACGGTAAACTGAAGGACACCAAGGCGGTCATGCCGGAGTCCACGTACGCTACGATCTACCAGGAAGTCATCAATTTCTGTAAGACCCACGGTGCGTTCGATCCGACCACCATGGGTACCGTGCCCAACGTCGGCCTGATGGCCCAGAAGGCGGAAGAATACGGTTCCCACGACAAGACCTTCGAAATCAAGGAAGACGGCGTTGTTCGTGTGGTCGCCGAGGACGGCACCGTCCTCACCGAGCACAACGTCGAGCAGGGCGATATCTGGCGTGCCTGCCAGACCAAGGATCTGCCGATCCGTGACTGGGTCAAGCTGGCCGTCAGCCGCGCCCGCGCTACTGGTATGCCGGCCGTGTTCTGGCTGGACGACGAGCGTGCCCACGACGCACAGCTGATCAAGAAAGTCGAGATGTACCTCAAGGAGCACGATACCGAAGGTCTGGATATCCGCATCATGTCTCCGGTTCGTGCCATCCGCTGGACCATGGAGCGTCTGATCCGCGGTCTGGACACCATCTCTGTTACCGGTAACGTCCTGCGTGACTACCTCACCGACCTGTTCCCGATCCTGGAGCTGGGTACCAGTGCGAAAATGCTGTCCATCGTGCCGCTGCTCAATGGCGGTGGCCTCTACGAAACCGGTGCGGGGGGGTCTGCGCCCAAGCACGTTCAGCAGCTGATTCAGGAAAACCACCTGCGGTGGGATTCACTGGGTGAGTTCCTGGCGACGGCGGTTTCCCTGGACGAACTGGGCGAGAAGCAGCACAACGAGCGTGCCCGCCTGCTGGGTCAGACCCTGGACAAGGCCACCGAGCGCCTGCTGGAAAACAACCAGTCTCCGTCCCGCGTCACCGGCGAGCTGGACAACCGTGGCTCCCACTTCCACCTGGCACGCTACTGGGCCGAAGAGCTGTCGAAGCAGGACGACGACAAGGAGCTCAAGGAGTTCTTTACCAAGCTGTCCAAGCAGCTGGAAGAGAACAAGGACAAGATCCTGGAAGAAATGACTGTGGTTCAGGGCCATCCCGCCGATATCGGTGGCTACTACCACCCGCCGATGGAAAAGGTCTGCCATGTCATGCAGCCAAGTGAGACCCTCAACAAGATCCTCGAGGATGCCCGTGCGTCTGTGAAGTGATCTGGTCAGGCCTTACCTGTCAGAGGCGAAAAACCGGAGTGCCCGAGGGGCCTCCGGTTTTTTTATGCCTACGCTGGAGGCCGTTATTCCTGTTGCAGCGGCGCATATTGCCCGCCGGTGAGCGCCAGCAGATCGTCCGGGGCCAGCTCGATTTCCAGTCCACGCCGCCCGGCACTGACGTAAATGGTTGGAAAAGACCGCGCCGACGCGTCGATCACCGTGCGCAGCCGTTTTTTCTGACCCAGCGGACTGACGCCGCCAAGCACATAGCCGGTCGCCTTCTCGACGTCTTTCCGATCAGCCATGGCGGCCTTCTTGCCACTGGCGGCCTTGGCCACCAGCTTCATGCTGAGCATGGCACTGACCGGCAGAACGGCCACAACCAGCTCCTTGCCGTCCAGGGTCACCACCAGGGTTTTGAATACCTGCTGCGCCGGGACCCCCAGTTTCTCCGCGGCTTCCTCGCCATAACTCTCACTGTTTGGATCGTGCTGGTATTCGTGGATATGGTGGCTGACCTTTGCCCGCTTCGCGGTGTTGATCCCGGGTGTCATGAGGGCTCCTTTTTACGATGCTTGACTTCCCGGCTCTCGACTTGAAGCGCGGGCAGGGCTATTTTGCTATAGGGAACAGGACCGAATTCCGGGTAAAGGGTATCCATGGCTTCATTCGATGTCGACAAGCGGCGTGTTCGCCGTTTGAGCGACCAGCGCGGCCCCGTCCGTCGCGCACTCTGGGCAGCATTTATTTACGTCTTGTTTGGCACCGTCTGGGTCGCCTTCTCGGATCGTCTGGTTGAGCATTGGTTTCCGGCTTCCGACGCCCTTACCGTCGTTCAGACCTGGAAAGGCTTTCTGTTTGTGTTGCTGACCGGCGCGGTTCTGTTCGCGGTTACGCTTCGCCAGCTCAACAAGGATCGAAAGCTTCTGAGGTTGCAGCATAATCAAAGACAGGCACTCCGGAAACGTGAACGTCAGCTGTCCGTCCTCATGGATAATCTCCCGGGCATGGCCTATCGGTGCCGCTTTGACGAGTACTGGACCATGCTGTTTGTCTCCCAGGGTTGTGAGCGGCTGACGGGATACCGGCCAGAAGAGCTGGTGAACAATCGCAGCGTACCCTTTGCCGACCTGATTGCCGGCGAAGACATCAATGAACAGTTAACTGGCGATGTCCAGGCAGCCCTGGAAAAAGAAGAGCCCTTTTCTCTGGAATATCCCCTGATCCGTAAGGATGGCCGGGAAATCTGGGTTTGGGAGCGCGGGCGCGGAGTTGAGGATGACGGCGGCGAGCTGGTGCTCGAAGGTATCGTTCTGGATATTTCGGATCGGAAGGCGCTGGAAGACGAGCTTGAGGAGCTTGCCATCCGGGATCCGCTGACCGGCCTGTTCAACCGGAGGGAAACGACGCGCCTGTTGGATGAGGAAGTGAAACGGGCAAAGCGTTATGGCCGGTCCATGGCCGTGCTCTGGATCGATTTCGATCACTTCAAGGAGATCAACGATACCCATGGTCATGCTGCCGGTGACCGGGTGCTGGTTTCCACCAGTCAGTTGTTGTCGGAAAGCGTTCGCAGTGTCGATATTGTGGGTCGCTTCGGCGGAGAAGAGTTCGTCATTATCCTGCCCGAAATGGATGTCCGTGAGGCGCAGGAAACGGCGGAGCGATTGCGTCAGAAGGTCGGTGATACTCGCATTAGCCTCGACAATGGCGAAAGCGTCCGGTTGACGATCAGCGTCGGGGTTGCAGTGTACCCCGAACACGGAATCGATCCGGCCCGGCTTTGTGCCGCGGCTGACCGGGCCATGTACAGCGCCAAGACCGAAGGGCGCAATCGGGTCGTCATGGCAGTTCGGCCAATGTCAGCGGAGGAAACCACCGACACACTCGAACCTTCAGCCTCGAACAACGATAAACGATAATATGAAGTCGATTACCCGTCGTACCCTGCACACCTTCGAAGTGCCCAAAGACCTTGCCAGCGTCACCTTCCGGGATCCGGATGGCGAAAATCCAGGCGCGGCAGGCGTGTCGCCGTCCTCCGTTGAAGCCGTCTGGCGCAGCGTCGAAGCGTTGTACCGGACGGGGGTCCACCCTGGTATCCAGTTGTCGGTACGTCACCGTGGCCATCAGGTCTTGCACCGGGCGATCGGCCATACCCGGGGCAACGGCCCGGAGGATGGGCCCGATACCCCGAAGGTACCGATGACCACAGATACCCCGATTTGCTATTTCTCGGCGTCCAAGGCGGTGACCGGCCTGCTGATGCACATGCTGTCCGAGCAGGGGCTGGTCAACCTGATGGATCCGGTCTCCTATTACTGCCCGGAATTTGCCAGTCATGGCAAGCGGACCATCACCGTTCACCAGATTCTTTCCCATCGAGGCGGTATTCCGGCCATTCCACGGGAGACGCCCATCGATGTGCTCTGGGATCGGGACGAAATCTGGCGAATCCTGTGCGGGGCCAGGCCGGTAGAGGTCGATGGTGCCAAGGTGGCCTATCACGCCATCACCGGGGGCTTTGTGCTGCAGCGGGTGCTGGAGAAAGTGACCGGGGCCAGTATTGAAGCCTATATCGACGAGCATCTGCGCAAACCGATGGGTATGAAGTGGTTTACCTACGGGATTGCCCCCGAACATCTCACCGAGCTGGCGACCAACTATGCCACCGGCCCGCGACCGGTCTTTCCGGTCTCATGGGTCGTGAACCGGGCTCTCGGCGGGGATATCAAGACCGTTGAACAGGTGACCAACGACCCTCGATTCCAGGAGGCGGTGATTCCCGCTGGCAATCTCTGCGGCACGGCGGAAGAAATGGGCCGGTTTTTCCAGATGATGCTCAATGGTGGCGTCTGGAACGGCAAGCGGATATGCCGGGAAATTACCGTCAAGCGGGCTATCCAGCAGTTTGGCTCCCTGCAGATCGACCGGACCATGATGATTCCGATGCGCTTCAGCGCCGGCCTGATGCTCGGTGGTAACCCCGTCGGCCTGTGGGGGCCCCAGAGCCGGTATGCTTTTGGCCACATCGGCCTGATCAACAAGATGTGCTGGGCCGACCCTGCACGGGATATTTCGGTCAGCCTGCTCAACACCGGCATCCCCATCGTTGGTCATCACCTGCCGGCGCTCGCACGCTTCGTCTACACGGTCTGCAAACAGTTCCCCCTGATTCCGGAAACCCAGCGGCCCCTGATCGCGATCTGATTCAGAGCGTTTCGACCTGGGCTTCCAGTATGCCGAGTACCGAGGACAGGATGTCCCGGAAATCGGTCAGTGTCTGGGTGCGCTGAATGACATCTTCACGGTGTTCGTCCAGCCGCTCCAGCTTGGGGACAACCCGACGCATGCCTTCAGTCACCACTTCGTAGGGGAAGTGGTGATCCTGAACGCTCAGCTTGTTGATCTCGGCCACCTCCTGGCTGAGGATGCTGATGATGTCGTAAAGCATGTCCTTGTGCTGGATACTGCTGGCTTCCCAGTAGGCATCATCCAGTAATTCCAGCAGTGACTGGTATTCTCGGAGCGTGTCCGCAACGGTGGTCTGGGTCATGGTTCACTCGACTTCTGCTGTGGCCCGGAATGGACGGGAAACGCAATGGCTGCCAGATGGAACTATAGCAGGGGATCTGGCGTGTCAGGTATACGGGGGCGGATGGCAAAAGTGAAACCCAGTTCATTTTTATTGCAGTCCGCCCCGGGAACAGGCAGACTGCCATTCAGAAACCGGATGTTTCAGTGCTCAACGGACGAGGCCGAACATGGAAAAAACCGATCCCCCACGCCAGGCGCAGACCCGCCGCTCGGTCCGGCTGGACCAGCATGAGAGTGTGCGTAGCCACGTGCGCGACCAGGTGCGCTCCGAAGTCGAACGACTGGAACGCCGCATCGAGACTCTCCGACTTACCCGGGCGCCCCATGCCGACATCATGATCTCGACCTACGAGCGATTGCTGGATCGCAAGAAAGGGTTTCTTCAGAACTGGGATCTCAAGGACGGCGGCGTCTACTGACGCTGCGATACCGATTCGGCATTCCAGGCGGTAACTTCGTCCCCGGTCTCCTGGTTGGCACAGTAAGCAGGGTTGGGAATGGTGTCGCCATCGACGTCGGAGTTGGGATCATCAATCCGTGAGGGTTCCCCGTTGGATGTGAAGATACGCACCTTGAGTGCGGGGTAGTCCATCTCCACCCGGAGGCAATCCGGGCTTTCATCGCTGTCGCTATAACCGGAATAACCACCGAGGGTCAGGACCGTCTGATCCGGGCTCTTGATGAACAGCGTGTCCACATTGTCGACGTAGTCCTGGCGCAGCTCGACGCTGCCATGGTTGCGGCTCAGGTAGTCCGCGGTCGCATATTCCGGCGCATTGTAGCCGAGGGCCACGAACTCATTGGCGTCGAATCGGCTCCCGGCCAGCACACTCAGCAGTTCCGGTTGATCCTCCTTGACCGCGTCGTCAACGCTACGGCTGACGTACTGGATGGTCCGGTACACTTTTTCGGTCAGCCCCGATCCCTCGGCGCCCTGGGGCAGGTAGCGCCAGTCCAGTGTCGGATACATCCAGATCCTGTCATTGAGTGGTGCTGCGTCCAGGGTTGCCGCCTGATCCGTGAACCGGATCTGCGCGCCGTTGCTCCGGCTGTTATAGGTGCCCGCCTCGCTGTCTGCAATTCTCTGACGGATGTAACGGCGGCCTTCATCGAAATTATCCACATTGCCGTAGGCGATGACCTGGTTCATCAGGTCCAGCGGGTTGCGAACCGTGACATAGTGCGTGCCATCGTCCGACGGAGTGGCGCCAATGAATATATCCACGTGGCTTCGTATTTCGGCAACCGTTTGCTGGTCCTCGGAATCGGACCCCGTCGGCTCGATACCCCGGTAGAAATCCCAGAACCGGGTGTGATCCAGATTGTCCGGTACGGTCTCGGTGTTAGTGAGGTTGAACGTGGAGAATGTGAGATCGACATCCTGGGCCGGATTGATGGTGGTTGACCCCGTGCTTTCCATCCCGCACCCCACCAGGCCAGTGACAAGTAGCGAAGCGGTCGTGAAAATGCAGGAATGTCTCATTTCAGAAGGCCCTGAGGTGCGTCGTGTGAGAATAAAAGCTAAAGTGGTTAACCGCGGGGCCGGAAGCGGTCTCGGTTGACCTGCTGCCGGGTCGACCTTTCCGGCCCAGACGTTGACAATAAATCATAATACCGGCTTGTGCCCGCGCGGAGATCACATTTTGCAGCAACGGTTGAACCACTCCTGTCCCCGTCCGGCGGTGTTTGTATCGCTGTTGATGGTGCTTGCGTTGCTCTGTCTGTCCATGGCCGCGCACGGACAGGAGCGGTGCCGGAACGGCACCCTGATGGTGAACAGCAATACCACCAGCATACGGGATCTGGGTGGTTGTATTGCCTATCTGGAGGACCCGGGCAAGGCCATGACGCTGGAGGATGTTCTCGCCCTGCCCGCCGATGCCTTCACCCTGCATGACGGTGGCATCCTCAATTTCGGCTATACCGAATCCGCGTACTGGACCCGGATCGACCTGAAAACCACCGATGACACCGCCCCGTCCGACTGGATCCTGGAGCTGGCATTGCCGCTGGTGGACCAGGCGACACTGTACCTTGTGCGTAATGGCCAGATGGTCTCTACCGGCCGAGCGGGATATACCGATAACTGGCAGGAGCGGGATCTGTCGGTACCCAATCCCACGTTCCGTCTCAAGTTGCTGCCGGACACGGTTACTTCCGTGTACCTCCGCATTGTCACGACCAACACTTTCCGGCTTCCGATCACACTCTGGCATCCGGACAGCTATATCGAGAAAGTCTCGGTAGAGGAAGCGGTCCGGGGTCTGCTTCTGGGCGCCATTCTGTCGATTCTCGCCTACAACCTGTTTGTGGCCGTATCGGTGCGTGAACGAAGCAACGTGTACTACGTGCTCTACCTGGTTTCGGCGGTGATCTTCATTTCCACCGAACAGGTGCATGGTATCCAGCTGCTGGACGAACGACCGGCCATTCTCAACAAGCAGTATCTGCATTTCCAGATCGTGATGACCTGGTTCTGGGGCCTGCTGATGGCCCGGTCCCTGCTGGAAACCCGGGAACATTCCGCCGACCTCGACCAGGTGATCCGCCTGTGCCTGTACTCGGTGGTGGTGACCTTTATCCTGTGTTTCTTCCTGCCCTACCACATTGCCATGGAGTGGATCGTACTGGGATCGATCCTGCTCAGTGTCATCATGATCGTGGTCAGTTACCTGGCCTGGCGCTATTACAACCCGGCCGCCCGGTCCTATTTTTTCGCCTGGACCCTGGCGCTGATCGGCGTGGGTGTATACGCCCTGACGGTTATGGGCTACCTGCCGCTGAATACCTTCACCATGTATTCCACCCAGATCGGCCTGACTGCCCAGATCATCCTTTTTTCGTTTTCGCTGGCGGATCGCATCAAGCAGGTTCAGGGCGAGGCTCTGGGTTGGAGCCAGCGAGCCTTGGCCAACCTGAAACGCTACCAGTCGCTGTTCGATAACGCCGTCGAAGGCGTTTTCCAGATGACGGTGGACCGGCGTTTCCTGACCGCCAATCCGGCGATGGCGGGCATGCTCGGCTACAGCAGCAGCGGAGAGTTGCTGCGCCAGAATCCGGACGTGCTGGAGACCTGCTTCCCGGACGAACGCCTCCGGCGACTGGTGATCGAACAGCTGGAAACCAAGGGGACGGTCAAGGGCATCGAGGCCCGCTATCTGACCCGGGACGGTGCCGAACGCTGGGCCACACTCTCCCTTCACACGGTCTATGATGCCGAAGGGGAGCCGACCCATCTTGAAGGCACCTGCATCGATGCCACGGAGAGCCACCAGCGCCAGCGTATCGAGCGTGAACGTGAGCAGGAACGCCTGGAGAAGGAGCTGGCGCGTAATTCGGCCGAGGCGAAAAGTCAGTTTCTGGCCAATATGAGTCACGAGATCCGCACGCCGCTGGCGGCGATCATCGGATACGGTGAAACGCTCCTGGATCCGGACCTGACGGACATTGAGAAGCGGAACAGTGCCGAGACCGTGGTACGCAGCGGTCGACACCTGCTGGATCTGGTGAACGACATCCTGGACCATTCCAAGATCGACGCCAACAAACTTGATGTCGACATCGTGGCCGTCAATCTGCCCGAGCTTCTGGACGAAATCCGGGCATTCTTCACGCCCCGCGCCCAGGAGAAAGGCCTGGAGTTCAGTATCGTCTGTGATTTCCCCCTGCCGGAACAGATCCTCACAGATCCGACCCGTTTCCGGCAGATCATCATCAATCTGTGCGGTAATGCGCTCAAATTCACGGAAAAGGGCTCGATCACGCTTGTAATACGTTGCGACAGTGACCGCGAAACCCTGATCGCCAAAGTCGTGGATACGGGCATCGGAATGAAGCCGGAACAGCTCAGCCGACTGTTCGATCCCTTCGCCCAGGGCAGTGCCGCCATTTCCCGCCAGTATGGCGGCACCGGACTGGGCCTCAGTATTTCCCGCCGACTGGCGGAATTGCTGGGCGGTACCATCGTTGTCAGCAGTACCTATGGTGAGGGCAGTGAATTCGAACTGACCATCCGCACGGGCTCGCTGGACGGTGTCCATTTCCTGCGGGATGCATCCGAACTGAGTCAGCGTCGCCGTGCGATTCCCATGGTGCTGGCGCCGAGGCTCTCCGGCCGCATTCTGTGTGCGGAGGATAATGAAGTGAACCGGCGCCTGGTATCGCTGCTGGTGTCACGGACCGGGGCGGAGCTCGTTCACGTGGGAAATGGCGCCGAGGCACTGGAACTGGCAATCCGTGAACCGTTTGACCTGATTCTGATGGATATCCAGATGCCGGTCATGAACGGTCGTGACGCCACCGCGGCGCTCCGTGAGGCGGGGGTAAACACCCCGGTGATTGCTCTGACGGCAAACGTCATGGCGGAAGACATTGCCGACTATCGACTCGCCGGTTGCAATGAACACCTGGCCAAGCCGATCGATAAACGCCGGTTCTACGAATTGCTCGCCCGGTATCTGGTTGTCCAGCCAGGTTCGGCGGCATCCGCGAGCGATCGCTACCGGGGCCGGGTACTGGTGGCAGAGGACAATGAGGATAACCGGCAGCTGGTGGAACGGATGTTGCGCCGTCAGGGCCTGGAAGTGACCTCGGTGAGCGGTGGTGACCAGGCGGTGAAAACGGCACTGGCGGAGACGGTTCACCTGGTACTGATGGATCGCCACATGCCGGGCCTGGATGGGGTGGCGGCCACCCGACTGCTCCGTCAGGCCGGATTCCGTCGGCCCATCATCGCTTTCACAGCCGGGGATCAGCAGGAGACCGATGCCCTGATGGATGCTGGTTGCGACGGGGTGCTGAACAAGCCGATTGATCAGGTGCATCTCGATGCGCTGCTCGCTCGCTTTCTGGAAGCGACCGAAGCCCATTCCGGGGAGCCGGAGGAAGAGGATATAGCGGATCTGGTGTCCCGTTTCCTGGATGGATTGGGAGGCCGCCAGACTATTATGAACGAGGCTCTCCGCAGCCGTGATAGCGAGCGCCTGCGCACAGAGGCCCACCAGATCAAGGGGACGGCCGGAGCCATGGGGTATCCGGCGATGACCCGGCAGGCGGGCACTGTGGAGGCTCTGGCAAAGATCGCCGACCCGGACTGGGAGCAGATCCGCAGTGAGCTTTCGGCGCTGAATGACATGATAGACCGGGCGCTGGCGTCGCAGACGGCCTCGCCCTGAGCCCTTTATACCGAGGAAGACAGGAACACACCATGGCAACGACATCTCAAGACAGTGAGCAGCAATCCCTGAGCATGATGTACGGGACCTACGCGGATATCCTGTTCGTGCTCTTTCCCTTCCTGGTCATCGGTATGCAGCGGCTCTGGGATGGCAAGCTGTATGATACGCTCATGCAGCCGGATCTCAGCATCGCCGCCGCCATCCTGGCCGGGCTCGCGATGGGAAAGTTTGTTCTCGGCCTGGTGGTCAACCGGGAACTGGGGCGTTACAAGGAACGCATTGTGTTTTTCATTGCGTTGACCCTGTTCGTGGTACTGGGGCCCTCAATCATCCTGATGCTGAGCATCGTCGGAAATGCGGAAGTGCCGGGGTTTGTTGCCTTCGTGCAGCCTGTCCTTCTGATCATCGCCATTTCCCTGTACAGCACGGCGGTCAGTATCAGTAACCTGCTGACCCGGTTTGCCGCCGACGAAAGGCAGCCGGAGACCGCTGAAAAGGGCCGGGCGTCCACCGATCCTGATGCCCGGCCTCGTCCGGCGCCTCTGGATCTTCCCCGTCGAACCGGCAACGATGGTGTATGAACAACAACCGGGGTAATGCGGGTCAAATCATTGGAGATTAGGAATGACGGACCTTAGAGTATTGGTAGTGGAAGACGAGCCTGTCATGCGTGAGCGACTGGTAGAGATGCTCTACCATGCGGGGGCATCAAAGGTGGTGGAGGCGGTCGACGTGGCATCGGCACGTGCGGCATTCGCTGACCAGGAATACCAGATCATCCTGCTGGATCTCGGGTTGCCGGATGGCAATGGTCATGACCTGATGCTTGAATTCAAGAAGCAGCGTGAAGAGCAGCATGTCGTGCTGGTCACCGCCGATGATTCCATTGAGAGCATCCAGAAGGCGATCAGTGCCGGTGCGAATGGGTATGTGGTCAAGCCCTATTCCCAGGAGAAGATTCACGACGTGGTCAACAACTACGCCATGGTTCACGGTAATGAAATGGCGATGATGCAGGGACTGAACCGGCCGCACTGACCGGTCCGGTCCCCGGGATTCACTGGCTCACGCGACCTGGCGGGCTATCCAGGAATTGTATCGGGTCGCCAGGGCGCGCACGTAGCGGGCTTCGGCGCCCCCGAGGTTGCCCAGGACACCCTTGAAAATCCAGCCTCGCTCATAGAGCCCAAGCACCCGCTGTTCATCGTCCAGATTGACGCGCTGGTTGAGTTTTTTGCAGATGGCATCCAGCAGTGGCAGCTTCTCCGGGCGCTTGATAGGGCCCTGGCGACTGGCCATGGGCTGATTGGCTGCGCGGTGTATCGGATGTCTTTTCATGATAGTCCCCTTATCGTTTTGCGACTGCAAAAACAAAAACCCCGGTGCCACTGGCAACCGGGGTTCCTGGGAAGTACCGACCCGGTCGCTGCAGAGGCTCCCGGGACTGACCGAAAGCCGCTAGATGTCTTTCACCATGGCGCGCACGACCTGCCCTTTGCGACAGTCGGCGGCTGTTTTCAGAATGATGGCTGGTGTCATGCGGGTCATACCGGCTCTTTGGTTTCGATTCAGTCCTCAGTGTATCGGCTATCGTCCGCTTTGCAATAGGCGCACCGCTTCGGCAAACCCTTACAGACGGGCGGCCGGCATGAACGCATAATTCTCCGCGTCACGTGTTTTACGTTGTGCAATCCGCGATGCCTGCCGCGCCAGGTGTCTATGGATCTCTCCTTTCTACGCAGCCGTCTTGGCTGCGTTTTTTTTTGCATCTCGGAAAGTTCGTAGCCAGTACTTCGTACAGACCTTTGGTCGGAATTCGAAGATAATTCGCACCCTACATTGTGAATTTCCAGACGAACAAAGAGGTTGAAACCGAACAAAATGTCCGACGAAACCGGATCTGCCAGCAACAAATTCCGCACTGATTTTATGGTTGAAATGGCGCTGGTCGCTGCGCTTGTATGCTATCTGGTCTTGGCCCAGGGGCAGGCGGTAGGCGAGAATCTGAGCTTTACGGTTGCAGGCGCCGGGCTGATGGCCCTGGCAACCTACTGGACCTTGCACACGCTTAAAGACGGATTGCAGGTTATTGCACTGCGGCTTCGTCCTGGAAAATAATCCGTTCCCAGGTCTTGTGCAGGATCAGCGCATCGTTTGCGGCGCGGTGAACGGGCAGTCCCAAGTCTGAAATGACTTGCTGACGCACACCGGACCAGTGCCGGACCTGCTGGCTGTTGAGGAGCATGGAGATCGACTCCAGCTGGAAGTTGGGTTGTGCTTTTGCGGCCCGGAACAGCCGGTGCAACCAGAAGCTGTCAAAGGTCCAGGCATCGCAGAAAACCTGGTCCGGAAGCAGGCTGTTCAGTTGTTGCGCCACTTCCGCAACGGCCATTCCCTCTTCGTTCAGCGTTTCCCTTGAGATGCCGTGAATGCGCTCGGCGCTCTCAGACCAGTCCTGCCAGAGCACATGGGGGCTGATGAGCCAGCTGTGCAGTTCACCGTCCGGCATGCAGATCCCCACCTCAATGGGATAACTTGCGATGAGATCCAGGCTTGAGGCCTCGAAATCGATGAATGCCGGAGTGAAATCGCTGGTCATGGTACCCGTGTCGTTTTCAACGTTGTTTTCAGTCGAGTTTACCCGGCCCACCGCCGAGACGCGAACCCAACCTTGCCCTCCACTGTTACAATATCTCCACTCATTGTAAAACCGTGATGACACCGACGGTTATCCAAACCCGGTATGGGAGCCTGAATGACTGACACAGTAGTTGTGATTTACTCCGGAGGAATGGATTCGTTCACTCTCCTTCACCATGCGCGGGCCTGTGGTTATCGCGTCCATGCGCTGTCCTTCAACTACGGGCAGCGCCATGTTCGCGAACTGGACTGTGCCCGGGACGTCTGTCGCGATCTGGGGGTTCCCCACAAGGTTATTGATATTCGTGCCATGGCAGAGGTCATGAGTGGATCCGCATTGACCTCTGATATCGACGTGCCGGAGGGGCACTACGAAGAGGACAGCATGAAGGCAACGGTGGTGCCCAACCGGAACATGATCCTGCTCTCCCTCGCCACGGGCTATGCGGTGACCGCGGACGCATCGGCCGTATGGTTCGGGGCCCACGGGGGCGATCATGCCATCTACCCCGACTGTCGCCCTGAATTTATCCGGAAGATGGATGCGGTGTGCCGGATCGCCAACTACGAACCGGTGGGGATCGAGGCGCCCTTCATGGCCATGGACAAGGGCGCTATCCTTGCCCGCGGCCTGGAGTTGGGCCTGGACTACAGCCAGACCTGGACCTGCTACAACGGCCGTGAAAAGGCGTGTGGCCGGTGCGGTTCCTGTGTCGAACGGCTTGAGGCCTTTGCGGCGAACGGGGTAACCGATCCGCTGGATTACGAGGTATCCGCCTGATGTACCGGGTCAAGGAGGCGTTCTACACGCTTCAGGGAGAGGGCGCCCAGGCAGGTCGGGCCGCGGTTTTCTGCCGCTTCAGCAAGTGCAACCTCTGGACGGGGCGGGAGAAGGACCGGGCCAATGCAGTCTGTAATTTCTGTGATACGGACTTTGTCGGCACCGACGGCCAGAATGGCGGACGGTTCGAGACCGCTGAGGCCATGGCGGATCACATCCAAAGACTCTGGCCCGACGCGGCCGGACGGCCTTATGTCGTCTGCACGGGAGGCGAGCCTTTACTGCAGCTCGACGAGCCCTTGATCGCGGCCTTGCATCACCGAGGTTTTGAGGTGGGGGTTGAGACCAACGGGACACTGCCCGCACCGGCAGGGATTGACTGGCTTTGTGTCAGTCCGAAGGCGGACGCGGAGGTGGTGATTGAATCCTGTGATGAACTGAAACTGGTCTACCCCCAGCCGCTGGCAATGCCCGAACGGTTCGAGCACATCCATGCGCACCATTATTTCCTGTCCCCCATGGCTTCACCGTCGGCCCCGGCTGCCGGCGATGATCCGGTCAAGCAGAGCAACACGCGGAAGGCCACCGATTATTGCCTGGCACACCCGCGCTGGCGTCTCACGCTCCAGATGCACAAGATCATCGGCATCGACTGATCCTCAGGCGGTCGCCCTGGAGCGAGCCAGGTCGGCGGCAGCCTTCTGAGCGTCGCTGCGGTACTGGCTGGGGCTGGATCCCGTCCAACGTTTGAAGGCGCGGGTGAAATTGGCGGCGTCGGCGTAACCCAGGGCATCGGCCACCTGGCTGAGGTTCATCCGGGTGCGGGTGAGCAACTCTCCGGCCCGCTCCAGCCGCACGTCGTCCACCAGATTCTGGAAGCTCGCGTCTTCTTCCTGGAGCCGTCGCTTCAAAGTCCGTTCGGACACGAAGAGGGTGGCGGCAACCCGCGCGAGTTTCGGCGGGAAAGGGTGGCTGGTCTCGATGACGCGACGAACCCGACAGGCAAAGCCGGCATTTTCGGTCAGGCGTTGCAGGGCCTCTTCACACTGGGCGCGTGAGGCGGCCGCAAGCTGATCATCCGAGAACCGGACCGACAGGTCCAGGCTCGCGCGGGGTATGACCAGTGCGTCCTCCATCGCATCGAACTGGACCGGTACCGGAATGGATTTTCGGAACCGGGGAAAGTAGTGGGGCTCCGGGCCCCGTCTCAGAATTCTCGCCCCCGCAATCGGCGTACCGGTAAGCTGGCTGCCCATGAAGGCGCAGCCAAACAACACCGCGTCCATGATGAAACCCTGCAGCGGGCCCAGATCCACGTCGCAGGAGACGCGAAAGTGGGCCTCATCGTTGGCGAGGCGTTTCTCGATCCGGAGGTGTGGCGCCCGCAGGGTCAGGAAGCGGGTGAGCAGGGCCAGGCTGTCGGCCAGTTTGCGGCTGCTCATGACGGCGGTGCCGAGGTTGCCATGGAGGGGGAGCTTCATTTCCCGGGCCATCAGGATGCCCAGTCCGGGCTCTCCGCTTTCGATGATAGCGCGAGTCACAAATTCGCTTGCCTGCGCCTGACTGACCCGCAGTTCCGCGGAGTTGAGACGGGAGGGATCCAGGCCCACACGGAGCAGTAGGCCCTGATCATCAACTCCAAGACTGTGGAGCAGTTCTGCCAGGATATGCAGGTAGATCGCCGGCATACCCAGGTCCTGAGCGGTTGAGACTGAGGCGTGCATGGATGTCCTCGTTAGGTCATTCTTGTTATGTAAGGGATGAAGTCAGTTATTCGATTATCCCGTCTGTCCGCTCCCTGCCCATGGCTTCGGTGACGTCTCATTCGGCTCGATGGGCCAACTGGCCCGATCGACTGCCTTTCCTTATGCCGGCTCCCGGCCGGCTGCACAGCGCTCGACAAAATGTCGGAGCACTGCCGCAGATTTCGCTGGTGTTTCAACCATTGGAAGGTGGCCTACCCGGGGAAATACATGCACTTCTGCGTCCGGCGTGGCCTTTTCGAACCAGCGGACGCAGCGGGTGGGCGTGATCACGTCCCGCTCTCCCCACTGGACCTGCAAGGGTGGTGTGTCCGCTCCCAGGTAACGGGCCGGCGCCAGGGGGTCGGCCAGCATGTCCCGGAAAATATGGCGGAGTGATTCGGTTCGTCCCAGCAGGTCCGGGCCGAGCAACCCGGTCATGGCGATCCCCGACACCGTCGGCTTGCCATTGCCGACGGTATTGAACATCCGGTACACGCCACGCCAGTCCTGAGGGATCAGAATGGCATCACGATCGCTCTCGAAAGGCGCGTTCAGGTCCGCGTCGGGATGCTCGGGAATGCCTGCACTGTTGAGCAGCGTGACCGACCGTGGCGCCGGCGTCATGATGTGGGCCAGTATCGCGGCAATGGCGCCGCCCATGGAGCTTCCCGCCAGGTGGATATTGTCGGTCGGCAGATCGGTGAGCCAATCCCTGAGGCGCTTTGCCTGGCTCTCGTAGCGATAGCTGGCGTCCGGCCGGTAATCGCTTTCTCCCAATCCGGGCAGATCCGGTGCCAGCACGTGCCAGTGTCTGGGCAGGCGCTGAAGCCAGAGTGTCCAGTTTTCCTTCATGGACGCAAAACCGTGAATCAGCACGACTGTCGGACGTCCGCCGCCGGCCTGTCCCCTTTCAAGGTACACCATTTCATGGCCATCAAGGGTCGTGGTGCGTCGCCGGGCATTGAGTAACCAGCGCTGTCCGGTACGGGCCGCGGGCCAGAGATTCGGGGCGGGGACTTTCATACACTATCCTGACACGTTGACTGTAGCTATCAGTGTAGCGGCAGCCGGCGCCGGGGCGATGGCCCAGGTGCCGTCCGCCGCGGGCAGCCGGGTCATCTGCCACGGTGCCGGACAGGTCAGAGGCGGAGGTCGGTAATGACCGGATTATGGTCAGAGGAGCGCCAGGGGCCGTCGACCCGATCTGCGGCCACGCCCCGATAGCCCAGCGCCGGAGGTTCGTCGGCATTGATCAGCCAGGTGGCGGTACCGATGACGCGGGCCTTCAGGCCGGGGGACACCAGCGCATGGTCCAGAGAACCTTTGAGGCCCCTGAATCGATAGGTGTAGTGGTCGCAGTCCTCGGGCTTGCACGGGTGGCGATGCGCCACCTCGTTGCGGTACCCGCGTTCCCGGAAGACGGTCAGGGGGGTCTCCCGGGAGTAGCTGTTGAAGTCGCCGGTTACCAGCGTCCCTGACGTGTCGGTTTCGGGCGGGAGGTCATCCAGCCACGCGG
The DNA here is from genome assembly GCF_000347775.1 of Marinobacter santoriniensis NKSG1. Classification (GTDB taxonomy): domain Bacteria; phylum Pseudomonadota; class Gammaproteobacteria; order Pseudomonadales; family Oleiphilaceae; genus Marinobacter; species Marinobacter santoriniensis. The sequence continues at coordinate 226,129 of NZ_APAT01000022.1, forward strand.
TTACGGCCTTCGCCTCACGGGTCCTGCGGTGGGCGAAGCAGCCCTGTCCATCGTTCTGGTCGCGGTCGGCACCCTCGGCATGCCGGCAGGATTTGGATTTGAAGTGAACGACAACGATCCGCACCGATGGTTGGCCGCCGAGTCGTCGAAACGATTGCGTCACGGGCGGGCGACCCCAGTCCCGGAACGGGCCGCTGGTCAGGCGTTGGGGACGTCCTGTGGGGACCACTCGATCGGCGCGGTAGAGCAGCGCTGTGCGGATGGCATCTGAGCCGTCCCGACCGGGGGTCCTGACGAAGTCCCAGGCGGGCCCCAGAGCGTGGCCAAGCTGGTTGATCGCGCTGTTTGCCCCGTAGCCATCGTTCTCCAGTTCGGTCACTGCCAGGATGTCCCCGTCGGATTGGCCCAGCGCCGTGACGAGCCGCTTCTGCTGTTTCTGCAATTCGCTTTCGGATCGTGCGCCACGGGCCGTTGGAAAACCTCCCCCTTGGCCGTCACCATTGAAAAAGTTGTTCAGGTTGAGGGCGACGACCCGGACCGTCTTCTCGCCTGGCGGGCGCGCCGGGGGCGGGTATCTGGGATTTGTCCTGGCCAGGTTGGGTGTCCCGATCGGTTGCAGGCGCCATCGTTTGAACCGGAAATCCAGAATGCCGCCAAGATCCTGCAGCGTATCGCCACTGCGAAGGGTGGCCCGGCCATGTCCGGGATCGCCCAGCCAGGGGATCGGCCGTGGCTGACGGACGGCACGACCGTCATCAAGCACCAGTTGTCCGTTGTGGATGCTGGCGAGTTTTCTGGCGGCCGAGGGCCCGGGTGGCAGGTATTCTGTTGGTACGATTGTATCCGTGGATCCCAGGGTCACCTCGCCATACCGCGCAAGGTTGCGGGTATCCAGTACGGTCATGGCCGCAGGCACGTCAACCCGCATATTCTCGAATGCTTCGAACCTGCCCGGATCCTGAGCCGACAGAGTAACCGGGCGAGGCATCGGGGCATCCTGGCAGACCCGCAGCGAGTTGATGTCCGCCAGTTCCGTCAGGCCATGGAACTCCCGGACCCTGCCGGTAACGCGAAGGCGTTTGCCGGGGGAACCGGCGCTGCGTCTGGTGTACACGAAAAGAGCTTCGGAGGTGTCCGGATCGTCGTCGGTTTCGTTGTCGGCCTGTTGGAGGTAGAAACCCTGGAATTCACCAGGGTTGCGGGAATCGAGCGTCAGGATGCCTTCGACAGTGACAAGCTTGCCCTCGAGTGGAGACCGGGCCCCTGATCCCTGGACTGCATGGATGGGCGTGAACCGGTCACCGCACGGGGGTGTTGCCGCGAGGGCGGAGGATGTTCCCGGGAAGATCAGGCACGCGGCGAGCAGTGCGCGGAAAAACAGCATCGCGGACCGGTCAGCAGAGGCCCGCGACTGCCTTGAGCGCCCTCTCCCGGCGGCTGCCGAAGCCAAGCTGGTCAGGATTGGCCAGTTCCAGTTGCTGGATCAGCGGGTCCGGATGCTGGTTGTCAAAGGCAATACCCAGTTGCGTCAGAACGTAGGGCGCCAGCGCGGCCCGTGTCCGGATCTCGAGGCGACCACCGGTCATCCCGTAATCCCGGGCGATGATGTCTCTCTGCGGTGGTGTCAGACGCTGGTCCGGGGTTACGAGCAGCACAACCTGACGATTCCAGTCCTCATCCTGGTCGCGAGTGTGTCTGGCACGCTGGCGCAGGGCTTCCGGTGCCTGACGGAAGCGGGTCAGGGCAAAATCCCGGAATTCACGATTGGAGTCGCACCAGGCGCGCAGATGCCAGTTGGCGCCGTTACAGACCAGGGTATGAGGCTCGATAATGCTTTCCACCGGTTCTGGCCGGCTCAGCGACGTATAACTGGCTCTCAGTCGCCGCCCATTCCGGGTAGCGGTTACCACCGCCCGCATGGTGTCGGGTGAGATGGCCTGGTTCGGGGCCTGGACCACGTGGCTGTCAGGCAATCCGATGTTGAGGGTATCCACGGTGTGGCTGAGATTCTGCTGGCGAGCCAGCAAATCCACATATTCACTGACCTGGCCACTGGTGACCACCGGTCGAAAATCCGGTGCAGGAACGTAACCCTTGAGATGGCGGTCGTATACCAGGTTGCCTGGCGCGAGCTCGCGCAGGTAGGTGTTGATGTCCTTTGACGCCTGCTGGCGGCCGATACCGAAACCGTGGCAGATGTGATTGGTGGTCAGCCGACCTTCCCAGTAAGCGACGGTTTCGATCAGTCGATATCGAAGCAGCAGATCCCAGCGGATGGGCCAGTCCGTTTTTTTCATATCCAGGGTGCTCGTTGGAATCGTTTGGAAACGTGAATTTATGGTACCTGCTCCCGGAGTTCGGGTCTGTTACGGCCCATTAATAATGTAAAATCATGTAAAAGCAATCTCTGTGCACGAATGCCTTTCCATATCGGCAATTGCCTAGTGGTGCCCCTATCCGGTTGCTGTTCTAATGCCGTGCCCGGCAATTCCGGGTTCCTGCTGCTATGTTGTTTTCCATATCCGACTGTTGCCGTAAGACGTGTTCTGGAGCCCGTTGTTATGACCCGTATGGTCACTTCCCTGTCTGCTCTGATTCTGAGTATCGTGCTTCTGGTAAGCGGCAACGCTTTTCTGATGACCCTGCTGGGCATCCGCCTGAGTATTGAACAGATTCCGCCCGATGTGATTGGCTGGGTGCTGGTGTGTTATTCCATCGGATTCGTGCTGGGTACGCTTTACGTGCACCGAATCATTGGCCGGGTGGGCCATATCCGCGCCTTCGCAGCATTGGCAGCACTGGCAGCGGTGGTTTCCCTGATGTACCCCATGGCCGTATCCACGGTGTTCTGGGCGGTCTTGCGGGTCCTGTCCGGGTTTGCCGTTGCCAGTGTGCTGGTGGTCATCGAAAGCTGGTTTTCCAGTCGTGCCACCAATGCCAACCGTGGTGCCCTGTTTGCCGTCTACCAGATCGTTTTCTATCTGTCGGCCGCCAGCGGACAGTTGCTGGTGAACGTCGGTGATCCGGCCAATTTCATGCCTTTCTCCCTCGCCGCGATTCTGTTGACCCTCGCGCTGGTACCTTTATCACTGACCCGTATGGAGGCTCCGGCTATAGAGCAGGTCAGTCGCCTCTCTTTCTTTGTCCTCGCGCGGGAGTCCTTCACCGGCGTAGCGGGTGCCCTGATCTGCGGTATCCTGATCGGCGGCTTCTATGCCCTCGGTCCGGTCTACGCCACGCTCACCGGGCTGGATGTGGCCCGCACCTCCACGTTCATGGCCAGTGCCATTGTGGCCGCCATGATTCTGGCCTGGCCTCTGGGCCGGCTCTGCGACCGTTTCGATCGTCGGCGCGTTATGTTCTGGGTAGCGCTGACGGGGGCGGCGGCTGCCGGTGCAGTCGGACTGCTTGGCGCATTGAACCTGTGGCTTCTGACCCTGCTGGTCGGTGTGTTTACCGGCCTGTCGGCGACCGTCTACCCGATTGCCGTGGCGATCACCAACGACCGGATGGAAAGTTCCCGGATCGTATCTGCCAGCGCGACGCTTCTGCTGAGTTACGGCGTTGGCAGTGTCATCGGCCCCATTGTCCTCGCCGAACTGATCGGTGTGGTCGGTCCCCGGGGGCTGTTCCTGGGTGATGCTATCGTTCTGATCCTGCTGGCGGTTATTACCAGTTACCGGATCAGCCATACGGAAGATGTCGCTGTCGCCGATCAGGAACATTTCGTGCCGGCCATGCCGGAGTCCTCTCCGGTGCTCACCGAGCTGGATCCGCGTAACGAGGACTTTCATCAGTCTCCGGAAGCGTACACCATGGCGCAAGAGGCCGAGCAGGCCAGATAAACGGATCGTAAGGTGATATTTTTGTATCGGCATCTGTTTTTTTTCAATGGTTAGCATACTATTGGTAGCTATCTGATAATGTAAGCATAGGCTTTGTTGCGGTACGGACCGCACTGACAGTCATTTCCTCTCGGAAAGGAGCGATAGTTCATGAGAGAACAGTTTCCATTCGCGGTGGCACGGGTTACACGTCGCTGGCGCAAGATGCTGGATGAGCGTTTGAAGGATCTGGGCGTTACCCAGGCTCGCTGGAGCACCATGGTGTACCTGCAGCAGGGTGGTGAAGGCCTGACTCAGAGAGAACTGGCCAGCCTGATGGCCATCGAGAACCCGACGCTCGTACGTCTGCTCGACAGCCTGGAACAGCAGGGGCTGATCGAGCGCCGTCCCTGCCCCAACGATCGTCGGGCCCGCCGTCTGCACCTGACCGATGCCGGCCGTTCCTTTATGGACGACCTGTCCGAGCGAGCGGCGAGGTTGCGTGAGGAAATGCTTGATGGTGTCAGCGATGAGGACATCGAGGTGAGCCTGCGTGTTTTCCACAAGATCATGGAAAATGCGGAAAAGCAGAAATCATAACGGAGCCCGGACCTGTCGGATAATACGGTAGAGGGGCTCCGAGCCCGATACGGCGAACGCTGGCGCTGGCTGGCGGTGATCACGGTGATGCTGGGCACCATGGCGACGGTGCTCAGTGCCACCGTCGTGAATGTTGCGCTGCACGACATCATGGTCGAATTCGGCATCCGCCAGGGACAGGTGCACTGGCTGGCCACCGGGTTTATCGCGGCCATGACCACTACCATGCTGGCGTCGTCCTGGCTGCTGGACCATTTTGGCGTTCGCAAGACTCTCGCCTGTGCCATGACGGTATTCACCGTCATATCCATTGTCGGTGGTTTTGCCGATTCGCCGGCGCAGCTGATCGCGGCCCGGGTGGGCCAGGGAGCGATGGCCGGGTTGATGCAGCCCATGGGCATGTACCTGGTGTTTCGGATTTTTCCCCGGGAGCGCCGGGGCCAGGCGATGGGCATCTACGGCATGGGCGTGATTCTGGCGCCGGCCCTGGGGCCGGTGTTGGGTGGGTTCCTGGTGGATGAGATGAACTGGCGTTATGTCATGTTCGCACCTGCCCCGGTGACGCTCATCGGCGTGCTGATGGCGTGGCGCTTCCTGCCGCTCCCGCCTTCCCGCCCGGAACCCTACCGATTTGATACGCCGGGGCTGCTGCTCCTGGGTGCCACCATCGGGCTGGCTCTGGATACCCTGAATCGCCTGCAGGAGCTGGCGGGGCAGGAGTGGCGGATCGGTGTTCAGGCCATTGTCGTGCTGGTGCTGCTGACGCTCTTCGTGATTCGGGAGCGATCGACCCGGCACCCGCTGGTCAATCTCGCGCTGTTGCGCATGCCCTCTTTCCGTAATGCCAATCTGGGTGCCATGGCTCTCGGGCTTGCCCTGTTCGGGTCGACCTATCTGGTGCCCCTGTTTGTCCAGACCTCGCTGGCCTTCTCCGCCACGGAAGCCGGACTGCTGATGCTGCCCGCAGGCATCGTTCTGGGGATGACCTTTCCGCTGGCCGGTCGGCTGGCGGACCGGCAGAGTGCCCGCAGTCTTGTGGTTTTCGGGATCGTGATGTTTGCCATCTCGGCGACGCTGTTCGCCATCTCCGACAAGAGTCTGGCGTTTGGCTGGCTGGCGTTCTGGACCATCCTCGGCCGCATCGGTATCGGATTCATGTTGCCGGCGCTGTCGACCGGTGCCCTGAATCCCCTGGCGCCGGAACAGCTGGGCGCAGCGTCCAGTACCATCAATTTCACCCGGCAACTGGGTGGCGCGTTCGGGGTGAACATCGTTGCGTTGACGGTCGAGTTCGGCGAGCACAGCGATGGACTGCCCACCATTGATGCCTTCCACAATGCCTGGTGGCTGGTCGCGGCCTTCGTTGCGCTCGCGGTGGTTCCGGTCTGGCGAATGCGCGCCTGAGGTCGGTTGCGCGCTTCAGGGTAATTGGCTAGCATAGCCCCTCCTTCAGGGGAGTAGCCTCCGTGCCGTCGAATATCGTCGGCCGGACGATGGTCAACATACTTGGAGCTCAATCTCCATGGTCATCGTGTCCCGCATTGTATCGTTGCGGGTCTGGCAAGACCTGAGGCAGATCACCTCCAAAGGGCGGAAGGTGCGCTGTCTCATGTCTGACTTTCCGCCCTGGAGCTGTAATCTTCATGGACGCATTCCTCGCCTCGACGGCCGCCGTTGCCATTGCCGAAATCGGTGACAAGACGCAACTGCTGTCCCTGTTTCTGGTTGCCCGTTACGCCACCCGGCTGCCGATCATCCTGGGCATTCTGATCTCCACCATTCTTAATCACGCCCTTTCCGCATGGTTCGGTGCCTGGGTGGCCAGGTGGATTCCCGATGCGTGGCTGCCCTGGATACTGGCGGTGAGTTTCGTTGCCATCGCGCTGTGGTTGCTGGTGCCGGACAAGGACGACAGTGAAGACTCCAAGTTCCTGGGCATGGGCGCCTTCATGGCCACGACCATCATGTTCTTCCTGGCGGAGATTGGCGACAAGACCCAGGTCGCGACCGTGGTCCTGGCGGCCAAATTCGATGCGACGTTATGGGTTATCATGGGAACCACCGTGGGGATGTTGCTGGCCAACATACCGGTTATCATGGCGGGTCGCTGGTTGATGGAGCGGATGCCGATGGCAACGGCCCGGATCAGTGCCAGCATCCTGTTTGCGATCCTCGCCGTGGTCACCGTCTGGACCACCGTGGTGAACTCCTGAGCACACCCACTGTCATGGGTTGCGAGAACGAGAGATTTCGGAACGACATTATGCAGTTTGGACATTTCTGGAAATGCCTGGTTTTTCTGGCGCTGGTATCGCCGCTGGCCCAGGCCACGCCTCCCAAGGAGCAAAAACAGGAGCAGGATGCTGCGTCGGCCCAGTCCGAACCGGATCGCACGCCGCGGGTACCGACCTTCCGCATTGACGGCGATCTGGCCGGCCACCTGCAGTCGTTCAAGACACATTATGAGGATACGTTCGCGTCGATCGGCAGCCGACTGGCGCTGGGGTACCTGGAGCTGGTCAAGGCCAATCCCGGCGTGGATCCCTGGCTGCCCGGTGAAGGAACCACCATTACCCTGCCGCGGCAGTATGTGATTCCGGACGACTTCCGGCGAAAAGGCATTGTGATCAATCTGGCGGAATACCGGCTCTACTATTTCACGGACGATGGTGACGTTCAGGTGTATCCGGTAGGCGTGGGCACCGACGAGAATCCCTCACCGCTGACCGATGCCAAAGTGACCATGCCCCTGGAATCGCCCGCCTGGTACCCGCCCAAAAGTATCCGTGCGGCGGCCGAGGCCTCCGGCGGGTATCTGCCCAAAATGATTCCGCCGGGACCGGACAACCCGCTGGGTACGCACGCGCTGCTGCTCAGCGAGAAGGGTTACCTGATTCATGGCACCAACAAGAAGTTCGGCGTCGGTACGCCGGTCAGCCATGGTTGTTTCCGGATGTACAACGAGGACATTTCCCGCTTCGTCTACCAGGTGGACAAGGGCACGCCGGTCCAGATCGTGCGCGATCCCGTCAAGATCGGGATGTCGGAAGGTGAGGTCTGGCTGGAGGTTCACCGCCCGCACGAGAAATACCCACAGGAAGAACGGGATCTGCTCTGGCAGAAGGTCACCGAGGAAGTCGAAGCATTCCGGAAAAAACATCCCGGTGTGGAGATGAAGCGGCGAGCGATCGAGCTGGCGGTCGACCAGGGAGCCGGTATTCCCACCATGATCGGCGAGCAGGTCGCGCGTATGGCGGCGGATGACACGGCCGAGAAAAAAACGCCGAAAAAGGCGGAAAAATCCGATGGCGGGTCTGAACTGTATTTCTGAGGCCCGGTGCGGGTGACGGACACAATAACGATAATGAGGAGAATCCATGAGTCGCACCATTATGATCACCGGAGCCAGTTCCGGCCTCGGCGAAGGTATGGCCCGGGAATTTGCAGCCCGTGGTGATAACCTCGCGCTGTGCGCCCGACGGACCGAGCGTCTGGATGCCCTGAAAGAGGAGTTGCAGGGGCGTTACCCGGGGCTGACGGTCAGTGTCCGTGCGCTGGACGTGAACAATCACGATCAGGTCTTCGATGTGTTCCGCGCGTTCCGCGATGAGTTCGGCACCCTCGACCGGATCATCGTCAACGCCGGGATCGGCAAGGGGCAGCCCCTCGGCACCGGAAAATTCCGGGCCAACCTGCAGACCGCCGAAACCAATTTCGTGGCGGCGCTGGCCCAGATGGAAGCGGCGATGGAGATTTTCCGGGAACAGAACCGGGGTCATCTGGTGACGGTGTCTTCGGTGACGGCCGTTCGAGGGCTTCCCGGGAACGTCACCACCTATGCCGCGACCAAATCCGGTCTGGCGGCACTTTCCGAAGGTTTGCGGGTCGAACTGAAGAAATCCGGCTCACCGATCCGGGTAACTACGCTGTATCCGGGCTATATTCGTACCGAGATCAACGAAAAAGTGAAGAATACCCCGTTCATCGTGGACGCCGAAACCGGCTGCCGGGCCATGGTGAAAGCCATCGAATCGGGGCGCAGTGAGTGTTTCGTGCCAGGCTGGCCCTGGACGCCGATCGGTTTCATTCTGAGGCGTTTGCCGGAGTCGATGCTGGCAAAAATTTTCTGACGACCGCGGAGACGTGCCATGCAAGGAATGCCGTTGGCCAGATCCAGATCCCCCGGGAGGCGTCTCGCCTTTGCGCTGGTTGCCCTCCTCGGAGTGCTCCTGGCTGGTTGGTCGCTGTTCCAGGATCTGTCCGCCCAATCCGGTCCCCGTCAGGCGTTGGTCCTGAATGTTGAGGGTGCCATCGGTCCGGCGACCATGGATTATGTGACCCGGGGTATACGGCGCGCCGAATCGGCCAACATGGCGCTGGTGGTGCTCCGGATGGATACCCCGGGCGGCCTCATGGAATCCATGCGGGGCATCAACAAGACCATCCTGTCTTCCGAGGTTCCGGTGGCCACCTACGTGTCGCCCCAGGGAGCCAGAGCCGCCAGCGCCGGCACCTATATCCTCTACGCCAGCCACATTGCCGCGATGGCCCCGGCAACTCACCTGGGTTCGGCGACACCGGTCCAGATGGGCGGGTTGCCCGGAACCGACCCGGGTACCCCGGCCGATCAGGAACAGGGAGGCAGCGACGGAAAGACCGCCATGGAGCGCAAAATCCTGGAAGATGCGGTGAGCTACATCCGGGGCCTGGCGGATCGCCACGGGCGCAATGCAGACTGGGCCGAAGCGGCGGTGCGGGATGCCGTCAACCTGGGTGCCAAAGAGGCACTGGAACAGAATGTGATTGATGTCGTGGCCCCTGACATGACGGCCTTGCTTGCCAGTATCGACGGCCGCACCGTGACTCTGGCAACCGGTGACCGGGTGCTCCATACCGCGGGCTTGGAGCTGGTGAGGGCGGAGCCGGACTGGCGGACCCGTCTGCTGTCGGTGATTACCGATCCCAATGTTGCCTATTTCCTGATGATCATCGGTTTCTACGGCATCATTTTCGAGCTGGCCAGTCCCGGCGCCATCTTTCCCGGTGTGATCGGAGCGATCTGCCTGGTGCTTGCCCTGTTTGCCTTCCAGGTGCTGTCGGTGAATTACGCCGGTCTGGCGTTGGTGTTACTCGGTCTGGCCTTTATCGTCGGAGAGGCATTCGTGCCCAGCTTCGGAATCCTGGGGATTGGTGGCATCGTGGCGTTTGTTGCCGGCTCGGTCATCCTGATGGATGGCACCCACCGGGACATCTCCCTGCCAACCGTGGGAGGAACGGCGCTGGTGGCCGCGGGCTTCATATTGTGGACGGTGACCCGCTTCATGGGGCTCCGCAAGAAGCATCCGGTGATTGGCGCCGAGCAGATCGTTCACGAGCAAGGTACCGCCCTGGATGAGTTTTCCGCCGCTCATGGTCATTACGCAGGCCATGTGCGAATCAGCGGTGAGCGCTGGAAGGCGCGGAGTTCCACGCCGGTGGCGGCCGGGGACCCGATCCGGGTGACCGGCATCGATGGATTGACGGTAACCGTCGAGGTTATTCAGGAGGCTGACTGACCCGGCGTTCATGTGTTCTGTGTGAACAAGGAGAGACCCTATGATCGGCAATCTGATTCCCTATCTGGCACCGGCGGTGATTCTGCTGCTGATTCTGGTGTCAGCCATCAAGATCCTGCCCGAGTATGAACGTGGTGTGGTGTTTTTCCTCGGCCGCTTTCAGGGGGTTAAGGGCCCCGGGCTGATTATAGTGATCCCCGGCATCCAGCAGATTGTGCGCGTGGATCTCCGGGTGATTGTGCTGGATGTGCCCAGCCAGGACGTCATTTCCAAGGATAACGTGACGGTTCGCGTGAACGCGGTGCTGTATTTCCGGGTGGTCGATCCTGAAAGGGCCATCATTCGGGTTGAGGACTACAACTCGGCCACCAGTCAGCTGGCTCAGACCACCCTTCGTTCAGTCCTCGGCAAGCACGATCTGGACGAGATGCTGTCGGAGCGGGACAAGCTCAATGCGGATATTCAGGAAATCATCGATTCCCAGACCGAGGAGTGGGGTATCAAGGTTGCCAATGTGGAAATCAAACACGTCGACCTGAACGAATCCATGATCCGCGCCATTGCCCGTCAGGCCGAAGCTGAGCGGGAGCGGCGGGCCAAGGTCATACATGCCGAGGGTGAGCTGCAGGCGTCGAAGAAACTGGTGGAAGCCGCTCAGGTGATGTCCGCCGATTCAGGGGCCATGCAACTGCGCTATCTGCAAACCATGGCGGACATGAGCGGCACCAATGCCTCGACCATCATGTTCCCGATGCCGATGGATCTGCTCCGGCCGTTCATGCAAAAACCGGCGAGTGGCAAGGGCACTGCCACCGAAAAAGACGCCTGACCGGGAATTCGGGCACAAAAAAAGGCCGGACTGACCGGCCTTTTCTACTGGTCTTCCAGGCCTTACTTCTGGCTGGAAGTCTGCAGCATGCGCTTGGCGCGCTCGTTGGCCTCGTCAGCGGCCTTCTGGGCTGCACGGGCAGCGGCCAGAGCTTCTTCAGCAGTCTGCTGGGCAGTGCGTGCAGAGCTTGCAGCGCTGTTCGCAGTGTTCATTGCGTTTTCAGCGGTCTGCTCGGCGGAGCTGGCAGTTGCGTTTGCTTCGTCGATGGCGCCCTGGTCGGTGGTGGCACAACCTGCAGTCATGGCAGTGGCCAGTGCAAACCCGGCGATCGTCAGTTTACGCATGGTAAATCCCCTTATTGGTCGAGTTATTTCCTGAGTTCCGGAAGTCAGTATAGACCACTTCCTGATTAACCGGCTCCGATGGATGTTTTCCACCGAATCGTAAAACAGTGTAAATCACACACCGGCGAAATGTTAACTCAGTATAGGTAAATTTTTATTCCCTATGACAGCAACTTAATCGTTGCGTCATTTCTCTTCACGGCAAAATGCGGATCGGGGTTCCATTGGAAACCAGTTGCCAGATCTCATCCATGGCCTTGTTGTTGACCGCGATGCAGCCATCCGTCCAGTCAAGCCCCTCGAAGGCAAAGGCCATGTCGCCGGCATTATTCGGCAGGCCATGAATCATGATGCTGCCACCCGGATCCAGCCCCCAGGCCCGCGCCAGCTCCCGGTCGTGGGCACTTGGATAGGAGATGTGGATGGATTTGTAGAAGTCACTGTGGACGTTTCGCCAGTCCAGGGTGTACTCGCCTTCCGGTGTTCTCTCGTCACCCTCGTACAGTTTATGGCCTTGCGGATTGTCTCCCAGGGAAATGCGGTAACTGTGGATGATCTTGTCATTGGCCATCAGGTACAGGCGGCGTTCGCCCTTTTTTACCACCACCTGGGTAATGTCAACGGTGCCGGCTTTGGCCGGCATACGGGAATCGGCCCTGGCGATCAGATCTGCGGAAGCCGCCGGCAACGACCAGAACGTGAGGCTGATGATCAGGGAGAGGAAAATGTGTTTGCGGAGGCCCATAACTCTGACTTACCAAAGATTCATCTTTTCAGGCCCTTTATATCACAGGCTCACGCCGGCCTGTTAAGGGGTTCTGTTACGTTTTTTGGCCATGTCGTTCTTCCATCAAACATTTTGTGAACTGTCCATCTTCAGGCCCACTTTTGTAACCCGGTCAGCCTCGGTCGCGCGGGCCACCAGGGTGACCGGGCCGAGCGTGACCGTATCACCAACGACGGGATGCCCTTTGGTGCGCCGGGAAAAGCATTCCGCCAGGGTGATCTCCGGAGCCAGTTCGTCAAACTCGATGCCGTAAACCTGTTCCACATCCCCCAGCAGAGCGTCGCCGTTGAGTACGAAATCCCCGAAAAAGGCCCGTTCGGCCAAATATTCCGGTGCATGACGGCCACTGAGAGCCTTGCCAAGATCCGGCAGGACGGCAGGGGTGGCGAACATGGCCACCATGTCGCCACTGGACACTTCGAGGTCCGCTTTCGGTTGCAGGCATACCCGGTTACGGAACACGCCGGCCACCGCCGTGTGCTCCGGAAAGCGCATCTGGCTGAGCTTTCTCGGGGTCTCCCAGTTCTTGCCGCGCAGGGGGAACAGCATCAGTTCATGGTCCCCGGCTGCCGGTGCATCCAGGGGCAGGCGCCGGAACGGATCATCGCCCGCGGGCACCTCCAGTCGCATCTTGCGGGCAAGCGGAGCCATGGTCGTGCCCTGGACAATCAGGGACACCAGTACGATGAAGAACGCAGCGTGGAAGATCAGTTGGGAGTCGGGGAGACCGGCGATGATCGGAAACAGCGCGAGCACGATCGGCACCGCGCCCCTGAGCCCCACCCAGCTGATAAAGCCCAGTTCGCGGGGTTTGAATCCGAATGGCCAGAGCGTGGCCAGAACGGTCACCGGACGGATGACGAAGATCAGGGCCAGTGCCAGCACCAGGCCGCTACCGGCGAGCGGCAGCAATTCCGAGGGTGTCACCAGCAGGCCGAGCATCAGGAACAGGCAGAGCTGCGCCAGCCAGGCGAGGCCATCGTGAACCTGCAGGATCATGGGCATCATCCGGACCGGGCGGTTACCGATGACCACCCCGGTCAGATAAATCGCGAGAAAACCGCTTCCGCCCAGGGCGTTGGTCGCCGAAAACACCGAAATGCCGGCGGCGGCCACCAGCAGGGGATACAGGGACGGCGTCAGACGAATCCGGTTGGCCAGTTCCACCACCGCATAGCCGCCTACAATCCCGGCCACCCCGCCAATGCCGAACTGTTTGACCAGCATCATCAACGCAGACCAGGTGGCACCGTCACCGTGATTGCCAATCAGCGCAACCAGCATCAGGGTCAGGAAGATGGCCATCGGATCGTTGCTGCCGGATTCGATTTCCAGAGTGGCGCTGACCCGTTCGTTGAGATGCAGGCCCCGACCCTGCAGCAGCGAGAAAACGGCCGCGGCATCGGTAGAGGAAATAATCGCGCCGATCAGCAGGGCGGTCAGCCAGTCCAGGTCGAAGGCCCAGTGAGCGACCACCGCGGCGCCCGCGGCGGTCATGAAAACCCCGACACTGGCCAGGACCAGGGCCGGCCTCAGCCCGACCCGGAAGGTTTCGGCCCGGGTGCGCATACCCCCGTCGAGCAGGATGACGCCGAGGGCAAGGTTGGCGATCACGAAGGCCAGTTCAAAATTGTCGAACTTGATGCCGCCGGGGCCGTCCTCGCCCATGACCATGCCCACGATCAGGAAAATCAGCAGCACCGGCATGCCGACGCGACTGGACAGGGGGCTGAGCACAATGCTGATCACCAGCATCAGGGCGCCGACAAGGGTGAGGGTTGGATCCATTCAATCTCCAGACAACGCTTGCCCATACTGGGCCCGAGCGCTTATATTTCTCTCGCAGCGACAGTAAATGCGGGTGTAGCTCAATGGTAGAGCAGAGGCTTCCCAAGCCTACGACGAGGGTTCGATTCCCTTCACCCGCTCCAGACCTGTCTCACACCCCCTGCTGAGTGGTCAATTGCTGTTCGTCAGGATTTGATTATCTTTCCCTTAAAACAGCCATCTGTCAGTGCGAAATCATAATATGCCGCAGGACAGAGTAATCATCCAGAGCAAATGCCGAGAGATCGTTCCCGTATCCGGATGCCCTTAATCCACCGTGCGGCATTTCGCTGGCAAGCAGGAAGTGGTTGTTGATCCAGGTTGCACCATATTCCAGCTCCGAAGCCACACGCATCGCGCGGCCAATATCGCCCGACCAGACCGAAGATGCGAGACCATATTCTGAGTTATTTGCCCAGTATATGGCTTGTTGTTCATCATCACAGCAGGTGACAGACACCACTGGCCCGAAGACCTCGGACTGAACGATTTCATCAGATTGTCTAGCGCCGACAATCAGGGTTGGCGCATAAAAATAGCCGTCACGATCGGGAACATATCCTCCCACTACGACATCGATATGGGATTGTTCCCTGGCCCGTTCCACGAAACTGGCAATACTGTTGCGTTGACGATCACTGATCAACGGACCCACATCATCCTGCTCCCGCGAAACCCCGAATTGGAGTCCGCGAACTCGCTCCGACAGCATTTCAACAAACTGGTCATAAATACCTTTTTCAACATAAACGCGACAGGCAGCAGTGCAATCCTGTCCCGCATTGTAATAGCCGTAGCGAGCAACGCCGGCTACAGTCTGCTCAATATCGGCATCGTCGAGGACAACCACCGGCGCCTTGCCGCCGAGTTCCAGGTGGGTTCGCTTGACGCTTTTATAGGCAGCCTGGAGGATCTTCTGACCCGTTGGTGTGCCGCCGGTAAGAGAAACCATGCGGACCCGGGAATCGGCAATTAGCTGGCGGCCTACGCTCTCACCCCGTCCAGTGACAATATTGAGTACGCCCGCTGGCAAAACCGACGCAATCAACCGGCCCAGAGCAAGCGCCGTATAGGGCGTGAGTTCGGATGGTTTGAAAACAACGGTGTTGCCTGCGGCCAGAGCCGGAGCAATTTTCCAGGACGCCATCATGAGGGGGTAATTCCATGGTGCGATGGCGACAACGACGCCAACAGGTGCCCGGCGCACGAAACTGGTTTGTCCCTTGCAATACTCCTGGGCCACGGGTGCCGCCTGATTGCGAATCAGGCCCGCATAGTAACGAAAAGTGTCCGCAGCGGCCGGGATTTCCTCACCCAGCGCCTGGTGGGAATTCTTGCCACAATTGATTGACTCCAGTTCTGCAAGCCATGGTTTTGACTGCTCTATGGCTTCCGCAATGGACAGCAATAATCTGGCGCGTTCATTGATGGCCATTCGTGACCAGGCGTGAAAAGCATCGCTCGCCTGTGCGATGGCGTCATCGACCTGGTCGGCCGAGGCCTCAGATACTGCGCCAAGCGATTGAGCTGTCCGGGGGTCATAGATGGTTTCTGCTGCACCCTGGCCAATACGAAGCTGGCCGCCGATCAGCAATTCTGTGGGTAAAGCATCCATCATTAAGAGCCACTCTCTATATTGACAAGGCCGATCCTGAAGCGGGCGGTAGTTGCTCCCGCGCCACCGACACAAAATATTCAACCAATGTATTGCGATGGCCGCCTCGGCGCCAGGCCAGTCCAATGTCCAGCGTATCGGATAGATCAATGATCTGCCGCGCTTCAACACGATCGCCCTCCAGTGACCATGGGCGATAGGTCATATCCGGCATCAGAGCAACCCCCATCCCTGCGTAAACCAGGCTTCGCACAGCTTCTACAGATCCACTCTGAATAGCGATCTCCGGCGGCAGCGAAAAGCCGCGCCACAGGCTCCGGATCTGATCGCTGAGGTCATCAACCCTGAGCAGGATCTGAGGTTCCCGCAACAATTGCTCCATGCTGATGGATTCTTCCAGCAACAGAGGATGGTTTGGGGGTAACCACGCCCGGTAACGGGAATAGGTCAGGACTTCAGTGTTGAGCGCCTTATGGTTCTCGATCTTGGAGAGAATCAGTACTCCTACGTCCAGCTCTCCATTGACCAGCAAATGTTCAATATAGGAACGATCATCCTCGAAAACGCGCAGATCAACGTTGCCATAGACCTTCTTGAAATCGGAGAGAAGATCAGCGAGGTAGTAACCTGATACCAGACTTGTCACCCCAATATTGAGGGTTCCGGTGACTTCGTCGGTCGCTTCGGTAAGGCTTCGCTTCGCATTCTCCACCGCCGACATGATCTGGTAGGCCTGGCGCAGAAACTGATGGCCGGAATGGGTGAGCTCCATGCCCTTGGAATGTCGAACGAACAGGCTTACGCCGACATCGTCCTCAAGCTGTTTGATGGCGGTTGTGAGTGTCGATTGGGAAATATGCACGGCATTGGCTGCCGATGACACTGAGCCGGTCTCTGCCACTGCAATGAAATAATGAATCTGCCTGAACGAAAACATGGCGCCATGCTCCTGCACGGTCTCGGTTATGGCCGGCCCCGCACCCTGATAACTGGTTACAGATTAGTCATTATTCAGTGAGATATCGATTTTTTCAATGGCAGGCTTCTCTATTTTGTATTGGCTATGCCTCGTGATTGCTGAATAAGCTTTAGAAGGGAATAGAGAAAAAAGAACCTTTAATAACAAGTCAATTACGTTGTGCCAACAACGCGGTTCACCAAGACGACAGGTATCGGAAATGAAAATAACGAATCTGAAACTAGCGGCGCTTTCCCTCACCCTTATTTGTGCCAGCACCCATGCTGCGGAGGGCCTGGAAGGTCAGGTCAATATTGTGGCCTGGCCCGGGTACATCGAACGCGGGGATACAGACCCCAATTACGACTGGGTGACCCAGTTTGAACAAAACACCGGCTGCTCGGTTAACGTAAAGACAGCAGCGACTTCTGACGAAATGGTCAGTCTGATGGCCAAAGGCGGCTATGATCTGGTCACCGCATCGGGGGATGCCTCGCTTCGTCTGATCTATGGCAAACGCGTCCAGCCTATCGATATCAGCAGAATAGATGCCTGGAACTCGATCGATCCCCGCTTGCAAGACGGTGCCTGGTTCACCATCAACGGCGAACATTACGGCGTGCCGTTCCAGTGGGGCCCCAACCTGTTGATGTACAACACCAATGTATTTCCTACGCCGCCGGATAGCTGGAATGTGGTCTTTGAACCCATGACCCTCCCGGACGGCAAATCCAACGAGGGCAGGGTTCAGGCCTACGATGGACCGATCTACATCGCTGACGCTGCACTTTACCTCAAAGCCAAGCGGCCTGAGCTCGGCATCACCGACCCGTACGAACTGAATGACGAGCAGTATCAGGCAGTACTGGCGGTACTGCGAAAACAGCACGATCTCCTGCATCGTTACTGGCACGACTACAACGTGCAAATGAGTGATTTCAAGAATGAAGGTGTTGTTGCCTCCAGCGCCTGGCCCTTCCAGGCCAATGCCCTGAAAGCGGAAGGCCAGCCCATTGCGACAAGCTTCCCCAAGGAAGGCGTTACCGGATGGGCGGATACCACAATGATGGCCACGGATGCTGAGCATCCTGAGTGCGCCTATGCCTGGCTGAACTGGTCAATCACGCCCAAGTTGCAGGGTGACCTGGCGTCCTGGTTCGGGTCCGTACCCGCTGTGCCCGCTGCTTGTGAGAACAACGACCTGCTGGGTAAGGACGGTTGCAAGGCCAACGGCGCGGATCATTTCGAACAGGTCTCGTTCTGGAAGACCCCGAGATCCCAGTGCAACGGTAGCAATGACTGTGTGTCCTACAGTCGCTGGACCCAGGATTATATCGCCATCATGGGCGGCCGCTAGCGCTTCCTCCCGGGAGCCTGTTCCTGTGTGCAACGGGGACAGGCTCATTGACGTCAACTCCAGAAATCCGGGTCATCTATGTCAGTGATCTTTGAGAATGTGAAACGTCACTTTGGCGATGTTAAGGCCGTTGATGATGTGTCTATTACCGTGAAGGAAGGTGAGTTCTTTTCCATGCTCGGGCCCTCCGGCTCAGGAAAGACGACCTGCCTTCGCCTGATGGCGGGATTTGAGCAGCCGACATCGGGCACCATCTACATCAACGGGGAAGATGCCACGTGGCTTCCTCCGTTCAAGCGCAACGTGAATACGGTCTTCCAGGACTATGCCCTGTTTCCTCATATGACCATTGAAGACAACGTCGGTTACGGGTTGATGGTCAAAGGGGTTCGACGCAAAGACCGTGCAATACGGGTCAAGGATGCGCTGAAACTGGTGGATCTGGCTCACGTCGCCAATCGCAGACCCAACCAGTTGTCAGGTGGGCAACAGCAACGTGTGGCACTGGCACGGGCATTGGTGAACCAACCTAAGGTGTTGTTGCTGGATGAACCGCTGGGTGCCCTGGATTTAAAACTCCGCGAACAAATGCAGGGAGAACTCAAAGCCCTGCAGAAACAGCTGGGTATCACTTTCGTCTTCGTTACACATGATCAGGGAGAAGCCCTGTCCATGTCGGACCGGATCGCGGTATTCAACCAGGGTCGTATAGAACAGGTCAGCACCCCCGAAACACTTTACGAGTCACCGAAAACCCGCTTTGTTGCTGACTTTATGGGAACGGCAAACATCATTGATAACACCCTGCTTCCCGACTTGATCGACGGTCCTCAGGTTTTCGCACTGCGTCCGGAAAAAATCCGTCTCAACAGCGACCAGGGTGATATGACACTGCAGGGCCAGGTGTCAGAAATCTTTTACCAGGGAGCCGTAACCAAAATTGAAATCCGGCTCCCCAACCACCGGACGGTACTTGTCCAGCCTCCCTATGCCTTTGATCGCAGCTCGCTGGGCGGGCAGCCGGTCAGCATCAGCTGGGATCGTGCGGATATGGTGAGGCTGGAGGAACCGGCTACATGATGCCCGCTACCGCCAAAAACCGTGCTATCGCCAGCAAATCGGGAGCCCTCTTCAACCGGCCGCGCCTGAAGCTGTTACTGCTACTCGGCCTGCCCGCCGTCTGGTTTCTGGTGATTTATATCTATCCACTGCTGCACTTGCTGAGCCAGTCCTTCTATACCTTTGATGATTTCACCATGACTGTGGTGAGGGAATTCAGCCTCGATAACATCAGGAACCTGTTCTCGCCCGCCAACGCGGATATCATCATCAGAACGGCCGCCATGGCACTGGCTGTTTCGGTATTCAGTGCGATTATCGCTTTTCCCGTGGCCTACTACATGACACGCCACGCCTCGGGAAAGATGCAGGCGTTCCTGTATATCTCCGTCATCCTGCCTATGTGGACGAGCTATATCGTCAAGGCGTATTCCTGGACCCTTATTCTTTCGCAGGAAGGTGTCGCCTACTGGATCATTGATGCCCTCGGCCTGACCGGTGTGCTGAATGCCTTCCTGGATATACCGTCCATTGGTGGCAACACGCTGTCTACCTCCAATCTGGGGCGCTTCCTGGTCTTCACCTATATCTGGTTGCCGTTCATGATACTGCCGATACAGGCAGCCCTGCAGCGGTTGTCAGAGAGTTTGCTTGATGCGTCAAGCGACCTTGGCGCGCGCCCTTTCCAGACATTTCGCCATGTCATTCTGCCACTCTGCATTCCGGGCGTTATTGCTGGCTCCATCTTCACTTTCTCACTGACGCTCGGCGACTACATTATTCCGCAGTTGGTGGGTCCGCCTGGACTGTTTATTGGCAACATGGTGTACGTCCAGCAAGGCTCGATCGGCAATATGCCGATGGCGGCAGCTTTCACTCTGGTACCGATCCTGATCATCGCGGTCTATCTCTACTTTGCCAAAAGGGCGGGGGCGTTCGATGCACTCTGATAAATCGAGCTGGCTGATCAAAGGGCTTGCCCTGGCGGGTATCTGCTTTCTGTACTTTCCGATCCTGATCATCCTGATCTACGCCTTCAACACGGAGGAATCGGCGTTCTCCTTCCCGCCCAAAGGGTTCACGGTCGAGTGGTTCTTCAAGGCTGCTGAGCGTGATGACATTTTTCAGGCGATCGGCTTTTCCCTGCAGATTGCGGCGATATCCACGCTGATCGCCCTGTTGCTGGGATCGCTGGCAGCGCTCGCGCTCTACCGCAACAATTTCCCGGGGAAGAATGTTTTCACGCTGATCCTGATCCTGCCAATCGCGCTGCCGGGCATTGTCACCGGCCTCTCGCTGTTGAGTACCTTCAAATCAGCCGGCATTACCCCGGGCATGGCCACTATCACCATCGGGCATGCAACCTTCTGTGTCGTGATTGTCTACAACAATGTTGTCGCCCGGCTACGCCGTATTTCATTCAACATCGTCGAGGCATCCTATGATCTCGGGGCAACCGCCTTGCAGACTTTCTGGCATGTCATTTTGCCCAACCTGGGAGCGTCGCTGTTTGCCGGTGGTCTATTGGCATTCGCATTATCCTTCGATGAGTTGATTGTGACGATCTTCACTGCCGGTCATGAGCCAACCCTTCCACTGTGGTTGCTCAACCAGCTATCCCGACCGCGTGATGTGCCCATCACCAACGTGGTGGCACTGCTGGTCATGCTATTGACCATGCTTCCCGTACTGCTCTCCTACTGGCTCACCAAAGACCGATAAGGACCAAGCCATGAATCAAATGAACAAAAATATTGAACAACAGATGCTTATCAATGGGATGCTTGTGGCGGGCCAGGGTGAGTCCGTTGATATTGTGTCCCCCCATAACGGCGAACACGTTCTGGCTATCAACGAAGCGACCGAATCTCAGGTGGATGAGGCGGTCAAGGCCGCACGGGCTGCGTTTGCCGGCTGGTCGGAGCTGACTCCCAAGGATCGCTCACTCCATCTGCTGGGCATTGCCGATCTGATCGAAGGCAATGCCGAGTTGTTCGCAAAGCTGGAATGTCTGGATACGGGAAAGCCGTATCACCTGATGCTTGAGGAAGAAATTCCCGCCGTTGTTGATATCTTCCGATTCTTTGCCGGTGCTGCCCGCTGCATGAACGGCTCTGCCGGCGGCGAATACCTTCCCGGTTTTACCTCCATGATTCGCCGCGATGCGATTGGCGTTGTTGCCTCAATTGCTCCGTGGAATTACCCGTTGATGATGGCTGCCTGGAAGCTGGGGCCTGCACTTGCAGCCGGAAACACCGTGGTTCTCAAGCCCTCTGAACTCACACCGCTGACAACCCTGCAGCTCGCCGCCATGCTCAAGGACAAGCTGCCGGCCGGCGTTTTCAATGTCGTTTTTGGCCGTGGCCAGACCGTCGGCGCGCCACTGACGTCCCATCCGGACGTTGATATGGTGTCACTTACGGGATCGATTCCTACGGGTCAGGCTATCGTGAGTAGCGGCGCCGCCACGATGAAACGGACGCATATGGAACTGGGCGGCAAAGCCCCGGTTATCGTCTTTGACGACGCGGATCTTGAGAAAGCGGTTGATGGCGTGAAGAATTTTGCGTTCACCAACTCAGGACAGGACTGCACTGCGGCATCACGGGTCTATGTCCACGAATCCATTTATGATCAGTTTGTCGACGCACTGACTGAGGCCGTGCGGACCATCCGTGTGGGAATGCCCTTCGAGGAAGACAGTGACATTGGGCCGGTCGTCAGCAAGGCACACCTTGAGCGAATCGAGGGCTTTGTAAAACGCGCCGAAGCCCTGGACCATATCAGGATTACCACCGGTGGCGGCAGGCTGGACCAGTCCGGTAACTTCTTTGCACCAACCGTGATCGCCGACGCCAGGCAAACTGACGAAATCGTCCAGAAGGAAGTTTTCGGCCCTGTCGTTTCCGTCACGTCGTTCGAGACGGAATCCCAGGTACTCGACTTCGCCAATGACTCGATTTATGGCCTGGCATCTTCAGTCTGGACACGAGACACCGCTCGAGCCACCCGTCTGGCGGCAAAACTCCGTTATGGTTGCACCTGGATCAACACTCACATGCTGCTGGCCTCGGAAATGCCCCATGGGGGCGTGAAGATGTCGGGCTATGGCAAAGACATGTCCATGTACAGCCTTGAAGACTACACCGTCGTGAGACATATCATGATCAGCCACGACTAAACGCAGAGGCGACTTTCAAGGTCGCCACTTCCTGTTTGCTGGGCTCGGCCTGATGCTGAGTTGCATCTGGCCGAGCCCGCTACGGTCTACCCCTCGAGCCTTAATACACGCCTGACCGGATTAGGGTTGGCCGGAACCAGTTCAATGCTTTGGTTTTATTGGTGGAAACCGGTGTTGACGGGAGTCAAGGTGTTGCCTGATCTTCCCGGTACTATTGACCTGTGAGTCGCTACAACCTGTATCTTGTACTCATCGCACTTTCCCGGCCCAGGTTTTCGGGCTTTTGCCGTGGATTATGTCCCAATCTGTTCGGGATTCTGGTTTCGGAAACGTTCACTATATGACGCTTAGCCGGATTGTCACAGGGCTTCTGATTATCCTCATGTTGGTGAGCGGGCCCTCTGTGGGCGCAATTCCTGGTCACGGCAGTCTGCAGCATGCCTCTTCCACTGCGTCGCAAGGCCAGGGTTGTGGAGCTCAGGCTACCCGGCTCGACAGTCGCAACCAGTGGATGTGGGGCGGCTGCGAGAGTCTGGAACAATCCCATTGCATGATCAGTGTCCAGCAATGTATGAGCCTGTCCGTCGCCGGCTTGCTGTCCCCCCTGCAACTACCGTCGGGGGCCTCTTCGGACGGCGAGCGTCTCCCGCATACGACAATCATTTATCAAAGCCCTTTGCTGGAGGTTCTGACGCCTCCTCCTGATCTCCTTTCCTGAACTCCAATGTGTTCCAAGACTGAGCGATTCCGCTCACGACGCCATTGACCGTTTTGTAACGGGTGCGCCCATCCGGCGTACCGGAAAGGAGTTACCTATGAAAAAATCGACCGCCAGACTGACGACCGGTCTCTTCCTTGCTGCTTCACTATTTACAAGTGCCGTTGTCTCTGCCCATCAGGGAGACAACTCAGGCATGGGCATGAGTGGAGGCGGCTCAGGGAACATGATGCAGATGATGAACATGGAGGGTATGGCTGAAATGATGAAAGTCATGTCCTCCCTGTCTGAAGACGATCGTGAAGCCATGCAGGATGCCTGCCTCAAAATGATGAAATCCCATTCGGGCGCCAGTATGGAATCCGATCATCATGGCAATGCTGCCAAATAGTCATTGGTTAGTCGTTATAAAGGGCGCCCGTCGAGGGTCGGGCGCCCATCCTTTCAATTTTCGAGGTGATGTATGAAACTTCAGACGACTCTGGGCCTGACTGCCCTTGTCATTGGCGTATTCGCCATCGGATATCGGCTCCAGGCCGTGGGCTTTGGTGACGAAGCTTCTACGCCTGCGTCTGTGGCGGAAGGGCCGGCCATGACCGTCTTCAAAAGCCCGACCTGCTCCTGCTGCGCGCGCTGGGTGGATGATGCGAAAAACGCTGGCTTTGACCTGACGGTGAAAAACACCAACGACATGAACCGCATCAAGGCCGAGTACGGAGTGCCCCAGACCATGATGTCCTGCCATACGGCTGTGGTGGATGGCGTTGTGATCGAGGGCCATGTACCGATGGAGGATATCCGGGCCTACCTGACCAATGGTACCTACCCGCTGGGAGACCGTACCATCGGTATTGCCGTTCCGGGTATGCCACAAGGCTCGCCGGGGATGGAGACCGGTCGACAGGATAACTTTGAGGTTGTCGCGTTTGCCCCCCGTGGACACACCAAAGTCCTGAAACGGTACGAGTTCTGATATGCCGGATCTTGCCACCTGGGGTGTCATGGCCGCCTTTCTGGGCGGCCTGGTGTCATTCCTCTCACCCTGCACATTGTCGCTGGTGCCCGGCTATCTGTCCGTGGTGACCGGCGGCGCCGTCAATGAGAGCGAAAACCGCCTGAAGGCCTTCTGGCTGAGCTTCTGTTTCGTCCTCGGATTCAGCGTTATCTTTATTGCCCTGGGTGCGAGCGCCAGCCTACTGGGCCAGTGGCTGAGGGTGTACCGCGAGGAGGCTAACCTTGTCGCAGGGTTGCTGATCGTCCTGATGGGCCTGTTCATGCTCGGCTGGTGGAGTATGCCGGCACTGCAACGGGACTGGCGCTTCGGACACACCCTGGAGGGCGGGCGGCCAACGGCGGCCTTCCTTCTGGGTCTTGCGTTTGCTATTGGCTGGACGCCCTGCATCGGTCCGATTCTCGGAGCCATACTGGCACTGAGCTCAACCCAGGCGAACGCCGAAACCGGTATCGTTTACCTGACCATGTACTCGGTTGGACTGGCGATCCCGTTTCTGGGAACGTCGCTATTTATCGAACATTTCCGGGTGAAGTTGCGTCGGTTCGGCCACTGGAGCCGGTATCTGCGGATGTTTGCGGGTGCGGTGCTGGTATTGATGGGCGTATTGGTGATTACCGGACAGATGACCCGGTTCGCGAGCTGGATGCTATCGGCCTTCCCCATATTGGGGACGCTCGGGTAGTCGCTGACTCCATCGTACGGAGATCAGCTCCGTCGATGGAGTCATTTATCCAGGGCTCCGTCTATACCGCTTCGACCACTTTCGAGAGCATGTCCCGCACCTGGCCGGCAACCTCTTTGAGGGCGTCATTGTCGATGGCTGACATGGAAGCAACGGGGTCAATGGCGCTCACTTCAACGCCGCCCTGGACTTCCCGCAGGATGACATTGCACGGAAGCATGGAACCGACCCTGGGCTCCAGCCCGATGGCTTCCCAGGCCATGGTGGGGTTGCAGGCACCCAGGATTCGGTAGGCGGACATGTCCTTGTCCAGCTTCTTCTTCATGGTGGCTTTGACATCAATCTCGGTAAGGACGCCGAAACCGTGATCGGCGAGGGCCTTGCGTGCCCGTTCATCAACCGTGTCAAAGTCCGCGTCGGTGATTGTCCGGTTCATCGTGTAGGACATGAAACCTCCCAGTTTGAGAATGCGAACCGCAACGGGTTTCCGTCGGGCGGTTCAGTTTGATGGATCGGTCCGTTTGTCGATGGGCCATTCGGCAAATGCGAGAAAATACAGCAAGCCGAGGTTCACCAGTGGAACAAGCGTCAACAGGCTGAGCCATCCGGAAAAACCGGCACGCTGGCAGATCCGCCAGACCGGCACCACGATAAATACGGCGATGAGCAGGGGCCAGAAGCCATGGCCCGCAAACAGGGTCATGCCGAACGTTGAGTCTCCCATCATGAGCTGTGCTCCTTTTACTCTGAGGAATTTCCATGTTGGTGGGCGTGGGACCCTTTTTGATTGTCGGTGGCGACCGCACGGGTGGTGCTCAGGAACCAGGCTTCGGCGATGGCAAGTACCATCATCGTTACCGCGGCAACGGCCAGGACGAATGGGTCGGTCGTCAATTTGACCCAGACAAAGCCTCCCAGTGCCAGCAGGTCCAGCACAATCGCTGTTGCGGGAATCCAGGGGCGAGCTTTCACGTCCTCGCGGAGGTGACGGAGAACGCCCCAGTGAATCGCAATGTCCATGATCAGATAGAAAATGATACCCAGTGCGGCAATGCGGGAAAGATCAAAAAACGCAGTCAGGACAAGCCCCAGAACCACGGTGTAGACCAGGGTGTGTTTCTGGATGCTACCGGGCATACCAAAGTGACTGTGGGGAACCAGCTTCATTTCGGTCAGCATGGCCAGCATTCTTGACACTGCGAAGATGCTGGCGAGGATCCCGCCGGCCGTGGCGGTCATGGCGATGATCACGGTGAACCAGACGCCATAATCGCCCAGGGCCGGCCGCGCGGCTGCGGCCAGCGAATAGTTACGAGTTCTGATGATCTCGGCCAGCGAGAGATTGCTTGATACCGCAAACCCCACCAGGGTGTAGATAACGACACAGGCGGCAATCGAAATGATAATGGCCCGGCCGACGTTCCGGTGGGGATCCTTTACCTCCGAGCCACTGTTGGTAATGGTCGTAAAACCCTTGAAGGCCAGGATGCCCAGGGCGGTTGCGCCCAGGAACGCGCCAGCGGTACCCGCGTCCTGTGGAGTGCCGGCGGGGATGTCGAGAGACAGGCTGTCGGCAATCCAGACCCCGACGAGGCCGAAGAGAAGAATGCCGCCGATTTTGAGAATGCCGATAAACGACGCCACTTTCTGGATCAGCTGGTTACCCAGCAGATTGATGATGAAGGCCGCCAGTATCAGGGACACTCCGAGAACAGAAATCATGTGGCCACTTCGATCGCCGCCGAACAACTGCATGGTGTACGAGCCGAAGGTTCGCGCCAGGAAGCTCTGGGCGATCACCATGGAAAAATACATGAGCAGAGCGTTGAACGCGGTCGCCAGGCTGTGGCCATACGCCTTGTGAAGGTACATGCCAATGCCGCCCGCCGATGGATAGGCATTGGAAATCTTCACGTAGGAGTAGGCACTGAAGCTGACAATGATGGCGGCTGCGAGAAACGCCAGCGGAAACAGCGGGCCGGTCATCTGGGCCATCTGACCGGTGAGAGCAAAGATGCCGGCGCCGATCATGACGCCGGTACCGAGCATGACCGTTCCCGGCAGCGTCAGGCTGCCGGCCTGGTAGTGGGTGGTCCTGTCCTCTTCCTGATGGTTCACTGAGGTTCCTGTTATTTCTTCATAGGCGGAATTTTTGAACAACAGAAAGGCTCGTGGCTGGCGTTCGCCCGCACGTTGTCATCGGTGAAGCGATACCAGGCAAGCTTTCTGCGAGTCCACCAGCCGTCCCTCAGTTTCCCTCCATGAGACTGAACCAGCCCCAGCAGCTCGTCAGTGGACCAGTGAGTGCCGTCATAGGTGACGTTCAGCTGATCTCCCCATTGGAGTTCCGCAAAATCGATACAGGGATGCTGGTTCAGCTCTTGGATGAAATCCTCCCACTCGCTCTCAGAGAGTCCATCAACTTTGAGTTTACGTTTTAGCAAAAAGGCTTCCTGGCTGGTCGGTTTGTGAGCTTTTGCCATGGTTGTTCCCCCGGCCTGGTGAATTTTCCATTATCTCAGCACACCAAACTGAATTGCGGCTGAAAAGGTCGGTGGCGTTCCTGGCATGGTTTGACCTGCATCAATCAGCGCTCCGCCTCTGATCGAAAGATTTACCTGATACCATGCAGAGTGGCGCCCACACTGAGGAATTCCCGGATTTTTCAGGCAGAATTCAGGTAGGGCGGCAACACTGTCGGATTTCCTGGCCAAGGCAAAAGGACCTCGCAGATGCGTTTACTGCTGGTGGAAGATGACCAACTGTTGGCGGAAGGCCTTGCCAGACAGCTGGAGAAGGCCGGCTTCAGCGTGGATCGGGCCGCGTCCGTTCACGAAGCGATGATGCTGGGCAGGCAGGAGGAGTATCGCGCCTGCGTGCTGGATCTCGGATTACCGGACGGGAATGGCCTGGACGTGCTCCGTCAATGGCGTGAAAACCGCGTGGCATTTCCAGTGCTTATCCTGACGGCAAGAGGCGACTGGAAAGACAAAGTGGGCGGGTTGAAAGCCGGTGCGGACGATTACCTGGCCAAACCTTTCCAGACCGAGGAGCTGGTTGCACGGCTGCATGCCATTGTCCGCCGCAGCGAAGGTCGCGTTCTGTCCACACTGAGGGCTGGTACCATCGAATTGGATGAAAACCGCCAGATGGTCAGAGTGAAGGACGGGACGGAACACAGCCTCACGGGAACCGAGTTTCGTCTGCTTCGATGCCTCATGAGCCATCCTGGCCACGTTTTCTCGAAGGAGCAGCTGATGGAGCAGCTCTATAACCTCAGTGACAGTCCCACGGATAATGTGATCGAGGCCTACATCCGTCGGTTGAGGAAGCTGGTGGGTGCCAGCGCCATAAAAACGCGGCGAGGTCAGGGGTACCTGTTTGATGAGGCTGTTTAGAAAACCCGATTCTGTCCGGGGCATGCTCCTTGCCATCCTGCTCCCGGCAGGCATCGGGTTGATGGCCCTTGCCTGGTTTGTTCATGGCAGTCTGCTGGACAGAATGTCCCGGGAGTTCGTGGAAGGGCGATTGCAGGACGAAGCGGCCTTTCTGGAGCACCAGTTACGGGAATCCGGCGGACAGACAGAAGCCCTGAAAACCGGCGGCTATTTCCAGGAAGTTTTCCATCACGGATTCGCCATCGCCTCCGGGGACAGTACGGTCGTTTATCCCCGGTCCTGGGGGACGTTGCTAAACCCCTTGCTGAAATCGAGCCAGCCGGGAACCGTCCGAATACGGGACATGGATGTCGGTGATGCCCCTTCGGATCTCCTCGCTTACCGTCAGTCTTTTGCGATAGGGGATTCGCCTGTGACCGTTGTGGTGGCCGAGGATATGGCTGCGCTGGACGACAGCCAGGCCGAACTGCATGTGTGGACGGCGGTGGTATCGATTCTCCTGATCATTCTGATGGTCGGGAGTATCTGGCTGGGTATCACCCTTTCCATGCGGCCGGTGGTGACACTTCGTGCTGCCCTGAGAAAGCTCCAGGACCGCGAAGTGTCTCGCATCAACGTGGAGTGTCCCGAGGAGTTCCGACCCCTGGTACAGCAGCTCAACCAGTTGCTTGATTCCCAGGATCAACGCCTTGAGCGCTCCAGGGAAGCCCTTGCCAACCTCTCCCATAGCGTGAAAACGCCCATCGCAGCGGTACGTCAAAGCCTGGAAGACACCGAGAAATCCCTGAGTGATCGATTGCGCCGGGATATGGCGGCCCGGCTCAGTGATATAGATCGTCAGCTTGAGGCGGAAATGCGGCGAAGCCGGTTCGCCGGCCCCCAGGTGGGTAAAAGTGCCTTTCCGGTATCCCAGTCGCGGGATCTCCTGTGGATGATGGGGCGTCTGTATCCGGACAAGTCCTTTGAGCTTTCCACCGATCTGACTCAGGAACGCCGCTGGCCGATCGAGGAGCACGATCTCAATGAAATACTCGGCAATCTGCTGGATAACGCCGGCAAGTGGTCGGACCGATGCGTCGAGCTGTGTTTATCGGAAACCCGTGAACAACTGCAGATTATCGTAAATGACGATGGCCCGGGAGTGGCCGAAGAAGGCCGCGAGCAGCTGGGACGTCGTGGCTTGCGGCTGGATCAGCAAAGCACCGGGCACGGACTGGGACTTGCTATCGTTCTGGATATCGTCAAACGGTATGGAGGACAGGCAGGTTTCGCCACCAGCGCCGCTGGCGGCCTGGAAGCCAGAGTTGTATTTCCTGCTTCCGTGAGGCCGACACCCGAGGCGTGAGGGACTTTGTCCAGTGCGTCTGACCCTTCGGCTTGCCCTTGGTCATTTGCTCAATCGCAGTCCCGTTGCTAGTTTTGAAACAGGTGGTTGGAAGCCTACTCAGTCAAACGTTCAGAGGAACCCCATGTCGGAAACCGTGGCGAATGGCGTTGCCGAGTACTGGGCCACTGGCTTTTTTGTCCTCGCGGTAGGCGGTCTTTGCGCCTTTATGGTCGGCGCATCCAGTCTGCTGGGCGGGCGCAGTCATGGCATCAGCAAGACACTTCCCTTTGAATCCGGCATTCGAGGTGCCGGAAGTGCGCGCCAGCGTTTTTCGGTCAAATTCTATCTGGTGGCCATGTTGTTCGTGATCTTCGACATCGAGGCGGTTTTCCTCTTCGCTTGGTCGATCGTTATCCCCGACGTTGGCTGGACCGGTTTCTGGGGTGCCGCTGTGTTCATCTTTATCCTTCTGGCCGGTCTCATCTACGACAGCCGTACCGGAGCCCTCGACTGGGCCCCGCAACGCAGACGGTCCGGCAAAAGCACCGCCTGACAACATCCGCCCGGGCGTTCCGGCCAGAGGCGAAGGCGCGCCGCGGCGCCCGAACAACACTGGAGGAATTCTATGGCCTACACCCTGACCCGGGCCGAGGGAGCACCGGGCGGCGATGCGCATTATCCGGTGGATCGCCGAAGCAAGGTCGAGGATCCGGTCAAACAACAGCTTGAACGCAATGTGTTTACGGGCAGGCTGAGCGAAGTGCTGAATTCGGCGGTCAACTGGGGCCGCAAGAATTCCCTCTGGCCATACAACTTCGGGCTTTCCTGCTGTTACGTGGAAATGACCACGGCCTTCACCTCGCCCCACGATATTGCCCGCTTCGGTTCCGAGGTGATCCGGGCGTCCCCCAGACAGGCGGATTTCATGGTCATTGCCGGTACCTGCTTCATCAAGATGGCGCCCGTTATCCAGCAACTGTACGACCAGATGCTGGAACCGAAATGGGTGATTTCCATGGGTTCCTGCGCCAATTCCGGGGGCATGTACGACATCTACTCCGTGGTCCAGGGCGTCGACAAATTTCTGCCGGTGGACGTCTATGTGCCCGGCTGCCCGCCCCGGCCGGAGGCATTCCTGCAGGGCCTGCAACTGTTGCAGGATTCTATCCAGGAAGAACGGCGCCCGCTGTCGTGGGTAGTGGGGGACCAGGGCGTGTATCGGGCTGAAATGCCCTCGCAACGGGAAAAATGGCGGGACCAGCGGATCCAGGCCACGGAACTGAGGACACCCGACAAGCTGTAACAGTGTTAGCCGTCGTTTCACAACTGGCCATCAGGAGTTGAACCGCGAGCATGACTACGGACAATACCGGTGATGAATGGGTAGAAGCCCTGCAAAGGGACTTCGGCGCCAGTGTGCTGCACGAACAGCACACTCATACCGGTATGCCAGTGCTCTGGGTTACACGGGAGGCGCTGACGGATGTTCTGGCCTACCTGAAAAACCTGAACGCCCCCTTTGATCTGCTCTACGATCTTTCCGCCATGGACGAGCGGCTCCGTGGCCATCGCCAGGGCTTGCCGCCCTCCGACTTCACCGTGTTCTATCAGCTGATGTCGGTGTCACGGAACCGGGACATCATGCTGAAAGTCGCTCTGGCCGAGGACGACCTGAACCTGCCCACCGCCACCGGCGTGTTTCCGGCTGCCAACTGGTATGAGCGGGAAGTGTGGGACATGTTCGGCATTGCCTTTTCCGGCCACCCCCATCTCGCGCGAATCCTGATGCCGCCAACCTGGAGCGGCCATCCGCTGCGCAAGGATTACCCCGCCCGGGCGACGGAGTTCGATCCGTATACCCTGACCGTGGCCGGTGAGGAAAAGGAGCAGGAGGCCCTGCAGTTTGTCCCCGAAGACTGGGGCATGGCGCGGGAACGGGACGGCGCCGAGTTCATGTTCCTGAACCTGGGGCCCAACCATCCGTCCGCCCACGGCGCCTTTCGCATCGTCCTGCAACTGGATGGTGAGGAAGTGGTCGACTGCGTCCCCGACATTGGCTACCACCACCGGGGCGCGGAAAAGATGGCCGAGCGCCAGTCCTGGCACAGTTTCATTCCCTACACCGACCGCATTGACTACACCGGTGGGGTGATGAACAACCTGCCCTATGTGCTGGCGGTGGAGAAGCTGGCCGGCATCGAGGTGCCGGACCGGGTGAAGACCATCCGGGTCATGATGGCGGAGATGTTCCGGATCACCAGCCATCTGCTGTTCCTGGGGACCTACCTGCAGGATCTGGGGGCCATGACACCAGTGTTCTTTACCTTCAGTGATCGTCAGCGGGGCTACAAGGTGATTGAAGGGATTACCGGGTTCCGGATGCACCCGGCCTGGTATCGCATTGGCGGGGTGATGCAGGATCTGCCCCAGGGGTGGGAGAAGCTGGTTCAGGAGTTCCTGGACTGGATGCCTCCCCGGCTGCGGGAATACGAGAGGGCCATGATGGAGAACGCCCTGGTGAGGGAGCGCACCCGCAATGTGGCCGCGTTTGATACCGCCGAAGCCCTGGCCTGGGGCGTCACCGGCCCCAACCTGAGGGCCACCGGCTGCAATTTTGATCTGCGCAAGCAGCGGCCCTATTCCGGCTATGACAATTTCGAGTTCGACGTGCCCCTGGGCGACCGGGGCGACGTTTTCGACCGCGGTCAGCTCCGCATCGAGGAAATGCGCCAGAGCCTGCGGATTATCCAGCAATGCGTGGATCACATGCCGGCCGGGGATTTCAAGGCGGATCACCCCCTCACTACACCGCCGCCCCGGGAGCGGATGCTGGAGCACATCGAAACCCTGATTACCCACTTCCTGCAGGTGTCCTGGGGGCCGGTGCTCAAACCCCAGGAATCCATGCAGATGGTGGAGGCCACCAAGGGTATCAACAGCTATTACCTGACCAGTGATGGCAACACCATGAGCTACCGAACCCGGATCCGGACGCCGAGCTTCCCACACCTGCAGCAGATACCCAGTGTGATGCGGGGCGGCTTTGTGCCGGATCTGATCGCCCATCTGGGCAGCATTGATTTTGTAATGGCAGACGTGGACCGCTGATGATGGAACCGACACCGAGCTCACAGACCATCACCACCGACGGCTTCCGGCTGCACCCGGAAGATGAGGCCGCCATGCGCGAAGAGGCGGGCCATTACGAGCAGCGCCAGGCTGCCTGCATCGAGGCGCTGAAAATCGTCCAGCGCCGCCATGGCTGGGTGCCCGATGGCGCCATTCCCGCCATTGCACGGGTGCTGGGCGTGGGCCCGGCCAGCGTGGAGGGCGTGGCCACGTTCTACAGTCTGATTTTCCGGCAGCCGGTGGGACGCCATGTGATTCTGGTGTGCGATTCCAGCTCCTGTTTCCTGACCGGTTTTGACCAGCTCCTGAATGCCCTGACCGAGCGCCTCGGCATAGGGCTGGGGGAAACCACTGCCGATGGTCGTTTCACCCTCCTGCCCGTGTGTTGCCTGGGGGCCTGTGACGGGGCGCCGGCCCTGATGATCGACGATGATGTCTATGGGCCGGTGGGCGCCGATGATCTCCCGACGGTATTGGAGGGCTATTCGTGAACAGTCAGCGTCAGTCGCCCATCTATCGCAGCCGCCTGCTTCAGCCCGCTTCCGAGCGGGCGCCGGAGACTCATCCGCTGACCTGGCGGCTGCGGGATGACGGCAAGGTTGTCGACCTCGCAGA
The DNA here is from genome assembly GCF_000347775.1 of Marinobacter santoriniensis NKSG1. Taxonomy (GTDB): domain Bacteria; phylum Pseudomonadota; class Gammaproteobacteria; order Pseudomonadales; family Oleiphilaceae; genus Marinobacter; species Marinobacter santoriniensis. The sequence goes on from NZ_APAT01000022.1 coordinate 258,949, forward strand.
CTACGAGGCAAAAGAGGGCTACCGGGCGGTCAGGCAGGTTCTGAACGAGCACGATCCCCAATCGGTCATTGCCGCCATGAAGGAGGCCAATGTCCGGGGCCGCGGTGGTGCCGGCTTTTCCGCCGGCCTGAAATGGAGCCTGACCATGCAGGGCGGCGACATGCCCCGGGGGTACATCGTCTGCAACGCCGATGAGATGGAGCCGGGCACGTTCAAGGACCGCCTTCTGATGGAGCAGCAGCCCCATTTGCTGATTGAGGGCATGATCCTGTCGGCCTTCGCGAATAACGCCCGTTATGGCTACATCTTCCTGCGCGGTGAATACGTGGAGTCGGCCCGGGTGCTGTCGCAGGCGCTCGCGGAAGCACGCAACGCCGGCTGGCTCGGGCCCGACATCGCCGGCAGCGGTTTTGACTTCGATATTGCCCTGCACACCGGTGCCGGGCGCTACATCTGCGGCGAGGAGACCGCCCTGCTCAATTCCCTGGAAGGCAAGCGGGCCAATCCCCGGGCCAAGCCGCCGTTCCCGGGGCAGTCCGGGGCCTGGGGCAAGCCCACGGTAGTGAACAACGTGGAGACCCTGTGCAATGCGCCGGCCGTCCTGCTGCGCGGCGCCGACTGGTACCAGGGGCTGTCCGGAGATCGCACCGACGATGGTGGCACCAAACTGTATGGCGCCTCGGGCCTGGTGAACCGGCCCGGACTCTGGGAGTTACCCATCGGAGTCACCGGCCGGGAAATCCTGGATCGTGCCGGTGGCCTGCGGGATGGCCGCAACCTCAAGGCCTGGTTGCCCGGCGGCGCCAGCACCGGGTTCCTGTTACCGGAGCACCTGGATCTGCCGCTGGATTTCGACACCGTGGGCAAGGAGGGCAGTCGCCTTGGAACCGGTCTGATGACCGTGGTTGCCGAGGATCAGAGCATGGTCTCGCTGCTGCGCAACCTGGAGGCGTTCTTTGCCCGGGAATCCTGCGGCTGGTGCACGCCCTGCCGGGACGGACTGCCGTGGACCGTGAAGCTGCTGATGGCCCTGGAACGCGGCGAAGGCGAGACCGGAGACGTGGAGCTGCTGGACAAGTTGGCAGCGGACTGCGGGCCGGGATTGACCTTTTGCGCCCACGCTCCGGGTGCGGCGATGCCCCTGCAGACGGCCCTCCGGCATTTTCGGCACGAATTCGAGCAGGGGGTGCGCTCTCCGGAGGGCAGGGCTCGTGGCGAGCCGATTTCAGTGGGGGAAGCATGACGCAGCAACCAACTGGCAGCAGGGAGTAAACCAGTACCATGGCAACCATTCATGTGGACGGCCAGAGCTACGAGGTCGATGGCGCAGACAACCTGCTCCATGCCTGCCTGTCCCTTGGGCTGGACATACCCTATTTCTGCTGGCACCCGGCCATGGGCAGTGTCGGGGCCTGTCGCCAGTGCATCGTGCGCCAGTACAAGGACAGTGACGACGACCGGGGCATGCTGGTGATGTCCTGTATGACACCGGCGGCGGACGGCACCCGCATCGATATCGAGGATGAAGAGGCCCGGGCGTTCCGGGCCAGTGTGGTGGAATGGCTGATGATCAACCACCCCCACGACTGCCCGGTGTGCGAGGAGGGTGGTCATTGCCACCTGCAGGACATGACCGTGATGACCGGCCACGACCGGCGTCGTTACCGGTTCCGCAAGCGTACCCGTCGCAACCAGTACCTGGGGCCGTTCATTGCCCATGAGATGAACCGCTGCATTACCTGCTACCGCTGCGTGCGCTTTTACAACGACTACGCCGGTGGCAAGGATCTCGGGGCGTTCGGGTCCAAGGACAATATCTATTTCGGCCGTCACGAGGAGGGTACGCTCGAGAGCCGGTTTGCGGGCAATCTGACCGAGGTCTGCCCCACCGGTGTGTTTACCGACCAGAGCCATTCCGACCACTACACCCGCAAGTGGGATCTGCAGTTTGCGCCGGGCATCTGCCACCAGTGCGCTATGGGCTGCAACATCAGTCCGGGCGAGCGCTATGGCGAGATTCGCCGCATCGAAAACCGCTACCACGGCGATCTCAACGGCTATTTCCTGTGTGACCTGGGCCGGTTCGGCTATGGCTATGTGAACCGCACCGACCGCCCCAGGGTGCCCGAGTGGCAGGCGTCCCCGGATGACCCGCCGGCCGAACTGCAGGTGGATGCCGCCCTGGCGCGCATTGGCGATGCCCTTCTCCATGCCCGCCGGGTGATTGGTATCGGATCGCCCCGGGCCAGCCTCGAGAGCAATCACCAGCTTCGCGAACTGGTCGGCGCCGATAACTTCTCCACCGGCATCGGGGCCCTGGAACAGGATTGCCTCCGGCGCATGAACGACCTCAACCGCAGTTGCGGTCTGCCAATACCCACACTCCGGGAAGTGGAGGAGCACGACGCCGTCCTGGTGTTGGGGGAAGATCCGATGGAAAGTGCCGCGCGGCTGGGCCTGGCCATTCGCCAGGCGATCACCGCTCCGCCTGCGGAGCGGGCCGCAAAGCTGGGCGTGCCGGCGTGGAATGCCGAGGCCATGAAGACCCTGGCCCAGGATCACCGGCAACCGCTGTTCATTGCCTATCCGGCGGCCACCGAGCTGGACGAAATCGCCCGGCCCAGGCTGTCCCTGGCACCGGAGGAGATCGCGAGACTGGGCTTTGCCGTCGCGCACGCCATTGATCCGGCCGCGCCCGACGTTCGGGATCTGGCCGATGGGCTCCGCGAACAGGCCGGGGACATCGCGCAGTCGTTAATGAACGCGGATCGGCCGCTGGTGGTCAGTGGCGGGTCACTGATGTCGCCGGCTGTGCTGGACGCCGCCGGGAATATCGCCCGGGCCCTGGCTCGCCGGGCGAGCCGGGGCGGACTGGTGTTCATACGCCGGGAGGTCAACAGCACCGGCGTGTCACTGATGGACGGCCAGCCGCTGGACTGGGCCCTGGATGAGCTGTCCTCCGGACAGGCCGACGCGGTGGTCATTCTCGAAAACGATCTGTACCGGCGCCTGCCGGATACCCGCGTCGACGCGGCACTGGATCGGTCCGAGGTGACGGTGGTGATCGATCACCAGCGTACCCGGACCCTGGAACGGGCCACATTCTCGCTGCCGGCCGCCACCTTTGCCGAGGCAGACGGCACCCTGGTCAGCCTGGAAGGCCGGGCCCAGCGTTTTTTCCAGGTCTTCGAGCCAACCTACATGCGGCCGGAGGCGCGCATTCATGAAAGCTGGCGCTGGTTGCATGCGCTGTCGAACCGTCAGAGCCGGGCGGATTCCGGCGAGATTACGCTCGATCAGGTGACCGGTGCCTGCGCCAGGGCGTTTGCGGACCTGGCGCCGATTGTGGAGGCGGCCCCGGACTCGGGGTATCGGGTCGAAGGGCTTCGGCTGGCGCGGGAACCTCACCGGTACAGCGGCCGCACATCCATGCGGGCCAACCAGAATGTCAGTGAACCGCGCTCGCCCCAGGATCCCGATACCGCGTTCGCCTTCTCGATGGAAGGCTACAGTGGCTTTCAGCAGCCCCGGCAACAGGTGCCGTTTGCCTGGGCGCCGGGCTGGAATTCGCCCCAGGCATGGAACAAGTTCACCGATGAGGTGGGCGGTCATTTACGGGGTGGCGACCCGGGTATCCGGCTGCTGAACCCGCAGCCGGGCCGGTATGAGTATGCCGGTAATATCCCTGACGCGTTCCGGGCGGACGGCGAGGGCTGCCAGGCCCTGGTGTTGCCCCGTCTGTTCGGCGGCGAGGAAACCTCGGCGCTGGCGGAGCCGATCCGGCAGCGAATGGAGCGCCCGGTGTTACTGCTTTCTGAAACCGATGCCAAAGGCCTGGGGGCGGAACTGGGCGGGCTGGTCACGGTCACCGGCGACCACGCCTGTGTCACCCTTCCGGCACGGGTCCAGCCTGACTGGCCCGCCGGCCTGGTGGGTCTGCCTGCGGGCAGCGTCTCGGCCGGGTTGAACGGCTCCCGGGTGACCCTGAGCGCCGGTCCGGGGGCCACGCCCAGCCCCGGAGAGGAGGTGCGGCCATGAGTTGGTTGAGCCCCGAACTGCAGGCCATTCTCTGGGGCATGTTCCAGGCTCTGGTGATCCTGTTGGGCGCGGTGCTGCTGGGTGCCGTTCTGACCATCGTGGAGCGGCGTCTGCTCGGTTTGTGGCAGGACCGCTACGGACCCAACCGGGTGGGGCCGTTCGGCACCCTGCAGCTGGTGGCGGACATGATCAAAATCTTCTTCAAGGAAGACTGGATCCCGCCCTTCGCCGACCGACCGCTGTTTGTGCTGGCGCCGGTGATTGCGTTTGCTTCCTTGTTGCTGTCGTTCATCATCATCCCGATTACACCCGGGTGGGGGATTGCCGACCTGCACATCGGATTGCTGTTTTTCCTGGCGATGGCCGGGATCAATGTGTATTCCGTGTTGCTAGGGGGTTGGGCCAGTGGCAACAAGTACGCGCTGCTGGGCGCCATCCGCTCGTCTGCACAGACCGTTTCCTACGAGGTGTTCATGGGGCTCTCGCTGATGGGCGTGGTGGCGCTGGCCGGCTCGTTCAACCTTCGTGAGATTGTCGCGGCCCAGAACGGACTCTGGTTCGTGATTCCGCAGTTCTTCGGCTTCTGTACCTTCCTGATTGCCGGCATTGCCGTCACCCACCGGCACCCGTTTGACCAGCCGGAGGCCGAGCAGGAGCTGGCGGATGGCTATCACATTGAATACTCCAGCATGAAGTTCGGCCTGTTCTTTATTGGCGAGTACGTCGGCATGGTGTTGGTGTCGGCGCTGATCGTGACCCTGTTCTTTGGTGGCTGGCATGGCCCCTGGCTGCCGCCGATTCTGTGGTTTGCGATCAAGACGGCTTTCTTCCTGATGTTGTTCATCCTGTTGCGGGCCTCCTTGCCGCGGCCCCGTTATGACCGGGTGATGAGTTTTGGCTGGAAGGTGTGTCTGCCCCTGACCCTGATCAACCTGTTGGCAACCGGCGCGGTCATTTTGCTGGTTGGCGAGTGAATCCGAGGAGGACCCTGGTATGGAGAAGGAAAAGGTCCCGTTCATCAAATCGGTGTTGTGGCTGGTGCCCGCGACCTGGAGCCAGTTGCGGACCCTGGGCATGGTCTTCATGCACAGTTTCCGCAAACGGGAGACGTTGAACTACCCGGACGAAGAGGTCTACCTGCCGCCCCGCTACCGGGGCCGGATCGTGTTGACCCGGGATCCGGATGGCGAGGAACGCTGTGTGGCCTGCAACCTCTGTGCGGTGGCCTGCCCGGTGGACTGTATTTCCCTGCAGAAGGGGGAACAGGAGGACGGCCGCTGGTACCCGGAATTCTTCCGCATCAATTTCTCCCGATGCATCTTCTGCGGCATGTGCGAGGAGGCCTGCCCCACCTCGGCGATCCAGTTGACGCCGGATTTCGAGATGGGCGAGTACGATCGCCAGCAGCTGGTGTATGAGAAAGAGGACCTGCTGATCAACGGGCCGGGCAAGGACCACGACTACCACTTCTACAAGGTGGCGGGCATGGCCATTGGCGGCAAGGACAAGGGACAGGCGCTGAATGAGGAGCAACCGGTGGACGTGCGTTCGCTGTTGCCGTAGATCCGGAGGAGAGGCCCTATGGAGCTGGCATTTTATCTCAGTGGCCTGGTCGCGGTACTGGCCACACTGGGTGTGATCACTGGCCGGAACCCGGTGCACGCCGTTGTCTACCTGATTGTCTCGCTGATCGCGGTGGCGATGGTGTTTTTCGCGCTCGGCGCACCGTTCGCCGGCGCCCTGGAAATCATCGTCTATGCCGGGGCGATCATGGTGCTGTTCGTGTTCGTGGTGATGATGCTCAACATCGGGCCGGACCAGGACAGCGACCACACCGGCTGGCGCCATCCCCGACTCTGGATCGGGCCCTCGGTGCTGGCGGCGGTGTTGCTGGCGGTCATGATCACCCTGCTGGTGCGGGGCGACATGGCGGGGGCCATTGATGGGGAGCTGCTCGCGGCAAGGTCGGTGGGGCTGACACTGTTCGGTCCCTGGCTGGTGGTCGTCGAACTGGCGGCGCTGTTACTGCTGGGTGCCCTGATCTCGGCCTCCCATGTCGGGCGTCGTTCAAATCCGTTGCGGAACAGGAGTGGAGGCTGATGACAGGCATTCCGGTGGAACACGGTCTGATTCTGGCGGCCATACTGTTTGTGCTGGGTCTGGTCGGGTTGATGCGGCACCGCAATATGCTGTTCGTGCTGATCAGCCTTGAGGTGATGCTGAATGCGGCCGGGCTGGCCTTTGTGGTAGGGGCCACCGCCTGGGGCCAGCCCGAGGGCCAGGCCATGTTCCTGCTGGTGATCACGCTGGCTGCCGCGGAAGCAGCGGTTGGTCTGGCGCTGATGATCCAGCTGTTCCAGCGGGCGCGGTCCCTGAATCTGGATCTGGTCAGCAGGATGCGCGGATGATGGATCTTCCTGTCACCCTGTCGTTTATCTGTCCCCTGATCGGTACCCTGGTGCTGGCGCTTTCCAGCGGTCGACTGGGGCCGCGCGTCAGTTCCCTGATTGGCGTGGTCAGCATTGGGCTGGCGGCGCTGGCGACGGCGTGGACCATCTCCCTGTATGTCGCCGGGGATGGCGCTGTGCGATTTACCCTCTGGACCTGGATTCAGGCGGGCGCCTTCAAGCCCACGATCGGGCTGTCGGTGGATGGGCTGGCCCTGGTCATGATGGCGGTCATTACCGGCGTCGGCTTTTTTATTCACCTGTTTGCCGCCTGGTACATGGCTGGTGACGACGGTGTTACCCGCTTTTACGCCTGGATGAACCTGTTTGTCTTCAGCATGCTGATCCTGGTGCTGGCGGATAACCTGATGCTGCTGTTCCTGGGATGGGAAGGTGTCGGGTTGTGCAGTTATCTGCTGATTGGCTATTACTACCAGGACAGTGCCAATGGCCGAGCCGCGTTCAAGGCGTTCCTGGTGACGCGGGTAGGCGACCTGCTGCTGGCGCTGGGGCTGTTCCTCCTCTTCAACGAGCTGGGTACCCTGGATATCCAGCAGGTGATGGCGCGGGCCGCCGAGGCCTGGTCCGTGGGGGATCCCACTGCGACCGTTGCTGCGTTGCTGATCCTCGGCGGGGCGCTGGGCAAATCCGCCCAGGTACCGCTGCATACCTGGCTACCGGACGCCATGGCTGGCCCGACCCCGGTGTCGGCACTGATCCATGCGGCTACCATGGTAACCGCCGGCGTCTATCTGATTGCACGACTGAACGGCCTGTTCCTGCTGGCACCGCAAGTGCTCTGGCTGGTTGGCGTGATCGGCGCAGTGTCGCTATTACTGGCGGCGTTTGCCGCTCTGGCCCAGACCGATATCAAACGGGTATTGGCTTTTTCCACCATGAGCCAGATCGGCTACATGTTCCTGGCGCTGGGTGCCGGTGCGTTTGATGCCGCCATCTTCCATCTGGTGACCCATGCTTTCTTCAAGGCGCTGTTGTTCCTGTCCGCCGGCGCCGTGATCACCAGTTGCCACCACGAGCAGGACATGGCGAGGCTGGGTGGCCTCAGAAAACGTCTGCCGCTGGCCTATGCCGGGTTCCTGGTGGGCGGGTCGGCGCTGGTGGCACTGCCGCTGGTAACCGCCGGTTTCTACAGTAAGGATGAAATCCTCTGGCAGGCGATGGCATCGGGTCACCAGGGCTTTCTGCTGGCGGGCCTGCTGGGTGCTTTCCTGACCTGTCTTTATACGGTGCGACTGATTGTCGGCACCTTCCATGGCGACTACGGCAGCGATAACGCCCGTCACGCCGAGCAGGGCAGTAATCCGCTGACACACCATCTGCCCCTGGTGGTTCTGGCAGGGTTGTCCACGGCGCTGGGAGCCTGGCTATATCCGCATCTGGATGACCTGTTCCCGGCTCCGCCCGGCGCCAGTGCCGAGACCGGCCATACCCTGCTTCAGACCCTGGCCACCGGCACCGTGATTGCCGGCCTGGCGGTCGCGGCCTGGCTGTTTCTGGCCCGTCGCCGCTGGCTTCAGCAGCAGGCCTCCCGAGGGGTGGGGGCCCTGTTATGGCGTATCTGGCATCAGGCCTGGGGCGTGGATGTCTTCTACGACCGGCTGCTGGTGAAACCTTGGCTGTTTCTGGTGCGCGTGCTCAGACATGACGTTGTCAACATGGCCATGAACCTTCCGGCGCTGCTTTCACGGATCCTGAACGGCGGGCTTGTGCGTGCCCAGAATGGCCGGATTCGCAGCTACGCGACGGTCATGGTACTCGGGGCCACGATTATTCTGTTGGCCCTGGTGCTGTTTCCGGGGGGTGCCGCATGATCCTGGTCTGGCTGATTCTGATTCCCTTTCTGGGCGGTCTGTTGTGCTGGCAGGCCGATCGTTGGGGCCATCATGCCCCGCGCTGGATTGCCCTGGCGACCATGCTGTTTGTGCTCGGTATCAGCCTCTGGGTGTGGGTTACCAGCGACTTTGCCCTTCCCGGAAGTGGTCAGGACCACTGGGTCCTGGAATGGCGGACGGGCTGGATTCCCCGCTTTGGCATCGACGTACACCTTGCCATGGATGGCCTGTCACTGATCCTGGTGGCGCTCACCGGCTTTCTTGGCACCCTGGCGGTGCTGTGTTCGTGGCATGAAATCAGTGATCGTATCGGCTTTTTTCACCTGAACCTGCTCTGGATACTTGGCGGCGTCGTGGGGGTGTTCCTGTCGCTGGATCTGTTTGTGTTTTTCCTGTTCTGGGAAATGATGCTGGTGCCCATGTATTTCCTCATCGCACTCTGGGGGCACAGTGGCTCCGCAGGACAGACCCGGATCCGGGCCGCCACCCGGTTTTTTATCTATACCCAGGCCAGCGGCCTGCTGATGCTGGTGGCGATTCTCGCGCTGGCGTACATCCATTTCGGTAACACCGGTGAGTGGTCGTTCAACTATTTCGTGCTCCGGGAGGCCGAGATCCCCGACGCCATCGCGCCCTGGCTGATGCTGGGATTCTTTGTTGCGTTTGCCGTCAAATTGCCGGTGGTTCCGCTCCATGGCTGGTTGCCCGACGCACATACCCAGGCTCCGACGGCGGGCAGTGTGGATCTGGCCGGTATACTGCTTAAAACCGCGGCCTACGGGATGCTGCGTTTCGGCGTGCCCCTGTTCCCGGCAGAGTCCCAGGCCTTTGCACCGGTGGCCATGGCCCTTGGCCTGTTCAGTATCGTGTATGGTGCGGTGCTCGCCTGTGGTCAGCAGGACATGAAGCGGTTGATTGCCTACACCAGTATTTCCCACATGGGCTTTGTGCTGATTGCCATCTACTCCGGGTCGGAACTCGCGGTTCAGGGCGCGATAGTGCTGATGGTGGCGCACGCTTTCTCTTCGGCGGGCCTGTTTATCCTGAGCGGACAGATCTACGAGCGCCTCCATACCCGCGATATGCGCCTGATGGGCGGGCTATGGGGGCGTCTGCCCATCCTGCCCGGCCTTACCCTCTGCTTTGTTGCCGCCTCCCTCGGGATGCCGGCAACGGCCAATTTTGTCGGAGAGTTCATGATCATGTTCGGGACCTTTCAGACTGCGCCGGTGGTGGTGATCATCGCCAGCAGCGGGCTGGTACTCTCGGCCATCTATTCCCTGTTACTGATGCAGCGAGTCTACTTCGGGCCCGTTTACCGGCAGGGCGCGCTGCCGGGCCCGGATTGGCGGGAGTATTTCATGATGCTGGTCCTGCTGGCCCTGGTCCTCCTGGTCGGCCTTTATCCCCAGCCTCTTCTGGACACGACCGCAGGCCTGTCCGGAACCATTGCCGACCTGTTTGCCGGCATCAGCCCCGTGGACGTTTTCGGGGAGGTACGTTAATGCTGGCGGCCAGAGAACTTTTTTCCATACTGCCCCTGATCGTCGTTGGCTCGACCGCTGTACTGCTCATGCTGGTCATTGCCTGGCAGCGGCACCACACGGCCACGGCCCTTATCTCGAGTGCCGGGTTGATTGTCGGTCTGCTGTGCCTGCCGGCGGAGTCAATGTTGGCCGGATCGCCTCCCCTGATGCAGGTGGATGGGCTGGCAATTATCGCGGGCGCCCTGATCCTGCTCTCGGCCCTGGTGACGGTGATACTGAGCCATCAGTACCTCGTCGGTTATATCGGTCCCAAAGAGGAGTTCTACCTGCTACTGCTGTGCGCGACCTCGGGTGCTCTGGCCCTGGTGGCCGCCGATCATCTGGCCATGCTGTTTATCGGCCTGGAACTGCTGTCCATGCCCCTTTATGGCATGCTGGCCTACAGTTTCCGGGCGGAGCGGTCGCTGGAAGCCGGCATGAAGTACTTGCTGCTTTCAGCCACAGCAACGGCGTTTCTCCTGTTTGGCATGGCCCTGATTTATGCCCGGACCGGCACCCTGGATCTGGGCGGGGTAACCGGAGCGATGGTTCGCGCATCGGATGCCTGGATGCTCGCTGGCGCTGCCCTGATAGTCGTCGGATTGGGCTTCAAACTTTCCGTTGTGCCCTTCCACCTCTGGACGCCGGATGTCTACCAGGGCGGTCCGGCACCGGCCACCATTTTCCTGGCCACTGTCAGCAAGCTGGCCGTGTTTGTGGTGTTATTGCGACTGGCATTGGCTGCGCCGGTGTTTCAGAGTGAGTGGATGCAAACCGTTATCACGGTGCTCGCGTTGCTGACCATGCTGGGCGGCAATCTGCTCGCCCTGTTTCAGGCCAACCTGAAACGTCTCCTGGGGTATTCATCCGTTGCCCACTTCGGTTACCTGCTGGTGGCAATCGTCGCCGGCAACGCCCTTGCGATCGAGACCACGGGGGTTTACCTGGTGACCTACCTGATCACAACGCTGGCGGCCTTCGGTGTGGTGACGATGGTGTCCAGCCCCTTCGGAGGCGAGGATGCCGACGCGCTGCCACTTTATCGCGGGCTCTTCTGGCGCCGGCCCTATCTGGCAGCGGTCATGACCGTCAGCTTCCTGTCACTGGCGGGTATCCCGCTGACGGCCGGGTTCATCGGCAAGTTCTACGTGATCGCCCTGGGGGTTTCCGAGAGTCGCTGGTGGCTGGTTGGCGGGATTGTCGCAGGCAGTGCCATCGGCCTGTACTACTACCTGCGAGTGATGGTGACGCTTTACCTTCCCGAACCCGGCATGCCGCGCCGTGATGCGGCTCACGACTGGGGCAGCCGGGTCGGGGGGCTGACGCTGATCGCCGTGGCTCTTGCGATTCTCGTGCTCGGTGTCTATCCGACCCCGATGATCGACTGGATCCAGCAGCTGAGCGTCGGTTAGTGCAGTTTGAGCCTTGGATGCATGGCCCGGCTGATCCGGTCCATGAGCCAGATAATACCGGTCCGGATCATGCCGTGCAGGGCGACCTGGTGCATCCGGTAGAGCGAGAGGTAAAACAGCCTCGCCACCTTGCCCTCAATGTACATGCTACGCCCGGACAGGTTGCCCATCAGGTTGCCGACGGTGGTGTAGCGACTGAAATTGATCAGTGAGCCGTGGTCGTTGTAGACGAACGGCACCGCCTCTTTACCTTCCAGACGATTGCAGAGGGTCTTGTAGAGTGCGTCAGCCTGCTGGTGCGCGGCCTGCGCCCTGGGAGGCACGGGGCGCTCCGACTCCGGTTGCGGACAGGCCGCGCAATCCCCGAAGGCAAAGATGTCCGCATCCTGTGTGGTCTGAAGGGTCTGTTCGACCACCAGCTGATTGCCGCGGTTCACTTCCAGGCCATCGAGATCACTGAGAAAGGCGGGGGCCTTGATGCCGGCGGCCCAGATGGTCATCTCGGAGGGCAGCTCTGTGCCATCCTTCATGACCACGCTGTTTTCCCGGACCTCACTCACCGGCTGGCCTGCCAGTACCTTCACATACTGGCGTTCCAGTTCCCGGGTCGCAGCGGAGGATAAACGGCCGGGCAGGGCCGGAAGAATACGATCCGCCGCCTCGATCACGGAAATGGACACATCGGACGCCTGCAGGTGGTTCATTCCGTAAACCGGCAGTTCCCGGGACGCGAGTCGCAGCTCAGCCGCCAGTTCCACGCCGGTGGCTCCGGCGCCGATGATACTGATATTCAAGGCGTGATCTTTGCCCTGCATGGCCTCGTGGTTCTTGCGCAGGAAGGCATTCAGCATCAGATTATGGAAACGCCGGGCCTGCCGGAGGCTGTCGAGGAACAGGCAGTGTTCCTGGGCGCCGGGCGTGCCGAAATCATTGGCGGTGCTGCCAACGGCGATCACCAGGGTGTCATAGCTGATGCGGCGCTCGGGCACCACCTCCTGGCCTTCGTCATCGTGGAACGCGTCAATGATGACCTCTTTGCACTCCCGATCAAGCCCCCCCATCCGTCCCAGCTGGAACTCGTAATGGTGTTTGCGAGCGTGGGCCCGGTAATTGATTTCATTGGCGTTGGCGTCCAGTGAACCCGAGGCTACCTCGTGCAGCAGGGGTTTCCAGACGTGGGTCAGGCTGGCGTCGACCAGGGTAACTCGCGCCTTGCGCTTCTTACCCAGTCTGTTGCCGAGGCTGGTGACCAGTTCCAGGCCGCCGGCACCACCACCGACCACCACGATGTGATGAAGGTTACTCATACTTGTCGGACCTTTGGAAATGAAGAGAGCCAAGGGCTCTGGCACCGGAAAGCACTTGGCTGTCCTCACTGTGAAGGCGACCGACAAAGGTAGGGGGCTAACGCTGTGTGGAGCATAGTAACGCGGTGCCGGGAAAAAGAACAATTGGACGGAAGTCCCGGATGACCTGTGCCAACGGAGGGCGCCGATGCCGATCAGTGGCCGGTCATGATAGAGTCCGGAATAACCGAATTGGCGTTGTAACCGTTGGGGAGACTTCATGAAAATCGCCGTCTACTGTGGTTCCAGAATAGGGAACGATCCGGTTTACGCGGATGGCACCCGGGCGCTGGGTAAGCAATTTGCCGAGGCCGGCATTGACGTGGTGTTCGGGGGTGGGCATGTCGGCCTGATGGGCGTCGTGGCGGATGCGGTTCTGGAGCACGGCGGCCGGGTCTATGGCGTCATACCGGAAGCCTTGCGGGATCGTGAACTGGCCCATGACCGGCTCACCGAATTGCACGTGGTGAGCGACATGCACCAGCGAAAGGCCCGGATGGCGGAGCTGGCCGATGGCTTCCTGGCCCTGCCGGGGGGGATCGGTACGCTGGAAGAGCTGTTTGAAGCCTGGACCTGGGGCCAGCTTGGATTTCACCACAAACCCTGCGGTATCTATAACCTTGCCGGCTTCTACGACCCGTTGCTCGCCCAGGCCGACACCATGTCCCGGGCTGGCTTCCTCAATCGCGAGTACATTGACATGATTGTGCAGGCGGACACTCCGGAAGCGGTGATCGAGGCCTTCCGGAATTACGTTCCGCCCCACGAGAAATGGACCTGACTCAACCCCGCAGTGCTGCCGCTGCCTCCAGGGCGCCTTCCTGATTGGCCAACTCCAGCGCGGTCCGGCCGTTCCTGTCCCGGGTATCGGCATCGGCGCCGGCCTTGAGCAGGCGGGCAATGATGCTGACCCGGTTGGCCCGTGCGGCCACCATGAGGGGCGTCTGTCCCCGATTGTTACGGTGGTCAACGGCGGCCCCCATTTCCAGCAGAAGCTCTACCGTGTCGGCCTGACCGTGTTCAGACGCCAGCATCAGTAGGCTGTCTCCGTCGCTGGTTCGTATGTCCACCGGCAAGCCGGCCTGCAGGAGCGGGCGAAGCATTGTGGACCCGCCGTTCCGGGCCAGATCGAACATCCCCTGCGCCAGGGCAATGGCATCCTCATCCTGCTGGGTTTCCGGTGGGCGCGGGCTGCCCGGTGTCTTGCTGCTCATCGTGACCTCGGTGCTGGTGTGCGTGTCGGCCTGTGGGCCGGGAAACGGTATCGGCGGCTTGCTGCCGATCTGGACAGGAGGCCGATACCACTGTTAAAACCGTTTTAACACAGATCCGGTGGCGAGTGTGTGCTGCTGCCGGCCAGAAGCCAACGATCAACCACCATCGACAGGAGACACGATCGTGAAACTGCAGGTTCGAGGTATTGAGGAAGGCCAGCCGATTCCGGAGAAATTCGCATTCGGCGTATTCAGTGAACAGGACCACATGAGTTTCGGACGCAACCGGAATCCTGAAATTACCTGGGAAGACGCGCCCGAGGGCACAAAGAGTTTTGTGGTCATGATGTTCGATCCGGACGTGCCCAGTGTCGCGGATGACGTAAACCAGGAGGGCAAGACCGTGTCCGCCGATTTGCCGCGGGTCGACTTTTTCCACTGGTTGCTGGTGGACATTCCGGCCAGTGTGCACCGGATTCCCGAGGGTGAGGACAGTGACGGCGTAACCCCGAAAGGCAAAGCGTTCGGACCGGGCCCCATCGGCATCCGGGGTGTCAACAACTACACCCAGTTCCTTGCCGGCAACCCTGACATGGTCGGCACCTATGCCGGTTATGACGGCCCCTGCCCGCCCTGGAACGATGAAATTATCCATCACTACCACTACGAGGTACATGCACTGGATGTGGAAAGCCTCGGACTGGATGGCGAGTTTGATGGCAATGCCGTGCGCGAAGCCATGGCAGGCCATGTTCTGGACAGTGCCCGGGTAACCGGAACCTACACGCTGAATCCGGAACTTCGGGAATCGTGATGGTTTAATGATAGCGAAATGCTATTTCGCCTATAGCCGGAGACTTTCGTCTGGAGGGTTTCCGGTTCCTCAGTCTGCCCCCTTCACCGCCGCACCCCAGATATGACAAGGAGTTGATGCGCCTTATGGCTTTCTGATCGAAATACGATCAGAAAATAAGAATAATGTTTCATAATACTTTCCGCTAGTTGTCCGAATACCCTCTCTACAATCAAATCCCAAGACGTCGATGCCAAAAATTGACTTATCTCAAATATGTTCATGTGATCATATTTGGTTGGTCCGGCGATTATCCACAACGGCAACACTTACAACAACAAGATGAGGTACGTTTATGGATGGAGTAACGGGCGATCGCGTCTACGAGGGGGGCGGCGCACAGCGCAAGCCCGGCCTTCTGGACCGCGAAAACACAATAGCAGGCCCCAATTTCAATCGATGGCTGGAAGCCCAGCGGCTGGCAGCCGACGGAGGCGGACACCTCCAACGAAATGATCACCATGGGCCATGTCCACCTGAGACAGGCCTGGCGCACCAAACAGTTCTGGCTGATCTGGAGTGTGCTGTTCCTGAATGTGACCGCCGGTATTGCGGTGATCTCCATGGCCAGCCCGATGCTACAGGATGTATTTGGTGGTGCCCTGGTCGGGCTTGAGGATGCCTCAGCCGCGCTCACGGCGTCCCAGAAGGCGGCCGTGGCAGCCGCGGCCGCCGGTCTGGTGGGGCTGATCAGTCTGTTCAACAGTGTCGGGCGCCTGTTCTGGGCCTCCCTGTCGGACAAGATCGGCCGCAAGAACACCTACTACACCTTCTTCGTGCTCGGGATCATCGTCTACTGTCTGCTGCCGACCTGGGGCCACATGGGTGCACCGGGACTGTTCGTAATCTCCATCTGCATCATTCTGAGCATGTACGGCGGCGGGTTCGCCACGGTGCCGGCCTATCTGGCCGACATTTTCGGTACCCAGATGGTGGGCGCAATCCATGGCCGTCTGCTGACCGCCTGGTCCGCCGCGGGCCTGGTCGGACCGGTGATCATCACCCTCTTGCGTGAAGCCCAGCTGGATGCCGGCGTCGAACGGGCGCTGGTGTATGACCGCACGCTCTACATCATGGCGGGCCTGCTGCTGGTCGGCCTGATCTGCAACAGTCTGGTCAAGCCGGTGCACAAATCCCTGCACATGGATGAAGAGGAGCTGGCCCGTGAGCGGGCATTGCAGCACGACACCCACATCTCGGCCAACGCCGAGACGGCGGCCCGTGGCCGGTTCGGCCCCCTGGGCGTTGTCTGCTGGCTGGCAGTGGGTGTGCCGTTCCTGATCGGACTCTACATCGCTATCGCCAAGGCGGCGGCGTTGTTCTGATCGGCGAACTTGCCCCGGCCGGCATCGGCCGGGCGGGGCATCAACCGTCCTCGGCGATCAGTTGCTCGAAAGTGATGACCTCGCCGGGGTGGTCCGGATCGTAACCGGGCACCTGATGGATCCGATCGACAAAGGCCGTCGAGCGCATCAGCCCGAGCAGGTGTTGCAGATTGGGGTCGTCCAGGCGGTCTTTCCGGCACAGCAGCAGATAGTGCTCGGAGACAACCTCGACAAAATCCAGGTTGAACTGGTGGGCAGCCGCCTCGACACCGAAGCCGACGTCGGCCATGCCCGAGGCCACGAACGCAGCGACCGCCGTATGGGTCAGTTCCTGCTGTGGCATGCGATTGATGGCATCTTCGGAAAAGCCCGCCTGCTCCAGCAGGAGATTGAACAGGAGACGGGTGCCGGAGTAGCGGTCACGGCCGATGAACCGGGCCTGGGTGGTAACCAGGTCCTCAAAGCTGGCGACCTCGGGGGACAGCCCGCTGCGCATCATCAGGCCTTCCCGTCGGGTGACGAAGCGAATCAGCCGGAATTCATGGCGGCTCAGGTGGTGCCGGTAGTGCTCAAGCACTCTCTCAGCCAGCGCCGGCTGGGTGGGGAAGTGGAAGCTGGCAATGTCGCAGTCCCCCCGATTGAGGGCCGACAGTGCCTCTTCGGGGTTGCGGTACTGGAGATTGATTTCGACGGTGTCGGAGAACTCCGGGAGCAGGGCGACGGCATAACCATGGCTGGCATGAAGCCTCAGCACGCGATGGGTGCCGGCGAGGATCTGCTGGATCTGGTCGTTGAACTCGGAGGCCATGCTGTCGATCTGGGGGCCCAGTCGGGCTTTCACTCGCTGCTCGGCCCAGAGCAGCTTTTCCCCCAGCGGGGTGAGCTGGGTGCCATGGCCCTTCTGCATATGGACCAGCGGCATGCCGAACACATCGGTGCCGCGATTGAGCAGGTTCCAGGCGTGCCGGTAGGACACGTTTGCGGCCCGTGCAGCGTCGGTCAGTTTGCCGGTTTCCCGGATGCTGTCGAGCAGACGGAAGAGCACCGGTTCGAACCAGTCGCCGTCGTCGGTCTGAAAGACCCAGGCGGGCGACAGAGTGAGCTTCTTTTTATGCATGCGGATTCATATTCCGTGGGCGTTGCGGGAGTGCTAGCTTGGCTATAGCACTGTAGCAGAACAAAAACAGGTAGGAATAGTGATGCATATGTCAGCGCAGAGTAACCCAGCCTCGAATCAGGACAGCCTGCCCGGTTCCGCGGAATGGACCCCTGACATGATCCAGGCGATTGTGGCGGATCTCAAACACAAGCCCGGTGCCCTGCTTCCCATTCTGCATGCCATCCAGGATCGGGTCGGCCACATTCCGGAAGGTGCCGTGCCGATCATTGCCGAAGGCCTGCAGCAGACCCGGGCTGACATCCACGGTGTCATCAGTTTCTACCATCATTTCCGCACCCAGCCGGCCGGCAGCCATGTGCTGCAGGTGTGTCGGGCAGAAGCCTGCCAGTCCATGGGCAGCCGGGCCCTGGAGGCACACATCCGGAATCGCCTGGGGGTGGACTATCACCAGACTACTTCCGATCGCGAGTTCACCCTGGAACCGGTCTATTGCCTGGGTAACTGTGCCTGTGCGCCGTCCATCCGGGTGAACGATCGCATTCATGGGCGGGTGACGCCGGAGAAGTTTGACCGGCTGGCGGAACAACTGACCACCTCGACACTCGAACTCAAATAAGCGCGGGAGAGATGACCATGGCAACCCGAATTTACGTGCCCTGCGACACCACTGCGCTCTCCCTTGGCGCCGATGATGTGGCCACACTGATTGAACGCCATGCGAGGGAGCTCGGTGTCGATATCACGCTTGTCCGGAACGGCTCCCGGGGCCTGTTCTGGCTGGAACCGCTGGTGGAAGTGGACACCGGAACCGGTCGGGTCGCCTACGGTCCGGTGGAGCCGGAGGATGTGGCGGGCCTGGTCGAGGCCGGGATGCTGGAAGCGCGGCCCGAGCACGAAAAATACCTGGGCAATATCGAGGACCACCCTTACCTGAAACGCCAGCAACGGCTGACGTTCGCCCGCATCGGCCTGACCGATCCGCTGTCCATCGACGATTACCGGTCCCATGCAGGGTTTGACGGACTGGAGAAGGCGTTGAATCTGGAACCCCAGGGCATCGTCGAGGAGGTCAAGGCCTCTGGCCTGCGCGGCCGTGGCGGTGCTGCGTTTCCCACCGGGATCAAGTGGCAGACCGTACACGATGAGCCCTGGCAGCAGCAGAAGTACATCGTCTGTAACGCCGACGAAGGCGACTCCGGCACCTTTGCCGACCGGCTGGTGATGGAATGCGATCCGTTCATGCTGATCGAAGGCATGACCATTGCCGGCCTGGCTGTGGGGGCCACCCGGGGATTTATCTACCTGCGCTCCGAGTACCCGGTGGCGCATCGGATACTCGACGAGGCCATCCGCCGGGCCGAAGCCGATGGCTATCTGGGTGAGGACGTCCGGGGCAGTGGTCGCGCTTTCCATCTGGAAGTCCGGCTGGCGGCGGGCGCCTATATCTGTGGCGAGGAAACATCGATGCTCGAAAGCCTGGAAGGCAAGCGGGGGCTGGTGCGTGCCAAGCCGCCGTTGCCGGCGATCAAGGGACTGTTCGGGCAGCCGACAGTGGTCAACAACGTACTGTCCTTTGCCGCGGTGCCCTTCATCCTGTCCCGGGGCGGACAGGCGTATGCCGATTACGGCATGGGCAAGTCCCGGGGCACCCTGCCCATCCAGCTGGCCGGCAATATCCGGCGCGGCGGACTGATTGAACTCGCCTTTGGCGTGACCCTGCGGGACATCCTGGAGGATTTTGGTGGTGGCACCTTTAGCGGTCGCCCGATGAAAGCGGTTCAGGTGGGTGGCCCATTGATGGCCTATATGCCAGAAAGTCAGTGGGATACCCCGATGGATTACGAGGCCTTCGCGGCCCTTGGCGCCGGCATCGGCCACGGGGGCGTGGTGGCGTTTGATGACACCGTCGACATGGGCGAACAGGCCCGGTTTGCCATGGAATTCTGTACCGTCGAATCCTGCGGAAAGTGTACCCCCTGCCGCATCGGTTCCGTGCGTGGCGTGGAGGTGATCGACCGCATCCGGGCCGGTGAAAACACCGACGCCAACCTGGTTCTGCTGGAAGACCTGTGCGAGACCATGGTCGATGGCTCGCTCTGCGCCATGGGCGGCATGACGCCGTTCCCGGTCCAGAGCGTGATGAAACATTTCCCGGACGACCTGACGGCCTGACCGAATCGAGTGGAGGCACGATATGTTGCAATATTTTGACCCCGGCAAGAGCGGCCTGAATCCCGACATCGATTACGGGACGCCGCCGAGCTCATCCGAAACCCTGGTCAGCGTGTCCATCGACGGCACCGACATCAGCGTACCCGAGGGCACCTCGGTGCTGCGGGCGGCCGCATTGGCGGGCATCACCATTCCCAAACTCTGTGCCTCGGACAACCTGGAGGCCTTCGGTTCCTGCCGCATGTGCGCCGTGGAAATCGAGGGCCGGCGGGGGTATCCGGCCTCCTGCACCACGCCCGTGGCGGAGGGCATGGCGGTCACCACCCAGAATGGCAAGCTGGCAAAGCTCCGGCGGAATATCATGGAGCTCTATATCTCCGACCATCCGCTGGACTGCCTGACCTGCCCGGCCAACGGCAACTGCGAACTGCAGGACGTCGCCGGTGCTGTTGGGCTGCGGGAAGTCCGTTACGGCTTCGAGGGCGAGAATCACCTGGATGCCGAAGTGGACGACTCCAATCCCTATTTCAGCTTCGATCCGAGCAAGTGCATCGTCTGTTCCCGGTGCGTCCGTGCCTGCGAGGAAGTTCAGGGGACCTTTGCCCTGACCATCGAGGGCCGTGGCTTCGAATCGAAAGTATCGGCTGGCCAGAGCGAGCCGTTCATGGATTCCGAGTGCGTGTCCTGCGGCGCCTGCGTTCAGGCCTGCCCGACCTCGACACTGATGGAAAAGAGCGTGATCGACGCCGGCCAGCCGGAGCACAGCGTGGTGACTACCTGCGCCTACTGTGGCGTGGGCTGCTCGTTCAAGGCGGAAATGAAAGGCGACCAACTGGTGCGCATGGTGCCTTACAAGGGGGGCGACGCCAATCATGGCCACTCCTGCGTGAAGGGCCGCTTTGCCTTCGGGTACGCCACCCACAAGGATCGCATCCGCGAACCGATGATCCGGGATTCCATCAACG
The DNA here is from genome assembly GCF_000347775.1 of Marinobacter santoriniensis NKSG1. GTDB lineage: Bacteria > Pseudomonadota > Gammaproteobacteria > Pseudomonadales > Oleiphilaceae > Marinobacter > Marinobacter santoriniensis. The sequence continues at coordinate 279,220 of NZ_APAT01000022.1, forward strand.
AACCCTGGCGCACCGTGTCCTGGGACGAGGCCATCGGTTTTGCCGCTAAGCGGCTCAAGGACACCCAGGCGAAGTATGGCCGCGAGAGCATTGGCGGCATTACCTCGTCCCGCTGCACCAACGAGGAAACCTATCTGGTGCAGAAACTCATCCGGGCCGCGTTCGGCAACAACAACACCGATACCTGTGCCCGGGTCTGCCATTCCCCCACCGGTTTCGGCCTGAAAACCACCATTGGCGAATCGGCCGGGACCCAGACCTTTGACTCGGTGATGAAGGCGGACACCATCGTGGTGATCGGCGCCAACCCCACGGACGCTCACCCGGTGTTCGGTTCCCAGATGCGTCGGCGTCTGCGCCAGGGGGCGAAGCTGATCGTCATCGATCCACGTCGGATCGACCTGCTGAAAACACCCCACGGCAGCGAAGGCATCCACCTGCCGCTTCGGCCCGGCACCAACGTCGCCATGGTGAATGCCCTGGCGCACGTCATCGTGACCGAGGGGCTGGAGGACAAGGCGTTTATCGAGAGCCGTTGCGAGCCGGACCAGTACCGGGCATGGCGCGACTTCATCGTCGAGGAGCGCAACTCGCCGGAGGCCATGGAAGCAGTCACCGGTGTGCCGGCAGAACTGGTACGCAAGGCCGCACGGATCTATGGTGAAGCGCGCAACGGTGCCATCTATTACGGCCTGGGAGTCACCGAGCACAGCCAGGGCTCGACCATGGTAATGGGTATCGCCAACCTCGCCATGGCGACCGGCAACCTGGGTCGCGAGGGCGTGGGCGTCAATCCGCTGCGGGGCCAGAACAACGTCCAAGGCTCCTGCGACATGGGCTCTTTCCCCCACGAACTGCCGGGATACCAGCACGTTGGCGATCCGAATGTGCGCGAGCGCTTCGAGGGTGACTGGGGCGTGTCCATCGACCCCGAGCCGGGGCTGCGGATTCCCAATATGTTCGACGCGGCCATTGCCGGTACCTTCAAGGCCATGTATGTGCAGGGTGAGGACATTGCCCAATCGGACCCCAACACCCAGCATGTGGAAGCGGCGCTGACGTCGCTGGACTGCCTGATCGTGCAGGATATCTTCCTGAACGAGACCGCCAAATACGCCCATGTGCTGTTGCCGGGCTCCACTTTCCTCGAGAAGAACGGCACCTTCACCAACGCCGAACGCCGCATCAACCGGGTTCGCAAGGTCATGGCGCCGGTGGCCGGCATGGAGGACTGGGAAGTCACCATGGCACTGTCCAATGCACTGGGCTACCCGATGCACTACCAGCATCCATCGGAGATCATGGACGAGATTGCCCGTCTCACGCCCACCTTCACCGGCGTGAGCTACGACAAGCTCGACCGTTTGGGCAGCATCCAGTGGCCCTGCAACGAGGAGCACCCGGACGGTACCCCGACCATGCATGTGCTCGATTTCCCCATTGGCCGGGGCAAGTTTGCCGTCACCGAGTACGTGGCCAGTGAGGAGAAGACCAACCGGAAGTTCCCGCTGCTGCTGACCACCGGCCGCATCCTGAGCCAGTACAACGTTGGCGCCCAGACCCGCCGGACGGAGAACAGCCGCTGGCACGAAGAGGACGTACTGGAGATCCACCCCAGCGATGCCGAGCTTCGCGGTATCCACGACGGCGACTGGCTGGGGATTTCCAGCCGGGTGGGCCGGACCGTACTGCGGGCGAAAGTCAGTGACCGGATGCTGCCGGGCGTGGTCTACACCACCTTCCACCATCCCGGCAGCGGTGCCAACGTGATTACCACCGACAGCTCCGACTGGGCCACCAACTGCCCGGAATACAAGGTGACGGCGGTACAGGTGGAGAAAGTGACCCAGCCGTCGGAGTGGCAGCGCCACTTCCAACAGTTCGACCAACGTCAGCAGGAACTGCTGACGCCGGCAGAGGCCGGAACGGAGACATCCGATGCCACGGCCATCAAGTAGTCCGGCGGCTGCCGCAACGGTGACCCTGGCCTCCGGCCCGGATCATCGTCCGCCGGCGAGCTGTGAGGTTCCGGTAAACGTGTACGGTGGTATCCGGCCGGCGTCGGGCCTGGACCGGGTGGCCGAGGAAGTGCCCGTGGCGATGGTCTACAACGGTATTTCCCACGCGGTGATGATGGCCTCGCCCTGTGACCTGGAAGATTTCGCCCTGGGTTTCAGCCTGACCGAGGGCATTCTGGACCGGCCGGACCAGCTGTTCGGCCTGGACATGTACGCCCGTGAGGATGGTATTTCCGTTGAGATGCACATTGCCGGTGACTGTTTCGCACGACTGCGGGAACAGCGACGCAACATGACCGGTCGCACCGGTTGCGGTCTTTGCGGTACCGAATCCCTGGCGCACGCGATCCGTCCCATCGGGAGGGTGCCCGCGGGACCGGCTCCGGACGACGCGGCTGTCCAGCGGGCTTTGAAAAATCTGCGTTGTTATCAGCCCCTGCAGGAGCAGACCGGTGCCACCCATGGTGCCGCCTGGTGCGACAACGAGGGCCGGATACACCAGGCCCGGGAAGATGTAGGGCGGCACAACGCCCTGGATAAGCTGATCGGGGCGCGTATCCGGGACCACGGCCCCACGGCGTTCGACAACGGTTTTGTCCTGGTGTCCAGCCGCGCCAGCTTCGAAATGGTGCACAAGAGTGCCAGTGTCGGCGTGCGGACACTGGTGGCGGTATCCGCAGCCACCGCCCTGGCGATCCGGGAAGCCGACAAGGCGGGGATGACCCTGATCGGCTTTGCCCGCCCGGGTCGGCACGTGCGCTACAACCGCGGCGACGAGTTTCCTGTCGAGGAGAGCATTGATGAGTGACCAGCAACTCCAGAACCTGATCAAGATGATCAACCAGATCAGTATCAATAACCTCCATCATGGCGATGAGGACAAGGCCGCGGATGTCGTCGCCACCCACATCCGGAAATTCTGGGCCCGGAGCATGAAACAGCAGATCATCGATTACGCTGAGTCCGATGGCATCGAGTTGTCGGCGGTCTCCCGGCTTGCCGTCAAACGCCTGGCCGAACCCCAGGAAGCCTGAACCGGTCATCAAACTGTCGCCCGCCTGTCACCTCCCGGTCACCCGTCTTTGCCATGGTGGCTTTGTCCGGATTGGTTGAGTGGCGGGAGGCGACATGCGTAACTACCGGAGCGTATTCATTTCCGATGTCCATCTGGGAACGGCCGATTGCCAGGCCGACTACCTGCTGGATTTCCTCCACAAGGTCCGGTGCGACACCCTGTATCTGGTGGGCGACATTGTCGACCTGATCGCCATGCAGCGTCGCGCCCATTTCCCCGAAACCCACCGCAAGGTCATCCATCGGCTGGTGGATCTGGCGGCCTCGGGTACCCGGGTGGTGTACATTCCCGGCAACCATGACGAATTCTTCCGCCGTTTCTGCGGCCAGACCCTGTCCGGCATCGAGATACGGGAAAAAGCGGTGCACACCACCGCCGACGGTCGCCAGTTCCTGGTATGTCACGGTGACCAGTTTGACCAGGTGGTCCGCTGCAGTCCGCTGATGCTGCTCGTGGGCGATCGGGCCCATGGCCTGTTGCTGCGGGTTAACCGGTGGTTCAACGCCCTGCGTCGGTTACAGGGCAAGCCCTACTGGTCCCTGGCGGCCTGGGTGAAAAGCCGGATCGGACGCGCCCGTACCTTTATCCGGCGCTTCGAACTGGCGGCCCTGACCGTGGCCGAGCGGGGCCACTACGACGGCTTCATTTGCGGCCACATCCATTCGGCGGGCTTTCTGCGCAGCGACGACGCGCTCTACTGTAACGATGGCGATTGGGTGGAGCATTGCACCGCCCTCACTGAGCGGGAGGACGGCCGGCTGGAGTTACTGCACTGGTCGGAGTGCCCGAGCGTGCTGGCCGCCGAGCCTGCCGGGCCACATCCGGATGTCTGTGGTGAGGATCGGCCCGCCGTTGATGTTTTGCCCTCCCGCTTTGTGGAGCAGGTGAATCAGTTGACTGGCTGATGTATCGGGTTACGCGGTGGAATCTCGGGAATGGATCAACTAGTCTGAATTCAGGACATTACGAAAACTCGAGGAGCTCTCCATGATCGTGCGAATTTTTCTGACAGTGCTGCTCATGGTGATTGGCCTTTCTGCCAGTGCCTCAGATGGGCTGGTTTCCGTAAAGAGCCCGCATACGGTGTCTGTAACCATGGACCGGTTGGAGGCCCTTGTGAAGGATCGGGGGCTTAAAGTCTTCGCCAGGATCGATCATGCCGCCGGTGCACGCAGCATTGATCAATCGCTGCGTCCGACGCAGTTGCTGATCTTTGGCAATCCCAAGGGAGGAACCCCGTTCATGCAGTGTGCCCAGACGGTCGGGATCGACCTGCCCTTGAAGGCCCTGGCGTGGGAAGACGATGCCGGTCAGGTATGGCTCGGCTACAACAATCCCATCTGGCTGGCAAAACGGCACAGCGTTCCGGACTGTCCGGTGGCGGAGAAGCTGGCCAGTGCTTTAAACGACCTCGTCCAGTTCACGGTTGCACCCTAGTGTCCGGTGATCTGATCAACCTACGCAGTAGGTCAGCGAAATAGCGAAACGGGATACTGCTCAGGCGCGATAGGCATCCAGAATTTGCGCCATATCCTCGCCCAGGCCTACGAGCTCCTCGTCAGGAAGATTTCGTTCTGCGATTGAGCGCAGCCCCATGATCTGGCTCTGCAGGAGTCGGGCTAGGCGGTCGGGCTTGGTGCGCTCCTTCAGTTCCCCCCGTTCCTTCGCTTGCTCAAGCAACTCTTCGAAGGACTGTTCGATTGCTTTGAGAATTGCCTGCGCCTGTTCCGATAATCCCGCGTGAATGTTGCTGGACTCAAGCAGGGTTTTGACGATGAGACAGGCACGAGAAGGGGCGACGCCCTTTTGGGTGCAGCTTACGGCGATATTGCGAAGATAGTCCTGGAGGCCGTCGACGATGGAATCGTAATCGGCCATATGTTCTGCCAGTTCCGATCCGCCGGCTGCGGCGTAGCGAGTCAGTGCCTCCAGGTATAGGCCATCTTTGCTGCCAAAGGTTGCGTAGATACTGCCAGGCCGCATATCCAGGGCCTCTTCGATCTGCTTCATTGAACTGCCATGGTAGCCCTTTTCCCAAAACAGGCTGATGGCGCGAGAAAGGGCGGACTCCCGATCATAGGCTGGGCGTCTGGGCATCGTTTCACCATCCATCTTGTCTTGAATATTTGTTCAATTATAACTTGAATGACCATTCAAAAACAGATAGGGTTTCGTTGTTGAGCAAACATTCATGAATGGAGAGTGATTATGGCCGATTTCAGGTTGCACGATATTGACTCTGCTCCGGAAGGCGCGAAGCCTTTTCTGGAGAATTCGCAGAAGAATTTTGGCATGATTCCGAGTCTGCATGCGGTGATGGCCGAATCGCCTCAGGTACTGGAGGCCTATCAGAAGCTGCACCAGCTGGTTCTGGACAGTAGTTTCGATAATGAAGAGAAGACTGTGGTCTGGCAGACCATCAATGTCGAGAATGCCTGTCATTACTGTGTGCCGGCACATACCGGTATCGCCAAGGCGATGAAGGTGTCCGACGACATTATTGAGCCGTTGCGCAACGAAACACCACTGCCAAACGAAAAGCTTGAAGCGCTGCGCGACTTTACCCTGGCGGTGATGCGCAAACGGGGCAACGTGAGCCAGGAGGATCTGGATGCATTCTTCAAGGCGGGCTATGAGCATCGGCAGGTTTTGGAAGTCATCATGACACTGTCACAAAAAACCATAAGTAACTATATCAACCATATCGCCGAAACACCGGTTGATGAGCCGTTCAAGAAGTTTGCCTGGAGTAAGAATCGGTAAAATGCAGATACAGGCCATGTGGTTCATTCCAGATGGCCTGCCTGCAAGCCTGTACCTTCCCCATACCCAGGTGACGGGTAAAATACCCTGATGACCCGTTCACAGTGGCTTTTCCGTCTTTTCTTCCTGGCGATCGTCGCGTTACTGATGGTCGCTATCTGGTTGCTCCTTCGACAGCTGGGCATGCCAGCCAGCCTTGCACCGACCGCCCTGTCAGAGTGGCTGATACGTCAAGGTATGCTTGGGCCTCTGCTCCTGATGTTGATGATGATCCTTGCTGTTGTCGTCGGGCCGATTCCCACGCTGCCTATCAGTGCCGCCGCCGGCCTGGTCTATGGGATGTTCACCGGTACTGCTATTGCCGTAGTCGGCGCCCTCGCCGGGGCCCTTATTGCCTTTTACCTGGCCCGCATTCTTGGACGCGAGGCCGTGCAGCGCAAGCTGGCCCACAACCCGGTATTTTCAGCCCGGGGCTCCCAGCGCTTTTTATTTGTTGCTGTGCTTTTAACCCGGCTGATTCCTCTGTTCTCCTTCGCTCTGATCAGTTATGCAGCGGGCGTCACGGCTATAAGGGGCTGGCGTTATGCGCTGGCGACCGCTGTGGGCATGCTGCCAATGACGTTTGTGTTTGCCGGACTGGGCCAGAGTTTCGAACTCAGCCCTGTACTTACGGTGGTTGCCGCAGTAACCATCCTGATAGTCATGAGTACCCTGCCACTCTACCTCCGTCGACGTCCCCACTCCCGATTGTCCCAATGGCTGCACCTGGATGGCCATATCTGAAAGTCTTTCGTGCCGCCATTTAAAGAAGACCTTCTGCCGCTGTAACAACCCCGGGACCACAGTGTCTTCAGAAAGGACGGTGCAGTTCTGCTGTCCGTTTCAGGAATCCCACACAGTGAATTGAAAGGAGAAGTCATCATGAAAAGACGAGTCATGCTGGCCAGCGCGTTTTCCGGATTGGTTGCCATGGGGGCGGTAGGTCTCTCGGCGCCGGCGTATGCGGACGGCGGGATGGAGAAGTGCTACGGCGTTGCCAAAGCCGGCAAGAACGACTGCGCCACCAAGGTCAGTTCCTGCGCCGGTACCAGCAAAGTCGATAACGATCCGAACGCGTTCGTGGCTGTCCCCGAGGGGGTTTGTCAGAAGCTGGCCGGAGGCAGCACGACACCCGGCAGCAAAGGCTGAGACGTTACCGGGCGTAAGGCCAGGGGTGTGAGTGATCCTGGCCTTACTTTGGTCGCCCTCATTCAGGCGGGCGACGTTTTTCTGGAGGAGTCCGTATTATGATGGCGTGGATGGTTGCGATTGATCGCTGGGGGCAGCGTCTGACGACGTACGCGATACCCCTGCTGCTGTTGGCCACCCGGCTATGGGTGGCCGACGTGTTTTTTCGGGCCGGGCTGGTGAAGATCGACAGTTGGTCCAGCACGCTGTACCTGTTTGAATACGAATATCAGGTGCCGGTGCTGCCGCCCGTGACGGCCGCCTACGTTGGTACCGTCGTTGAACTGGTGGCTCCGGTGATCCTGGCGTTGGGGCTGATGTCCCGGCCGACGGCGTTGTTCATGTTCGTGTACAACGCCATGGCGGTTATCTCCTATCCCACACTCTGGGAAGGTGGGTTTTACGATCACCAGCTCTGGGGTCTGATGCTCCTGATCAACCTCATTTGGGGTGGTGGGGCTCTGTCCCTGGACCGGCTGGTGGCGTATCGGTGGCAAACGATTCGATCACGCCCCGGTTGACCAGATCGAATAGGGCATCGACGTGCTCGTCGGCCAGGCTGTCGCCCAAGGAGGCGAGAGGCTGCCCGTTAGTGCAGCACGCCACGATGTCCACGAGCGCCTCCGACGCCTCCGATACGCTCACGCCACGGGCATGCCGGTGTAGCAGCCAGATGGCATGCGGCTGAGCGGCGGCAGGCACCACCGGGCGCCCTTCCTGAAGGCGGTCGTACGCCTCAACAACCGGCCAGTCCGCCTGGAATAGTCGGACGCCCGGGGCTAATACAAAGGTAATCTCCTCGAGGTGGTTCAGTGCCTGCGCGGCAAACGCCCCGAACGGAAATGGGGTGGCCGACCGTGCAAGGCCCGTCCGTTCCAGACCCCATTCAAAGGCTGCGAGGTCCGCCGCCCCGACTGGCATTTCGGGCTCCGCCGCCAGTGCGGCCGATACCGCTTCGCCATAGTCCGTCAGACAGCCGGTTTCTGGAGGGTAAGCCCGGACAAACCGTTGAACAAAGTGTTCGAACGGCGGGTCACCAATATAGCGGCGGGTCATGGGGTAGGTCGTGTTAATGGCATCGGCCAGCGTCGAGGAGATGTGATATCGATAAATCTCAATACGATCCTGCACGTCAGGTCCGTCGCACAGCGGCGCCAGCCCGACCGTCGAATCCAGCCCTCGCAGGGTTTGCGCCATGTGGCGCTGGAACGCTCTCAGATTCATGGATGCCTCCCCGGGCTCACCTCGGCCAGTATCGTGCGGGCACGCTCGGCTTCCCGCAGCAGTGGTTCGGGGGTGTCGGGCAGCCGGGTGTCCCACTCAATCAGGGTTCGTCGCGGGCCGTGATGGCTCAAAACCGATCGGTACAGTGCCCAGACCGGATCGGATACCGGGCCGCTGTGGGTATCGACCAGTAATGTACCGCCGCCTTGGCAGGGCTGGCGATCGTGCCCGGCCAAGTGAATTTCCTGTACCGCATCGAACGGAATGTCGCGCAGATAGAGCGCGGGCTCGAAACCCTGGTTCTGGCTCACCACGTACAGGTTGTTCAGATCCAGCAGTAAGCCGCACCCGGTCGCCTCGGGGAGCGTGCCGAAAAAGGTCCACTCATCCATCGTGCTGGCGGTGAACTGGAGGTAGCTTGAGGGGTTCTCGATCAGCAGTTGCCGGCCGATGACTTGCTGGACCGCATCGACACGGTCCGCAAAGTGCCGAAAGGTCTCCGGCGTGTAGGGCAGCGGGAGTAAATCGTTGAGAAAGGCTCCGTCGATGCTGCTCCAGCTCAGATGCTCGGACACCAGTATGGGATTAATCGCATCAATCAGTGACGCCAGCCGCTTGAGATGACCCCGGTCCAGCGGGTCGGTGGAGCCCAGAGAAAGACCGACGCCATGCAGGCTGATGGGGTAATGCTGCGCGAATTCGGTCAATTCGTTTCTCAGGCGTGCGTCGGCGAAATAGTTTTCGCTGTGTACTTCCAGCCAGCCAATCGGAGGGTGCTGGCTGAGCAGCTGGCTGTGGTGGGGGATGCGTAACCCCACGCCAATCAACGAATCCGTGGACAGATTCCGCTTTTTCATGGCAAATGTTCCCGGTGAGTCTTATTCAGACCTACAGACCCGGCAGCACTTGTTGTGTTACACGTAGCGTGCAAAATTGGTCAGGCCCTGTAACAACAGCGCGGCCCGAGTGTCTGTACCGTCCGGATGTCCGAACCGGATTGGATGCACAGATTGAGGAGTAAGCATGCGGAGTCTTCCGATTTTGACCCTGGTTGTTGTCATGATGCCGGCCTGGGCGCTGGCAGGAGTGAATGACAACCTGTACGAGGGATACCAGCAGCTGCTGAACGATTACCTGGTCGAACAGACCCTGCCAGGCGACGGCCTGGTGTCGGCGTTTGATTACACGGCGGCGCTGGCTGACGAGCAGGTTGCACAGACCATCGCCCAGCAAACCGCGGTGCTTCGGGATTTTGACCCAGACTCACTGGACGGGCGCGAGCAGACCGTTGCATTCTGGATCAACGCGTACAATTTCTTCATGCTCTCAGAGATCCTGACCGACCGGCCAGACGGCAAGCTGGTGTCGTCGGTCTGGGACTATGGCGGGCGAGTGAATCCCTTTGTCGACAGTGTGTTCGAACGGGAAACGTTCGTTGTCGGCAGTGAACAGATGTCCCTCAACGACATTGAAAAGGGCCGTCTGCTGGGCAAGTCTTATGCCGACCGGGGCTGGAAAGATGCCCGCGTGCACTTTGCCGTCAACTGCGCCTCTGTGGGCTGCCCCCCGCTAAGGCAGCAGATCTACACCGCCGACAACCTCGAGGAGATGCTCAAGGAGAACACCCGCCGGGCATTCAGCACCCCTTATCACCTCAAGATTCAGGGCGACACGCTCTACGTGACTGAACTGTTCAAGTGGTACGAGCAGGATTTTGTGGATGCGGCAGGCTCGGTTCGGGGCTTTATCCGCCATTGGGCCGATAACGACACGGCCGCTGAAGTGGCAAAGACGTCCAGTCTGGATTATATCGATTACGACTGGTCGCTGAACCGGCCGTCCAATTTCAGTGGCAGTGTGTTTAAGAGAGACTGAGCGAAGCGCTAGTCGGCAGGCCCGGAGGAAGTTTTAGGGCCAGTGCCATTTATACTACTCAGCCGATCCGACAGGCTGTCCACCAGCTCAACGAGGCTGTCGGAGGTGCAGGTTGGTTTGGTCATGGCTGGATGAAACCGTCGGTCCTGACGGCGCACCCAGCCGGCCAACATACCGGCGTTCATCGCGCCGGCCGTATCCCAGGCGTGGGCGGCGATCATGGCGCAGTGGCCCGGCTCGCTGCCCACACGCTCTACGGCCGCCCGGTAGGCGCTTTCCTTCGGTTTCCACTGCCGGCACGACTCAATCGAGAAAATATGATCGACGTGATCGGTCAGGCCGTTTCGTTCCACCAGCGCCTGGGTATTGGCTGTCGAGCCGTTGGTGAAAAACAGCACGCCCATGCCCCGGGATCGGGCGAGGGCCAGCGCCTCGTGGACATCGGGGTGTGCCTCAAGTTGGCCGAAAACCGGCAGAATCCGTCCCGCCACGGCCTCCGGGGACGGCACGCCGAGGTTGGTTAGCAGGACCTCAAGTGTGCCCCGCGCCATCTCAACGAACGGAACATAGGTCCCGGTGGTGGAGGTGGCGAACGCATCCCTCAGCAGCTGCCCGAAGAACACGTCTTTGGTGTGAGAAGGCAACCCTTCCACCTTGAAGGCTCCGGACAAGGCCTCCAGCGAGAAAATGGTCTCGATGACATCAAACACAAGCACGGGTTTTTTCTGACTCATCATCAGGCCTCCGGGGAAATTAATGAGCTTACCCTATTAATGAGCGATTGCTCAAAAAAGGTTCGAACCGGAATCAGTGGTGTAACAGTGTCCGCATTGATGTGTCTGTTAGGCGAGGGCGCCGTGAGTGGCCGGCGAGGTAACCCGGAGGTCTTCGACCGGCGACGTTCAGAATGACACAAAGAGCAGACCAGGAGGTTTTGCAATGGGTTCATACATAAAGGCAATTGGCGCTGGCTTCATTGCCACCGTAATTCTTTCCATCATTATGGTGTTGAAATCCATGATGGGCGTCATGCCGCAGATGAATGCCATCGCCATGCTAACCCAGATGGCGCATGGCATGGCCGGCATGCCCGCTTCCCCGGCTGTCGGGTGGGTGCTGCATTTTGTCATCGGCAGCTTGATCTGGGGTGTTTTGTTTGCGCTTCTCTACGCAAAACTTCCGGGTGCGTCGGCCCTGCCCAAGGCGTTGAGCTTCAGTGTTCTGGCCTGGTTGCTGATGATGGTTGTGGTCATGCCCATCGCAGGTCAGGGCCTGTTCGGGCTTGGTATCGGCGTGATGGCGTCTGTGGCGACCCTTGTGTTACATCTGATCTGGGGCCTGGCGCTGGGCGTGAGTTACCGGATGCTTAACGGCCAGTCGGGCACTGAACATGGGTACTCCAGTCGCGCATAGCGCTCAAGTGCAGCTCGGCTTGATCCAATCCCTGGCGAGGCAGCTCGGGCCGAAAAAGATTGGTGTGGCCAATGTAATCATTGACGGCGTAATCAACCTGCCCCGCACTCGACAGATGCGTCTGCCGTCGATGGATCCAAAATCAGTTTGGTCATCTTTTATTCGAGGAGCGTTTAAAGAATGCTTCACGTTTTCAAACGTCTGTTCGGCGATTCCACTGACACCACAAACTCCGAAGATTCAGGGTCGGTTCACCAGCAGGGCTTAACGTTGTATTACACCCCTACCTGCCCATTTTGCGCCAAAGTCCAGTGGGCGCTGGTAAAGCATGACCTGGACATTGATAAAAAGAATCTTCTGACGAGTTCCGGCGCGCGGGACGAACTGGTTCGAGGAGGGGGTAAACCGACGGTGCCCTGCCTGAGAATTGAACGAAATGGCGAGGATCATTGGCTCTACGAGTCCGATGACATTGTGGCTTATCTGCAGAAGGAGGCCCAGGCGAATCCGCGCCACCAATCTTGAAATCGGAGACGATCGTACCGATGACTATAAGGAGATGTACCTGGACGTGCATGTCTACTCATACACCAACCGTGAGGTGAGCCATGAGCTACACGCTGAACATTCAGGACATTCGGGAAGTCACTCACGACGTCCGGCAGATTCGGTTGGAAAAGCCGGAGGAGTATACGTTTATCCCCGGCCAGGCCACGGAGGTAGCCGTTGATCGCGAGGGCTGGCGGGACGAAGGGCGGCCCTTTACGTTCACGTCCCTGGACACCGACCCCTATCTGGAATTCGTCATCAAGATCTACCCGGACCACGGTGGCGTGACCGATCAGATCGGGACACTCAGCGCGGGCGACCGGCTGATCATTGGCGACCCCTGGGGCACCATCACGTACAAGGGCGAAGGCACCTTTCTCGCCGGCGGCGCGGGGGTGACGCCCTTTATCGCCATTCTCCGGGACCTGCACCGCAAGGGCGAGATCGGCAACAACCGCCTGATCTTTTCCAACAAGACCGAGCGGGATGTGATTTTGAAGGAAGAGTTCAGGGCCATCCTGGGCGACCGGTTTGTCAGCGTCATCACCGAGGAAAAACCGTCGGATGACGCGATCTTTCTGGACGGCGTGATCGACAAGACGTTCCTGAAATCCCACGTCGGGGATTTTGATCAGGTGTTCTACGTCTGCGGCCCCGGCCCTTTCAACAAGGGCATTATGGCTGCCCTTGAGGAGTTGGGCGCAAGGCCGGAGGGGTTGATCTTCGAGGAATAGTTCCGTCCGGAAAGTGCATGACAAAGCCCCGCAATCCGGCCCTTCTGACACGGTTCGTGCGCATTGTGAGGGGTTACGCCGTAAAAATGTCCTGGACGTTGTAACACTTCGCCTCATCGGGTGTCTGTGAAATATTACGAGCGCGCTGCGGTTAAAGGGCGCTGCTTTCAGAGCGTTGTTGTGGTGTTGGTTGGGTCGCAGACCCTTGCGGTGGAGCTTGTCTCCACCTTTTTTTTATGAGCTCTCTGGTCGTGACCCATCCGCCGGCGCCCTGCCGGACTGTCCGGCGTCGTATTTCCGCGATGCCCTCGTGTGCGTTCGCTTCGCCTCGTGTAATGACTTCGCTTTTGCGGTGTCTCATTGAAAAGAACAGGCCAACGACGAGGGGCGTATGAAATGGGTGGTGGACCCCGAGATCGATATAATCAACGACGCCTCGGATAAAACCGATCAACCGTTGACAAGGCGATCTCCAAGAGCGTGGGCGATACAGCTCGCTGGGTGCCGGCTGTGCCGAAATCTCACGTTCGCGGCTTTTGCGGCGATTCTCGTAATCGAAGTCGCCATCCTGATTCCGTCCTATCGAAATTACGAGGAAGGTCTCCTTCAAAGTCGCGTGGATATAGTGAGCCAGGCCATCGTCACGCTGATCAAAGCTGCCCAGGGTCAGGATGTGCCAGAATCAGCCCTGGAATCGCTGCTGACCAGCAGTCCGTTGACGGGTGTGTCACTGCGCCGAAATGGAACCGAATACCGGGTTGGAGAGGCCATTGACACGTCCTACCCCGCCGACGGCCTGCTTCGGGCCGCGCCCAGAACATCGAAGGGAACGATTGATCTGGCCTGGCGCTCTGACGTGCGTTTCTCCGGTTATGAGGTCCTTGCCCGGATAGATGTCAGTAATGTTCCGTCGAAGCTCGTGGCCTTTGTGTTCCGGATACTGGGCCTGTCGCTGCTGATCGCCGTTTTTGTGACCGCTGTGACCATGTTCGTGATCGACCGGATGATGCTGTCTCCGTTACTGAGACTCCGGGATCGCATTTCCCGCGCCGGCGAGGACGCCGAACATCCTCTGGAATACCTCACACCTGCCGGGCGCAGTGATGAATTTGGACAAGTGGAGCGTGTTTTTAACAGCCTGCTGAAACAGAATGCGGCTTATCTTGCACGCCTCAAACGGTTAAACCAAGAGCTTGACCAACTGCTCGAAGCAAGAACCCGTACCCTGCGCAAAACCGAGAAGGAGCTGGAAATCCGCACCCTCTATGACCAGCTCACCGGCCTTGCCAACCGAAGCCTGTTCGAAGAGCAATTGAATAGTCATTTCGGCAGTTCAGAACATAGCAGAGGTAAGGAGGCCGTACTGGTGCTCGGACTGAATGATTTCCAGACCCTGAACGGCCTTGCAGGCCACGAGACGGGCGATCGGGTGCTGCAGGAGATTGCTCGTCGTGTTGCCGGTTTCAGCGCTGATCATGGCCGTGTCGCGCGGCTGGGAGGTGATGTTTTCGGACTCCTGGTCGAAGAAAGAGCGCGGACGCCAATCGATCTTGAAGCGCGGATTTCAACCGTTATTGAATCGTGTCAGCGACCGATCCAGATTGGTCGGAAAACGTTCGAGTTTGAATTCAGTGCGGGCGTGGCGATTTCTGGCCTGGACGGGCAGGATGCCCGGACGCTGCTCAGTCATGCGGA
>NZ_APAT01000023.1 GCF_000347775.1 Marinobacter santoriniensis NKSG1
ATGCGGAAATCGCCATGCATCGGGCGAAAAAATCGCCGAGCCAGCGGGTGCAGTTTTTTGCCTCGGAATTCGGCGACCAGGTTCTGCACAGACAGGCATTGATTCACGGTCTCAAGACTGCTGTGGAGAACCATCAGCTGCAGCTGTACTTTCAGCCCCAGTTCGATCGTCTCCGACGGAACACCGGATTTGAAGCCCTTCTGCGCTGGCATCATCCCCTGCTCGGCGCGATTTCTCCGACAGAGTTTATTCCTCTCGCTGAGGAAACCGGTCTGATCCTGAAAATTGGCGACTGGGTTCTCGAACAGGCCGTGGAGGCATTGAAGCGTTGGTCGGATCAGGGATTTATGGGCCGTATCGCGGTCAATGTTTCTGCCTTGCAACTCCATGATCCTGGGCTTGCAGACCGGATATCCCGTCAGCTAAGTCGCTTCGAAGTTGGCGCCCAGCAGCTGGAGCTGGAAATAACCGAGACCGCTTTGATGGAGGATGTTGAGCGCGCCATGGCCACCCTGAACCGCTTCCGTGAGCAAGGTCTGGCTCTGGCCGTGGACGACTTTGGTACGGGCTATTCGTCCCTGGCCTACCTCAAGAGCCTGCCCGTCTCTCGAATCAAAATTGATCGCACATTCGTAACGGGTTTGCCACACAATGAACAGGATCAAGTTCTGTGCAACACCATCATTACGATGGCGCACAACATGGGGTGTGAGGTCATTGCCGAAGGTGTGGAAACAGAGGCACAGGCTAATTGGCTTGTTCTGGCGGGATGCGACGAACTGCAGGGTTTTCTCCTGGGCAAGCCCAGGCTGGCCGGATTCCAGAGCGAGGTCGATCCGGATACTGCATGAAGGGACGGCTCATTCCGCCCACTGAAATTGCCGGTAATCGAATCCCTGCGCCAGGGTGGGTTTGATAACCTCGAAATAGGGCGAAGCGTCAAAATCCCGTGGGGCAAACAGCGAATGGTGACGAATCTGGAAAGACTCACGCCGTTGGGCCTCGGCATCCGGGTGATCGTCTTCATCTTCGAGGCGCTCCGGCAGAATCGGATACCGGATTGACTGAAAGCCCTCGGCAATGAACGTGGAGCAGATCGCTCGCGTTGGGTCACCGCTGCCCAGGGCCAGCATGGATCGGCGGAAACGGTTGGGTACCGGCGGCGTGGGGCAGAGGTAACGTGCGAGGTCCCAGACGTTTTTCAGGTCGTATTGATGCCCCAGTCGGCTTTTCGCGTAGTCGACCAGGTGTCGCAGGTCATGGTCACTGAGCCCAACCGGCCGACAAATACGGGTATGGGTGTGTCGGTAAAAGGACAGGGGCAGTGATCGAATGCCTTCCTCAAGATCCGCCTCAACCAGAACGTTTGATTCGCCATCGCCAGCA
The DNA here is from genome assembly GCF_000347775.1 of Marinobacter santoriniensis NKSG1. Lineage (GTDB taxonomy): Bacteria > Pseudomonadota > Gammaproteobacteria > Pseudomonadales > Oleiphilaceae > Marinobacter > Marinobacter santoriniensis. The sequence continues at coordinate 1,387 of NZ_APAT01000023.1, forward strand.
CTCAGCCCGGCATCCGGGCCCAGATACAGGGCGGCATGGGACCAGGTCGACTGGGTCAGGTATTTGATCGCCATGCTGATTCGTGTCTTACCTTCCACCAACAGCACGTCGCCTGGCTGGATAGTGCTCTGCAGCGCTTGCCAGGTGGAGGTCCTTACGGAGTGGCATTGGATCTGTTTGGAGAGATAGGCGGCCAGCCGCCTCGACAACCAATTCAGTAGCATGTGGCCTCCGGTTTCACGGTTCCTATAGTTTTTACGAAGACAGATATTCACAAAAAATGTTACAGCCCGGCCGTCCGTTAATGTGTCGCGCTGATGAATGGGTGTAACAAATAAGCCCGGTTGGTGTCTTGACGTTATCATCACGCTGAATCGGTTCGTCAGGAGTTTGTTATGCCTAGAGAAGTTGTGCTTGCCCGCCCCCACCCTTTCATCCGTAAACCGATGACAGAACTGCTGACGAAAATTGGCTTCGCGCCGGTCGCCGGAAAATCCTCAGGAAGGCCCGCCGGTGTTATTGTGTCCAGTAGCGTGACCTCGGAAGCGGGAAGTTTTGAGGATGTGCTTAAACTGGTAAAAAATACCTGGGATGATGTGCCCTTAGTGGTGGCAACCTTGCTTAAGCCGGATATGGCGATTAAATCGCTTGGCAAAGACCTTGCCGAGGTATTTCCCGGCAAGCGAGTCGGGTTTCCCTCCGAAAGCCGGGCGCCAGACATTCTCCTCGTTGGCCTGGACGACCTCAGATCGCCCCAGACCGAGCGGGTCTTTCAGGCGTTTTTCAGATAACACTGGGCTGACAGCGAGGTTTTAATGCCTTTCCAATGGAAATATGCTCACTCTTTTCGCCGATGCGGAGCGGCATGCGAGCTCGCTTTCAGCGATGGCACGCCTCGGCGTGCCGCCCGGCTGGCTGCGGTGGTCGGTACGCTCCTGGTGTTTATCAATCAATGGGAAGCGTTGACCGGCCCGGCTTCGATCAACTGGCTAAAAGTCGTGCTGACCTATTGCGTGCCGTACCTGGTGTCCACCTATACCAGCGTGAGCAAGGATCTGTATCTGCTTCGGGCGACGGAAGCTGCTGAGCAAGCTGTTCACGAAGAAGCGAGAAAGGCGTCCAGGCAAGAGTTTGGCAGGTTCTGACCGTGCGGCAAATTGAACGATGATCTCCCCCATAGTTCCGTCAGTTTAGGGAAGGAAACAATGCGCATCGAGAAACTGTTGCGGGCCGTTGCAGTGTCCATAGGGCTTCTTGTTGGTGGCCAGTCGGCCGGGGCTGCGTCTGGCTCTCAGATTTACCTCTTTTCCCAACCCTTCTGTCCGGGATGCGAGGCGGCCAAGGCGTATCTGCGCGCTCACGAAATTGATTATCGTGAGTTTGATATCACTTCGTCAGACGCGGCGCTAAGCGCTTTCAAACGGCTGGGCGGCCGGGGCACACCCTTTTTCATCATTGGCGGTCAGCGGATGCACGGCTTCACGGTCGGTCGATTTGAACAGCGCCTGAAAGACGCAGGCATCATCCGATAGTGGCGTTCAATAAGCCACGTCAGCTTTGGTTCTGGTTTTCTGATTTTTTCTCTGCAAGAGCCCGTGCAACCCGCTCATCAATCCGGCGTAGAAACTCGTTGCTGAGCTTCCTCGAAGAGTGGGCGTTCATCAGTTCGCTGCTTGCCCGCAGGTTGCCGATAAATGTTTGGCAGTCCCGGCACATGAGCAGGTGCATTTTTACAGACAGGTTCTGCCGGCCGCTGAGCTCGCCGTCGATGTAGTCGCTGGCGATGGTCGCCAGATCCCTGCACATTAACATTCGCCTGTCTCCTGGAAGGTTTCCACCATGAGAAAGATCTTCTGCCTCGCACGGTGTAAAAGAACACGCAGGTTAGAGGCACTGACATCGAGAATGTTACAGACATCTTCGGATTTGCGTTGGTGGGCCTCGTAGAGCATGAGGGCAGAGCGCTGGGTTTCCGGCAGGGCGGAAAGGTGTTTGTCCAGGCAGTCGCTGAGGGCACCGTTCTCCATGAGGGTGTCTGCGGAGTCGTGAAACTGCAGTTGCGGCGGCAGGTTCCAGCGCCCTTTGGCGTTGAAGCGGTTTGCCAGTTCGGGCTCCAGGCTTTCGGAAAATTCCGTTGGAACTTCCCGGTTGGCGGTGCGAAGACGGTTCTTGCAGCGGTTGGCGACGATGCGGTGCAGCCAGGTTTTGAGTCCTGAGCGTCCCTCAAACTTCTGAACCGCATCAATTACGGTCACCCAGCAGTCCTGGACAATCTCTTCCGCGCTTGAGGGATCGAGGTAAAACCGGGCGACCGCCAGCATACCGGAAGAGTATTCGCGCACGGCTGTCTCATACGCTGCTGAATCACCGCGCTTGAGCGCATCGATCAGTGACACTTCGGTTTCCAGGTGCACCGGGGTGGCCATGGGTTTCCTTTCCTCGTCAATCTGGTTTGAATCACGGTGTTTTTATAGTGGTTCGTATTCCGGAAAAGTTCCGATAATTTGTAGTGATTGCTCAAAAATATTAATTCAAGGACGATGTAATTTCCAGCGGGTGATCGTGTCTAGGCAATAACAGCGTACTGTTTTATAGATCTTTTACAGGAATGAATATGAATCGAAGCAAGCTTTTACTCGTTCTGGTTATTGCTGCGATCGTGGCTTTATTTATCGGCCTTGACGGCGATAAATTGCTTACCCTGGAGAATCTTCAGGCCAACCAGGCGGCGGTGGCACAGTGGATTGGTCGGAACCTCCTGGCGGCGGTTCTCGGTTATGCTTCAATTTATGTGCTTGTGACCGCTCTTTCCTTGCCCGGTGCAACCATCATGACCCTGGCCGGAGGTGCCTTCTTTGGAAATTTGTATGGCCTGGCCGCGGTATCCATTGCGTCGACCGTGGGTGCTTCACTGGCGTTTCTGGTGGCGCGTTTCCTGTTAAGGGATACCTTGCAGCAGCGTTACAAGGACACCATTGCCAAGATCGACAGGGGCATCGAAAAAGATGGTGCCTTTTACCTGGCAACTCTGCGTCTGGTGCCGGTTTTTCCGTTTTTCCTGATCAACCTGGCCATGGGCTTGACCGGCATGAAACTGTGCACCTATGCCCTGATTAGCTGGATTACCATGCTGCCGGGCACTTTTGTCTACGTAAATGCAGGTACCCAGCTTGGTCAGATCCAGTCTACGGGCGATATCGTTTCCGCCGACCTGCTCGTGTCCTTTGCCCTCCTCGGCCTGTTTCCTCTCATCGCCAAGTTCGTTGTGGGCTTTCTACGCCGCCGTAAAGTGTATGCGGGCTGGAAGAAGCCGACGCACTTTGACTACAACCTGCTGGTCATTGGTGGCGGCTCCGCCGGGCTGGTGTCCGCCTATATCGCAGCGGCTGTGAAAGCGAAAGTGGCACTGATCGAGAAAGACAAAATGGGTGGCGATTGCCTGAATACGGGTTGTGTGCCCTCCAAGGCGCTCATCCGCAGTGCCAGGGCGGCGGATACGCTGCGTCATGCCAATCGTTACGGGTTGGAAGCGGTCCCGGTGAAAGGTTCGTTCAGGAACATCATGAACCGGGTCAAGGATGTCATTGCCCAGGTGGAGCCCCACGATTCCCCGGAGCGCTACCGCAAGCTGGGTGTGGATTGCATCTCTGGCGAGGCCAGCTTCGTATCTCCCTGGGAACTGGAAGTGACGCACACGGATGGTCGTACCGAGAGGCTGACCGCAAGGAGTATCGTTGTGGCCACCGGCGGTAAACCGGCCATGCCCCCGATTCCGGGCCTGAAAGACATGAACCCGCTGACCTCCGAAAACCTGTGGGAACTTCAGGATCAGCCGGAACGTCTGCTGGTGCTGGGCGGTGGCCCCATCGGTTGCGAGCTGGCCCATGCCTTTGCCCGGCTCGGGAGCCAGGTTGTTCAGGTGGAACGGGGTGAGCGTTTGCTGCCCCGGGAAGATGCGGACGTGGCGGACATGGTCCGAAAACAGTTCGAAGAGGACGGCATCCGCGTTCTTCTGGGCCATGCTGCCGCGGAGTTCCGGATAGAAGAGAGTGAGAAGGTCGCCTACTGCGAACACGAGGGCGAACGGGTCAGGATTCCCTTCGATGAGGTGCTGGTCGCCGTTGGCCGTGCGGCCAATACCTCGGGCCTCCACCTGGAGAGGCTCGGGATCGAGACCTTGCCCAATGGCACGGTGCCGGTGGAAGAAGACATGAGCCTGCGATATCCGAATGTCTTTGCCTGTGGCGATGTCGCCGGCCCCTACCAGTTCACCCATGCCGCCGCGCACCAGGCCTGGTATGCGGCGGTGAACGGGCTGTTTGGCCAGTTCAAGCGCTTCAAGGTGGATTATCGGGTGATGCCGTGGGTAACCTTCACTTCGCCGGAAGTGGCTCGGGTGGGGCTCAGTGAGGCAGAGGCCAAAGAGAAAGGCATTGCCTACGAGCTGACCCGGTACCGGCTGGATGATCTCGACCGGGCGATTGCGGAAAGCGAGGCGCAGGGGTTTATCAAGGTGCTCACCCCGCCGGGCAAAGACCGGATACTCGGAGCCGTGGTGGTCGGCGCGCATGCGGGTGAGATCCTGGCGGAGTTTACCCTGGCGATGAAACACGGCCTCGGGCTGAACAAGATTCTGGGGACCATTCACCCCTACCCGACCTGGAACGAGGCAGCCAAATACGCTGCCGGTGAATGGAAGCGCGCCCACGCGCCAGCGGGCGTGCTCAGGTTACTGGAGAAACTCCATGGCTGGCGGCGGGGCAAGTCCGGCCAGGCCAACCGTAAACAGATGTCTGCTGGCAAAGGCGTGTAACAAAGCCGTTGCGTTGGTGTCAGTGGAATGGAAGTCGTTCAAGCATGAGGAGCAGATATGCCCCTGACCGAAGCCCGAGAGGCGCGTAGACGTATCCCCGCTGTGGAGGTCCTGGAACCCAGGGCCTCGGACAGCTGGACCCATACCCGAAACGGTGATCCCCGTGGCTACATCGATTCGGACCAGCTGAAAGAGCTCTGGATCCACACGGGCACGGCCTGCAATCTGGCCTGTCCGTTCTGCCTGGAGGGGTCTCATCCGGGTGATGGCCGTATCCCGGGCATGAAGCTCTCTGACGTAAAGCCGTTTATCCACGAAGCCCTCGACATGGGGGTGGAGCAGTTTTCCTTCACCGGTGGCGAGCCGTTTGTGATCCGGGATTTCGTCAACATCCTGGATTACGCCAGCCAACACCGGCCCTGCTTCGTACTCACCAACGCCACCGAACCGCTACTGAAGCGCCGGCACCAGGTGTTGCCGTTGCTGCAGAACCCGTATCCGATCCATTTCCGGGTCAGCCTCGATTTTCCGGACCGCGCCCGCCACGACAAGGATCGCGGCGAGGGCAGTTTTGAGCAGGCGCTGGAGGGCATCCGCTGGCTGATCGATCAGGGCTTCAAGGTATCGATCGCCCGTCAGACCGATCCGACGGAGATTCCGGCGGACGTGGAAGCCGCGTTCCGGGCCATTTTCCGGGAGTGGCGAATTCCCGAGGATCTGGCGTTCACGGCCTTTCCGGATCTGGGTACACCCGGTTCGGAGGACGGCAGTCCGGAGGTGACAGAAACCTGCATGGAGAAGTATCCGACAAAAGAGTCGCGGGCCCATTTCATGTGCACCTATACCCGGATGCTGGTGAAAAAGGACGATCAGGTGCGGGTGTATGCGTGCACGCTGGTGGATGACGATCCGCAGTATGACCTGGGGGGCACGTTGGCCGAGAGCATGGACGAGAGGATTATGTTGCGGCATCACCGGTGTTTTGCCTGTTATCGGTTCGGGGCTAGTTGTTCGGCGCCTTGATTCGGTAGGACTGATAGCTGGGCATTGGCGGTCTTGGGGTGGGGGTTCTTTCTCCTTGGAAAAACAACTCGCTTCGCTCGGACACGTTTTTCTGGCGGAGAAAGAACCCCCACCCCCAGACCGCGGAAACGGCTTTGCCAGTCGTGAAGAAAGAAAAAAGCAAAGATTTCTTTGGCGTTCGGGTGATCTCACGGACTCGGGGACTGAACTGCCATGGTTGAACGAGGAGATGGGAGGTAGGGAGACCAAAAAATGTGGAGCGCCAGGGATGGCGCGACCAAGCCCCCCACGGATGGGTTCACGGGCGTTTTTTTGGTCTCCCTACCTTCCAGCTACGTTATCTCCGAATGATGTAATCCCGGGCGATGTCCCGGGTCCAAAAACAAAGAGCTGGAACGAACAATGAACTTTACTGAAGCCTCCCTGTTCTGGGGGTTCCTGCTGGTGTACGGCGTGGTGATGTACGTGCTGTCGCCGAAGAGCAAGAATGCGAATTCGTTTTACAAAGGCGCGGATGATCAGGGCAATCCGGTGGGTCAGTGGTCACTGACGGCGAGTATTTTTATCAGCTGGATTTTCGCCAAGTCGGTGACCAACGCGGCCAATCTTGGGGCGGCCTACGGCGTAGTCGGGGGGCTGGCTTACGCGAGTTACTGGCTGTCGATTCCGGTGGCTGGTTACATCATTTACCTGATCCGGACGCAGACCGGGGCGCGGAGTCTGCAGGACTTTCTCACCTCCCGGTTCGGCCGGCTGGCGGCGTTGGCGTTTGCGGCGGCGATTCTGATCCGGCTCTATAACGAAGTCTGGAGTAACACCGCGGTGGTGGGTGGCTACTTCGGGCTGCCTGGGCAATGGCAGTACTACACCGCGGCCATGCTGTTTACCGTGTTCACCCTCGCCTACAGCCTGAAGGGCGGTCTGCGGTCCTCGATTTTTACCGACGTGATCCAGGCGGTGGTGTTCGTTTTCTTCGTGGGCGCCGTCCTGTTCCTCATCATACCGGCCAACGACACCAGCGCTCTGTTGAGCAATGGCGAATTTCGCCTGGATGCCGGGTTTGACCTGCTGCTTGTGGCACTGCTGCAGATGTTCAGTTATCCCTTCCACGATCCGGTGCTGACGGACCGGGGTTTTGTGAACCGGGAGAAAACCATGCTCAAGAGCTTCGTGGTGGCCGGTCTGCTCGGGTTTGTTGCGGTATTCATCTTCAGTCTGGTGGGTGTGCATGCCCGGCTGCAGGGGCTGGATCCCATGGGCAATGCGCCGGCGGCGGTGGGGCAGTCGCTCGGTCTGGCGGCTCTGTTCTTCATGAGCGTGGTCATGATGACGTCCGCAGGCTCAACGCTGGATTCCACCTTTACCTCGCTGGCCAAGTCCATGGCGGTGGATCTGCCCCGCCTGGCACAGCGGGCCAGGGACCGCCTGCCCAGTGTGCGCGTGGGCGCGGTCGTGATGGTGGTGTTTGCCCTTCTGGGGAACATCCCGATGTTTGCCGGTACCGATATCCTCAAGGCGACCACGATTTCAGGGACCATGGTGATGGGGCTGGCGCCGGTGTTCCTGTTCTACGGATTTACCCGATGGTCGCCCTGGAGTTTTCACCTGAGCTTCTGGTCCGGACTGGTACTGGGCGTTCTGCTGGCCATTGGCATGATCCCGGCGAGCTGGGCGATCGGTGATGGCAAATACGCGCTCCTGCTCGGTGTGAATGCCCGGGGCTTCCTGATCTGTAGCGCCGGTTTCTTCCTGCCCCTGGCGATCCGCCGGCTCGCGGGTCGTTCACTGGCAGCCGGGGAGGCCTGAATCCATGGAGGAAGGGCGCAGCTGTCCCCTGGCGTACCGATATTCCCCGTCGCGGCTGGGCGACGATCCCGTCCGGATCACGGAAGATGTGCTCTACGTCGTTGGCGGACTGTACGGGAATATTGAGGCCCTGAATGAAATCGAGCGAATGGCTGCTGAGGAGGCGCGTAACGGACGCAGAGTCCGGCTGGTCTTCAATGGTGACTTCAACTGGTTCAACGCCAGCGACGACCTGTTCCGCGAGATCAACGCCCGGGTGTTGCGACATATGGCCTGCCTCGGGAACGTCGAGTATGAGCTGGCGAATCCCAGTCCGGGTGCGGGGTGTGGTTGCGCCTATCCGGATTTTGTCGATCAGGGCGTCGTCGAACGTTCCAATCGCATCATTTCCAGGCTGCAGGACATTGCCAGGGATCAGCCGGACCTGATGGAAAAACTGGGTCGACTGCCCCGATTCCGATGCCTGATGTTTGGAGGCCTAAAGATTTTGGTGCTGCACGGCGATCCGGAGTCTATAGCCGGCTGGGGTCTGGCCCATGAGGCGTTCGCAGACGGCAATCGAAAACAGCTCGAATCCTGGTTCGAGGCGACCGGTGCGGATGCCATTGTCTGCACACATACCTGCCTGCCTGTGCTCTGGACTGGCAGTGTTAACGGACGAGAACGGGTAGTGGTGAACAACGGATCCGCGGGCATGGGTAACCTGAGTTCGGACCGCCGGGGTCTGATTGCCCGTATCAGTGCTGCAGACGGCGCCGTTGAGCCTGTCGTCGCGACAGACTGTCACGATCTGCAGTTTTCGCTGCAGCCAGTCGCCTTTGATCATGAGGCGTGGATGGAGCGGTTCGATGCCCTCTGGCCACCCGGTTCCGACGCCGCGCTCTCCTATCGCAACCGGCTCCTGGGGGGGACGACCCTGCTGCCCGGCGATGTCCGGTTCCTTGCCTGACTGTCATCCGAATGTCACTGGCGAATGCTGCAATCGGGTCTATTATTGATAGGACGAGGCAGGGTTCTCGGCAGAGGGCCTGTTTTCCGCTGACTTGAAATATATTTTGTGGTCTATATAATTCAGCACTAACTTTTGAAGCGAATTGATCACGTTATGACATCAGAAGGTTCGAATACCACCGCCATCAGCCTCCGCAAACCGACGAAGGATGATGGCTTCCGGCTTCACCAGCTGGTGGCGGAATGCCCCCCGCTGGACCCCAACTCGATTTACTGCAACCTGTTGCAGTGCAGCCACTTTGCCGAAACCGGCGTGGCCGCGGAGAAGGAAGGCGATCTGGTCGGCTTTATCTCCGGATACATCCCTCCCCAACAGCCCGAGACCGTGTTTGTCTGGCAGGTGGCCGTTCACGAGAAAGGTCGTGGACAGGGTCTCGCCAAGCGGATGCTGAAAGAGATCGTTTCCCGGGATGCGTGCAAAGACGTGACCCACATGGAAACGACCATCACCGCCGACAACGAGGCCTCATGGGCGCTGTTCCGTTCATTCGCCCGTGATATGGGAGCCGAGCTCACCTACCACGAGCACTTCGAGAAAGAGACCCATTTTGGCGGCAAGCACGACTCCGAGTTCCTGCTGCGCATCGGGCCTTTCACGAAGCCTGTCTGAGAGCCCTGAGTTCACGATCAAGCATCGTGAATGACTGACTGTGATTTGGACTAGCCGGTGGGCCGCCCGAGGTGGGCCCGCTGTTAAGGCTTAAACCAACGCACGGCGGGCTTGTCGCGACCGATAGATACCAACCGGCAGGCTCCCGCGCATTTACCTCGAACCTGACATGCTAAGAGGCAAGACAATGGAAATTTTCAAGTCGACCGAATCCGAAGTACGTGTTTACTCCCGTGCCTTTCCGGTGATTTTTAACCGCGCCAAGAATGCGCATCTGTACACCGAAGACGGCAAGGAGTACCTGGATTTTCTGGCCGGTGCCGGTTCACTGAACTACGGCCACAACAACGACATCCTCAAGAAGGCATTGCTTGAATACATCGAGGCCGACGGCGTCAGCCAGGGCCTGGACCTGTTCACCACGGCCAAGCACGACTTCATCGAGTCGTACAAGAAGCATATCCTCGAGCCGCGCGGACTGGACTACAAGATGCAGTTCACCGGCCCCACCGGTACCAACTGTGTCGAAGCGGCCATGAAGCTGGCGCGCAAGGTGAAGGGCCGTACCGGCATCATCTCCTTCACCAACGGTTTCCACGGCGTGACCACCGGTGCGGTCGCCGCGACCGGTAACAAACACCACCGTGGTGGTGTCGGCACCCCGCTGGGCAATGTCGACTTCATGTTCTACGACGGCTACCTGGGCGAGGATGTCGATACCCTGAAGATCATGGACAAGGTGCTGTCTGACAGCTCCTCAGGTGTTGAATTGCCGGCTGCCGTCATCGTTGAAGCGGTGCAGGGCGAAGGCGGTCTGAACGCCGCCCGTGCTGAATGGCTCAAGGGCCTGTCGGATCTGTGTAAGAAGCACGACATCCTGCTGATCCTGGACGACATCCAGGCGGGCAACGGTCGTACCGGCGAGTTCTTCAGCTTTGAGTTCGCGGGTATCAAACCGGACATCGTGACCGTGTCCAAGTCCCTGAGTGGCTACGGCCTGCCGATGGCGCTGGTGCTGTTCAAGCCGGAACTGGACGTCTGGGATCCGGGCGAGCACAACGGTACCTTCCGCGGCAACAACATGGCGTTTATCACTGCCCGGACTGCGGTTGAGACCTACTGGAAGGACGATGCCTTTGCCAACGAGGTGAAGGCGAAATCCAAGGTACTGGGCGATGCCCTGAAAGCTATTTGCGACAAGTACCCGACCGAATTCAAAATGAAGGGTCGTGGCATGATGCGGGGTATCGAGGCGAAGGACGCGGATCTGACCGGTCCGATTACCAAGCGTGCCTTCGAACATGGCCTGATCATCGAGACCAGTGGTCCCAATGACGAAGTCATCAAGTGCCTGATGCCGTTGACCACCAGCGAGGAAGACCTGAAGAAAGGTGCCGCCCTGCTGGCCGAGAGTGTCGATGAAATCATGCAGGAAGGTGTGAGTGAGGCGTCGTAAGACGCCTTCATTCCAGGACATTCATTCCGCAGGATAGCGAAGGCCGACTTATGACTACTGCACAACATACCGTCGAGAAAATCGGCGGTACTTCCATGAGTAACTACGAGGCCGTGCGCGACAACATCATTGTTGGCCAGCGTACCAAGGACGACCTCTACCAGCGTATCTTCGTGGTGTCCGCCTATGGCGGCGTGACCGACGAACTGCTGGAACACAAAAAGACCGGCGAGCCGGGCGTCTATGCCCTGTTTGCCGACGCCGAATCGGACTGGGCCTGGGGCGACGATCTCACCAAGCTGATCCAGTTCCTGACCGATTTTAACGGCGAGCTGTTCGAGGACCCGATGCTCAAACAGCAGGCGGACCAGTTCATCACCGACCGTATTGAAGGTGTCCGGGGATGTCTGATCGATCTGCAGCGCCTGTGCTCCTATGGCCAGTTCCAGCTGGAAGAGCATCTGCTGACGGTTCGGGAGATGCTGGCAGGTATCGGTGAGGCCCACAGTGCCTTCAACACCGCCCTGAAATTGCAGCAGGAAGGCATCAATGCCCGTTTTGTCGACCTGACCGGCTGGCGTGATTCGGAACTTTTGCCGCTGGACGAAAAGCTCAAGCAGGCGTTCGACAACGTCGATCTGACCCGCGAGTTGCCGATTGTGACCGGTTACGCCCAGTGCAAGGAAGGTCTGATGCGGACCTTCGACCGGGGCTACAGCGAGATGACCTTCAGCCGGGTGGCGGTGATTACCCATGCCCGCGAAGCCATCATCCACAAGGAATATCACCTGAGCTCCGCCGATCCGAAAATCGTTGGCGAAGACAAGGTGGTGCCGCTGGGCCGGACCAACTACGACGTGGCGGATCAGCTCGCCAACCTGGGGATGGAAGCGATTCACCCCCGGGCCGGCAAGGGCCTCCGTCAGAACGAGATTCCGCTTCGGGTGATGAACACCTTCGAGCCGGAGCATACCGGTACGCTGATCACCGGCGATTACATCAGCGAGACAGCGCAGGTGGAGATCGTCGCGGGTGCCAAGGGCGTGTTCGCCATCGAAGTCTTCGACCAGGACATGCAGGGTGAGCCGGGCTCCGACCGGAAGATTCTGGACGTGCTGAGCCGCTTCAAGGTCCGGTTCATGTCCAAGGACACCAACGCCAATACCATCACCCATTACGTGGATACCACGCTCAAGCACATCAAACGGGTGGTCAAGGCGCTGGAACAGGAGTTCCCCAACGCTGAGATCAGCACTCGCAAGGTGGCCCTGGTATCGGCCATCGGCAGTGACATGAAAGTGCCGGGGATTCTCGCCCGCTCTGTGAAGTCGCTGGCGGATCGTGAGATCAGTGTGTTGGCCGTGCATCAATGCATGCGCCAGGTGGACATCCAGTTCGTGATTGATGAAGACCATTACGAACAGGCCATTGTCGCGCTGCACGGCGCCTTGATTGAACCGCATAACCACGAATACGCGATCGTGGCGGCATCAATCGAGTAAGAGGTTGCCCGCAGACGAAACCGGTCGCTTCGTTAGCGGGTAATGGAGGATGTCTTGCCTCCAGATCGGGCGCCCGGCCGGCCGCCTCATCCTGTGTGAGTGTTTTGGCCGGGCGTGGCCGATCCAGTGACCACCCTGCCTCGTATTTCCCTGTACATTCTCAGACCAAGATCGGACCCGACGTCATGTTACACACTGACACTATGGGACCGTCTCCGACTCTGCCCCGCGATGGCGAAAGGGATTCCCTGGTCGGGCTGTATTTCAGGGATGCGTCCCGATACGACCTGCTTTCCGACGAACAGGAACGTCGTCTTTCCCGAAAACTGACCCTCTGTTTCCGGGTCGTCAGCCGTGAGCTGGCCCTGCCCGAGGACACGCCCCAGACCTTCCGTGAAGTCATGGGCAGCCTTGGGGATGCCTGCGCGTTTTCCACCCGCTGTCGGAGGGCCTACCACCTTGCCATGGCCTGCCGCCGGAAGCTGATTCAGAGCAACCTCCGCCTGGCAGTGCACATCGCCCGCCGGTTTGGTCAGAACGGTATTCCGATGTCGGATCTGATCCAGGATGCCAACGTCGGCCTGATCAAGGCGGCAGAACGATTTGATCCTGGCAAGGGTTTCCGGTTTTCAACCTACGCCTACTGGTGGATCAGTGAAGAGGTCAAACGCTGTCTTCAGCGAGGTACCCGTGTGGTTCACACGCCAGAGAATGTGGTCGATGAGATCCGCAAGTTGCAGAAGGTTTCGCTACGACTCAACCGCGAACTCGGTCGAGAACCTTCCCAGGCCGAACTGGCCCGCGAAATGGAAGCCTCACCGTCCCGGATTGGTGAGCTGAGGGCCCTGGCATCGCGTGAGGTTTCCACCGAAACGCCCCTGATCGAGGACAGTGCCCTGACCCTGGGAGACAGCCTCGAGGGTCGTGGCAGTATGACACCGGACCATCCGATGTCCGAGAGAGACCGGCAGCGAGCACTGCGGCGCATGCTGGGCGAGTTGACCGAACGTGAGCAGGATATCCTCACCCGACGGTTCGGCCTGGATCGCCCCGCACCGGAGACCCTGCAGGTCATTTCCGATCAGTTGGGCATCAGCCGGGAGCGGGTGCGGCAGATTGAGAAGGGCGCGCTGCGCAAATTGCAGAGTCGCTTCGACGGTCCGGACGATGCCTACGGCGCCTGACCCTCTCAGGCGCCGTGCAACAACAGAAACCAGGCCGCCACGGTCAGTTGGCAGGTAAGCACGACCGTGGTCAGCACCAGTCGCAGGCGCCGGTACCAATCCGGCCAGTAAATCCGCATCCATCGCGCATCGACAACGTACAGGGCAAGGTAGGCCAGCGTGTACAGGACGATCTGGACGTGGGTAGATAGGAGGAGTCCCACACCTGCGGTCACGAAGAAGACCTGGCTCAGAAGCATGGTGACCAGGGGGGAGAGCGGGTAGCAGCGATCTTCGAGCTGCATTGCAATCGGCCAGTAGACCCCGGCCATGAAGGCCAGGATGCCGGCACTGTAGAGGTAGAAATACCCCATGATTGCGACGCTGCTTCCCGGAATCAGGAAGAGACCAACCACGCCGAGAATGAACGGTATGAGTCCGGCGATCCCCACCAGAACCGCCAGTCGCGAGACGGAAATCACTGGCGTTGCCTCTGGACCTTGATGCGCATGGGCTCGATCGGGCCGGACGCCATACCGACCATCTCGTGGTAGGCAGACGGATGAACCACCTCGGTTTCCCGCACCTGGAAGGAAGCCAGCGTATCCTGAATTTCCCAGGCGCTCCGAAACAGCCGGGTCTTCTGGTCCGGGTCGGAAAGCAGCAACGTCTGCCCATCGATCACCAGCCGTGCCATGTAGCGCTGGCCTTCCAGAGAGATGATTTCAAGAAGGTCGATGACCAGATCCCGCGTGCTTCTGAGTTCGTCGAGGGTGATTCTCACAATCGGGCTCCGGGTTAGTTGACTCACCCCCTAATTACGACCCTGAATCACCAGAGGATCATTTTGACAGCTCGGAACACACCGAATGTTGAGGGCAGGTAACCAGGTGGTCGTTGACCATGCCGGTGGCCTGCATGAAGGCATAGACGATGGTGGGGCCGACAAAGTTGAACCCTGCCTTTTTCAGGGCTTTCGACATGGCCACCGATTCCGGCGTTGTGGTCGGCACCTCATCGAGGGTTCGCCATCGGTTCTGGATGGGCTGATGATCCACGAATGACCAGAGAAACTCGGCGAACTCCGTTCCCTGATCCCGAAGTGCCAGATAGCCCCGGGCGTTGCGAATGATGGACTGGACTTTCAGTCGGTTGCGGATGATCCCCGGATTGCCGAGCAGGTCCTCGATCTTGCGGTCGTCGTAACGCACGATCCGTTCCGGGTCGAACCGATCGTAGGCCTCCCGGTAAGCGTCCTGCTTGCGCAGTATGGTGATCCAGCTCAGACCTGCCTGCTGCCCGTCCAGGCAGAGTTTCTCGAACAACGCCAGACTGTCGTATTCCGGGCGTCCCCAAACCGTGTCGTGGTAATGAACGTAGAGTGGATCGTTACCACACCAGGGACATCGCTGTGGCTCGCTCATGGGATGGCTCATTCCTTCGGGTGTATGGCGCGCTGGATGACGGGCTCCCAGACCGCCGGGAGTCGCCCCGGTTCATCCAGCTCGAAGTCGTCCGGCGGCGGGGACAGGAGCTGGATGCCCGGTAGCGCTTGGGGTCCCTCCGTTTCCGCCTTCCGGTAGACGAGCGTGACCAGAAAACCCTCACAATCGTAACTGCACACGCGCCAGTCAGTCTCGGACCGGTCGCCATAGAGTTCAAATCCGGGGCGTATTTCCAGTGTCTGGAGGTTGTTGGCGATGCCCCTCCCTGTGGCCTTCAGCCAGGCTTCCTTGAGCGTCCAGGCTGTCAGGAAGTCCGCCGGGTTGTCGGTTTTCAGCAGCCACGCCTGCTCGACGGGCGAGAACCAGCGTTGGACGACATTTTGCCACCGGGGATGGCGCCGGCGAGGCTCGATGTCGATACCGATGCCGGCCATGGGGCCAACGGCACAGGCTGACAGGCCATGACTGTGGCTCAGTGTCAGATGCCAGCCCGGCGGTGTTTCGGAGGCTGTGGGACGGCCTGCGATCGGCCGACAGTTCCGGGGAGACTCGCCGGAGGCGCCCGCCAGAGCCTGCCGGATCAACCAGCGACTGCTCAGATATTCCCGCCGGCGGGGGCCTTCAAACCGTGACAGCGCATCGGTCTCGGAGCCGGTCAGCCACGCGGGCGCGTTTTCCGGCGCGATGCCGGTCTGATGGCAAAGCCAGATGGAAGGCATGTTCAGGGTTGCAACCGTTCGATCTGCCAGCCATCCGCTTTTCGGGTGTATTCGAACCGGTCGTGGAGACGGCTGGGCCTCCCCTGCCAGAATTCGATCCGCTCTGGCACAATCCGATAGCCACCCCAGAAACTCGGCAACGGCACATCGCCGTCGGCAAATTTCCGTTTGATCTCGGCCACCTTCTGTTCCAGCAAGCCCCGTGAGGTAATGGCCTTGCTCTGCTCGGAGACCCAGGCGCCCAGCTGGCTGCCCCGGGGACGGGACGCGAAATACCGCAGGGATTCGGTCTTGCTCACCTTTTCGACCTTGCCCTGAATGCGGACCTGGCGATTGAGGCCGATCCAGGGAAACAGCAGCGCGGCGCGCGGGTTCTCATCGATTTCCCGGGCCTTCCGGCTACCGTAATTGGTGTAGAAAACGAAGCCCTGTTCGTCGAAGTACTTGAGGAGCACGGTACGCAGATCCGGCATGCCGTCCTGCCCCGTCGTGGCCAGGGACATGGCATTCGGTTCCAGTATGCCCGCCTCGCGGGCGTCTTCGAACCAGGACTGGAACTGGCGAACGGGATTGTCATCCAGGTCCTCACGATCCAGCCCTTCGCTTTCAAAATCACGACGCATATCGCCGATATCCATCCACTTCTCCTCGTACAGACGGTCTGCCTGATCATACGCAGTTGGAGGATAACGGGTTCAGCGGAGCGTGTCATATGCAGCCTGGCTGACAAAACGGCACCGGGACGACTATCCTTGTGTCAGGCAGAGGGCCATATTGGCCCCGGTTTTTCGCCCCATCACCAGGAGACGATACGTGGTCCGGAGCCGTCAGCGCAGTCATCTTCCAAGAAACCTCGTTATTGCCGTGCTTGTTCTCGTGGCGCTGTATGCGGCAGCAGGATTTCTGCTATTGCCCTGGTGGTTGAAACGTACCCTCCCGGAGCAGTTCGAGCAGCAAATGGGCTGGCAGGCGACGGTCGAGGACATTCGCAGCAACCCGTTCGCACTGACGCTCGAAATCCGGAATCTGTCGGCGGTGGATGGTGATGATAAAAAAGTGCTGGGATTTGACGATCTTTTCGTCAATCTGGGGTTTTTCCAGTTTTTCAAAGGCATTGTCGGATTCCAGGAAATACGGCTGGACGAGCCCTACTTCCGGCTGGACCTGTTGAAGGGCAACAACGTCAATGTCGCCCGGGACTGGCAACAGTCCCATCCGGCGCCGGCTGAACCGGCGCAACCGGCGTCCTCTTCCGGTGGACCTCCCCGCCTTTTCTTCCAGAAGCTGGCGATCAACGGCGGCGAAATGCTGTTCCGGGACCTGTCCGGGGAGAAGCCGGCGGAATTCGAGGTGCGCCCGCTCAGTCTTGCGCTGAATGATCTGGCCACCTGGCCGCGGGAAGATGGTGACAGTAACTATTATCTGCTGGCGGCCCTGGGCAGCCAGACCATCGAGTGGCAGGGCGATCTGACGGTCACGCCCGTCGCCTCCAGTGGTCGGCTTCGTATTGCGGATGTGAGTTACCAGACCCTGTCCCATTTTCTTGCACCCTACCTGCCGTACGACCTCCGTGGTGGCAGTGTCACCGTCAGTTCCGATTATCAGCTCAGTGTCGGTGACAGCGTCCACCTGGCCACGTCCAATGGTGAACTGTCCCTGAAAGATCTGGCGGTGGCGCTGGATGCATCGGCGGATAAGCCTCAGTTGCTGACCGGTCAGATCGGCGTGGATCAGATCGGTTTTGATCTGGATGCCCGTGAGGCGAAGGTGGGCAAGGTGACGATTACTAACCTGGATCTGGGTGTCCGTCGCGACGCCGATGGACAGATCAACTGGCTGGCCCCCCTGAGCCAGAGTGAAGGCGCCAGCCAGACATCAACCGGCGACACTGCTTCATCCGGCAGTGGACGTCCGTTCCGATGGTCCATCACGGGGATCGATGTGTCGGAGTCGAACATTCGCTGGCGCGACGAGGTCCCTCCAGAGGGTGTGGACCTGGCGCTCCAGGGGATTTCACTCTCGACCAGTCCCTTGACCGACAATCTCGAGGAACCCGTCCGCTATTCCCTGAAAGCGAGTCTGGCAAGCGGCGGAAACCTGTCGCTGGACGGTCAGGTGACGCCGGCCCCCTTCACTCTTGAGGCTGCCGTGTCCGGCTCCGACGTCAGCCTGAACGCCTTCGAACCCTACGTCCGCCAGGGGGCCAATCTGGCGATTGCCAGCGGGGATCTGTCGTTGGACGGGAATCTCGATCTGGATGCCCAGCAGCAACCACTGACCGGGACCTTCAGCGGGACGGCAGAAGTGAGCAAGCTGAGTGTCAGCCTGCCTGACAGCAAGGATCGCTTGTTGTCCTGGCAATCTCTGCGCCTGGCGCCCATTGAGTACAACGTCAGCCCGGCGCGCCTGGAAATCGGAACGGTAACCCTGGTCCAGCCGGTCGCAAATGTGGTTCGTGGTACCGACGCCATTCATAACGTGGAGCGGATTCCGGTGACGGCGTCGAGCCCCGCAGCCGACACCACGGAGACACCATCCGGCTCAGGCGATTCCGGGCCGGGGCTGATTTTCCGGATCGGGGAGGTTCAGGTCGACAATGGATCTGTCGCGTATACGGATCGCACGCTCGACCCGGCCTTCACAACCTCGCTGGATGAACTGAACGGCTCCGTGACCGGCATCAGCAACATTCCGCCGCAGCAGGGTAAGGTGGCGCTGAAGGGTCGCATCGGCCAGGTCGGCCAGGTGGACTTCGACGGAACGCTGGGGACCCTGGGCACCGATGACACCACCAAGGTCACCCTCAAGGCCGATAACCTGTCACTCCCGGCCCTGTCGCCCTACTTTGGACGTTACCTGGGGTATGCGGTAGACAGCGGCAAGCTCAATCTCAACCTGGATTACAACATTGCCGGCCCACGGATCGACGCCTCCAACGAAGTCATCATGGATCGGTTGGCGCTGGGCCGCACGGTTGCCAGCGACCAGGCGGTGAAAGCGCCGGTGAAGCTCGGCCTCGCCCTGCTGCGGGACCGGAAGGGGGTAATCGAGGTAGACCTGCCGATCAGTGGTGACCTGTCGAATCCGGATTTCAGTGTCGGTCAGGTGGTTATGCGGGCGTTCGTGAACCTGTTGGTGAAGGCCGCCGCGTCGCCCTTCAGCATGCTGGGATCGATCGCTGACATGGCCGGCTTCAGCGGGGAAGAGCTGGGTCAGGTCGGTTTCGTGCCCGGCAGCATTGAACTGGCCGACGGTGAATCGAAGAAACTGGCCGCGTTGGGGAGTGCGCTCCAGCAGCGTCCCGATTTGTTGCTGAACATCCGGGGCAGTGTTGCGCCGGAAGCCGATGGTCTCGCGTTACTGCGGGACAAACTGACCAATGGCGGACAGAAGAACATCACCGAGGAACAATGGAAGCAGGCCCGGGAGGCCTACCTCAAAGGTGAGCGTTCACTGCCGCCGGAGGCATTGAACAACCTCGCACGGGATCGCGGACTGGCGGTACGGAAGGTCCTGCGTGACACTCAGGACGTACCCGAAGATCAGCTATTTCTGCTGGACCCGGCCCAGGATGCGGGGGTGAACGGTTCTGGAGCGGTGGTGGTACCGTTCCGGCTGGATGTTCGCTGACCGCTCTAGGGAACGTCGGGGAAGTGGCCGAGGAAGCCCGGCGGCAGCCGGAGCCCCCACTGTTCCACCAGCATCCGGTAGCGGCCATTGGCCACCAGGGGCGCGAGCAGGTTCATCATGTCGTGCGCCGTTACTGGCCCGTCCGGGCGGGCAATGATGCTGAGTTTGTACACCTGATCCGGACGGTCTGAAATCAGCAGCCGGTTCCAGTCTTCCGGATGCTGCGCCAGATCACGCTGCAGGTAGGAGTAGCTGATGATAGCCACCTCTGCCACCGAAGGGCGATCGGCTTTGATCAGACTGAGGTTGCGGCGGTGGCTGTCGGAAAATTCAATATGGAATTTTTCCGCAAGTTTCCGGTTGTCCGTCTCGAACCCGGCGAAGCCGTAGTGGTAACCCGCCATGGCGACGATGTTCCGGTCTGCAATGTCGTCGAAGAAGCTCAGATCCCGCCCGGGCTTGTTGAGGGCGACGTAAAGGTCTTCATCCATCAGAATCGGGGGGGAGATCAGCGCGCCTTTGTCCTCCCATTCCCATTCGGGACTCTCGAAGAACATGACGTCAAACAGGCCCGCGTCGTAATCCAGGTACCGGCGCATGGGGGAGGTATAAACCACATGGAACCGGATGTCCGGGTGGGTCTCTTCGAGGGCATCCAGCAGGTCTCCCAGCAAACCGGTGGCCTGATCGTTTGCGTTCACCTGGGCGATGGGAGGAAAGTTGTAGACGCCGACGTTGATGGTGGTCGTTGCCTGCGCTGGAATCGCAAGAGTCATAAGGAGCAGACTCTTGCAAAGGATGGATCGAATGCTGGTCACGCGGGCTTCCGTTCTATATGTAACTTTAGGGTACACATAAAACCACCAAAGTTGCTGATGAATCAAGGTTCATTTTTATAAAATAGGTCAAAAGGATATATAAGTCATGGGCCGTAAAACGAGCCATTTTTTTGCTTATGTCTCCCGTTTACGCTGGATCCGGCGTTGGGGATTGATGCGCAATGCCATTGAAGAAAATGTGGCCACCCATTCCTGGGAAGTGGCGACTCTCGCCCACGCGCTGGCCATCCTCCGAAACGAGCGCTTTGGTGGCCAGGTCAATGCGGACCGCATCGCGGCGGCCGCACTCTACCACGATGCCACCGAAGTGATTACCGGCGATATGCCGACGCCGGTGAAGTATCACTCCCGGGTGATGCGCAGTGCTTTTGGCGATATTGAACACAAGGCCGAGGACGAATTGCTGGCCCTCCTGCCGGAAGAATTGCGTCCGGCGTTTACGCCCTACCTGCGGGAATCCCGCCTGACTCCGGGGGAGCGGGAGCTGATCAAGGCAGCAGACCGGTTATCCGCGTGGCTCAAGTGCCGGGCTGAACTGGCGGCGGGAAACCCGGAATTCGGGCCGGCGGCGGAGCAGATCCGCGAACGCCTGGAGCGGGATGACCTGCCTGAGGTTCAGTACTTTCTTGAGGTGTTTGCCCCGAGCTACGATCAGCCACTGGATAACCTGCTTGGGCAGGGCGACTGACTTCGCTGCCTGTACCGTTCAGCGTGTTGTGCCATAGGCGCCCGCCCGGCACCTCCCTAAAGTGGTTTTTCCCAGCAGTTTTGCTTTACTGGAACAATCACTACAAGAGGCTCTCGCCATGAAGGATCTGAAAGACAAAGTTGCCGTTGTGACCGGTGCCGGTTCCGGCATTGGTCGCGCACTGGCCCAAAACCTCGCCGGGCGCGGATGCCGCCTGGCAATCTCGGATGTCAACGAATCCGGCCTGGCAGAAACCCTGGCCAGTCTGAAGGGTACCGACGCCCGCAGTTATGCCCTGGACGTGTCGGACCGCGACGCCATCTACGCCCACGCCGCTCAGGTGGTTGAGGATTTCGGCCACGTCAATCTGGTCGTCAATAATGCCGGGGTGGCGCTTTCGGCGTCAGTCAGAGAAATGACCGACGACGACTTCAAATGGATCATGGACATTGATTTCTGGGGCGTGGCCCACGGTACCCGTGCCTTCCTGCCACACCTCATTAACTCAGGCGATGGCCATGTGGTGAACATTTCCAGCGTCTTCGGGCTGATCGGTGTGCCCAAACAGAGTGCCTACAATGCCGCGAAATTCGCGGTCCGGGGCTTCACCGAATCCCTCCGCCAGGAGATGAAGCTGGAGAATCAGCCGGTGTCGGTGAGTTGTGTCCATCCGGGCGGTATCCGGACCAACATCGCCAACGCGGCCCGCATGGGTAAGTCGGAGAACGCCGAGGCCCAGCGTAAGGGCTTCGACAAGATTGCCATGACCACGCCGGACAAGGCCGCGGAAATCATCGTCAAAGGCATCCTTAAAAACGAATCGCGGATTCTGGTCGGCCCGGACGCCTGGGGCATTGATGCAATCAACCGCCTGTTGGGATCGGCCTACCAGCCGCTCGTGGAGCGCTTCTCGCGACGTAACCTTTACGTCTGATTCGGGCCGGATGGCAAAAACAGGCTGGTCTGTGCAGTCAGCCTGTTGTACATTTTACAGGCAGTTTTTCCGGTCTATACTTGCTGTTCGTCTAGGGAAAGAGTCAGCATGAATTCGCCACACATTCCCGACCTGGGAGCCACTCTGGAGCAGAGTCGCTCGGGTCTCCGCGATGGTCATCGCCGCTCTCTGATCCGGCTGTTGTTTCTGGTCACCGGTTCGGCACTGGTGGTATTCGGCTGCCTGCAACTGCTGAACGGGTTCTGGTGGATTTCCGCCATCGAGTGGAGCGCCAGCGCCGCGTTGTTCTTTGGCATGCGCTGGCTCAGAACCACGCCCCGACTCCAGCAGTGGATCTACGCCTACCTGGTAACCCTGTTCAGTTTCTTCCTCGTGATCATGCTGTTCCCGGAATCGTCGGTCTCGGCGTTTGCATGGGTCCTGATGATGCCGGTGCTGGCCTACCTGTTGCTGGGCAAGAAAGAGGGACTGATCCTGAGCCTGCCATTCATGCTGGTCGGTGCGGTGGTCTATCTGTTCCAGCTTGGTCGACTCGGCAGCCCCCACGCCATGATCGATCTCCTGAACATGGCGCTGTGCGGTGGCCTGATGCTGGTGTTTGTGCACATGTATGAGATCCGGCGGGAAGAGGCGGAGCAGCGTCTGGTGAATATGGCCCAGTCCGATGCGCTCACAGGGCTGGCCAACCGGGCGAATTTCCAGTCCACGCTCAACCGGACCATTGCGGAATGCGATCGAAGCCGAACCGGATTTGCCCTGGTGGTCATGGATATCGATCATTTCAAGGTGGTCAACGATACCCTCGGACATGATGCGGGTGATCATGTCCTGCGTCATATCAGCCGGTGTCTGACCGAGCGGCTGCGGAGCACGGATTTCGTTGGCCGTCTTGGTGGCGAGGAATTCGGCTTGATCCTGCGGGACGTGAAACCGGCGGATGCTTTCGAACTCATGGACGAACTGCGTGCGCGCATTGCCTGCCAGCAATTGGCATATGGAGAGGCGAGCATCCGGGTGACGGCGTCCTTCGGGATTGCCCAGTGGCCCGACCATGGCCGCGACGCGGAAACCCTGTTCCGTGTGGCCGATCGGTGTCTCTACAGCGGCAAGCGGGCCGGTCGTAACCGCGTGGCCGGGGCTGGTGCGCCGTCGTCCCAGGGCGACCTTCTGACTGGCAGTGCCGGCTGATTCGGGTATCCTGAGGGGCAGTCCATTGTCCATCGCCCGGAATCGTTCGGATTATGTGTGAATTGCTGGCCATGAGCGCCAATACCCCCACCGACCTCTGCTTCAGTTTTACCGGCCTTACCCGCCGGGGTGGTGCTACCGGACCGCACAAGGATGGTTGGGGCGTTGCATTCTATGAGGGGCACGGCGTTAGGGCCTTCCACGACGCTGACGCCAGCGCCCATTCCCGCATTGCCGAGGTAGTCCAGACCCATCCGATCAAGAGCGAAGTGGCAATCTGCCACATCCGGCAGGCCAACGTTGGCGAAATCTGTCTTGCCAACACCCATCCTTTCATTCGTGAACTCTGGGGTCGCTACTGGGTGTTTGCGCACAATGGTCAGCTGAAGGCATTCCGGGGCAGTCGCGACTTCTATGAACCCGTGGGTTCGACCGACAGTGAGGCCCTGTTCTGCGACATCCTCAACCACCTGCGACGGCACTGCGACCGGAACACGCCCGATGAGGATCTTGTGGCGCGCCTGGTAAACCTGTCCCGGCACTATGCCCGCGAGGGGGTATTCAACCTGTTGCTCAGCAATGGCGAGTGGTTGTTCACCTACTGCACCACCAAAATGGCCAGCATTACCCGGCGGGCCCCGTTCGGGCCGGCCCGGCTCAGGGACGCCGATGTAACGGTGGACTTCGAATCCGAAACCACGCCGGATGACATTGTGAGTGTGATCGTCACAGAGCCCCTGACAACGGATGAAACCTGGGATATCTACGAGCCCGGAGAGTGGCGTCTCTGGCGAAAAGGCGAGGTGGTTCAGTCAGGCCGGGCGGATGCCCGACCTGACTGACTGGCGTCACTGCAGGGTACGGCGATTGCCATTCTGGTATTGAGGTGCGATGTGCTCCTCGATTTCGGCCTTGAAGCGCGCGATGAGGTCGCTGTTGTCCTTGTCCCAGGGATGATAATCGGGCCTGAAGTATTCCAGCCAGGTCGGAATCAGGCTGGAGAAAGTTCCGTTCCGGCCCCACATGCGCCACATGCCCTTTGCGCTCTCTTTCAGTGAGAAATTCTTTCGATCGTTGAGCATCATGCGGCCGGTAAACCAGGAGCCAACGATGCCCAGCGCTACCGTACTGAATACCTGGTAGAAGGCCCGCTCGGCGTAGGTGCCGCCGGCCTGCTGGAAGACATCGTAGGCAACCGCCTTGTGCTCGGTCTCTTCAATCGCGTGCCAGACCCAGAGCGGACGCATGGATTCATGCATGTCTTCCCGAACATCGTCACGTTCGAGCAGCATGTCCGCCATCATAGCGGTGATATGCTCCAGGGCACAGGTGATTGCCAGCTGATGGCGCTTCGGAAGTTTCCTGGCCACATCCAGGATGATTCTGAGATCCCGCTCCATCGCCTCCACCGGCATGCCTTGCTCTCGCACATGCTCGTTCATGGCGTCGTGCTCCAGCGAATGCATGGCCTCCTGACCAATAAATCCGCGAACGTCCTTCTTGAGCTTGGGATCTTCGATACCGTCCCGGAACGCCCGGACCGAATCCACGAAGAACTGCTCGCCCTCGGGAAAGAGGACCGAAAGCGCGTTCATCGTGTGGGTGATGAAGTAACTGTTGTCCAGCCAGTACCGGGGTACCCGTGAGCCAAACTCAAAGCCCATCCGCTGTGGTTTGATGGCGACCTTGTCCGGCGTCTGCGAACCCCGGACCGGCTTCGGGGTGGATGTGGTTGTCAGCATGATTGTACTCCTCTGCGCCTGGGCGCTTTGGCTGATGTCATAGCCATAGTTTCCGCGGTGCAAGCCGGAGATTGAAGGCGAGAAAGGGACGACCATCGTTCAGGATGGGCCAGACCGGCAAAAGAATTGACTCGGATGACGTGATCACGAGCGCCGGAGATCCCACTGTATGGGGGGCCGGCTTCTGATAGAGTCTGATGACACAATAACCAATCATCAGAGGCCTTCGATGGCAACAACCAGTCCGGAAAACGAGCGGCAGATGCTTGGCTTTTTCCTGGTACCCGGTGTCTACATGCGGGTACTCGCCGATACCGTCCGGAAACTGGGTCATAACGATCGCCAGCTCTTCGAAGGTCTGGATTTCACCCCGGCCGACCTCAAGGCCAACGACAGTCGCATTTTCGTGACCGACGCGACCATCATGGCTCAGCGAGCCGTGAACCTCGCCGGGAAGGATGGCCTGAGTTTCGCCCTCGCCCGGGAACTGCGCCTGACCATTCACGGTACGCTCGGATTCGCCGCCCTCACCAGCCCAACCTTCGAGGGAGCCCTCGATTCCGTTCGCCGTTATCTCCAGTTGCGGGCCCCTTTTCTGACCATGAAGCAGTCCGTGGCGGGCGACCAGGTGCTGGTACAACTCTGCACCGAATTCGATGTGCCCGAGCTGTATACGTTTCTTGCCGAAACCGTGAGTGCCACCCTGATCCTGCTCACCGAGCAATTACTCGACCGGGAAGACGCGGCCCGCAAAGGGTTCGCCCTGGAGGACGGCAAGTTGCCGGGGGTCCGGGTTCACCTGACCAGTAAAGAGCCCGCTTATTATCGACGGTATGCGAGCCAGCTGCCGGTGGTGTTTGACTACGGCCAACCGGAAGAGATGATGATCTTTCCCACCGGGTTGCTCGGCGTACGGATGCGGCTGGCGGATGCCGATGCCTCGGAAATGGCCCGGGAACAGTGCGAGTTCGAACTCCAGAAGGCCCTCAAGGAACAGGGCGACATCGCCATGGCGGTCCGGAACATGCTTCGGATGATGCCGGGTCCGCTCCCGTCATTGGAGACGATGGCCGACCGGTTCTGCGTGTCCTCCCGCACCCTGAAACGACGGCTCGCGGACCGGGATACCAGCTATCGCGAGATCGTCGAGTCGGTCCTGAAGGACCGGGCCATCCAGCTGCTCCGGTACACCAACCAGTCGGTCAGCGAAATCGCCTACGAACTGGGCTATGCCGATCTGTCCAATTTCAGCCGGGCGTTCCGCAAATGGACCGGGAAGTCGGCGAGCGAGTTTCGGGAAGGTGGGCCGGATCCGGCGCCTGAAGTCGGGCCCTGATAGTCGGTTTCCTCCTGATTGGGTGCATGGGCGCGGGGCTGGGGGTGTTTTCTTCTGGGACAAAGAACTCGCTGCGCTCAGACATCTTTGTTCCCGGCAGAAAACACCCCCAGCCCCACGCCCTGTCGACCAACGAGAAGGCCGTCCGCGGGTGGATATACCGATTTTAACTTGCCCCCCAGGACTATCCCTGAATAGTCTGTCGGACGGAGGGGAGATACTCTTTTCCGCCAGGAAAAAAATGTCTGAGCGCAGCGAGTTATTTTTCCCAAGGAAAAGAGTATCTCCCCTCCGGCCAGCCACCAATTCAGGAAGGCTAGGGCCAGAATCCGGCGCATGCACCACAGCAAAAGGACGAAGCAGACGATGATGGAAAAACCTGATACCCATAGCAAACTCTTCGGCTATCTGCTCTGGATCTTCGGATTCCTGGGCTCCCATCGTTTCTATTACGGCAAGCCTGTGACCGGGACCATCTGGTTCTTCACTCTGGGGCTGTTCTTCATCGGATGGATCATCGACCTGTTCCTGATCCCGTCCATGGACGAGGAGGCGGACCTGCGGTTCCAGGCCGGTGATGTCGACTACAACATTGCCTGGCTGCTGCTGACCTTCCTGGGGATCTTCGGTGTCCATCGCATGTACATGGGCAAATGGATCACCGGCATTCTCTACCTGCTGACCGGCGGTCTGTTCTTGATCGGGGTGCTCTATGACTTCTGGACGTTGAACGACCAGATCTCCATCCGTAATCAGGAACACCGCCTGGGCTGATCAGAGCCCGGCGGCGGCTTCCAATTCGGTCAGGCTGTCATCGAGGTAGTCCAGCATGCGCTGGAGGCTGGGCAGGGTGCGACGGCAGCCGATCAGACCGAATTCCACCTGATTGTTGTAACTGGTGAGGGTCATGTTCAGGGCCAGGCGATCCATGGCGATGGAAACCGGATACAGGCCTTCCAGTTTGGCGCCGTTCCAGTATCGGGTCCCGTCCGGGCCCGGGACGTTGGAGATGACCACGTTGAAGGTCTGCCAGGCCGGCGCCATGCCGGTGAGCAGATGGAAAGCGGCGGGCGCCAGGGTCAGGGCGGTGTAGTTGAGGATTTCCTCCGGCGACATGTGCGCATAGCGATCCTTGGCGGCCTGCATCCCTTCATGGATCCGGATCAGCCGCTTTTCCGGATCGTTTTCATCGGTGTGGAGGTTTGCCAGGATCACACCCACGTGATTGCCGCCGGTGCTGTCGTCCTTCCGAAGCGATACCGGAACCATGGCGATCAGTGGTTTGTCCGGCAGGGCATCCTGGTTCATCAGGTAGGTTCTCAGCGCACTGGCGCACATGGCGGTGACCACATCGTTTACGGTGGTACCGTAGGCGTGGCAGACAGCCTTGATGCGGCTGAGGCTCCAGGACTGGGCCGCGAATCGCCGCGAACCGGTGATTTTCTGGTTCAGCATGCTTCGCGGGGCGTGGAAAATGGATCGATAGGCCGGATCTTTTCTCGCTTCGTTGACCGTCTTCAGCAATTCCCGGGCAACTGTGGGCACGGTGCCCAGCTGCCGGCCGGATTCGCCCAGCAGGTGGCGGATGCTCCGCACCAGCGAACCGCCACCGTCTTCGCCTCCGCCGGATACCCTGGGTGGCAACGCCCAGATTGGTGGCAGGTCCCGCTGGTCCGGATCCGGGGACAGCATCCGCGTCGCCATGCGCATGGCGGAGATCCCGTCCACCAGTGAGTGGTGCACCTTGGTGTAGAGCGCGAACTGTCGGTCCTTGAGGCCTTCGATCAGGTGCACTTCCCACAGCGGCCGTTCCCGATCCATCAGGTGCGAGTGTTCCGCCGAGACAAACGACAGCAGCTCCCGGATACGCCCCGGTGTCGGCAATGCCTCGAAGCGGAAATGGTGCTCCAGATCGAGATGCTTGTCTTCGACCCATACCGGCTGGCCCAGACGGTAGTCCAGATGCTGGTTAAACGGAGGCGTGACTACGGACTGTTCCCGGAGCTGCCCGGCAAGTCGGGCCACGTAGTCATCGGGCGCGCCTTCGGGAAATGAAAACAGCTGCAGGCCGCCGACGTGCATGGGCTGCTGGCGTTTTTCCAGCCAGAGGAAGAGTTGGTCGGTGGGGCTGAGAGGCGTCACGGTCAATCCTTGTGCTGATACTGCCCTTGATACTACCTCAGGATCTGCCGGAATTGATTGACCGAAAGCACCTATTGTCTTGTGGATCAGGCGACCCGGGTTGCCTCAGGCTGCGACCTCTGATCGGGCCACGGAAATCTCCAGTCGTACCCGATCCCCGTCCAGCAACACCCGATACACCGGCACCTGAACGGACGGGTCCTCCAGACATTCGCCACTACGCAGACTGAAATGCTGCTTATAAAGCGGTGACGCCACGACCGGCTCCCCGTTCAGATCCCCGGTGATGCCACGTGCCAGCACATTCGAGCCACTGAAGGGGTCGGTGTGGCTGATGGCAAACAGTGCCGGCAGTCGGTCCGGCAGATAGAACAGTGCAACCGGTCCGTCTTCAGTCCAAACGGCAATACCGGAATCGGGTATCAGGTCACTGACTTCGCAGACCGCGTCCCAACGAGTTCGAGTTTTCATCGTTACCTCCACAAGATTCAAGTGTTCACGACGATTCAGCAACGGGCCGACGCTGATTCCGCTCGGTCGTCCATTGCTGTACCGGATCCGTCTTTTCCGGCGCGTTTACAAATTCCCGGAATCGCTTTCGTTTCTCGGGATCTTCCACCGCGGTTTTCCATTCGCACTGGTAGGTACCCACGATGTCCTCCATGTGCTCCTCCAGTTCGGCACCAATGCCAAGACTGTCCTCCAGAACCACGTCTTTCAGGTAGTCCAGGCCACCTTCCAGATTTTCCATCCAGACACTGGTCCGCTGCAGCCGATCCGCCGTCCGTACATAGAACATCAGCACCCGGTCGATGGTCCGAACCAGCTCTTCATCGGTCAGGTCCGTCGCGAACAAATCGGCATGACGGGGCCGCATACCGCCATTGCCGCAGACATACAGATTCCAGCCCTTGTCGGTCGCGATCACGCCGATGTCCTTGCTCTGCGCTTCCGCGCATTCGCGAGTGCAGCCCGACACCGCCATTTTGATTTTGTGGGGCGAACGCAGCCCCTTGTATCGGTTCTCCAGGAAGATCGCCATGCCCACGCTGTCCTGGACACCGTACCGGCACCAGGTACTGCCCACGCAGGATTTCACCGTACGCAGCGACTTGCCATAGGCATGGCCCGTCTCGAACCCGGCTGCAATCAGTTTTTCCCATATCTCCGGTAACTGGCTCAGGGTGGCGCCGAACAGGTCTACCCGTTGACCACCGGTGATCTTGGTATACAGGTTGTAATCCCGGGCCACCTCGCCGAGGACAATCAGTTTGTCCGGGGTGATCTCGCCACCGGGCACGCGCGGCACGATGGAGTAGGTGCCGTTCTTCTGCATGTTGGCCAGGAAGGTGTCGTTGGTGTCCTGCAGTGGCACATGGTCCGTCGCGAGAATGTGGTCGTTCCAGCAGGTAGCCAGGATCGAGCCCACGGCCGGTTTGCAGATGTCGCAACCGTGGCCTTTGCCATACTGCCGGATCAGGCCGCGGAAGGTGCGGATGCCGTTGACCTTCACCAGATGGAAGAGCTCCTGCCGGCTATAGGGAAAGTGCTCACAGATGTCGGTGTTGACCTCCACGCCGCGTTTTTCCAGTTCGCTGTCGACCACGTTCTTGAGCAGGGCGGCACAGCCACCACAGCCAGTACTCGCTCTGGTTTCGGCTTTGACGCCGCCCAGGTCGGTACAGCCTGAGTCGAGGGCACCGCAGATGTCGACTTTGGTCACGTTGTGGCACGAACAGATCGAGGCGGTGTCGGGCAGTGCATCGGGGCCCAGCGACGGGGCTCCGCCCTGACTCGCCGGAAGGATCAGGCTCTCGGCATGGTCAGGCAGGTCGATGCCGTTCAGCGCGTATTGCAGCAGCGTGTCGTAATAATGGTTATCGCCGACCATAATGGCGCCCAGCAGCTTCTTGCCGTCGCCACTGACGACCATGCGGCGGTAGTGGCCCGCCTGTTCGTCGTTGTAGCGGATGTTGCGGGCGCCCGGCGTCTGCCCGTGGGCATCGCCGATGGAGCCAACGTCCACGCCCAGCAGTTTGAGCTTGGTGCTCATGTCGGCGCCGGTGAAGGCGGCTTCTTCATCGTTATTCAGCGCGGCGGCCAGTGTCCGGGCCATGGTGTAGCCCGGTGCCACGAGACCGAAAATCCGACCATTCCAGAGTGCGCACTCGCCGATGGCGTGGATGTGTGGATCGGATGTGGTGCAACGGTTGTCGACCACGATCCCGCCCCGTTCTCCGATGTCCAGTCCACACTGGCGGGCGAGGGTATCCTGGGGGCGAATACCCGCGGAAAACACAATGAGGTCCGTGTCCAGGTGACTGTCGTCGCTGAAGTTCATCCGCAGCCGGGTTTCCTCACCTTCGACGATGGTGGTCGTGGCCTTCTCCGTGTGCACCTGAACGCCCAGCTCCTCGATTTTCTGCCGAAGCACCGCCCCGCCGTCGTCGTCCAGCTGAACCGGCATCAGGCGTGGTGCGAACTCCACCACGTGGGCGTTCAGTCCAAGGCTTTTCAGCGCGTTTGCAGCCTCCAGGCCCAGCAATCCTCCCCCAACCACAACGCCGGTTTCCCCGCCCTGAGCACTGGCACGGATGGCATCAAGATCTTCCAGCGTCCGGTAAACAAAACAGGCGGGGTGCTCACGGCCCTCAATCGGGGGAACAAATGGATAGGAGCCAGTGGCCAGTACCAGCTCGTCATAGGTGTAACTGCCTTCAGGGGTGGTGACCGTACGGGTATCGCGGTCAATGCCGGTCACCGGTTCACCCAGGTGCAGTACAATCCCCGATTCGGCATACCAGTCGGGCGTGCCCATCGCGAGATCGGCATGGGTGGAGCCGGTAAAGTACTCCGACAGGTGCACCCGATCGTAGGCCAGGTGCTTTTCCTCACCAAATACCCGTATCTCGAAATCTCTGGCGGCGGGCGAGGCCGCAAACTGCTCCAGGAAGTGATGGCCCACCATACCGTTGCCAATGACGATCAGGTTTTTTTTGCTCATGGTCATGTCCTCCTTTGGGCCGCGGATCAGGCCGCGGCCTGACAGAATGGTTTTCCGAACGGCAGTTGGGGCCGGTAGGCCGTGATATCTGAGCCTTCGGCGATCAGGTGCTGGAACCAGGGGCCCTGGAGGGTATTGCCCACCAGAACGGCACCGACCAGTCGGTTGTCCCGGACTATCAGATGGCTGTAGGCGCCGGACTCCAGGTCCTGCCAGACCAGCGACTCGGTGAATTCATCCGGACAGTGCTGCCCGCAGGAAAACACCGGAATGTCGCTGATCTTCAGGCGGGTCGCGCTGTTCGAGGGGGTATATCGGTGCTGCCCGGTGTCGTCCGTTAACACCCGTGCAAGAATGGCGGCCTGTTGGTATCCCGGTTCCACGAGACCGAAGGTCTGGTCGCCCAGCTGGCAGCACTCGCCGACTGCGTAGATGTCCGGATCGCTGGTTTGAAGTCGGTCGTTGACCGCAATCCCCCGGTCACAGCGGAGTCCGGCCTCCCGGGCCAGATCGAGACTGGGCGTGATGCCGGTGGCAATCAGAACGAGATCGGCGCTGAGCAGGGTTTCGTCGTCGAGTTGCACCGCCCGGACCTGTTCCCGGCCGAGCAGTCTCAGGGGGGCGGTCCCCGTTCGGACAGCGAGCCCCTGATCTCGCAGTGCCTCGGCGAGCCGTTCGCCCCCCACAGGGTCGAGCTGGCGGTTCAGCAGGTGCGGGCCACGATGAAGCACGGTGACGTCCATGCCCCGTCGACGCAGACCGTCCGCCGCTTCCAGTCCGAGAAAGCCGCCGCCGACCACGACCGCGCGATGATGTCGTGTGCAGTGGTCGATGAGTGCCCGGGTGTCCTCCAGATCCCGGAATGACCGCACACCGTCCAGCTCCTCACCGGGAATGCCAAGACGGGAGGGGCGGGAGCCGGTTGCGAGAACCAGGGTGTCGTAGCGCTGGACCCGACCGGTCGCGGTGGTCACCGTGCGGTGCTTGCGGTCGATGGATCGGACCGGTTCCCCGTCATGAACCCGGATCTGACGTTGCCGGTACCAGTGTTCAGTCTGGAGTGACAGGCTGGCTTCGTTGGTATCGCCGGCCAGCAATGCGGACAGTTGAATACGGTTGTAGGCGGCTCGGGACTCACCGTTGAACACCACGATGGACGCGTAGGCCTCCGGGGCCAACGCGGTGAGTTCTTCCAGAAATCGTTGGGCCACCATGCCATGGCCACAGACAACCAGAGTGCCTTTTCCGTTCTCCGACATGCTTGCGGTCTCCTTCGGTTTCCGGACCAACAAAAAAAGCCGGAGCATCTCCTCCCCGAGGGGAATCGATGGTCCGGCGCCAATGCCAACAACAATGATCTGATGGTCCGGCCTGATCCTTGGCCGGGACATTCGTCCTTGATATTCCTTTAGCGATCTTCGTGCCAATATTTATTTGTCTTTAAAAACAGAGTCTTGCTGCCACGGCCGGATTTTTCGTCCTTGATCGCTCCCGGAAACCTGCCCTGCGTTGGGGCGGCCTGCACGACGATGAGGCTCTCGATGGCGCACTAATTGCTGTGTACTCCATCAGGACATCGTATGAATCCGAATCCGGAGCAGTTTATGAACACCCGAAAACGGACAGAGGCTGTTGCCTTGCCCACGGCAGCGGACTACCTGATTGCATCCCGTCAGTGCGAGCTGAAGAACCTCCAGTACTTTCTTCAGATGGGTAAGTTGGTACAGAGCATCAGCAACCTGGTGCATGGACTCCAGCGCGAGCGGGGAGCGTCGAACGTGTTCCTGGGGTCCGCCGGCCAGAAGTTCGCGAGTGAACGGGCCTCCATGGCAAGCGATGTCGATCGTCGGGTCTCCGAGTTTCGACAGGCCCTGTCGGAGGTGCACGGGGAACTGACGGACTATCCGGCCAGCAGTCACCTGTTGAACCGGATCGCCAGCGCGCTCCATGACCTGGAGGGCCTGGAAGGGCTTCGGGACAGAATCGAGTTGCAATCGATCCCTGCGGAGGCGGCCACTCAGCGTTTCAGCCAGCTCATCCACCATCTGATTACGGTGGTGTTCGAGGCGGCCGATACCGTCGTGGACCCCTCCATTGCCGGCCTGTTGGTGGCGATGGTCCATCTGATGAACGGCAAGGAATACTGCGGCCAGGAGCGCGCGGCCGGCTCTGCGGGGTTCTCCTGTGGACGCTTTGATGATGCACTGAGTCAGCGCATGATGCACCTTGTCGAGGCGCAGGAACGTTGCTTCGAGGTCTTTGTCAGCTTCGCCGACGAGGACAGCCGACTGCTCTGGCAGAGCCTGCGGGCGCACCCGCGGGAGGTGGAAATCGAGCGACTTCGGCAACGGGCATGGTCGGTGGGGCGCTACAAAACGATGGATCCGGAACTGGCCGACCGCTGGTTTGCGTTGATGACCGAACGGATTGATGACCTGAAAATGGTGGAGGATTCAGTGGAGGGATGTTTTCACGCCTGCTGTGTCGAGCGTTTCGCGGAAGCCCGGGAGTCGCTGGACCACCAGGAGACCCTCCTGGCCTCGCTGGACCGAGAGGATCGCACCTCCCAGCCCGTGCTGGTCCTGTGCGATTCCGGTCGTGAGGCCGGAGCACCCGCGGGTGACGCCTGGGCCAGCGATGGCGTCAGCCAGCAGTTCGGCCGGTCCATTTTTGATCTCGTTCAGGAGCAGACGCGACGCCTACAGCAGATGAATGATGAACTGCAGTCGGCGAAGGAAGCACTGGACGATCGGAAGACCCAGGAGAAGGCGGTGCTGCTGTTGATGGAAAGCCGGGGCCTCGACAACGATCAGGCCCATCGGGTCTTGCGCAAACTCGCCATGGATCAGGGCCGCAAGCTACCGGAGGTCGCCCGGGCCCTGGTGTCCATGGCCGATGTGCTGAAGTGAATCGTTTCAGGCCCTCGCCGCCTGGGCCGTTGCCGGCGTGTCTTCGGACGACCGGCCCCGGCCCGGTTTGAGGGTTTCCAGTTTCCGCTGTTTCTCGTACAGGAACCGGAGCACTTCCTGGCGATAGTGCACGTACGCTGAGTTGTCGGCCAGGGCAACCCGGTTGCGGGGGCGGGGCATATCTATGTGGAGATCCTCGCCGACGGTTGCGGCCGGGCCGTTGGTCATCATGATGATCCGGTCCGACAGCAGGACCGCTTCGTCGACATCGTGCGTGATCATGATCACTGTGTTGTTCAGTTCCTGCTGGATCTCCATCAGCGAATCCTGAAGGTGCGCCCGGGTTAGCGCATCGAGCGCACCGAAGGGCTCGTCCATCAGAAGTACACTCGGTTTCATGGCCAGGGCCCGGGCGATACCGACCCGCTGGGCCATGCCGCCGGAGATCTCGCCCGGGCGTTTGCCGGCGGCGTGAGCCATGTTCACCAGTTCCAGATTGTGAAGGATCCAGTCCCGCCGTTCCTGCCGTGTCATCGTCTTCCGGAATACCTGCTGCACCGCCAGTTCGACGTTCTCGTAGACGGTCAGCCAGGGCATCAGCGCATGATTCTGGAACACCACCGCACGCTCGGGCCCCGGGGAGTTTACTTCGTGTCCGTCGAGCACACAGCCACCTCGGGTAGACTGCAGCAGGCCCGCCACAATATTCAGCACGGTGGACTTGCCGCAGCCGGAGTGGCCAATCAGTGACACGAATTCGCCCTTGTGGATCTTCAGGTTGATGTTTTCAAGCGCAACGAACGGGCCCTTGGGTGTTTCGAAGGCCATTTCCACGCCGGTCAATTCCAGGTGTGACTTGTTCATATCGATACCTCATTCATTCCAGGCGACTTTCTTCTGGATCAGGAGCATGACGCGGTCGAGCAGGAAACCGATGAAGCCGATTACCAGCACCGCAACCATGATCCGGCTCAGGGACTGACTGCTTCCGTTCTGGAACTCGTCCCAGACGAATTTCCCGAGGCCGGGACTCTGGGCCAGCATTTCCGCCGCGATCAGCACCATCCAGGCAATGCCCAGCGAGACCCGAAGCCCGGTGAAGATCATAGGAACCGATGCTGGCAATACGACCTTGCGAACGTGGGTCCAGAACGACAGCCGCAGCACCCGGGACACGTTCAGCAGGTCCGGGTCGACCGCCAATACGCCGACGCTGGTGTTGATCAGGGTTGGCCAGAGGCTGCAAAGAGTGACCGTGATCATGGAGGTCAGGAAGGATTTTTCGAACATGGGATCGTCACTGACGTAAGTCGCTGAGACCACCATCGTGACCAGGGGCAGCCAGGCCAGTGGAGACACCGGCTTGAAAATCTGGATCAGGGGATTGACCGCGGCCTGGAAGTGACGGTTGAGTCCGATCACGATGCCCAGAGGCACCGCGATCAGGGTCGCCAGCGCAAAACCGCAGAGCACCGTGATCAGGCTGGTTCCGACCTGGTCCAGAAATGTCGGGGCGCCGGGATAGGGCCGGATCCGGACATCGGCATCCGGGTCCTTCTCGAGAATCCGCTGGTTTCTCTGCTCCTGCATGGTGACGAATTTGTCTGCCCGAGCCCGCTGGTTCAGATGTTCCTGCCACAGCTGGCCGCCCTGCTCCCAGACCTGCGCCGGGCCCGGAAAGGCGCCGAGGGATGTGTTCACCTGCGGGGCGGCCAGGTGCCAGAAACCCAGGAACGCGAGAATACCGATGAGCGGAAGCAGTAACCGTTTGCCGGCAGAGGCCGGATCGGGCACGGACAGCCGCGCGAACAGGCGCCGGAACAGGCCCGGGGCTCCGGTCTCGGACGCTGAAGTGGTCAGGGTTGTCATGTCATCCTCCTATGGACGCCGGTTCAGGGCGTCTGTGTGCCTTTCAGGCCGATGTCGAACCGGTCGATATAGGCATTGGGCTGGCGCGGGGTGAAGGTCACTCCGTCAATGAGCTTGCCCTGTCCCGGGCGGACGAAGTTCTCCTGACTGAAGTCCGGGAAATCCTCCGGACTCATGAGGCCATCATCGATCAGTGACTGGGCCGCCTTGGCGTAGATGTCGCCCCGATAGACCCGGGCGGCGGTCTTCATGTACCAGTCGTCCGGTTTGGCGTCCGGAATCTGGCCCCAGCGGCGCATCTGGGTCAGGTACCAGATGGCATCGGAGGGATAGGGATAGGTGGCGTGATAGCGGAAGAAGACATTGAAGTCCGGGACTTCGCGAACATCGCCCTTCTCGTATTCAAAGGTGCCGGTCATGGAGTTGGCGATGACCTCGGCATCGGCGCCGACGTAGCTTGGACGTGACAGGATTTCCACGGCTTCCTGGCGATTGGCGTTGTTGTTTTCGTCCAGCCAGTGCGCCGCACGAATCAGGGCCCGGAGCAGGTGCAGGTGGGTATTCGGATTCTTTTGCGCCCATTGCTCGGTCACCCCGAAGACCTTCTCTGGATTGTTGGGCCAGATTTCGTAATCGGTGATCACCGGCACGCCAATACCCTTGAACACCGCCTGCTGGTTCCAGGGTTCTCCGACGCAATAGCCCTGGATGGTGCCGGCTTCCATGGTGGCCGGCATTTGCGGTGGCGGGGTGACGGACAGATAGACGTCCGCCTGCAGGGTGCCACTGGTGTCACCGCGTTGAGGCGCGTAATAGCCGGGATTCAGGCCGCCGGCGGCGAGCCAGTAGCGCA
Source organism: Marinobacter santoriniensis NKSG1 (assembly GCF_000347775.1). Classification (GTDB taxonomy): domain Bacteria; phylum Pseudomonadota; class Gammaproteobacteria; order Pseudomonadales; family Oleiphilaceae; genus Marinobacter; species Marinobacter santoriniensis. The sequence continues at coordinate 38,090 of NZ_APAT01000023.1, forward strand.
ATTCGTAGTTATGGGTGGACACCGGAAACACCATGCCCATGCGGAAGCGCTCGCCCCTGGCCTTTGATGCCTCGACAACCGGTTTCAATGCCTTGGCGCTGATCGGGTGTACGGGCTTGCCGTGCTCGCTCGGGATCTGGTCTTTCATGGTTTCCCAGACCTTGTCGGATACTGTGATCCCGTTGCCATTAAGGTCCATGCTGAACGCCGTGATGATGTTCGCCTGGGTACCATAGCCAATGGTGGCGCCCAGTGGCTGGCCCGCCAGCATGTGCGCACCGTCCAGTTCCCCGGTGATGACCCGGTCCAGCAGCACTTTCCAGTTGGCCTGGGCCTCCAGCTCGACAAACAGGCCCTCGTCCATGAAAAAGCCCTGTTCCCAGGCAATGGCCAGGGGAGCCATGTCGGTCAGTTTGATGAACCCGAGTTTGAGATCCGGCTTCTCCGGAGGACCAATCTCCGCTCGTGTCATGCCGGCGACGGACATCAGTGAAACCGCTGTCATCAGAAACGCTAACCGTCTGATGTTGCTGATGATATGCCGTGCTTCTTTCATGGTGTGTTCCCTCGTCACTGGTTTTCAGACAAAAAAAAGCCTGCCTCCCGTTACCGGAAAGCAGGCGCCTATGCCTGATGGAGTGTTCTGTCTGCAATGTCGAGGAGGATGTTGCATAGCCTGTGCCAGAGATCAAAAGTACTTCCAAAACAGTTGGTAATGGGATACTGCGTTCCGGCCAGCTGGAGGGGGAACGGGGTCGATCGGTTTGTTTTAGTGCGTAGTGAGACGGTTTTGCACCAATGTGAAACGTCGGTCGTGGACTTTGAACCGGGCCGTTGAACGGCACATCGTTGTCCGGTCGGTGCTCCATCCGACAGGCGGCCTTCTGGCCCTGTTATTGCTTTGACTCATTGCAGAGTGACGCGTCAGGAAAGGCGCGTGAATCCGTTCAGAACGGGCAACGAGGCCCACCACGCCGGCGACGTGTGACATCCACGATGCCGGCGTGGTGGGCTTTTTTTGTTCACAAAACAGGGGGACCCCACGTGGCAAATCCGTACGAGCCCACCGCCGATGTTTTAACAACGTGCCCGTACTGTGGTGTGGGATGTGGCGTAACGACCCGGTCGTCCGGCGTCCAGGGTACCGCGTCGCATCCTGCCAATCAGGGACGCCTTTGCGTGAAAGGCTCGGCCCTGCACGAGACAATCGGTCAGACTGGACGGCTGCTCGCGCCCCGTTTGAAGGGCCAGACATCGTCCTGGCCGGAAGCGCTCAAGGCGGTCGCCGACGGCATCCGTCAGGCTGTTCAGGAACATGGCTCCGATTCGGTGGCGTTTTACCTCTCCGGGCAGCTGTTGACCGAGGACTATTACGTGGCCAACAAACTGGCCAAAGGCTTTATCGGAACCCCCAATGTCGATACCAACTCCCGGCTGTGCATGTCCTCTGCGGTCGCAGCCCATAAACGGGCATTTGGTGAAGACTGTGTCCCCGGATGCTATGAAGACTTCGAACTCGCCGATTTGCTGGTGCTGGCCGGTAGCAATGCCGCCTGGGCTCACCCCGTTCTCTTCCAGCGAATGGAGGCCAGCCGACGGCCGGGCCGTCGGGTTGTGGTGATTGACCCTCGCCGAACTGCCACCGCGGAAATGGCCGACCTGCACCTCCAACTCAAACCCGGTACCGACACCGTATTGTTCAACGGCCTGCTGGTTTGGCTGGCGGATCGGGAGGCTATAGAGGGTGATTTCATTGACGCCCATTGTTCGGACTATGCGGAAACCCTGGACTGCGCACGACTGGCGGCACCGTCGGTGGCGTCCGTGGCGAACCAATGCGATCTGGAGTCGGCCGATGTGGAGACGTTTTTCCGGTGGTTTGCCGAAACCCCGAGAACGGTTACCGGCTTCTCCCAGGGGATTAACCAGTCGGTGGCCGGCACCGACAAAGCCAATGCCATCATCAATTGTCATCTGGCCACGGGCCGTGTGGGGCGGCCCGGCGCGACGCCGTTTTCGCTCACCGGTCAGCCCAATGCCATGGGCGGTCGGGAGGTGGGCGGTCTGGCGAACACGCTGGCGTCCCATCTTGACTATGACACGCCAGGTGCCCGCCAGTTGCTGACCCGGTTCTGGGGGGCGCATGCCATACCGGACAGGCCGGGACTGAAAGCCGTTGATCTGTTTGAAGCCGTGCACAGTGGCCAGATCAAGGTCATCTGGATCATGGGGACCAACCCGGCGGTCAGTCTTCCGGATTCGTCGAGGGTCCGCGAAGCACTGGCAAAGTGTCCCCTGGTGATTGTCTCGGATTGTATGGCGGAAACCGACACCACGGCGTTTGCCGACATACTCCTCCCGGCGGCGGGGTGGGGCGAAAAAAACGGCACCGTCACCAACTCCGAACGTTGCCTTTCCCGACAGCGGGCGTTTCTTCCGCTGCCGGGGCAGGTTCGGCCGGACTGGTGGATCATCAGTGCGGTCGCCCGGGAATTGGGGTACGGCACCGCCTTTGACTATGACGGTCCGGATGACATTTTCCGGGAATACGCACGTTTGTCCGGGCGGGCCCTTGGCTGTGGTCCGGGGCGTCGACGGTTTGATCTGTCGGCTCTCGCGAATCTCTCACGCCAGGAGTATGACGCACTGAGTCCGGTTCAGTGGCCCCTGCCGGGGAAGGACATGAGTGATACTTCCGGCACGGCCCGACTGTTTGGCGACGGTGTGTTTGCCACGCCTGACGGACGAGCCCGGATGGTGCCGGTGACCACCATACTGCCGGCCCAGCAGGCCAGTGAAGCCCGCCCCCTGGTGGTCAACGCCGGGCGGATCCGCGACCAGTGGCATACCATGACGCGCACGGCCCTGTCGCCACGGCTGCTCGCACATCGTCCCGAACCGTTCATTGAAGTCCATCCCGATGACGCTCGGGCCTGTGGTGTGAGGGACGGGGAGCTGGGCAGGCTTTCGGGGCCGGGCGATCACGGTTATGTGGGACGCATACGGTCGACGGATGAGGTGCGAGCGGGCGAGGTGTTTGTTCCGATTCACTGGAACAGTTGTTTCGCGTCCCAGGCCCTCGCGACCAACCTGATGGCCGGTGTCTCTGATCCCGTTTCCGGACAGCCGGAGGGCAAGCACGGCACCGCAAGCCTGGCGCCTTTCAACATGCGCTGGCAAGCGCGCCTGATGCGCCGTAAGGACCAGCTATGGCCGGGTGAGGGTCTGGCTGCCTGTGATTACTGGAGCCGACAGCCACTGGCCCACAGCCACAGTTGGTGGCTGGCTGGACGCCAGCCCCTGAATTGGGCGCGGTGGGCAAAGGAATGGCTGGGCGGCGACCCGAACCTGCTTCTTGAAGATCCAGCGGAAGGCCGGTTCCGTGCCGCCAGGGTCGTGGCGGGACGTCTTGAGGCCGTGTTGCTGGTGGATCCGGTGACTGGTGCGTTGCCCGAGCTCGATTGGCTGGATCAGTGCTTTGCCGAGAGCGAACTGAGCCAGGAGCAACGTCAGTGTCTGTTGGCCGGGCGGGCAGTGGATACCGAGGATACCGGTCGCCTGATCTGCACCTGCTTTCAGGTCGGTGAAAAGCAGGTCGAGGCGGCCATTTCAAACGGGGAACGATCCATCGATGCATTGGGGCAAAGCCTCCAGTGCGGAACCAACTGCGGTTCCTGCATTCCGGAACTTCGACGGATGCTCGACCGACACGGCAGTGAGACCATGGCCAATGATCCGACGAGGTCAGCCAGCCTTGCGTAGCATCTGCAGCGGCACCCGATAGCGAACGCCCCGCGCACGGCCTGTGCCATCGACGGTGCAGGTCTTGCGATTGATGCGGATAATCTGACCCCGAATCTCTCGCTGTCCTTTCCCGAAAGCGACGGCCTCGCCAACCTGCCAGCATTCCCGTTGATGCCCCGGGTCTGGCAGAACAAACGCCGCATCCGACAGGGGAATGCCCCGATCATGTGATCGTTCGGCCAGCGCCCGCCGGGTCTTGTCGGCGCCTCCGCTCTCGTGCAGCTCATCCAGGATGGCGTAAAAATGCCGGTTGTGGACCGAGCCACGGAACCGTTGCCCGGCGCTCTGTTGCAGCAGATGGGCAAATTCATGGCAGCAGGTGTGGGCAAGCAGGTTCAGGACACTCAGTTCACCGCCAAAGTAACCCCGTTTCTGTATTTCCCGGCTCGACAGCCAACCGTTCGCCGTTTCAGGGCGGTGTTTCGCCTCGATCATGCGCACCCCATAGGTGATCAGGTGCTGCTTCCGTTGCCGGTCAAACCGGTGGTAGGTGGCCTGGCCAGACCCGACGCGGCACACCAGTTCGCTTCCGGGCAGACGCTCCCTGATCCACCCGGCGGCGGGCTGCCAGAGGGTATCGCGGGTGGTGTCGCACATGAGTTGGCCGAGCAGATGGGCCTGGGCTTTCGAAGCGGTCATGAGAGTGGGGAGACTTAATGCCTTTAGTGAACCCTTAAATTGGATAAAACGTCGTCGGAAACGCTATCGGTCATGCTGATAGTAGCCCAAGACAACGGCTCTTGGGACGTTGCTATAAATGCGGTGGTGTAGCCGTTTACTGTCACAGAGAAGCCGAAGTTTCCCTCGCCCAGGTCCAGTTCCGTTACCTTGCCCGAGGATTTTTGCGCTTCCCGAAAACCCTGTCTGACTTCCTCTACTGCCGTGGAGAAGTCGGAGTTGGTCTTCATCGTCGTTATAGAGCCCACCAGATTTGCGTCGAGCCAGAGCTGAGTCTCAAACGGTTGAACTCTGACACTATCGAATTTTCCACTGCGGAGTTCAAATATGGCGTTATTGGAAGTGTGAAATTGGATGGATTCTTGATTGAGAGAGGCACAACCTGAAAACAGGCTGAACGAAAACATCGCGCAAGCGATTAACACTTTCATTAAACGGATCCCTGTTCAATTTAAAGAGTCGATGATAGCAGGTTTGAATTGAGCAGCACGGAAGCGCTTACACATTATGTTAATGCGCATGTTTCCGACCAGAAAGGGCTCTCCTGACTTCCGAATTATGCGCAGAGCCCACTTTCTCAATTTATTGGCGGGCATAAGCAAATCCTGCGGGTTGGGAACTGAATCAATCCAAGTGCTGCAGTCTTCCGTTTCTGCCAATAATTCGACTACTTTGAGGATAGTGTCATCCGTGATTGTGGATGAAGTAAACAGACGCGCGTTGCCTTGCCCGTAAAACGACTTGATGATTGCTTGAATGATATCAACATCATTCTGAGTAATTGATTCACTCATTTCGTTCGTTCCTTGAAGTTCCATAGCTGACGTTTCGGAGACCTCTCCGGTCTCCGAAACGTCCATTACGCTAAGAACGCTCTGACCTACGCTTCAATCGGCGAACGCCAGTCATCCGCGCCAGACGTTCCCGCCACGGCGTGTTCCCAGGTGACCTTGCGGTAGGACAGGGAAACCGTCACCAGCTGGGTGAAGTCGGCGTTGCCGGCATCCTGACAGTGGGGCATGTTGCAGTTGATGTCGATAATGGTCGCATCCTCCAGGATGGTGGAGAAAAAGTGCTCCTGTTTGCCCTCAACGGAAGTGCGATACCACTTCAGCTCGACCTTGGGCAGCATTTCGCCGGAGGCCAGCGCGTTGTACATCAGCGGGGTGGCCTTGTTCAGGGCAGAGGTGAACTTGAACGGCTTGTGCACCCGCTGACCGGAGGGCTGACCGGACTGAGGGTCGGTCGGCACGGTGACAACGTGGCTGAATTCCTGGACCAGCACTTCGTCCTCGTGGCCTTCGACATAGATGTTGCCGACGGAATCCGAGGTGAATGCGCCTGCGGTGATGTTGCCCTGGGTCTGTCCTTCGATGCTGATATAACAGGGGGTTGGCATAGTCTGCTCCATGACGTGTGAATGAAAATCGGTCCGTGGGTTTCTCCCTGGACGGTGCTTGCCTCTACAAGGGCTATGCCACTTTCATTATTTCTAATAAAAACAGTTGGTTGAGAATTTCGAAGGGGCTGACGTGAGCGTGCCGGAGCAAGACTGTGCCCGAGGTGTGGGCGAGGGATTGCTGTCAGGGCAATAAGTTGCCCGAAAGGGTAATCATTCCCGGCCAGACTTGGTTAGAGTCGAAGGAAGTCAAACCGCGGTTTGCTAGACTGGAAACCGACGGATAGATTGTTCAGCCTTATAATCAGTCGTAAAGGCATGAAATGTTACCGGAGGTGCCTATCTACTCTTTGTTGGCCGGGTCAGGAGTCGAACAGGCGTGATGCTGAGGCAGTGGTTCGGGAGTCTGGTCAACCGTGCCGTCGCGCTGGTTGTGGCGGCCGTGCTGGTCACGGCACTGGTTCTGACGCTGGCGAATTCGTTCCTCAGCCGGGGGGAATTGGAAAAACAGGCCCGGGGGCAGGTAGAGACCATTGCCGAGCTGGTGGCGAGTGAGCTGGATGACCGGCTTCGGCGCCGATTGGACACCCTGAGCCATGTGGCCGGCAACCTCACCATGTCAGAAGAGGCCTTTCGGGGGCGAGCCCGGGTTATCGTTCAGCAGCAAGTGGCACTCCAGCACCAGTTCGATGGCGTGTATCTGATTGGTGCGGGCGGTGAGGTGCTGGCGGAGACACCGGAAAAATACCATCAGACCGGCCTTGATGTGTCGGATCGGGACTATTTCAAGATCGCCTCCAGCCAGCTGACGCCCGTCATCAGCGCCCCCTACCTGTCCAACTACCAGAACCTCCCGGCACTGATGATCGCCGCACCGATCTTCGATCACAAAGGCCGTTTTATCGGTATGATCGGCGGTGCCATGACCCTTCAGAGCGGGCGTCTGATGAAAGACATTGCCCGCGTCCGGATTGGCCACACGGGTTACGTGAGGGTCATTACCCGGGATGGCGCCACTGTGATCAGCAGCCCCGGGGAGGCACCGTTAAAGACGGCGGATCCGGATAATCCCGTGTTCCGGGATGCGATGTCTGGCTTCGAGGGTACCCGTCTGGGCCGCAACGGGGACGGCAAAACCAGCATCATGTCGGTCCGGCAGCTGGCACAGGTGCCGTGGTTCGTGGTGGCTGTCTGGCCCGAGCGCGAGGCCTTTGCCCCCATTACCCGCATAGCGGATGCCTTTGTCTGGATACTGCTTGGCGTCGTCGCCATTGTTGTGCCCCTGGCGCTCTGGAGGTTCCGCCGTCTGATGGCACCGTTGAAAACCCTCGGGCTCCAGATTCAGGAAAGTCATCTTGGCGATCGGAACCGGCCGGTCGATATTTCCGGTGGCCTGGAGATCCGGCAGGTGGCGGAGACCTTCAACCGGGTCATGGACGAGCGTAACGATGTCCTCTCCCATCTGGCCGAGCGGGAGGCGTTTTTCCGTTCCCTGACCCGCAGCGCCCCCATCGGCATTGTTCAGACCGACGTGCTTGGCCGTATCGAATTTGTGAATCCGGCGTATGAAAACATCATGGGGCGCACCCAGGAGGAACTGGCCGGAACCTTCATCATGGAGACGGTTCACCCTGATACCCGGGCCCGGATACTCGATGGCTGGCGCGTTGCCCTGCACCATCAGAGCATCTACCGCACCCGGCTGAGACTCGATACTCCGATCCGGCTGGGCGAGGTCTGGGTCGACGTCATGTCTACGGTGATCGGGACTCCGGACAAAACCCTGGGGACCATTACGGTGGTCCAGGACATCACCCACGAACTGGAGGTGGAAGAAGCGCTGCGCCAGGAGCAACATCGCGCGGAAAGTATTCTGGGCGTGTTGCAGGAGGGCGTGCTCATGGTGGATGTCAATGGTGTTATCCGCTATGCCAATCTCGCTGCCTGTCGTTTCCTGGGCATTGAGGGTGACTGGAGCGATCATCCGTTTTTCCAGAACATCACGGTAGAAACGGAAGACAGGGTGTGGTCCCGGGAGGATTTCCTGACATCGGAGGAACTCGACAGCCTTTACTGCACCCTGCGCAATACTGCGGACGAGGTTTTCGATATTGACCTTACCATGCTGCACATCCGGCAGGGGCTTCACAACGAACGAATGGTGTTTGTCCTTCGGGATGACACCACCCGGCGCCGTGAAGAAGAACGCCTGTCCTGGGAGGCGACCCACGACAGCCTCACCCAGCTGCTGAATCGTCGTGCGTTTACCGCCTCACTGGTCAAGGTTCTGGGCGAAGCCGGTCGGCAGGATGTGCCGTCGGTGCTGATGCTGATTGACCTGGACCATTTCAAACCGGTTAATGATGAGGGCGGACACCTGGTCGGAGACGACCTGTTGCGGCGGCTGGCGGAACTGTTCAAGGATTCTGTCCGCAGCTCGGATACCGTTGCCCGGCTCGGCGGGGATGAGTTCGGTATTATCCTCCCGGCATGCGGGCTGACCCGGGCGGAGACCCTGGCGGAAAAAATCCGGACATCGGTCGAGTCGCTCCGTATTGAACAGGACGGCCGGAGTTATGGCGTTACCACATCCATCGGTCTTACCGAGGTGAGCCCCCGTGACAGCGGTCCACGTGAAGTGATGGCCCGGGCGGATGAAGGGACCTACGCGGCCAAGTCCAGGGGCCGAAATGCAGTGGTGGTGGTGCCGGTGCCTCCCGACGACGGCGATGATGGCGCCTAGCCGGGCCAGTACCACCAGCCGGCGGTCACACCGGAAAGCCAGAGCAGGCGCAGGGCCAGTGCGGTCAGTGTGATGTTGAAAATCAGGGAAAATTTCTGGTTGTTCATGGTTCGGAGTACGTGCAGCCCGAGCCAGGTGCCGGCAAAGCCGCAGACAATCATGGCCAGGATGAACACCAGCCAGTCCGAGAACACGAATCCCGCCAGCGTGAACACCAGCGCCTTGGGCAGGTGCTGCAGCGTCATCGCCGAGGCAAAGGTGGCAACGGTGGTAAACCGGTCCCGGTGAATCTGTTTGACGAATGCGGCCACCAGGGGGCCGGTGGCGCCAACGAACAGACTGGCGAAACTGGTCAGCCCCGACGCAAGGAAAATCCCGGGACGGCCGAACGCACCCTTTGGCAGTGGCGGTCCCCAGCACAGGAACAGCACAAACAGGGCAATGGTCAGTTGCCACAGGTATTCCGGCAGGTGGACCAGCACAAGGCTGCCGAGGCCGGCACCGAGGATGACGCCCGGGGCGAAGGCGGCGATCACGCCCCAGTCCACGTGTTTCCAGGTCAGCGACATGCGGCCCGCGTTCGAGCCCAGCTGGATCATGCCATGCACCGGTATGATCGCCGCCGGCGGCAGCCAACCGGCCATCAGGACCAGCAGGAGCAGGCCTCCCCCGGCGCCGAGGCTGGCGGTAATCATGGAAGTGAGTACCGAACACGCCAGCAGGAACACCGCAATGCCCGGCGGGAGCGAGTCGGGAAGCAGGGTCATTTCCATTCGCAGAATTCCGTCTTGCTGAGCCGGGGCGTGCTGCACAGTGCGTTGCTGGCCAGCTGGACATCTGCCACGTAATACAGGGACGCCAGCCCCAGTCGGTCCCGACCGAGGTTGTGGAACACTATGCCAAAGGCAATGTCTCCGGCCGTAAACCGCTCCTGATGTTGCGCAAAATAGGCGGCGGGGCGGGAAAGCGTCTCGTCTTCAAGCAGTGCCTGAACCCGGGCGGCTCCGCCATGGTAGGCCTGGATCAACAGCAGGTTGAACAGACGCTTGCGCTTGTCGTCGGGCAGGTTGCCGAACCGGGCGTCGAAGGCCGGGCGGATGTTCCGCGCATTCTGGGCGGTCAGGCGAAGGGCGCAGTCGAGCTGCGCGAGTCGGTGCCAGTAGTTGTCCGGCTTGATCTGGCAATCGGACAGTGCGGTGGGTGAAAGCTGAAGGATGCCCCGGGCGTTGGCGGCGGAATGGGCCCGGGCCTGTCCTCCGCTCTCAATCAGGATCTGGCCGGCAATGTGGTGGCGAATGGCCGGAGGCAGGTTGACCCGGCCCTGCTCCGAGCGTGTGTCGAAGACGTACACCAGAGCGTCATGCAGGCTGCCGGGTTGTTCCGCGTCGGCAAACGTCAGGTCGTCCCAGCTCCCCCACAGCCGATCCGGAGGCAGAGTGCCCAGGTAGCGGGCGATGGCTTCGTCCAAGTTGACGTGGGGCTGGTCGCAGGACAGAGCAAACGGGTAGCCAGTCTGGCCATCACTGCCGGGCACCCAGGAGTCGACGCGGCCCCGCTGGAAGAGGGACTGGCGGGTTTCGTTCAACAATTTCTGGGTGTGCTGGCTGTCGGGGCCGTCGGCCAGCCAGGACAGAAACTGGCCGCGCATGTCGAACAGAATGTGGCGGTCGCTGTCACTGCAGTAGGCGCTTTCTTCCAGTACCCATTGCCGAATCGTCAGGATATTGCGATACACCCCCTGACTGACCCAATAGGGCGACGCGCGGATGACATCGGTCCAGTCACTGCTTTCGGTGGTACCGGTGGGATCGGTATCCTGCGCTTTGGCACCATTGAACAAGGCCTGTGCAGCCAGGATGAAAAACAGCAGGAGCTGGCGTAAGCTTTTGAGTTTACGGTTCATCTGTGTATCACCCGTCACCATTCAGCCAACAGAATAACAAACGGAATCCATTATGAAGCAAGCTGAGTACCTGAGATACGATGCCACCGCCCTTGCCGACCTGATTGCCCGGGGGGATATCACGGCCCGCGAAGTCTGTGACGCGGCCATTGAACGGGCCACCCAGGTCAACGGGACGCTGAATGCCATCTGCCATCCCCAGTTTTCGGAGGCGGTGGAGCAGGATTTTCCGGAAGCCGCGCCGTTTGCAGGCGTTCCGTTTCTGCTCAAGGATCTGGCCCAGGAACAGGGCGGGCAGCCGTGCAGCTTTGGCAGTCGCGGACTGAAGAACAATGTGGCGCCGCGGGATTCGGAGTTCGTCCGGCGTGCCCGTGTCGGCGGTGTGCGCATCCTCGGTCGCACCACCACACCCGAGTTCGGCCTCAAGGCCATTACCGAGCCGGAACTCTGGGGGCCCTGTCGTAATCCCTGGAACCCCGACCTCACGCCGGGTGGCTCCAGCGGTGGCTCAGGTGCAGCGGTCGCCGCAGGCGTGGTGCCCATGGCCGGTGCCAACGATGGCGGTGGTTCTATCCGTATCCCGGCTGCCTACAACGGTCTGTTTGGTCTGAAACCCTCGCGCGGACGCCTCTCCAGCGGGCCATTTATGGGCGAAGCCTGGACCGGTGCCTCGTCGGACCACGTGGTCAGCCGGACGGTGCGCGACAGCGCTGCCATGCTCGACGTACTCAGCGGCCCCGCCGTGGGCGATCCCTTCGTGATCGCACCACCGTCGCAGCCCTACCGGGAACTGATGCAAAAAGCCCCCGGACAGCTCCGGATCGGCGTGTTCACATCGTCGCCCTACGACACCGAGGTGGCGCCGGAGTGCGTGGCTGCGGTCGAGGCTACGGCCCGGACCCTGGAGCACCTGGGCCACAAGGTGGAGTATGCCCGGCCGGAGTTCGATGGTATGGCCCTGGCGCGGTGTTATCTGGGAATGTACTTCGGTGAAGTCTCGGCGTTGATGGACCGGGCGCGGGAGGAATTCGGGGCATCCGAGGACGATTTTGAGCTGGATACCCGACTGATCGGCATGCTGGGACGGACCATGCCGCTGCCGGATTACGTCCGCCGTCGGCAGCAGTGGAACGATTTTGCCCGGGCGCTGGGGACCTTCTTTGAAGGTTATGACCTCTACCTGTGCCCGACAACCGGCCAGCTGCCTGCCCGGATCGGTGAGCTGGAGACCCCGGCCCACCTGAAGCTGGCGGCCCGCCTGATGCTGACGCTCAAGGCCGGAAAACTGGTCCATCGCAGTGGTCAGGTCGATCAGATGGCCATGGAGAGTCTGGCGCGCACCCCGTTTACCCAGCTGGCCAACCTGACCGGGACGCCTGCCATGTCCATGCCGCTGCACTGGACCCAATCCGGGCTGCCGGTGGGTGTTCAGTTCGGCGCGCCCCATGGCGGCGAGGGAATGCTGCTGCAACTGGCGGCCCAGCTGGAAGAGGCGACCCCCTGGTTCAATCACTACGAACGGCTTGAAGATGCTTTTTAGGGGGTTGTGATCCACCCGGAGCAACTCCACGTTTATCTTTGTGTGCGGAACAGGCTATGCTGTCAGTCAGGAAGACATCTTCTTCCTGACCTACCTGATGGCATCGAGGAGGCGTGCGTCTTATGAACCAACCGATGGCAATCGACGATCTGGTATCCGTAGCACAGGCCGAAGCCATGGGGGAACTGGATGCCCCGATGATGGCAATCGTCCTGTCCAGTGAGCAAAGCTATGATCTGCCCATAAACTCCCTTGAAACCGATGCCGATAAGGCCCGCTGGGGCCTGATTCTGCGGGCGGCCCGCGAACATGTGGAAGCCGATGCGGTGGCCGTGCTCTACCCGGCCTGGACCACCATCCGGCAGAAACCCACCGATGAAGAGAAAGCGGCGACGGAAGCTGAGGACGATGGCAGTAACCCCATCGACACCCTCTTCGTCCAGCTGCACACCCGGGACCATGTCTACTGGCGTGGTTTCGAGCAGATCCGTGATCCCCGCCACCAGCGGATCATTGGTTTCCGTCGGATCAAGGCGTTGTCCACGGACTATCGCCGTGAAGAAGCGCCCTCCGTGGCGGCGTGGCTCAGCACCCTGTTTGAGCCGTTGCCGATAGAGGGTGAGGAGACCGAGGTGGATCGGGAACTGGCCGATCTCCTGGAAGAGCCGGAGGTCAGTGCCGCGCTCTACCCGCGGCAGATGCGGTCACTGCACTGAGCGGAAGGCGTCACCCGATCCAACCGGGCAGGGGCACTCGCTGGCCCGCCCATATCAGGCTGGTGACGCCGACCACCGCGAGCATGATGGGCACCATCGCCCGTTCGTACACTGGTCGGTGGGCCAATGCATACAGCAACGGGAAGCCAACCAGCAGCAAACCGATCTGCCCCAGTTCCACACCGATGTTGAAACCCGCCAGGGCCGAGGCCAGTTCCGACTGACCACTGGTCAGATCCGACAGCACACTGGCGAAGCCGAATCCATGCACCAGGCCAAAGCCGAAGGCCAGCAGCCAGGTCCGTTCGCCGAGAACCGGCCAGATAACGTTGATGGCGGTGATGGTAATGGACAGGGCGATGGCGGTTTCCACCCAGGCGCTGGGCAGGTTGACGATGTTCAGGGCCGAGAGCGCCAGCGTGATCGAGTGGGCAACGGTGAACGCGGTGGCGATGCCTGCCAGTTTTTTCAATCGCGCCGTCAGGCCCAATGCCTTGCGAGACCTGGTCCCTGCCCGTACACCCAATGTCGCCGGGATGGCGAGCACCAGCAAAAAGAACAGGTGATCCATCCCCATCAACAGGTGCAGCACGCCCTGATGCACGAAAGTAAGGAACGTCTGCCATGGGGAGGGCGGTCGGGTGACGAGTGACAGTTTTCCGGTTTCGGGCCCGAACACGGCCAGTCTTGAGCCGCTGGTGCCTTCAATGCTGACCAGTGCCCTGTGCAGGGGATCGATGCGGAACAGCAGGGTATAGCGCAGTGTATCCGCCGGTTGGCCATCGGCGCAGTCAATCCGGTAGTCGGCCGCTGCGTAGTTACCGTCACTGTGTTCGGAAATACCCCAGCGCTGTCCGGTCAGCTGGCAGGGGCCGCCGGCATTACTCACCGTCACACCCTGCTCCACGGTGCGGGTAATGGCCGGTCTGGCGGCCCGGACCTCCGCGCCGCTGATCGCCTGGTCGCCATTGCGGTCAAGCGACACCAGCAGAGCGAGGTCCCTTAGCGCCAGATCCACTCGGAGCTGGCCATCGTCGGGGCTGACATAAATGAAGCTGTCGCTCGCCTTGTGCGCGTGTGCGACCGGCGACATGAAGGCCAGCAACGCCATCCAGAGGACCGCGAAGGCAAGCGGGGTACGGGGTTTCATGGCGTGTCTCCAGGATAACGGGCGTCAGTCTGATGGTGACGGGCCAGCCATTGCCGAACCGGTCGGGACCGTTCGGTCTGGCCGGCGTCACGGGCGGCTAGAAGCAGCAGCCGGGTATCCGGTGGCTCGCGCTGGGTCTTCCAGTTGGCCAGTGCGAATTCAAGTGCCAGCTCCGGATTGTTTTCAACGTGAAGCTGAAACCGGGCGTAGTCCCGTTTGTGCAGCATGCTGCCCCGCCAGCGGGCCTCGCTGAACCGTTCCCTCAGTCGCTGGACCAGCGACGCCGCGTCAGGGTGATCGAGTCGCCTCATGGCAATGGCCCGCAATACCGCGAGGGAATCGACCTTTTCATAGCCCCGCGTGAGTGCGAGCACCGGTTGTGCCCGATGGTGCTGCAGATACCAGTCGGCCAGCTCCGCCCGGATATAGAGATCATCGGGGTTGGACAGCAGGACTTCGCGCCAGTACTGCTCGGCTTTGTCGTTGTCGAGCTGTGCGGCCAGATCGCCCAGGGTGCCCAGGGCCCACAGTTGTTCGGCCGTTGCTGCGCCCCGGGCCTGCCGGTATCCGGCAAGCAATTTTTCATAAGCCTCGCTGGCCTGACCGGTGCGGGCATCCACCAGCGCGAGACAGCTCTGTGCGATCAGGCCGGGCATCGCCTGCTGAAGCTGTTGGCAGGCTGTACGGGCCTGATCGTAGCGCCCCTGCACGGTCTGCACGTTTGCCAGGGTCAGCAGCGCCTGCAATCGTTGCGGCCCGTGGCCCTGCTGGATCACGGGCCGGAGGTCGGTCCGTGCCTTATCGAACTTGTGCTGGCTCTGGTAGAGAGTCGCTCTCAGAACCCGGAGCTCGTCGGTCATCCGGTTCTCCGGCCAGGGCGAGAGGATGCCTTCGGCGTAACCGATGAAACGTGGATCACCGGTGGATCGGGCCTGTTGTATGTAGTCACGGACCTGTCTGGCCAGGGCTTCGGGCGAGGATGGCGGTTGGGCCGTATCCACCCGGACGTTTGGTAGTTGCGCCAGAATGGCCGTATCCGCGAAATCCGGGTGAATCGGAGACGGGCCGGCGACCGCCGGCTCCGTCGACAGGACCATCAGAATCAGGCCGGCGGAGAGACGGTGACGGACGAACCGCCACCGTCCCCACCGCTTACTGACTGAACAGGTCGCTGTAGGCTTGCGCATTGTTCCGGTCATTGAAGCTGAACTTCACCGAGTTGATGTTGACCGCCTCCCGATCATCACGGGTATTGGCGATTTCCTTCTTCACGAAGGTCGTGAAGTCCGTCGAAGCGGCAACGCCGGATCCGGAACCGGATCGGGAATCGGAGCTGGAGCCTCCGAAGCAGCCGCTAAGCAGGATTGCGGTGGAGACCGCAATTCCCAGGTTGATAAGCGCTTTCATGTCGGCCTCCTCACAGTCCGTTCGGTGAGCCCGCGACCGGCGTTGCCAGGTACGGGAAGGTGGTTCTCAGCGTGTTCGGGTCCAGCTGGACACCATCCGTGAAGGGGACATCCTTGTTGGGAGCATCGGTGGTCAGTGCGCCCATGGCGACACGGAGTTCAGCGTCGACCACGTCATCCACCGGGCGGCGGCCGTTGGGGAAGCCGGCGGTGTCACCACCGAGTACACCCAGGTCGTTCTGGGAGCCGGCGGCCGTGACCGCAATCGCGGTATTCAGCCGGAGCATCTCGGAAGCGGTTACGCCTTCAGGCTTGTTCAGGCCATCGATACCCGTCAGGAAGGCGCTGACCAGGTCTGTTCTCGGGAAGTTGTTCGGTGCCTCGGCGCCGGCACTGCTGAACAGGATTTCCAGCAATTCAGGCAGGGTCGGATTGGTGACGTAGGTCAGGAACTGGCCGTCGTTCATGGGTTCGCTGGCATTGAATCGATCCTTGTCCTTCAGGCCGATCACGACTTCGTTGACCAGCGGCATGCCGAGCCGGGATACCTGGGCCCAGGCACCACCCTCGACGGTGGCTCCCTTGCCGTTAGCAGACGGTGCACGGTTGATCACCCGCGCCTGCCGAACGCTGGCCGTGGTCCAGGCGCCGATCACAGGATCGCCACCGGCGGTCATGGCCGAACCGGTCAGGCAGGAGGTCGGGACTTCCAGTGCGAAGGAGGTGACGTTCTTGTCTACCAGGTCTCCCGGGCCTTCTGCGTCCCGAGCACCGAGCGGATTGGTGTTCACCAGATCGAAAATTTCGCCGAGATTGACTGCAAATGCCTCTTTACGCTGGCCGACGAAGACCCGGCCGTTGGCGCTGCAACCCGGCAGGTTAACGGTGTAGATATGCTGGTCGGCGTAGTTTCCGTAAGCCGCCGGATCCATGTTGCCGCCGAAGGATTTCTCGCCGATGTTGTCCAGCGGCTTGAAGAAATATTCGGTGCCGGAATCCACGTTCGTGGCGGTCTGAACGGTGCCCTTACGGCGATCGCCACTGACGACCTTGACGGTATACCGCTGGCGAACCTGTACGTTTGCGTTGTCGGTGGCATCGCCGATGTTCTTCAGCGGTACCGACACCATCTCACTGCCCACCGGGATCTGCTTGTCGGTCAACTGATCCTCGAAACGGAACTGGAACGTCAGGTCTTCTTTGGCGTCACCGTTGTTGTCGATGTGGATTTCGTAGAGCGCGTCGTCGTCCATGTCGAAGTAATTGGGACCGCCATAGGCATCCTGCAGGGGCAGGTAGTTGGCGATCAGGGTCACGTAATTGCTTCGTCCGGACTCGTAGCTTCGGAACATGTAAAAGTCGGTCGCATCGACTTTGGGCATCTCGGTAATGAACGGGGCCTCGCGATGGCTGGAGGCCTGCGCTATGCCGGTTGAGAGCAGGGTGGCTGCACTCAGCGCCGCAAGGGCGGATGTTTTTATGACGGTGTTCATTGTTCTCTCCTCACACAGATTTTGTTGTGTTGCACAAGGAGAAACGGGCGCCGGTCCGGATGAGATGCACCTGCCTGTAAAAATTTGTAATCGGCCCCGGTTGCTGCATCTCCAATCTCTGTCCCTTCGTATGATTAACAAAAAGGGAGGACCACAAGTGGCTTATGCCCAGAACGACACCGACCATGACCGACTGATGAGGCTGCTGATGCAGATCGCCCGGGATGACCGGGATGCATTCCGGCAACTGTATGAACTGGTGGCGGCCCGAATGTTCGGGATGTGCCTGAAGCTGGCGGGGCAGCGGGATCTTGCCGAAGAGGCGCTGCAGGATGCCTTTGTTCAGATCTGGCACCGTGCAAGCGAATACCATCGCGATCGGGGCGCACCGCTCAACTGGATGATGACCATTGCCCGCTACCGCACGCTGGATCTCATGCGCGCCCGGAAGGCTCGCCCCACGGTGGGTGATGAAGGTCTTGAGGAACTCGATGACGGCCGGGGTGGTCCATTGGAGTCATCCCTGCGTGATGCTGGCGCCAGTCGGTTGACCGGCTGCCTCGATGAGTTGTCTGATGTCCAGAGAGACAGCATCCTGTTGTCCTATTACCGGGGATTTACCCATGAGGAGCTTTCACAGGCCTTGAGCTCGCCGATTGGAACGGTAAAAAGCTGGATTCGCCGTGGACTGATGGCCTTGAAGAGGTGCCTGGAACGATGAAAAAGACACCTGAACGTATCGAGGCACTGGCGGCCGAGTATGTGCTTGGCTCTCTAAGGGGCCCCGCCCGCAGACGCTTCGAACAATGGATGATGGAATCCGGCCGGGTACGCCAGGAAGTATGGTTCTGGGAAGAGCGCCTCAGCGAACTGAGCCGGGAGCTACCCGAGGAGGCTCCGCCCCGGTCGGTCTGGCAAGGTATCGAACGGCAGTTGTGGCCGCAGCAGCCCAAGGCTGAACCGGCCCGGTCCGGGTTTGCCCGTTGGTTCTGGCCCGGTTGGAGCCTGGTGGCCACGGCGGCGGTTCTGGTGCTGGCGGTGGTGCTGGTTCAGCAACCTCGTCAGCCTGCGACGGGCCAGCTCTCCGGGGCGGTGGTTCAGGCCAATATGGAAGATCCGCTGTGGTTGGTGTCCGAGTCGGCGTCCGACCGGTTGTTGAAGTTGCGTTCGGTGGCTGCCACCGCCGCTGCCACCGGTAAGGACTACGAGCTCTGGGTCGTGCCCGAGAGTGGCCAGCCGTTGTCACTGGGTGTGATTCCGGCCGGTGGCGTACACACGGTCCGCCTGAGCGACGAAGCCCGTCAGGCCCTGTCCGAGAGTCGGACGCTGGCCATCAGTCTGGAGCCTCGTGGCGGTTCGCCGACCGGCGCACCGACCGGACCGATCCTGCACGTGACCAAGCTGTACTCGCTGTGACCGGCGCCGCGTCTCACCCTCGGCTGGAAAGCAGGGTGAGACAGAGCTGGGCGTTCTGGATGAAGTGCTCGAACGCCGTTAGTTGCTCGGCGGACGGCGTGTAGCCGGCCGCAGCGTTGTCGGCATAGAACAGTCCCACCAGCCGGTCGCCGGCCCTGAGGGTGCCGGTGAGCGCGGGAACCTTTCCCAGCCACCGGTCGAAGTCGACGCCCGGTGCGTTGGCGGGCGGCTGATAGATGACACAGCCGGTCTCCGGCAAAAGGCAGCCCAGCGGGCCGGACCGATCCTTGTTCAGAATCAGGTTGTCCCGCCAGGCCTCGGTGCCCCGACCGCCGAGTTTTCGGGGGAGCAGCAACTGGCCGGTGCGGTCGCTCATCAGCAGGGCCACCCGTTGCATGCCGACGGCCCGGTGGATTCCCTCGATGACGAGCTGACAGATTTCGTTGATGTCCGGTTTTTCCGCAAGGCTGAGGGTCAGGTCCCTGAGAATCTGCAGTTGCAGGTTGGGATCGATGTCCGGTGCCTTTTCAGGGCCGGATTCCTCCTGGTTTCCCGGCATCATCGCGGTGACCTGGGGAATGCCGAGCGAGACCGCGACCTTGGCGGCTTCACCGGCGTTTACCTTGACCCGGTCGCGGAGGGTGGCCGGTGGCTCGCCGGTGTCCTTGCTCAGGCTATCGAGCACCTTGTCGATCTCGGCGCCACGCCATCCCTGCTCCGCCAGCCTCGCCATCTCCACCGAGTGGCGAACCAGGCTGCTGGCCATGGAGTTGGGCTGTCCCGGCGAGACCACGTCGCGGATGAACGGCCCGAGAGACCAGGCTTCCACCAGACCACGGGTGATTTCCGGAAAGGTGGTGTGCAGGGCGGCTTTCTGAGCTTCAACCGGCGGTTCCTCCAGCCGCAGCCGCTCCTCCAGTTCGCTCGCCTGCGGCGTTTCGCAGGACCAGAAGGCCAGCTCGCCTATGTTCATCAGCAAGGCACCGATAAACACCTCTTCCAGTGCGTTTTCGTTGCGTTTGGGCATCAGGTAGCGGGCCTGGACGGCGGCATGGATAGCTCGCGCCAGGCACCGGAGCAGATGGGGCCGGTCATTGCGTTTGAGCAGGCTGTCGACGAGCAGCGAGGAGATGGCCATGGATTTGACGGCATCGAAGCCGATCAGTGTGATGGCCCGGCTGACGGTGCTGACCTGGGTGCGGGTCTGGTTGTAGAACACCGTATTGGAGAGCCGCAGGACCTGGGAGGTGAGCTGGGCGTCGTTGAGGATCACATTGGCCAGCTCGTTGACCGTACTGTTGCTGCTGTCGGTCAGTTCGTTGATGCGTTTCAGGGTGTTGGCAAGAACCGGCAATTCCACTTTGCTCAGATAGGTGACCCATGCCTTGGTCGATGTCATGCGTTCGGGAAGCGTCTCGCTCTGATTGGTCACGTTATTATTCTCGGGCCGGTTGTGGGTGAGTTGGAAAAAAAGATGCCTCTTGAATGAACAGTTTAGAGCAGGGCTGGCACTCCTGTCAGGTAACCGTTGGTGGCAGCTTTGTAAGGGCAACTACCCATACGGTTTGATGATGATTGGCATTCGTTCTCATTCGGGTTTGCGCTGATAATGCGGTACAATCGCCGGTTTTAACGCTGCACCCACAAGGCGCTGACTGTGATTGTATTCGACCAGGTACAGAAGTCTTATCAGGTGGGCGGCCGGGCGATCCCTGCGCTGCATCCCACCGATATGACCATTGAAACCGGTGAAGTCTTCGGCATTGTTGGTCACTCCGGCGCGGGCAAATCCACGCTGGTTCGGCTGATCAACCTCTTGGAACCGCCTACCGGCGGCCGCATCCTGATTGATGGCGAAGACGTCGTCCGTTACAACCCGGCCCAGCTGCGGGCATTCCGCCGCAAAGTGGGCATGATTTTCCAGCACTTCAACCTGCTGTCGTCCAAAACGGTGGCGGACAATATTGCCTTTCCGATGAAGCTCGCCGGTATCTATTCGAAGACCGAGATCCGGGATCGGGTGGACGAGCTGCTGGCCCGGGTCAGCCTGACCGATCATGCCACCAAGTACCCGTCCCAGCTTTCCGGTGGTCAGAAACAACGGGTCGGCATCGCCCGTGCACTGGCCTGTCGGCCCACGATTCTGCTGTGTGACGAAGCCACGAGCGCCCTGGATCCCCAGACCACCCAGTCGGTCCTGAAACTGCTGGCGGACATCAATCGGGAACTGGGTCTGACCATCGTCCTGATTACCCATGAAATGGACGTGGTCCGCCGGGTCTGCGACCGGGTGGCGGTGATGGACGCCGGCGAGGTGGTCGAGATGGGGCCGGTCAGTGACGTCTTCCTGCATCCGAAACACCCCACCACCCGGGATTTTGTGTTCGAGAGTGAGAACATCGACGGCCAGGAGTTACAGGAAGATCTGCAGAAGGCCAACGGCCGGATCCTCCGCCTGACGTTCAAGGGCGAATCGACTTACCAACCACTGCTGGGCAGCGTGGCTCGCCAGTCCGGCGTGGATTTCAGCATCCTGTCCGGGCGTATCGATCATATCAAGGACACCCCCTACGGCCAGCTGACACTGTCCCTGGTGGGCGGTGACCTGGACCTGGCCATGCAGGCCTTCGATGCTGCAGACGTGCATGTGGAGGTGGTGCGCTGATGGAAGGTTTATTGAGCAATGTAGACTGGGCGGAAATCGGATTTGCCAGCTGGGACACCCTGGTCATGGTCGGGCTGTCGCTTGCGTTCAGCGTGCTGATCGGCCTGCCCATTGGCGTGCTGCTGTTCCTCACCGGCAAGCGCCAGTTGCTGGAACAGCCGGCGGCCTACGCGGTGTTGTCGTTCGTCGTCAACGTGCTGCGGTCGGTGCCGTTCATTATCCTGCTGATCGTGATGATTCCCTTTACCGTCATGCTGATCGGCACCTCCCTGGGGGTGGCGGGCGCCATTCCTCCGCTGGTCGCCGGCGGTGCCCCATTCTTCGCCCGGCTGGTGGAGACCTCGCTGCGGGAAGTGGACCGGGGCATCATCGAAGCCACCCAGGCCATGGGCGCCACGGTACGGCAAATCATCTTCGGCGCGTTGCTGCCGGAAGCCCTGCCGGGCATCATCGCCGGCATTACCGTCACGGCGATTACGCTGGTTTCCTACGCGGCCATGTCCGGTGTCATCGGTGGTGGCGGCCTGGGTGACCTGGCCATCCGCTTCGGTTATCAACGATTCCAGACCGACGTCATGGTGATTACTGTCGCCTTACTGGTCATTTTTGTGCAAGTACTCCAGATGGTCGGTGACCGCCTGGTGCTGTATTTCAGTCGTAAATAGCAACCGTTCGATATAGGTCGGCGGATGGGGTGCCCATCCGACGGCCGTACGCCGCGACTGGCCGTTTTCTCATGATCCACTCAAGGAGTAAATCTATGAACCTCAAAAAGACTCTCGTGGCCCTGGCGGCCGCTGCGGTAACCACCTTCTCGGTGTCCGCTTCCGCGGAAAAACTGTCGGTTGCCGCGACTCCGGTGCCGCATGCCGAAATTCTCAAGTTCATCAAGCCCAAGCTGGCTAAGGAAGGCGTGGATCTGGATATCAAGGTGTTCACCGACTACATCCAGCCGAACATTCAGGTGGCGCAGAAGCGGATGGACGCCAACTATTTCCAGCACCAGCCGTACCTGGATGAGTTCAACGAAGGCCGTGGTACCAACCTGGTGGCTGTGACCGGTGTGCACGTGGAACCCTTTGGTGCCTACTCCAGCAAGATCGACTCCCTTGACGATCTGAAAGATGGCGCCGTGGTGGCGATTCCCAACGACCCGACCAACGGCGGTCGTGCGCTTCTGCTGCTGCAGAAGGCCGGCCTCATCAAGCTGAAAGACGCCAGCAAGATCACCGCGACGCCCCGTGACATCGCGGAAAATCCGAAGAACCTGGATTTCAAGGAGCTCGAACCGGCGACCCTGCCACGCATTCTCGACCAGGTGGATCTGGCGCTGATCAACACCAACTACGCGCTGGAAGCGGGCCTGAACCCGACCAAAGACGCACTGGTGATTGAGGGCTCCGATTCACCCTACGTGAACATTCTTGTGGCTCGCCCGGACAACAAGGACAGTGAGGCGATGCAGAAGCTGGCAGCAGCCCTGCACTCCGATGCCGTGAAGCAGTTCATTCTGGACAAGTATAAGGGTGCAGTGGTTCCGGCGTTCTGATCGGGGTCCTTACAGAGCACGCACAAAAAAGCCGGGCAGCGGATAGGCTGCCCGGCTTTTTTAATAGGGGGTCAGATGAAAACTTCATCTGACCCCATTTTCAGCTTCAGCTTTTACTCGCCGCTCCAGTTGGATTTCGGATCCGGCGTCATCCGCAGGTAGGATTTCACGGCCTTGTAGCCTTTCGGGAAGCGCTGCTTGATCTCTTCCTCGTCCTGGAGGGAAGGCACGATCACTACATCGCCGCCGCGTTCCCAGTTACCCGGGGTCGCCACCTTGTGCTCGTCGGTCAGTTGCAGCGAGTCGATGACCCGGAGCACTTCGTTGAAGTTACGACCGGTTGAGGCCGGATAGGTAATAATCAGCCGGACCTTCTTGTTCGGGTCAATGATGAACAGGGAACGGACCGTCAGGCTGTCGTCGGCGTTCGGGTGGATCATGTCGTAAAGATCGGACACGGTGCGATCATGATCCGCGATGATCGGGAAGTTGACCGCACACCCCTGGGTTTCATTGATGTCCTTGATCCACTCCTTGTGGGAGTCTACCGGATCCACACTCAGGGCGATCGCCTTGACGTTGCGCTTTTCGAACTCGTCTTTCAGCTTTGCCGTCAGACCCAGTTCCGTTGTGCAGACCGGCGTGAAGTCAGCCGGATGAGAAAACAGAATACCCCAGCTGTTACCCAGCCACTCATGAAAGTGAATCTTGCCTTCCGAGGAATCCTGTTCGAAGTCCGGTGCAGTATCGCCTAAACGTAAGCTCATGACTGATCTCCTTGATCGTGTGTGTTGCCAGTAACTTTCAGGGTTCGGCATAACTCTGCCGGAGATGGAATTAACAGTGTATACGACATTTCATGGTGGCGGATGAGGTGAATACAAGGGTGTATCCACCTCATCAAGACACTCATCGTGCGCCTGGGGCCTGTTGCCGGGCGAAGTGCTCACGGGTCAGCTTGAAGACCACGGGGCTCAGCAGCAGCAACGCAATCAGGTTTGGCAGAGCCATCATGGCATTCAGAGTGTCCGCCACGAGCCATACGAAACCCAGTTTGAGCGTGGCGCCCACGGGAATCGCGAGAATCCAGGCAACCCGGTAGGGCACGATGGCTTTGACGCCAAACAGGAATTCGATGCACCGTTCACCGTAGAACGACCAGCCCAGGATCGTTGTGAAGGCGAAGATGGCCAGCGCAATTGCCACGATGTAATTGCCGACTCCGGGCAGGGCTTCGGCGAACGCCAGGGACGTCAACTCGGCGCCGGACACGCCCTGTGTCCAGGTGCCGGAGGTGATGATCACCAGGCCGGTGATGGAACAGATGATAATGGTGTCGATGAAGGTGCCCAGCATCGCCACCATACCCTGGTTGATCGGATCCTTGGTCTGGGCGGCGGCGTGGGCGATCGGTGCAGAGCCCAGGCCGGCCTCGTTGGAGAATATGCCCCGGGCCACGCCAAATCGGATGGCAGCCCAGACGGCGGCACCGGCAAAGCCGCCCTGGGCGGCGATCGGCGTGAAGGCGTGTGAAAAGACCAGGCTCAAAGCAGCCGGAATCTCGGACGCGTTCAGGGCCAGCACGACAACCCCGGCGACAAGGTAGGAGATCGCCATCAATGGTACGAGGGCGCTGGCCACGTGGCCAATCCGGCGGATTCCCCCAATCAGTACCAGGCCTACGAGGACCATCAGGACCACGCCGGATACCCAGTGTGGTACCCCGAAGTTGGCTTCAATGACATCGGCCACGGAGTTGGCCTGAACCGTGTTACCGATACCGAATCCGGCAACGGCGGCAAAAACCGCGAACAGGATGCCCAGCCAGGCCCATTTCTGTCCCAGACCGTTCCGGATGTAATACATCGGGCCGCCAACGTGATCGCCTCGCTCGTCCACCTCCCGGAACCGCACAGCAAGAACGGCTTCGGAATATTTGGTGGCCATACCCACCAGTGCCGTCAGCCACATCCACAGCAGGGCGCCCGGTCCGCCGAGGAACACCGCCGTTGCGACCCCGGCGATGTTGCCAGTACCCACGGTAGCGGAGAGGGCGGTCATCAGTGCCTGGAAGGGCGGAATCTCACCCTCGGCTTCGGCGCCAGTGGCTTTGCGGCCAGTCCACATCAATCGGAATCCGGCACCGAGTTTGCGGATCGGCATCAGCTTCAGGCCGATGCTCAGGAACAGGCCGACGCCCAGAATCAGGACCAGCATGGGAGGCCCCCACACCAGACCGTTAACGCTGCTGAAAAAATGTTGGATGGCTTCCACGGGGATCTCCCTTTGTCTGCCGGATGGAATTGGATTTTTGACCCTGCAGGGTATAACCGGTTGAGTTTAGTCGGATATTTTTCGCTGTAAACTGTTATTGAGGAATCCGATTTCCTTTTGAGTGCCCTTTGCCTATGGTTAGGGGAGAAGCATGCCAGGTTCTGCCTGGTCACACGCGAGCCATGAGAGAGGGATCTGCCTATGCGTTCTTTGAAAGTGTCCGACGTTATGTGGAATCACATCGAACCGATACGGGTCGGCACGCCTCTGACCTCGGTGGTCAAGACGCTGCTCGGCAACCACGTGACCGGATTGCCGGTGGTGGATGATCAGCGGCATGTCCTGGGATTCATCTCGGAACAGGATTGTATTCATGCCCTGCTGGTGAGCGGTTACCATCATGAAGGCGATCCGACGGTAGACGATGTGATGTTTCGCGAGCCGCTGACGGTGTCGCCGGAATTGGCGGTTGTGGATCTGGCACAGAATCTCGGTGCCGGCAAGCCGAAGGTCTACCCGGTAGTGGATCACGGAAAACTGGTTGGCATCGTCACTCGTACCGCTATTCTGTCGGAGCTGGCCAAAACAGGGTTTGGTGTGGAAATGCCTCGATACGCCAGTGCCGACGAAGACTGACTTCACCTATTTTTCAGGACCAGGAAACTTATGGAACTGCTATCGACCAACGTTTGCTTTGACGGAGAGCATCGCCGTTATCGCCACACTTCGGAAACGGTCAACGGCGATATGGAATTTGCGGTCTTTCTGCCGCCCTCGGCAGTGGGGCGAGAGCCGAAGGCGGTGCCAGTGCTCTACTGGCTGTCCGGCCTGACCTGCACCGACCAGAACTTCATGCAGAAAGCCGGCGCCCAGAAGCTGGCCGCGAAACTCGGGCTGGCCATTGTCTGCCCGGACACCAGCCCCCGTGGGCTGAACCTGCCTGGCGAGGATGACAGCTACGATTTTGGCTCCGGTGCCGGCTTTTACATTAATGCCACCGAGGAGCCGTGGGCCTCACACTACCGCATGTACGACTACGTGGTCCGTGAGTTGCCGGAACTGGTGGAGCGTGAGCTACCGGTGTCCGACCAGCGGTCTATCAGTGGCCACTCCATGGGCGGTCACGGTGCCCTCATCTGTGCGCTCAAGAACCCGGGGCGTTACCGTTCAGTGTCGGCGTTCGCTCCAATTGCGAATCCCACCGAGTGCCCATGGGGCCAGAAGGCGTTCCGTGGTTACCTGGGTGATGATCAGAGCCGCTGGGAAGAATGGGATGCCACGATGCTGATCCCGACGGCGCGGGAACGTTTGCCGCTATTGGTGGATCAGGGTACGGCGGATGAGTTTCTGGACAGTCAGCTCAACCCCGACGCCCTGGCGGATGTGTGTGAAAAATTCCATCACCACATCAACCTGAGGATGCACCGGGGCTATGATCACAGCTATTTCTTCATTGCCTCATTCATTGAGGAGCACCTGAACCACCATGCAAGGGCGCTCGGGCTGGCCTGACGGCCCGCCCTTTCCGACGCTGGCTCAGGAGCGGAACCCCCAGATCAGGCTGAAATCCATGGACGGCATGATTTCGGGTTCTTCCAGTGCGCGGATGTTGTATTCGAGCAGGCTGGTATCGCGCTCGAAGGTACCGCTGTAGCGATTGCCCCGCGGACCGAAGATGGCTTTCGCGAATGGACCTCGGGCCCGTACGGGCCTGCCGGTGACCACGGCGACTTCGTTGTTGTCCAGGCGGACGAGGATCCCAGGAGGGTACTCTCCGAGCACTTCCAGCAGGGCTTTCGGGATCGCCGGGCGGAACTTGCCGTCGGCGAGGGTTGCGATCAGGCGTCGGGCCTCGGTCACGGTCATGCGGTTACGGTAGGCGCGTTTGGTGATCATGGCGATGTAGCGTTCCGCCAGAGCTAGAATTTCCGCTTCCGGCCGGATGTCGGTGCCACTCAGACCATCCGGATAACCCGAACCATCCGCCTGTTCATGGTGCTGCGCAATGATGGTGTGCAGTAACGGATTGGTGATGCCCGCGGCTTTCAGGGCTTCGATGCTGCGCTGGGGATGCTTTCGAATCACCCGCCGCTGTTCGTCCGTCAGCACTTTATTCGAGGCATTCAACTGATTGGCGACCGGTACGAGGGCGAGGTTGGCGGTCAGCGCCGCGCCGGTCAGCACCGCGATCCGCTTCTCCTCCAGGCCAAACTGACGACCGATGAACTGACTCAGGATCGCGTAGAAGATGATCTGTTCCTGGATCGTCGGGCCGATCGAGTAGAGATGCACCAGAGCGAGGGTCGCATCCGGTGCTTCCTTGCAGGTTTTCTCGATCATCCGGCAGAGCCCGAGCAGGCGCGGGCGGGCGCTGGCATCGCGGTCGGTGATGGCGGTCAGGGTTGCTTCCAGGCTTTGCAGGAACTCGGCGTAATCGGCAAACGGGTTGCGGTCCCGGTTATCTTCAAAGATCTCTTCCTGCGGTACCTCGATCTTCCGAGGTTTGAAACGGCCTCGTTCGAACAGCTGTTCCAGCTGGCTGTCGCTGTTGATCACGTAACCCTGCCGCAACAGTACGTTGCCGTCGGCATCGTAGACCGTCCAGGGCAGCGGACGGCCGATTTCCAGAGCGCCTGGGGCTATGCGGACGAGGTTGGGCAAGTGGTTATTCCTGAACGTTGTTTCAATAACGTTTTAGTCTAACCCTGAACTTTGGTTCAAGGCCAGTGGCAACAGGCCAGTTGCATCGGGACAGGCGTTAAGAAAGGTGGCGGACGTTAATCGTTAATCAGTGGCAGACGGGGGGATCCCGTCCCCCCGCGGATCGTCGTTATCTTGATCGGCCGGTTGCTCATGGGCGACGGGTAGAGGTTTCGCGTCTACGGTGATATCCGAGATGTTTTTTTGTGCCCGCTCCTGCAACAGACGGGCAAACTCCAGAAGAAGCTCGCGATCCTGCTCGAGAAGGGCAATGAAGATCGTGTTCAGTGCGACCTGCTTGGGATCGCGGTGATCTTTGGAGGCTTCAGAGATCGAAAAAATATCGGCCATCGTATAGCCGAGCGCTTCGGCAATACGATAAAGGAGGTCGAGACTTGGTTTGGCGACGTTGCGTTCTATTCGGGACAGATTGCCAACGTAGGAGTCCGTTCTGTCTGCCAACTCGGCCAACGTCAGCCCTTTCTGTTTTCTAAGTTGTCTCAGTGCCTGACCTAAACTCATAGCTGCCCTGTCTGGTGGAAGAGCCAATCATAATCGGGCTTGCGAAAATTAACAAAACTCAATAGTGGCACGATGTTAAAGTGGCATTATCGGCTATCTAGGTATGCGGTTATCGCATAATAAAAAGAAAACATGTATCTTTTATTGTTGTATTTTGTGTTCGATTTACAAGAAAAATCGTTCACCAGAATTGAACCATAGCGGGTTCGTTGAATCGTTTATTGACCGAGGTTAAAAAACTGTGTCTTTGAAATCCGACTTCCGGTTCCTTCCCGCCTGTGACATCAAATCCGGCAAGTTGATTTATGCCGAAGCGCTCATGTCGGGCGTTGCGGCAATTGGAAGCCCTAAGGATAAAGCGATTCTGTTTGACCAGTTAGTCGATCAGGTGGCTTCAGGTCTGGCAATCACCGGGCCAGATACACGATTGGCCATTAATCTGGATTTCCCGACGATCAGCCAGGCGGACTTTCTGGATCAGTTAAGGAATGCCTGTGACAAACAGGAGCTTGACGCCAAGCGGGTTCAGATTCAGCTGAAGGAACCAGAACTTGTGACGAACGAGGCAGGAGCCTCCGTAGTGTCGAGCTGCCATTCTGCCGGATTTCATGTGGCAGTAGACTGTTTCCTGGGCGACGATGCCAGTTTCTCCATTCTGTCTCACCCCCATATCAGCACGATCAAAGTGGATCAGAGTGTCACCGCCGATATTCGCGAGTGCCCAATCAAACAGAGCTTCATCAAAGGATTGTTTTCCCTGTCGGAATCACTGGAGAAGCAGTTGGTGATCAGCGGGGTAAATTCGGAAGAGCATGTAGCGGTATTGGCCGAATTGGGCCCCCGGTACTTCCAGGGTGATTTCGTGGGAGGACCATTGGCTGCGTTGGAATTGGGAGATTTCCGACCTGCTTTTGCGTCTTTTACGAGAGTAGGCTAGTGTTTTGAGTGCATTAATGGACTTTAAAAAGTGCTCTTTATGATCATCTTGGCGCGATTGACATCGGTACGGTCCGGGCAGGTCCTTACCGACTCGTAGCCGACAACCTTGCCATTTTCGGTCACGGGAGTGACATAGGCGCTTACCCAGTAGAAATCCCCGTTTTTGCACCGGTTTTTCACCATACCCATCCAGGGCTTTCCGGCTTTCAGGTGGCCCCACATGTTCTCGTAGGCCTCCGGTGGCATGTCCGGATGGCGCACGATGTTGTGGGCCTTGCCAATGAGTTCCTCCCGGGAAAAGCCACTGACGTCCACGAAAGCGTCATTGCAATGACGAATGCGGCCTTTGAGATCCGTAGAGGAAATGAGTTTCTGATGTTCCGGAAACGTGCGTTCAGTCTGTGTGACCGGAAGGTTCTTTTTCATAATGAGCTCGTTGGAATCGGTGTCGCCTTGCAGAATATGCCATATCAATAAAATATACAGTTAATAAGTGTATTTAAGGCAATTAGTGCGCCAGGTCCCGTTTAAGGGCAGGGCTCATTCGGAGGTAGAGTCGGGCCCTGCTGAATCAGTTCAGCCAACCCGGGTTTGAAAGTCGAGGTGATGGCGTCGGATAACCAGGCTGATTCCATCGCGGTTACCAGCTGTTGATAACGGCCGTTTTCAATCAACGTCGCCAATCCCGTATCGAATGCCTCCCGGAACCCTGTTGCCTCGTCGGAACTTCGGTTGAACATCAGGTGATACCAGGCCAATCGAACTGGATGCGGATCGAAGGTAATGCGTTCCAGGGTGCTGGCATCGAACGTTTCCGAGAGCATGGCGAAACCGGTCAGTGGGTCCATCGGAAACAGGTCGATTCGTCCGAGCAGCAGTTTCTGGAAATTCGCCCGGTCGGAGGTAGTAATGTCCGGCCGCACCAACCCTCGTGCGATTGCGGTAGCGACCTTCGATCCGTAGGCATAGTCCTGGGTCAGGCCTATCCTCAGGCCGGCCCAGTCCTTGATCGATGACCAGGAAAAGCCGTCGTTCTTCCGGTGGAACAGGACGTACCGGAATGGATACAGCGGACGACTGAACAGAAACTCTTCTTCCCGGGTGGGAGTGCAGCTCCACACCGCCGTTGCATCAAACTGCCCCGATCGCGTCATGGCCAGCGCTCTTGACCAGGGCACGTAAATGAACCGGACCTGAATGTCCTGAGTGGCGAACGCTTCCCGAATCAGCCGCGTAAGAAATCCGCCGCCTTCGGCAGACTGGTCGAGATAGGGGGGCCAGAAACCGGTGCCGATTTCAACGGTGCGCCCCTGGGTCTCAAGGCTGTTGAAAAGCAGAAGAACCAGAAATACGGTCCGGGTGATCCATCCGGCACTGAGCGGGTGCACCATGGCTTTTCCTTAAGACTGTGCGTATGCGAGTAGGTACGGCAGCATCCTCAGCTTAGTTCAGAAATGCGTCAAGTGCATATTGAGGAGTCGCTGACGCCGGTAGTCGCACAGACTTGACCCATTGCGGGCCGCCGGCTTTCAGCAAATTAATGTTAAAAATCGTAGCCCGAGGGCGAAGCATGCGGGGCATTGGGCTATTCTGGGTTGCCATGAAAGCCACCGGTCGGAGATTGATGCTTTACCGTCTGAAAACCGATTTTCGCCTGTCGATCATTACCCTGCTGGGTGTCAGCGGGTTGTTGGGTATTACCCCTTTTGCTGTGATGCGTTTCGTCCAGGGAAACGTTAAGGCGGGTTTTGTCGATGTATGCATTCTGCTGGGCGTGAGCGGTGGTGTGATCTATGCCTGGCTGACTGGCGATACCCGGCGCAGTGGTTATTTCATGGCTGTGGTGTCGTCCTATGGCGCCGTGCTGGTGGGCACCATTGTGGGGGATCCGGGGCTGTTCTGGCTCTATCCCTGCCTGATTACCACGTTCTTCATGACCCCGCCCCGGGCGGCGATCGCCATCAATGTGTCGGCGGTTGGGCTCATGGTCATTATCGGCGAGGCGTTCCGGAGCCAGGTTCAGATGTGGTCGTTCGTATCGACCGCGCTGGTAGTCAGTGCCTGTGCTTTCGTCTTTGCCAGCCGGAACCAGGATCAGCGCCGGCGGCTGGAGCATCTCGCCACGGTGGATCCCCTGACCGGGGTGAAAAACCGCCGGTCCATGGACGAGGAACTGGATGCGGCAGCGGCCAGCGCCGAACGGACCGGTATTTCCCACGCCCTGGTTATACTCGATATCGATCACTTCAAACGCATCAACGACGAGTTTGGCCACACTGCGGGTGATGAGGTCCTGGTGGATCTGATCGCTTTGCTGGAGCAGAACACCCGGCGGTCGGATCAGCTGTTCCGGTTTGGTGGCGAGGAATTCGTGCTGCTGCTCGCGGGTGTGGATGGCGACGGGCTCAAGGCCGTACTCAACAACCTGCAGCAGACCCTGCGCAAATACCTGAAATCGCCCGGCGGCCCGGTGACGGCGTCTTTCGGGGTAGCAATTCTCAGGCACGGAGAGAGCGTGGGAAGCTGGCTGAGCCGGGCCGATGATGCCCTTTATCAGGCCAAGGAATCCGGGCGGGACCAGATCGTGTTCAGTGATGAACTCATGCACCAGGCGCAGTTTCAGCCGACCTGAACCGGAACAGCCGCCACCCGAGTAGCAGGCCGGCCGAGGTCAGACCGCCGGTCAGGCCCACCCAGAATCCCGCAGCCCCCATGGCCGGCCAGAGTACGTCAGTGAACGTCAGGAGATAACCGAGCGGCAGGCCCACCCCCCAGAATGAAAACAGCATGATGAACATGGGGATACGGGTGTCCTTGTAGCCCCGCAGGGCGCTGATGCAGGTCACCTGCACGACATCCGCGATCTGGAACAGTGCCGCGAAACCGAGCAGGCGGATGGTGACCCCGCGAACGTCGGCCTCACTGGAATATAGTCCCGCAATCTCCGGTGAAAAGACGTACAGCAGGGACGCGAACAGCAAGGCAATCAGCGCCGCAAGGATCAGCGAACTCCGGGATATGAGCCGGGCGGTATCCGGGGCCTGTGCGCCGATCAGGAAGCTGACGCGCAAGGTCAGTGCCATGCCCAGACTCAGGGGCAGCATGAACAGCAGGGAGACCACGTTCAAGGCGATCTGGTGCCCGGCGACCACCACCGGACCGAGCGGCGCAAGGAACAGCGCGATTACCGAAAACATGCTCGCCTCGACAAAAATCGTAAAGCCGATCGGCAGACCGATACGCAGGATGTCGACCATTTCGCGCAGAACCGGCCTCGACCAGTCGGTCACCAGATGGAAGCGGCGGTAAGCCTGACTCCGGTTCAGATAGGCCAGCAGGGCCAGCGCCGCGATACCGTTGGCGATGGAGGTGGCCCAGCCGCACCCGATGCCCCCCATGGCCGGCAGCCCCAGCTTCCCGAACATGAACACGTAGTTCAGTGGCAGGTTGATCAGGGTGCCGAGCACGGAGAACGCCATAATCACCCGGGTATGGCCCAGGCCATCGGTGAGGCCGCGAAGGGCGGTCATCAGCAGAAGTGCGGGAACCCCCCAGGCAAAGGCATCGAGATAGCCCTGGGTGATGTGGGCGGTGTGGGTATCGAGTTCCAGTCCGGTGAGCACGGGCCGGACGTTAATCAATAACCCGATCATGATGACCGAACCGGCGGCAGCCAGATACAGCCCCTGCCAGGTGATCGGCATGATGCGGTGGAAGGTCCGGGCCCCGTTGTGTCCGGAGATGATTGGCTGGAGCGCACCAAGGGCGCCCATGAAGAACAGGAACAGGGGCATCCATAGGCTGCTGCCGATGCCTACTGCCGCAAGATCTTCTGCGCTGGCATGGCCGGCCATGACGGTGTCGATGACGCCGTTGGCCATCTGGGCAATCTGGGCGATCAGGATGGGGCCGCCCAGAATGGCCAGCGTCTGCCATTCTTCCAGCATCCGGCGCAGCCGCGGTTGCCGGCTATGGGGCAATGGCTGATGCGTCTCGTCCATCGGTGCTCCGGCGCCTTGATCATCCTCAAAAACAGGCCTGCATCCTACCGGAAAAGTCGGTAAAGTACGCCCCTCTTCAAGCAGGAGCGTGTGTGCTATGGGTTTGCTGGTTTTCGTAACAATCCTCTGGGCCTTTTCTTTCAGTCTTATCGGAGAGTTCTTGGCCGGGCAGGTCGACAGCGATTTCGCGGTGCTGAGCCGGGTCCTGATCGGCGCCCTGGTGTTTTTGCCATTTACCCGCTGGCGTGGCGTGCCCGGAGGCATGAAATTGGGCATCCTGGCCACAGGCATGCTGCAGTTTGGTATCACCTACCTGTGCCTGTACCGGTCGTTCAGCTACCTCACCGTGCCGGAAGTGTTGCTGTTCACCATCTTCACGCCCCTGTACGTCACCCTCATAGACGATGCCCTGTTCCGGCGCTTCTCACCGGTTGCCCTGCTGGCGGCGGCGGTGGCCACGCTGGGGGCCGGCATCATCCGCTACGATGGACTGAGCGAGGACTTCATCATCGGTTTCCTGTTGCTGCAGGTGGCCAATTTCACGTTTGCGGCCGGACAAGTGGGCTACAAGCACGTGATGCAGCATTTTCCCATCGAACTGGGGGCGCACCGTACCTTCGGCTACTTTTTCCTGGGCGCGTTGACCATTGCGCTGCCTTCTTTCCTGATTTTCGGGCATCCCGATCGCCTGCCGTCCACTTCCCTGCAATGGGGCGTTCTGGCCTGGCTGGGTTTTGCGGCTTCCGGCCTCGGCCTGTTCCTGTGGAATCGTGGCGCGTGCAAGGTCGACGCCGGCACTCTGGCCATCATGAACAACGCGTTGGTGCCGGCGGGTCTGCTGGTTAACCTGCTGATCTGGAACCGGGACGCTGATCTGATGCGGCTCGCGGTTGGTGGCGGCGTGATTGCCTTTTCCCTGTGGCTCAATGCGCGGTTCCATCCACGGGCAAGGCTGGCGGCCAGCGCCTGAAAATAGGTGATCCTGACGACTCAAGATTGGGTCTGGCTGGCCGTTAACTTCCCCTGAATTCCGTTGTGTTGGTTGCAATATCCGGACAGGCTCCGGGGTATTGTGGTTTTGGTTATCCCGGGGCGAAATCCCGGGAACAGTAAGGTTGGTCTATGCGCAAGAATCTCCCGGTTACCCAGCGTGAAGTGAGAATGCAGGAAGGTGGTCGACTGATCAGTACCACCAGTCTCAAGGGAGTGATCACTTACTGCAATGACGAGTTTGTGGACATCAGCGGCTTCTCCCGCGATGAGCTCATGGGCCAGGCCCATAATATTATCCGTCATCCCGATATGCCCCCGGCGGTCTTCAAGGATATGTGGGATTACCTCAAGGCCGGGAAAGCCTGGATGGGGGTTGTCAAAAACCGGACTAAATCCGGCGACCATTACTGGGTGAACGCCTATGTCACCCCCATCCGCGAAAACGGCCAGATGATTGGCTATGAGTCCGTTCGGGTGGCGCCAACCCGGGAGCAGATTGCGCGGGCGGAAGCGCTCTATGCCCGGATCAACGCTGGCAAATCCCTGCTCAGTGGTATGGGGCGAGTTGTCTCCATCGTGAAATCGGGATGGCCCTGGATCTTCTCGTTGGCTGTCAGTCTCGGGGCACTGTCGACCGGCAATGTGGCCCTGGCGGTCGGCCTGATTATCGGTGCGCACGTTCTGGGTGCGGCCTTCTTGCTGAAATCCGTTACCGGCCGTCTGAACCGGCTGCTGGACCTGCGTCCGGATGCGTTCAAGGATCCGGTGGTGGCCCGGACCTACAGCGACGAGAGCGGCCTGTTCTCCCAGATGGCCCTGCTGCTGATCAGTGAGGATGCCCGCATCCGCACCGCGCTGGCCCGTATTGACGATCAGGCCGAGCTGCTGGCCGAGCAGGCCCGGGCCTCCCATGGCTACATCACCGAAGGGGCGTCCGCGATCGCACGGCAACGTTCGGAAACCGATCAGGTGGCCTCCGCGGTGAACGAAATGACCGCCTCCATTCATGAAGTCGCCGAATCGGTGACGGGCAACGCCCGGGAAGCCGAAGAGGCGAATCGTCTGGCGGATACGGGGAGCCAGCGCAGTGCCGAGGCACTGGAGGCTATCGAAGAACTGGTGGGCCGGGTCAACAGCATTGGTTCGACCATCGAAAAGCTGGGTGAGTCCACGCAGAGCATTGGCGAGGCGGCCAATCTGATTTCCGAGATCGCAGAGCAGACCAATCTGCTGGCACTGAATGCCGCCATTGAAGCGGCCCGCGCCGGCGAGCAGGGTCGAGGGTTTGCGGTGGTGGCGGACGAGGTTCGTTCCCTGGCACAGCGCACCCGGGAATCCACCGTGCGGATCCAGGATGTGATCGACGATTTCCGCCAACAGGTCGAGACTGCGGTACAGGCGACCCGGGACGGTGAAGCGGTGGCCGGCCGCGGGCTGGACAAGGTCCGGGATGCCGAAGATTCGCTGAGGGCGATCGTGTCGTCGATACAGACCATCTCTGACAGCTTCATCAGTATGTCTGCGGCCTTCGAGGAGCAGAGTCAGGTGTCGGAGGAAATCAACAAGCAGGTGGTCAACATCTCCGAGCTGGCGGATCAGAGCGATCAGCAGGCCGACGCGGCCCGCAACAGCAGTAACCAGCTGAGTACTATGGCCAAGGGTCTGAAAGACCTGGTGTCCCGCTTTATCAGCAAAAACCACTAGTTATAACCGGGGTCCCGCTGCAGTTGGCACGCGGGGCCCGGTTCCTCCCTCGCCGCCTCTGGCATCCGTTGGCCGGTACTGGCAGAATCGCGCCCCAATAGCGTTCGGGCCTGTCCCGGCACGCACTCTTTGTCTCATTCCCTAGCCAAAAGCACAGGAACCCATCATGACTCAGTCCAACCCGTCTGCAGCCAATGGTGACACGTCATCCCGTGGCCTCTGGTCGTCGCGGCTGGCATTCATTCTGGCTGTGACCGGCTCTTCCGTCGGTCTCGGTAACGTCTGGAAATTCCCCTACATCACCGGTGAAAATGGCGGCGGCGCCTTTGTGCTCGTGTACCTTGCCTGCATTGCGGTCATTGGCATTCCCATCCTGATGGCCGAGGTGTTCCTTGGCCGGAACGGGCGGCATAATCCCATTACCAGCATGCGTCTGGTGGCCGAGCGCAATCTGGCGTCGCCGCTCTGGCGGGTTTCGGCCATTGTTGGCATGATCGCAGCGTTCGTCATTCTGTCGTTCTATTCCGTCATCGGCGGCTGGGCGGCGGCCTATATCGGGCACGGCGCCACGGGTGATTTCGTCGGTGGCAATCCCGATACCATCAACGCTATGTTCGGTAACTTGCTGGCCAGTCCCGGCGAGTTGCTGCTGTGGCACAGTCTGTTCATGGCCCTGGTGGTTCTGGTTGTGTCCCGGGGCCTGAAAAAAGGGCTGGAGCGTTCGGTGACCATCCTGATGCCCGCCCTGTTCGTGCTGTTGCTGGTGGCGGTCGGCTATGCCACCACCACTGGTCATTTCGGGGAAGCCGTCACCTTCCTGTTCAAGCCGGATTTTGGAAAGCTCTCCATCAATGGCGTTCTGATTGCCCTGGGCCATGCTTTCTTCACCCTGAGTCTGGGTATGGCGATCATGATGGCGTATGGCTCTTATCTGGGGCGCGATGTGTCCATCGGCCGCACGGCGGTGATTGTTGGTGTCACCGACACCCTGGTGGCACTGCTGGCGGGGCTGGCGATTTTCCCGGTGGTGTTCGCCAACAACCTCGAGGCGGGGGCCGGTCCCGGCCTGATTTTCCAGACGCTTCCGCTGGCCTTTGGCCAGATGCCCATGGGCAGCGTGTTCGGTACCCTGTTCTTCGTGTTGCTGGTGTTCGCGGCCTGGACCTCGGCGATCTCGCTGCTGGAACCCGTGGTTGAGTGGGTGGAAGAGAAGACCACCCTGGGACGCTCCGGCAGTGCCATGCTGGTCGGTTTCCTGTGCTGGGCGCTCGGTATCGTCTCGATACTGTCGCTCAACCTCTGGTCCGACGTCACGCCACTGGCCATGTTCGAGCGGTTTGAGGGGAAAACCTTCTTCGACCTGATGGACTACTTTACCGCGAACGTGATGTTGCCGCTGTCGGGCATGCTCACGGCGCTGTTTGTGGGCTGGTGTGTGGCCCGGGAATCGCTGAAGAAGGATGTGGGCCTGGATGGCAAGCTGTTCGGCGTATGGTATGGCCTGACACGCTATGTCACGCCGGTTGCCGTTGCCGTGGTGTTCGTCTACAACCTGTTGTCCTGATGACCGGCGTTTCGTCCGGAATCGGAAAGCCCGGTCGCTATGTGGTCCGGGCTTTTTTTGGTTTATACCTACACCGTGAACCGGGCGACCTGACTCCTCAGGCTCTCGGCCAGGCCCGCCAGTTCCGAGCTGGCACCGGACACCTGGCCGGTGGAGGTGGCGGTCCGGTCACTGACGTCACGAATCAGGGTAATGTTTTCATTGATCTCTTCGGCCACCGAGGTCTGTTGTTCCGCCGCCGTGGCAATCTGCTGGTTCAGTGAGCGAATGCTTTCAACGGCCTGGGTGATGGTGCCGATGGCCTCGCCGGTGATGTGGGCCGTGCTCAGGGTGTCTTCCGCCAATCGTGCTCCCGCCGCCATGACGGTGACGGTCTCTTCGGCACTGTTGACCAGCCGATCAATCAGCTCTTCGATTTCCGACGCTGACTGCTGGGTGCGTTGAGCCAGCGAACGGACTTCGTCCGCGACCACGGCAAAGCCCCGGCCCTGTTCGCCGGCCCGGGCTGCTTCGATCGCGGCATTCAGCGCGAGCAGATTGGTCTGTTCTGCCACCGATTTGATCACGTCCAGAACGGTTCCGATGTTTCGGGTGTCCGATTGAAGCGCGTGGAGGCGTTCCTGCACCTGGATCACCTGGGCGTTAAGCTCGGTCACTTTCGCCACCGTCTGCTCCACTGACTGCTCTCCGGCACCGGCCTTGTCGCTGGCATCGGACGCGGCGTTTGAGGCGTCCTCGGCATTGCGTGCCACCTCGCCCACGGTCGCAACCATTTCATTCATGGCCGTTGCGACCTGATCGGTCTGCTCGCTCTGCTCAGTGACACCGCGACTGTTCTCGGCAGTGATCTCAGTCAGCTGGCTGGACGAGGACGCGATGTCGTTGGCGTTTGCATTGATCTGGTGAACCAGTCCCCGGAGGCTTTCGATCATGGTGCCGAGGGCATTGAGAAGCTGCCCGGATTCGTCGGTCCGATCACTGCTCAGGTTGGCAGACAGGTCGCCACCGGCCACGTTTTTCGCCGCATCCACCGCCGCACGGATTGGCCGCACAATGCCGCGAGTGAGCAGGATGGACAGCACAATGCCGATCACAATGGAAACCAGTGTGGCAATGGCAATTGCGATGATCGCCTGCCGCTGCTGGCTCTCCATCCTTGCCACCTCCTGCTTCTGCAGGTCGGCCGCTGCGGCCATGCTCTGCTTGGCCACGGTTTCCATGTTCTGGTTCAGCTCTTCGGTCTTGCTGATCAGCGCTGCCGCCTCGTGAAAAGCCTCGGCATAGTTATTGAACAACTCCTTCGCCTGTTTTTTCTCGTCGTCACTGAGCGTGGAGGACCGTATGGAGGCGAGACTCCGCTCCAGCCGCTGATCGAACTGGTCGATGGAGTCGGCTTCCCGGGTAATCAGATAGTTCCGTTCTTCCCGCTGCATCTGCTTGAACATGGCGTTGGCCAGGTAAAGCCGGGTCTCGTTGTTCATCTGTGCTTCCAGAACCCGGCCCTGCATGGTGAGGTTGTCCCGGGCGGTTTCGGTCTCCGTCTGAATATCGACCACCTGCTGCAGGAGCTTTCCGAACCGGAGCGCACCGGCGCTGATCTGTGCCGGAAGTTCGCTGTTGTTCCCGGTCAGGGCGCCCGCTTCATCCGACGCCTGCTTCAGCAACTTTGTGGCCGCCTCCGCGTAGGCCGGATCGTTTTCCAGCAGGAAATTCTTCTCTTCGTTTCTGGCCTGCAGGAGCACCGCCTCGATCTGGCTGGTCCGGGCAACGTTGTTGGCACTCGTTCCATACTGGTCCAGCGCCCGGATACCGATCAGGCCTGTGCTGACCGTCAGGACAATGAGCAGGGTAAAACCAATGGCGAGTTTCTTGCCTATGGTGAAGGCGGTGAATACGCGGGGAAGCGACGGCATAGCTGCGACCTCTGATTTGTTATTGTCATGAGGAAGGTCGGGGAGCGACCGTCAGGCGCTCCCCGGTTGAACACTCAGAAAAACACGCCCGGCAACCAGGTGGCGATTTCGGGAAATGCCATGATGATGCCGATGGCGACAATCTCGATCAGCACGAACGGAATCACCGACGTATAGATATCCTTCATGGTGATACCCGGTGGCACCACGCCCTTCAGATAGAACAGGTTGAAGCCGAAGGGTGGCGTCATGTAACCGATTTCCATGTTGATCACGAACAGGATGCCGAACCAGACCGGATCGAAGCCCAGGGACTTCACGATGGGCATGAACACCGGCAGGGTTATCAGCATGATGCCCACCGGATCCAGCACCATGGCCAGGAAGAAAACGATGACCATCATCGCGATGATGATGCCCCAGGCGCCCCCGGGAATGCCCTGCATCAGGCTTTCGATCAGGTCCTGGGCCCCCATGCTCTGATAGGCGGCACTGAAGGCGTGTGCGGCGAACAGGATCCACATGATCATGCCGGTGAGCTTGAACGTGCGGATGGCCGCTTCCTGCATGATCGACCATTTGAACTGGCGGTAGACCGCGGCGGAAATCAGTGCACCCAGCACCCCCATGGCGGCGGCTTCGGTAGGCGTGGTGATACCCCCGATGATGGAGCCGAGTACCATGACCACCACGCCGATGGGCAGCAGGACGGCGCGCAGGGCCCGGAATTTCTCGCCCCAGGTGCCACGCTCCTCTTTGGGAAGCGCCGGCGCCAGGTGCGGCTGCAGATGAGCGCGGACCAGCACGTAAATGGCGGTAAGCACCATCAGCAGGACACCTGGCATAATGCCGGCGGCAAACATCTGGCCCACCGAGACGCCGGTGATCAGCGCGTACAGGATCATCAGGATGCTGGGTGGAATCAGGATGCCCCAGCCGCCCCCGGTATTGATGACGCCCAGGGCCATTTTGCGATCGTAGCCCCGCTCCAGCATGGAGGGCAGGGCGATGGTGCCCATGGCCACCACGGCGGCGCCACTGATGCCGACCATGGCGGCAAACACGGCGCAGATGGCGAGGGTACCCAGCGCCAACCCACCTCGAATGCCGCCGAACCAGAGGTGCATCATGCGGTAGAGATCCTTCGCGACACCGGTCCGTTCCAGCACCATGGCCATGAACACAAACAGGGGAATAGCCACCAGGGTAAAGCTGCCCATGGTGCCCCAGATCTGCGAGGCGACCATGAAGAAGGAGTCAAAGCCCCAGGTGAAATAAAGGAAGACGACTGAAACCCCACCGAGTACAAACGCCAGCGGCAGGCCGAGTAGCAGGAAAAACAGCAGCGACCCGAAAAACAGGAGGGTCAGTAGTTCGATGCTCACAGGTACTCTTCCTCTTCTTCGGCTTGCTCGGAGGGGCGGTAATAATCCAGGTTGAAGGCGATGGCGATGTCTTCAAGCAGTTTCACCAGTCCCTGGAGGACCAGCAGACCCGTACCAACGGGGATGGCCAGTTTTACCGGCCAGATCGGCGGGTTCCAGGCGGAAAACGAGGTTTCCCAGCTGGACATGGAATCGCGGGCCATTTCGATACCGAACCACAGCAGGGCCAGGGTAAAGATGAAGAAGACCACCGAGGTGATGATATCGAGAAACGCCCGTTTTCTCGGTGCCAGGTGACTGTGGATCAGGTCGACGTTCACGTGTCCCCGGTGGGCCATGATGTAGCCGCCGGACATGACGGCATAGACGCCAAACAGCAGCTGGGTCAGCTCATTGGTCCAGACCGTTGGCGAGTTGAACAGATAGCGGAATCCCACTTCCAGAAGCAGGAACGCAAACATTACGAACACCAGCAGGGCGATTCCGCGCCCGACGAAGTCGTTCAAGCGTGTGATTCCCTTCATGAAGGCTGACAGCACACCCATGGCACGCTCCGGAATGATTGGTCTTTAACGGGAAACGGCCAGGGAAAATCCCCGGCCGTGTTTCAGAACGAATGTCTTACAGGTAACCGAGGTTGCCCAGGAATTCTTTCAGCATACCGAGGGCCTTCTTGGCCTGTTCGCTACGCTTGCCTTCCTCGTCCCACATGCCCTGCGCGGTCTTGACCAGCCTGGCCTGCACGTCGTCCGGAAGGGTGTTGATCTGGACGCCCTGTTCGGCAATGGCTTTCGCCAGAGTTACACGCTCTTTGTACTGGTACTCGTTGGTGCGTACCCAGAACTGCTCGTCGAGCGCCTGCTTGACGATCTTCTGCATGTCTTCCGGCAGTTTGTCGAGCGCCTTCTGGCTGACGATGATGACGTCGGTTCCGGCAATGTTCAGGGCCGGCTTCACGTGGTACTTGGCCACTTCGTAAAGGCCCATGCTGTACGCGCCCTGGGCGGCACCCCAGTGGGCACCGTCAACAATACCGGAATCCAGTGCGGAGTAGAGTTCGCTGCCCGGGATATAGGAGGCGGCGGCACCGGCCTCGGTCAGGAAGGTCTGCAGAGCGCCGGAGGAACGGATCTTCAGGCTGGTGAAATCGTCCCAGCTCTTGATCGGCTTCTTGACGACCATCTCGGTGGGATAGACCTTGTCGGTCGCCCAGTAGACGCCGTACTTGGCGGCTTCGTCGCGCAGCATCTGCTCGAAGCCCATGTTCTGGTGGAAGTAGGCCGCTTCCCAGACGTGACGGAAGGCGAACGGCAGACCGGAAGCAATGCCGGCCAGGGTCATCTTGTCCTGGGCATAGGACGGGGAAATCGTGCCCATTTCCAGGATGCCGCGGCTGACCGCGTCAAAGGTGTCCTTGGCCTTGAACAGGGCGCCGGCTTCGAACAGCTGCAGCTTCAGCCGGCCGTCGGTACGCTCTTCGATGACGCGCTTCAGGCGACCGAGGCTGTCGGTGTAGGAGCTGCTGGAACCCGGCCAGTGTGACTGTACTTTCCAGGTTACGGTTTCCTGGGCATTGGCGGGAATGGCAGACAGGCTAGCGGAAACGCCCAGAGTCATTGCCGAAGCAAAGACAAAGAACTTCCTTCGAGTCAGAGAGAACAGGTTCATGCTGGACCTCATTCGTTGTTGTAGTGGTGGTTGATGTTGCTTTATTGTTTCGCTATGCAAAACTAACAACTGCATAGTGAATTAGTATTCTTGGAATCTAACACATGCACCGGCTTTTGCAATAGGATGTTTGCCGACAATTATCAGAATAGCCCATAGGAGCGGAGTCATGATCAAAACTCACCGGCACGAAGGGTATGTCCACCTGGTTATCAGTCGCCCGGAGAAGAAGAACGCCCTGACGAGGGACATGTACGAATCGTTGGGGCAGGCAGTAGAGGAAGCCGCCGCCGATGAGGGCGTCCACGCGATCCTGATTTCCGGCGAGGGCGATGTGTTTACCGCGGGTAACGACCTGGATGACTTCCGGGCCCGGGCAACGGATGCCAATCCCAGGCCGTCTTCTGGACTGGCGTTCATCGAAGTGCTGATGAACTGTGATACGCCGGTCCTTGCGGCGGTGGAAGGCCTTGCGATCGGTATCGGTACGACGATGCTGCTGCATTGCGACGCTGTTATCGCTGGTCGCTCCGCGAAATTCAAAACCGCATTTATCGATCTGGGCCTGGTGCCAGAGGCGGCGTCCACTGTGACCATGCCCCTGCACCTGGGGGCGCGAAAAGCGGCGGAGCTTCTGCTGTTGGGGGAAGTATTCAACGGCGAGCAGGCGAGCGAGTGTGGGCTGATTACCCGGGCTGTCGACGATGGCCAGGCCCTGGCGGAAGCCGGTCGCCTGGCCAGGAGTCTGGCCACCAAGCCCCGGGAGGCGCTCAGGGCCAGTAAGCGCCTGATGCGGGCGCCCTGGCAGGAATCCATTCAGGCAGCGCTGGAGCGGGAACGCTCGGTGTTCGCCGAGCGCCTGCGCTCGGACGACTGCCAGAGCGCGCTTGCCGCGATGCAGCGCCGTTAAGGATTGGGCGCTTCCCAATAGGGAGTTCTCAACTCTCGCTTGAGTACCTTGCCGATGGTGGAGCGGGGCAGTTCATCGCGGAACTCGACGGCCGCCAGTCGCTGGGTCTTGCCCAGTCGCTGGTTGGCCCAGTCCAGCAGGTCCGCTTCGCTCTCCCCGCTTCCGTCCTTTCGGACAACCAGGGCAAGGGGCGTTTCCCCCCAGTGGTCGCTGGGAATGCCAATGACCGCGACGTCAGCCACAGCCGGGTGGCCCAGAAGGATTTTTTCCAGATCCACCGCGTAGATGTTGAAGCCGCCCGAAATGATCATGTCCTTGCGCCGATCCAGAATGTAGATGAAGCCGTCTTCGTCGATCCGCCCCATGTCGCCGCTGCGGTAAAACACGTCACCTTCCGGGCTGGTCCACAGCATCTCGGCGGTCTGCTCCGGCCGGTTAACGTAGCCCCGCATCATCGAGATGGCCCGGCCGACGATCTCACCGATCTCGCCCCGCGGCAGTTCGCGGCCTTCCTCGTCGATCACCCGGATTTCGGCGCCTTCCGTAGGTACCCCCACTGAATCCCACTTATCCGGATGAGCAGCGCAATCCAGGCTCGTGGAAATGCCACCCTCGGTCAGTCCATAGACTTCCCGGATATTGCCGGGCCAGCGACGCATGGCGTCGGCGATCACGTCGGCCCGCAGTGGTGCGCTGGTACAGAGTTTCAGTTCGAAGCTGGACAGATCGAACCGGTCGAAAT
Source organism: Marinobacter santoriniensis NKSG1 (assembly GCF_000347775.1). GTDB lineage: Bacteria > Pseudomonadota > Gammaproteobacteria > Pseudomonadales > Oleiphilaceae > Marinobacter > Marinobacter santoriniensis. The sequence continues at coordinate 81,867 of NZ_APAT01000023.1, forward strand.
CCGGCACGGCCAGGATTCGTTGGTACTGGACGGGCACCAGCATGGCGTGGGTGACCCTGTGCTGTTCCGCGAGTTCCAGGAACCGGTGGGCATCGAACCTGGCCATGATGACCAGGGTGCCGCCGTTGAAGAGTGTCGGCAGGACGGAAACCAGCGTGGTATTGGAATACAGCGGAGTAGAAACCAGGTTGATGGCGTGATCATCCAGGCCGAATCGGGCCATGCGAACCATCTGGCGCTGACGGAACCGGTAGTCGTGGAGAATGCCTTTTGGGGTACCCGTCGTCCCGGAGCTGTAGATGATGTTGAAGGCATCGTCGAGCGACACCGCCGCAGGGGTGGCGTCATCGCTGACGGTTCCGAGCCATTCCGGCAGGGATAACTCCGTTTCCATGGTGTCCAGCCCGATCATCTGCTCGGCAGGCAGATCCAGGCTATCGCGGAATTCCCGCCACAGGTCGAGATTCTTGCGAGAGACAAACAGGAATCGGGCTCCGCAGTCACGGATCATCAGGGTCAGGGCCTCGGCGCTGGCCATGCCCGACAGGGGCACCATGCAGCCGCCGGCCACCAGCGTCCCGAGATACAGTGCCAGGTATTCGCGGGTATTTTCCGAGAGCCCGGCCACGCAATCGCCGGTTTCCAGACCCGCGTCCCGGAGGCGGTTGGCAATCCGGTTGACCTGCTGCAGCAGTTCCCGCCAGGTAATGCTGCCCCGCTCATCAATCAGCGCCACCTTGTCGCCCTGTGTCTGCGAGTAGGCCTGAATCCGGTGGCCGATGGGGTCCATGGTCTCGTCTGACTGCACGGGCGCGTACACGGGCAGGTCATTTGTTGTCTTTTTCATTTTTATCTCTCTCGACACTTTATAGTTTTACTAGATGAAATTAACTTCCAAATATATTGACTCAAAACCGGAATGCGTGACAAATTATCGAAAAGACACAGCGTTGATCACAATAACAATGGCACAACAACGAGGAGTATCACCATGGAGCGTTTCCATCAGCGAATAGCGCTAGTGACCGGAGCGGGCAGTGGTATCGGCCGGGCAACCGCCGTTCGCCTGGCCCGTGAGGGAGCGACCGTGGTGATGGTGGATGTCTCCGAGCCGGGATTGCTGGAAACCGAGAGCCTGATGCCCGAGGGCGCCCGTTATCTTCGGCGTCAGGTGGACGTCTCGGACGAAAAGCAGGTCCAGGCGCTGGTGGCAGAAACCCTGAAAACCTATGGAAAGCTCGATGTGTTGTGCAACATCGCCGGCATTGCCAGCGTTTCCGGCGCCCATCCGGCGATCACCGAAAACGACCGCGATGAATGGGAAAAGGTGCTGTCTGTGAATCTGATCGGCACCATGCTGTTCATCAAACACGCGGCTCCCCACATGCAGTCCCGTAAGCTCGGTGCCATCGTGAACGTTGCGTCGGTCGCCGGGATACGGTCCGGTGCGGGCGGCAATGCCTACAGTGCCTCCAAGGCCGGAGTGATCAACCTCACGAAGACGTCGGCCTGTGATCTTGGCGGCGACAACGTCCGGGTCAATGCCGTTTGCCCCGGACTGGTTGAAACCGGCATGACCCGTGCCGTTTTTGATTATGCCCGTGCCCACGAAAAAGCGCACAAACTCGGGTCCCGTTGCGAACTCCGTCGTTACGGCGCGCCCGAAGAGATCGCGGCGGCCATTCTTTTTCTTGCGAGCGACGACGCCAGCTACATTACAGGGCAGGCGCTGCCGGTGGACGGCGGCAACACGGCCTCCCTCAACCTGCCAGGAATGAAAGTCTGATGAGTCTGGATAACCCCCACATTAGCGGCGGCGATGACCTGCCCGGATTCCATAACCTGCTGGGCTACCGTCAGGTGTCCTGGGAAGAAGACGAGGCGGTCATTTCGCTGGAACTGCAACCCCGGCACCTCAACCTCGGGGGCGTCATCCATGGAGGCGTGCTGACGTCGCTTCTGGATATCGCCATGGCTGAGGCGGGCACCTATTGCCCCTATCCCGGGCGGATGCGCAAGGCGATCACCCTGTCCCTGACCACCACGTTTACCGGGCAATGTTCCGGTGGGGTGATCCGGGTAACCGGTCGCAAGCGCGCGGGTGGTACCCGCATTTTCAACAGTACCGGCGAGGTCCACGACGAGCAGGGTAATCTGCTGGCGATTGCCGAGGGCACCTTCCGTATACGCTCGGGCAGCGAGAAGCCGGAGGGCGTGCCGATCTGAGGGGCGGCCCCGAACCCATCATTTGCTGCTGCGGAACCGTGGCAGAAACACGGACAACACAACAAGAGGACGCGGACATGTTCGAGCTGTCAGAGAAGGCCAGGAAACTTCAGGCCGAGCTAAACGACTTCATGGATGCTTACATCTATCCGAATGAAGAGAAGCATCACCAGCAGATCGAGGAAGCGGAAAACCGCTGGGCCCCGGTGCCCATTATTGAAGAGCTCAAGGTGAAGGCGAAGGCGGCCGGGCTGTGGAACCTGTTTCTGCCGGAAAGCGAGTTCGGTGCGGGGCTGACCAATTTCGAATATGCCCACCTGTGCGAAATCATGGGCCGGTCCGAGATGGCGCCGGAGGTCTTCAACTGTTCCGCGCCCGATACCGGCAACATGGAAACCATCGCCCGTTACGGCAACGAAGAGCAGCAGGAACAGTGGCTCAAGCCGCTGCTGGCCGGTGAGATCCGTTCATGCTTTTCTATGACTGAGCCGGACGTGGCGTCGTCCGATGCCACCAATATCGCCTGTGAGATCCGTCGTGAGGGCGATGAGTATGTGATCAATGGTCGCAAATGGTGGTCGTCCGGTGCCATGACCACCACGTCCAAGATTGCCATTGTGATGGGCAAGACGGATCCGACCGCGCCCAAGCACCAGCAGCAGTCCATGATTCTGGTACCGCTGGATGCCCCGGGCGTGAAGATGATTCGTCCGCTGACGGTATTCGGCTATGACCACGCGCCGCACGGCCATGCCGAGATCGAGTACAACAATGTACGGGTGCCAGCGAGCAACATTCTCCTCGGTGAAGGCCGTGGTTTCGAGATTGCCCAGGGCCGGCTCGGGCCGGGCCGTATCCACCATTGCATGCGTACCATCGGTGTGGCCGAGCGCGCGCTGGAGTCCATGTGCAAGCGCGCCAATGCCCGTGAGGCCTTTGGTCGGCCGCTGTCCGAGTTCGATTCCATCCGTAAGGACATCGCCCGCAGCCGTATCGAGATCGAGCAGGCGCGACTGATGACGCTGAAGGCCGCGCACATGATGGACACCGTGGGTAACAAGGTGGCCCGTCAGGAAATTGCGATGATCAAGGTGATTGCCCCGAGCATGGCGCTGAAGGTCATCGACCGTGCTATTCAGGTTCACGGCGGTGCCGGCGTCAGCCAGGACACCTTCCTGGCCGGTGCCTGGGCCAAGGTCCGTACCCTGCGTCTGGCCGATGGCCCGGATGAGGTCCATCTGGACAGTGTCGCCAAGCTGGAGCTTCGGCAGTACCGCTGATTATTCAGCCCGCCAAGTCGGGCGCATGAACAAACGGGGAGGGACCTGCCGGGACGCGCCGTGAATACGTCCCTGTAGGCTTGAGCAGCACATCCATGTGCTGCACAGTCCCGGCAGGTCCCTCCCCGTTCGTTCCCCAAGCACTGAGCATGAGGATCGAATAATGACGAACCCCCTTTTTGACATGACCGGCAAGGTTGCCGTCATCACCGGTTCCACCAAAGGCATTGGCCGTTCCATTGCCGAGGAAATGGCCAAGTGTGGCGCCAAGGTCGTGATTTCCAGCCGCAAGGCCGAAGTCTGTGAGCAGGTGGCCGAGGAACTGAAGGCGCAGGGCTATGAGGCCCTCGCGATTCCCTGCCACGTTGGTAAGAAAGAAGATCTCCAGAACCTGGTGGACAAGACCAACGAAGCCTGGGGCGACATCGACGTGCTGGTGTGCAACGCCGCCACCAACCCGGTCTACAGCCCGACGTCCGAACTGACCGACGATGCCTGGGACAAGATCATGGACACCAACGTCAAAGGCACCTTCTGGCTGACCAACATGGTTCTGCCGCAGATGGCGAAGAAGGGCGAAGGCTCCGTAGTCCTGCTGTCCAGCATCGCCGGCTTGCGCGGTAACACCGTGATTGGTACCTACGGCGTATCCAAAGCGGCCGAAGCAGCCCTTGCACGCAACCTCGCTGTTGAATGGGGCCCACAGGGTATTCGTGTTAATGCGATCGCCCCGGGGTTGATCAAGACAGATTTCGCCAAGGCTCTCTGGGAAGACCCCGTCCGCGTAAAGCGTGCGGAGGACAAAACCCCGCTGCGCCGCATCGGTGATCCGGTCGATATCGCCGGCCTTGCGGTATTTCTGTCTACCAAAGCCAGTGCCTATATCACTGGCCAGGTAATCGTCGCCGACGGTGGCGAAACCATCTGTTAAGGCGGCTTATAACACAGTAAGACGAGGCCGGTGGGTGGGGTGTCTTCGTGCAGGGAAAAAGATGTCCGAGCGAAGCGAGTTATTTTTCCCGGAAGGAAGACATCCCACCCGACGGCCGCCGCCCCCGCGGTGGAGCAGCGACGAACAAATTGAAGGCAACAAAATCCATGAGTATCGCACCAGAGTTGGTAGAGGTCCTGCCTGCTCACAAATTTGATGAAGCAGGGCTTCTGGAATGGCTGAAAACGGAGCTTCCGGAGGTTGGTAGTCGGCTGGATGTAAAACAGTTCCAGGGTGGGCAGTCCAATCCGACGTTTTTGTTGGAAACGGATGGTGGCCGCTATGTGCTGCGCAAAAAACCGCCCGGGAAGACACTGCCTTCCGCTCATATGGTGGAGCGGGAGTTTCGGGTAATGGGCGCACTGCACGACCATACGGAGGTTCCCGTGCCGCGCGTGCGAGTGCTTTGCGAGGACAGTTCTGTCATCGGCACGCCTTTCTATGTAATGGATTTCCTGGAAGGTCGGATCATCAGCCATTCCGCGCTTCGGGCGCTTGATCGGAAGGACCGCATGCCGGCGCACCATTCAGCCATCGATACGCTGGCTGCGCTGCACTCGGTGGATGTGAACGCCATCGGGCTGGGGGATTACGGGCGGCCGGAAGGGTATGTGGCCCGTCAGGTGTCCCGGTGGAGCAAGCAGTATCTTGCGTCGAAGACCGATGAGTTGCCGGCAATGGACAATCTCATGGCCTGGCTGCCGGAAAATCTGCCGGCGAAGGATGAGACCTCGATTGCCCACGGTGACTATCGGTTCGGGAACCTGATGCTGGCGCCGGATCGCCCGGAGGTGATTGCGATCCTTGACTGGGAGCTTTCCACCCTGGGCCATCCGCTGGCGGATCTGGCCTATTACTGCCTGCCCTATTACCTGCCTTCGGACATGGAAGGCATGCGCGGCCTTCGGGGCGAGGACCTGGAAGCCCTGGGCGTTCCCGATGAGCAGGAGACCATTGCCCGGTACTGCGCCAGGACCGGTCGGGACGGCATCGACGACTGGCATGTGTTCCTGGCGTTTTCACTGTTCCGGCTGGCGGCCATTCTGCAGGGTGTCTACAAGCGGGCCCTGGATGGTAACGCCGCCAATGCCAATGCCCTGGAAGTGGGCAAGCGCGCCAGTCTGCTCGCAGACATCGGCTGGCAAATCGCCTGCGACGGGCAGAAACGCTGAAGGGAGTCACCGTTATGAAAAGCCCTATGGTCAACCGCATCCTGATCACCAACGACGACGGCATCAACGCTCCCGGCATTGCGGTGCTGGAAGGGATCGCCCGTCGCCTGGCCGAGGAGGTCTGGATCGTGGCACCGGAGCACGATCGCAGCGGTGCCGGACAGAGTATCTCCATTCACAGCCCGCTTCGGGTCTACCGGTCCGGGGAGAAACGTTACGCCCTGTCCGGGACACCGGCGGACTGCGTCCTCTATGCCTTGGCCGAGTGGTTCGGCGAGACGCCACCCGATCTGGTGCTGTCTGGCGTGAACTGTGGCGCCAATATCAGCGATTCGGTGCAGTACTCGGGCACTGTCGGGGCCGCGCTGAGTGCCCTGCACATGAACATTCCCGCCATTGCCCTGAGCCAGGCCTTCCTGAATCGGGAAGGGATTCACTGGTCACCGGTTCAGACTTACGGCGAAGCGGTTATCCGGCGTCTGTACCAGAGCGACCGGGTGCGGGCCTGGAATGTAAATTTCCCGGCCTGCGACGCTGGAGAGATTTCCGAGGCGCGCTGGTGCCGGCAGTCCACCGGATCCATACAGCGGCCACGGCTGCTGGCCGGTCAGGACGCCCGCAGCCTGCCTTACTGGTGGCTGGGTTTTGAGCGCAGTTCCCGGCACATCGTGGCACCCGATGCCGACGTGACGGTGCTGAGGGAAAAGGCCATTGCCATCACGCCATTACGACACGAAGACCCCCTGCCAGGGGGCACTGATACTTTCGACCTGGCCGCCGGCGCGGCCGACGCATCAAACCGGGGAGACTAATCAACATGTTCACACGCCATTACAACGTCTGGCCGAAGGAACTGCCCAAGACCATGACGCTGCCGGAGACCAGTGTGTATACCAACCTGGAGATCTCCGCCCGGCGCTATCCGGACCACACCGCCATCATTTTCTACGATGCGCCCATGAGCTATCGCCGGCTCAATGAGGAAGTGGAGGCGATGGCCGGGTATCTGCAGGCGCAGGGCGTCAAAAAGGGTGATCGGGTGCTGCTGTATATGCAGAACTCGCCCCAGTACGTCATTGGTTATTACGCCATCCTGCGTGCGGATGCGGTGGTGATTCCGGTCAATCCGATGAACCGTCACGCGGAGCTGGAGCATTACATTGCCGACACCAGCGCCACCCTGTGTCTGGCGGGTCAGGAATTGGCCAGCTTCATCGTGCCCCTGATTGGCGAAACCAATCTGGAGCAGGTGGTGGTGGCCTCCTACAACACCTACATCAACCTGGAGACCGACCTGAACCTGCCGGCGGAAGTGGCGGCACCGGCCTGGTCGAAAGAGATTCCGGGCGTTGTCAGCTGGGACACCGCAATGGCGTCCGGGCATAGGCCCTCCGAACACACCGCACAGCCCGACGATCTGGCGGTGATTCCCTACAGTTCAGGCACCACCGGCGCACCCAAGGGTTGCATGCACACCCACCGGTCGGTGATGGCGACGGCCCTGCACCGTGCGTTCTGGAACCTGAGTACCCCGGATACGGTCCAGCTGTCCACGCTGCCGTTCTTCCACGTGACCGGCATGACCGGGTCCATGAACAGCCCGATCTACAGCGGTTCCACCTCGGTGATCATGACCCGTTGGGACCGGACCACCGCTGCGAAGCTGATCGAACGTTACCAGGTTACCGGCTGGACCAACATTGTCACCATGGCGGTGGATTTCCTGTCCAACCCGGACATTGGCCAATACGACCTGACCAGCCTCAACACCATTGGCGGGGGTGGTGCTGCCATGCCGGAAGCCGTGGCAGAGAAACTCAAGAGGATGACCGGCCTGGACTACATCGAGGGTTACGGACTGTCCGAGACCATGGCAGCCACCCACATCAACCCGCCCGACCATCCGAAGGCCCAGTGCCTCGGTATCCCGGTGTTTGACGTGGACTGCCGGATCATCGATGTGGACACGCTGGAGGAAAAAGGCCCCGGGGAAACCGGCGAGATCGTCTCCTGTGGTCCTCAGGTCACCCTCGGCTACTGGAATCGACCGGCCGAGACCGAGAAAGCGTTTGTGGAAATCGATGGCAAGCGGTTCTTCCGGACCGGTGATCTGGGGTATTACGACGAGGACGGCTATTTCTTCATGGTGGATCGGGTCAAGCGGATGATTAACGCCTCCGGCTTCAAGGTATGGCCTTCCGAGGTTGAAGGGCTGATGTACCGCCATCCCGCCATCCATGAGGTATGCATTATTTCGGCACCGGATCCCAAGCGAGGAGAGACGGTGAAAGCCTGCATCGTGCTGACCCCGGAAGCGGACGGCACTACGGCCGAAGAGGACATCACCAGCTGGTGCAAAGAGCAGATGGCGGCCTACAAGGTGCCCACCATCATCGAATTCGTCGATGAGTTACCGAAGTCGCCCACCGGCAAGCTGATGTGGCGAGCCCTTCAGGAAGAGGAGTGGAAAAAACAGGCCTGAATAGTCACTAACCTAACAAAAAGTACGCAGAGCGAAACATAATTTTATTATGTTGACATGCGAAACGATCAGTGTAATTGTTTCAGGTAACGCCGCGGGGTGAGCCCGCCCCGCGGTTTAAAGCCTCAAACCATCCGATAACAACAAACACGGAGGGGCAGATTTGAACCTTTTCTTCCAGCAAATTATCAACGGGTTGACCCTGGGCAGCATCTACGGTCTCGTAGCGCTCGGTCTCACCCTGGTCTACGGAATTCTGCACATTCCGAACTTTGCCCACGGCGCGCTCTACATGGTCGGGGCCTTCATGTCCTACTTCTTCATGGTGGACCTCGGGGTTCATTACTGGGTGGCCATGGCGGGCTCGGCTGCGGTGGTGGCCATCCTTGGCATCCTGTGCGAGCGTCTGGTGTTTCATCCATTGCGGAATTCACCCCCGATACACGACAAGATCGCCGCTATCGGGGTGCTGCTTTTCCTGGAAGCCACTATCCAGATGTTCTGGGGCTCGGACTTCCGGCGCATGTCCTCGCCGTTCACCGGCATCATGAATTTTGACGGTCTGATCATCCCCGAGCAGCGCCTGCTGATCATTGTCGGCGCCTTTACCCTGGTGATCGGTCTGCAGCTGTTCCTGCGCAAGACCATGACCGGCGCCACCATCATCGCCATGGCCCAGAGCCGGGAAGGGGCGTTCCTGGTAGGGATCGACTCCAACCGGGTGGCCATGATGACCTTTGGCATCTCTGGCGCGCTGGCAGCGGTCGCAGCCAGCCTCTATGCGCCCATCAACCTGGTCTACCCGGCCATGGGGCACCTGGTCATCATGAAAGCCTTCGTGATCATCATCCTCGGTGGTATGGGCAGTGTGCCCGGAGCCATCGTCGGCGGCATGATCATCGGTTTCGCCGAGGCATTCGGTGGCTTCTATATCTCCACGGCCTATAAGGACATCATCGCCTTCGGTCTGCTGGTTCTGATTCTGTCTGCTCGCCCACAGGGGCTGTTTGCGAAGGGGGCGCACTGACCATGTTGTTCAAACTCGGAAGTCTGTTCATGAAGCCCGGTGCCAAGATGGCACTGCTGGCCCTGGCCATCGTGTTTCCCGCCCTGGCCAGCAACGAGTACCAGGTGTACGTGATGGCCTCCGCCTTCGTCTGGGCGATTGCCGTCTACGGCCTGAATATCATCACCGGTTACTGCGGCCAGCTGAACCTGGCCCATGGCGGCTTCTTTGCCATCGGTGCCTACACCCTGGGCCTGCTGACCTCGGATGCAGGCTGGAGTTTCTGGCCGGCGTTTGTGGCGGCCCTGCTGGTGACGGCGGTGCTCGGCTTCCTCGTGGGTGTCGTGTCACTCCGCCTGAAGGAACACTACTTTGCCATCTTCACCCTGTGTGTCGGCTTCATCATTTACCTGTTGATGGACAAGTGGGAAGAACTCACCCATGGGCCGGTGGGTGTGCGGGATATCGCCGCACCCTATGGGTTCGGAGTGGTCGACTTCACCGAAACCACACCCTTCTATTACCTGGTACTGGCGTTCCTGGTGTTTTCCATCTGGTTCATGGGACGTCTTTCCCGTTCCCTGCTGGGGCGCACCTTCATTGCTATCCGCAATGGTGACGAACTGGCCCAGTCGCTCGGCATCAATCTGATGCGCAACAAGGTGCTGGCGTTTGTTCTGTCCACCACCTACGCCGGCCTGGCCGGTGCCCTCTACGCGGGTATGGTGCGGTTCATCGGGCCGGAAGAGGCCAACATTATTCATACGTTCGACATGATTACCTACCTGCTGGTGGGTGGCATCGGCACCCTGACCGGGCCGCTGCTGGGCACCATCAGTATTGTCTGGATTACCCAGTCCCTGCAGTTCCTCGAGGAGTACCGGATGATCCTGTTCGGCCCACTGCTGGTGGTGCTGGTTATCTTCTTCCCGAGGGGCATTAACGGCCAGTTCCTGACCTGGATGCACCACAAGGCCCAGACCCTGTCACCGGCCAAAAAGAAAAAATCGAGCAAGGTCCAGACCGCCACTTCCGGGGAGGTGAAGAACAATGCTTAAAGTGGAACACCTGACCAAGATGTTTGGCGGCCTCGCGGCGGTCAACGACGTGTCCGTCGATTTCGAGGCGGGCAAGATCAACGCCATTATCGGCCCCAATGGGGCAGGCAAGAGCACGTTTTTCAACCTGATCTCCGGCCTGCACCAGCCCACCTCCGGACGCATTCTGCTGGATGGGACGGATGTCACCAATATGCCGTCGGACAAGGTGGCTCGCCTGGGGGTTGGCCGCACCTTCCAGACCACGAACCTGTTTGAACAGGCCTCGGTGCTGGACAACCTGATCGTCGGCCATCGTCTGCGCACCAAATCCGGCCTCTGGGACGTGCTGATCAACAGCAAACGCCTGCAGCGTGAAGAAAAGGCGGCACGGGACAAGGCGATGGAAGCGCTGGATTTTGTCGGTCTGACTCATGTTGCCGGCCAGTTCATCGCGGATATTACCCAGGAAGAACGCAAGCGAGTGGCCTTTGCCCTGGCGCTGGCGACCGATCCGAAAATCGTCCTGCTGGATGAGCCGGCGGCGGGCGTGAACCCGGAGGAAACCCAGGGATTTGCCGAACTCATGCGCAAGATGGTCGACAACGGCCTGACGGTCTGTCTGATCGAGCACAAGATGGACATGATCATGAGCCTCGCAGACAAGATCATGGTGCTGGATCACGGCGAAAAAATTGCCGAGGGCACCCCGGAAGAGGTCCGCAATAACCCGGTTGTGATCGAAGCCTACCTGGGAGGTGACGAAGATGCTGCAGCTTGAGAATCTCGATGTCTGCTACGGCAGCTTCAAGGCCCTGTCCGACATCAACATGACCGTCGATACCGGCGAACTGGTGGTTTTGCTCGGGGCCAACGGTGCCGGCAAATCCACCCTGTTTAACGCCATCAGCGGATTGATCAAACCGGCCGCCGGCGATATCCGTTTCGAAGACAAACACCTGAACGGCATGAAGCCCAACGCGGTGGTCTCTTCGGGCGTGGTGCAGTGTGCCGAGGGCCGCAAGCTGTTTCCCCAGATGAGTGTCCACCAGAACCTGATGATGGGGGCCTATGTCCACCGGCGGGATCGGGATGGTAACAAGAAGCGCCTGAACGAGGTGCTGGAGTTGTTTCCGATCCTGGAAGACAAGGCGGGGCAGCCGGCGGGATCGCTGTCCGGTGGTCAGCAGCAGATGGTCGCCATCGGCCGGGCGATGATGAGTCGGCCGCGTCTGCTGATGCTGGACGAGCCCTCTCTGGGCCTTGCACCGCTGGTGGTCAAGCAGATGTTTGAAACCATTCAACAGATTAACAGCCTGGGCACCACGGTGCTTCTGGCTGAGCAGAATGCCTTTGCGGCCCTGAAGATCGCTCACCGGGCCTACGTCATGGAGAACGGACGCCTGGTGATGGAAGGCGATCGGGAAGCCATGCTGGGCAATGAAGAGGTACGCAAAGCATACATCGGGGCCTGACGAGTCCCGGACACTGAGCAACGACGAGCGCAACAAACCAGGAGAAAACAATGAGAATAGTAAAAAAACTGGGTCAGGCAGTCGCGACGGCAACACTGGGCATGACCATTGCCACAGGTGCTATGGCGGGTGAAGTCACCATCGGTTTCACCGGTCCGCTGAGCGGCGGCGCCGCCCTGTACGGGGAGAACACCCTGTCCGGCCTGCGTATGGCCGCAGACGAGATCAACGCCGCTGGCGGATTCGATCTCAACGGCGAGAAAACCACCATCAACGTGGTTGCCCTCGACGACCGGTACTCTCCCGCACAGGCCGCCACCAATGCCAAGCGTCTGAAGCAGGAAAACAACGCGCCGGTGATCTTTGTCCCGCATTCCGGCGGCGTGTTTGCGCTGCAGGAATTCAACGTAAAAGACGATTTCCTGGTCATGGCCTACACCAGCGTACCCACCGTTACCAAGAAGGGTAACCCGCTGACGGTCCGCATTCCGCCGACGTTCGACAGCTACATGGACCCGTTCACCAGCTATGCGCTGGAGCACGAAGGCAAGAAACTGGGCATGGCCGGTGCCACCCACGAATACGCCAAGATCTGGGCGTCCATGATCAAGAAAGAGTGGCTGGCCAAGGGGGGCGAAGTCGTCTCCGAGAACCCGATGGACTACAACAAGTCTGCCGACTTCTTCACCGGCGTCAGCCGGGTACTGGCTGAAAAGCCGGACGTGATGTTCGTAGGCGGTGCTTCCGAGCCGACCGGTCTGGTGGTTCAGCAGGCGCGCCAGATGGGCTTCCAGGGCGGCTTTATCATCATGGACCAGGCCAAGATTGACGAAGTGTCCAAGGTTGCCGGCGGTCTGGATATGCTGAATGGCGCCGTGGGCGTGGTTCCGCTGAGCGCGTTCGAAGACGAGGCGGCCCAGAGCTTCATCAAGCGCTACGAGGAGAAGTTCGACCGTACCCCGGGTTCCGAGGCTGCGTACAACTACCTGGCCCTGAACGCCATTGTGACCGCGATGGACGAAACCGAGTCCACCGATCCGAAGACCATCCGTGCAGCCCTGGGCGATGCGCTCAAGAGCATGCCGGCGATGAAGCGTCCGTACGACGTCACCGACGTGACCAAGGACGGCGGCTTTGTCTCCACGCCTGACATGGCCGTGGTCGAAGACGGCAAGATCAAGATGGTACCGATGCAGTAAACCGGCCATCTGACCATGGGGGCAGGCCAGCGATGGCTTGCCCCTTTTTGTTCGTATCGACCAGATGAACGCGGGAGCCGAACAGAGGAGGCACCATGAAACTGAAAGATTCGGTCGCGGTCATTACCGGTTCCTCGTCGGGAATTGGTGCCGCGATAGCAACGGTATTCGCCCAGTACGGCTGCCACGTGGTGATCACCTACAGCCGCAATGAAGCCGGCGCGCGATCGGTGGCCGAAACCTGTGAACGGGAGGGAGTGAGGACTCTCATGTGTCAGGCCGACGTGGCCAACGACGATGACTGCCGACGATTGGTTGACCAAACCATGGCGGCCTTTGGCCGACTTGATATCCTGATCAACAATGCGGGTACCACAAAGTTCTGTCCGCACGGGGATCTGGAGGGGCTGGACCAGCAGGATTTTCTCGATCTGTATGCCGTGAACACCGTGGGGCCGTTTCAGATGACCCGGGCTGCAGAGAAAGCCTTGCGAGCCAATGGCTCCGGTCACATCATTAACATGGCCTCGGTCGCAGGCCTGGCCGGTGTGGGCAGTTCGATCGCCTATGCCGCCTCCAAGGGCGCGCTGATCACCATGACGCGCTCACTGGCACGGGTCATGGGCCCGGAGGTCCGGGTCAATGCCGTGTGTCCCGGATTTGTCCAGGGAGAGTGGTTGAAACAGGGGTTGGGCGAGGCCCGGTACCAGACCATGCTGGAAAAATACGAGGCGGCTGCTCCGCTGAAAAGGACCGCGTCCCCGGAAACGGTGGCGGACGTGTGCCTTGGATTGATCATCGGTGGCGATCTTACCACCGGTGAAACCGTATTGATTGATGGCGGCGCCCATCTCGGAACGGCGCCACTGCGCCGATAATCCATCACTATCCCTGAAGAGGAATTTCCGGAACATGAGTGAAAAACCAAGCATTCTGATTGTTGGCGCCGGTGCCATTGGCAGCTTTTACGGCGCCATTCTGAAAAAGGCCGGCTGTTCTGTGAGCACGGTGCTGCGCTCCGAATACGATGTGGTGAAAGAGCAGGGTATCCGTATCAGTAGCTCCCTTGGCGACCTGTCATACCGACCGGATCACGTCTATCGGGATGGTGAAACGCCCGAAGACTATCCGGACTACCTGATCCTGTGCGTGAAGGTACTTCCGGGCGTGGATCGTGTTGCCCTGGTCAAACCCTGGATGGGGCCGTCCACCCGGTTGGTACTGATCGAGAACGGTCTGGATATCGAGCGGGAACTGGCGGACGCCTACCCGGACCATCCGCTGATCAGCTGCCTCGCCTTTATTGCAGCCAGCCGGACCGAACCCGGTGTGGTGGAGCACAAGGCCTATGGCAAACTGGTTATGGGACGTTATCCGGAAGGGATTGATGACCACTGTCGGGAATTGTCGGATTTGTTCCAGGCGGGCGGCATCGGGATTGACCTGACGGAGCAGGTGGTCGGCGAACGCTGGCGCAAATGCCTGTGGAATACCCCGTTCAACCCCCTGTCGGTCATTGCCAACGGCGCCGATACCCGAACCATTCTGGATGCCGAAGGCGGTGAGGCCCTGATCCGCGCCATGATCCGGGAGGTGATGGCGGTCGCCGAGGCCGAAGGCTATCCGATGGATGAGAAGCTGATTGATCTGAACATCGAGGGCACGCGGAAGATGCCGCCCTACAAGAACAGTATGGCACTGGACTACCTGAACGGACGGCCGATCGAGCGGGATGCCGTACTGGGCAACGTGGTGACGATTGCCGAGCGCCACGGCATTCCGGTGCCCCACCTCAACACCGTTCTGGTGACCCTCCGCATGCGTGCCAAACTGGCCGGCGAGGACTAGCTCCCACCGGCCCGGGAGCCTCAGCCGGTCACGTACATGGCCAGGTTCTCGGCGACGCAGGCCGGTTTGTCCTCACCCCGTATCTCGATGGTGGTCTGGTAAGTCGCCAGGGTACGGTTCGCGTCCACCCGTTGTAGTTCCACCAGTTTGATCCGGCTTCGGATTTCCGCCCCGACCTTCACGGCGGCGGGAAACCGGAGCTTGTTCAGTCCGTAGTTGATGGTGGCGGACAGGCCCGTCACTTCCAGCACCTGCTTGTTCAGCATGGGAAGCAGGGACGCGGTGAGAAAACCATGGGCCACCGGGCTTTTCCAGGGAGATTCCCGGCGCGCCCGCTCCACATCCACGTGAATCCACTGGTGATCGCCGGTCGCGTCGGCGAAGGCGTTTACCCGTTCCTGGCTGATCTCGGTCCAGGGGCTTTCACCAATGACCTGTCCCACGTGGCTCTCAAGCTCCGTGATCGGAATGCTGACCATATTGCTCTCCTGTCGCGATGGGGCGGTCAAACGCCGTAGCCGGGGTTTTTACTGTCCAGCAGGCGAACCAGTGCCGGCCAGGTCAGTGCCGAGGCCATACCGAGTTGCTGGGACTGCTCCGCGGTGGTGGCAATCGCCTGTTCGGATGGCAGGTAGGTGGGGCCGCAGGCCAGCGCGCGAACCTGGATCTCGCAGGCCTTCATCAGAAAATAGAGGTAGGTGAAGGTTTCCGGCACGTCCTTCCCGGCAGTCAGCACGCCGTGGTTGCGCAGGAGCATCATGGACTTGTCACCGAGGTCACGGATCAGCCGCTCCCGCTCATCCAGGTTCAGGGCGACGCCCTCATAATCGTGGTAGCTCAGGTGGTCCAGGCACAGCATGGCGGTCTGGCTCAGGGGTAACAGGCCATCCCGATGGGCGGACACGGCGACACCGTCCGGCGCATGCAGGTGCATGACCGCACCGGCGTCTTCCCGGCCCATATGCACTGCGCTGTGAATGGTGAAGCCGGCCGGATTGACGCGGCTGACACTGCCTGATTCGACCACCTCACCATTCTTGTCCACCTTGACCAGGGAGGAAGCTGTGATTTCGTGGAACAGCAGGCCGTAGGGGTTGATCAGGAAATGATGGTCCGGACCGGGTACCCGGGCGGACAGATGGGTAAAGACCAGATCATCCCAGCCAAACAGGGCGACCAGGCGATAAGCCGCGGCAAGTTCGGTGCGAACTTTCCATTCTGCCTTTCGCAGATCCTGAAGGTCTTCGTTGGTGTTTGTTGTCATGATTATCACCTCTTGTGTTCTTACCATAAAAAAGGGGGTGGCCACTGGCCACCCCCAAAAAGGCCTCTGACTGGTTGAGGGAGGCCTCAGGCTCACTGATGAAGGGGATTTAGCTGGCCTGTAACAGAGCGGCGTAACGTTCCAGATGGAAATCGTCATCGCCAAGTTGATGGTTGATCATCACCAGGCGCTTGGCGTAGTGGGCGAAGTTGTATTCCCAGGTCATGCCAATACCGCCGTGGGACTGGATGCCCTTCTCGGAAATGAACTGGCCGGCACGTCCGATGACGTTCTTGGCGGCCGCCAGGATCCGGCGACGCTCATCGCTCTGGGGCTCGTCGGCGACGCTGGCGGCGAGAATGGCCATGGACCGGGCCTGTTCCAGCTCCGACATCATGTCCACCATGCGGTGCTGCAGGACCTGGAACTTGCCGATGGGAACGCCGAACTGCTTGCGCTGTTTCAGGTAATCGAGGGTCAGGTCGCAGGCCACTTCCATGGCGCCGACGGCTTCGCCGCACAGGCCGGAAATGGCACGGCCGGTCTGGTATTCAATGATGTCGGCGGCCTTGCCTTCTTCGCCGAGAAGGGCATCGGTGCCCACCTTGACGTTGTTCAGCACGAGGTCGCAGCCCTTGGCGCCGTCGATGGTCGGGTAGGTGCGTCGTTCAACACCGTCGGCATCCGGGCTCACCAGGAACAGGCTGATACCGTCGGCCTCGCGGGTATCACCGCCGGTGCGGGCGGACACCAACAGCACGTCGGCGCAGTGCCCGCCGATCACAACGGCCTTGCGACCGTTCAGCACGTAGCCGTCGCCACTGTTTTCGGCACGGGTTTCCACGTTGTTCAGGTCGTAGAAGCTCTGCGGCTCCTGAAGGCCCACGGCGGCCCGGACCTCACCGGACGCGATGCCACCGAGCCACTGTTCCTTCTGGGCATCGTTACCGACCTGGCTGATCAGGCCGCCGCCAAGGACGACCGACTGCAGGTAGGGTTCGATGCACAGGCCGCGGCCGAGTTCGGTCATTACGCTCTGTACTTCGACGCCACCGCCGCCAAAACCACCGAGCTCCTCGGGGAAGGGAACGGCGGTCAGGCCCAGTTCGCCCAGCTGCTTCCAGAAATCCTCGCTGAAACCGAGCTCGGATTCGCTGAACTCCAGGCGCTTTTCAAAACTGTACTCACCGCGAACCAGGCGGGCCACGGTGTCCTGCAGCATCTGCTGCTCTTCGTTCAATCGGAAATCCATGGTCGCCTCCTTAGAGCCCGAGAATCATTTTCGACACGATGTTCTTCTGGATCTCGTTGGATCCGCCGAAAATCGACAGCTTGCGGTTGTTGAAGTACTGGGCGGCCAGCGGCGCTGCGTTCTCATCAGAGAGGAACTCGCCGTCGTAGTCCAGATCCAGTTCTTCTTCCACGAACGGAATGGCGTAGGGACCAATGGCCCGACGTGCCAGATCGTTGATCGTCTGGCGAATCTCGGTGCCACGTACTTTCAGCATGGAGCTCTCGGCACCCGGTACACCACCGCCTTCGACGGACGCAATGATCCGCAGGTTGCTGATGGCAGCAGCGGTAAGGTCAATTTCGACCTGGGCGATGCGCTGGCTGAAGGACGGATCCTCGATCAGCGGGCGGCCGTTCTTGAGACGACGACCGGCCAGCTCTTTCAGGTGCGACAGCGCCGCCTTGGAAATGCCAATGCCGGCCAGACCGGTGCGCTCGTAAGTCAGCAGGTACTTGGCGTAGGTCCAGCCCTTGTCTTCCTCACCCACGAGGTTTTCGACGGGAACCTTCACGTCCTCGAAGAACACTTCGTTGACTTCGTGCTCACCGTCCAGAGTAATGATCGGACGCACGGTAATGCCCGGGGTGTTCATGTCGATCAGCAGGAAGGAAATGCCCTCCTGGGCCTTCACTTCGGTGTTGGTGCGAACCAGACAGAAAATCATGTTGGCGTGCTGGCCCAGCGTGGTCCAGGTTTTCTGGCCGTTGACGATGTAATGGTCGCCCTCACGAACCGCACGGGTTTTCAGGGAGGCGAGGTCGGAACCGGCACCCGGCTCGGAATAGCCTTGGCACCACCAGTCCTCGCCGCTCAGGATACGCGGCAGATATTTCTGCTTCTGCTCTTCGGTACCGAACTTGATGATGACCGGCGCCACCATGTTCACCCCGAACGGGATTGAGCGGGGAACACCGTAGCGGCAGGATTCGTCGTCCCAGATGTGTTTCTGGACCGGTGACCACTTAACGCCGCCGTACTCTTCCGGCCAATGCGTTGCGTACCAGCCTTTTTCGGACAGGATTTTCTGCCAACGCTGATGGTCTTCCTTCGACAGGCGACGGAACCCTTTCACCTTGGCAGCGATGTCTTCCGGAAGCTTCTCGTCCAGGAACGCCCGTACCTCATCACGGAAGGCAAGTTCCTCAGCCGTGTAGTTCATGTTCATCGGATAGCCTCTTTGTGAGTAAAAGCGAAAATCTATACCGCATAGCAGAATTGCCTAATCATGGAACATCATAACCGCTGTGTCAATCGCCCATTAATGAAGAGCGTAGTCGCAAATATTGGCTGGGTAGTGGCGAACTTGCGAATGGATATGCGGACGGGGACGGTGTTCGCCGAAATCGAGGTGGAGCGGGTGTTGAAAGCCCGGGAACAGGGGGATGGTTCCCGGGCAAAAGGGCTGTCAGCGAGAGATCAGCAGGTCCATGTCCGGTGTCAGCGAGGTTCCGCTTTTGCTGACGACGACAGCCAGGTTGGAACCCACCAGCTCAACGACACGCGCTTTGCCGATGGTTTTGCCGGGCCGCCAGGCAACCGGTTGTCCGCTGGGCGCTCGGACCAGAGTGCCCGGTTCATGCACGGTGAGTTCCGTTCCCGGGGTTACGCCGTTATCGGAACCCGCACTGATATAAAGCTGGCCGTCGTCACCGGGAAACGCCCGCAGCACCCAGGGGCTCAGGGTCGAGCGTTCGGCCGCCAGTTTCAGGGCCGCGTCAGCCGGATTGTCCGATGGCAGCTCGGTGGACGGGTAGATTGCTCCGGCGCTGGGGTCGATCAGAGTGAGTTCCCGGTTTTTCACGATCATCATCAGGCGAACACCAGGATAGACCGCCAATGCCCTGGCACAGGCCAATGAGCGCAGGTCGCTGCATTCAGGAATTCGTCGGGCCGCATCCCGCAGTGCCGATGTCGGAACGGGTATGAAGCCATAGCGGGTCGCTTTGTTGCGCAGGGCGGTCTCCAGCCCGGGACTGACGTTTTCGCCGACGACAATTCCGATATTGGCCCGGAGGACGCCATCCGTTGACGGGCTTGCCTGAGGCGGTGGTGCTGCCTCTGCCTCACTGGCTTCCGGTGTCCGGTTGCGTTCCCAGAACGGGGTTTGCCAGTCGGGTTTTTCATAACCCAGTGCTTCGCTGGAATCCGCCACTGAGATCTGCTCATCCGGCGGGGCGGTTGTACAACCAGTCAGAAGAAAGCCGACAAGGCTGGTTGCGATCATCAGTTTTCGGGCCATGACCGTCATCGTGGAATCCTGTCTGTGGGTGAGTCGTAAGCGTATTGCATGGTTTTCGCACGTGCCACCCGGTGCCCCCATAAAAAAGGACGAACCGGTGCGGGAACCGATTCGCCCAAGGGTGCAACATGTGTGGGTCGTTTCCGGAACTTAGAACTTCACGGAGAGGTTCAGGCTGCCGGAGGAAACGTGGTTGCTGTCGAAGCTGGTGCCTTTGATCGGCGTGCTGTCAACGAGCGGGTTACCGGTCAGGGTGCCGACCTTGTTGCTGGCGATCATGCCGGCAGTAGCCCAGACGCGAACGGCCTTGTTCACCTGATAGCTGGCCTGAAGGTCCAGAACCAGGGAGTCGTCGCTGTCAGTACCGTTATCAACGGCCAGGTTGCCCACGGCACCGGTCAGCTTGAACTGCGGTGTCAGGTTGTAGCCGGCCTTGGCGATGACCAGGTTTTCGTTGTAGTCCTTAAGGCCACTTTTTCCGCCCATGCGATAAACGCTGGTCGGGTTGGCGGTGGACTCGGGGCTGTTGTTGATCATGCTGGAGTAGGTGTCAAAACCGGAGGAGATCAGGCCGCCGTCCTGGGTGCCCACAAATTGAAGGCCCAGATCCAGGTCGCCCAGGGTCTTCTCGACGCGGATGTACTCCGCCCAGGACGAGTCGCTGTAGACAAGGCCGTCCAGACCAACAGCTGGGCTGCTGTATGGGACGCCCGGGGCATACTCATCGATCTGGTTGTTGCCCATCCAGTTAAAGCCGGCGGTCAGGGTGAACATGTCCGCAACATCGCCGGTGATGTATGGGGAAATGATGTCAGCGCCCTGCAAGGCATAACCCTGGCTGGCACCGCTGTGGTTGCTGAACCAGTGCACCCAGAGTGCACCCGTCTTGAATCCGCCCAGTTTGGTCACGATACCCAGTGCCGTCATGTCGCCGTTGTCGTTGGCGAAGAAGCCTTGCTGGTCGCCTCGGCGGTCGTACAGAGCCAGGATGGTGCCGATGCCGGTGGGTACGATGCCGAGGATCCGGTCACGGCGGTCATCAGAAACGAGGAGTCCATTGTTCCAGTTGGCTTCCTGGCGGCCCACGCGAAGGATGGCGTGGCCCGGAAGCGGGATCTGGGCATAGCCAAGATCCAGGCTGACCAGGGAACCGCGGTTGTCGGTGTTGAAGGCTTCGCTGGCACCGGTGTTGTAGTCCAGATCATCGCCCTGCCAGCGATCACCGGACAGTTCCAGTCGGGTGTGGACGGATACGCCGGTTTCCTCGTCCTTGAAATTCGACGTCACGCGCAGCAGGTTGGCAAAGCCGTTGTCACGGGCTTCCGCGGTATGGCAGCCAGCCGCAACGGGATTCTTCAGGTCAGAACAATCGCTGGTGTAATTGGTGTCCCAGGCGCCGGAGCGGATGGAGTAGGCCTTGGCTTCATAGTCCACACTCACGTCGGTCTGGAGTGCCTGAGCGGAAGACGCGCCCATGACGGCGAGCGCCAGCAGGGAAACGGAACCTAGGGCTTTGGTTTTGTTGTGCTTTCGAGCGTTACTACGTTGTTGTGTCATGCTTTCAACCCTTGTTGTTGTGGTTTGGTGGTACGACTCTTTGTTATTGGATGCGTGGTTTTACTCGGGATTTTTGGAACCGGTCGGTGCCAAAACAGGGGAATCCGCACCGTAGCTGGCGCGGATCAAAAATGGGGTTATCTGTGACAAATCGGCCAGTCATTGTTGTTTTCTTGTTCCGAAAAATGTCTTTTGAATCTACATAATTTCGCAAAGCGAAACCATATACCACGTAAAGTTAGCAGATGAAAAAATAGCTGTCATCCCGTTGAAGTGAAAAACTTGGAAATCTGAACCGGAAAGTCAG
Organism: Marinobacter santoriniensis NKSG1; assembly: GCF_000347775.1. Taxonomy (GTDB): domain Bacteria; phylum Pseudomonadota; class Gammaproteobacteria; order Pseudomonadales; family Oleiphilaceae; genus Marinobacter; species Marinobacter santoriniensis. The sequence goes on from NZ_APAT01000023.1 coordinate 103,244, forward strand.
GTGTGGCAGGCAATTCCTAACAAATTGCAATTGAGGATTATCAAGAATTTGCTTTGGGTCAAAAAGCGCATGTGATAGAAATGGAGTAGGAAGTATTCCAAGACATCAACGCAGACAGGTGTATGCGAAGACGTTTGTATAGCAATCCGGCCATCCGTATCAGCGTATTCTCGACGTTGATCGTGGCCCTGCTTTTTCTTTTTTCTGCGACTTCCGCCCAGCCTGCCCTTGAACTCAAATTTGATGGGCCCGCGTCCATCAAGATTGTATCGGTGGATGGGTCCGGGGATTCACCGTCCTCCGAACCCCCGGTTCTCGCCGACCTGTCGCCGATCCTCTCCCTGCCGGAATCTGATGCGTCCTTCTGTGTCAGCCTAGAGTTTATTCAGCCGCCTGAGCGGCTCCTGAGTTATCCGGCTTTGCCGCAGGGCCCGCCTGCGCTCGCGTAGTGACTGTCGACTGACCTGGCGGTTCCTGCCGCCCAATCAGATTGCAACTATGCGAGGATCTTCTATGAACAGTTTATTCAGTGCGTTACCGGTGCAGGACCTGACCCGCACCAGTGCCATCTCAACGGCAAAGCCGCTGGCCCATATCGGCCCTGACGACGCGGCCGTGCATCTTCTGACCGATTTTGCCGAGCAGAAACCCTCATCGCTGAGTTCCGGCATGCCGGTGACCGAAGCCCGGCTGTGGATGCGGCTTGCAGACACGCCGATCAAGCTGGTTGAAAACCAGGCCGGCGATTGTATTGGTATACTGACGATTCAGGATGTGAACGGTAAAAAGCCCATGATGGTGGCCAACCGTCAGGGCGCGGCCCTCCGGGACATTCATGTGCGTGATATCATGCGCCCACTGAGTGAAATTCCGGCGATCCATTACCGTGATCTGCGAGCCGCGACGGTTGGCGATCTTGTGAGTACCTTTCAGGAAGTCCACGAGGAATACCTGATGGTGCTTGATGACGACCGCCAGCACCCCGGCCAGACCTACCTGCGCGGCCTGCTGGTTGCGCGGGAGCTGGCCAGCCGGCTTGAGCTGACGATCGACCTTGAACACCGTGCCACCAAGTTCTACGAGATCGTGAACGTGGTACAGGGAGGGTTCTAGGTCGAAGGAGGCCCGACAGCCCTTGTGGTATCGGGCCAAACCCGGAACACTGGCCAGGATGCTGGTGTTCCAAAATCCATCCCAAGACCGAGAGGTAACATTCATGGCCATCAGGAAGCTGCTGATCGCGAACAGAGGCGAGATCGCGGTCAGAATTGCCCGGGCCTGTAGTGAACTGGGTGTACGCTCAGTGGCGATCTATTCGGAAGCCGATGAGTACTCGTTGCACGTCAAGAAAGCGGATGAATCCTACCAGATCAGCAAGGATCCCCTGTCGGGATACCTGAATCCGCATCACATCGTGAACCTGGCGGTGGAAACCGGCTGCGATGCCCTGCATCCGGGGTATGGGTTCCTGTCCGAGAACGCGGAACTGGCCGCGATCTGCAAGGATCGGGGCATTACCTTCGTGGGGCCGTCTTCCGAAGCGATTGCTTCCATGGGCGACAAGACCCAGGCAAGACAAACCGCTCTGGCCGCTGGCGTACCGGTAACGCCCGGCTCGGAAGGAAACCTGGAGGACGTTGAGGACGCCGTGGCGCAGGCCGCTGACATCGGTTATCCGGTGATGCTCAAGGCCACGTCCGGTGGCGGTGGCCGGGGTATCCGGCGCTGCGATAACGAAAAAGAGCTACGCCAGAATTACGAGCGCGTGATTTCCGAAGCCACCAAGGCGTTCGGAAGCGCCGAGGTGTTTCTGGAAAAGTGCATCATCGAGCCGCGCCACATTGAGGTCCAGATCCTGGCGGACAGTCACGGCAATGTGGTTCATCTGTACGAGCGTGACTGCTCCATTCAGCGGCGCAACCAGAAGCTGATCGAACTGGCACCGTCCCCCCAGCTCGAAGAAAGCCAGCGCGAATACATTGGCGATCTGGCCAAGCGAGTGGCAAAACAGTGTGGCTACGTGAATGCCGGGACCGTGGAATTCCTGCTGGACCATGACGGCAGCTTCTATTTTATGGAAATGAACACCCGGGTGCAGGTGGAGCACACCATCACCGAGGAAATCACCGGGGTGGATATCATCAAGGCCCAGATCCGTATTGCTGCCGGCGAACCGCTGGGCCTCAAGCAGGAAGACATAAGCTATCGTGGCTTCGCCGCCCAGTTCCGCATCAACGCGGAAGATCCCAAGAATGGTTTCCTGCCCAGCTTTGGCCGGATCAGCCGTTACTATTCAGCCGGTGGCCCGGGCGTCCGGACTGACGCCAACATGTACACCGGTTATGAAATCCCGCCCTATTACGATTCCATGTGTGCCAAGCTGATTGTCTGGGCCATGGACTGGCCGGAGCTGATTGCACGCTCCCGCCGGGCGCTGGGCGACATGGGCATTTACGGTGTCCAGACCACCATTCCTTATTATAAGCAGATCCTGGAGCACCCCGATTTCCAGGGCGCTGATTTCAATACCGGTTTTGTCGAGCGCAATCCGCAGTTGTTGGAATACAGCAGCAAGACCCGCCCCGAATCCATCGCCACAGCCATTGCTGCCGCCATCGCAGCCCAGGCGGGCCTGTAAAAGAATATTGGAGAGATCCTGATGAGTAAGCGCAAGATTCATATTACCGACGTTATCCTGAGGGACGCGCACCAGTCCCTGATCGCAACCCGATTGCGGACCGAAGACATGCTGCCGGCCTGCGAGTGGCTGGATCAGGCCGGTTACTGGTCGCTGGAATGCTGGGGTGGCGCCACCTTCGACGCCTGTGTCCGCTTTCTGAAGGAAGACCCGTGGGAGCGCCTGCGGACCCTGCGCGAGGCCCTGCCCAACACCCGCCTGCAGATGCTGCTGCGGGGCCAGAACCTGCTGGGTTATCGCCACTATGGCGATGACGTTGTCGAGGCGTTCGTGGCCAAGGCTGCCGAAAACGGCATGGACGTGTTCCGTATTTTCGATGCGTTGAACGACGTCCGTAACCTGGAGACCAGCATCAAGGCGGTCAAGAAAGCCGGCAAGCATGCCCAGGGTACGATCTGCTATACCGTCAGCCCGGTTCACAATACCGATGCCTATCTGGAACAGGCCAAAGCCATGGCTGATATGGGCGCCGACAGTATTGCCATCAAGGACATGGCGGGCCTGCTGACGCCGGGCGTCACCGCGGAACTGGTGGGCAAGCTGAAAGACACGCTGGACCTGCCGGTGTTCCTGCACTCCCATGCCACTTCGGGTATGGCGCCGATGTGCCAGTGGGCGGCAATGGAAGCGGGCGTGGACCACATCGATACCGCACTGTCGGCCTTCGCCGGCGGTACCAGTCACCCGCCCACCGAATCGCTGGTGGCGGCCCTTCATGATGCGGGTTATGAGACCGGCCTGAATCTCGAATTGCTGGACAAGGCGACCCGTTATTTCCGCGAAGTCCGCAAGAAGTACCACCAGTTCGAAAGCGAATACAACGGCGTGGACACGTCTGTGCTGCTGTCCCAGGTACCGGGCGGCATGATGTCCAACCTGGCGAACCAGCTCAAGGAGCAGGGTGCCCTCGATCGCATCCAGAATGTCTTTGAAGAAATCCCCCGGGTCCGGAAAGACCTCGGCTATCCCCCGCTGGTGACGCCGACGTCCCAGATCGTCGGTACCCAGGCGGTGATCAACGTTCTCGCCGGCAAGCGCTACGAGTCCATCACCAACGAGGTCAAGAAGTACCTGCAGGGCTGGTACGGCAAGGCCCCGGCCGCCGTCGACCAGGAGTTGCAGCGTCGCGCGGTTGGTAAGGAGGACCTGATCGAGGAGCGCCCGGCTAACCTGATCCCTCACGAACTCGACGAGTTGCGCAAGCAGGTGGGTGATCTGGCCACTGCCGAAGAGGACGTACTGACCTACGCCATGTTCCCGGATCAGGCCCGCGCCTATCTCGAACAGCGTCGCGACGGAACCCTGGAGCCCGAGCCGCTCGAGCCCATCCCTGCCAAAGGCACTGGCGGACCCGTGGATACCAAGTTCAAGATCACCGTGCATGGTGAGAGCTACGACATTCACGTTACCGGTGCCAACCCGGTCAGCGATGGCGAGCGCCGGTTCTACATGACCGTGGACGGCGTGCCGGAGGAGATTCACCTGGCGTCGCTCAGTGATGGCAACGAGGGCGGCGGCAAGAGCGGCGGTCGTGCCAGTGCCACCAAAGAGGGGCACGTCACCACCAGCATGCCGGGCAACATTGTGGACGTGCTGGTCAAGGAGGGCGATCAGGTCGAAGCCGGCGATCCGGTGCTGATCATCGAAGCCATGAAGATGGAAACCGAGGTGAAAGCCACCATCAGCGGCTCCGTGAAAGGCGTGTTCATCGCCAAGGGCGACCGCGTGGTACCCGGTGAAGTTCTGGTGGACATCGAATAACGGTCCCGCCGGACACAAAAAAAAGCCCCTCGTTTTGAGGGGCTTTTTC
>NZ_APAT01000024.1 GCF_000347775.1 Marinobacter santoriniensis NKSG1
TTCGGGGTCAACCCGCTGTCAGGCGATTCAGCTGAATGCCTGGATGCCGGTCTGGCCGCGTCCGAGGATCAGCGCGTGGACATCGTGCGTGCCCTCGTAGGTGTTCACGGCCTCCAGGTTCATCACATGGCGGATGACGTGGTATTCATCGGCAATGCCGTTGCCGCCGTGCATGTCCCGGGCAACCCGGGCGATATCCAGTGCCTTGCCGCAGTTATTGCGCTTGAGCAGTGACACCGCATCCGGTGTCGCGATGCCCGCGTCCATCATCCGGCCCAGTTGCAGAACGGACTGCAGACCGATGGTGATTTCCGTCTGCATATCCACCAGCTTCTTCTGGATCAGCTGGTTGGCAGCCAGCGGCTTGCCGAACTGCTTGCGCTCCAGCGTGTAGTTGCGGGCCGCGTGCCAGCAGAATTCGGCGGCGCCCAGGGCACCCCAGCTGATGCCGAACCGGGCCTTGTTCAGGCAGCTCAATGGGCCTTTCAGTCCCTCGACCTGCAGCTTGTTTTCCTCGGGCACGAAGACTTCATCCATAAAGATGGAGCCGGTGTCGGAGGCGCGCAGCGAGAACTTGCCCTGGATCTTCGGCGTGTCGAGGCCCTTCGCGCCTTCCCGTTCAATCACAAAGCCGGTGACCGTGCCGTCGAGCTTGGCCCAGACCACACAGACGTCGGCGATGGGTGAATTGGTGATCCAGGTCTTGGAGCCACTGAGCAGGTAGCCGCCGTCGACCTTTTTGGCCCGGGTTTCCATGCCACCCGGATCGGACCCGTGGTTGGGTTCAGTCAGACCGAAGCACCCCACCATCTCGCCCGAAGCCAGTTTTGGCAGGATGCGCTTTTTCAGCGCTTCCTGGCCATAGGAGAAGATCGGGTACATGACCAGGGAGGACTGGACGCTGAGCGCTGAACGGTACGCTGAATCAACCCGTTCCACTTCACGGGCTATCAGGCCGTAACAGACGTGGTTGAGCCCGGGCCCGCCGTATTCCTCCGGCAGGGTTGCACCGAGCATACCCAGCTCGCCCATTTCGTTGAAGATGGTGCGATCGAATTTCTCGTGCCGGTTGGCTTCGATGATGCCCGGCATCAGGCGCTGGTCACAGAAGCTGCGAATGCTGTCCCGGACCTGGCGTTCGGTTTCGTCCAGTTGTTGATCAAAGTTGAGCAGGTCGTCCCAAGGTGCGGAAGCCATACATGTTCTCCTGAAAATTAGTTGGAAACCCGTTCGATAACGGCGGCAATGCCCTGACCGACGCCAATGCACATGCTGACCAGGGCGTAGCGGCCGCCGCTGCGTTCCAGTTGGCGAAGGGCTGTCAGGGCGATGCGGGCGCCGGAAGCGCCCAGCGGATGGCCAACGGCGATAGCGCCGCCGTTGGGGTTGAGTCGGCTGTCGGATGGATCAATTCCCAGTTTCGTCGCACAACCGAGTACCTGCGCGGCAAACGCCTCGTTGATTTCGATAACGTCCATATCAGCCAGGGCAAGCCCGGCCCGAGCCAGGGCTTTCTCGCTGGCGGGTACCGGACCATAGCCCATCACCCGGGGTGGAACACCGGCGATAGCCGCAGACACGATGCGGGCGCGAGGGACAATACCCGCTTTTTCGCCCGCTTCCCTCGAACCGATCAGGAGGGCCGCCGCGCCGTCGTTGATGCCGGACGCATTGCCGGCGGTAACAACCCCGCCTTCGAACAGGGGGCGCAGGCCGGACAGGGCCTCAAGATTGGATTGGGGGCGTGGGTGTTCGTCATGCTCGACGCTCAACGGGGGCTTTTTACGACCCTGGGGCACGTCGATGGGCAGGATCTCGCCCTCAAAGAAGCCGGTGCGCCGGGCCGCCTCATAACGGGCCTGACTCTGGGCGGCAAAGCGGTCGACCAGATCCCGGCTGAGATTCAGTTCCCGGGCAATGTTGTCGGCGGTTTCCGGCATGGTGTCTGACCCGAACTCGCGTTCGATACGCGGGTTCGGAAAGCGGGCACCAATCGTGCTGTCGAAGGCACGGAAGTCGCGGCTGAAAGGCGTTTCGCCCTTGGCCATGACGAACGGGGCGCGGCTCATGCTCTCTGCACCGCCGGCGACGAACAGTTCGCCTTCCTGGCACCGTACCGCACGGGCCGCATCGATAATGGCTGCCAGTCCGGAGCCACAGAGGCGGTTGACCGTCAGTCCGCCGGTTTCCACCGGAAGACCGGCGAGCAGGCCGGCGTGCCGGGCCGGGTTGCGGGCGTCTTCGCCAGCCTGGTTGGTGCAGCCGGCAATGACGTCTTCATAGGCATCCGGCGCAAAGTCATTCCGTTCCACCAGGGCCTTGATGACGTGACCGAGAAGGTCATCCGGACGAACCCTGGCAAGGGCGCCCGCGTGACGGCCGAAGGGGGTCCTCAGACCATCATATATGTACGCGCTCATAGGGAATCCCTCATGCAATTCTGGGCAGGCGAGAACGGGAGGGTCGGAGTTGCGCTGCCACTTGTGCTAATATGATTTCGACAAGCGAAACCAAGTTTTGTAAAACGGTTGGAAAAGACTAATCTGCACGTATGGGAAATGCAAGCAGTGTTAAACGGTGAACCGGAGCCCGCCTTATGAGCAAGGCGTTACAATGGCTGCTGACACTCGCGGTCCTCCTGGAGCTGCTGGCAATCGGCTCCGGTGTTCGCGCGGTCAGCGAGATTGCCGGTGTTCTGGTGGTGCTGGCTTTCCTGGCGGCGCTTCCACGCCTCAATGGTTATGCCCGTGCCCTGTTTTTGCTGTCCCTGGCAACGCTCATGGTGGTCGGAATTGCCGGGCACCTGACTCCGGAGCAATGGTTCAAGGCCTCTGCGGACGCCGCATTCTATGCGGCATTTCTTGGCAGTCTCGGCATGATGCAGTGCCTGGTCCGGCGGTTTGAGGTTTTGCGCCGTATTCATGATGTCCTGTTAGGGGGGAGAGCCTTCTGGCTGTACCCCAAATACGCCCTCGTGAGTTGTGGTGTGGCATCCGTTCTGAGTTTCGGAATGATGAGTCTCCTGTGTGGCACGCTCTCGGAGACGCTGAGGGAGAGGGGGATTGAGGGCGGATCCCGATTGATCTGGCTTCGGAGCGTCCTTATCAGTGCACTGCGGGGGTTTGCCCTGGTTCCCCTGGTGGCTCCGACCAGCGTCGCTGTGGCCATCCTCACGAGAGAATTACCACAGCTGAGCTGGTCGCAGCTGTTGCCTTACGGTGCGGTGTCCGCCTTATTGCTGGTTCTGATTGGCTGGTTTCTGGAGCATCGCCGTTTTCGGCAGATCAGTGGTGAACGAATGGTGCTCGATGCCTGGCCGACGGGCACCGCAAAGCTGCTCGTTCTGTTGACCATCGTTTTTGCGTTGATGGCGCTGCTGGTTTTGCTGACCGGATTCAAGGTGTCGGTGGCCGCCATGTTTGCGGTTCCGGCAGTCACCCTCCTTTATATGGCCATTGAGAGCGGAACCCTGTCGGTTCTCGACGAAGCCGTCGGGCAGGTCGCCGGCATGGCGAATGAAATGGCGATCTTTGCCGCATCGGCCATTCTCGGGGTGGCCCTGTCGGCGATGATTCCGGCGGACTCCCTGCATGGCATTGTCGATTCCGGCGAAGGGGTGTTTTTGCTGGCGGTTATTGGATTGTTGATGCTGCCGCTCTTCTCCATGCTCGGTGTGATTCCGATTACGGTGCTCAGTGTCCAGGCGGGACTGCTGCCCGCACTGGTGGCGGATGGGCTGGACCCTCTGGTCATCGCCGTAGCGCTTGTGATCGGGTTTTCCCTGGCCATGATGCTGTCGCCATTTGGTCCTTCGGTCATGCTGTTGTCGCGGTTTGGGCAGGTATCCCGCTGGATTGTGGCGTTCCGCTGGAACGGAGTGTTTGTGTTGATCGCACTGCCCGTACTGGCCGTCTGGACTGCATTGGTGCTGCTCTGGTTATCCTGATAACCGTTTCGGCTCACCAATTGGGAAAGGTGCAGGCCTAAAAATTCCGACCAGCAAAATGAAATATCGAAAAAGTGGGCAAAAATCGCACGTGTGTACCGCTAAGCGAGTCTTATTTTGAAACATAACGCCAGAGTGTTTCACATTTGGCACGACTTTTGAAAAGAGTTGCTGGCACTTGAGTTGTTCAATGATTAAAATAACGCATCTTTGGTTATTCATAATACTAATATCCCGGTTACCGGATCAGGCTAAGCTGCTGGAGGCGCCCGAATATGGCAAAAGCAAACATTGATTCACCAGAATTACGGGTGGCGTCCGGCGATGGCGTACCGGTAAAGCCGGAGAAGGATCGCAAGTTTGTGGAGGCGCTCTCGCGCGGGCTGGACGTCCTCAGGGCCTTCAGTCAGGGATCCGTGATTCTGGGAAACCAGGACATCGCCCGGATTACCGGTCTGCCAAAACCGACTGTGTCGCGGATGACTTACACGCTGACCAAGCTGGGGTACCTCAGTTACAACACCCAGCTGGAAAAATACCAGTTGAGCTCAGGGGTTCTGGCACTCGGTTACGCCTATGTCTCGAACCTGAAGGTGCGTCAGCTCGCCAAGCCCTATATGGATGAGTTCGCGCGCCAGACCAACATGTCCGTGGGGCTGACCTGCCGCGACCGTCTTCACATGATTTACGTGGAGAACCGCCTGCCGCCAGAAGCGTCCCTGCTCCGCATGGAAATCGGGCTGAAACTGCCCATGGCCACGACATCCGCCGGGCGTGCTTACTACTGCGCCATCAGCGACAATGGTCGTAAGCTGATTGACGAATCCATGGAGGCAAAATACGGAGATTCCTGGCCCGAGAAGAAGGCCGGTCTGGAGCAGGCCATGCAGGATTACAAAGAGCATGGTTTCTGCCTGTCCCTGGGAGAGTGGGACCGGAACATCAACTCTGCCGGCGTGCCCATCCATCTGCAGGATGGCACCATCATGGCGCTGACCTGTGCCGCCCCGTCCTATCTGGTGTCGGCTGAAAAGCTCCGTGAATCGGTGGCTCACCAGTTGGCAATGCTGGCCGGGGATATTGAATCCCTGGGGGTCTGAGCGTCATTTGCTGATGTGGACATAAAAAGGGGCAGCCCGGTCAGGCTGCCCCTTTTTATTTATACGACCACCATTCAGATCGCGCTACAGTCACCCATGAAGTCCGTGCGGTTGCTGTCCGAGAACTGGCATCCGTACTTGGACTGGGACACCTGTGAGGCATCCAGTACATTGTCTCCCGCCGGTTTGGACCCCGTGTTTACCCAGTTGACCAGGTCGCTGAAGGCCTGAGACTCTTCCGCCTCGGTAAAGTTGCAGTGCAGTGGCTCCCGGATGGCGCGCTGGACCAGCAGGTTGTCGCTGCCATTGGCGATCGCACGTTTGCGATACAGCTGTTCGTGCACAAACGGAACATACAGATCGCCCAGTCCGTGCAGGGTCAGTACCGGCACCGAGAACTGGCCGTTTACGCGAGGGATGTAGCGCAGGCCGTCCGCCTGTGGTGCGTTGGCCATTGGGTCCCCTTCGACTCTCAGGATGGTGTTGTTGAAGGTGTTTTCCTCTGCGGAGCGGGTCGGATCGTTGTCCAGCTGATAGAAGGTATCCATGTTGCCGCTCAGGTCGCGGCTGAGGATGCCGTTGACGGTGCCGTCACGTCCACCCGTTCCCATCACTACGTTGTAGTAGCCGCCGCGGAATCCAGCCTGGAAGACCGGACGATCACCCCCGGTGAGGTTTCTCACGATGGCTTCAAGCTTCTGGCCCTCGGCCGTTGGCACTCCTTGTTGAGCGAATGAGGGCGCAGTGGTCCACAGCACGCTGTCAATCGCGGCCTGGTCGAAATCGGCCGGGTAACTGTCGGGGCCAAGGCCTGCTGCGTGCTGGGCGGCAAAGGTAAAGTCGAGCAGGTAGTCAAACTCGTAGGTGCCGCCGACAACCCCGCACATGGGCATGGAGCCGCCGTAATACACCTTGTTCCGCGCCGACGAGAGTGTTTCCTGCTCCACAGCCGCCGCAGCGATGTGACCACCCATGGAGTGGCCGATAATAAAGGTCTGGTGAGGGGCTGCCAGGGTGCGGCCATTGGCCTTGGCGATGTCGGTAAATTTCAGGGCCAGTTCGTTGGTGTCTTCGACACCGACCTGCACGTCGTAGTAGTTCTTGCTGTAGCTGGATGCGGCCCAGGCATAATTGTTCTGGATCAGCCAGCTGCGGATGGCGGGATTGCTCACGGTAAGGTCTTCGCCCGTGCCGCGATAGCCATGGGCGTACATCACGAGAACCCCGTTCCAGTTATCGGGAACTTCCACCCGGTAGCCGGCTCCGTTATCCATGACGCCCCACCAGGTGTCGGTGGTGGTTCCGGTCTCGGATTCGAATTCCAGGCTTGCCGGATCGACCGCGAACGATCGGGTATCCTGATCGCGGGCCGGCTCGGATTGGTCTGTTACAGTGGTGGATTCATTGTTGCTGCCACCACAGGCGGTCAGCGCCAGCGTGGAAGCCAGGGCAGTCGCCCACAGGGCGTGCTTTGAGATAGGCATGTTTCAGTCCTTTGTTTGAAGTGGTCCCTCGAAAAGGCCGCTTCATTGTTTTTGTGGTTTTTGGTTTTGCATGGCAGAACAATATGCTGCCATGGCAAAAAATTAAGGCACTTAAGTCCTGATAAGTCAAGAATGGTACTGATTTGCAGTATCTGATTTCGTGGAACTCAAATTTGGTTGAAAATCGAAGAAAACCCGTAGTACATTGATCCTAGTTTCGCACCATAAAACTAGATTTCGAAAAAACATAAACGTCGACGATGCTTGCACTGTCTGGTGCTGGGTTGCATGGTCGACGCCTGTATCCGGTTTACTGAAGGAGGCTCTATGTCGGACGTCGTTACCTATTCCCGTGAACAAAGCAGCGGTGTCATCACCGTGAACTATCCGCCGGTGAATGCCCTCAGCCATGCGGTCCGCTCCGGGCTGCTTGCCGCTCTGGAACAGGGCCAGAAAGATGCCGAAGCCAAGGTGCTGCTTCTGGTTTGCGAAGGCCGGACCTTCATTGCCGGTGCCGATATCCGCGAGTTCGGCAAGCCCATGCAGGAGCCGGGCCTGCCCGAAGTGGTCAATACCTTTGAGAGCAGCGACAAGCCGATTGTGGCCGCCATTCACGGTACGGCCCTTGGTGGCGGTCTGGAAACGGCCCTGGGGTGTCACTACCGGGTTGCCCTGAGCAGTGCCAAGGTCGGGCTGCCGGAGGTGAAGCTGGGGCTGCTGCCCGGCGCCGGTGGCACCCAGCGCCTGCCGCGTCTGACCGGCGCCCAGAAAGCGCTCGAAATGATCACGACCGGTGAGTTTGTGGGTGCAAAAGACGCCCTGGCACTGGGTATTGTCGATGCCGTCGAGGATGGTTCAGACATTCGCGCCGCCGGCCTCGCGTTTGCCAACAAGCTGGCTGACGAGGGCAAGCCGGTCCGTCGTGTTCGTGACATCACCGACAAGATCGATGCCGAGAAAGGCAGTGACGTGTTCAATCAGTTCCGTGAAGGTCTGAAAAAGCGCGCCCGCGGCCTGTTCTCTCCGTTCAAGTGCGTGGATGCGGTGGAAGCGGCCTTCAACCTGCCGTTCGACGAAGGCATGAAGCGCGAGCGTGAGCTTTTCATGGAGTGCATGGAGTCGCCCCAGCGCGCCGGATTGATCCATTCGTTCTTTGCCGAGCGGGAAGTGTCCAAGGTCAAGGGGCTGTCCAAGGATACCCCGGTCCGTGATGTGAAAACCGTGGGTGTGATCGGTGCCGGCACCATGGGCGGTGGTATTGCCATGAACTTCGCCAACGTCGGGATTCCGGTCACCATGGTGGAAGTGAAACAGGAAGCCCTGGACAAGGGCCTGGCGATCATCCGTCGCAACTACGAGAACTCCGCCAAGAAGGGCAAGCTGACCCAGGAGCAGGTGGAAGAGCGGATGTCGCTGATTACACCGAGCCTGACCTACGACGACTTCAAGGACGTCGATCTGGTGATCGAGGCGGTGTTCGAGAACATGGCCATCAAGAAAGAGATCTTCAGCAAGCTGGATGCGGTCTGCAAGCCGGGTGCGATCCTGGCGTCCAATACCTCTACCCTGGACATTGATGAGATCGCCTCCGCCACCAAGCGTCCGGAAGATGTGGTGGGCATGCACTTCTTCAGCCCGGCCAACGTCATGAAGCTGCTGGAGAACGTCCGCGGCGAGAAGACCTCTGACGAGGTGAAGGCCACCGTGATGGCGGTTGCCAAGAAGATTAAAAAGGTGGGTGTCCTGGTGGGCAACTGCCACGGTTTCGTGGGCAACCGGATGCTGCACAAGCGCGGTGCCGAAGCCATGTCACTGGTGAATGAAGGTGCCACGCCGCAGCAGGTGGACAAGGTGCTGACCGATCTGGGCTACCCGATGGGGCAGTTCGCCATGTCGGACCTGGCCGGTATTGATGTCGGCTACCGCATCCGCGAGGAGCGCCGGAATGCGGGTGAGCACGTGGAGCCGAGCTGGATGGACAAGCTGGCCGAGCAGAACCGCCTTGGCCAGAAGACCCAGGCCGGTGTCTACCGCTACGAGGAAGGCAGCCGCAAGCCGATCCCGGATCCCGAGGTTGACAAGCTGATCGAGGAATTCCGTAAGGAGCAGGGCATTACGCCGCGGGAGATTTCCGATCAGGAGATTCTCGAGCGTTGCATGTACGTGATGATCAACGAGGGCGCGAAGATCCTGGAAGAGGGCATCGCGGACCGGTCGCTGGATATCGACATTGTCTGGATCTACGGCTATGGCTTCCCGGCCTACCGTGGTGGTCCCATGTTCTGGGCCGATCAGCTGGGCCTGGACACCATTCTGGAGGCCGTGAAGACCTATCAGGACACCGTGGGTGGTGAGCAGTGGAAGCCGGCGGCGTTGCTGGAGAAGCTGGTTGCTGAGGGTAAGACGTTCGGGGATCTCTGATTACTCGGGACTCAACTCGGGGGCGGGTCGCGGGGCGGGAACCCTTTTCCTTTGGGAAAAGAACTCGCTTCGCTCAGACATCTTTTTCCCGGCGGAAAAGGGTTCCCGCCCCGCGACCGACAGAATTTTGAATTCGGGTTGGAACGGGCTGCAATGAGACGCCGTACAACCCATTCGACCATATGAGGACGTTTGTTATGTCTGATGCCGTTATTGTTTCCACTGCCCGCACCGGTCTGGGCAAATCCTATCGGGGTGCACTGAATAACTCCCACAGCGTGGATATAGCCGGTCATGTGATCCAGCACGCGGTTCAGCGTGCCGGTATTGATCCGGCGATTGTCGAGGATGTCATTCTCGGTGCGACTTTCCACGAAGGCGCCCAGGGCAAGAACATGGCTCGCCTGGCGGCAATTCGTGCCGGGCTGCCGGTGACCACCGCCGGTCTGTCCATCAACCGTTTCTGCAGCTCCGGTCTGCAGTCCATCGCCATCGCGGCCCAGCGTGTGGTGTCCGAGAAGGTGCCGGCGATGGTTGCCGGTGGCGTGGAGTCCATCTCTCTGGTCCAGAACGACAAGCTGAACAGCTTCCATGCCACCAATGAGTGGCTGATGAAGCACAAGCCCGAGCTGTATCTGTCCATGATCGAGACTGCGGACATCGTGGCCCAGCGTTATAACGTGAGCCGGGAAGCCCAGGATGAGTACGCGCTGATTTCCCAGCAGCGGACCGCCGCGGCCCAGGAAGCCGGCAAGTTTGACGATGAGATCGTGCCCTACGACACCACCATGCTGGTGAAGGACAAGGAGACCGGCGAGGTCAGCCAGAAGGATGTCACGCTGACCCGTGACGAGTGCAACCGTCCGAACACCACGCTGGAAGGTCTGCAGGGGCTGGATCCGGTTCGGGGTGAAGGCAACTTCGTGACGGCGGGTAACGCCAGTCAGCTGTCCGACGGCGCGTCGGTCTGTACGGTGATGAACAGCACCTACGCCGAGAAGAACAACATTGAGCCCATGGGTATCTTCCGCGGCTTTGCCGTTGCCGGTTGTGAGCCGGATGAGATGGGTATCGGCCCCGTGTTCGCCATTCCCCGTCTGCTTGAGCGCACCGGCCTGACCATGGACGACATCGATCTGTGGGAGCTGAACGAAGCCTTTGCGTCCCAGGTGGTCTACTGCCGTGACCGGTTGGGCATCCCGATGGACAAGCTGAACGTTAACGGCGGCTCCATCGCTGTCGGACATCCCTACGGTGTAACCGGCTCCCGTCTGACCGGCCACGCCCTGATCGAGGGCAAGCGCCGCGGCGCCAAGTACGTGGTGGTGACCATGTGCATCGGCGGTGGCCAGGGCGCTGCCGGTCTGTTCGAAGTGGTATAACGGAGGGGCGTCGCCATGCAGCAGAAAATCGTCAATCCCGGTGATCTGGCCTTCCAGCTGTACGAACTGCACGATGTGGAAAGTGTCCTGAGGTTTGATCGGTATGCGGATCACAGTCGCGAGACGCTGCAGGCGGCGCTTGACCTTGCGTTGAAGGTCGCGGCCGAGGAGTTTGCGCCTCACGCGCGGCTGGTGGACGAAGAAGAGCCCACCTTTGAGAACGGCCGGGTGGAAATGCGCCCGGAGGTTCGCAAGGCGCTGGATGTTCTCAAAGGCACCGGCCTGATGGCGGCCAGTCAGGACTACGAGCGTGGCGGTATGCAACTGCCAGCGGCTGTAGCCCAGATGTGTGTGGGCATGCTGAAAGGGGCCAATGTGGGGACCCAGGGCTATGCCGGCCTCACCATCGCGGCTGCCAACCTGATCCTGGCCCACGGCAGTGATGAACAGAAAAGCCGTTACGCCGAGCAGATGCTGGCGGGGCGGTTCTTCGGCACCATGTGCCTGACCGAACCCCACGCCGGGTCTTCCCTGGGCGATCTGCGGACTCGCGCGGAACCTCGGGCGGACGGAAGCTATCGCCTGTTCGGCAACAAGATCTACATCTCCGGTGGCGATCACGAACTCAGTGACAATATCGTCCATATGGTGCTTGCGCGCCTCCCGGATGCGCCCGCGGGGGTCAAGGGGATCTCCCTGTTTCTGGTGCCCAAGATCCTGGTCAATGAAGACGGCAGCCTGGGTGAACGGAACGATGTCGCGCTGGCCGGCCTGATCCACAAGATGGGGTACCGGGGAACCACCTCCACCATGCTCAATTTTGGTGAGAAGGACGGTGCCGTCGGTTATCTGGTTGGCCAGCCGCATCAGGGCCTGGCGGCCATGTTTCACATGATGAACGAGGCCCGCATCGGCGTGGGTCTGGGTTCGGTAATGTTGGGATATACCGGCTACCTGCATGCGCTGGATTACGCCCGCGAACGTCGGCAGGGGCGGCCGGTGGGCGAGAAAGATCCGCAAAGTCCCCAGGTTCCGTTGATTCGCCACGCCGATATCCGCCGCATGCTGCTGGCCCAGAAGGCCTATGTAGAGGGTGGACTGGCGTTATGCCTGCAGGGCGCGATGCTGGTGGACGAGAAAAAATTTGCCGAGACCGGGGAACAGCGGGAGCTGGCGGCCGGTCTTCTCGACCTGCTTACGCCGGTCATCAAGTCCTGGCCATCGCGATACTGCCTGGAGGCCAACAGTCTGGCGATCCAGGTGCACGGTGGTTATGGCTATACCCGGGAGTACCCGGTCGAGCAGTTCTATCGGGATAACCGGCTGAATCCGATTCACGAGGGCACCCACGGTATCCAGGGGCTGGACCTGCTCGGGCGCAAGGTATCGCTGGCAGGCGGTCGCTTCTACCAGGCCCTGATGGACCGTATCGAAACGTCGATTGGCGAGGCCCGTCAGCACCCGCGCCTGACCGATAATGCCGATCGGCTGGAGCGTGCCGTCCGCGCGATGGCCGAGGCAACCGACGCCATCAATGCCGAAAAATCCGGCGGAGACAAAGAGCAGGCGCTGGCCAATGCCACCTTGTACCTGGATGCTTTCGGTCAACTGGTGGTTGGCTGGCTCTGGTTGCGTCAGGGTATCCGGGCGCTCGCCGGGCTGGCGGGTGACGGTGAGCAGACAGCGGGGTTCTATGAAGGTAAGTTAAGGGCCTGTGACTATTTTGCCCGTTACGAATTACCTGGGGTCCTGCACACGGCCGAGTTGCTGAAAGCGGTCGATACAACCGCCCTGAATATGGCCGACGAGGAATTCTAGAAAGCCGAACACGACAACAACGTCAACAAAACAAGGGGAGTACAGATGGACAGACAAGCCAAAGCGGTGGTCTGCCGGGAATGGGGCAAGCCCGTCCAGGTCGAGACCATCACCGTCGAGGGCCCCAAACGGGGCGAAATCACCATCAAGATTGCGGCCTGTGGTGTCTGCCACAGCGATCTGTCCGCCACCACGGGCAAGATCCAGTATCCGCCTCCCCTGGTCCTGGGTCATGAAGCCGCCGGTGTTGTGATCGAAGTGGGCGAGGGCGTGACCGAATTCAAGGAAGGCGACCATGTGGTCAGCTCTTTCATCTCCATGTGTGGCAAGTGCAGCCAGTGCGTCCGCGGACGTCCGGTTCTTTGTGAAAACGCCAGAAAAGCCATGTTTACCCTGCCGGACGGAACCGTGCGCACCAAAGACGCCAACGGCGAGCCTCTGAACGTGTTCGGGGCCTGTGGTGTGATGGCCGAGTACGCCACCATGCACGTCGATAACTGCGTCAAGGTGGACCAGTCGGTACCCATGCAGAATGCCGCGCTGGTCGGCTGTGCCGTCATGACCGGTGTCGGGGCGGTGTTCAATACCGCAAAGCTGGAGCCGGGCTCCCGGGCCGCGGTCTTCGGTATTGGCGGTGTCGGCCTGAACGCGATCCAGGGTTGTGCCACCGCCGGTGCCGAGATGATTGTGGCGGTCGACAGTAACCCGAAAAAACTGGAAATGGCCCGGGAATTTGGCGCGACCCATACCGTCGATATCAACGAGGTCGAGGACGCTGCCAAGGCGGTGAAGAAGCTCACGGGTGGTGTCGACTATGCCTTTGAATGCGTCGGAGCGGGACCGGTCGTCGAGCAGGCCTACAAGAGCCTGGGCCGCGGCGGCACCGCCGTCGTGGTGGGCGTGGCCGATCCGAAGGACAAGACGTCGCTCACCACCCTGACGCTGCCTGCCGACGAGAAGACCCTCAAGGGCAGCTGGCTGGGCTCGGCCCGCCCGCAGCACGATTTCCCGCGCATCCTTGGGCTTTACAAGGCCGGTAAACTGAAGCTGGACGAACTCATCACCCGCACCTATCCGATCGAGGACGCCGCCCAGGCATTCGATGATATGGTGGCGGGCAAGAACGCCCGGGGCGTGATCGTGTTCGAATGAACACCCTGGCGGACAGAGACTGATCAAGGGGAACCTTATGAATGATCTGAGCAAGAATTACATCAATGGCGAATGGGTCGCGTGGTCTGGTGAGACCATCGACGTCCACGAATCCGGCACGGGCGAGGTGATTGCACGGGTACCGGCCTCCGGTCGCGAGGAAATGGAACAGGCCGTGGCCGCGGCTGATGCCGCATTTGAGTCCTGGTCCGAAAGCACGCTGGAACAGCGGATCAAGGTATTGGAGCAGCTCCACGCCGGACTGAAGGAGCGGGCGCCGGAGATTGCCGAGACCGTGTGCCGGGAAGTGGGCATGCCGATCAAGCTGGCCACAGCCATTCAGGCGGGTATGCCGGCCACCGTTACCAAGACCTACCTGAAAATGCTCCCGGACTTTCCGTTTACCGAGCAGTCCGGTAACTCCGAAGTGCAGTACGCCCCGGTCGGTGTGGTCGGCTGCATCACACCGTGGAACTATCCGCTGCACCAGGTGATCCTGAAGATTGTTCCGGCCATCGCCGCCGGCTGCACGGTGGTCCTCAAGCCGTCGGAAATCGCGCCCCAGAGTGCCTACATCCTGGCGGACATTCTGGATGGCACCGACCTCCCCAAAGGTGTGTTCAACCTGGTCTGCGGCCTCGGCCATACCGTGGGCGACACGCTGATCAAGCATCCTGACGTGCGCATGGTGTCGTTCACCGGTTCCACCCGGACCGGTCATCTTATTGCCCATGCGGCGGCGGACGACTTCAAGCGAATTGCCCTGGAAATGGGGGGCAAATCCGCCTCGGTTGTGCTTCCGGATGCGGATCTGGCGGCGGCGGTCAAAGGGACGGTCAACAACTGTCTGCTCAACTCGGGCCAGACCTGTACCGCACTGACCCGCCTGCTGGTGCCGGCTGACAAGCACGACGAAGCCTGCGAACTGGCCGCTGCGGCCGTAGCCAAGATGACGCCCGGCAATCCGCTGGACGAAACCACACGCCTGGGCCCCCTGGCGTCGGGCCAGCAGCGCGACCGGGTCATCGACTACATCAAACTGGGCATCGAGGAAGGCGCCACCCTGGTAGCCGGTGGTCCCGAAGCGCCCGAGGGCTGTAATCCGGGCGGCTTCTTTGTCCGGCCAACGGTGTTTGGCAACGTCAAGCCGGATAGCCGGATTGCCCAGGAGGAAATCTTTGGCCCGGTGCTGAGCATTATTTCCTACACCGATGAGGCAGAGGCGATCCGCATCGCCAATGGCACGCCTTATGGCCTGTCCGGCGCCGTCTGGTCGGGCGATGCGGACCGCGCCAAGCGTGTGGCCGGCAAGCTCCGGACCGGACAGGTGTTCGTCAACGGCGGAGCCTTCAACCCGGTTGCGCCGTTCGGCGGTTTCGGCCATTCCGGCATCGGTCGTGAATTCGGCAAGTGGGGGCTGGAAGAGTTCCTGGAAGTCCGTTCACTTCAGCTTTAGAGCTTAAAGTGGGGTCAGATGAAAATTTCATCTGACCCCGACCTCGGAGGTTGAGGTCAGACCTTGCCGCCGAGCAGGATTCGCACGGCGGTACAGGCGTCCTCCAGCTCTTCTTCCCGGGGTTCCCGGCCGCCGAGAATATCACTGTACAGGCAGGATTCGGCGAGTCGGACCATGAAGTAGGACAGGCTCTCGATGTTCATGGGCGGGGTGATATAGCCCCGCGCCACCTGGTCCCGGAGAATCCGGGTGTTGGCCTCGACCGTGCGGGCCCGCAATGTCGACTGGGACGAGGTCAGGATCTTCAGGGCGTATTCTGGATCCTGATGAATGAAGCGTCGGAGCGGCTCGAAATGCAGCACGGTGGAGTTGATGTGCCGGTAGACGCCAACCACGAAGTCGATGCCGTGACCCGGTGTGATGGCGAGGGCTTCCTGGCGCAGCGGCTCGTAGAGGGACCAGAGCACCTCGCCGATCAGCAAATCCTTGTTGCCGACCCAGCGGAAGAGCGTGGCCCGCCCGATGTTCAACTCATCGGAAAGGGAGGCCAGGTGAATGCGTTCTCCCTTTAACCACATCCGTCGGGCACGTTTGAAGGCGTCTGCCGGTGTTGGCTTTGTTGTTGCTCTGGCTGTCACAGGAACCTCATAACACAGTTGCGAACCATTCTAACGACAAAACGGAAAACCCGCTATGAAGACAAGAATCACTGAACTGTTCGGCATCCGTTATCCCATCATCCAGGGCGGTATGCACCACGTGGGTTACGCCGAGTTGGCCTCAGCGGTCTCGAACGCTGGCGGACTGGGCATCATCACCGCGCTGACCCAGCCAACCCCGGAAGATCTCGCCAAAGAGATTGCCCGCTGTCACGAGATGACCGATCAGCCGTTCGGCGTCAATCTGACGTTTCTCCCGTCGTTCAAGGCGCCCCCCTATCCCGAATACATCGATGCCATCATCCAGGGCGGAGTGAAAGCGGTGGAAACCGCCGGGCGCAGCCCGGAACAGTACATGCCCCAGCTCAAGGCGGCGGGCATCAAGGTGATCCACAAGTGCACGTCGGTGCGCCATGCCCTGAAGGCTGAACGGATCGGTTGTGATGCGGCCAGCGTCGATGGCTTCGAGTGCGGCGGACACCCGGGCGAGGACGACATCCCCAACTTCATCCTGCTGCCCCGGGCGGCGGAGGAACTGACCATCCCGTTCGTGGCGTCCGGTGGTATGGCCGATGGCCGGAGCCTGGTGGCCGCCATGGCACTCGGTGCCGAGGGCATGAACATGGGGACCCGGTTCCTGGCCACAAAAGATGCGCCCATCCACGACAACGTGAAGCAGGCCATCCTGGAGGCGGATGAGCTCCAGACACGACTGATCATGCGTAACCTTCGCAACACCGAGCGGGTCATGAACAATGCCGCCGTGCAGGAAATCATCCGGATCGAACACGAGAAGGGCGAGGCGGAAACCATCGACGATATCCGGCATCTGGTGACCGGCGCCAAGGGACGTCTGGTGCTGCAGGAAGGCAAGATGGACGAAGCCGCCTGGAGTTGCGGTATGGTCGCTGGCCTGATTCACGATATTCCCACCTGCGATGAGCTGATCCGCCGGATCGTCGATGATGCCAACGCGATCGTTCACGAACGCCTGACCGGCTTTCTGGGAGGCTGAGCCATGAGCGGATTGTCGTTGCTGGCCGACGGTGGCTGTTTTTTCGAGGGCCCCCGCTGGCGTGATGGTCGCTGGTGGGTCTCCGATTTCTACCGTCACGGCGTCTTCACGGTGACGCCTGACGGCGAGATGGAAAAGGTCCTGGACATGCCCCAGCAGTCGTCCGGTCTAGGCTGGCTGCCGGACGGATCCTTGCTGGTGGTCTCCATGCTCGATCACAAGGTCCTGCGCCGGCGGCCCGATGGCGGTACAGAAATCTATGCCGACCTGAATGACCATGCCACCGGCCACGTCAACGATATGGTGGTTGCCGAGGACGGCACCGCCTGGGTCGGTAACTTCGGCTTCGACCTGATGGGTGGCGCGGATCTGGAACCGGCGACGCTGGTCCGGATCGACACCGATGGCACCGTCACCGCTGTTGCCGAGGACTTGTGGTTTCCGAACGGCATGGTCATTACCCCGGATAACCGCATGCTGGTCGTCGGCGAGACGTTCGGCAACTGCATGACGGCATTTACCATCGGCACGGACGGCGAGCTTTCCAATCGCCGTCCCTGGGCCGCCTTTGGTGAGCGTCCGGAGCGGGGACCCCGAAGGGATATGCTGAAGCAACTGGCGGTCGGGCCGGACGGCTGCTGTCTGGATGCCGAGGGCCAGATCTGGATTGCCGATGCGTTCAACCAGCGCTGCATCCGGGTGGCTGAAGGTGGCGAGATCACCGATGAGATTCGTGCCCCGGAAGGTCAGGGTGTGTTTGCCTGCATGCTCGGCGGTGAAGACGGCCGGACGCTGCTGCTGTGCTGCGCACCTGATTCTGCGGCGGGTCGTCGCAAGCAGGCCCGGGAGGCCGTCCTGATGACCGCCCGGGTAGCTGTGCCCCACGCTGGCCGGCCCTGAGTCGTATCCCCGGCATTGCGTATCTCTCCGGACGTGATCGTTTCGTGATATTTCTGGGCTAGACTCAGGAAAAGTCACGAAAAAGGAACGGGAGTCCGGGGAGACCATGACACGAACCGTACTGATCATCGAGGACAACCCCGGTATCGGCGAACTGGTGCGCATGCAGGTGGCTGATCTGGGCATGGAACCGGTCCTGGTGGATAACGGCGAGCAGGGCCTGGTCCGTTTTCGCCAGGGCGGTATCGATCTGGTCATCCTCGACCTGATGTTGCCTGGCATGGACGGACTGGCGGTCTGCCGTGACATCCGCGCTGGCCAGGGGTATGTGCCTGTGTTGATGCTCACCGCGAAGAGCACCGAGCTGGACCGTGTGCTGGGACTGGAAATGGGGGCCGATGACTACCTGACCAAACCGTTCAGCGTGGCGGAGCTGTCGGCCCGGATCAAGGCGCTGTTCCGCCGTGTGGATGCGCTCGCGGCCAGGGCCGAGGCGACGCCCGAGCCGGAGGAGATCGTCGTCGACGGGCTGCGCGTTGACCCGGTCCGGCGCCGGGTCACTGTCCGGGACCAGGAGGTGGAACTGACTGCCCGGGAGTTTGACCTGCTCTGGTATTTTGCCCGTCACCCGGGCCGTGTCTTCAGCCGGGCCCAACTGCTGGATGCGGTCTGGGGCTACAACCACGACGGCTACGAACACACCGTGAATACCCACATCAACCGGCTCCGTAACAAGATCGAGGCCGACCCGGCCGATCCACACTACGTCCAGACGGTCTGGGGCGTCGGCTACCGGTTCATGGACTGAGCCATGGTAAGACCCATGTTGCGAACACTCTATGGCCGACTGGCCCTGGCGCTCTTCCTGCTGCTGGTCACCGTGGGAGGGCTGTTCACGGTGCTAAGCCTGTATTCGGTGCGCGAGTACACCGCGGCGGTGAACCAGGAACTCAACCGGGACCTGGCCCGAAATCTTGTCTCGGACCGTAACCTGGTGACCGATGGTCAGCTCAACCGGGACGCGCTGAAAAAGCTCTTTGAGCTTTACATGACCATCAATCCGAGCATCGAGATCTACCTGCTCGACTCGGACGGTCGCATCCTCTCCTACTCGGCGGATCCCGACAAGATCAAGCGCAAACGGGTTTCACTGGCGCCGATCCGGGAGCTGCTCAGCGATCCACAGGCTTTCCCGCTTCTCGGCGATGACCCCCGCAGCCACGATCGTCGAAAGGTGTTTTCCGTCACCCCGGTGCCGTCCGAAGCCCATCCCACCGGGTATCTGTATGTGGTCCTGCGGGGCGAGGAATACGACCTGGCCGAGAGTATGGTCCACAGTCACCAGTTGTTGCAGATGGGTGCGGGTGCGCTGGCCGTAAGCCTGTTCGTGGGCTTGCTGGCCGGCCTGTTGTTTTTCCGGCTGCTGACCCGGCGGCTGGCCCGGCTCACGGAGCGTGTGGAGGCCTTCGAGGCAGATGCCGGAAGCGCCGTTACCGATCCGGCCGATGAGCGCCCCGTGACCGGCGACGACATCGATTACCTGTCCGCCCGGTTCGATCAGATGTCCCGCCGAATTGTTGCCCAGCTTGAATTGCTCAAGGACAAGGACCACCAGCGTCGCCAGTTGGTGGCTCAGGTTTCCCACGATTTGCGCACGCCGCTCGCCTCCGTCCAGGGTTACCTGGAAGCCCTGAAGCTGAAACAGGACAGTCTGGAACCGGCAGAGCAGCGCCGCTTCCTCGAGGTAGCCCTGTCGGAGAGTCGCCGACTGGCCCGGCTGGTGGATGAACTGTTTGAACTGGCGGCATTGGAAGCCCGGGAGAAACAGGCCGTGCGGGAACCGTTTGCGGTGGCGGAACTGGTGCACGATGTGGTCCAGAAACACCAGCCCGAGGCAGAACAGGCAGGGGTACCCCTGCAGCTGGATGCCGTGGAACCGGCCAGGGCGATGGCGGACATCGCCTTGTGCGAGCGGATACTGGACAACCTGATTGGTAATGCGATCAATCATTCGCCTGAGGGGCAGCCGGTGACATTGTCGGTGCGCCGTGATGAAGGCGGTGTGGTTGTTTCGGTGGCGGATGCGGGCTCCGGCATTGCGCCTGATCAGGTCGAGCATGTGTTCGAACCGTTCTACCAGGGAAGCGCCCGCCCTGGCCATGCCGGTCTGGGGCTGGCCATCGCCCACAGGCTTGCTGCTCTGCAGGACGGTCGCATTTCGGTCTGTAATCGGCCCGCCGGGGGCGCTGAGTTCCGGGTCTGGTTGCCATTGGCCGATCAGACGGCAATCAGCACCGGCTGATCAGTCCGTTCCGTTATGGATTCGTGATAAACGGAGAACGGTTTTGTGAAACCTCAGCGGTACGCTGATCGTATGGAATGATCAGAGGAGGTGTTTATGAAACGCAAAATGAAAGCGGCCGTTCTGATGCTGACGATGGCGGTTGGTGCAACGCTGTTCGCGGTACAGGCTTCGGCAGAAAACAGTGCAGGCGGTGACACGGAATTTGCGCCGGACAATCCGGATCTGGCAGTGGCGACCTTCGCCGGAGGCTGTTTCTGGTGCGTGGAATCGGGGTTCGAGAAGATACCCGGTGTTGTCGAGGCCGTGTCCGGCTACGCGGGTGGCCATGTGGATGATCCCTCCTACGAGGAGGTCTCGTCCGGGGGTACCGGCCATACCGAATCCGTGCAGGTCTATTACGATCCCACGAAAATGACCTACGAGGGCCTGCTACAGGGTTTCTGGCGGATGATGGACCCGACCGATGCCAAGGGTCAGTTTGTGGACCGGGGCAACCAGTACCGGCCGGTGATTTTCTACCATAACGAGAAGCAGAGGCGGCAAGCGGAAGCTGCGAAGGCGAAGCTGCAGGCGTCCGGCATCTACGACAAGCCGGTCGTGGTGGCGATCGAGCCCCTTAAGAAGTTCTGGCCAGCGGAAAAATACCACCAGGACTACTACAAGAAGAATCCGATCCGGTACCACTTCTACACCTTCAATTCGGGCCGCTACCAGTTTATCGAGAAGGTGTATGGCGAAGACTATGAGCTGGATTTCTCCCGCTTCAAGCCCGATGCCATGGATGCGCCATCGACCAGCAAGGGGTTTGATCCGGATGCCTTCACCAAACCGGACGACCAGACGCTCAGGCGGGAACTGACGGATCTGCAGTACGAGGTGACCCAGGAGGAAGGCACCGAGACTCCCTATGACAACCGGTACTGGAACAACAAGCGTGCAGGGCTCTATGTCGACATCGTTTCCGGAGAGCCGCTGTTTTCCTCCCGGGACAAGTTCTCATCCGGCACCGGATGGCCCAGTTTTACCCGGCCGATCACCCCGGATGCGGTGGTTGAAAAGAAGGACACCTCGTTCTTCACGACCCGCACGGAAATCCGCAGCCGGTACGCCGATTCCCACCTGGGGCACGTGTTTGATGACGGTCCTGCGCCCACGGGATTGCGGTATTGCATGAACTCGGCGGCCATGCGCTTTATCCCCCTCGAGGAGATGGCTGCTGAGGGCTATGGCCAATACATCGACGAGGTTAAAGGCGAATCCGGGGCCGGGAACTAAAGCCAGAGATCCCGGACCGGGGTGTCCGGGCTGAAATGATGCCAGATTTGCGCCTGTAGCAGCTCCGATGTCGCCAGGGCATCGATCAGGGCATTGTGAGAGGCGTAGTGGGGAAGCCCGTAGCGCGCCCGGCTGTCCGCCAGGCGGATCGACACGGGCTTTTTCCCCATCAGCCTTTGCCAGCGGCTCGGGCGACGGTCGGGGTGAAGGTGAGCCTCGATCGCCATGGTGTCGAGGACCGGAAACCGGATGCCCTCACCAAGTCGCCATTGCAGGGCGACGTCCAGGAACGGTCGTTCGATGTCCCGATAGTGGACGACGGGGATGCGTCCGTTCAGGAAGCTGAAAAGCCTGTCCAGAACCTCGCCCAGATCCGGGGCCTCATCGATATCACTGTGGGTAATGCCATGAATGGTAATGGAAGTCTGGTGCAGCGGCAGGGCCGGTCGAACTACCTGGTGCCAGCAGTGATTCAGTTCGATGGCATTCAGGGTAAACGGCACCACGCCAACGCTGACAATGGAGTGCTGGCTCGGGTCCAGCCCCGTTGTCTCGAAGTCGAGCGCCACCAGGGGAGCGTCGGAAATCGGCGTTTCCGGATCGACACATCCGGCCTCGTAGAAGGCCTTGAGTAACGGTGTCCTGGCCTGTTTTGCCAGGGCGGCATACTGGTCCGGCCAGGGGAGACTATGAAGGTTTCCCGCATTTGCTGGATTACTGGGCATTGCGACCCACCTGGGCGTTGTACCGGAACCGGAGGAATTTCTGGGCATTGCTGACGACCTGGAACGCATCCTTCAGGTGGCTGCGTTCGAAGGGTGACAGGTCTTCGGGGCGGACATTGTTGTCCGGTTCCCGGTCGGCCTCGATCGCCAGTGCCTGATGCCGGATCCGGACGATGGAGATGAACTCCAGCGCGTCCCTGAGATTGCCCAGGTCGTCGTCCAGCAGCAATTTGGTCTTGCCGATTGCCTGGAGCCGGTCGAAAGAATTCTGGGCCCGGGAGCCGCAGGCCAGCGCATGTACCCGGATCAGATCCGACACCGGTGCTGTACCCCGTCGTTTGAGGTTGAAGGTCTTGCGGTGCTGGCCGTCTTCTTCCAGTACGAACGTCCGGAAGAATCCCAGTGGCGGTGTACGGTTCAGGGCGTTACGGGCCAGCAGCGTAAGGAAGCGCTGACTGTGGCTGGCTTTCTCGGCCACCAGGGTTTTCAGTGATTCAGCGAATTCGGTGTGGCCATGGATGCCATCCAGGTCGAAGAAAATATTGCTGTTGAGCAGGGCATCGGCCCTGGGGTTCTCGATCCAGTCCGTGAAGTAACGCTTCCAGACGGCCAGTGGCTGGCGCCATTTCGGGTTGGTCGCCATGATGTCCCCGGTGCAGTACTTGTAGCCACATTCGGCGAGTCCGTCGCTGACGAATTTGGCCAGCGCCAGGAAGTAGGGATCATGTTCCTCAGGCACGTAGCTGTCGTCCAGGATCATGGCATTGTCCTGGTCGGTCACCACCAGCTGCTCGTCCCGGGCCATGGAGCCGAGCGCCATGAAGCAATAGGGAATCGGTGGCGGCCCGAGTTGTTCCTCGCCAAGTTCAAGCAGTCTCTGGGTAAAGCTGCGACCAATCCCGGCCATGGCACTGCCGATCATATGGGAGTTGGCGTCCTCGTTGACCATCCGCACGAAGGTGTCCCGAACGCCGAGGCTGATACGCTTCAGCCCTTTGACGTTGGTTTGCTGGTAGATGTTGCTGACCAGATAGAGGCTGCTCTGACTTTCGTATTTCACGATATCCGACAGGGCGATGACCCCACGCACTTCGTCCCTGTCCATCACCGGAAGATGGTGAACGTTGTTGTGCAGCATGGTGAGCATGGCTTCGAAGATAAACGAGTTGGCGCGGATCGTGATCAGGTCTTCTGACATGATGTCCGAGATGGGTGTCTCGGAGGGCAGGGCTTCAGTGACGGCGCGGGTGCGCAGATCCCGGTCGGTGATGATGCCGTGCAGTTTTGGCGTGTCGCCGGTTTCGTCCATCAGGAGCAGCGCTGATACGCCCTGGTCGGTCATGATCCGTGCTGCCTCCTGCAGGCGTACGGTGGAGGGTGCCGAAACAACCGCGCGGGAGATCAGGCGGGTGACGCGGGAGGTCATCAGGTCGTTGGACTTCTCCCGTCGGGAAAGCGCAGAGCGCAGGCGGCTCCGATCCTCGATCTCGACAAAATCCGCGAAGTTTTCGTCGTTCTCGAAGAGGAATTGAAAGATGGTATCCGGAATCCGGTAAACCAGGGTGTCTTCGAGGGCCTTGGCCGGGAAACGGGTCTTCTTGTGCATCAGCAACCCGAATTGCCCGAAAATCTCCCCCTCGCCGAGCCGGCTGTAGAGCTCTCCGGAGCGCCGGAAGACCTCCACCGCACCGCTGCGGATGTAATACAACCAGGTGTTGGCGGCGCCGAACTCAAGAATCGTGGTGCCGGCCCGGAAATACTGGATTTCGATACTTTCAACGACCTGATCGAGAAGCGCTTCGGGCATCTCGTCGAATGGCGGGAATTGGGCCATGTGGTTGCGGATGTCGATGAGCTCCGGCTGCATAACGCTCCCTGATGGGCGATCCGTGGATACTGAAAAATGTCAGTTAATCAAGGACTATAGCAACACCCGGAGGCACTGGCCACGGCCGATGCGGGATCGATTCGATTGACCACTTTGCAGGCAATTGCTAGCCTTGCCGCACTTTTTCAGGTGTCCGTCGCAAAGCGCGACGGGTGAAACGG
The DNA here is from genome assembly GCF_000347775.1 of Marinobacter santoriniensis NKSG1. Lineage (GTDB taxonomy): Bacteria > Pseudomonadota > Gammaproteobacteria > Pseudomonadales > Oleiphilaceae > Marinobacter > Marinobacter santoriniensis. The sequence goes on from NZ_APAT01000024.1 coordinate 23,688, forward strand.
GAAATCGGTGAGCCTGGTGAAACCCACTGGTGCAAGTCCGATGCTGCCCCCGCAACGGTAAGCAGGAACCGGCGATCTGTCGCGCCACTGTGCCCTCGGCATGGGAAGGTGATCGCCCGGGAACCGATGGTTCCGCCTGCAAGCCCGGAGACCGGCCTGGAAAACACACCCGGAGCTGCGGTGGGCGGCTTGGGTGGGCGACGTCCGGCCCTGCTGAGCATCCCGTCTTCCGCCTGCCCTCCCTCTGTCCGCGATCCGAACCTGATTTCCCGTGCGGGTGCGCGCGGTCAGTGGAGAACCAACAATGCCCAATAAGTGCTTTCCTGTTCCCTTGCTAGGCGTGAGCCTGGCGTTCCTGCCCATCCCAGCCCTGGCACAGTCCAAAGCCGGTACCGAAGGTGCCGGACTGGACCCGATCGTCGTCACCGCAACCCTCGGCCCGGAGACCGTGGGCGAGAGTCTGTCCTCGGTTACGGTGATCGACCAGGACACAATCCGTCGTCAGCAGCCGGCCGAGTTCCGCGATCTGTTGAGGGCTCAGCCGGGTATCAATGTGGTTTCCGACGGAAGTTATGGCAAAACCACCAGCGTGTTCCTGCGCGGCGCGGGAAGTTCCGGTACGGTCCTGTTGCTGGATGGTATTCGTCTGCGCTCTGCCACGGCGGGCATTCCGCCATGGCAGTTCCTGCCGACGGATCTGATCGATCGCGTTGAGCTGGTTCGGGGTGCCAAGAGTTCCCTTTACGGCGCCGACGCCGTTGGCGGGGTGGTGCAGGCGTTCACCCTGACTCCGTCCGAGGGCCAGCGTGGTTGGGTGGATGTGGCCGGTGGCTCCCATGATACCCGGTCCACATCTGCTGGGCTGGCGGCCACGGAAGACAACACCTCAGTTTTGCTCGGTGGTCTCTATTCGGATACCGATGGCACCAATCTGCGTAAAGGCGGTGACGACCGTGGCTACCGTAATGCGGCGGGTCTGGCCAAGGTCAGTCACCGGTTTGAGCGTGGTGGCGGCGTCGGCGTCACGGTGCTGCAATCCCAGGGTAATACCGAGTTCGAAGGGGGCGATACCGACTTTATGATCCGGGCAGCCGGGCTGCATCTGGAGGCGGTTGCAAGCGATTACTGGCGGACCCGCATCCAGTTTTCCGAATCACGGGACGAGCAGGAAACCTTTGGCGACTATCCCAGTGTCTACAACACGCTGTCCCGGTCGGCCCGTTGGGAAAACACGCTGACAGCGGGTGTGCATGAGCTGGTCCTGGGCTCGGAAATTTCCCAGGACGAAGTGGACGGCAGCGACCAGTTTGCCGAGAACAGCCGCACCAATACCGCCGTTTTCGGCCAGGGCCGGCTGAACTTCGGGGCGACGAACGTCACCGGCAGCCTGCGCATGGATGACAATGAGGCTTACGGCCGGAATGAGACCGGTGGCATTGCCCTCGGACACGAGTTGGACCGCTCGCATCGCGTGCGGCTCAGCTACGCGACGTCCTTTCGTGCGCCCACATTCAACGACCTGTACCTGGTGACCCCTTACTACAGCGGCAATCCGGATCTGCGGCCGGAGAAAGGCCGGATGGTCGAAGCCGGATTTTCCGGCCGCTACCAGACCTGGTTCTGGGATGTGGCGGTTTATCAGAACGAAGTCCGGGATCTGATCACCTATGACGATGACAGGAACATCATGGATAACGTGGAAACCGCCCGCATCCAGGGGGTCGAGTGGACTTCCGGTTACCGTACGAGCCAGTGGGACATTCAGGCGGCGCTCACCTATGCCGATGCCGAGAACCGTGACAACAACAAACGTCTGCCCCGCCGGGCCCGGAAAACCGCCCGCCTGGACGTGGACCGGCTGTTCGATCGGTGGTCGATGGGTGCCACCCTGGTGGCCGAAGGCAATCGCTACAATGATGAGGACAACCGGAAGTTGCTGCCTGGCTATGGCACCATGGACCTGCGCGGAACCTGGCAGTTCCTGCCGGGCTGGTCCGGGCAGTTGAAGGTCGCCAACGTCTTTGACCGTCGTTACGCCGCCAGTCTGGGCTACGACAGCACCGCCATGGAAAATTTCCGTTATCTGGCAGCCGGTCGGACGTTTCTGGCGTCGGTGCGCTATGATTTCGGCCACTAACCCACTCAAAAAAGCGGCGTAACACCCTATGCGGGCGTATCCGATTCTGGCACTGATCCTCTGGTTGATCCCCCTGGCGGGGGTTGCCGCCGATCTCTGTGCCACCGATGCGCTCGACCGTCGCGTGTGTTTGCCCGGCCCTGCCGGACGGGTCGTTTCCCTGTCACCGGGGACCACGGAACTGCTGTTTTCAGCGGGAGCCGGTGCGTCCGTGCTGGCGGTCAGTGCGTGGAGTGACTACCCGTCGGCGGCCCGGGACCTTCCCAGGGTCGGCGACAGTCAGCGTCTGGATCTCGAGGCCATTGTCGCCCTGCAGCCGGATCTGGTGGTGGCGTGGACCGACGGCAATTCCCGGGCCCAGCTCGACCGGATTTCCGCGTTGGGTATTCCGGTCTTCTGGCTGGCTCCCCGACAGTTCCAGGCGATCGCAAGCGCGGTGGAAACGCTGGGAATATTAACCGGACACGCTTCCGTTGCCCGGCAAAGGGCGGCCCGTTTTCAGCGGGAACTGGACAGTTTGCGGGCTCGCTTTGGCGATGCCCCGCCGGTCCGCGTGTTCTATCAGGTCTGGGACGAACCGTTGATGACGGTGAACGGCAAGGAATTGATCAGCAAGGCGATCGCCCTTTGCGGCGGGGTGAACGTGTTTGCCGATTCGCCGCGCCTGGTCCCCCGGGTGTCGCGGGAAGCGGTGATTGCCGCTGACCCCCAGGCGATTCTGACCGCAGGCCCGGGCGGGGATAGCGCGAATGGCCTGGCGCCGTGGCAGGCGTTCCCGGGCCTGGCCGCGGTTGAGAGCGGAAATCTGTTCGCCCTGACGCCGGATCTGTTGCAACGACCCACCCTGAGAATGCTGGATGGCACGCGGGAGTTGTGCCAGACACTGGAGGTCGCCCGTGATCATCTCTGACCGGCGTGGGGCGCTCGGTGTGCTGGTCCTGCTGGCTATGGTGGCCGTTGCGGCTTCACTCAGTGTTGGCAGTGTCCCCCTGCACCCCGGTGACGTGGTGTCGGTTCTGTTTGGCGGCGGCGACGAGCTGCAGCGTACCCTGATCCTGGATCTCCGTTTGCCCCGTACCCTGAGCGCGTTCGCCACCGGAGGACTGTTGGCAGTGGCGGGTGCCTTGATGCAGGTGCTGTTGAGAAACCCTCTGGCAGATCCGTATGTCCTGGGCCTGTCCGGGGGCGCGGCGATCGGGGCGCTGCTGGCGATGCTCGGCGGCCTTGCTGGCTGGCTGGTGTCCGGGTCCGCGTTCGCCGGGGCCATGCTGTCGACCCTCCTGGTGTTCGGTCTGGCCCATGGCAGCGGCAGCTGGACCCCGGCGCGGCTTCTGCTCACTGGCGTGGTGGTGGCGGCCGGCTGGGGGGCAATGATTACGCTGCTCCTCGCCACGGCTCCCACAAGCCGGTTGCCCGGGATGTTGTACTGGCTGATGGGCGACCTGTCTCATGCCGGATCGCCCTGGCCCGCTCTGCTGGTGCTGGTGGCAGTTTGCGCGCTTCTGTTTCCCCTGGGGCGCACCCTGAATGTGCTGGCTCGGGGGCATGTCCAGGCGGCGGTGCTGGGTGTGTCGGTCCGTCCGCTCGAATGGCTGGTCTACCTGCTTGCCAGTCTGCTGACATCGGTGGCGGTGACCACCGCAGGCACGGTCGGTTTTGTCGGACTGGTGGTGCCCCACATGCTGCGGCTCCTGATCGGAAACGATCAGCGCCTGATCCTGCCGGCCTGCGCCCTGGGCGGTGGCACCCTGGTGCTGGTGGCCGATACCGTGGCACGGGTGGTGATCGCGCCGGAACAGCTGCCTGTCGGCGTGATCACCGCGCTGATGGGGGTACCCACGTTCCTGTACCTGTTGTACCGGAGTCGCTGACATGAGTGTTCTGAAGACGGACGAACTGGTCATCGATATTCCCGGCAGGGCGTCGGGGTCTGCCCTGTCCCTGACCCTCTCGCCCGGCGAGGTCTGGGGCGTGCTCGGTCCGAACGGGGTTGGCAAGACAACGCTGCTGCACACCCTTGCGGGACTTCGGACTCCCCGGTCCGGTCAGGTCCGGCTGGATGGCAACCTGCTCGCCGACATGGGACGGCGAAGGATTGCCCGGCATCTGGGGCTGGTGTTTCAGGAACATCAGGACGGATTCCCGGCGACGGTTCTGGAAACCGCGCTGGTGGGGCGTCATCCCTGGCTGTCTCCGTGGCAGATGGAATCGGCATCGGACCTGGGCCGGGCCCGGGATGCCCTGGAACGGATGGACGCTGTCGACCTGGAGCATCGGCTGGTGCATACACTGTCCGGCGGAGAGCGCCAGCGGGTCAGTATTGCCACGGTACTCACCCAGGACCCGGCCATCTGGCTGCTCGACGAACCGACCAATCACCTGGATCTGCACCATCAGGTAGCGGTGATGAAGCTGCTGCGGGAGCTGGCCGGTGCCGGACGTGGCATCCTGATGGGGCTCCACGACCTGAACCTGGCGGCCCGATGGTGTGACCAGGTCCTGCTCATGTTTCCCGACGGTCGGGCCTGCTGGGGGCCGGTGCGCGAGATGCTGCTCCCGTCGGTGCTTGAATCCCTGTATGGCCAGCCACTCAAGGCGACCGAGCTGGACGGATGCCCGGTATTCATTCCGGTCTGACCGGTGCGGTCAGTGTTTTCCGGTCACTGGCGGGTAGCCAGATCTCGACACAAAGGCCGGATTGGCCATCCGAACGATCGCCGAGCGTCAGACTGCCTTTGTGAAGATCGGCAATGCGTCGGGCGATGGCAAGGCCAAGGCCGGCGCCCGCTCCCTGGCGCTGATCCAGCCGGGTAAAGCGACTCAACGCTCGCTCCCGGTCCTCCACGGCAATGCCCGGCCCCTGATCGCAGATCCGCACCAGGAATCCGCCCGCTTCCTCCCGCATGGTGGTCGTCACTTTGGTGCCGGGAGGGCTGTACTGGATTGCATTGGCCAGCAGCGAGCGCATCATCGTATTAATCAGTGCGCTGTGACAGGACACCATGGCCAGCACGCACTGGTTGTCCAGTTCGGGCTCGATCTGCTTCTTGAGGGCCAGCGGAACCACATCTGCGATGCTCTGTTCGACCAGTTCCGCCAGGTTCAGGGGCTCCGCGTGAAAGCCGGTGCCGGCATCGACCCGGCTGAGCAGCAGCATCTGCTCGACAAGGTGCACCATCCGGTCCACCGATTCGGTCAGGGAATCGAATTCCTCCGGGTGTCGTGTGGCAAGTCGCTCGAGATTCAGGCGCAGGGCTGACAGGGGCGTACGGAGTTCGTGGGCGGCATCGGCGGAGAATCGCCGTTCCCGTTCGAGCGCCTGATTCAGACGTCTCAGCAGGCCGTTGACAGCCTGTACCAGGCCGGCGACTTCCTTGGGCGCATGACGGGCATCCAGCGGATGAATGCGTTCCGGCGCCATGTTCCGGATCGGCTTCTCGAGTACACGGAGTGGCCGGAAACCCAGCTGGATGGAGATGATCACACCGATTACCAACAGAGGCAGGATCACCACCAGGGGCAGCACGTTGGCCAGGGCGATTTCGCGGCTGAGTTCGTCACGGACGTCTTCCCGCTGCGCGCTTCGTATCCAGAAACCGCTTGCCGGATCCTGCAGTGTGAAGGTCCGCCATCGGTAGTCGGTCAGGGATCGCCAGGCAAATCCCGGTTTGAGCCCCCCGGATTCGTCCATCGGCAGTGTGTCGAGTATCGGCTTGCCGTCCGGCGCCCAGACCTCGAACGCAATCTTGCGCTCGTATTTGTGTCCCCTACCGCCGGGCAGAATTTCATCATCGCCATTGCTGTCCCCGTTGGCAGGCTGGGGCAGTGCCAGTGTACGTGAGAGTATGTTCGCCAGCTGGTTTGTCGGCTGGTCGGGCGCCAGGTTCTGCACCAGCCCCTGGACGATCCGGGTGTTCTGGGCGAGCTCGGCATCGAACAGCTCCTCGAGCTGATGATCGCTGACCACAAAATCCCAGATGGCCGCGACGGAGGCGATCAGAAAAACCGTACTGGTGATCAGAATGGTCAGTTTGCGGGTCAGGCTCATGCGGATTCCCCGGCGGCGGTGCTGTCGAGCATATAACCAACGCCGCGCACCGTCCGGATGGTGTTTTTGCCAACCCGTCGTCGAAGATGATGAATGTGGACTTCCAGTGCGTTGCTCTCGACCCCCTGTTCCCAGCCATACAGCTGTTCCTCCAGTCGGCGGCGGGTTGCCACCTGATTGGGATGACGCATCAGGTAGTGCAGGATCTGGAACTCACTCTTGGGCAGCGCCACACTGTCGCCATCAATGGCCAGCTGGGCGGTCTGGGTGTCCAGAGTCAGCCGCCCGACGCTGAGCCCCGACACCGGGCTGCTGGCAGAGCCCCGGCGGGTCACCGCGCGAATGCGGGCCTTGAGCTCGGCCATGGCAAAGGGTTTGGTGAGGTAATCGTCGGCTCCGGCATCCAGACCATTGAGCTTTTCATCCAGGGTTGTTCGCGCGGTCAGGATAATGACGGGCACATGGTTGCCCTGTTGCCGGATGCGTTTGACGATGTCCAGGCCGTCGACCCGGGGGAGTGTAAGATCCAGGATCACCAGGTCAAAATGCTCCTCACACAGGGCATTCATGGCCTGCTGGCCATCGTCCAGCCAGTCCACGGTGTTGTGGTTCTCCCGCAGCATGTCGAGCATGGTGCGGGCGAGCATGTGATCGTCCTCAACCAGTAATATCCGCATGTATCCGTTCCACCAATAAAAAGGCCCACGTCCTGGCGTGGGCCTTCGATGATGCCAGTCCGATCGATCAGTCGTCGATCTCTTCCTTCACGGGCTTGCCGTTAACCGGATTGTAGTAGATTTCGACACGCTTTCCGTCTTTCTGCCAACCGTAGATTTCATAACAGTTGGTGTCGGTCACTTCAAAGCGCTTGATCTTGTAGCCTTGCTCCTCAAGAGATTGACGAAACATGTCCTGATCTTTCCAGGACGACTTGGGCGCGTTAGTACACTCCGGTTCGGCCAGGGCCATTCCGGAAACGGAGGTCGCAAGGGCCAGGGTCAGGGCTTTGGTGATCGTCTTTGCTTTCATGGTAACTCCTTTTTGAGTGATAAACGCAAGGTCACGCTCAGGCAAGGTCATCGCCGCCCGGCGCTCGCTTTTTGCCGGTAATCATGGCGCGCGGCAGGTTTTCACCGTGACGCCGACTGGCTACAAACACCCCGGCCAGGTGTGCAACCACAAGAACCATGACGCCGTCGGCCAGGAAGCCATGGGTTTCCTCCATCCACTCTACGCCCCAGAACATGTCGGTGGTCTGGAGCCAGCCGGTGAAGGCGGTTGCCGCCAGGGCAATCATCAGCATGACCACCATGGCACCGCCGGCCGGGTTATGGCCGATGTGGCGGCGTTCGCGTTTGGCAACAATGTCGCCCAGGTAGTCCACCACGACCCGGGGATGGTGAACGAAGTGGCGGAACCGGGCGTAGTGGGAACCGACCAGCCCCCAGATAACCCGAAAGGTCAGCAGTCCGGCGATGATGTAGCCGGAGATCTCGTGGGGATCGTCCCATTCGCCCCCGGTAATCCAGGAAAACGTGAAAAAACCGACCAGGGACCAGTGGAAAATGCGGACCAGCGGGTCCCACACGCGAACGGATTCAGGCATTGTCTGCTCCTTCAGGAGATTGAGTTTTGACGGTGGAATTCGAATTCACCGGAATGCGAAAGAGAATGTAGCGACGGTTGCGGTCGATCTGTTCTGCCTGGTTGTCCAGTTTCTGCCGAAGTGCCCGATCGTTCTTCGGAACGGCCAGTAGCATGGGGCGATCAAGCGTGCCCGAGGCCAGCTTCTGATTGAGCGTCTCGGAGGGAATGGATTGCACTTCCCCGTCACCATAAAAACGGGCGGAGAAGGGGGGCTTGTCCAGATAGACCAGCGGATGGTTTGCCAGGTCCGAGCGCAGACGGGTGCGCTCAATCATGGCCTTCTCCGTCTTCAGGTCGTCCGGATGCAGGCTGAGCCAGAGTGTGGCGCCGGTACACAGCACGGGTGCTGCCAGAATACTGGCTACGACGAGGTTCCGGCCCATTCGGGCTGGCTCGCGGGGCAGCAGGTTGGAAACCAGTACCGCCAGGAAAGGCAGACCCGGCAGCACATAGGTCCAGAGGATATTGCCTGCCAGCGTGAAGAACAGGGCGGGCGTCAGTGCCGCGCCGATCACCAGACCGGTTACGCCCCGCGTCCGTGTCTGCCATTGGTTCTGGTCGCCGTTCCGACGCCACTGCTTTTTGATCCACCCGCCCAGCGCAATCAGCCCCCACGGGAAACTCGCCAGAACCAGATACAGCCAGATGGTGCCGCGCGGGAAGTCGTGGGCATCGCCGTACAGGTCGCCCTGCCAGTTACTCACCAGAAAGCGCTTGATGTGCTCGCCCACGATGAAGTAATCCAGGAAGCCCGGGGTCTTGAGCTCGGCCAGGATGTACCAGGGCAACACCAGCACCAGCATGGCCAGGGTGCCGCGAACCCAGGGCAGGCACTGCCAGAGCCGTTGCCACTGTCGGCTGAACAGGGCCCAGAAGAACACGGGCGCGCCGGTCAGAACCACGGCAACCGGACCCTTTGCCAGGAGGCCAATCACCAGCCCCAGAAAGAACAGCCAGGCCCAGCGGTCGCCGCCACCCTGCAGTCTGACAATCAGGCCCGCAAGGATCATGGTGGTGCCCAGCGCCAGGAAGGAATCGGTCATGACGGTTCCCGCACTGACGAACCCCAGCGCCATGGTGGCGTAGATCAGTGCCGCCCAGAGACCGGCGCGCTGCGCGCTGTCGGGTTCCTTTTCCGGGTGCAGCGCCACCCGCGTGGCATAGACGAGGTAAACGATACCGACGTTCGCCAGCCAGGAGGGCAAGCGTGCGGCGAATTCGTTGAAACCGAACAGTTTGAATGACAGAGCCTGACACCAGAAGGAGAGCGGTGGCTTGCCCCAGAAAGGCACGCCCGCATCGAACCAGGGGGTGATCCAGTCGCCACTGGTGGCCATGACCCGGGCGATTTCCGCATAGCGGGGCTCGGTGGTATCCGCCATGGGCAGCAGGGCAGAGAGGCCGAGCCGAAGTGCCAGGATCGACACCAGGGTCCAGAAAAGGGTATTAACCGTGCGCGTCATCGCCAGCCACTCTCAGTGAAGGAACAGATTCATCGGCATGGTCGTTGCTGTCGTCAGCGACGATGAAGACCGGTCGTTGTTTGGTTTCCATGTAGATGCGGCCCACGTACTCACCGAGCAGTCCCACGCACAGCAGTTGCACCCCGGACAGAAAGGTGATCATGGCGATCATGGAGGCGTAACCCGGCGTGGAAATGCCCAGCATCAGCGCCTTGAGTACCTGCCAGGCACCGAAGAATCCCCCGGCGGCAGCGGCCAGAAAGCCAAGAATCAGCGCAATCCGCAGCGGCCGTGTGGAAAAAGAGGTAATCCCCTCCATGGCCAGGTGCATCAGTTTGAAATAGTTCCACTTGGTGGTGCCGGCGGCCCGCGGATCGCGGTCGAATTCCAGTGTGACGGTCGGCATGCCCACCCAGGCGAACATGCCCTTGAGATAACGGTTGCGCTCCGGCAACTGGTTCAGTGCGTCGACGGTGCGCCGGCTCATTAACCGGAAATCGCCGATGTCCACGGGAATGGGCGCGTCGCTGATGCGATTGATCAGACGGTAAAACAGCGATGCGGTCGTGCGTTTGAACCAGCTTTCGCCGCAGCGGGAGCGGCGCTTCATCAACACGACGTCGGCGCCTTTGTGCCATTCGGACACCATCTCCGGGATCAGTTCCGGCGGGTCCTGCAGATCGGCGTCGATCAGCACAACGGCGTCTCCGCGGGCATGCTGCAGCCCGGCGCTCACTGCGGCTTCCTTACCGAAGTTCCGGGACAGTTGCAGTATCCGGATGTCCTCATGACGCCGCCGGGCCTGCAGCAGCAGGGCCACGGAATTGTCCTGGCTGCCGTCATCAACGAACAGAAGCTCTACCTTGCCTTCGATTTGCCGACTGACCATGGCCAGTCGGTTCAGCAGGGTGGGCAGGACGTCGGCCTCGTTGTGAACCGGGACGACGATGCTGAGAGTAATGTTATTCCGGGGTTTCATCGGGTGCCTCATGGAACACGAATCTTTGGGCGAACAGGAAGTTGGCCAGCGCAACCACTGCCGTAGCGATGCCCTGTGACCAGACGATGCCTGCTCCGGCGCCGATCAGCGCGGAAAAGGCGACGAGATTGAGAACCCACCCCAGTGCGGCGCCGGCAAGATACCGGGGAAAGGCAACACCGTGGGCCAGGTTGGATTCGAAGGTGAAGCGGTGCTGGGCGAGGTAGTTGACCAGCAGCCCGACGCCGGCGCCTATCGACGTAGCCAGCCGAGCGTCCACCCCTGTCTGCACCAGTGCCCACATGGTGAGCCAGTGAATCAGGGTGGCGCCGCCACCGGCGACCAGGAAACGCGGCAATCGGCCGAGTCGGGTTTCAAGCATGGCCAGTAGTTTCATTCAACCTCGTGAAGGTTCTGCTGCACTTATATTTCAGGTTTGCACTTTAAAAGCCCTTTCTTAAACAAGCCTTAACGCACTGGGCTGAAAAACCTTAAGGCCCTCATAAGCTTTCTGTCCGGTCGGCTTAAGACTGGTTTAAGGCACCCTGCCTAGTCTGGTTTGCGTCGTAGAAGTCTCGCCTGATCGGGCGACCGGAGAGTGCAATGACAGACCCCTTGATGATGTCCACGTGTTGTCCCCTGGATTCGGGAGACGTGGTTCCCGTCCTGCGCTGCGGTCGGCGTTGGTTGAGCGAGATCCTCCCTGGCACTGGCGTGGCCGACCTCGTTACCGGCTTTATTCGCCAGCGTTTCTTGATGGCCTACGGTGCCGAGCCGATTCTGAGAATTCCCGGATTACTGGCGCTGACAACCGGGCAGGGTTCCCTGCTGGCGGCAGTCGGCGTGCGGGACGCAAGCCGGGAGCGCCTGTTCCTGGAGGATTACTTGACCGTGCCGGTCGAAGAGGTGATGCCATTGCCCGGCATTCCCCGGCACCGGATTGCGGAAATTGCGCATCTCGCCGGCGTTGAGGCAGGGGTTAGTCAGTACCTGTTCACCACACTGGCGCTGTGGCTGAACGCTGCCCGTTTCGAGTGGGTGGTCTGCACCGGCACGGGCCAGCTGCGCAACAGTTTCCATCGCCTCGGTATTGATACCGCGGTCATGGCGGAGGCCGATCCACGTCGTTTGCCGGACGGCGGCGCAGGATGGGGCCGCTACTACGAGCATCGTCCGGTGGTCATGGCAATCCATGTGCAGGAGACGATTACGGCCCTCGAGCGCACGGGCCTGCTGCGGCTTGCCCGCTTTCTGTCCGAACCGGATACCCGAATGTCTTCCAACGGAGGCCGATATGGCGTTACTGCCTGATCTGCTGAAACAGCAGGCCGAACAACACCCCTCAGACATCGCGCTACAGGACGGCGATACCGTTCTCACCTATGCCCAGACCATGGCTGCGGTGGACGCGTTGGCAGACCAACTCAAACGGATGGGCCTGAGGCGGGTGGGTCTGTGCGGTGATAACTCATTGCCCTGGATCCTGGCCGATCTGGCCTGCCTGATGGCGGGTGTTGTCTGCGTGCCTGTGCCGGTATTTTTCTCCCGGGCACAGACCGAGCACCTGACCGAACGGGCCGGCCTGGAGGGGCTGCTGTCCGGCGACGCACTGCCCGACAGCGAGCCGTTGGGTCATGGTGTCCGGTTCCGTCATCTGCCGGTGTCGGCCGCGTCAGCCTGGATGCCGGAACAGACCGCCAAAATAACCTTTACCTCCGGCAGCACCGGCACACCCAAGGGGGTCTGTCTCTCGACCGAGCAGATGACGGCCACCACCCTGGCACTCAGGGCCCGACTGGATGGTGTGTCCATGCGCCATCACCTGTGTATCCTGCCGCTGGCAACCCTGCTTGAGAACATTGCCGGCGTTTACCTGCCACTGCTGATGGGGGCCACGGTCTCGGTAGCACCGTTGGAAAGCCTCGGGATGACCGGCAGCAGTGGGCTCAATCTGGAGCGACTCGTGCAGGGCATCAATCGGGTGGCCCCGCAGTCCCTTATTTTGGTGCCGGAACTGGCGATGGCGCTGGTTGGTGCAACCGAACAGGGAATGCTGGATCCCTCAGCATTCCGTTTTCTCGCGGTCGGCGGTGGCCGGGTATCCTCCGACCTTCTGATACGCGGCCGCAGTGCAGGGTTGCCGCTCTACGAGGGCTATGGCCTGTCGGAGTGCGGCTCTGTGGTGGCGCTCAATGTCCCGGGCGGTGAATGCTCCGAGTCCGTTGGGCGACCGTTGTCCCACGTTGAGGTGGCAGTCGATGACCAGGGTCATATCCGGGTTCGGGGTAATACCCACCTCGGTTACCTGGGCGATGAGCCGGAGCCCGATGGCTGGCTCGACACCGGTGATATCGGTGCGATCGACGAAGCGGGCTTTCTGTCCGTCAGTGGTCGGGCGAAAAATCTGCTGATCACCAGTTTCGGGCGGAATATCAGCCCGGAATGGCTGGAGAGCGAACTGGTTCAATCGGTAGGTGCCCGCCAGGCGGTGGTGTTCGGTGACGGAGAAGCCCATCCCCGCGCCCTGCTGGTGGTCCCGGACGGGCGAGCGCCGGAAACCATCCGCACGCAGGTACACGAGCTCAATAGCGGTCTGCCCGACTACGCGCAGCTGGACGCTGTTTACATTCTGCGCCAACCGCTGACCCAGGCCCGGGGTTACGTGACCGCCAACGGCCGGCCCGTCCGGCACCAGATATCCGCCGACCTTCCGACCCTGATGGCCGGTGCTTTTCCCCTTTTTCTGAATCTGACCGATGAAGCGTCAGACTCTGCCAACACGCCAGGAGAAACCACTATGGCATTTTTCGACCGTCTTCAATCCGAAACCGCTGAAGCCCGGGCCCACGTGACTGGCGCTCCTGTGATCGGAGCCATCCGGGAGGGCCGCTTCTCCCTGGAGGGCTACACCTGGTTTCTGACCCAGGCCTACCACCACGTGAAACACACCGTGCCGCTGATGATGGCCTGTGGCAGCCGTCTGCCGGAGCGTCTGGAAGACGTTCGCAAGGCGCTGGTGGAATACATCGAGGAGGAATACGGCCATCATGAGTGGATCCTCAATGATCTGGAAGCCTGCGGGATCGACAAGGACAGCGTTCGTCAGGGCAAGCCGGACGTCTCCATCGAACTGATGATTGCTTACCTGTACGACCGGATCAACCGCGGTAACCCGGCGGCTTTCTTCGGCATGGTCCAGGTGCTGGAGGGAACCTCCATCGAGCTCGCAACGCCGCTGGGCGAGGCCATCCAGAAGCAGCTGGAACTGCCCAACCAGGCGTTCAGTTACCTGTATTCCCACGGGGCGCTGGACCAGGATCATTTCGAATTCTTCCGCAACCTGATGGACAGCATCACGGACCCCGAGGACCAGCAGGCCATCATTGACTCGGCCCGGATGGTCTACCGGCTGTACGGGGATATGCTGCACAGCATCCCGTTGCCTTCGCGGCAGGAGGAAACCAAACATGAGGCTGCATAATCGCGTATTCCTGCTGCTGGGCGGTACCGGCGGCATCGGCCAGGCGATGGTCGGCCCACTGGTGGAGGCCGGAGCCCGGGTGATCATTGCATCCCGTCATCCTGAGAAACTGGCCCACCGCGAAGGCGTGTCGCCAGTGCACCTGGACCTTGCTGCCGCCGATCTGGACGGGCAGCTCCAGCGTCTGAGCGATGCCTATCCGGACATCGATGGTGTCATCCACTGTGCGGGCCAGAACCGGTTCGCCAGTCTGGAACATATGACCGTCGCCGAGCTGGATGCCCAGATGACCGTGAACCTCCGTTCCGCCATGCTGGTGGCCCGGCATTTCGTTCCCCTCTTCGAAAAAGCCGGCTCTGGTGCGCTGGTTTTCGTGGGTTCGACCTTCGGAAGCATTGGCTTTCCCGGTTACACCGCCTACTGCGCCACCAAATTCGGACTGCGCGGATTTTCAGAGGCATTACGTCGCGAGCTGGCGGATACCCCGGTACAGGTGGTCTATGTTGCCCCCCGGGCCACTGCAACGGACATGAACCCGCAGGCGGTCAACGAGCTGAATCGGGCCCTTGGCAATACCATGGATGCGCCAGAGGCAGTGGCGGCACAGATTCTCCAGGCCATGGAAAAAGACGATCAGCGCCGTTTTCTGGGGTGGCCGGAAAAGCTGTTTGTCGTTCTCAATGGCATCCTGCCGAGAATGGTTGACAAGGCAATGCTGAAACAGCTTCCGGTGATTCGGCGGTTTCTGAAGCCAGAGGCCCTGTCCGGATCATGAGAATTCGCTGGCTCCCGAACGCTGGACTAGACTAAACAACAGGAAATCCAGCGTCCGGGGGACGGTGCCTGCATGGCCAAATCCTTTGTTCCGGTCGCCGGTCCGGAAACACCCGACGAATTGTTCGGGAAGCTTTCCACCGGCGTTCCGGGCATCCTGTTCTGCTACTGGTTGAGTGCTGACGGGGAGCAGCATTGTTTTCCGTTTGTCAGCGGGCAGATCACGGATCTGTTCGGTATTGAACGCCCCAGTTTGCGGACTTCTGCGGATCCGCTTTTTCAGCGGATACATCCCGATGACTTCGGGCTCATTGAACATTCGATTGTCGAATCTGCTACCCGACTCAATCCCTGGCGGTATCAGGCCCGCCTGCGTCTGGCTGACGAAAACTACCGCTGGTTTGAGGCCTACTCCCAGCCCGAGCGTCAGGCCGATGGCAGTACCGTATGGTATGGGGAGTTCCATGATGTTCAGCATTACAAGGACCTGGAATCGGAACTCCGTGAAAGCGAGGCCGAGCATGCGTTTCAGGCCCGCTTCCAGAACCTGATTGCCCAGCTTTCCGCGGAGTTCATCAATCTGGGTTTCGAACATATCGATCTGTGTATCGAGGAACTGTTGAGCACCATTGGCGAATTCTTCGATGTCGATCGTTCGTACCTGTACCAGTTCTCCGACGATTATCGATGGATGTACAACCGCCACGAATGGTGTGCTCCCGGGGTTGGTCACAAACGGGATTCGTCCCGGGCAATTTCCGTGACCGAGCTGCCATGGTGGAGCCGACAGGTGCAGTCGATGATCGAGCAGAATCGGGTCATGTTCGTCGAGGATGTTGACTGTTTGCCTGCCGACGCCCCTGATGAAAAAACGCTGCTCCAATCCCAGGGCGTCAGTTCACTGTTCTGTGTCCCGATCCGGATTCGCGGACGGGTTTGCGGGTTTTTCGGCGTTGAGTCGCTCAGTCGCCGGAGCTGGAGAACGGATCAGGAAGACCTGTTGATCATTGTTTCGGGTCTGTTATCCGGCGCGCTGGAGCGGAATCGGCTGGAGCAGGAGCTTCTGAACCAGTCTATCCGGGATCCATTGACCGGCCTTCACAACCGGCGGTACCTGATGCCTCGTCTGACGGAAATGTTGGGACGCCGTAACCGCTATGGCGAAAGCTTCGCCCTGGCCATGTTCGATCTTGACCATTTCAAGGACATCAATGATTCCCTCGGCCACCTTGGTGGCGACTATATTCTGCAGCGTTTCGCCGAGGAGCTGAGGGAGCAGACCCGATCCACCGATGTGGTCGCCCGATTTGGCGGCGAGGAGTTCGTGGTCGCGTTCAGTGCGGTCAGGCGGCCTGAAGAGGTGAGGGAGCTGGTAGAGAGAATCCTTCAGTCGATCGCATCCACTGCTTTCACCTATAACGACAGTGACGTTCACCTGACGGCCAGCGCCGGCCTTGCCTGCATTACCGAGTTATCCAGTGGGCCGGCATCCCCGGACGCGTTGATCGACCTCGCGGATCATCGTCTGTATCTGGCGAAAAAGTCGGGGCGGAACTGCCTTGTGGATGCATCAGGAACTGTGCGTATATGAGGAATCGGCATTTCCCTCAATATTACCTTTTAGTATATCCTTAGAATAATATTCGTTGAGAGCGATCTTCGGGGTGAATGTCATGAGCAATCCAGTGGTTCAACATTTTTTCGATGAGCCGACCAATACGTTCAGTTATGTGGTTCGGGATCCTGACTCCAATGCCTGCGCGATTCTCGACTCGGTGCTGGATTTCGACTACGCAGCGGGCAAGACGGATGTGCGCTCTGCTGATGAAATTGTTCAGTACGTGCACGACAACGACCTGACGGTAGAGTGGATCCTGGAAACCCATGTCCACGCCGATCACCTGTCCGCCGCTCCCTATCTTCACGAAAAGCTCGGCGGAAAAACTGGCATAGGGGCGCACATCGTTGATGTGCAGACGATTTTCGGGAAGGCATTCAACGCAGGTACCGAGTTCGCCCGGGACGGCAGCCAGTTCGACCAGCTGTTCAAAGACGGCGATACCTTCCGGATCGGCCAGCTTGAGGGGCGGGTCCTGCACACGCCCGGTCACACGCCGGCCTGTTTGACCTATGTGATCGGAGATGCGGCCTTCGTCGGGGATACACTGTTCATGCCGGATTTCGGAACCGCCCGGTGTGACTTCCCCGGTGGCGATGCCCGGACACTGTTCCAGTCCATTCAGAAAGTACTCTCATTGCCAGCGGAAACCCGGCTGTTCATGTGCCACGACTACAAGGCGCCCGGACGGGACCATTACGAGTTCATGACCACCGTTGGCGACGAGCGCAAGGCCAACATCCATGTTCACGAAGGTGTCTCCGAGGAGGAGTTTGTCAGAATGCGGACCGAACGGGACGCAACCCTCGAGATGCCGAGGCTGATCCTGCCATCCGTCCAGGTCAACATGCGGGCAGGTCATATGCCGCCGGCCGAAGATAATGGGCAGGTCTACCTGAAAGTGCCGGTCAATCTGTTCTGATTCCGGAATGACAGGCCTCAAACGGTATTTGCCCATCCTCCAGTGGGCATCTGAGTATCGTCGTGACCAGGCCACCAGTGATCTGGTGGCCGCCATGATCGTTACCGTGATGCTCATTCCCCAGTCGCTGGCGTACGCCGTCCTTGCCGGTTTGCCGGCCCAGGTCGGACTCTACGCCAGTATCCTGCCGTTGGTGGCCTACACCATATTCGGTACCAGCCAGACGCTCTCCGTGGGACCCATGGCGGTCACTTCGCTGATGACCGCTGCCGCCCTGACGCCCATTGCCGACCCCGGCACGGCGACCTATCTCACCGGGGCGCTGATCCTGGCCCTGCTATCGGGGGTCATGCTGACCCTGATGGGGGTTTTCCGGCTGGGATTCCTGGCCAATTTTCTCAGCCATCCGGTGATTTCCGGCTTCATGACGGCGTCGGCGATCATCATCATTGCCAGTCAGCTCAAACACATACTGGGCGTTGAAGAGTACGGTCAGAACCTCCTGGTGATGGGCCGGTCTCTGCTCGACCATCTGGACAACACCAATCCGGAGTCGCTGGCAATTGGAATCGGCACGCTGGCGTTTCTCTGGCTGGCCCGCAGTCATCTGGAATCGTGGCTGGTTCGCTGGGGGCTGTCCCCGGCCTGGTCGAGGGTATTGTCGAAGACGGCGCCGCTGATCGCAGTCATCCTCAGCATTCTCGCCGGGTGGGGACTAAACCTGGATGCCGCAGGTGTCCGCCTGGTCGGTGACATCCCGTCCGGTCTGCCTTCCCTGGTTGTGCCCGACTTCGGCGGGCCGCTCTGGGGCGAGTTGGGGACGAGTGCGCTGCTCATCAGCATTGTCGGGTTTGTGGGCTCGGTATCGGCGGGACAGACATTGGCCGCCAAGCGCCGGCAGCGGATTGATCCGAACCAGGAGCTGATCGGGCTGGGCACGGCCAACCTGGCGAGTGGCCTGTCCGGTGGCATGCCGGTTACCGCCGGTCTCTCCCGGTCGGTGGTGAATTTCGATGCCGGGGCGAAAACCCAGGCGGCCGGTGCCTATGCCGCCGTTGGTATTGCGCTGGCCACCCTGTTTCTAACGCCGGCCATTGCCTGGCTGCCAAGGGCGACCCTGGCCAGTACGATCATCATTGCCGTGGTCACGCTGATTGACCTGAAAACCCTTCGGACCACCTGGCGCTACTCGAAATCGGATTTTGGCGCCATGTTGGCCACGATCTTGTTGACCCTGGTGCACAGTGTCGAGGCAGGCATCATTGCCGGCGTGGCTCTGTCGATAGGCCTTTTCCTGTATCGCACCAGCCGGCCTCATTGTGCCGTTGTCGGACGGGTGCCGGGAACGGAGCATTTTCGCAATGTTTTGCGGTATGACGTCGAGCTGTGCCCGAGAGTGACCTTTTTGCGGGTGGATGAGAGCCTTTATTTCGCCAATGCCCGTTTCCTGGAGGAAACGGTGCTGGATCTGGTCAACCGGGAATCGGAACTCCGTGACCTGGTTCTGATGTGCCCGGCGGTGAATCTCATTGATGCCTCGGCCCTGGAAAGCCTTGAGACCATCAATGAGCGCCTCCGGGATGCCGGCGTGCGCCTCCACCTGTCTGAAATAAAGGGGCCGGTGATGGATCGCCTGAAAGAGACCGAGTTGCTTGCTCATCTGGGAGGAACCGTGTTTCTCAGTACCTTTGACGCGTGGCAGACGCTGACCGGTCACCGTCAGGCCCTGGACAAAACCGCCTGAGCAGGACCTTTGGTAAAAGGTCCGGGTAACCCGTTATCATTGGGTTTCACGCACACGCACGGGACTCAGGAAGCCGACTGCCATGGGGATGACGGAAAACCTGCTCTCAACGGGCCAATGGCTGGTGACCGCTGTCCTGTTTCTGCTGGTGCTGGTCCAGGCGGCACGATCGGTCGACTGGCGGGGATTCAGCCGGGACAACGCGCTTCAGCACTCGTTCTTCGGCGCCGCCGTGGCCCTTGGCTTTCTGTGGCAGATGCGCGCGGGCATTTCCCCGGGGCTGGCCATCCATATCTTCGGAATGACCGTGATCACCCTGATGCTTGGCTGGGCGCTGGCGGTTTTCAGTGGCCTGCTTGCGCTGGTCATTACGGTGATTACCGGCCGGGAGCCGGCTACGATGTTTGCCGCCAACGGGCTGATTACCGTGATGGTTCCGGCCCTGGTGAGCCACGGAATCATGCTGTGGGAACGGCGCCGGAATTTCAGTAACTTTTTTGCCTACATTTTCTTCTGCGGTTTCTTCGGCGCCGGGCTGGCCGTCATGGCAGCGGGAACCGTCATGTGCCTGTTGCTCTGGACCAGCGGGGCCTACGAATTTGAGGATCTGGTCAACGAATACATCCGGTATCTGCCTCTGTTCATGCTGCCGGAGGGCTTTGTAAATGGCACCATCGTGACCGGACTGATGGTGTTTCACCCGGATCGGCTGACCACGCTGGATCAGAGCCGGTATCGGTAGTATCCCGTTTGGCTAATTCGCTGATCTACTGCAGGACACTATATCCCTTCTCCTCCGGCGACCACGGGCGACAGCAGGTCGTCCTCGCGGTTTTCACGTCTGGTCTCCCAGCGCTGGACCCAGGCGGGAAGGTCTGTTGCGGGCATGGGCCGGGCAATGCCATATCCCTGAACCAGGTTGCATCCCATATCCCGTAACAGCCGCGCGTGTTCCATGGTTTCCACGCCCTCGGCCAGTACCGGATGGGCAAATCGTTGTGCCAGGAAAATCACGCTCTCGACGATCGCCCGATCATTGGCGTCGTCCAGCATGTTCAGCACGAAGCTCTGATCAATTTTGATCACGTCCACCGGCAGGGTGCGCAGATAGGTCAGCGAGGAGAAACCGGTGCCGAAATCATCGAGGGCAATCTGCAGACCCAGTGAACGACAGCGGTTCAACACGTTACTGGCCCGGTTGGTGTCTTCCAGGGCGGCGGATTCCAGGACTTCCAGGGTCACCCTCGAGGGATTCAGTTCCCGATGGCTGTGAAGGTAGCTTTCCAGATAATCAACAAAGCTGCGGTCCATCAGGTGGCGGGCACTGATATTGATGCTCACCGCCAGGGATAACCCCTCTGCCTGCCAGGCGTTCATCTGGTGTATGGCTTCCTTGAGGACCCACTGACCCAGGGGGACTTCCAGGTGGCTATTATCCACGGCGGGCAGAAACTGCGCCGGGTTGAGCAATCCGTGGTCCGGATGCTGCCAGCGGATGAGGGCCTCGACCCCGACAATGGCGCCATTGTCCACCTGTATCTGGGGTTGGAAGTAGAGTTTGAACTCGTCGTTTTCCAGTGCCCGGGTGATTTCGGTCAGCTGATTGCGCCGTTGCCGCCGGTGTTCGTCGAGCCCCGGATCGAAGAAATGAAACTGGTTGCGACCTTTTTCCTTGGCGGAATACATGGCCTGGTCCGCGTGCCGGATCAGGCCTTCCGGGTCGGCGTTGTCGTCCGGATAGCGTGTGATGCCCAGGCTGGCTGTGAGAGTGACGTCCTTGCCACCGATCTCCATGACTTCGGAGACGGTCGACAGGATGCGCTGGTATACGTGCTCACTGGCATCACTCTGCAGCATCAGGATGAATTCATCCCCGCCGATACGGGCCACGGTATCACCGCTTCGGAGTGTTCGGGTGAGGCGTTCCGCGACGGTCCGCAGGGCCTGGTCGCCGGCGGCATGCCCCAGGCGTTCATTGATCGTCTTGAACCCGTCGATGTCCAGGTAACACACGGAAATGGCCCGTTGTTGCCGATCGGCGTGCTGGCTGGCGGTCCGCAGGCGGTCTTCAAGAAGTTGCCGGTTGGGCAACCCGGTCAGATCGTCGTAGTTCGCCGCGCGATCCAGTTCCCGGGCGTGGTTCTTCAGCGCGGTAATGTCTGAGAAGGCGGCGACATGGTAGTACTGCCCCGGCTCTTCCAGGTGCACGCGGCTGATCGACAGCAGTTCGACGTACTCCTCACCGTTCTTGCGGCGGTTCCAGATCTCACCGCGCCAGTGGTCGGTCTTTTCGATCGATTGGTACATGGAGCGGTAGTAGCCGGGAGAGTGGCGACCTGAGCTGAGAATGGCCGGATTGAGGCCGAGCACTTCTTCCCGGGCGTATCCCGTGATCCGCGAAAAGGCGGGGTTTACATCGAGAATCCGGTTGTTGCGGTCAGTAATGAGAATGGCCTCGTGACTCTTGTCGAAGACACTGGCGGCAATCCTCAGCCCGCGCTCGCTGTGCTTGCGATCCGAGATGTTGTTCTGGATGACGATGTAGCCCGGAGCGACGCCCTGTTTTTCGCCGACCGGCATGCAGAAGGTATGAACCCAGTAGGGTGTGCCGGACCGGGTGTAATGCAGGATGTCTTCTTCGAAGACGTCTCCAAGGTGCAGTTTCCGGTTGATCCGTGCGGCGGTATCGGGGTCGGTGTCGGGCCCGTAAAGAACATCCTTGGGCTGCTTGCCCCGGATGTCTGCGAGCAGGTGACCGGTGTGTTCCTCGAAACTGGGGTTTACCCAGTCGATGCAACCGGCTGCGTCCAGAATGAGCAAGAGGTTGGGCGTTGCAGCGGCGACCAGGGTGAGTCGCTTGGCATCAATACCCTCGGGAGATTTCAGCAGGTCCGTCGATTTCGGCATCTGATTTGCCTTTAGCCCTTTATCTGTTTAGTGGTAACTGCGGCCTCCGTCCGACTCCTCGCCTTGAGTCTAACAAAGTACGTGGGAATGCCTAGAACAGCCGTTGACGGTGGGGCTTGTGCGTAGTTTCCCTGTCCAGATACTGCAACGGGCGCGTTATCTGTCGCATGCTACACGAAGTGGCCTGTAATGCCATTGGCGTTTCGAAGGGTTTGTTTGATAAGAATCAAATTTGACTCAGTTACGCCATCGCGAGTGCTTCTGCAGTTTCCGCTGCAGGGTCCGGCGATGCATGTTCAGCGCCCGGGCGGTCGCGGAAATGTTGCCTTCGTGCTCGTTCAGTACCCGCTGGATGTGCTCCCATTCCATCTCTTCTACCGACGGTGGTTCTTCCCGGAGCCCGGGAGGTGCCTCCAGTGCCTCGAACCCTTTCAGCAGTTGGCTGACGGTGACCGGTTTGCACAGATAGTTGGTGGCGCCCCGTCGCATGGCCTCCACGGCGGTGGCGATACTGCCATAACCGGTCAGCACCAGGATCTGGAGCTCTGGACGGCGTTCCAGCAAACGGGGTAATAGCTGCAGCCCGCTTTCACCGGCCAGGTTCAGGTCCAGGACGCAATAGCGGATCCGGTGATCGGAGAGCGCCGTCAGTGCCATGGAACCGGAGGTCGTGGTCACCGACTCGATGTCCTGCCGGGCGAGAGAACGTTGCAGGATATGGAGGAAGGCTTCGTCGTCATCAATAAGAAGCCAGACGGCGGATTCGTTCATGAAGGCTCTCCCGAGGAGTTGGCAGGCGGCAAGTCGATGATCATGGTGGTGCCCTGTTGGTCGGACTGCGCTTTCAGCTCACCGCCCAGCCGCTGGATGGTGGCGTTGGACAGAAACAGCCCGACGCCCAGTCCCTGGCGGGATTCGACAATGTCCTCGCCGGGCGCGCCGTCGAGCGTCGTGCCGAGTCCGTCCCCACGATCCTCGACCACAAGCTCGACATGGCCATTGTCACCGTCTCTGGCGGTCACTCGCACCCATTCCGGGCTGGCGGTAAGGGCGTTGGCCAGCAGGTTCAGCACGGCCTGGTCCAGCGTCGCGTCAACGGCAATGGGAGTGTCCGGGAAGGTGGGTTGCCACTCGATGGGACCGGACGGCCACAGCAGGGTGGCCGATTCCCGAAGTCGCTTTATCCAGTCTCCGGCCGGCACGACCTGGCGCTGTGCAGCTTTGGCTTCGACTGCGGCATGGGTTAACTGCTGCAGATGCTGTCCGCATAGCTGGAGCTGCTGTTCCATGGTGTCCAGATCCTCCTCCAGAACCTTCGATGGTTCCGGTCGGGTGGCCTCTGAGCGGATCTCCTCAAGCAGGAGTGTCAGGGTGTTCAGCGGGGTGCCCAGGCGATGGGCGACAGCGGCGGCCGAAAGCCCCAGGGCAATGATCTGCTCGTCGCGGAGGCGATTTTCGCGGAATTGCGCCAGCTGGAACTGCTGCCGGCGCAGCCGGCGGGCCAGGGTGCCCACGATCAGAAGCAGAATCAGCGCGGTCAGGGCGAAGGTCGCCCACATCCCGACCAGGTGGAGCTGCGCCAGCTGGGTGGCGACGTGTTCGTGAGAGAGCGGGGTATGCCACACCACCAGAGCCGTGTAGCCGCCGATGCCGGCAAGGGTCACCAGCAAGCTCTGCAGCGATGGCACCAGGATGATGGCAACGGCAATCGGAAGGAGCAGCAAGGACACCAGTGGGTTGGTGTATCCGCCGGTCAGGAACAGCCAGAGCGCGATCAGGGCGATGTCCGCGATCAGCCCGCCACTGACCGCCAGGGAAGACGCGGGCGGTCGGCGGGTGAACCATATCCAGGCCAGCGTCGCCAGGACACCATAAAGCAGGCTCACCAGCAGGGCTTCAGCCCGATAGGTGAGATGGATGAAGGAATCCATGACCGCAATCGCGACCAGTTCGATCGCGATGATGGCCAGGCGCATGCCCAGCAGGTAACGAGCCGACTGCTGGTTGCCGGTTTGTGAGTGTGTGAGCCATTCCATGCTGGGATTCTAGCGGCGACCGTTGAGCGGGGGTACCCCTTTCGGGGTGCGGCATTCTGTCCCAAGCCGGCTGCAGGGGCAGTGTTTATCATGGCCCGCCTCTGATGCCTGTTTAAAATCCGTTGCCAAGGAATGTCTTTCCATGATTGTTAAACCCCTCGCACGCAGCATCGGACTGATTGTCTGCGGATGCGCTGCACTTCCGGTTTCCGCCCAGATGTCCGATAACGGCGAGATGATTATTCGCGTTACCGAAGGCCAGTCCGCAGAACTTGAGCGGTTGTCGGACGCCGCACTGGCATCAGAACCGGTGTCCCGACTGGATTCCGACCCGGCGGTTTCGCTGTCCCGGCTGGGCGGCCGGGGACTGGACCCGGTGGTGCGGGGGCAGGGACAGGAGCGCGTGGATGTGTTGCTGGACGGTATGCGGGTGGAGGGGGCGTGCCCCAATCGCATGGACCCGCCCACCAGTCGACTCAGCACAGCGCTACCCCAGATTCTGGACGTGCGCACCAGCAATCGCACCTTGCGGTGGGGGCCCATTGCGGGCGGTCAGGTCATTGCCACCACGGCGGACCCGGTGTTTGGCGATTCCGGCACCACCGGGCATCTGACCATCGGAGGTTCCGACAACGGCAATGGACGGCTGGTTAACGGCAGTGCCGCCGTGGGGAATGACGATGGCTTTGTTCGTCTTTCGGCCGGGTACGAGGAAGCGGACGACTACGAGGATGGCGACGGTGAAACCGTTCGCAGCGCGTTCAAGAATTCGGAAGGCCGGCTGGATGGCGCATGGCGCGCTGAAAACGGGTTCCATGTGAAAGCAATGATCAGTCGTCAGGAAGAGCGGGATGTGAAATACGCCTCCCTGATGGACGCCCCGAAAACGGACACCGATATGGCCCGGCTCGAACTTGGCGCACCGGTCGCCAACGGTGAATGGAATCTGATGACCTGGCGGGCGGATGTTGACCACACCATGGACAACTTCAGTCTGCGCGACGCCATGATGAAAATGCAGACCGACTCCGAAACCCGGACGCGGGGGGCGAGACTGACTCTGGACCAGGCCCTCGATACCACCAAAGACATCGCCCTGGGCGTGGATGTCGAGAGTAACGACTGGGATGCGACCATGTATAACGGCATGGCGCTGGACAACGTTGGCTCGCTCCTGTGGCCCGGGGTCGAGCGGGATCGGGTGGGTGTCTTCGCTGAAGGCTTCCACCGGATCCGTCCGGCGATTCAGCTGGGGGCCGGTGTCCGGTACGACCGGATTACCATGGATGCCACCCGTGCTGACGAGTCGTTCACCATGAAGCCCGGGATGATGGCGATGACGCCGGCGGGGGTCTACCAGTCAGTCTATGGCGTGTCCGATGCCGAGGCCACCGACGACAATGTCAGTGGTTTTGTCTCCGGTGAATGGCGCTTCTCGGCGATCCAGACGCTGGATGTGACGGCCAGTCGCAGCGTTCGATCGCCCGGCGTGAATGAACGCTACGTGGTGAAGGGTACTGCCTGGGTGGGGAACCCGGACCTCAAGACCGAAAAGCACCACAAGCTGGAGCTCGGACTTACCGGCCAGCAGGGCGAATGGCATTGGCGCCCGGCGGTCTGGATCGATGAAGTCGATGACTTTGTCCTACGGTACGAGCCGTCTCCCGATGTGATTCGCTACACCAATGTGGATGCCCGGCTGCTCGGCGTTGAAGGGCAACTGGGCTGGAGCGACGGTACCTGGAGCGTGGACGGCAAGCTTGCCACGGTTCGTGGCACGAACCAGAGCGATGGTCGGCCCCTGCCGCAGATTCCGCCCGTCCAGTACACCCAGACCATCGGTTGGCAGTACCACGGCAACAGCATTCAGGCGGAATGGCAGCTGGCCCGACGCCAGGACCGGATTGACCCGGAATCCGGACTGGATCCCGGCACCTCGCCCGGTTACGGGGTGGTCAATCTCTCCGGTCGTCACCCTCTGCTTGAGAATCTCACACTGAGCTGGGCGGCGGATAATCTGTTCGACAAGACCTGGGCGCCTCATGTCAGCCGTGAGGATGTCTTTACCGGCGACGCCTATCGGGTGAACGAGCCTGGTCGAACGTTCAAGGTAGCTCTGACTGCCCGTTGGTAATGGGCGGTATGGCGGTCGTCCGCTTCTCATAGCCGGCGGATGACATTCGGCCCTGCATGGAAAATGGGTTCATGCAGGGCTTTTTTTGTGGCAAGTCAAGGTGCCGGCATGCCTGTCTACTATGCTAGGAATGGACGGGCCGCCACGTTTAAGGCGATCGTTGCCGCTGTTATGATGTGGTTATTAGTAAATAATCAAAAGGAATCGGTTGCCCATGTTGACTGCATTGCGTTCCTGGCGCTGGCTTGCCGTACTGATACTGTGGATGCCCCTGAAGCTCTGGGCCCAGACGCCGGATCTGTCAGTGACGCCGGTTGCGCGGGTGACCTTCGATGAAAACGTCCGGCTGGATGGTGTGATCGAGGCCGTCCAGCAAAGTACGGTGTCGGCGCAAACCAGTGGCACGGTCCAGAAACTGCCTTTTGACGTGGACGATTCGGTCTCCGCAGGTCAACTGATTGTTCAGCTTGAGGACAGTGAGCAACAGGCGAGGCTGAATCAGGCCCAGGCGGGTCTGGATGAGGCGCAGGCAGCCCTGGTGGATGCCCGTCAGCGATTCAAGCGTATCGAAGCGGTGCACGAACGGGGGCTGGTCTCCCGGCAGGAATTCGATCAGGCCCGCAACAATCTCGCCGCTGCCGAGGCCCGGGTCGAGCGGGCCCGGGCCGGGGTTGATGAAGCGCAGAAACAGTTGGGCTATACCCGCATAGTCGCGCCGTACAGTGGCATCCTGACCGAACGCCATGTCCAGCTGGGTGAATCGGTTCGACCGGGCCAGCCGTTGCTCAGCGGACTCTCCCTGGAACAGCTGCGCGTGGTGGTGAGCCTGCCCCAGAAATACGCCGATCTGGCCCGTTCCCAGCGCCAGGCAACCGTAACCCTCGGCGACGGTCGCGTGCTGCAAACCGGGGAAATGACCTTCTACCCTTACGCCGATCCGGCCACCCACACGTTTCGCCTGCGCATGCGACTGACTGAACCCAACGGCTCTCTCTTTCCGGGCATGCTGGTCAACGTCCGGGTGCCTGTCGGTAGCCGCGAGTCGCTGATGGTTCCGGCGGAGAGCCTGGTCCGGCACGGTGAGCTTCGTGCGCTCTATGTGCTGGACGAACAGGGGCGGCCCCGGCTGCGCCAGGTTCGCGTCGGAGCCCGCCAGGGAGACCGTCTGGAGATCCTTTCCGGTGTCAGCGAGGGCGAAAAAGTAGTGACCGACCCGTCGGCCCTGGTGGGGAGCACCTGGCTTGATGAGCGTGCATCCGGGGAGGCGTTGCGGTGAAGGAAGATCGCACTCCGGTGGGGCCGTCGGGCACCATCGCCCGGGCGTTTCAGGACAGTCGACTAACGCCGCTCATGGCCATGCTGGCCATTGTCCTTGGGGTATTGGCGGTGATTGTGACCCCCAAGGAAGAAGAACCCCAGATTGACGTCACCATGGCGGACATCATGGTGGGCTTTCCCGGTGCTTCCACCCGGGAGGTGGAGAGCCTGATCGCCACGCCTGCCGAGCAGGTGATGAGCGAGATCAAGGGCGTCAAACACGTGTATTCGGTCTCCCGGCAGGGGCAGGCGGTGATCACGGTTCAGTTCAAGGTCGGGGTTCCCCGTCAGGAGGCCCTGGTCCGTCTTTATAATCAGGTTTTTTCCAACCAGGACTGGCTGCCGTCAAACCTCGGGGCCACGCAACCGGTGATCAAACCCAAGGGTATCGACGACGTGCCGGTGATGTCGCTGACGCTTTATGATCCGGCTCATGGCCATACCGGCGAGGAACTGACCCGGCTCGCCCATGCTCTGGAAGTGGCGCTCAAGCGGATTCCGGGTACCCGCGATGTTTACACGGTCGGAGGCATTCCGGATCGGGTGGATGTGCGTTTTGATCCGGCGCTGCTGGCCGGCTTCGGCCTGACCGTGAACGACCTCCAGCAGGCCCTGCAGTCTGCGAACACCAGCAGTCAGGAATCCCGGGTGACCCGGGACAATCTGTCGATCCCGGTACAGGTGGGCACCCTCCTGGAAACGGTCGAGGATGTGCGCCAGCTGGTGGTGGGCATGCACGACGGTGCCGCGGTGCGTCTGGAAGACGTCGCCGACGTGCGACGGGGTGGCACGGTGCCGGAGCAGAGTGTGATGGCCGGTTTCGGCCCGGGTGCCGAAGGCGATGGCTCACCAGGGGAAGTTTGGCCTGCGGTGACCCTGGCGATTGCGAAAAAACCGGGTGAGAACGCCATTGATATTACCTCTGCGATCCAGAAGCGCCTTGGGGAATTGCGAAACCGGCTTCTGCCGGACGGCGTTGAAGTCCTCGTTACACGGGATTACGGACAGACGGCCTCGAAAAAAGCGCAAAAGCTGATCTCCGATCTTGTGTCCGCCACCCTGGCGGTCATGCTGCTGGTACTGGCGGCCATGGGCTGGCGCCAGGCACTGATTGTTGGCGTTGCGGTGCTGGTCACGCTGTTGCTCACTCTGGTTTTCTCCTGGGCCTGGGGCTTTACGCTCAACCGGGTCTCCCTGTTCGCGCTGATTTTCTCCATTGGCATCCTGGTCGACGATGCCATCGTGGTAACAGAGAACATCAACCGGCGCATACAGAGTTCCCACAAGCCGGTGGCCAGTATCATTCCCATCGCCGTCGAAGAAGTGGGGACGCCCACGATCATGGCGAGCCTGACGATCATGGCTGCACTGATTCCGATGGCGTTTGTCACCGGGTTGATGGGGCCCTACATGAGTCCGATTCCGATCAACGCCTCGGCGGGCATGCTGATTTCGCTGATCGTGGCCTTTGTGGTGTCGCCCTGGCTGGCCTTCCGGCTGCTCCGGCACCGTAAGGGACAGACCGCCGGAGAAGGGGACGATGCGGCCAGTGCTGCCGAAGGTGTCAGTCCCATTTCCCTGAAGATTTTCCGGCGGTTGCTGTCCCCGTTTCTCGGAGACCATCCCTGGCGTCGGCGGCTGCTGGCACTCGGGGTCGTACTGCTGACGCTGGGGGCAGCCTCGCTGCCGGTGTTCCAGTCCGTGATCCTCAAGATGCTGCCGTTCGATAACAAGTCCGAGCTGCAGGTCGTTGTGGACATGCCGGAGCGAACGCCCATGGAGCAGACCCAGCGGGTGCTGACCGAGATGGGCCACTACCTGGAAAGCGTGGATGAAGTGGCCAACTGGCAGGCCTATGCCGGTACCGCCTCTCCGATCAATTTCAATGGCCTGGTGCGTCAGTATTACCTGCGGCAGGCGCCCTATCAGGGCGATCTCCAGGTCAACCTGGTAGACGAGGAACATCGGGACCGGCAGTCCCACGATATTGCCCAGTCCCTGCGCGCACCCCTGACCGCGATCGGTGATCGGTACGGTGCTGAGGTGAAGATCGTGGAAGTGCCGCCTGGACCACCGGTACTGTCTCCGGTGGTGGCAGAGGTCTATGCCAGTGACCCGGAACATCGTGCGGCCCTGGCTCGCCGGCTTGAACAGGATATGGGCAAGGTTGATGGGCTGGTGGATATCGATACCACCCTGGAAGCGCCAACCCGCCAGTGGGAGGTGGTGGTCGACCGGGATCGGGCCGCGCGACTGGGCGTGTCACAGGCTCAGGTTGTCGGCGCCCTGCAGACGACGCTCGGTGGCCGCGGTGTGAGTTTCCTCCACGATGATCAGGCCAAATATCCGGTGCCCATCCGGATCATCCTGGGCGAGGGAGAAAAGGCCCAGCCCGAGGCCCTGTTGTCGGTGAAGGTGCGCAGCCGCAGTGGCGAACTGGTTCCCCTGGCCAGCGTCGCGGATGTGCGCGAGGCGGACTGGATGGGAGCGGTCTACCACAAGGATCTGTTGCCGGTTACCTATGTCACCGCCGACATGACCGGAGCCGTGGATTCGCCGCTCTATGGCATGTTTGCCATGGTGGATCGGCTGGATTCCTGGTCGGATCCACCGCAACAGTACTTCATCAATCCGCCGACGTTGCCCAAAGGCGGTGCCCTGAAGTGGGACGGCGAGTGGCAGATTACCTACGATACCTTCCGGGACATGGGCGTGGCTTACAGTGTGGGTATCTTCATGATTTTTGTCCTGCTGGTGGCCCAGTTCCGGTCCTACCTGCTGCCTCTGGTGGTCATGGCGCCGATTCCCCTGACGCTGATCGGCATCATGCCCGGTCACGCGCTGCTCGGGCGGGAATTTACCGCCACCAGCATGATCGGGATGATCGCGCTGGCGGGCATCATCGTGCGCAATTCCATCCTCCTGGTGGTGTTCATACGGCAGTTGGTGGACGAAGGGGTCGAGCTTGGTGAGGCCGTGATACTCGCCGGTGCCGTCCGGATCAAGCCGATTGCCCTGACGGCGATCTCGGCGATGATCGGTGCCTATTTCATACTGAGCGACCCGATCTTCAGCGGCCTGGCGGTTTCCCTGGTGTTTGGTCTGGCCATGTCGACCCTGTTCACCATTATTGTGGTTCCGCTTCTCTACTACACGCTGGCAAGGTGCAAGTGGCTATAACGCCCGGTCTGGCCCGCCTTAACGGGTGGGCCAGTAGCGTTGCATTTCCACGTACAGGAAAGACGCGCTCCAGGTGATCAGGACCAGGCCGGTCAGGCCTTCGATGCCGGTGAGGTAGCGCAGCGGTCCGAGCGCTTCGATGTCGCCATAGCCCAGGGTAGTAAAGGTGGTAAACGAAAAGTAGACGCAGTCCAGGAGCGTGCCGCTGAAGTTGCCGATGAGCTGGCCCCAGCCATCGGCGTGGTGCATGTAAAAGTAGGCGGCGGCGAACAGCCAGACCTCCACCGCATGGGCGGCCAGGCAGCCGAGCACGGCGACGATCAGGCGAAACTGGTGGCGCAGGCGCATCTGGGCGAGAATGCCGCTCAGACGGATCAATACCTGATTGTGCAGCACCACAACGAGACACACGATGGCGATGTTCAGCAGGGTGACCAGAAGCAGATTGACGTGGTTTTCCATGAACATTGACTCCGCCGTGCGAACTTTGACCCATTCCTCACGAAAAGGGGATCTGAAACCCGCCCCTGATTGTATAGTAGATTCACACGCTTCGCGCCGTGTTCCGGATTCACACTGATTGGCTACTCACTGATGCTTAAACGTTTTTTACCGATTCTGATTCTTGCTGTCGGCATTGCCGGTTTTCTTGTTCTGAAAGCGACGCGGCCTGAACCGGCCGAAGTCAGCCCGACGGAGCGGAGCTGGCGGGTGGAGACCGAAACCGTCGAACCCGGGATGCATACCCCGGTCCTGCCGCTTTACGGCCAGATTGTCGCGCCGGACCAGGTGGATGTGTCCGCCACCCTGGCGGGGCGGATTGCTGAGCGCCCGGTGGCGGAAGGACAACGGGTCCGTAAAGGGGATCTCCTGCTGGCGCTGGACCAGGCGGACATCGAACCGGTGCTGGCCCAGGCGAAGGCCCAGGTTGCGGATCTGGAAGCCCAGCTCCGTTCGGAACAGGTGCGTTTCCGGAACGATCAGACAGCCCTGGACAGCGAAAAAGCCATTCTCGACAACGCCCAGAACCAGTTTGATCGGATCCAATCCCTGGTGAAACGGAATCTGGCTTCCCGGGAAAACCTGGAAGCGGCTACCGATGGCCTGGCCCGTGCCAAGCTGACCGTCAGCAGTCGGCAACGGGCCATCGAGGAGCACCCTTCCCGGCTGCACAGCCTGCAGGCCCGTCTGGACCAGGCAAAAGCCAATCTCGCCTCGGTCGAACGGGATGGCGATCGGGCCCGTGTGCGGGCACCGTTCGACGGCGTCGTCACCAACGTGCAGGTCTCCACCGGCGACCAGGTTGCCCGGAATGCGCCTTTGCTGTCGGTATACCCGCTGGACGGGCTGGAGTTGCGGGCCCGAGTGCCAGAGCGCTTTCAGACCGAACTTCTGAATGCGCTGGAGAAGGATGAATCACTGATGGCCGTCGCCCAGAAGTCCGGGCAGCGATTCCGCCTGGTCCGGTTCGCCGGATTGTCGGATCCGGCGGGTGCCGAAGCCATCCTGTCGCTTGAAGGCGACCCTGGCGGTTTTCGGCCCGGAGCGCTTGTGCCCGTGGTGCTGCAGCGACCGTCGCGGAACCGGAGTGTGGTGGTGCCGTTCAGTGCGTTGTACGGGGCCGATACCGTCTATCTGATGGACGATGACCACCGCATGCAACGGGCGGAGGTCGAACGGATCGGTGAAGTGCAGAACCCGGGCGGCGAACGCATGCTTCTGATCGCCGGTGATCAGCTGAAGAACGGTCAGCAATTGATTACGACCCATCTGCCCAATGCGATATCCGGTCTCAAGGTGGAAGTCGCCGCGCCGGCCGGGGAGTCAGGCCAATGAAGCGCAAGCAGGGCGTCATTGGATTTTTCGTCCATCACCGGGTTGCCGGCAATCTGGTGATGCTGGTCATGCTGTTGGGAGGCTTCCTGGCGCTGACGCGGATGAATATTCAGTTTTTTCCCACGTTTGCGCTGGATGTCGTCAGCGTTCGGGTGGTCTGGAGTGGCGCCTCGGCGGAGGATGTGGAACAGGGCATCACGGATCCGCTGGAACAGCGACTGCGCAGTGTTAACGGTCTGAAAAAAATGACCTCCACCTCGGCTCAGGGGGTCTCCTCGATTACCCTGGAATTTCATGAGGGCACCGACGCCATCCAGGCATTGGATGATGTGCGTCAGCAGGTGGCGGAGTTCAACAATCTTCCGGCGGAAGCGGAGGAACCCCAGGTCACCCGGATTGAGCGATACGAACCCGTGGCCCGCCTGCTGATTTACGGCGATGTGGACCGCAGCGAGCTCCGGGAACTGGCGTATCGGTACGAGGACGAGTTGCTGGACCGGGGCATTGACCGGGTCAATATCCGCGGATTGCCGGAGCAGCAGATCAGTATCGATGTGCCGGTGGAGCGTCTCGAGTCCCTGAATCTCTCACTGGAGCAGATTGCTGACCGGGTCGCCTCCATCTCCAGGGATCTGCCCGCCGGTCTCCTGGCCCAGCAGGACACCACCCGGGAATTGCGATCCGTGGAGCAACGCCGCAGTCCCCAGGCCTTCGAGACCATTCCGGTGCTCAGTGGTGACCGCATCCAGCTCCGTCTCGGCGACATCGCTACCATCCGGCAGGAATCCCGGGACAACCAGACCACCCTGGAGACCAACGGTCAGCCCGCGGTGGAACTCCAGCTCCAGCGGACCGAGAACGGCAACTCCCTGGACGCGGCCCAGGCCTTTTCAGAGTGGCTGAAAGACACCCGGCCGGTCCTGCCGCCGTCCGTCAAACTCAAAGTGTACGACGAGACCTGGCAGTTACTGAGTGATCGCATCTCGCTGCTGGTGACCAATGGTCTGGGTGGCCTGGTGCTGGTGGTGTGTCTGCTCTATCTGTTCCTGCCCGGGCGGGTGGCCTTCTGGGTGGCCGTCGGGATCCCCACCGCTTTTCTGGCGGCCATGGCCGTGCTGTGGCTGGTGGGCGGTTCGATCAATATGATTTCCCTGTTCGCACTGATCATGGCGCTGGGCGTCATCGTGGATGATGCCATTGTCGTCGGGGAGGATGCGGACGCCCACGCCCGCATGGGTGAGGCTTCCATGTATGCCTCCGAAGGCGCGGCCAAACGGATGGTCTGGCCGGTACTGGCATCGTCACTGACCACGGTGGCGGCGTTCATGCCCCTGCTGGTTGTCGGCGGCGTGATCGGCAATATCCTCGGGGACATCCCGATGGTGATGATCTGTGTGCTGGCGGCCTCGCTGCTGGAATGTTTTATCGTCCTGCCCGCTCACCTGCGGAATGCGTTTACGCCGGGCCGAAAAGCGTCTACCCGGGCAGACGGACAGCCGGCCAATCCGGTGGCGCGCCTTCGGAACCGGTTCGAGTCCGGCTTCGACCGGTTCCGGGATGGGCCGTTCCGGGGCTTCTCCCACTTCACGCTGAAGCACCGGGGTGCCACCGTAGCGGGTGCCCTGGCGTTGTCCATTGCGACGGTGGGTCTGCTGGCCGGTGGTCGTCTGGGTTTCAATTTCTTCCCGACGCCCGAACCCTCGGTGTTCTACGCCAACGTCAGCTTTGTCGCCGGCACCGACGACGGCACGGTTGACCGGTTTCTGTCGCGGATGGAACAGGCACTCAATGACACGGAAAAGGCCTTCGGCGGACACCTGATCCTGCACGCCGTCACCACCCAGGGCGCGACCCAGGGGGCGGAAGGAACCTCCCGCAATGGTGACGAACTCGGGTCGATGCTGGTGGAGCTGGTGCCCTCCGATCAGCGTTCCGTGCGCAATCCTGAATTCATCAAGGCCTGGCGGGATCGTCTCGACCTGCCGGCTGGAATCGACAATCTCACCATCTCCGAACGTCAGGCGGGTCCCCCGGGCCGTGACGTCAATGTCCGGTTGACCGGCAACGACGCCGAGACCCTCAAGAAAGCGGCCGGGGAGCTGGCCCAGGCGCTGGGTACGCTGCCCGGGGTACTGGACGTGGAAGACGACATGCCCTGGGGCAGGGAGCAGATGATCTATCAGGTCAGTGCCTACGGCAAAGCCCTGGGCCTGACCACCGCCGATCTCGGTCGACAGCTGCGGGCCGCGTTTGATGGCCGGGTTGCCCAGATATACCAGGACGGGCGGGACGAGATGGAAGTCCGGGTCCAGTTACCCAGGGACCAGCGCGAACGTTTGTCCACGCTGTCACGCATGACCATACGTGTCCCCGATGGCCGGTTCGTGCCACTGACCCAGGTGATGAACCTGGATCACAGCCAGGGCTTCCAAGCATTGCGACACGCCGACGGCAACCTGGCGGTGGAGGTCACCTCGGCCCTGAACACCCGGGTAGCCACCACAGACCAGACCCTCGAAAGCCTTCAGGCGGAGGCCTTGCCGGATATCGCCAGCCGTTATGGTGTCCGGTATTCGTTCGAGGGGCGTGCCGCCGACCAGAGAGAAACCATGGCGGACATGAAGACCGGTCTGTTCATCGGACTGGGGCTGATGTACGTAGTACTGGCGTGGGTGTTTGCTTCCTGGACACTGCCGTTGATTGTGATGGCCATCATCCCCTTCGCTCTCGTCGGGGCTTTGCTGGGCCACTGGATCATGGGGCTGCAGCTGACCATTCTGTCCCTGTTCGGCCTTTTCGGGCTGTCTGGGATCGTGGTGAACAATGCCATCATCCTGGTGAGTTTCTACGACCAGCAACGGCGCAAGGGGCTGGACATCACCGAAGCCCTGAACGAGGCCGCGGTACAGCGGGTCCGCGCAGTGCTGCTGACGTCTCTGACTACCATCGGGGGGCTGTTGCCGCTGATGTTCGAGACTTCGCTTCAGGCCCAGTTCCTGATACCCATGGCTACGTCCATTGCGTTTGGCCTGGGGCTGTCCACGGCACTGGTGCTGTTCGTGATCCCGGCGCTGCTGTCCTGGCTGGAGCAGTTCCGCGAATGGCGAGCGCAGAAGCGCGGCGAGCACGCCGAACCGATAGGCAGCCAATCCTGATCATGGGGAGGGTCGATGACACCGCCGGTACTGGAGACAAAGGGTCTGTCGAAGTCGTTCGTCAGCGGTACCGAACGGGTCGACGTCTTTTCCGGTCTGGATATCTCCCTGGCGCCGGGACAATCCCTCTCGCTGGTGGGGCGTTCGGGGTCTGGTAAGAGCACCCTTCTTAATATTGTCTGCGGGCTTGAGTCGGCGGATTGTGGCACCGTCAGCATTCTCGGCCAGCGCTTTGATACCGGGGACGCGGAGTCTCCACGGGCCCGGGAACGGCGCTGGGCCAGTCTCCGGCGTCAGCGTATTGGCGTGGTCTTCCAGGACGCCAACCTGATGCCGGCGCTGTCGTTGGCTGATAACGTCCGATTGCGGGCAAGACTGGCCGGCCGTTCGACCACTGACAGCCAGGACTGGCTGCAGCGCCTGGGCATCGGGGAACTGGCAAACCGTTATCCGGACCAGGTGTCAGGTGGTCAGCGCCAGCGGGCGGCCATGGCCATGGTCTTTGCCATGCAGCCGGACCTCATCCTCGCCGACGAACCCACTGGCAGCCTCGATCGTCACACCGCCGACGAAGTCGCCGACACGCTCTTCGCGTTACAGGCTGATGCCGGCGTCACCCTGGTCCTCGCGACTCACGACACGGAACTGGCCGGGCGATGTGAATCGATCCTCGACATGGCCCACCGGAATGACCCCGGCCCGGGAGGCTGATCTCCCGTGAATGCAGCCGCCGCCCTGTTCAGCCACTACCGTCGCCATCCCCTGCAACTGGTCGCCCTTGCCCTGATGATCCTGATCTCGACCATGCTCTGGTCAGGGATGAACCATCTGACCGATCAGGCCCGGTCGAGTCTGGGACGGGCTGAGCAGAGCCTGTCAGAAGGATCACAGGTGATCCGCGAGGATGGTGCGCCTGTGACCGTGGCAGACTTCGCCCGTCTGCGCCGGGCCGGACTCTGCGTCATGCCCTGGCTGGAGGTCCCGGATCCGGATGGCGTCGGGCGTCTGATCGGTATTGATCCGTTGGCCGCTGCCTGTTTCGCGTCCGGGGCAATGTCGGGCGAACAGCCGGCGCTGGATGGCGAGCCCTTCATCGACATGGCCCGGGCGGCCAGGCTTGCCGGGTCACCGGGTGACGAGGCCCCTCCTCTGGTTCTGCTGGCGGCAGACTCGGTCAGCGCCGATGGTTTGCCGACAGGCTATGCCCTGGCGTCATTCGCGCGGGGACCTGACACCGGTGAACTCGGGGCCAGCTTCCTGCTGAACCTGGATGCCCTCGGGGTGCTGGTTCTTTTGATAACGGCGTTATTGCTTCGGGCAGTCTACCAACTGAGCATCGTCCAGCGCAGGGACAGCTTTGCCCTGTTGCACCGGTTTGGCGTTCCCGGTAAGCGCATCAACGGCCTTCTGATGATTGAGGTGCTGGTGCTTGCCGGCGTGTGCGTGTTGCCCGGGGTATGGGCCGGTGCGCAACTGGCCCGGGCGCTCGGGGAGGGCTTCGGGCGCTCGCTCGAAGGGCTATTTGACGTAACTCTCTATGCCGATGGTAGCCAGTGGTGGCGATCGATTCTTGTCATGATGATCGTGGTCCTGATCGCCTGCCTGCCCGTTCGCACATTACCCCACTGGCTGAAACGGTCCCGTGGCGTCGGGTGGCTCGGTCTGGGCCTGCTCGCCATCGGAATGGTCTGGGTCGCATGGTCGCCGGGACTGGTCTGGACCTTCGTGGCAGTCGGACTCGTGTTTGTCGGTGCCGGTGTCCTGGTCCCCCGGCTGATGGCGGGCATCATGGCGACGCTGTCATCTCGCGTCGACGATCCTCTCGGGCGATGGCGCTATCGGGAGCTGGGCGTTATGGCAAGGCAGCTGGCATTGCCGGTGGTGGCGCTGCAGTTCACCCTCGCACTGGTGCTGGCGGTGCAGACGCTGGTAACGACCTTCGAGGCGACTTTCGAGCAATGGCTTGATCAGCGTCTGGCGGCTCACTGGTACGTGCAGGTGCCGGAAGGCCGGAGTGGCGACCGGGCGGCAGACTGGCTCGCCCAAAAGCTGGAGCCGGGCACGGCTGCCTGGCATCGGATCCGACGGGGAACCGTGATGGTCGACTCGGGCGCGGGCCCCTCGCACCGCGTCGATCTGTTGGCCGTGTCGCCGATCGGGCCCCTGATGGAAAAGTGGACGCTGCAATCGTCACTGGCGCATCCCTGGAAGCTCCTTGCGGATAACCAGGGGGTGCTGATCAACGAGCAGCTGGCATTGCGCTACGGAGTCGGGGTAGGGGATTCACTGGTGCTGACATTGAACGGCCGGGTGCAATCCCGGACGGTGCTGGGTGTCTATGCCGACTATGGGCGGCCGTCCGGAGAGGTGCTGGTGAACGGTGCCGATCTGCCCGCAGACTTTCAGCCCGAGTTCGAGAGTTTCTCGATTTCACCGGGAGGCCGGGGGGAAGCATGGCTGGTATCGGGGTTTGAGCGGATCTGGCAGGTGCCTGAGATCGAGATCCGCGAGAACAGTGACATTCGGGCCATGGCGACGCGGGTTTTCCGACAGACCTTCGTCCTGACCCGTGCCATGACGTTCCTGACCCTCACCCTGGCGGGCACGGCTCTGCTGATCATGGGATGGGTGTTCATCACCAGTCGCGCCTGGTACCTGCAACTGCTGGTTACCTGGGGTTTGTCCCGCCGCGAGGCGTTCGGGGAGCTGGTGCGGGTTTCCCTCGGGCTCACTACCACGGTATCCCTGCTTGCGTTGCCACTAGGCGTCTGGTTGACCTGGGTTCTGGTCCATCGGATCAACCCGCAGGCATTTGGCTGGTCCCTGCCGATGGCCGTGTATCCGGGCTTCTGGCTGGAACTGCTGGCGCTGAGTACGGTGATCGGTCTGGGCATCGCGGCGCTCATGGGGCGTCAGTTGCGTCCGGGAAGGATGGTTGCCTTGCCGGCGAACCAGAGTGGCGGAGGTGAACGTTGATCGCTCGAATTCTGATGATCGTTCTGATGCTGGCCATGGCCGGATGCTCGGATTCCGGAGACGATACTGGCTTTGCCGGGCTGGCGGAGTCGGTCACCTCGCCATCGGGCAATGGCGGATTCCTCCAGCCAGGGCCGGATATCGGGATATCCCTGCCGGAAGATTTCGGGCCTCATCCACGATACCGGGTCGAATGGTGGTACCTGACCGCGAATCTGGTCACGCCTTCGGGAGCGCCGCTGGGAGTCCAGTGGACCCAGTTCCGGCAGGGATTCCGGCCGCGCGACCCGGCGGCAGCCCCGGAGCCCGGGGCCTGGTCTCTGGATGCCGCCTGGATGGCCCACGCGGCCGTCAGCTGGCAAGGCCGGCACTGGTTCGCCGAGCGGCTGGCCCGTGCCGATACCGGCGCGGCCGGTGCCCGGGCAGACCCCCTGGATGTCTGGCTGGATGATTGGCAACTGAAGGCCCTGTCAGGCAAAACCTGGCAGCTTAACGTCCGGAGCCACAAGCCGGCTGCAGCATTTCGTTACGATCTGACCCTGACCCTCAGAGGGGAACCGGTGCTTCACGGTCAGAATGGCTTCAGTGCGAAATCGGCCAGTGGCGAAGGATCCATGTACTTCAGCCTGGTGGATATTGATATTCGCGGTACGGTCACCATCGGAGACGACACCATCCCGGTAACGGGGCAGGGCTGGTTTGACCGGGAGTGGAGCAGCCAGTTTCTGAAAAGTGGCCAGCAGGGCTGGGACTGGTTTGCCTTGCACCTGGATTCCGGGGACAAGCTGATGGCTTTTCGGCTCCGGGGATCGGAGCAGCCCTTCGTGTCGGGAACCTGGATACCGAAAGAGGGCAATCCGCAAGCGCTCGGCAACCAGGATCTGTCCCTGGCTATCGTCGACTCACGGGATGGGTATCCCGTTCGCTGGCGGATCCGCGTGCCGAGCCGGAATCTTGATCTTCAGGTTGCCGCGCCACCGGGCCGGTATGTAAACCCGGGGCGTTTTCCCTACTGGGAAAGCCCGGTGCAGGTAGAAGGAAGCCGCACCGGGGTTGGTTACATGGAACTGACGGGGTATTAATCCAGGGCGTTGGCGCCAATCCGGTGGATAGTCAGGTCGGCACCGTTGAATTCTTCCTCTTCGCTCAGGCGAAGACCGGAGATGGCCTTGATGGCCCCGTATACGACCAGTCCGCCGACAAAGGCAACCAGGACACCGGCAATCGATCCGATAAGCTGGGCTGCGAAGCTGACGCCGCCGAGTCCGCCCAGCGCGCTCTGGCCAA
This sequence comes from Marinobacter santoriniensis NKSG1, assembly GCF_000347775.1. GTDB lineage: Bacteria > Pseudomonadota > Gammaproteobacteria > Pseudomonadales > Oleiphilaceae > Marinobacter > Marinobacter santoriniensis. The sequence goes on from NZ_APAT01000024.1 coordinate 63,329, forward strand.
AGATGCCGCAGGCAATCGCGCCCCAGACGCCACAGACGCCGTGCAGGGGCCAGACACCGAGCACATCATCGAGACGCTCGATCTTGTCCTGGGCCCATTCGAACAGGTAGACGAAGAGGGCGCCGGCGACGCCACCGGTAATCAGTGCGCCAACGGGGTGCATGAGGTCCGATCCCGCGCACACGGCGACCAGACCGGCCAGGGGGCCGTTGTGGATAAAGCCCGGGTCTGCCCGACCGAGTAGCATGGAAACCAGGATGCCACCCACCATGGCCATCAGGCTGTTGACCGCCACCAGGCCGCTGATGCCGTCCAGTGTCTGGGCGGACATGACATTAAAGCCGAACCAGCCGACGGTCAGGATCCAGGCACCCAGGGCCAGGAACGGAATGTTGGACGGGGCGAAGGCGACGACCCTGCCATTGCGATAGCGCCCTTTCCGGGCACCCAGAAGCAGAACGGCCGCCAGGGCAATCCAGCCGCCGACGGCATGCACCACAACGGAGCCGGCAAAGTCATGGAAGGTTGCACCAAACTGGCTCTCCAGCCAGGCCTGGAAGCCGTAGTTGCCGTTCCAGATCAGGCCCTCGAAGAAGGGGTACACCAGGCCGACGATCAGACCGGAGGCGATCAGCATCGGGTAGAACCGGGCACGCTCGGCGATTCCGCCGGACACGATGGCGGGAATGGCGGCGGCAAAGGTCATCAGGAAGAAGAACTTCACGAGTTCGTAGCCGTTGTGGGCGGTCAGCTCTTCTGCGCCGGACAGGAAGGTGTTCCCGTAGGCAATGTAGTAGCCAACAAAGAAATACATGACGGTGGAAATACCGAAATCCGTCATGATTTTCACCAGGGCGTTGACCTGGTTCTTGTGGCGTACCGTGCCGACCTCGAGGAAGGCAAATCCGGCGTGCATGGCCAGTACCATGATGGCACCGATCAGAATGAACAGCGTGTTGGCGCTCTCCGTCAGGGTTTGTACTGCACTCGTGATGTCCACGGGTTAGGGCTCCTGAATGTTCGGGTTCGATCTCTTCGGATCGTTGGGATGCATTAACGGAGTGCAGAGATAGCAAGAAGTGTTCCAAATAGAGGCATCGCCTGATCCAGTCGGGGTTTGGAGCGGCAGCAGGAGTTCGGGCGGCATTCTCTGAGACCAAAAACGCACTGTAACTGTGCGTTTTTGGGGTTGGCGCACCACAATGGAGAATCTACCAGGTGATCGAGCCGGAATCAGAATGGGAGGATTCGATGCCCATATTGGTGTTCTGGTCGTCGGCTTTGCTTTTGATCAGTTCCCGCAGCCGGATCTCTTCTTCCTGCAGGGGGCCGGACAGATCGATGATGATCTCGACCCGCCGGTTTTTCGCCCGGTTCTCCGCGGAGGTGTTCGGCACGCGAGGCTGGGTATCGGCGAGGCCCTTGACCGCCATACGGATAGGATCAATGGCGCCACTGGCCAGAAGGACGTTGGCCACCGCAGCTGCCCGGGCCGCTGACAGGTCCCAGTTGCTGTAGAAGCGACTGGTGTGGATCGGCAGATCATCGGTGTGGCCTTCAATCGTGAGCTTGCCCGGCATGTCAGCCAGCACCTTGGCCATGTCCAGCAGCAGGCCTTCGAATTCCCAGGTCAATTCCGCAGAACCGGACGGGAACGAGCCTTTTTCTTCCACGCGGATCACGATGCGGCGTTGATCCAGAGATACGTCGACGCGACCATCCTGGATGGCGTCCTTCAGGATGGATCGGATCTGTGCTACATCCTGCTGCAGTTTTTCGTTGATGGCGGATTCGACAGCCTGGTCGGTGGGGCTCTTCAGGGTTTGCAGTTCGGGTTTTTCATCCGTGGTGGTCTGCTTGACCTGGTTGATGACCGTGGGCTCGGGTGGTGCCGGAGAGAACTTGTCGAAGATCGGGCTGGTGCCCTTGGGAATTTCCAGCGTTGGTACTTCCCGCTGAACGCCGAAGGCCTTCGACAGCTCGCCCGCGATTTGCTTGAACTTCTGGGCGTCAATTTCAGAAAAAGACAGGAGAAGGACGAAAAAGCACATCAACAGCGACATCAGGTCGGCGAAAGTGACGACCCATGCCGGAATGCCCGGTTTTTCCTCCTCCGGTAACTCGTCCATGGTCTACCCGTTCGCCGGCTCAGCGGCGCCGTTCTTCTCCCGCTCCTTCGGCGGAAGATAACTGGACAGCAACTGTTCGATGATTCGGGGGTTCGTGCCTTGCTGGATGGCGACGAGCGCATCGGTATAGAGTGACTGGAGGCGGGCTTCTTCGGTCATGCGCAGGGACAGTTTGTCGGCAATCGGCGTCGCAATCATGGTGGCGATGATGGCGCCATACAGCGTGGTCAGCAAAGCGACGGCCATGGCTGGACCGATGGATTTCGGGTCTTCCATGTTGGAAAGCATCTGGACCAGGCCGATCAGGGTGCCAATCATCCCCATGGCCGGGCCGACATCCGCCATCGCCATGAAGACTTTGGAAGCCGACCGGTTGTGGTCCAGCGTCATCAGTCGCTCCTTGTCGAGGAGCTCTTTTATGGTGTCGGCATCCTGGCCATCCACGAGCATCTGGACACCCTGTCCCAGAAACGGGGAACTGACGTCGCGTCCCTCGAGACCGAGAACGCCTTCCTTACGGGCGACATTGGCAATTTCCACCAGTTCTTCGATGCTCTCCTGGGTGTCCGGAAGCTTGAACTTGAAGGCCCGCACCGCCACCTTGAAAGCCCCGAAAAACTGACGGATGCTGAATTTCGCCAGCACAACCAATAAGGTGCCGCCGACTACGATCAATAATGAGGGGCCATTGAGGAACACGCCGGGCGATACGCCCAGTATGACCGCAGAAGCAATAAGCAGAATGGCACCAACAAGGCCAATGAGGGTGGCGAAGTCCACGATTTCTCCAGGGGAAAACAGCTCGACATAATACGGGGTGCAAGATTACCCGCAGTTTATAAATTAATCAATTCCGTGCGTCTGGCGCACTTTCATCCCGGCAGGTTTTCCAGGCGGCATACCGGTGAAGGTCGGATTCCACCAGTTTCAGGCAAATGGCGACCACCCCGGCATCGTCAAGAAAGCCGAAGCCGAATATGAAGTCGGGAATGACGTCCAGTGGGTTCAGGACATAGAGCAGGGTACCGGCCACGGCAGCGATGGTTTTCCAGGGGACACTGCGGTAGTTGCCGTACCAGTAATCACGAATCATGGAAAACATCAGCTTGATGTCCGTGCCAAAGCGCTTGAGCTTGCCGCTGCTCTTAACCTTTTGTTCGATCGTTCGTTGTCGCTCGAGAACCGTCTCGAGATCTGCCCGGTGCACCTTTCCGGCTTCGGAATCCAGCTGTTTTCGGGCATTTTTCTCAGTAAACAGTGCCATGAACTTTCCTTATTGCTCCGGAGCCCGGTGGGGGCCGTCGGTTACCACCAGGCTTTGCCCCACATTTCCGGGTTTGCCCAATAGTCGGGGTTGTTCCAGGTTCGCTTGTGATTGTAGGTGTCGAGGTTATAGGTATAAAGCGTCTTTTCGGCTTCGGTGCCGGAGGAGGGCTGCTTTCGGAAACCGAGTGCAATGAAGTCCCTGAAGGTCCAGGACGCGTTGTTCGACACCAGCACGGCGATCTGACGGACGCCCAGGTTGCGCAAGGTTCCCAGCAACTGTTCACCCGCCTCATGGGGTATCTGTTCGAGCGTGTCGCTGACCAGGGCCAGGTCGATGTTCTGGTCAAAACTGGCGGGATCGGACAGCTGGTCCCATGTCAGTGCGAGGTGACAGGCATCTTTTCCAGCAGCTTTTTGCCAGGTTGCGCCTGCCAGATTGACAGACAATCCGATCGTGATCAGCGTTCGTGGATTTGCCTGTTTGATCAAGCCGATAAGGGCTTTTTGCTCAATATCCATCTCGCCAGTATATATTGCTCATGCTTTCTAGTCTGTTACAACGGCCAGTCTGCCGCATCGACCGTGTGATTGCCGACGGGTTGGTCGGATTCGCCTTCCCATCGATCAACGAAGGTGCCGCAGGGGTCGAACTGCCGGGCCTGCTTCTCAAGGTTGAAATGCCGGCCGCCCCGGGGATCGGCTCCGACACCCGCCACGTACTGCCAGTTGCCGTAGTTGCTCGCTACGTCGTAGTCGATCAGTTGCTGTTCGAACCAGGCCGCTCCGTAACGCCAGTCCAGTTCCAGTTCGTTGACCAGACAGCTGGCTACGATCTGCCTGGCCCGATTGCTGATGTATCCGGTTTCCCTGAGCTGGTTCATGGCCGCATTGACCAGAGGATACTCGGTATTGCCTTCGCACCAGGCCTTGAAACGGTGTCCGTAGAAGGTTGCCTGTTGTCGCTTGCGCTGGACGCCGTCCCGGCGGAACAGGTTGGCTCCGTGTTTCAGCGCGTACCAATGGAAGTATTCCCGCCACAGAAGTTCGAACCAGAGCCAGTAGGTGGAGTCGTTGCGAGTCACGGTGTGCTCATATTCGGCAATCCTGGCCGCCACTTCCCGGGCCGACAGGCTGCCGTTCGCCAGCCAGGGCGAAAGCTTGGACGAACTGTCCCAGTCATCGAGGGCGTTGCGGGTCTCCTTGTAACGGTCGATGTGGTGATTGGTGAACAGGTAATCCTGCAGCTGGTCCAGGCCCGCCTCTTCGCCACCGATGAAGCGCAGCGGATGCACAGGCTCGTCGATGGCCGGACACTCGCCGCGATTGTCGTCCGGGAAACCGGGGGCCGGGGGCAGCGCGGTGAGGGTTCGAATTCGCAACAGGTCGGTATTGGTATCGCTCTTTTTCTCAATCTGCTTCCGGAACTGGGAGAAGGTTACCGGCAGTTCGTTCAGAGGCATCGGCAGGGCGCTTTCCGGAAACAGCGAGAGGGTTTCAAACTGCTGAAACGCGGTCTCGGGCAGGGCGTCCTTGAGTGCCCGCCATTGATCGCCTTCCACCGTGCCGGGCAAGCGAGATCGGACGACCCGGCCGATTCCATGGGCCTTTACCAGTTCGGGAATCACCGATGCCGGATTGTCAAAGGCAATGTGGAGTCGCTGGCCCATGGCTCTCAAATTTCGCTCAAGCGCCATCAGGCTCTGCCACAGGAAACGCCACCGGTGGCTGCCCATCGCTTTGCTCTGCATTGCCCCCATACGAAACCACTGCGGATCCACCACATAAAGGCACAGCAGCGCATCCGATCGGGAGGCTGCCAGCAGGGCCGCGTTGTCGTGTAATCGCAGGTCTCGGGTAAACCAGTAAAGCGTATGCATCGTACTCTAGTCCGGATTTAAAGACGGTACTGACAGCATACGCCGCAGACGGTTAAAAAGATTAGGCGGATCAATGGCCCGGGTCAGGCCCTGGCCTCCAGTTCTTTGAGTGTCGGATAGTCGGTATAGCCGTGTTCATCGCCACCATAGAAGGTGCTGTCGTCCCACTCGTTGAGTGGCGCGTGCTGACGAAAGCGCTCCGGCAGATCCGGGTTGGCGATAAACGGGCGACCGAAAGTGACCAGGTCGCAGCGGCCCTCGCTGATACGGGTGCGCGCTTCTTCGGCGGTGTAGGCGCCGTTGGCGATGTAGGTGCCCTTGAAGGCCGTCCGGATGGCATCGATCACTTCTTCCGGGCGCCCGTTGGCGTGGTTGCCCTGGAATGAGTCTTCAACCACCTCAATGTAGGCAATGCCCAGCTCGTTCAGGTGCCTGGCAAAGGTGCCAAAGGTTTCAACCGGGTCTGCATCGTACATTGCGTTGAAACTGCCGGTCGGGCTTACGCGAACGCCCACGTTGTCTTTGCCCCACACATCGATGACCGCCCGGATCACCATCAGCGGCAAGCGCAGACGGTTCTCAACGGACCCTCCGTACTCATCGGTGCGGTGGTTGCTGCCGCTCTTGATGAACTGGTCGAGCAGGTAACCATTGGCGGCGTGGACTTCAACACCGTCGAACCCGGCTTCCTTGGCGTTTTTGGCACCCTGACGGTACTGCTCGACGATATCGGCCATTTCGCCCGTCTCCAACGCCCGTGGCTCGGGGACATCCACCATGCCGGAATCCGCGCTGATAAACGTCTTGGCACCCTCAGGCTTGATTGCAGAGGGAGCCACCGGCTGCCCACCATCGGGCTGAAGCGCGGGGTGTGAAATCCGGCCTACATGCCACAGTTGCATATGGATGCGACCGCCGGCCATGTGCACCGCGCCAGTGACCTTTTTCCAGCCGTCAATCTGTTCCCGGGAATGGATGCCCGGTGTAAAGGCATAGCCTTTGCCCTGAGGCGAGACCTGGGTCGCCTCACTGAAAATCATGCCGGCGCCGGCGCGTTGCTGGTAGTAATGGGCGTTCATGTCGTTGGGAATATCGCCCGGCTGGCTTGAGCGTGAGCGGGTGAGGGGAGACATGAGAACCCGGTTGGGCAGGGTCAGGTCGCCCAGGTTGAATGGCTCGAACAACGGATCATTCGGGTGCTGATTGTTCATGGTTTACTCCTTGCGAATCGGGTGTAAATAAATAGACCAGTCTACTAGTCATCAGGCGAAAAAAATTCAGTCGATGCCCAGGCACTGCTTGAAGAATACCCGTACAAAACGCTCCATCGGCTCCGTTGACTTGAGCACCTTGGACCGCAGGATCGCGCCCTCCCAGCCGGAGAGCAGGAAGCTGGCAGCGTCGGCGGAATCAATGCGGGCGTCAATATCACCGGCAGTCTGGGCTTCGGATATGCAGCGTTCAAAACGCTTCTCCCAGCCGGAAAAGACCTTGTCGAGCCGGGTGCGAAAGGTTTCGTTCTGGCCGGCCAGCTCCTGTCCGAGATTGCCGATGAGGCAGCCGCGGGTGTACTCGCAGCTGGTCATGGTTTCAAAACCGGTATCGAAGTAGGCGCGCAGGCGGTCGATGCAGGACCGGCTGCTGTCATTGAGAATCCGGTCCAGCCTCGCATCGTATTCCTCCGCGAAACTGTCGATGACAGCCAGGCCAAAATCGTTCTTGCTGCTAAAGTAATGATAGAACGACCCCTTGGGCACGCCGGCGGCGGTGAGCACGGCATTGATGCCGGTTGCACCGAAGCCTTTCTGGCCGATCAGGTCGGCCCCGGTCTCAATGATGTGATGACGGGTGTCGTTGGAAGCCATGGCTGGTATATTAGACCGGTCGTCTAACGGGCGTCAAAGGCCTGGTGTACGAACTAGCCGAAATCCATACCCCAAAGGAGCCTTACAGTGATCAAATCTCGTGCTGCGGTGGCGTTTGAAGCCAACAAGCCGCTCGAAATCGTCGAAGTGGATGTCGAAGACCCGAAAGAGGGTGAGGTGCTGGTGCGTATCGTGGCGACCGGTGTCTGCCATACCGATGCGTACACGCTCTCTGGTGCAGACCCGGAAGGATTGTTCCCGACCATCCTGGGCCACGAAGGTGGCGGTATTGTTGAAGCTGTCGGTCCGGGTGTGACCTCGCTGGAGGTCGGTGATCATGTGATTCCGCTGTACACGGCCGAGTGTGGCAAATGCAAATTCTGTACGTCCGGCAAGACCAACCTGTGTGGAGCCGTGCGGGAAACCCAGGGAAAGGGCGTCATGCCCGATGGCACGTCCCGTTTTTCTTACAAGGGCCAGCCGCTGTATCACTACATGGGCTGCTCGACCTTCTCCGAGTACACCGTGTTGCCGGAGATTTCACTGGCCAAGATTCCCAAGGAAGCGCCGCTGGACAAGGTGTGTCTCCTGGGCTGTGGCGTCACCACCGGCATTGGCGCGGTTCTGAACACCGCCAAGGTTGAGGAAGGCGCAACCGTGGCCATCTTCGGTCTGGGTGGCATTGGTCTTGCCGCCATCATTGGCGCGAAAATGGCCAAGGCCGGTCGCATCATCGGTGTCGACATCAACCCGGGCAAGTTCGACATTGCCAGGCAGCTCGGTGCCACCGACGTGGTCAACCCCAACGACTACGATAAGCCGATTCAGGAGGTCATCGTCGAGATGACCGATGGCGGTGCCGACTACACCTTCGAATGCGTGGGTAACGTCAAACTGATGCGGGCGGCTCTGGAAGCCTGTCACAAGGGCTGGGGTGAGTCGACCATTATTGGCGTGGCCGGTGCCGGCGAGGAAATCAGCACGCGTCCGTTCCAGCTGGTCACCGGTCGGGTCTGGCGTGGTTCCGCATTTGGTGGCGTCAAAGGGCGCACCGAGCTTCCCGGCTATGTGAAAAAGGCAGAAGAAGGTGAAATCCCGCTGGATGTGTTCATCACCCACGAGATGAAGCTGGAGGACATCAACAAGGCCTTCGACCTGATGCACGAAGGCAAGAGTATCCGGTCCGTCATCCATTACTGACCGGTTTTCCAGCCTGACGCTCAAACTGACCGACGTTTACCGGTCGGTCAGTTTGAGTTCGATCCGCCGGTTCTTCTGCAGGGCTTCCGGTGAGGTGCCTTCGGCGACCGGGAAGAATTCACCGAAGCCGGCGGCCACCATGCGTTTTTCAGGCACACCCTGCGCCGCCAGGTAGCGCACCACCGCGACCGCTCGCGCCGTCGACAGTTCCCAGTTCGACGGGAATTTCGGCGTGTTGATCGGAATGATGTCCGTGTGGCCATCTACCCGCAGGATCCAGTCCACGTCGTCCGGGATCTTGCCCACTACATCCAGGAGCACGCCTGCGAGCTTGTCCAGTTCTCGCTTGCCATCGGCACCCAGATCCGCCGATCCGGAGGCGAACAGTAACTCCGAGGGCAGCAGGAACCGGTCCCCGACCACCCGGATATTGTCATTGCCGGCAAGGATATTTCGCAGTCGGGCAAAGAATTCGGACTGGTATTGTTCCAGCTGATTGACCCGTTCGGCGAGCAGGGTGTTGAGCCGCTGGCTGACTTTGTTCAGTTCCGATTCCTTCTCCGCCGTCAGATTCTTCTGGAGTTTCAGTGCCGCGGCAATCTTTCTCAGTTGTCCCTGAAGAGACGCGATCTGGTTCGACAGACGGAGGATCATTGCTTGCTGGCTGGCGGACATCTGGTCCTTGTCCTTCAACGTCTGTTCCATGCCAGCCAGTCGCTCCGACTGGGCGTCGGCCGTGGCCGTCTGCTGCATGAGCTGCTCTCGTGTCGATTCGAGCTGCCCCACCAGTTCGTCATTGCGGGCCAGACTGTCGCTGTATTGGTTCTGGAGTGACGCCATCTGATCTTCCATGGCCGCCGTCTTGTCCTTCTCCAGTCCCAGCAGTTCCGAGAGTTGGTCGAGGCGGGCATTCAGTCGAACCAGCTGGGAATTCCGATCAGACAGGGTCTGAGACAGGTACAGCTGGCTGACCACATAGACCATCAGCACGAAAATCACCAGCATCAGCAGGGCGGACAGGGCATCGACGTAGCCGGGCCAGACGTTGGTTGAGCTTCGGGAGCGCCGCCGGGAACCGATCATGACAGGTCTTTCTCGTCATCGACCCGGTCCACCAGGTTGGTGACCCCGGTCAGCCATTCCTCCAGGCCGTCGTAGAAGCGGTTCTGGGCGTGTCCTGCCTGGATATCCAGAAAGCCGAGGATCAGTGAGCCTCCAAGGCCGAGCAGGGAGGAACTGAACGCCGTACCCATACCCTGCAGCGGTGTCAGCAACCCCGCTTGAAGGTCGCCAAAGACCTTGCCGAAGTCTTCCTGGCTCATGTCCAGCCCGGCGATCACGTCGCCCACGGCGTTGATGGTTCCCAGCAGCCCCCAGAAGGTCCCGAGAAGCCCCAGGAACACCAGCAGGTTAATGAAATACCGGGTGATTTCCCGTTGTTCGTCCATCCGGGAATGGATGCCGTCCAGTACCGTCCGCAGTGACATCGTGGACAGGGTGAAACGATCCCGCTTGGCCTCTTCCCCCAGTTGCCGGGCCAGGGGCTTGAGCAGCCGGGGCTCCTGCAGGACGGACAGTCCCGAATGACCGGTGCGGAACTGGGCGATCCAGCGGAGCTCCGGAAACAGGACGAATACCTGCCGATAGGTGAGGCCGATCCCGATGATCAGTACCCCGACAATCAGCAGATTGAACACCCAGTTGGCCATGAACGCGGTGATCAGTGGTTTGTGGATGAGTGCGCCAACGATGATCACAACACCGAGAAACAGCGTCATCCAGAACAGCGTGTGTTTGGGATTGCTCATGAGTGCGGCCAACCTTTTGAGAGATTCTCCAAAACGTTAGCACAGAGTGACCGTTTATGATGTGACAGTCGCGAATGGGCAGGGCTGTCTTTCCGGATTCGGATCGATAGTATAGTGCCAGATGCGCCGACCTCGTGTAGGCGGCCTTGAGACTCGAGAATCCAGTAACGGTGAGTGATGCCACATGCCTGAATCCAGCGATATGCCCTTTCGTTTCCGATTTCGCGTGCGCTACGGCGAGTGCGATGCCCAGAGCGTTGTGTTCAATGCGCGGTACGCTGATTTCGTTGATATCTCCGTCAATGAGTATATCCGGGTGCTGTTCGGGGATTACCAGAATCTTCTGGACCAGGATCTGGATATTCAGGTGGTGAGTCTGACCATCAACTGGAAGGCGCCGGCGCGGTTTGATGACGTACTCGAGGCCCGGATTCGGACCGGCCGGATTGGCCGTACGTCCTTCACGCTTCATCTGGAGTTTTATCGGTTTGCAGACGGGCAGTTCATTGCAGATGCCGACATCACTGACGTGATGATACGGCCGTCGGTGATGGAAAAATCGCGATTCCCGATCGGATCCGGGCACTGCTTGAAGCCGGGGCGCCGGGCGTGCTGCTCAGCCACGCCGGCGAGCAGCAGCCCGACTTCAGGGCCGGGTAACCCGGTTACCCTTTCCCGGGTCGCCTTCAGCTTTCCTGCAAGGCCTGCAGCACGGCTTTGGCGGCACCTTCGGAGGACGCCGGGTTCTGGCCGGTAATCAGCTTGCCGTCCACGACAATGTGCGGGGCCCAATCGTCTCCGCGGGTGTATTCCCCTGCGTTTTCCTTGAGCATGTCCTCAACCAGGAACGGCACGATGTTGGTCAGCTGGACGGCCTCTTCCTCGGTGTTGGTGAAGCCGGTGACGGTGCGACCGCCCACGATGTTCTGATCCGGCTTGATGAACACCTTCTTGAAAACGGCCGGTGCGTGACAGACGGCGCCGATCACCTTGTCCTGTTCGTAAGCGGTCTTGATCAGGGCAACGGAGTGGTCGTCATTGGCCAGGTCCCAGAGCGGTCCGTGACCCCCCGGATAGAAGATGGCATCGAAGTCGTTCATGTCGACATCGCCCAGCTTCTTGGTGCTGGCGAGCATCTCCTTGGCGTGCCCGTCGTCCATGAAGCGGCGGGTGGTGTCGGTGAGGGCGCCTTCCGCCTCACTGTTCGGGTCAACCGGGGGCTGGCCACCCTTTGGGGATGCGATTGTGATATCGGCCCCGGCATCCTTGAATACGTAGAAAGGAGCAGTGAATTCTTCCAGCCAGAAACCGGTCTTGTGGCCGGTATCGCCCATTTGGTCGTGGGATGTCAGAACCATCAGTATTTTCATGTCAGGTTTGCTCCGTTCGTTTGAAGATCGTTGGATATTGGATCCGGTACACAGGGGAGATGGATCCGTGCCGGATGGAATTCAACCATGGTTACGAAAATCGTCGGGCGGCGGATTTGACGGAAATGTCTATAATGACGGGATATCCGGACGACGGAGGTTCGGTACCGCACATTCATTCGTTCAGGGACAGGCCTGTATGCGGACGGTTTACTTCTCGCTTCTTTTGCTGCTGTCGGTGCCCTGCGCAGCCCAGCAGGGTACCGAAACGGTGCCACCGTTAACCGTTACGGTTGGCGTCAATAATGCACCCCCCTATCGGATCATCGAGCCCGGCCGGGCCACCGGTCTCTACGTCGACATATTCAAGGAAGTGGCCCGGTTGCTGGGGTGGCGGGTCCGGTTCCGGGAGGCGCCTTTCCGGCGGGTTCTGCTCATGATGGAACAGGGCGAGGTGGATATCATGCTGGGCCCCCTGAAGACCCCGGAGCGGGAAAAGAAACTGGCGTATATTGCCCCGGCCTTCCCGCCGGAGCGCCGGCTGTTTTTTTACCTCAATGCTGACAACCGCATCAGCCGTTACTCTGACCTGTACGGTAAACGTATTGGTGTGCTGGAGGGCGCAAGCTACTTCCACCGGTTTGATAAAGACGGTGATCTGCTCAAAGAACCAGCCAAGCGCTACGAAAACCTGATGCTGATGATGCAGAGGGGACGGGTGGATGTGGTGATCGCACCGGAGCTGGTGGGCCGGTATACGATAAACAAGCTGGGACTGGACGCCCACATTTCTCCGTTTTTTGTTCCAGGGGAGCGCTCCTGGATTGCCGTGGCGAAAAACTCGCCGGCCCTTCGCTATGCTGACGATATCCGGGCCGCATTGAAGCTGATGGATATGAAAGGGGAGCGGGAGTCGCTGCTTCTGAAATACCTCGGACAACCCCTTCCGTAAGGCTATTATCGCGCGCCCCTGTCCGGTATTTTTTCGTGGTGCTGAGCAAGCTAACCGGATAGACTCGTCTCCACTATCCGTCAAACGAAGACTCAGGAGACGATCCCGACATGGCAATCTGGACCCGCGAACCCAATCTTGAGCAGCTGGCCAAAAACAGCCGTAATACCGCCGTTGAGCATTTGGGCATTGAATACCTTGAAATCGGAGACGATTACGTCAAGGGACGTATGCCGGTCGATGAGCGCACCGTGCAACCGTTCGGTATTCTCCACGGTGGCGCATCGGTCTTGTTGGCCGAGACGCTCGGCAGCATGGCCGCGAACTGCTGTCTCAGGGATCCTGAAACCGTCGCGGTGGGTCTGGATATCAACGCTAACCATATCCGGCCTGTGAGCAAGGGCTGGGTCTATGGCACGGCAAAGGCCTTGCACATTGGCGGGGCTACCCAGGTCTGGGAAATTCGCCTGGAAAACGAGGAAGGCAAAACCACCTGTATTTCCCGGCTCACCATGGCGGTAACCCGGCGGGCCTGATTCAGGCCTGTCCCGACCCCGGCTCGCTATAGACCGTGATCCGGTTTCGACCACCGGTCTTGGATTCGTACATGGCCTCGTCGGCGCGAGCCAGCAGTGGTTCCAGGCGCGTGTCCGCATCGGACATCATAGCCAGTCCAAAGCTGGCCGTGGGCGCAATTTTCACATTTCGAAATGGAATGCCGTTGCTCCGGATCAGAAGCAGCAAGCGTTCAGCCATCTCGCGCGCCTCTCCTGGCGTCGAATTGGTCAGCAGGATGGCAAACTCTTCCCCACCAATACGCGCGGCGATGTCAGCTTCGCGAACCTTTGCCTTCAGCAGCTCGCCCACACGCCTGAGGACCTCATCGCCGGCTTCATGGCCGTGGGTATCGTTGATGACCTTGAAGTGATCGAGGTCGAACATCACTGCCGCCAGGGAGGTTTTGTTGCGGCGCGCCTGCTTCAGTGCCTGCATGCCGAACTCGAAGAACGCGCGTCGGTTGTGAAGTCCGGTCAGTTCGTCTTCCAGCGCTGCCGCACGGGCCTTTTCGTGGGCGGCCTTGAGGGCCAGTTCCATTTGCTTGCGGTCGGTGATGTCGGTCGCAATTTCCATGCGGACCAGGCGTCCATCGGTCCAGCGGATTGCCCGATCACGACACTGGTACCAGCGCTGATCCACCTGATTCTGGAATTCCCAGATGTAGGGCGGAGTGGGATTGCCTTTGCTATCGATCAGCAGGTGATTGGTGCAGAAGGTACACGGCCCGTCGCTCTCCTGAAGCACCTGCCAGCAACGGCGCCCCTCGAATTGTCCCCAGTTTCGGCGCCCGTAGGCATTCATGTAGAGCAGTTCGTGGGTCTCGAAATCGGAGACATACACCAGTGCGTCCAGGTTATCGAGTACGGCCTGCAGTCCCTGGGGGCTGGAAAGAAGCGGTTGGTCGTCCGGAGAATCCGAGGCAATGTTGGTGGACGGCTCGGAGGCTTTCATGGCAATCCAGAAGGTGTGGGGGTATTTGGGACCGCAGTATAGCAGTGGACTTTGGAGAAAGCTGCATTCTGCAATCATAGCCCGTTCAGAGGTAGATCAGCCCTCGAATCAGGGCCGCGAGGCCAGCAACTCCGGCAATGCCGAGGATAACCGGGCGCAACCCGTCGAAGGGCAGCCTGTTGACCAGCTTTCCGGATAGCCAGAAGCCGGTCAGAACCCCCGGAAATGTCGCAATGAACAGGGCTGCCTGTGAGCGGCCGAGGTAGCCGGAGAGGGCAAGGGTCATCAGGCTGAACACGCTGGCAACCAGGAAGAACGCCGACATGTTGGCACGAACCAGCGGTCCCTTTTCATTCTGATAGATCAGTGCAATCGGTGGGCCGCCCACCGCGGTGATGGTGCCCATGTACGTAGAGGCAGCGCCGGCGATCATGCTGTTTCGGGCATTCAAACGGGGCTTGAGACCAACCACGCTGAGACCAACGCCCAGAAGGATCAGAGCACCGAACATCAGTTCGAAGCCTTTGGGCGAAATCAGGGTCAGGGTGACCCCGGCCAGCAGCACGCCAATAAACCCGCCGCCAATGGCAAAGCGAACCTGGCGGATTTCCACGGACCCCCGATTGCGGATCAGCATCAGGATGGTCAGCAGGGTCGCGTTCAGAATCAATGGCGCCGGCAACAATATCGGACTGATCAGGAATAACAGCGGTGCCGAGAGTGTACCTATGCCGTAACCGGCCACACCCTGGAGACAGGCTCCCGCCAGAAGCGCCAGGTTGGCAAGAATGATCTGCAACCAAGAGATATCAAACACGGTCTGTCTGTCCCCATTGAACGCCGTGGTCGGTTCCCGACGCTGAAGTTGGTAAACTGGCGGTTAACACGCATGCTGAAGCTGAATCGGACACTCTATGCCATCCGACGACCCAAAAGCCAACTGCCCCTGCGGTTCGGGCAAACCCTATGAGCAGTGCTGCCAACCGATGCATCTGGGTGATCCTGCGTCCACGCCAGAGGCGTTGATGCGTTCGCGTTTCGCGGCGTTTGTCCAGAAGCGACCGGAATACCTGCGGGCTACCTGGCACCCGGATACCCGTCCGGTCACGCTCGACCTGGACGATTCTCCAGACTGGACGTCACTTCAGGTCATCAGCAGCGAAGAGCATGAGCGCCGGGGGCAGGTGCATTTTCGTGCCATTTACCGCGTGAGCGGCGAATGGGGCTATCTGGAGGAGGTGTCTGACTTCGTCAAGGAGGGCGGGCACTGGTACTACCTTTCCGGGGAGACCGGTGAAGGCGTCCTGAAACCCGGCCGCAACGAGCGGTGCCCGTGCGGCAGTGGTAAAAAGTACAAGGCCTGCTGTCTGTAATCCCGGTTTATTCGAACGCTGGCAATTGCGGTTCAACAATGTCTTTACCGGCGTCGACCCAGGCGTCGAATCCGCCCTCAATCGACTGCACGTTGCGGTATCCCATTGCCTTGAGTGATTGCGCGCTCAGGGCCGCGCGACCGGACGTCTTGCAGTAGAGCACGATTTTCATGTCCCGGTTTTCCAGGGACGGGTCATTGGAAAACTTGAATTCCAGCATGCCCCGGGAAATATTGACGGCGCCGGGAATGTGCCCGCTCCGGTATTCGTCCGGATCGCGTACATCCAGCAAAAGATCGGCTTGTCGGATCGCCTCGTCGGCCTTCTCCAGCGACACTTCCTGTATTTCTTTCCTGGCGTCTTCCACCAGATCGTGGGCACTCTTCATCGGATTTCCTCCACCGGTTGGATCAGACCTTCAGGTTAGGACATTTGGCGAGCCTTCGTCATCCGGGCTGTGGTAAATTGACGCGCCTGGATAATGAGGAACCTATGAAAGCGACCGGCAGCGAAGCAACCAGAGGCGTACTGTTTGGCCTGGCGGCCTACACCCTTTGGGGCAGTTTTCCACTGTATTTCTCCCTGTTCGAGGGCATCCCCGCCTACGAGGTCCTGATTCACCGGATCATCTGGTCCTGTCTGTTCCTCGCCATCGTCATCACATTACTGAAACGCTGGCAGCCGGTTCGCAACGCTCTTTGCCAGCCGCGCCGGCTGGGCTTTGTGCTTGCCTGCGCCGTTTTCATCGCCCTGAACTGGGGTGTCTATATTTATGCGGTCGAGACCCGGCATGTGCTCCAGGCGAGCCTGGGCTATTTCCTGACGCCTCTGGTAAACGTGGCCATGGGGATGATTGTTCTCCGGGAAAGGATCTCCAGACTGCAAGGGCTGGCTGTCGTACTGGCGGCCCTGGCCATTCTCTATCAGCTGTTCCTTCTTGGTGTCGTGCCCTGGATTACCCTGGTCCTGGCGTTCAGCTTCGGCAGTTACGGTCTGTTCCGGAAGAAGGTCGAACTGGATGGTCTGTCGGGCCTGTTCGTGGAAACCCTACTTCTGTTGCCCGTCGCTCTGATCGCCTGGGCCTGGCTGGGACATCAGGATTTGTCCCATTTCTCGCACAGCACCGGTGGCCTTCTGTTGCTTCTGTCGTCCGGTGTGGTCACAGCGGTTCCTCTGCTGGCCTTTGCCGGCGCTGCCCGGCGTTTGCGACTGGCCACCGTCGGCTTTCTCATGTACATCAATCCGACGCTTCAGTTCCTGATCGCGAAGTTCGTTTTCGACGAGCCGCTGAGCCTGGCGAAGCTGATGAGCTTTGTCATGATCTGGATTGCTTTGGGGATCTATTCGTGGTCGGCGTGGAAAGAAAGAGGTATGTCACGATGAAACAACCGATCACCGGTTATCACAAGGACGACGAAGATCACTGGGTCGCCCAGCTGGCCTGTGGTCACAACCAGCACGTGCGTCACGATCCGCCCTGGATCAACCGCCCCTGGGTGACGACCCCGGAAGGCAGGGCGTCGAGGCTTGGCGTCGAACTGGATTGCCGGAAATGCGATGAGGGCGCCCCGCCCGATGATCGACCGGTTGGTTGAATCTGTATCAGGCTGGCCGCTAGCCATATCGGGTAGCGGCTAGCCGATTTTGCATTCCCCGCAGGCGTATTTCCGTTCGTATCTTCGGTCCGCCCACCGCGCATAGACTGGTGCCGCCAACTGGTAAACGCCTGGCCATAGTAAGGGTTTGAACAGGAATCCCAGTGGCGTATGTGACCAGGCTCGAACGGTGGCATGGAGCCCGGTGAACCATTCGCCGGTCCAGGTCATCAGGTGCAGGCGTCGCAGAAGTGTCTCCCGGTCTGGTAGCGTCTGGTTCCGCTGGCCATGGATGTCAGCGAGGAGCAGTTGGCCCGTCTGCAGTCGTCTGAGGGTTCGTACCTCTCGGGCACAAAGCGGGCATTGGCCATCATAGAAGAGCGTGTCGTATCGCGGCGCCATCAAGTCCTCCCAGGGCGAGTATCCGGCGTTTGACGTCCGCTTTTTGTTGCTCAAGCTCGGCCTTCAGACCCGCTATGGCCTCGGGCCGCACATCCGGTGCACTGTCCCGGAAGGCATCGAGCAGTTCCATCTGCACGTGCAGGTCCTGAAAGCGACCGTACAGTTCCTGACGTTTTTTCAGGATGCCGAGGGCGTCCTGCCATCGGGACCGGTCCAGTTCCATCAGGTAACGAATGCGCTTGATGCGTTTCCTCTGGCTATGGACAGGTTCATCCGGCGCTGAGTGCAACAATTCGGCGTCACGCCTGTTGAACTCTTTGATACGTCGCGCCACCGCATTCCGGATGTCTTTCGATGTCATTCCACGGGTCAGCTTACGGAACGTCCGGGCATGAATCTGGTTGCTCCAGTCGTCCAGACTGTTCCGGTAGTATCGGCTATCCAGGTGATGGAGCAGATCGCTGTGGGATTTGTCGATTTCGGTCTCGGCCCACGTCGCCAGTGCAGTGGCGAGTTCCTCGTTGCCCTGGCAGATTCCCGTCAACTGCTGTCGGAAGACGTGAAGGTCGCGCAGTCGACTGGTGGCCCGGGCATGCCGCTTGAGGGCCTTGATCGAACGGCTCAGCGAATGATTTCGGGTCACTTCCCCCACAGACTCGGCAATGGCACGACTGCGTCGGATGGCGACCCGGTACTGGTGCAGGAATTCATCGTCCACACCAACCCGCACGCCCCGTTCCAGATCCCGGATGCGCCTGAGCTGTTGGTCCAGAGCGGCGACAATGTCCGCCTCGGGCGAGCCGTCTTTGCGACGTTTCCGGTTGAACTGCTGGTAGCTGAAGTCCTTCGGCGTCAGCAGGACCTCCAGGGTGCCCTTTCCGGCCTTCAGTTTTCGCCAGGGTTTGTCAGGCAGGTTGATGTGAGCGATGGAAGCGGTTGGCAGCGCGTGGGGATCTGCCCCCAATAAGTGGCCGGCCAGCTCAATCAGGGCGGGATTGTGCCCGATCAGCAGCACGGTTTCTTCGCTCTCGTCCCGATTCTGCAGCCAGCGTAATAGACGCCGGTGATCAAAGGTGTAGAGTTCTGGAAGGACAAACACCCGGTCAGTTGGAAATCCGGGTGGCAGAATGCCCTCGAGCGTGGTGCGGGCCCGTGTCGCGCTACTGGCATATGCTCGGCCACCAAACGCCCCCAGTCTGGTCAGTGCGCGGGAGAGAGAGGGTAGTTGGCTTTCTCCCCGATGGTTCAGCGGACGGTCCCGATCCCGGAGGGTGTCGTCAGTCCAGCTGGATTTTGCGTGGCGTACCAGGAACAGATGTTTCATGGGACCTTAGTATGGGGTGATCTCAAGTCAGAGTTGTGACGGTCGTTAAACTAAGAACGTGAAAATGCTTCTAGAAGCGTAGCTTACATTTGGCCCGTCTGTGCAGAGGGAGGCGGGGCGAAAAACTGTCTTACAAAATGGAACGGTCCCTTTGCCCGGGATATGGATAATCACCCTGAAACGAAGCGCGGAGAGATTATTACTATGAAGGTTCTGAACCGGCTCAGTATAAGAGTTCGCCTGCTTGTAGCCGTTCTGGTCCCCGTACTCCTTACGGCGGGCACTCTGGCCTGGATCACCGCCAGCCGAATCCAGACCAATGGACAGGAAGAGCTCAAAAGGCTGGAGGCCAATCTGCTTGACGCCCGTAAAGAAGGGTTGAAGAGCCTGGTTTCGACAGCTCGTTCGGTGGTGATGGAGGCCAAGAACGACCCCGATCTGTCGGAGTCGGAGGCCAAAGAAGCGGCCCGGCAGCGCCTGCGGTCGATTACCTTCGGCAATAACAACTATGTGTTTGCCTACACCCGCGATGTCTTCAATCTGGCCTATGCGCCGGACCCGTCGAAAGAGGGGCCGACCGGAAACCCGGTGGTCAAGGATCTGGTCGCGAACCTGTTCAAGGCAGCCCAGAAGGGTGGTTTCCTGTCTTACACATGGATGAACCCGGCCTCGGGCAATGAAGAACCGAAAGTGTCCTACTCCACCATTATCCCGGGGTGGGACTGGATGATCGGTACCGGTGTTTACGTCACCGACATCAAGAAGGTGGTGGCCGCGTCGAAGGTCGAAATTGAAAAGAGCATTGATCGGGCGCTGGGCTTTATTCTGCTGGCGACCGTGATTGTGGTTGTCATTGCGGTACTGATCGGGCTGTTTGTCGGCCGCACGGTGACCAAACCGCTGAAGAGCGTCAGTGACATGATGCAGGAGATTGCCGATGGCGACGGCGATCTCCGTCAGCGCCTTCCTGAGGAAGGAACCGATGAGCTGTCCGAGCTGGGCCGACGGTTCAACCACTTCGTGGTAAAGATCCAGAACACCATTCGCGATGTGGGCGCGACCACGGATCAGCTGGCGTCTGCTGCTGAAGAGCTCAGCCGGGTGGCCAATGAAACCCGACAGTCGGTACAGGAGCAGGGCTCCGAAACCGATCAGATCGCTTCTGCTATCAATGAAATGGCGGCCACCATCCAGCAGATCTCCGGTAACGCCAATGAGGTTGAAAGTGCGGCGTCTGACGCCGATCGCATGGCCCGGGAAGGGGGCGAGACCATCACCAGTGCCCAGAGTTCGGTGAATCAGCTGTCCGAAGAGATCAAGAGCACCTCGGCCAGCATCGATGCCCTGGCGGAAAAGTCCGACGAGATCCAGCAGGTGCTCGACGTGATCCATGCGGTGACCGAACAGACCAACCTGCTGGCTCTGAATGCGGCCATCGAGGCAGCCCGTGCCGGTGAGCATGGCCGAGGCTTCTCGGTGGTGGCAGACGAGGTCCGGCAGCTGGCCAAGCGCAGTGCCGAATCGGCGGATCAGATACGGGAGATGATTGACGGCTTCGTCACAGAATCCCGGGCTGCCGTTGAACGGATGAATCATTCCCGGAAGAGTTCGGAATCGACCGTGGAGCGGATTGATCACGCGACCTCGGCACTGACGACCATCGAGAAGTCGGTGACGCAGATCCACGACCAGGTCACGCAGATCGCGACGGCGGCCGAACAACAGAGCCAGGTGGCCGAGGAGATCAACCAGAACGTGGTCCGGATCGTGGATGCTGCCCAGCGCAGTGACACTGGCGTAACCCAGACCAACGAGGCGAGCCATGAGCTGGCGCGACTGGGTGAGAATCTCCGGGAGCTGGTGGGACAGTTCAAGGTCTGACCACCGGAGCGTTGTCGGTCCGGGGCCATTGGCCTCGGGCCGTTGGCAGGCTATTATGCTGCTGTTAATGACACTTGTCATACATACCAACAAAAACGGAAG
Organism: Marinobacter santoriniensis NKSG1; assembly: GCF_000347775.1. Lineage (GTDB taxonomy): Bacteria > Pseudomonadota > Gammaproteobacteria > Pseudomonadales > Oleiphilaceae > Marinobacter > Marinobacter santoriniensis. The sequence continues at coordinate 83,982 of NZ_APAT01000024.1, forward strand.
CTAACATCATGAATCTTCGCAAGACCTTCTTGGCCGCGATCGCTGTGGCGACCTCGGCGTTCAGTGCCTCCGCGCTTGCCCAGGACCAGGAAACCTACAACCTGAGCCTCGCACAGACCTGGGGACCGAACACGCCGATCCTGGCAGAGACCACCAAGCACTTCGCCGAAATGGCGGAAAAAATGTCCGACGGCCGGCTGAAAATCCGGATTGATCCGTCCAGCAAGCACAAGGCACCGTTCGGCATCTTCGACATGGTGCGTTCCGGTCAGTACGACCTGGGCCACACTGCCTCGTACTATTACAAGGGCACCATCCCGAATGCCATGTACTTCACCACCATTCCGTTCGGCCTGACCGCGCCGGAGATGTATGCCTGGTTCTACTATGGCGGCGGTATGGACCTCATGGAACAAGTGTATCGTCCGTATGGGCTGCTTTCGTTCCCGGGGGGCAACACCGGTAACCAGATGGGCGGCTGGTTCCGCAAGGAAATCAAATCCCTGGACGACCTGAAAGGTCTGAAAATGCGGACACCCGGCTTGGCCGGCGAGGTTATGTCCGAGCTGGGTGTGGCGGTGACCAACATTCCGCCGGGAGAGCTGTTCAGCGCGCTGGAGCGTGGCACCATCGATGCCGCCGAGTGGGTCGGTCCGGCTCTGGATTTCCCCATGGGCTTCCAGCAGATTGCCAAGTACTACTACTCCGGTTGGCAGGAGCCGGGTGCCGAGGTGCAGTTCCTGGTGAATGAGAAGACCTGGGACAAGCTGCCGGCAGACCTGCAGGAAATCCTGAGGGTTGCCATGCGCACCGCCGCCCACGATATGTACATCGAAAGCTACCACGAGAATGCCATGGCGTGGGACAAGATGAAGGAAAACTACCCGGACGTGCAGCACAAGGTGTTCCCGCCAGAGGTCATCAACGCCCTTCGCAAGACCACCGACAAGCTGCTTGAGCAGTACGCCGAGAAGGATCCGATGGCCCGGAAGATCATTTCTTCCCAGCGTGATTACCTGAAGATTGTCCGCAAATGGACCAACATTTCTGACAAGGCGTATCTGGAAAGCTCGGCGACCGAGTAATCCAATACCGATCAGAAGCGTAAGAGAGGGGCGTCGGCACAATGCCGACGCCCCTTTTTGTTTTTGGCGCTTTCTGGAAAAATAGGCCGCTCTTTATGCGGGCAGGGCCGATGACACAGACACTGCTTTCTCTGAGCAATCTCACCAAGCAATTCGGCGGCAAGACCGTTCTGGATTCCCTCGACCTGGATATCTACGACGGGGAGTTCATCACGCTGCTTGGACCGTCCGGTTGCGGTAAAACGACGCTGCTTCGACTCATTGCCGGATTTGAGCAGCCGGACTGTGGGGCGATTTCGCTTTCCGGTGTGGATCTGACAGGCACGCCTCCTGAAGGGCGTCCGTTGAACACCGTGTTTCAGCACTATGCGCTGTTTCCCCACATGTCGGTTTTCGACAACGTTGCCTATGGCTTGAAGATGGAAAAGCGACCCGCCGACGAGATTCGCGATCGGGTCGGTGAAGCCCTGGCCATGGTTCAGCTCCAGGACTACGCTCGCCGCAAGCCCCAGCAATTGTCCGGCGGTCAGCAGCAGCGGGTGGCGATCGCCCGGGCAGTGGTCAAGCGCCCCCGTCTTTTGTTGCTGGATGAACCCTTGTCCGCCCTCGACTACAAGCTTCGGCGCACCATGCAGATTGAGCTGAAACGGCTGCAACGGGAGCTGGGGATTACCTTCGTGTTTGTGACCCACGACCAGGAAGAGGCGTTGTCCATGTCCGATCGGGTGGTGGTGCTCAAGGACGGTGTCGTCCAGCAGCTTGGCACGCCAAGGGAAGTGTATGAGCGCCCGGCCAACCTTTTCACGGCCCGATTCGTGGGCGAGACCAATTTCTTCCCGGGAACGGTTGATGCCATTAACGGCGGTGAAATCATCGTGGATGTTTTCGGCCTGAAACGGACCCTGAGGAAACCCGGTTTCGAGCTCCATCCGGGGCAGACCGTGCATGTGCTTTTGCGACCGGAGGACATCCGGGTGCTGGAGCCGTCCGATGAACAGGGGCTGGCCGGCCGGATTGTCGAACGGAACTATAAGGGCAGCACGCTCGACTCGGTGATCCATCTTGACGATGGCACCGAGGTACTGGCCAGCGAGTTTTTCGACGAGGACGATCCGGCGTTCGACTATCGGCTGGGCGAGCCGGTGCGGGTGAGCTGGGTGGATGGCTGGGAGTGGCTGCTGCCGGAAGAATCCACGGTTGCCAACATCGGGAGTCTCGCCGACGATGTCTAGCATTCGCCAGCAGCCGTTCAGAACGGCCGTGTTGGTCCTGGTGTGGGGCTGGTTGCTGTTCCTGGTACTGGCGCCGAATCTGCTGGTGGTCGGCGCCAGTGTCATGACCCGGGATCCCGGCAGCTTTCTCTCGCTGCCCCTGAATCTCGACGCCTATCGCCAGTTGATGGATCCGCTGTACCTGGATGTGTTTCTGCACTCCCTCTACATGGCCGCCGTCACGACACTGGCTTGCCTGTTGATCGGATATCCCTTCGCCTGGGCGCTTTCGAAAGTGGAGAAACGGCGTCAGCTGTTGCTGATCTTCTTTCTGATCGTGCCGTTCTGGACCAATTCGCTGGTCCGGACCTACGCGCTCAAGTTGATCCTGGCGACCAACGGGCTCATCAACTCTGCGCTGCTGTCACTGGGGTGGATCGATGAACCGGTGCGGATGCTGTACACCGAGGGCGCCGTGATTATCGGGCTGGTGTACCTGCTGCTGCCGTTCATGATTCTGCCCCTGTACTCGGTGTTCGATGACCTCCGGGAGGAGCTGGTCATGGCGTCCCACGACCTGGGGGCCGGTCGTTTCGCGACCTTCGTGCACGTTATCGTCCCGCTGACCCTTCCGGGGGTTCTGGCAGGCGTCATGCTGGTCCTGCTTCCGGCCATGGGGTTGTTCTTCGTGCCGGACATTCTCGGAGGCTCCCGGAACCTGCTGGTGGGTAATGTCATCAAGAACCAGTTTCTGGATGCCCGTAACTGGCCTTTCGGGGCCGCCGCGAGCATTGTCCTGACCCTCACCATGGCCGTTCTCATGCTGGCCCACCGTATCAGCAAACAGCGCATCGGCGAGGAGGGATCGGCATGATCCGATGGCTACCCCGAGCCTGGCTGATGCTCATCTACGGACTGCTGTATGTGCCCATTGCGGTGCTGGTGGTGTTTTCCTTCAACGATTCCCGTAGCGGTTACACCTGGGGCGGCCTGAGCCTGCGCTGGTATGAAACCCTGTTCAACAACCACGCCATGGTAGAGGCCATGTGGAACTCCCTGTGGCTGGCGCTTTCCGCGGCTACGGTGTCCACCCTGATCGGGGGGCTGACTGCCCTGGCGCTGCATCGTTACCGGTTTCGCGGCAAAAGAGTCCTGAACGGCATGCTGTTCGTGGTGATGATGTCACCGGAAATCGTCCTGGCGATCTCCCTGCTGGCACTGTTCCTGCTGGTGGGGATACAGCTGGGGTATGTATCCCTGCTGTTGGCCCACGTCACCTTCTGTCTGCCCTTCGTGGTGATTACGGTCATGGCCCGGCTCAGCGGCTTTGATGAGAGCCTGCCCGAAGCGGCCCGGGATCTGGGTGCCAGTGATTTCACCATGACCCGGACGGTGCTCATCCCGGTGATCATGCCGGCCCTTCTGGCAGGTTGGCTGCTGGGGTTTACACTGTCACTGGATGATGTGGTGGTCAGTACGTTCGTCAGTGGCCCCACCTACGAGATTCTCCCGCTGCGCATCTATTCCATGGTGCGGGTGGGGCTCAAGCCTGAGGTGAATGCCCTGGGCACGCTGTTGCTGGTGTTTTCACTGGTCATGCTATCGCTGTCGCAATGGATACTCACAAGGAGCAAACAATGAAAAAACTCGCACTGGCCGCCCTGCTGGCCCTGGGCCTGACGGGCTGCAGTTCCGAGGAACCCCAGGTTCTCAACCTCTACAACTGGTCCGAGTATATGCCCCAGGAGGTGCTGGATCGTTTCCAGGAGGAAACCGGCATCCAGGTGGTCTACACCACCTACGACAGTAACGAAGCCATGTATGCCAAGCTCAAGCTGCTGGACGACAGCGCTGCGTACGACCTGGCCGTTCCGTCCACCTATTACGTGAGCAAGATGCGCCAGGAAGGCCTGCTGAAAAAGATCGACCGGAGCAAAATCAAAGGGTTCGACAATCTGGATCCGGAGCTGACCAATCTGGATATCGACCCGGACAACCAGTACAGCATTCCCTACCTCTGGGGTACCACCGGCCTTGCGGTGGATACCGCCGATGTCAAAGAGCCGGTGGATTCCTGGGCCGATCTCTGGGACGAACGGTTCAAGGGCCGGGTCATGCTCACCAACGACATGCGCGAGGTGTTCCACGTTGGTCTCCGGGTGCTGGGGTATTCCGGCAACAGTACCAACCCGGACGAAATCAAGGCCGCCTATGAGAAGCTCAAGGAGCTGATGCCATCCGTCCGTACCTTCAACTCGGATGCCCCCCGTGTGCCCTATCTCGAGGGTGAAACCGATGTCGGCATGATCTGGAACGGCGAGGCGGTGATGGCCCAGGAGACCATGCCATCCCTGAAGTACGTCTATCCGAAAGAAGGCATCATTGCCTGGCTGGACAGCTTCGTGATTCCCAAGAATGCCCGCAATCCCGAGGCCGCCTACAAGTTCATCAACTTTGTGCTGAGGCCCGAGATTTCCGCATTGATCAGTGAGGACATCGGGTATGCGACACCGAATCTCAAAGCCCGGGATCTGCTGGACAAGGACGTGGCCAACAATCGGGCCAGCTATCCGACACCGGAAGACATGAAGAATGCTGAGTTCCAGGTAGATATCGGTGACGAGGCCCTTCAGGTCTATGCCAAATACTGGGAAATGCTGAAATCCGGCCAGTAATCCTCCGGCAGGCAGGGCGGGTTTCACAAAACTGCAATACATGGTCTATAACTTCCTGATAACACTTGGTTAGCAAACTTGTTACCGACCGCTATCAGGGGAATGAACGATCATGACATTGCGCACGACACGGAAATCCGCACTGCTTGGCGCCACCTTCCTGGCTGCCGCGACTTTCTCCGGCAGCCTGTTCGCCGAAGAACTGCGCCTGATTACCTGGGGTGGCTACGCCCCCGATGAGGTGGTAGCCCAGTTCGAAAAAGAAACCGGTATCGATGTAAAGATCACCCTGTCCAATAACGAGGACATGATCTCCAAGCTCCGGGCCACCGGGGGTGCCGGTTTCGACCTGGCCCAGCCCAGCCAGGACCGTATCGTTGGTGTTCAGCGCCAGTTCAATATCTACAAGCCGATCGATTACAGCCGCATCAATACCGATCAGCTGCAGTCCTCCATGGTCAAGGCCACACAGGATGCCACCAAACTGGGCAACGACTACTACGGCGTGCCATCGGTCTGGGGCACCAGTGGCCTGATTGTGCACAGTTCCGTGGCGGACACGGTCAAGGACTACACCGATCTGTGCGATCCGTCGGTGGCCGGGGACGTCAGCTACCGGCTCAAACGCCCGACGCTGATTGGATTTGCCTTCGCCATGGGAATGGATCCGTTTGCCGCCTATAACGACCGGGACCAGTATCAGTCCATCATGAAAAAAGTGGAAGACAAGCTGATCGACTGCAAGGCCAACGTCAAAACCTACTGGACCGGCGGCGACCAGCTTCTGGCACTGCTGCGCACTGGTGAGGTAAAGGCGGCTATGGCCTGGGATGCCGGTGGCTGGAAGCTGAATGCTGAAAATCCTGACATTCGGTTTGTCGCGCCCGAGTCCGGCGCCCTGGGCTGGATTGACACCTTTGCCATCCCCCGGCGCAGCGAGAACGAAGAAGCTGCTTACAAGTGGATCAACTTCGTGATGCAGCCGGAGATTGCCGCCAAGATCACCAACGCCTCGGGGAATTTCACCGCCTCCAAGGGCGCCGACGAATACGTGAAATCGGATCTCCGGGATGCCTACCGGGCCAGCTTCACGGATCAGGCAATCAATAATATTAAATGGTATCCGCCGGTACCCCCGGGACTGGAAACCATGGAAGGGCAGGTGCTCGATCGGGTTCAGGCGGCGAACTGATTGCCATGGCATCCGAGTCTGACCTGTCCTGCAGCGGTCTGGTCCGCCGCTTTGGCGATAACGCCGCGGTGGACCACGTCTCCCTGAACGTACCGGCGGGTACGTTCTTCTCCATTCTGGGGCCGTCTGGCTGTGGCAAGACGACCCTGTTGCGCCTGTTGGCCGGCTTCGATCGCCCCGATGAAGGGGAAATCCGTATACGGGGCCAGCGGATGAATGAGGTCCCGCCCAACCGGCGGCCAGTGAACATGGTGTTCCAGCATCTGGCCCTGTTTCCCACCATGTCCGTCGGCGACAACATTGCCTATGGGCTCAAGCGTCGGGGGGTTCCGGCTGCGGAGCGGCAAAAGCGTGTCGCCCGGGTGCTGGAGCAGGTGGGTTTGCCGGGTACGGAGAACCGGAATCCCCAACAGTTGTCCGGCGGCCAGCGCCAGCGGGTGGCCCTGGCCCGGTGTCTGGTGCTTGAGCCCACCCTGCTGCTGCTCGATGAGCCGCTGGGTGCGCTGGATCTGAAGTTGCGCGAACAGATGAAGGTTGAGCTGAAGCACCTCCAGAAGGCGTTTGGCACCACCTTTGTCTACATTACCCACGACCAGTCCGAAGCCATGGTGATGTCCGATCAGGTGGCGGTCATGAAAAATGGCCGGTTCGACCAGGTCGCACCGCCGGAAGAGCTGTATCGGGAACCGGCAACGCCCTTTGTGGCTGGCTTTGTCGGCGATAACAACCGCCTGGCGGGTGAGCTGATCAGTGTCCGTGAAGGGCTGGCAGAAGTACGGCTGGACGATGGAGGCTTGGTCCGGGGTCGTATGGCGTCCCAGGCACCGGCGGTGGGCGAGCGGGCGGAACTGTTTGTCCGGCCAGAATCGCTGGTGCTGGCGGGTGAGGCGCTCAAACCGGATTTCTCGACCGTCCAGGCCAGCGTTGACACAACCCTGTTTGACGGCGCCAACAGTCGGGTAGAAGTGACCAGTTCCGGCCAAACTCTGTTCGCGCGCCTGCCCCAGGACGGTTCGGCGCCAGGGCTGAGCGAGGGCGCGACATTGCAGCTCGGCTGGGATCCCATGCTGGCCCGGGTTTTCCCTGCGGGGGGTGCATGAGATCTTCCGCCGGTCGCCTGTCACTGTGGCTTTTACTCACCCCGTTCCTGCTGTGGATCGTCCTGCTGGTGCTCCTGCCGCATTTGCAGATGCTGAGGGTGTCTTTCCAGGTCCGTGAAAGCTGGGATACGCTGGATTGGGGCCTTCAGCAGTACCAGAATTTCTTCTCCGAGTCCTATTACTGGCGGACGTTTGTGCGGACCGGGGTGATGTCCCTGTTCACGACCTTTCTGACCCTGGTCATCGCGTTTCCCATCGCCTGGTACATCGCGAAGCTGGCACGGGGGCGTTCCAAGGGGCTGTTGTTCCTCGCTTGCCTGATTCCTTTCTGGGCCAGCGAACTGGTCCGGACCTACGGCTGGATGATCCTGCTGCGGGAAAGTGGTGTGTTCAGTACCTGGCTACAGGCGCTGGGCTGGGCGGACGGCCCGGTGGAGATGCTGTACAACGACGTGGCCGTGATTATTGGCCTGGTCTACAACGGCCTGCTATTCATGGTTGTGCCGCTGGTGACAACCCTTGAGGGTATGGACGAAAACCTGGTGGAAGCCGGCTACGACCTTGGCGGCGGCCATTTCACCGTTCTGCGGGAAATCGTCGTGCCCTGGGCCATGCCCGGTATTGTCTCCGGCTGCATCGTTGTCTTCATGCTCACACTCGGCAGTTACCTGACGCCGATCCTGATGGGCGGCAAGGACAGCGCCTGGTTCACCCAGCAGATCTTCACCCAGTTCATCACACGCTTCAACTGGGAGCAGGGGGCTGCCCTGGGGGTGTTGTTGCTGGTCCTGTCGTCCTTCATCGTCTGGATCGGACTCCGGGTGACCGGACAGTCGCTGCGCAAGGTGATGGGGTAATGTCATGATCCGTTCCGTTCCACGCTCCCGATTGTTTGATGCTCTTTACCTGACCTACCTGGTGGCGTTTTTCGTCTACTTGGCCCTACCTCTGCTGGTGACCGCGGTCTTTGCCTTCAACGACGCCCCCTTTCCGTCGTTACCATGGAAAGGGTTTACCCTGGACTGGTATTTCGCGGATGGGTCCGGTGGAAGGACCGGTCTGTTCCATGACGACACTCTGCTGTCGGCGCTGTGGGTCAGTGCCCAGATTGCATTCTGGGTGACGCTCTGCAGCGTGGCACTCGGTTGTGCCAACGCCGTGCTGTTCGAGCGACTCGAATTCCGTGGCAAGGAGCTTCTGTACCTGCTGATGCTGCTTCCCCTGGTGATCCCGGGCGTGATTCTCGGGGTCTCCATCCTGGTGTTCTACAGTGGTATGGCCAACGATCTTTCCCGGAGTTGGGGCATAGAACTGGATGTATTCCGCCCGGGCATGACGCTGGTCGTGATGGGACAGGTAACCTTCATCACCACACTGGCAACCCTGGTGATTGCCTCTCGGCTGCGAAAGTTTGACCGGCAGCTCGAAGAGGCAGCGCTCAATCTGGGTGCGACGCCCGTTGTGGCCTGGTTTACCGTGACGCTGCCCTGGCTGATGCCATCGATTCTCGGGGCCGCGGCCATGGCATTCCTGATGTCATTCGAGAACTTCAACACCACGGTGATGCTCACCGGAAGCGATACGCCGTTAACGGTGGCGCTCTTCAACCGCCTCAGGGAAGGTTCGACGCCGGTGCTCAATGCGGTCGCCCTGTTCCTGATGGTCGCGTCCGCTCTCCTTGCCCTGCTGGTGACCCGGGGGGACACCAGGAAATCGTAGGATGGCTTGCCGGGCCTGTTTTATCCCAGGCTCCCTTTTGTTCATGGACTGAGGCTATACTGACGCCAAAGGCTTCATCTCTCAGGTTCCTCACGGTGCAACAACTGGCAACTCCTGCAATCTGGTTTCTGCGGCTTTGGCTGATTTGCTGTCTGCCGGTGGCTGCATTTGCTGCCTCCCAGTCCGTGGATGAGGGCTGGGAGTACCGCTGGGGCGATTCACCCTTCGACAAGGCCGGCGTGCCTGTGTGGACCCGGCAGCACGCCCCGGAGCAGTGGCACTCCATTGCCTTTCCCTCCAATCCACCCGGCCGGAACGGTCACGACCATGCCTGGTTCAGGGTGACCTTGCCGGAAGGCAGCTGGCAGGCACCAATCCTCTATATCTACAGTGTCGACATCATCGTCCAGGTCTGGTTCGACGGTAAGAAGATCTATCAGTACGGCACCTTTGATGCCGAGGGGAAAGGGCCCTTCGAAGGCTGGCCCTGGCACGCCATTTCACTCCCGGAAAACTACGCGGGCCAACCGATCTATTTCAGGGTTTTCTCCAATTACACCGATATCGGCCTGTGGGGTGAAGTGGCCATCATGGACAAACCGGACCTCGTTCTGAGAGTTCTGGACACATCCACTGAGTCACTGGTGATCGCGGGTTTTTGCGCGCTGATCGCGATGCTGGCATTGCTGTTTGCGATGATGCAGCCCCAGAACCCGAACTTCACCAGTCTGGCGCTGTTTTCTGCAGCGACTGCCGTCATGCTGGTATCCGAGAGTCAGGCGAGTCTGTTGATCTCATATCATCCCCTGGTGTGGGATTACCTGGCGGCGGGGTCCTACTATCTGATTCCTGTGGCCATGGCGTTGCTCCTGTCCCAATGGCTGAAGTCACAGTCTGTGCAATGGCTGGAGTGGATCTGGAAGTTTCATCTGGGATACGCGGCCGGGGCGATTGCTCTGGCTTTGGTCGGGGCCGTGGATCTGTCGTCAACGTTTCCGGTATTCGATGCCCTGTTCCTGGTGAGTCTGGTGTTGATGACGGCCATCGCCATCCGTCATTTTCGAGGGTTATTGCGGGAACAACAGGTGCTGCTTGGTACTTTCGGGCTTTTCTCCCTGCTGCTGGTCCTGGACATGGCGGTTGCCCACAGTATCCTGCCCTGGGGCCGGGTTCCGGTGAGCTGGGGCGCCCTGGCGTTCTCGCTGGCGGTCGTGACCATCACTGCACGGCACTATGTCTCGTCCCAGCGTTCCCTGAATGAACTGAATCGGACGCTGGAGCAGCAAGTCAGGGAACGTACCGCCCGGGCGGAGTCGCTGGCAGAGCGCGAGCGGGCCCGGGCAAGGCTGCTAATGCTGGAAACACGCAAAGGACGTCAGCTGGCGAATGTGATTGCGAAGCTGCAGGACCAGGACGGAATCGATCAGGCCTTTCAGGTTCTCGCGTCTTCCATACCGGAACTCTGCCGGCCCCTCACAGGGGCGTTTTACCGACGCGTGGCGGACAATTTCTATGAGCGGGTCGTCTGCTGGGCAGATGCGCCGTCCAGTCATCGCTTCCCTGTGTCCCTGGGAGGAGCCGGACCACTTCCGGAGACGCGGTTGCTGGAGGACGGCAGTATGGCGGGCCGTGGCGACGGCGTTATCTGTTTTCGTATGAACGTGCAGTCGCCCTCTGGCCTCTTAACGGAAGGCGTTCTCCTGCTCGATGGGCCGGTCCTGGAAGAAGGGCTCAGAGACTACGGCAGTGCCCGGATTGTGTCTTCCACCCAACAGTTTCTCGACAAGATAGGCGTGACACTGTCCGGCATCCTGCTGAGGGAGGAGTTACAGCGGTTTTCCTACGAAGATTCCCTCACCGGGCTGAAAAACTGGCGGTTTTTCGACGAACTCTTCGCCCATGAAGGCGCGCTGGCACAGCGTAATGGCCACCCCCTGAGTCTGCTCCTGATCGATATCGATCACTTCAAGCAGTTCAACGATACCTATGGTCATCCGGCGGGCGATGGCGTCCTGAGGATGGTGGCCGACTTGCTCCGGCAACAGTTCCGGGAGAGTGATACTGTCTGCCGCTACGGTGGCGAGGAGTTTCTGGTGATGATGCCGCAGGCGCCGCTGGCGGAAGCCGCGGAACGTGCCGAGGATCTGAGACAATCCATTGCCCGGGCAACCTGTCTGGAAAAAGGCGTGGACCTGGGGAAAATCACGGTATCGGTCGGAGTGGCCAGCTGGCCCGAGTCAACAGAGCTTATGAGCAACCTGATTCGTCAGGCCGACCAGGCTCTTTACCGAGCAAAGGCCGGGGGGCGTGACCGGGTTGCGTCGGCCACCCCCCAGAGCGTTTGAACGGCAGGCTGACGAATCAGACCACCAGTACCGGACATTTGGCGTGGGAGGCCACACGGTGGGAGACACTGCCGAGGAAGATGCCATCCTTGTCGCTGTTCGTGCCCATGGTGCCAACGACGATCAGGTCTGCGTCTTTCTCTTCGGCAAACTTGATGATCGCCCTTGACGGTTTCCCCGCTTTTACGAATCCCCGCACTTTGGTGGCACCGTGCTCCTTCGCCAGTTCCTTGGCGTGATTCACCACTCCCTTGGCGTATTCAGACAAAACCTTGTCCGGGATGTCCATGTCGGACGGGCGGCCAATGGAAAGGGAGGCCTCGAACAGACTGTGGTGCTTGTAGACGCACAGAATGAGAATCTCGGCGTCCGGCATGAGTTTCTGAAGCTCAATCGCCTGGTCGAGGGCCTTCATTGACGTCTTGGAACCATCGACGGCCACCAGCATTCGCTTGAACATGTATCTCTCCTCAGGTACCTGACCGGCGTTTTAATCTCTGAAGGCGATATCCCGCAGGAATAGCGCAATGTCGGGGAACGCAATGATCAACCCCGCTGCTCCAACCAGCATGACAATGAACGGCGGTGTGCCACGGATAACGTCCATATAGGGACGCTTGAAGATGGCTATGGCCGTAAAGATGTCACAGCCAAACGGCGGCGTAGCCGAGCCGATGGCGACCTGCAGGGTGATGAGTACACCGACCAGTACTGGATCCAGTCCGGTCGCCTGGACCGCTGGCGCAAAAATCGGCGTCAGCACAAGGATCACCACAATGGGATCCACAAACATGCAGGCGATAAAGAACGACACGCAGATGGCGATCAGAACGCCCACCGGTCCCGCTTCATTGACGCCGACAGATTCAAGGATGGTCTGTGGAATCTGGGCAAAGGAGATGATCCAGGAGAAACCATTACCGACGGCCACCAGAATAAACACGACGGCGGTTATCAGCCCTGTGGATTTGGAAATGGTCCAGATGTGCGAGAGCTTGAGCGAGCGGAAGACGACGAATTCCAGCAGGAATGCATACAGCACGCAGACCGCCGCAGCTTCGGTGGGACTAAAGATGCCGCCGTAGATGCCGCCGACGATGATGACTGGGAAGAACAGCGGCCAGAGGGCGTCCCTCACCGAGATTGCACGTTCTTTCCAGGTGGATTTCTCTTCAACGGGGACGTTGTTCTTATAGGCGTAGAACAGGCAGTAGAGAGAGAACATGAAAAGAATGAGAAGCCCCGGGCCAATGCCGGCAATGAACAGTTCGGCAATGGACGTTTCCGAGATAACCCCATAGATGATCATGCCGATACTGGGGGGGATCAGGAATGCGATGTCACTGGAATTGATGATCAGTGCCAGGGTGAACGCATCGGAGTAGCCGGCCTTGAGCATTTTGGGGCGTAGGGGAGAGCCCACCGCCACAACCGTCGCCTGTGTGGAACCGGACACCGCACCAAACAGGGTGCAGGAAGCGGCGGTACTGATGGCCAGGCCGCCTTTTACGTGGCCGATGAAGGCCATCACCATATTGATCAGCCGGTCTGCGGACTGTCCGCGGGTCATGATGTCGGCGGCCAGAATAAACATGGGGACCGCTATCAGAGAAGCCGGGCGGATGCCGCCCATCATTTGCTGGACGAACGTCTGCATCTGGCCAAAGCCGTCAAACGTCATCACAAAGCCGATTACCGCGCCGGTAATCAGTGGAACCATCATTGGGAAGCCAAGCAGTAGCAACCCAATCATGACGGCCATCATTATTGTTGCCATGGTCTCTTATCCTTCGTTAATGCTGCTGCAGGGCTCAGATTTCCGACTCGGTATCCGCATAACCATCGACAACCCCCGTCGATAGGTAGACGTCCTCGCTCGTGAAATTCTTGATTGCGGTCAGGAAATACTGGATGCCGGTGATAGCAAACCCCACGGGCGCCCAGATATAGATCCACCAGATCGGGAAGCCCAATGCAGGCAGGATCCGCCCACGGCTGAACAGGGTTTCGATGTAACCATAGGAGTAGTAACAGAGGAAGAACATCACCAGAGAAGTGAACAGGGCGATGATGATCATCAGTACCTTTCGGCCTTTTACGGGAAGCGCGTCGTAAACCGCGGACATGCGGATGTGGCGCCCGTGCCTTGCGGCATAGCCAATACCCGCAAAGGTGATCAGGATGATGAGAATCCGGTTAATCTCACCGGAGAAGAACAGCCCCTCCTGGAACACAAAGCGGGCGATCACGTTCACACAGGTGTTGAGCGCCATGAGAATAACGCCGAGGGCAAGCATGACCGCTTCGATTTTGCTGATAGCGATATCGATGGTGCCCAGAAAGCCGGGCAGACCGGACTCGTAGGAACCGGTGTCGTCTTCAATCTCCGGAGACTTCTCGGACATGGGATTCTGCTCCGAAAAAGCGACCCTGTTCGGGAAGGACGTCGTCAGGATCGCGGGTTAAACTCTTCAGACAGGAAGGCTCCCCTGTTGGGGAGCCTCCTTACCGGGTTCAGTTGGTTTCAGACTGAACTTTCTTCAGATCCGCCTTGAACTGGTCCAGCAGTTTCTTCCCGCTGTCGCCAGTCATCTCGATGAACTTCTTCTCGACCTGCGGCGCGCGCGCCTTGAAGGCCTTGATCTGTTCGTCGGTCAGACGGGTGATGGTGACCTTGTCGCTGGCATCCTTGATCTTCTGAAGGGCTTCCTCAGCCAGACCGTCGATGTGCACCAGAATCTTCTTGAACGCGTAATCCGTTGCGTCCTGGACCAGTTGCTTGTCCTTGTCGGACAGGCCGTTGTAGAAATCCTGGTTCGCCATCATGGCGGTAGTGAACCAACCGTGGTGGGTGAAGATCAGGTTCGGGGATACTTCATACAGTCCACCGGACTGGATCCAGAAGATCGGGTTTTCCTGACCCTGGATCATGTTGGTCTGCAGTGCGCCGTAGACCTCACCCCAGGGCAGTGGCGTCGGGGTGGCGCCGAAGGCTTCGTATGTGGCGGAGAGAAGCGGGTTGGTCATGACCCGGATCTTCTTGTTCTTGAAATCCGCCGGCTTGGTGATTGGCTCGTCCGCCGTGACCACCATTTCCCCTTCCGGATACATCTGCAGGAGTTTCAGGCCATGCTCCGCATACAGTTTCGGGAACATGTCGTTGATGGCCTTGCTCTCCTTGAAGAACCGGACAACGCTGTCCATGTCCGTCGGCATCAGATACGGGATGAAGAAGATCTGGGCTTCAGGAATCAGCGCACCGGTGAAACCGGGAGACTGGTTCACGAACTGCAGGATACCGGCCTGGGTCTGCTCCATAATGTCGCTGGATTCACCCAGTTCACCAAAACGGTAAACCTTCACATCGTGATCGGAATGATCCTCGATGTATTCCTTGAACTTGTAAGCGAATACGTCCTGGACGTCGCCTTCGTACTCTTCGTGGGCGTAGCGCCAGGTATCTGCGTTAACCACGCTAGCTGCGGTCAATCCTGCCAGGGCCAGGGCCGTAATGCCGGCCAGTTTCCTGAATTTACTCAAGCTGCTCATCGGGTTGTCTCCGCTTCGTTTTTTTACGTTAATCCATTGTTACATTTATAAAGACTGGCAAAACAATGGGCTTTTCGCAAGAAAATGGCGGAAATAACTAAACCCGGTATACAGGTTTTAGCGGAATCGCAAGTGCATGAATTTAGGATTGATTCGGTTCGCCAAGGCAGCTGGCAAGGAACTCCGTGAACTCCTGCACCACCCGATCAACGCTGTGTTCGAGCCGATGCCCGTCGGGTAACACCAGTGTGGTCAGGCGCTGTTCATGGGCCAGTTCCAGAACCGGCATTACCGGGACGACATCGTCGTCCCAGCCATGAATGATCCGGCTGTACCTGGCCTGGATCAGGGGGCGTGACTGGGGATAGCGGGGCAGGGCAAGTGCCGGTGCCAGCATGAAACACCCGAGCACCGGAGACTCTGAACTCAGTTGTGCACACACCCAGCCACCCATGCTGGAGCCGGCGAGTACGGTGCGTTCAGGCGTGGCCCCGGCGGTCGCCATCGCGTCGCGCATCTGGGAAAGCCGCACGTCCGGGTCCTTGCTGCTGCGATGGTCGACTGCAATCGCATGGACGCCTGGAAAGGCCCCTGCGGCCGACTTCATGGCCTGGATCTTGGTGCTTCCCGGGCCGCTTTCGAGGCCGTGGGAAAGGAAGACATGCAGAGTGTCGGTCATTGCGGGCTCCGGGTGGCTGCAAGAATATCGAGGGCGTGTCGCCGTTTCTCAGGGTCGTAGATGTCCACGGTAAACATCAATTCATCGACCTCCACCGTGCTCAGCAACTGGTCGAGTTGCTGGCGAATGGCCTCGGCGTCTCCCAGTAGCTGTAACCCCAGAAAATCTTTCACACTGGCTTCCTCGCCGGCGTTCCAGAGGCCCGCCATGGATTTGACCGGTGGTTTCATCCAGAGCGGCTGGCCCCGGAAGAGTGCGAGGATACGCTGATAGCTGGTGGTGGCCAGGAAGCGGGCCTCATCCACGGAGTCGGCGGGAATCGCGGGCACCGCCAGCATGCTGTAGGGGCGGTCCAGCTGATCCGAGGGCTGGAAGTTGTCCCGGTAGACCCGGAGCGCTTCCCGATACAGACGAGGCGCAAAGTGGCCGGCAAACGCGTAGGGGAGGCCTCGCATGGCAGCCAACTGGGCGCTGAAAAGACTGGACCCCAGGAGCCAGATGGGCACATGGGTGCCGGCGCCGGGGATTGCCTTGACCGACTGGCCGGGCTGAAGTGGCCCCAGCAGCGTCTGGAGGCGGCTTACGTCCTCCGGAAACTGCTCCGCGCCCAGTCCGTCCCTGCGCAGGGCCCGTGCGGTGACCGGATCGGTGCCGGGCGCCCGCCCCAGGCCCAGGTCGATCCGGCCCGGGTAGAGGGACTCCAGCGTCCCGAACTGCTCGGCGATCACCAGTGGTGGATGGTTCGGTAGCATTACACCGCCGGAACCCACGCGGATGCTCCGGGTCTGGCCGGCGATGTGACCGATCAAAACCGAAGTGGCGGAGCTGGAAATGCCTTCCATGTTGTGATGTTCGGCAAGCCAGAATCGCCTGAAACCGAGCGCCTCGGCATGCTGGGCATAGGCCACGCTATTGGCCAGTGTGGTGCCGACGTTGTCACCTTCGCGAACCGAGGCAAGCTCGAGCAGGGAATAATCGGGTTGATCGGACATGGCGCTCCTCAGAGGTCCAGAACCACGGGCGGATTCAGTGGCTTGAAACTGCCAGTGCAGGTGCTGGCATTGACGAACAGCGAGTTACCCTGCTGTTTCTGCCCGTAGCTTTCGTGAATGTGGCCAAAAATGTGGAGTCTGGGCTGCCGGTTTTCAACGGCGACGGCAAGATCCTCGCAGCCGACGGACAGGTCGCCTTTGCCGTCCGGCACGATATCCAGGATGCCCGCGGGTGGCCCATGGGTGATCAGAACATCGATTTTCTCGGGGATCATGGACCAGCGTTCAGCGATGGCATCGCCCCGTTCAAGATTGAAGGCCCAGTTAAAGAACACCGGTGTCCATGGACTGCCCCAGAACCGAAGACCTTCAATCTCGACGCCGCCGTCCTGCAGATAACAGGCGTGTTTCAACAGGCCACGGGCCTCCTCCGGTTCATCCTGAAAGCACCAGTCGTGGTTGCCGGCGATCAGGATCTTGTGTCGGTGGGGCAGACTTCCCAGCCAGTCATCCAGGTCTTCCAGATCGTCGAGTGTGCCCCGGGCGAGGCTGTCCCCGGCGTGAATCAGCAGGTCGCCTTCGGGGACCTGAATTTGGCGGTGCATGCCGTGGGTGTCCGAAATACAGACGATTCTCATTGATTCGGATCCTGTGTCGCGTGGTCCAGGGGCAAACGTTCAGCATCTACGATACCATTTCCGTCCACTGACACCCCATCCTATGGAGCGTTCATGCGTCTGATCCTGAGCCGGAAGGGTTTCGATTCCTCCGCCGGTGGTTGTCCGAGCCCGGTGCTGCCAGACGGCTCTTTATGTGTGCTACCCATTCCCGATCCCCAGTCCGGCATACGGTATTCAGATATTCATTACGGAGGTCGACAGCTTGGCAAGATTGCTGCTGACCTGACCGGTGGTCGGGTGGGGCGGGGGCATGGAGCCCACCTGGATCCCGATCTGCTGGCATCGTCCCTGCCCAGAGCATCGGGCTGGCGGCCACTGCTCGGCCAGATGGGAGCGGCCCAGGGCCACCTGCGCAACCAGGGCGTGCAGGCGGGTGATCTCTTTCTGTTTTTTGGCGTATTCCGCCCGGCGCATATACATCAGCGGCGTTGGCGATTTGTGCCGGGCACTCGTCCCTTCCATGCCATCTGGGGGTGGCTGGAAGTGGGGCAGGTGATCCCGGTCGATAAACTTGAGGCAAGCGAATTGCCCTGGGCCCGGTATCATCCGCACTTCCGGTATTCGCAGGACCCTTCGAATACGCTGTATGTCGCGTCGGACAGCGGCGTCTTTCCGCGTTTGGCGGACCGGCTGATACTGACCGATCCGGCTGCCCGACTGCCGACCCGATGGCGCCTGCCGTCGGCGTTTTTCCCATCCGGTGGGAAAATCCCGCTAAGCTATCACCATAATCCGGATCGTTGGCGGCTCGATCCTCCCTGGTGTTACCTCACGTGCGCGGCAAGGGGGCAGGAGTTTGTGCTGGATCTGAGCGTGTATTCAGAGCTTGAAGGTTGGGTGGCGGCGCTTACTGAAGAGGCCGGAGTGACGACAGAACGGGGAATATAAGATGGCGGAGAATCTGATCGAGTCTCTTGTCGCGCAGTTCAGACAGAACCTGGGCGACACTCTGGATGCGCTCGGAGGCGGTCCGGTGAATCTCGGCGAACTGGGCGTTTATCTTTTGAGTCAGGTTCTGGTTTCCCTTGTCTACCTCGGTCTGTTTTTCGGGGGATATCTGGTCATTACCTGGGTGGCGCGACTGGTGATTGGCCGATCGAGAGCCCAGTCTCCGGCCTTCGGACATGCGACGGCCGCCCTGCGATATCTGGCGATATTGGGTGCTTTTTTGGCAATATTGGCTCAGTTCGGCGCGGGGGCTGCGTTTTTGACCGCGGCGGCCAAGGCCGGTTTCATGGCCATGGGGTTTTATCTGGGTTGGCTGATCATCGGCCATGTCCTCCGGCGCTCGATGGCCCGTTATCGAGTGGATCCCTCCATCCGACAGCTGGTCGAAAACCTGTTTTCCGTACTCCTGGTGACCTTCGCGATTGCCACCGTCCTGGCACAGTTCGGTTTTGATGTGGTGTCGATCGTTGCGGGGCTGGGCGTCGTAGGTATCGCCGTGGGTTTCGCCGCCCAGTCGACGCTGTCCAATTTTATTGCCGGTATTACGCTGCTGGTGGAGCGGCCCTTCCGGATTGGTGACTGGGTAACGATTAACGTTCAGGATGGAAAAGTCGTCAAGATTGCCCTCCGGACCACCTGGCTTCGAACCCGGGACAACATCTTCACCATGATCCCCAACGACAGTGTCGCCTCGTCGGAAATCGTCAATTACAGTGCCGAAGGCGCGACGCGGCTGAACATACCGGTTGGCATTGCCTACAAGGAATCCGCCCAGGCGGCCAGGGAATCCATCATGCCGGTATTGAGGGCTCACCCCGAGGTTCTCCAGTCGATCGGATTCGAGCCAAGGGTGCTGTTGACCAGCCTCGGGGATTCGTCGGTGAACCTGACGGTCCAGGCCTGGATTGCACCAGACAGCCTTGATGTGCAGCCGCGGATCATGGCGGACATTCTGGAACGAATCAAAGAAGCCCTCGACGCTGCCGGTATCGAAATTCCGTTCCCTCATTTGCAGCTCTTTATAGACGATGCCAAGGGCCTGAAGCCCGTCATCGAACCGCTTTATCCAAAGATGGCGCAGTAGCAGGGTCGTCGTGGATTAATCCACCGGATCAAAGGAGGTACACGTGGCAGAGGCAGGCGATTACTACGAAAACAACACGACTCTGGCGCAATACCTGGAATTTCATTTCGGTGAGGCCTGGCATGGCGAACCGAACTTTCCAAAAGAACTGGCGAGACTGTGCATCGATGCGATGGACGGTCGTTATCCGGGCAAAGCACTGGATCTCGGGTGCGCATGCGGACGCGCGACCTTTGAGTTGGCGACCCACTTTAATCATGTTGAGGGCATTGATTTCTCTGACGCTTTTGTGCGGCAGGCCTCCACGATGGCCCGGGACGGATGGGTGCGCTACGCCAGGCCGGAAGAGGGGGAGCTGGTCAGTCACCGGGAGGTCAGCCTGGCCGCACTCGGGCTGGCGGAGACCGCCGGGAAAGTGGCGTTTCATCAGGGTGATGCCTGTCAGCTGGGTTCAGAATTCGGTGGCTACGATCTGGTACTGGCGGCCAATCTGATCGACCGCTTGTATAAGCCCTCCGAATTCCTGACCCGGATCCATGAGCGGATCAATGATCAGGGGCTGCTGGTGATCGCATCTCCGTACACGTGGCTGGAGGAGTATACGCCGAAGGCGGAATGGGTCGGGGGCTTTCTCAGGAACGGGGAGGCCTACACGACCCTCGATGGGCTTAAAGACCTGCTTGCACCGCACTTCGAGCTCTTGGTAGGGCCCCACAGCATCCCGTTCGTAATTCGGGAAACCCGCAACAAATACCAACACAGCTTCTCGGAAGTGACCGTCTGGGAAAAACGGGAAGGCTGAGCCGGGGCGTTGCTGCCCCGGCCTGGATTTTTGTGCCGATCAGAGGCCGCCGTGGTAATTGGCGGGCACAAATTCATAGCCCTTGTCGGCCTTGTTGAGATGACCGAGCCCCGGGAATGACAGATGGGCCGATCCGATCAGATAGCCCTTGTCCGCAGCCCGGGCGAACTCCTGATTGCGTTCCATGACTGCTTTCTCGGGAGTGGTGTCGAACTGGATCGCGACATCGGGTTCAGGGAACTGGACCGTCGCGACGTGAATCAGGTCGCCCCACAGCATCATCACCTGGCCATCACTTTCCACGCGATACATGGTGTGGCCGGGCGTGTGCCCCGGCGCTTCAACCGCCTTGATCCCCGGGAGCAGCTGCGCGTCGCCTTCGAAGGCCTTGAAGTGCCCGGCCTTCACATAGGGGTTCAGGGACGCCATGGCACCCTTGAAAAAGCCCTTGGCGTCTTCATTGGCCGCCTCCAGGTTGGATTCGCTGAGCCAGTAATCGGCATCGTCCTGGCTGGCCCGAATGGTGGCGTTGGGGAAAGCCATCTTGCCATCGGACATCAGACCGCCGACGTGATCCGGATGCATGTGCGTGATGAAGACATCGTCGACCTGTTCCGGCTCATAGCCGGAGGCGCGCAGATTCTCAACGAGATTTCCCAGGGTGGGTCCGAACAGGCTGCCGGCACCGGTATCGACCAGCACCAGTTTTTCTCCGGTATTGATGAGATAGCCGTTTACGGAGGTATCCAGCGGCGCCGAAAGGTAATTACTGGCCAGGCGCTCATGGACGTGTTCTTTGGTTGTATTGAGCAGCAGATCATCGACCGGCAGTTTGACGGTGCCGTCAGACAGGGCGGTGATCTCATAATTGCCGAGCATGACCCGGTAATAGCCCGGAGCCTGCTCCTTGACCATGGGGGCTCCAGCCAGGGCCTGTCCGGTAAACAGGGCCCCCGCCACCAGAGCGGCGGTTGTTGAACGGCGAAGTGTGGTCTGCATAGGTTCCTCCAGATTCAGGTTGTCGGTGTTTTCATCAGAACTGCGAGACGGAGGAATACGGCTCTTCTGCCGAGGCCGATCAGTCGGTAGCTGCCCTGACCTACCCGGGCCGTCCCCGGGACAGCATTTCCCGTCGGCTTGCGCGTTCCTGACGCCGACGGGTTTCAGTGCGTTCCGACAGGGCTCGCTGGACATACTGGATATGGGCGCCAGCAAGCGAACGGGCATCCTCCGCGCGGCCCTCCATAATGGCGTTGAACAGAAGGCTGTGCTGTTGTTTCAGGCCGTTCCGGTTTTCGGTCTCACTGGCGTTCATGCCGTCGATGTTGGTTACCATGCTGCGCTCAAGCATCCGGAAGAGGTTCCGGACCGTGAGCAACAGCACCGCATTGTGGCTGGCCTCGGCAATGGACAGGTGAAAGCGGGCGTCGGCTTCGCCCTCGGCTTTCACATTCCGGCCTGAGTCATCAGCGTAGCAGGCCTGAAGCGCGTCGTGAGTCTCGGTCAGTCGGGCGCGATCCGCCTGGGTCGCCCGTTGAGCCGCGTAATAAGCGCAGTCGGCTTCCAGGGTCCGCCGAAATTCCAGCAGATCGCGGCGGGCTTCCGGGTGATGTTCCAGCAGCTCGACCAGCGGATCGCTGAAGCTGGTGCCCAGGTTCTCCGTTACATAATGGCCGCCACCCTGGCGGCTGATCAGCAACCCTTTTGCGGCGAGCCTGTGCACCGCCTCTCTCAGTGAGGCGCGGGACACCCCGAACTGCTCTGCAAGGCTGCGTTCCGGTGGGAGTCGCTCGCCCGGGTTGAGGGTACCTTCCAGAATCATCGTTTCGAGCGCTTCAACGATGGTATCCGCCAGTCGCTGGGGCGTGATTTTTCCAATGGGCATGATGGCGTCGTTCATGTTGGTGTAAAAATTGGTCCGACCAATAATTAGTGTACCGTTGCTGCGCCTTGTGTTTACAGAGTGCGCGCTAGGGCCTGATACTAAAGTATTAGATAACGCCTTTGACTGGCCCGTCGTCACCCTCCAGATTTGTCCACTTCCCTGAGTGTTTAATGGTCTGACCAATTTGGGTGGTCGCTCCGGAACCCGGGCGATCACCAAGGAGATCCTGATGAGTGAGCTGTTTTACGATGCAGCGCCCAATGCCACCCGCGTTGCGCCCGAGCGGCCGGTACCCCGTCATTACCCCGCCAAACCGCCTGAGGTCATTCTGTTTGGCACCTGTGTGGTGGACCTGTTTTTTCCCGAGGCCGGCCTTGATGCGATCCGATTGCTGGAACGGGAGGGTATCCAGGTCCGCTTTCCGGCAAATCAGAGCTGTTGTGGCCAGCCGGCCTGGACCTCCGGGTATGTAGCGGAAGCGAGGGCCGTCGCACGGGCCCAGTTGGAGTTGCTGGATGCGGGCCTGCCGGTGGTGGTCCCCTCGGGATCCTGTGCCGGGATGTTTCGGCAGCATTACCGTGAGCTGTTCGCCGGCGATGCCGGCATGCTGGAAAAAGTCGAACGCCTGTCGGAGCAGACTTTCGAACTGTCGGAATTCCTGGTCCACGTCTGTCGCGTGAACTGGCAGGATCTGGGATCGCCAACCCGTGTGGCGTTGCACACCTCCTGTTCGGCCCGGCGGGAGATGAATACGCACCTGCACGCCCGTGAGCTGCTGGACAAACTGTCCAATGTGGAACGTGTCGATCATGACCATGAAAGCGAGTGCTGCGGCTTTGGCGGAACCTTCTCGGTGCGGATGCCGGAAATTTCCGGCGCCATGGTGAAAGACAAGACGCAATCCCTGGTCGCCTCCGGTGCCGATGAAATGGTAACGGCCGATGGCGGTTGCCTGATGAACATCAATGGTTCACTCGACAAGCAACGGGAGGCCTTCCGGGGACGGCACCTGGCCAGTTTCCTCTGGGAGCGGGTTTCCGGTGAACGTAAAGAGGAGGTCGCATGAGCCAGCGTATACCCGTCACCGAGCTGACCGGCGATTTTCGCCAGCGTGCAGAAGATGCGCTGGGGGATGACCAGTTGCGGACCAACTTTCGCACCGCGATGGATTCGTTAATGACCAAGCGGGCGGACGCCTTCCCGGACGAGGAAGAGCGGGAAGGGTTGCGGGAGCTTGGTAACCGGATAAAGGCACGGGCGCTGTCCCGCCTCCCGGATCTGCTGGAGCAGCTCGAAACCCGCCTGACCGAAAACGGCGTCCAGGTGCACTGGGCGGAAACGGTGGAAGAAGCCAATCGGCTGGTGCACGGCATCATCGAGCGGCGTCAGGGCAGCCGCGTGGTGAAGGGCAAGTCCATGGTCAGCGAAGAGATGGAGATGAACGCCTACCTGGCCGAGCGGGGTATCGAGAGCCTCGAGTCGGACATGGGGGAGTACATCGTCCAGCTGGATGACGAAAAGCCCTCCCACATCATCATGCCGGCGATCCACAAGAATCGCCGGCAGGTCTCCCGACTGTTTCACGACCATCTCGGCGAACCCGAAACCGATGACGTCAACGAACTGATCCGGATCGGCCGACGGACCCTGCGCCGGAAGTTCATGGACGCCGACGTGGGCGTGTCCGGAGTGAACTTCGCCATTGCCGAGACCGGCACTCTGTTGCTGGTTGAGAACGAGGGTAATGGCCGGATGAGCACGACCGCGCCACCGGTACACATTGCGGTGACCGGTATCGAAAAGGTCGTCCAGAACCTGCGGGACGTGGTGCCGCTGCTGTCCCTGCTCACCCGCTCCGCACTCGGTCAGCCGATCACGACCTATGTGAACCTGATCTCCGGCCCGCGTAAGCCGGAGGAACTGGACGGGCCGGAAGAGGTGCACCTGGTGCTCCTGGACAACGGTCGCACCGGTGCCTTTGCCGATGCCCAGATGCGCCAGACCCTGAACTGTATCCGCTGCGGTGCCTGCATGAACCACTGTCCCGTCTACACCCGGGTGGGTGGGCACACCTACGGCGAGGTCTATCCCGGTCCCATTGGCAAGATCGTCACGCCACACATGGTTGGCCTGCATAAGGTGCCGGATCACCCCAGCGCCTCGTCCCTGTGCGGTGCCTGTGGCGAGGTGTGTCCGGTCAAGATTCCGATTCCCGAACTGCTCCAGCGCCTTCGTCAGGAGAACGTGAAGAACCCGGATGAGGCGCCAAAGGTGAAAGACGGTGGCGCTAAATACTCCCGGAGCGAACGGCTGGTCTGGGGCCTGTGGCAGCAGCTCAATACCCGTCCGTTGCTTTACCGGCTATTTCTGTGGGGTGCGACCCGGTTCCGGAAACTGACGCCGGCGAAGGCCGGTCCCTGGACCGATAACCATACCGCGCCAGTGCCTGCCCGGCGATCTCTGCACGACCTGGCGAAAGACCATCTGGCCCGACAGGGAGGGCGGTAACATGAGTGCTCGAAGTAATATATTGAACAAGCTCCGGGCCGGCCTTGCCGGAGCCACGCCACGTCCGGACGACTTCGACGAGCGACTGGTGACCGAACCCTGGCAGTACCCACCGGAGGAACGCATCGCGCGTCTACAAAACCTGATGGAGGCGGTCCAGACCGAGGTTCATTCCGTTCGCGGTGAGGACTGGCCAGAAACCGTGGCCGGCCTTCTGGCCAGACGCAATCTCAACAACCTGCTCTATGCGCCGGAAACCGGTCATGGCACGCAGTTGGGGGACTATTGGCGGTCGACGGAACAGGCCATTGAACTGCTGGCCTATGATCGGCCGGTTGAGGACTGGAAAGACACCCTGTTCTGGAGCGTGGACGCCAGTATTACCGGGACCGTCGGGGGGATTGCCGCCACCGGTTCTCTGGTGCTCTGGCCGGATCGGCACGAGCCGCGCCTGATGAGTCTGCTTCCGCCATTGCACATTGCCCTGCTCCGGGCCAGCCAGATTGAAGACAACCTTTATACGATGATGCAGCGACACAACTGGTCATCAGGCTTGCCCACCAATGCCCTGTTGATTTCGGGACCGTCGAAGACGGCGGACATCGAGCAGGTTCTGGCCTATGGTGCCCATGGGCCGAAGGAGCTGGTTGTTCTGGTGATCGAGGACGAATAGCAAAAAAGCGGGGAAGGGAAAAAGAAAACCCCGGGGCCGTGAGACCCCGGGGCTGCAACTGCGCCGATCAAGTGGCGGCTTACAGTTCCTTGAAGGCGCTGGTTGTCGCCTGGAGTACGTCCTTGGCGTCGCCCTTGACCATCAGGCTGTTGTCGCGGATGAACAGGCCGTTGGGGATGCCCGCAAAACCGGGTGACAGGCTCCGCTTGACCACGATGACCGTCTTGGCCTTGTGGACGTCGAGGATCGGCATGCCGTAGATGGGCGAGCCCGGATCTTCGGCGGCAGCCGGGTTGACTACGTCGTTGGCGCCCAGAACGATGGCCACGTCTGCCTGGGGCAGCTCGGGGTTGATCGCGTCCATGTCCTTGAGCTGGTCGTACGGGATTTCCGCTTCGGCCAGGAGCACGTTCATGTGACCGGGCATGCGGCCGGCAACCGGGTGGATGGCGTAGCTGACCTTCGCGCCCCGCTTCTCAAGCTGGGAAGCCAGCTCTTTCACCGCGTGCTGGGCCTGGGCCACGGCCAGGCCATAACCCGGTACCATCACAACGTTGCGGGCGCCGTCGAGCAGCAGTGCCAGGTCGTCCGGGGTGGCGTACTTGACCTTGCCCGCGTAGAACTCGCCTTCGTCCTGCTTCGGACCACTGTCGGTCTGGCCGAACGCACCACCGAACAGGACGTTCGGGAGCGACCGGTTCATGGCCTTACACATGACAGCGGTCAGGATCAGGCCGGAAGCACCCACGAGGGAGCCGGTAATGATCAGGCCCTGGTTATCCAGCACGAAGCCGGTGGCCGCACCGGCAAGGCCGGAATAGGCGTTCAACAGGGCCACCACGACCGGCATGTCCGCACCGCCGACCGGCTGCACCAGGCCAACGCCGAGCAGGAGGCACAGGCCAACGAGCGCAGCCAGCGCCAGCGGATTGTGTTCGCTGCTGGTGACAAACAGGGCGCTGCCGGCGATGACCGTGATCAGGGTGATCAGGGTGACGGCCTGCCACAGTTTGCCCTTGGTGGTTTCGCCAATGCTGCCTTTGAGTTTCAGTACGGCGACCAGAGAGCCGGTCAGGGTCACGGCGCCAATGATGATGGAGGCCAGGATCGCGACCGACCAGCCGCTGGAACCCAGGTTGTTGGCAGCCAGGGCGTTGAGCCAGGTGCTTGTGGCCACGGCAACGGAGGCGGCGCCGCCGATGCCGTTAAGGCTTGCCACGAGTTCCGGCATCTGGGTCATGGCGGTCCGCTTGGCCAGCCAGACACCAATGCCACCGCCCAGCAGCATGCCGGCGATGATGGTGGCATAACTGATGATGTCTTTGTCCAGCATGGCCGCAACCACGGCAATCAGCATGCCGATGGCGGCGATCTGGTTACCCCGTACGGCGGTGGTGGGCTTGGTCATGCCCTTGATGCCGAGGATGAAGCACACCGCAGCCGCCAGATATGAAAAGTTGATCAGTACAAACATGGTTATCCTTTCCGCTTAAACATGTTCAGCATACGGTCCGTGACCAGAAAGCCGGCCACGATGTTGATACTGGCCAGGGTCACGGCCAGGAAGCCGAGAACGCCGGCCACGGTGGGCGACAGGTCAGTGCTGCCGGCGCTGATGATGGCGCCGACGATGACGATGCCCGAAATGGCGTTGGTACCGCTCATCAGCGGAGTGTGCAGCGTGGGCGGTACCTTGTTGATGAGCTCGACCCCTACAAAGAGGGCGAGAATGAAAATGGTGAAGCTCAGAACAAACATTTCCATCAGGCTTTTTCCTCAACGTCGGTTGCTGATTTCTTCGGCTTCTCGGCCTTCTTCGGCTCTTTGCCGTGAAGGATCTCACCGTCCTTTATCACCAGGGTGGCGGCGACAATGTCGTCTTCCATGCTGGGCGCCAGCTTGCCTTCTTCCGTCATGTTGAACAGGAAGCCCGTGATGTTGCGGGTCAGCAGCTGGGACGCATGGACCGGTACCCGGGAGGGGTGGTTGGCGTGGCCCACAAGCGTGACGCCATCGACGTCCACTTTTTCATTCAGGACCGTGCCCTCGACGTTGCCGCCCTTGTCGGCTGCCAGGTCGACGATGACCGAACCGCTCTTCATGCGGTGGATCATGTCGCCATCGATCAGCTGGGGCGCACGCTTGCCGGGCACGGCAGCGGTGGTGATGACCAGGTCCGCGCGGGCAACACAATCAGACAGCTGCTGGCGCTGCTTCTTGTAGAACTCTTCGCTCTGGGCCTTGGCGTAACCGCTGTCACCGGTGGAATCGGTTTGAGGCACTTCGATCTCGATGAAGTCCGCACCCAGGCTCTCCACCTGTTCCTTTACTTCCGGACGCAGGTCGTAGGCTTCCACGACCGCACCCAGGCGGCGAGCGGTGGCGATGGCCATCAGGCCGGCAACCCCGGCACCGATCACCAGTACCCGCGCCGGATGAATGGTGCCGGCGGCGGTCATCAGCATCGGGAAGTAACGGGGCAGGGACATGGCACCGCTGAGCACCGCACGGTAACCGCTGATGCCGGCCATGGCGCTGAGTACGTCCATGGACTGGGCGCGGGTGGTGCGGGGTACCAGGTCCAGGGCAAAGGTCTGCACGGACTGGCTTGCCAGCTGTTCCAGCAGAGGTTTGTTGAACCAGGGGTCCAGGATGCAGATCAGGGTGGCGCCGGACTGGATCAGTGATGCTTCGTCCTTCTCCGGTGCCCGGACCTTCAGAATGATCTGGGACTGACGGTAGAGGGACTCGGCGTCGTCGGCGATGATCGCACCGCAATGGCGGTATTCGTCATCGGTAAAGTGGGCGGCCAGGCCGGCCCCGCTCTCGACAATGACTTCATAGCCGGCTTCCATCAACTCGGTGATGCCCGACGGTATGATAGCGACGCGGTTTTCTCCGGCCGTTCTCTCCCTAGGTATACCAATCATCATGAGTAAACACTCCGTTCAGAGGTGAGTTTTGAGGGGTGAGAGGACTTTGAATTCAGCCCAAGCGTGGAAACAGTCATTTGCCGCACGTCCCCGAGCAGGGAACGGTCGGTAAGGAGTGACTGACCGTAGCTCGGGATCAGTGTTTGTAGAGTCTGGCGATGGCTGCCGGTTACCAGTTCCGGAAGGCAGCGTTCGATCACATCCAGCATGGCGGAGACGCAGGTGGAGGCGCCCGGGGAGGCACCGAGCAGTGCGGCCAGGGAACGGTCCTCGGTGTTCAGGACTTCGGTGCCAAATTCCAGTGTGCCGCGGTTGCGTTCGTTGGGCTTGATGATCTGCACCCGCTGTCCGGCCCGGCGCAGGTGCCACTGCTCCGGATCGTGGTCCGGTAAAAACTTGTTGAGTTCGTCCAGCCGAGCATCCCTTGAGCTGAGCGCTTCCTTGATCAGGTATCGGGTCAGCGGCCAGTTGGCGACCGCAACGTCGAGCAGATTGCGCAGATTGTGTCCGCGCACGGATTTGACCAGATCAAGGATGCCTCCGGTTTTCAGGAAGCGGGTGGTAAAGCCGGCAAAGGGGCCGAACAACAGGGCCGGTTTGCCATCGATGAATCGGGTGTCGAGGTGAGGCACCGACATGGGGGGTGCCCCCACAGGCGCCTGGCTATAGACCTTGGCGTGGTGATCGAGGGCCAGCGACTCGTTTTCGCAGGCCAGCCAGAGGCCCGAGACCGGGAAGCCGCCGTAACCACGCGCTTCGGGTACCCCGGCTTTCTGGAGCAGGGAAAGCGCCGCACCACCGGCGCCGATGAAAACAAAGCCGGCTGTCAGCTCTGTGGTTTCGCCGGACTCCAGGTGTTTGAGGGTGACGCGCCAGCCTTTGCCGTTCCGCTTGAGTCCGGTCACCCGGGTGCCCAGCCGGATATCGGTATTGGCCTGCTTTGACAGTGTTTCGCCCAGGAGCCGGGTCAGTGCGCCGAAGTTGACGTCGCTGCCATGGGCGACCTTCGTTGCGGCCGTAGGCGTGTTGTCCGGGCGGGAGCCCATGATCAGCGGCAGCCAGTTATTCAGCGTCTCAGGCTGTTCGCTGAACTCCATCTCCCCGAACAGGGGGTGCGACTGGAGCGCAGCGTGCCGGCGTCGCAGGAAGTCGCAGGCGTCCTTACCCTGGACCCAGCTCAGGTGGGGCACGTTATGAATGAAGTGCGAGGGATCCGGTAAAAGGCCGCGTTCAACCAGTGAGCTCCAGAACTGGAGTGAAATCTCGAATCGCTCGTTGATGGCCAGCGCGCGATCGGTCTGGATCGAGCCGTCGGCCTGTTGCGGCGTGTAGTTGAGTTCGCAGTAGCCGGCATGACCGGTGCCGGCATTGTTCCAGGCTTCCGAACTTTCGTCGCCCAGTTGCCCGGCCTGCTCGACCAGGGTGATTGATCGCGAGCCATCCAGCTGGGATATCAGGGAGGCGAGCGTAACGCTCATTACGCCCCCTCCAATCAGCAGGATATCGGTATTTTGACTCGCCATTTCGTGACCTTTTCAGTAGTGCCCAAACAAAAGGGGTCATACTTTAGTCGAAACTGCGAGCAATTAGAACCGGTTTTAACAATACGTATTTATCGAAAATATCGATGTAATAGTTGATAACCGTCAATTAGTGGTTCTGTTTCCGGGATCATTTGACCCCGAATCCGCGACCATTCAGGAAGTCCCGCATGTGGGGGCGCAACTTCGTCGTGAACAGCGGTTTGAGCTGCTCGGACCAGTTGGTTTCCTTGTTGCCACCGGTCCTTTTCAGGTAGTAGCGGTGCATCCGGTCGTCGAATTCCGCGACCAGCTCCTCGTCGCGGCGGTCATCATAATAGTCTTCCTTGAGGATTGCACTGACGGGCAGCCGGGGTTTCACCTCGGGATTCTGGTCGGGGTAACCCAGGCACATGCCGAAAACCGGATACACGTGTTCCGGCAGGCGAAGGATGTCGGCGACTTCCGCGGGGTTGTTCCGGATCCCGCCGATGTAACACAGGCCCAGCCCCTCGGATTCGGCGGCAATGGCAACGTTCTGTGCCATGAGAGCTGTGTCCACGCTGGCAACCACCAGCTGTTCGGTCGTGCCCCGGACCACATCCGCGCCTGCCCGCTCGGCGGCTTCGGTGGATCGTTTCATGTCGGCGCAGAACACCAGAAAATCCGAGGCATCCGCCACGTAGGACTGACCACCGGCGAGTTCGGCGATCTTTTTCCGGTTCTCGGGGTTCACCACATGAATAATGGTGTAGGCCTGGACGTGATTGGACGTGGCCGCGCTTTGACCGGCGCGGATAAGCTCTTCGAACAGGTCTTGGGGAATCTTCTGATCCTTGAATTTCCGGATGGAGCGGTGAGATTTGAGCAGTTCAATCGTCGGATTCATGGTTCCCTCTTTCCCAGTGTGCTGTCTTTGATTCAATAAATGGCATCTTTGCCAGAGATCGCTGATCTGAGTACGTTCAGAGTGCCAGAACCGGTCTGTTCGCACTATTCGAATATTTCCCGGGGATCGCGATCATGGGCTCGGGTGGCGGCCCAGCGGTTGAGCAGCCAGTGCAGGCAGGCCATGAACGCCAGCGTTGCGATCAGTGCAACCGCCATCGATGAAAACCGGTACAGGGCGCTGTAGATCAGGTCCTGGTGGGGGGCCAGGTATTGCCCGAACAGGATGCCCAGGGTGGTCAGCCCACCGAAACCGATGGCCGATCCGCCCCCCTCCAGAAGGTGCAGGCGCGCGAAGATCATCAGTCCCAGCCAGTAGGCGAGAATCACCAGCAGAATATGGTGGTTCTGATTGTAGAGGATCACCTGCATCACCAGCGCGAGGTTACAACCCAGCAACGCGCCCACCGCCCGCTTGAACGCCGAGGTCTGGGCGCCGGGGAAGCTCAGGGCAAACAAAATAAGAACCGTGGCCATCTGTGCCGAGAGCGAATCTCTCAGGTCAAAGATCTGGAATGTGGCGAACGACAGTGTGGCGGTAACGGCCCCCATCAGGGTTTCGTGCCGTACCTGCGCCTCAGGCTTGGCCGGCCGGGCCATGGCCTGGCGCGGTGCCACGTCGGGAAACAGCCAGTGCATGAGACCCGCGATCAAGACCGCCAGGACGCTGGCCACGAAGTTGCTGGTGACCAGGTCGTAGACGTCGACCCCGGGATAGCTGGCGAAATGGAACATGATGCTCAGCGTCAGCACGCCGTTCGCGCCGAACAGGAACATCGGGCCGCGGGCCATGAGCCGGAAGCGACCGCAGAAAATCAGAAACACCAGCCCGGTATTGATCAGGGGCATGTGCTGGGTCAGGCCGGTCACCAGGCTCACTTCGATGCCGGTCAGCACGGCGCTGGCCAGGAATTGTCGGACCACATGGGCGTTGAGCACCGGAATCATGGCGAGCAGGAACATCGGGAACACGGTAAAGAAAACGCCGTAATTCCAACCCATCAGTTTGCTGATGACCAGCCCGGTCAGTCCACCAAAGGCGATACGCAGGCACTGACGCAGGCCGTTACCGTCCAGCGCCGGCCGATCAGTAGACATGATGCAGCCAGCTCATCACGGTGATCTGACCCTGCGCGATCACATGGGCCAACGGATTGGACTCCGGGGCAAGCTGCACGGTGGCGCGGGCGCCGCTGGCCGGGAGTTTCGGCAGGGCGCGATCGAGTGCCAGGTGAACGCGGATCCGCTGGGCATCCCGGACCCACCGATTGGTGGTGGGAATGCTGGTCAGGTTACCGTCGGCAATGAGCTGTCCCGCCTTGACGCCCTCATCCCGAGATGCAAGATGTGCGGGGAACACCTGGCCTGGAAGACCATCCAGCGCGATCCAGGCGGGTCCGCCTTCGCTGACATGCCTCAGGCTCTTTTCCCGGAAATCTGCAACGATATCCAGGCGGGCGCCAATTTCGGCCAGTGCCGGCGCGCCGGCCTTTACGTAATCGCCTTCTGCAAGCTGGAGGTTGCTGATCCATCCTGCGCCGGGAGCGCGAACCGTCGTCCGTTCCAGATTCAGATGGGCGGCCGCCAGGGCATTTTCCGCCTGGCGTACCCGCAGATTATCCCGGTTGGTTTCACCGCGTTTGACCTGGAGGGACTGGATTCTGGCCTGCGTGGAAGCCACGGCGGCAGTGGTGGAGTGATAGCGCGCCAGAATCTCATCGTACTGTCTGGACGACATGCTGCCGGACTGCATCAGTGACTCGGCCCGCTTGCGCTGGCGTGAGGCTTCCTCGGCGGCGGCTCTGGCGGCACTCAGATCGGCCCGCGCCGCAGCCAGTTCGGCATCCAGTTCGGCGTTCTCGCGCCGGGCCTGTTCCAGAGCCAGTTCTGCTTTCTGAACGGCAAGGCGGAAGGGTTCGGGGTCAATCCGGAACAGCACCTCGCCCGCCTGCACGGACTGGTTGTTCGCCACGTCGACGGCGACCACCTCACCGCTCACTTCAGGCGCGATCCGGGTCACCTGACGGAGCACCCGTGCCTGCGGTGTGACCGGCAAAAAAGCATCGGCCAGGAGGTAGTATATAAATAGAAGGACGAAAGTAATGATTGCCACGCGAATCCAGCGGGCGAAACTCTGTTCGGGAGCCATGATGTCTCTCTCTGGTCAGCCGTTTTTGAGGCAGTGGCAGGCGTTGGTTTCGATGCGTTCAAGCATTCGTCGCAGGTGGTTGCGGTCCTCGGGTGGAATACCGTCGAGCAGTTGCGCTCGTGCTTCATTGGCGCGGGCGTCGAGTGCCGACAGTACCCGGCGGCCTTCCCCGGTAAAACGCACTTCACGCACCCGGCGATCGTCCTCGCGGACCTGCCGTTCAATCAGTCCCTGGTCCTCGAGCTGGCACAGCGTCCGTGTCAGTGAGGGCAGTTCGATGCTCAGGGCCTCGGCCAGCTGTTTCTGGGTGGCGCCTTCCCCGAGATGCCGGAGGACCACAAGAAGCGTCCACCGGGGCGGTGTGAGCCCCAGGGGCGCCACGGTCTGGCTGATGACGGCGCGCCACAGTCGGTGCGCGTGGGCAAGCTGCAGGCCCAGTTCGGAATCGTTGGTCGGATTTAAGGTTAGCATGCGAAGTATGTTAGCATTGGTTAGTTAGCCTGCAAAGTTTATTTCGGAAAGTGCGGACGGGCGTCGTAGGACGTTTCCGTCTGGTGGTTATTCAAGAGGCCCTGTTTGAAAGATTCGAAACCCGATGCCCAACACCCCGCCGGGGAGGAGTCGGCCCGTAATTTCCGGCTGGCCTGTGTGGCGCTGACCTTCGTCTTCGTCATCTACTCGATGCTCCAGGTAACGGTGCCGGTGTATGCCCTGTCCCTGGGGGCCTCGCCCCTGGTGCTGGGGGTGGTGTTCAGTGCACCGTTCCTGCTCCCGCTGCTGTTCGCCATTCCGATGGGCGGGCTGGTAACCCGTTGGGGCGGGCAGCGGGTGATGGTAATGGGGGGCGGTATTCTGGTAGCCGGGATCCTGGCGATGATCTGGGTGCCGGGCTACGCAGGATTGCTGTCCGGTCAGCTGCTCTTTGGCCTTGCCCAGTTACAGATGGTACTGGCGGCGCAGTCGGTCATTTCCGGGCTGGCCAGCGGCGAGCGGCTTGAGCGGTACTTTGGGTGGTACGCCACCTGGCTTTCCGGCGGGCAGGTGGTTGGGCCGCTGATGGCCGGTGGTCTGATTCATCTGACCGGTGACACCGATCTCTCCTTCATGACGATGGTCCTTTTTGCGATTCTCGCCACAGTGTCGTCGCGGGGGCTGACAGGGCTGGCCCGCGAGCGTCTGAACGTTGATCGGTCAGTGACCGGCTTTCGGGCCCAGGCGGCTTTGCTGGGCAGGAATGAGGGCGTACAGGTATCGGTGGGCGTTACGGCAGCGGCCATGTTTGCCATGAGCATTCACGGAAGTTACATGCCGGTATATCTGGATCACCTGGAAGTCAGTGCGTCGGTGATCGGGGTTCTGGTCAGTCTTCGGGCCACGGCGGCCATGCTCATCCGGCCCTTCATGGCGCGAGTGATCGCGCTTGTCGGCGGCCGCAGTGTCGCGCTTATTCTGTCATTGGGGTTGCTGGCTGGCGGCCTGGCCCTGCTCGGGTTCAGTGAGCAGGCCGTGATGATTGGCGTGTTTTCGGTGTTTGTCGGGGTGGGGTCGGGTGTCTCCCAGCCGCTTTCCATGGTGATACTGGCCGAGAACGTGGATCCGGCGCAGCGATCGGGCGCCCTCGGAATGCGACTGATGGCGAACCGGGCGGTGAACTTCCTGGCCCCGCTTTTGTTCGGGGCCATTCTGGAGCTCGGTGGTTTTGGCCTGGCGTTTCCGCTGACCGGGGCCATCGTAGCGGTCGCCGGCCTGGTGCTGTTTCTCCATCAGCGCCGGAAACGCTGATCGGGAACACTGTCAGGCGTCGAGGTGCTCGGCCAGGAACTGCAGGCTGCGGCCATGGGCCAGAGCCGCCGCGTGCTGGTTGTAGGTGGGTCGTGCCCAGCAATTGAAACCGTGGTCGGCGTTGGCGTATTCGTGGAAAATCGCCGATGGATGATCGGAGAAGGCCTCGCGAACCCGGGAGATGGCTTCCGCCGGAATCATCTTGTCCAGGCCGGCATAGTGGAACAGGATCGGAACCCGCACCCGCTCGGCCAGATCCAGGTTGTTATGGATGCCCCCGCCGTAATAGCAAACGGCCGCGTCGGGCTTGCCGGTCGCGGCGGCGCGATAGGCAAGCTGGCCACCCATACAATAGCCCATCGCCGCGATTTTTCCCGACACCTCTTTACGCTGGCGCAGGCAATCCACGGCTGCCGCAACGTCTTCGCCAGCGAGAGCAAAGTCGGCTGCCTGCATCAACTTGAACGCTTTTGCGCTTCCCTCTTCGTCATAGGTCAGGTCGACCCGGCGCTCCTGGCGCCAGAACACATCCGGAGCAAGGACCACGTATCCATCCAGGGCGTACTGCTCGGCCACGGTGCGAATGTGGGCGTTGACGCCCCAGATTTCCTGGATCAGTACGATGCCCGGCCCGCTCCCGGTGGGGGGCAGCGCCAGGTAACCATCGAATGTCTTACCGTCGGGGCTGGGAATATCAATCCACTGTGTCGAAACCATGAACCTCTCCTGTGAGTAGTCGGACAACTGGATTGAAAGCCTAGGCGGTGTGGCGTGGGTCTGCCACTACGGTTTGTTCATTCGCTGCGACACTGATCCTCGGCCCAGGCCTCGAAACACTGTTGCTGACGGTGGGTCAGCCAGCCGTTGATGACCGCAAGCCCGACGAACGTGGCGATGCCAACAGGTACCAGTGCCTGTACTCCGGCAGACGGTGCTGCGGTGGCCGGCACGAGCAGCAAACCCGTCAGATTTCGGAACAGTCGTGTCACCAGGATGGCGAAGTGAAAGCCCGGTTGCAGGGTCCGGACGCGACCGCGCACTGCCCGTCCCAGGGCCGGCATCAGGTGCACCGTATTCAACAGGAGGGCAATGAAAACCAGTAATTGGACAACATCGGTTAACAGCATGATGATTGGCTAACAGGGTAATGGGTTGGCTGAAAAGTGACCGGTATTATCCCTTATTGGTGGTTTTTTATCCACCCGGCGGTCCGCCTTCGCAACCGGTGTTCCCCCATTACCTGGACATCTTCGCTCAGCTCTCAGTGGCTTGCGTGTCGGTCTCGTTCAGCAGCTGAGGTTTTTTCAGGGCCTTCTGGAACAGGTCTTTTTCTTCAGCGATGGCCATGGCGCATTTTTCCGCCAGGTCTTCCCCGAGCCCGTCCACATTACGCTCAAGGAACAGCTGAATGTTCTCTGCAAGTTCCAGAATCTTGTCGCGGGCGTCTGCTTCGGCCTTGGATTGAAAGAGCATGGTGTCGGGGTTTTTCAGCGCCATTTCCAGCCCGTCCTTATCCGAATAATAGAGTGCTTGTACTGCCATGGGGGCCTCGTCGTTTGATCGAAACTGTATAAAAATACAGTATTCATCATACATCAGCGTTTGCCAGGGGAACAGGGGTGAAAAGCAAAAGCTATTGCTCCGGTTGGAAAAAGCAACTAGCGACTCCGGGAGGGCACTGCTACACCTAGTCATACAGAAGACGGAACGCTGGACGACGCCCGAAGAGCGAAAAACTAGGCGTAGGGTTGTCGTCGTCTGCCAACGAGTCCGAGTGATTCATTGCGACAACAATTGGAGAACAGCCATGGGTGATAACAAGTGCCCCGTAATGCACGGGGCGATGACGAATCTGGGAAGCGGTGGCACCGGCAACCAGGACTGGTGGCCGAAATCGCTCAACCTCGACATCCTCCATCAGCATGACCGGAAAACCAACCCGATGGGCGACGACTTCGACTACCGGGAAGAAGTCCGGAAACTCGACTTCGACGCGCTGAAAAAAGACATGCACGCGCTGATGACCGACAGCCAGGACTGGTGGCCGGCCGACTGGGGGCATTACGGTGGCCTGATGATCCGCATGGCCTGGCACGCCGCGGGCACCTACCGGCTGGCGGACGGCCGTGGCGGCGCCGGTACCGGAAACCAGCGCTTTGCACCGATCAACTCCTGGCCTGATAACGGCAACCTGGACAAGGCCCGCCGCCTGTTGTGGCCGCTCAAGAAAAAGTATGGCAACAAGGTTAGTTGGGCCGACCTGTTCATCCTCGCCGGCAACGTGGCCTATGAATCCATGGGCTTCAAAACCTTCGGCTTCTCGTTTGGTCGTGAGGATATCTGGCACCCCGAGAAAGACACCTACTGGGGCGCCGAGAAGGAATGGCTGGCACCGTCGGATAACCGGTATGAAGATGTCGACAAGCCGGGCACCATGGAAAACCCGCTGGCGGCAGTCCAGATGGGCCTGATCTACGTGAACCCTGAAGGGGTAAATGGCAAGTCCGACCCGTTGAAAACCGCCGAACAGGTGCGCGAAACCTTCGCCCGTATGGCCATGAACGACGAGGAAACCGCTGCGCTCACCGCCGGTGGTCACACGGTCGGCAAAACCCACGGTAATGGTGATGCCGAAGCCCTTGGGCCGGAGCCGGAAGCGGCCGATGTGCATGAACAGGGATTTGGCTGGATCAATCCGAATATGCACGGCAAGGCCGCGAACGCTATTACCTCGGGCATTGAGGGCGCCTGGACCACCAATCCGACCCAGTTCGATATGGGGTACTTCGATCTCCTGTTCGGTTACGAGTGGGAACTGAAAAAGAGCCCGGCCGGTGCGAACCAGTGGGAACCCGTTGATATCAAGGAAGAGCATAAACCGGTTGACGCTACCGACCCGTCCATTCGCCACAATCCGATCATGACCGATGCGGACATGGCCATGAAGATGGATCCGAAGTACCGCGCGATCTGCGAGAAGTTCATGGCAGATCCCGAATACTTCAAGGACTGCTTTGCCCGTGCCTGGTTCAAACTGACCCACCGGGATATGGGGCCGAAATCCCGTTATATCGGGCCGGAAGTGCCGGAAGAAGATCTGATCTGGCAGGATCCGGTTCCGCAGGGTGAGACCAACTACATCGAGGAGAAGGTCAAAGAGAAAATCACCGAGGCGGGCCTGAGCATCAACGAACTCGTGTGTACCGCCTGGGACAGCGCCCGGACCTTCCGCGGCTCTGACATGCGCGGCGGCGCCAACGGTGCCCGCATTCGCCTGGCTCCGCAGAAGGACTGGGAGGGTAACGAGCCCGACCGGCTGGCGAAGGTGTTGAAGGCATATGAAACTATCTCGGCAGAGACCGGCGCGAGCATTGCCGATGTGATTGTGCTGGGCGGCAACCTTGGCATCGAACAGGCCGCGAAAGCGGCTGGTAACGAGGTGCACGTGCCCTTCCTGAAAGGACGTGGCGACGCGACTGACGAGATGACCGACGCCGAATCCTTCGAGCCGATGGAGCCGCTGGCGGATGGTTTCCGGAACTGGCAGAAGAAAGATTACGTGGTCAAACCGGAGGAAATGCTCCTGGACCGCGCCCAGCTGATGGGGCTGACCGCACCGGAAATGACCGTCCTGCTGGGAGGCATGCGCGTGTTGGGCACCAACCATGGCGGCACCAGGCACGGTGTGTTCACGGACCGCGTTGGCCAGTTGACCAACGACTTCTTCGTGAATCTGACCGACATGGCCAATCGCTGGGAGCCGGCGGGCAATAACTCTTACAACATTGTTGATCGTAAGAGTGGCAATACCAAGTTCACGGCGACCCGTGTGGATCTGGTGTTCGGTTCCAACTCTATCCTCAGGGCTTACGCAGAGGTTTATGCCCAGGACGACAACGAAGAGAAGTTCGTGAATGACTTCGTGGCAGCCTGGACCAAGGTCATGAACGCCGATCGCTTCGACGTTCGCTGATCGTTCTCCTTCCAGAAACCGGAAACGGCACCCGCGCCTGCGGGTGCCGTTTTTACATCACCATGGGCGTCACAACCATTCCGCCCGTCACCAACAGGGCGAACAGGATCAGGGCCAACAGCATGGGCTTGAGTCCGAGGCTTTTCAGTTTCTCCATCCGGGTTTCGTAACCCAGCGCCCCCATGGCCATCGCCAGAGCCACCTGACCGCTGAGGGCAATGCCTGAGTGAAGCGGTGCAGGCACTCTCACGAGGCTGTTCAACACCATGGCGCCCACGAAGCCGAATGCAAACCAGGGGATGGTCAGTTTGCCCCGATCGGCGATGCCTTCTTCCGGTGCGCGTGTTCTCCGAACCCACCACTGGCCCACAATCAGAAGGAAGGGCACCAGCAGCATGACGCGAACCAGTTTAACCACCACGGCATTGGCCAGGGCATCGGAGCCCACGGCGCCACCGGCGGCGACTACCTGGGCAACCTCATGAATCGTGGCGCCAATGTAGACACCGAAGAGGCCCTGGTCCCAGCCCATGATCGGGTAGAGCACCGGATAGACCACCATCGCAAGGCTGCCGAACAGAACCACCGTCGCTACCGCCATCGCGGTGGCGGCCGGTCTGGAGCGAATCGTGGCTTCCGTCGCCAGCACTGCGGCTGCGCCGCATATGGCACTTCCGGCGCTGGTTAACAGGGCGGTCTCCGGATCAAGCTTGAGCAGCCGTGTGCCCACCCAATAGCCGATCGTGATGATGGTGGTTATCACCACCATGTCCAGCAGCACAATGCCCGGGCCCAGAGAGAAGACCTGTTGGAGGGTGATGGAAAACCCGAACAGGACAATGCCGCCCCGCAGAAGCCAGCGCGTTGAAAAGGCCAGTCCGGCCGTAGCGGAGCTCAGTTGGAACCAGGGCAGATTACCGGCCAGTACGCCGAGGGCCAGCGAGAGCACCAGCGGGCTGATGCCCGTTGCTGCAATAAAAGGGATGTGTGACAGCGCAAAACCGCCAAGCGTTAAAAGTGTGCAGACCCCAAGCCCGACCCACATTCTGAACCTCCTCAATCAAAACGTTATATGGTTATTCTCCTTTTTATTTTAATATTTATAAAATGGTTAAAAGGATTAATGGTTATTCAATAAATCGATATACTGGATTGGACGGATGTTGCTGCGAATTGGCTAACCATGGACGGTTCTCTTTTCTGGTAGCATTTCGAGTTTCCCCACAGTCGGACTTCGGAACGAGGTGCCCGTGTCTTCCCTTACTATTCTCATGATCGGCGCCGGTGGAATCGGCGGTTATTACGGTGCGAGGCTGACCGAACGCGGCCATCGCGTGGTGCTGACGGCTCGTGGCCGACACCTTGAAGCGTTGCAGGCTTCGGGGCTGCAAGTGGATTACGAAGGCCGCTTGATCAACTGTCCTGCGCTGGCGCTCGATCATGCCACCTTGATTCAGACCTGCCACCCGGACGAGTTCGACCTGGTTGTCATTACCCTGAAATCCACTGCCACGGAACCGGTTATGGAGGAGTTGGGGGATTGGCTTTCCAGAGGGGCCGTGCCGGTGTTGTCCCTGCAAAATGGTGTCGACAACGAACCATTGATTGCCGACAGGCTTGGTGAGAACCGGGTCCTGGGAGGATTGGCGGTTCGAATCGGTGGCCATATCACGGAGCCAGGAAAGGTGTTCGCCGAGGGAGTCGCCCAGATTGTGATGGGGGCCTGGCCGAAAGCCCCCGATGAGGAGGATGCCCGACTGCCCTTGCTTCGGAGGCTGGAGTCCGCCTTCAACGACGCCGGAATTCCGACCAGCGTTACCGGCGATATTCGTTATGAGCTCTGGCGCAAACTGGTCATTAACAATGGCGTGAACCCGCTGTCGGCGCTGACCGGGCTGGACACCCGGAGCCTCACCCACCACCCGGAATTCGGCAAGGTGGTCTACGGTATGATGGCCGAAACGGTCGCGGCTTCCAAAGCCGACGGCGTGGATCTGACCCGGCAGGATCTGGACGAGATGTTCGACCTGATTCGCAGCTTCAATGCCATCAAGACCTCCATGCTGGTGGACAAGGAAAAAGGCCGGCCGCTGGAACTGGACAGCATCGCCGGTGCTGTATTGAAACGCTGTGCAGCGCTGGGCATTGAGGCCCCTTATACCTTTCTTGTAAACGCCCTGTTGCGCCAGTGACGAGGGTGTCCCGCTGGTCAAAGTACACTCGGTAACAAAAACTATGCGTCTTCTTACAGTGGGGGCACGTTCGGGACTGGAAATGAGCGTATAGTTTGTGCCTTCCAATAAAAGACAACAGAAACAAAAGGATGGCACCGATGAGAAGGAGAACCACCCTGCTGGTGGGGTTCGTCTTGTTCCTTTCCAGTTTTGCGTTAATGGCCGACACCATCAAGCTCGGTTTCAACTACCCGAAATCGGGACGTTACCGGGACCTGGGCCTGCAGCAGAGGCTGGGCGCCTTTCTCGCGGTTGAGGAAATCAACAAGGCCGGCGGCATCCTCGGTAAAAATGTTGAGCTGGTCATCCGCAATACCATGGGCTCTCCCGAGCGTGGGGTTGCCAACACCAAAGAGCTGATCCAGAAAGAAGGCGTGGACATGGTCTTTGGCGGTGCCTCCAGTGCCGTTGCGATTGCCTCCGGTAAAATGGCAAAGAAACTGGACCGGCTCTATTTCGGAACCACCACCTCCGCGAACGCAACCACCGGTAGCGAAGGGCACGATCACATGTTCCGGGAATACCCGAACGCCTGGATGACGGCCAACGCGCTGGGCCACTACCTCAAGGAGAATTTCGGCGACGATCGCTATTTTTACGTGACAGCCGATTACACCTGGGGGCATTCGTCGGAAGCGTCCCTTCGGACGTTTACGGACACCACGGATGAGAAAGCCCACCCTCATGCGCTCACCCCGTTCCCGAACGCGCACATGCAGGATTTCACGAAAGCGTTGAAAGCGGCCGAGGCCAGCAACGCGGACGTGCTGGTGCTGGTGCTGTATGGCAATGACCTGATCCGGGCGCTCAAAGTCGCCTACGATCTGGATCTGAAGAGCAAACTTCAGATCGTCATACCGAACATCTCACTGGGCATTGCCGAAAGCGTGGGTGCCACCATTATGCAGGGGGTGATTTCCACCACACCCTGGGAGTGGACGATCCCCTACCAGCTCGACTTCCCCCGTGGCCAGAAGTTTGCTGAATCCTTTACCGAACACTATGGCGTGCGGCCCACCTCTACAGCGGCCACCTCGTACGACATCGTCTACCAGTACAAGGATGCCGTTGAGCGTGCAGGCACCACTGACACCAAGGCGTTGATCAAGGCGCTGGAAGGGCATTCCTACACACTGCTGAAGGATAAGCAGCAGTGGCGGGCGTTTGATCACCAGAACCTGCAGACGGTGTACGTGGTCCGCTGCAAGCCGAGACTGGAGGTGATGAAAGACGAGCTCCGCAGCGACTTTTTTGAGGTCGTGGGATCGCTGGAAGGCGAAAAAGCGGCGCAGACCTTCGACGAGTGGAAAGCCGAGCGGGCGGCTGCGAACAAGCCGCCGCATCTTTAGCAGAGGGCGTACAGAGTAGTCTGAGTGGCCAGTAATCGCCCACTCAGACTACAAAGGCTTTCGCTTCCGTCAGGAACGATTCGTTGGCCTCGGACATCTTCAAGCGAGAACGTTCGGCCGTGGTGTTCAGATCCTGTAAACGCAGGGCCGTTTCACGGATAGTGCTGACGCTCTGGCTCAACTGAAGCGATACGGAGCTTTGCTCTTCGGCGGCTGCCGCCATTTGCTGGTTTCGACCGCTCATTGTCGAAACGGATTCGAGAACCTCCGAGAGCGTTTGATGGATCGCCGTCACGCTTTCACTGGCGCTTTCGAAGCTGGCCCTGGTGCGGCCCATGGAGTTCTCCATGGTCGTGGAGCCATCCTTGAGGCTGTTGAGCATGTCGGATATCTCGCCCGTACTGGCCTGGGTCTTGGTGGCGAGGGACCGGACTTCATCGGCCACCACGGCAAAGCCTCGCCCCTGCTCACCGGCCCGAGCGGCTTCAATGGCGGCGTTGAGCGCCAGGAGATTGGTTTGCTCAGCAATGCCGCCAATCACCGAAAGAACGTTCGAGATTTTCGAAATGTCTTGGCTCATCCGGTGGGTGTTCTCCTCGATCTCATCGACTTCCTTGCTGAGCGACTGAATGCGTGAGACGGATTCCTCAACCCCGACCTGGGCTTCCCGGACTTGCTCGTTCGCAGTTTCGCCGGCCTGTGCCGCTTCGGCCGCATCTTTGGCAACCGAGTCTGATGTTGTCGACATTTGCTGGGCCGCAGTTGCCAACTGATCGGTTTCGTCGACATGTCGGTTGAGGATGTCGGTCATCTGTCCGGCGTTACTGTTGATCTCCCGGATTTCGGTGGCAATTGCATTGCCACCGTTAATGACCTTTGAGGTGATGCCGTTCAGCCCATCTACCGCCGAGGTCAATGACTCACCCAGTTTGTTGAAGCACCAGCAATAGCTGTCAGACTGCAAACCAATCGTCAGATCGCCTTTTTCAAGCTGTGTGGATTTTTCGATATAGCCCAGCAGGTATCTTTGCAGGTATTTCCCAAGGAGCCATGCAATGGGCAATTCGAGCGCCGCGCAGATCAGGAAGCCGACAAACTCATAGTGGTTGAGGAAAAGCCATACGGGAATCAGGGCGATGGCATTTACAACCGCCGAAGAGGCAGTGAGTAGCTGGGGAATTTTCAGAGAAAAATGGGCCATGATCTCTGCCTCCTCAGGAAAGTGTTTGAGGGTTCGGAAAGCGAATGATTTCCAATACATCGTTAGCACGACGTTGCCTCGCGTTCTGTGACCTTTCGTTTTCAAATGTGAGGGTCAGTCACGCTCAGATGGTCGCTGTGCGCTAAGTTGCGATGACGTCTCGCTTATTTTATTCACAAATTTCTTTCTGCTGGGCACCCGCAAGGCGCTATACACCTATACG
Organism: Marinobacter santoriniensis NKSG1; assembly: GCF_000347775.1. GTDB lineage: Bacteria > Pseudomonadota > Gammaproteobacteria > Pseudomonadales > Oleiphilaceae > Marinobacter > Marinobacter santoriniensis. The sequence goes on from NZ_APAT01000024.1 coordinate 127,421, forward strand.
GTCTTCATGGGGTCGATTCTGGGGCTGGCTTTCTTGCATGGGAACAATGGCCCGGATGCAGGATGAACGGGCATCACTCGCCGATGCCTGTGCGCTATTGCTGGTGGACGTCGATAATTTCAAACAGATTAATGATGTCCATGGTCACGCCATCGGGGATGAAGTGATTGTCGCGATCATCCAACGGATCGCGGAGGCGCGGGCCGAAGCCATTCGGGAAGCTGTCGCTGGCACGCCCATCGCTACCGAAGTCGGTCCTTTGTCTGTAACCACCAGTGTGGGTGTGGCAACGGATACGCCTCAATCCCTGAAGGTCCGGGAAATGTTTGCGATGGCGGACAAGCGCCTGTACCGCGCCAAGGCTCGGGGCAGGAACTGTGTGGTAATGGGGTGAGAGCCCGCGACAGGGCAGGCTCTCGATCGGGGTTACTCTTCCAGCAGCGTCGTGGCAATCTCATAGATCGAGGTATTGCCGCTAACCTCGTTGCCGACAATCAGTAGGGGCTTGCCGCTCGGGCTGTGACTGGCCTCCACGAACTTGAAGCCTTCAGGCCCCAGGTCGCCCACATCTGGCGAGTAGCTTGTGCTGTCGCCGGCCGGCTGGATGGCCGGATTGACCTCCCGGTTGTTGATGTACTGGACAAAGCGGGGTGACTGGGGATTGGATACGTCGTACACCATGACGCCACCCATTCGCTCTAGACCAATGAAGGCATAGGTGTGGCCATTGATTTTGCCGACGGTGATCGCTTCCGGTTCCGGCCCCTTGTTGTCGGAACGGTCGTCACCAGTGTTTTCCGCGTTGTCATTGTTGAAGTTCTCGCCATAGCGGGCTGCGGTGATCCGTTCAAAATCGCTGCCGGAATCGAATACCTGCTCACCGGTGCTCATGTCCCAGATAGAGAAAGAGCGGGCGCCGTAGGCGTAGAGAGTGGTGAAATCCGTTCCGCCGTTCATTCGCGTGGTGGTGAAGTAGGAGAACTTAAGTCGGCGCAGTTCGTCGTCGTCGCCGAAGCCGCCGTTGAGCGCAGATGTCCTGGAGCTATCGAGCGTGACGTTGTCCGCGCTGTAATAGTCCTTGGCGGAAAACGCGTCCACGCAGCCATCGCCGGCGTCGAAGAAATAACCGGCATTTTCGCAGGAGGCCTGGTCGGTCACGCCGTCCAGCCAGTCCTGACGATCATCACCTTCGTTGGCTGTAAGCAGGTACGTCTTGCCATTGTAGCTCATCGCCGCAACAGAGTCGGGCATGTACATGCCCTTGACCGGCCAGTTGCGGATGTTCACGCCATCCTTCTGACTGGCATCCAGTTCGTTGCCGGGGATCGAGTGATCCTTGAAGCCGAGGCCATAGACGGTTTCAACACTCATACCGTCGAGATCAATGACCGCCACCGCGTTGTTTTCCTGCAGGGAAACATAGGCATACAGGCCATCATCACTGACGGCAATGTATTCAGGCTCGAAACTTTGCGCCACCGAAGGATTGTTGCTGGTGGTAGATGCGTTGTACCCGTCGATGATCATACGGGTTGTGGGCAGTTCGCTGTATCGCGCCGCGCCCTCATTGTAGTCAGTAAAGCCAACGTTCGTGACCGAGAAATCGCTCGCGTCGACGATACTCACAGTGCCTTCCGGGTCGTTGATGAATCCCTCATCCGGCTCGCCCTCATTCGCCACGAGCGCCTGCTTGCCATCCGGTGTGAAAGTCACCATGTCGGGGCCGGCGCCGACCTGAACCGCTCCGGCGTATGTCAGATCGGACAGGTTGATGAACACCAGCCAGCCGTTGTCAGTTTTCGGATTGGCCTGGATGACAACGGCGGCGTACCGCTCATTGGTGGAAACGGAGGTGACGCTGCCCAGATCTGTCGCGGTGTTTACCTTGCCGTTTGCCACAAGGAGGTCAGGGATACTCAAGCGCAGATCCGGTTGATTAATGGCGGTGACGTCACTTGCGTAGAAAACATTGACGACTTCATCAGCGCCGCTGGTGGTAAAGATCTGCTCCTGGGTCGGATCGAATGCGACGATTTCGGCGGCCGAGGTATCGAACCCAAGTGATGCTGATCGGCCCACCCGGGTCAACTCAATGGTCTGGCTGGAACTGTCGACGCCATCAAGGCCAGCGTCGCCATCCTCGCCATCGGTGACACAGCCGGCCAGGGTCATGAACGTCAGGGGAAGGGTCAGGCCGAGGGCTCGGTACAACGTATCCAATGTCATAAAGCCTCCAAATTAAGACGGGAAGTCATTACCTTGAATGGGCTTTTTGACACTGTGGTGACAGAGTGTCGTTTTTGTAGATGGAACTTTATTGACTTTTTTTGTCCTCAGGACCGATGAACCAGGCCCGCAGGATCACTCAGGATAAGCTTCACAAGCTCAGTCTGCCGGTGCCGCCGGTTTTCTGAAAACAGGACTTGAGTTGGGTGCGAACGGTGTTTCTACTCAACCTGAATGTTTCGGCGATCTTCTCCAGGCTGTAACCATTGGCTAATGCCCCGGCCAGCCGCGCTTCAATACCCTCATGATTCGCCGGCCAGGCTTTGAAGTATTTCCTTACCGTGCGCAAACATCAGCCAGTGTCCCTCGTCAGGCAGAAAATGCGCCTGGCATTGAGGGATGGTATCGGCCAGATAACGGCCCATTGCCAGCGGCGTGTTGATGTCCTTGCCGCCATGCCACAGAGATACTTTCGCCTTGATTTCGCGAACATCAAACCCCCACGGGCGGGCAATCAGGGACATATCATAGGCGAAGCCCTTCAGCCCCTGGCGGATGGATTCCGCGAGGTTGGCGATATACATGGAACGAAATGGCTCGCCGGCGAAAATAGCCTTGTCCGGGGCGGGCGCCGGCGCCTCCAGCAATCCCAGCACGGCTTCCGGGGTTGTTGCGACCGGGGCCAGCTGCTGTTCAATCTGTCGATAGTCCGCCGCCGCCAACTCAAACAGGTCCCGGTTGGCAGGCAACATGTCGTCGAGAACCTCCGGCGCATCGAACGGCGCGGTGCTGCCGATCAGCGCCACATGGTTTAGACGCTGCGGAATCCTGAAGGCGCATGCTGCGGCATGAGCACCTCCACCGGAAAATCCCAGAATTGAAAAACGATCGAGAGACAACGCATCGGCGAGTTGACTGATATCGTCGGGCCAGTCCAGCAGTGTGCGATGCTCCTGGAAATCAGAGTGGCCATAGCCGGGACGATCGACAACAACGAGGCGAATATTCAATGCGGTGAGCAGAGCCGAATCACCGACCTGTTCAAGGCGTGAACCGGGGATGCAATGGAAAGCGATGACAGCTTTGCCTGTTTCGGGGCCGTACTCGGCAAAAGAGAGGTTGCGGCCATCTGCAAGCCTGACATTTTTATTGTTCATGACATTGCCCGGAAATTTGCGAGCCTAACGATTAAGTAGCGGCATTTCCTTCATAACGTACCCCATAAGGATGATGACGTCATCTGCGCCGACCCGAATAATCATGTTGGGCATTGCAATCTGGGTAATGGCATCAGTGTTCCCGCTGGAGCAGCCACAGCCGCAGCACCGGTGTCTTTCGGAGGAAATTACCTATCGGCGTTTGTCGATAAAAAGACTGTTGCCCGGTTCTTTCTTCGCCTGTTTTTTGAGCTCCGTCAGCGTGTCTGCCAGATCAAGGTTGGAATTGTTGTGGTCTGGCCGTACCGGGTGGAGTGCCATGGAGACGGAGATAAAAGGAAAGAACCGGACATTGCCCTGGCGATCGGAAACCTGAATGCCGCCCTCCCTCTGATGCTCTTTCGTGTAGAACGCCGGTGCGATATGGGCAAAGCGGCTCAGTATGTCGTGGCAGACGGCTTCGCTACGGCGCGTTTCCATATCCAGAAGGACTATGAAGTCGTCCCCGCCGATGTGACCGACAAAGCCCGATTCCCGGCATAGTTCGCTGAGGATGCGGGCCAGGGCCAGTATGATCTGATCGCCATTCGCGTAACCGTAAACGTCGTTATAGGCTTTGAAGTTGTCCAGGTCACAGTACACCGCACAGAACGGCGAGTTTGACTCCAGACGTTCTGTAATCGCCTGATGGATCGCCTCGTTTCCGGGCAGGCCGGTCAGGGGGTTAGCCTGCCGGGCATAGGTCACCTGCAGCGCGGTAATTTCCCGGAGCAGGTCGATGATGTTCCCTGTTCCCAGGTAATGACCGGATCGATCGATAATAACGAAGTCTTCGACTTCGGCCTCCGATGTTTCTGTCACCAGAGCGCTGAGCTGCTCCAGCGGGGTGCTCTCTTCCACCACCAGGGCATTCCTGTCCATCAGTGATCCAACAACCTGGCGGGAATACAGTGCGTGACTGAACGGGTTGGCAAAACGCCCCAGCATGTCCCTCTGGCGCAGGATCCCGACGGGAACACTGTCGTCGTTGATGACGGTGACACAGCGGAGGTTCGGGGTGGCCTCAAAACGCTCAAGCACCGACAGTACAGGCGCCTGCTCATTGACTGGAGCTATTTGCCTGCACAGAAGGGCGGCGGTCTTTTTCAGCGGGCCGGAAATGCGTTCAGGCGAGAGGTGGTTGTGACGGGTGCCAGGTGGGTTGCCTTTATAGGAGGGACGCCTGTCGGGCCGTGCGAAATAGTAGCCTTGCATCAGATCGCACTGCATGTCCCGCAAACAGTGATACTCATCCGCCGACTCGATGCCTTCGGCGATGATGGTGCAGTCAACGTTCCTGGCGACTTTGATGATCGATTCGAGAAACTTCCGTTTCGACGGATGCTTGTGGATTTTCTTGATGAAATGCCGGTCGATTTTCACGAACTCCGGTCGGAGTTCCACCCATTGCCGAAGATTCGAGTACTTGGCTCCAAGGTCATCCAGGGCCACCTGCAGCCCCATGGTCCGGTAGTGGGCAACCGCCGCCCGCATCAGGTCGTAATCCTCGACGGGCACATGCTCGGTCAGTTCAATCACCACCCGTTCCGGGGATAAACCAGCGCCGGCCAGAAATCCCGCGGTCAGACCCTCTCGAAAATTGGCGTCCAGCATTGATGCCGGCATGATATTGAGGAACAGCTTGCCGGCCAGGTCCTGCTCGCTGAAGGCCTCGATTGAGAGTTTCCGGCACAGGAAGTCCAGTTCTGCCAGTCTCCCGGAACTGGTGGCTGTCTCGAACAAATCAATCGGGGAGTGAAGCGGAGAATCTTCAGGCCCCCGAATCAGGGCTTCATAGCCGAAAACGGCCTGGGTGGTCCCATCGACGATGGGCTGGAACAGGGGAGTGAGGCTTTCAGTCCGGATAATTCTGTCCAGTTCATCCAGCAGGGCGTCTTCACTCGGAGAAGTCATGCAATTGGCTACTGCAGGTTTCACTATTGGGAAGCTCTGATTCAAAGTGCATTTGCCATGAATTCAAGCGACAGTCGTACTCCCAGACCCTAAGGGTTCCGTTTAGTCAGTGTTCGTCCGTTTTGTTCTGAGTAGAGGTAAGCATTGGGGGCGTCTAATGGCTTACCTGGCTGCTTCTGTGCCTGAAGTGGAAGCGAAGCCCAGCGTTTGCCCGGCTTCTTTGTGGAGAGACGATAATTCGTAAGTATGACTGTTTGGTGACATGTAAACCGCCTGTCATTCAACGACGGATAACATCCTGGAGGCTCAAGGGTTCTATGCTGAGATCCCGGAAGGTGCCACAGCCGGAGCCTGCTACGTTATCATTCTCCATCAGAATGACCTGGTCCCGGTTGAGTGGCGGTTCTGGAAGCAGGCTGAGCAGGGCCGCCAGTGCATGCCAGCAGCCGAAGGGGAGTGGAAGCTTGGCCCGGCGGGTTCCCTTGTGTTCAAGCATGAGATTAACGCACTCAAGGTACGTGTAGGTTTTACCCCCGCCCAATTCAAAGGTTTTACCTGCAGTTCCTGGCATTTCAATGCATCGGTGCACGGCCGCAGCAACATCCCCCGCATAGACGGGTTGCAGCTGCGTTGTACCTCGACCAAAAAGTGGTATCACTGGAAGCTGCGTCACCATCTCCAGGGCGCTGACAAACCCGCCATGGCGATCACAGAGAGCGCTCGGACGAAGAATTGTAGTGTCCCTGAAGACCTTGCGCGCAGCCACCTCACCCCTGGCCCGGGCCCGGACGTATTTGGAAGCCGACTCGCTACTGGCGCCAATTCCGGAAATCAGTATCAGCCGGTCAACGCCCATTTCCCGGGCACAGCGCGCGACGCTCTGTGCGCCATCGACATGGATCTGATCAAACGTGAGTGTGCGCGTTTCGTTGTAGAGGGCGACCGCATTGATGATGGCTGTCGAGCCTTTCAATGCCCGGCTGAGTGACCGTTCATCCAGGATGTCACAGCCAACCTTCTCGACGCTTTCGGAGGCCGCGAGAGTGACACGTTCCGGATGCCGGCAGGCGACCCGGACGGTGTATCCAGCCTTGACCAGCTCATTAACGATGAAGGAACCCAGGAATCCTGTCCCTCCCAGCACCGTCACCAACGGATCAGTCATCAGGCGCTCCCAGTGGTCAAATTGGACTCATGCCACATGGGACTGTAGGAGATGTTGGTGGAGGTTGTCGAACCTGGGTGATTTGCTGGTCGGCTTTTAAATATCAGTGACGGAGCCAGCGCAAAGCAGGGATAGCTTGGAAATGTCGGAGGTAATGGGGTGGAGTTCAAATCAGGGGCACGAGAGCCATGTTCTCTCAACATCTCCTTATAAACAAAAAGCGAACATTCGCGCACCTCGGTTCGATAAATCTGCCCATCTTTTCGTAGTGTCCGCAGTGACGGGGTAGAACCCCAAGAGGTCGATTGGTTTAGAAGCTAATCCCTTTGGCCTTTTGTTCCAATGCCTCCCTCATGTAGAGATGCAATGAGCGGGCACGCGATGCTGTCCGGCTGCGCGTGGCATTGACTGACCATTTCGCTCAGAGCCTCCTCGATTTTTACCAGCCTTTCGATCTTTTCGCGCACATCCTTCAACTTGTGCTCGGCGAGCGCACTGGCTTCTTCACAGTGGGTGCCATCTTCCAGCCGCAGAAGATCGCTTATCTCGTCGAGACTGAAACCCAGCTGCTGCGCCGTTTTAACAAATGTCAGCCGATCAATATCGGCGAAACCGTAGCGTCGAATACCACCTGGAGGTCGTTTGGGTTCCGACAAAAGACCTCGCCGCTGGTAATAGCGGATCGTCTCGACATTTACATTGGCCGCCTTGGCCAAGCCGCCAATGGTCATTGAATTGGCTTTAACCGACATGCTGCTTGACTCCGTAGTTGACTACGGAAGTAACCTTATCTCATCAAGTCCATGGGTAACAGGTGTCAGCGTCATGTCGAAATTCAAATCTAAATCCGGATGTGCTTCTCTCGCTGTCGGGGGCATGGCTGGAATTCTCGCCTCGGCGTGCTGTCTCGGGCCGTTGGTACTTATCACTCTGGGCGTTTCCGGTGCCTGGATCGGCAACCTGACAGCTTTGGAGCCCTATCGACCGCTGTTCATTGGCGCGGCCATCGTCGCCATGTTCTTTGCCTGGCGACGAATTTACCGCCCTGTAGAGCAATGCTCACCCGGTGAAACCTGTGCGATCCCTCAAGTCCGAAAGACCTATAAGGTGATCTTTTGGGTAGTGACGGCTCTGGTACTGGTCGCATTAGTGTTCCCTTACATTTTGCCTCTATTCTACTAAAAGGAGATTTTCCTCATGCGTAAACAGTTTGTACTTGCCATGTTCCTCGCTTTGCTCAGCATGTCCTCCTGGGCTGCGTCTCAAAAAGTAACTCTCTCGGTGCCTGACATGACCTGTTCCGCGTGTCCGATCACCGTCAAGCTGGCTTTAAGTAAGGTGGAAGGGGTATCGCAAGTTTCCGTGAGCTACCCTGATCGAGAAGCCGTCGTCACCTTTGACGATGCGCTCACTTCCATAGAGGCGCTCACCAAGGCCACGAGCGACGCTGGTTACCCCTCCACTCCCACGGCCTTAGAGGCGACCCCGGAGGGGCAATGAAGAATCCGAAGAACCTGCTTAGGGTTGGCATAGTAGGACTATTCTGGTTGCACTATGCTGCTTCACACCGATTTTGGTCATTTTGATGTCCACCGTGGGACTGGCCGCCCTGACGGGCTATCTCGACTATGTGCTTCTTCCGGCACTGGCGGTATTCATCGGCCTCACGGTCTATGCGTTCTGGCGGAAAAAACACTATGACGCCAGCTACGAGAGCAACTTCAAAGCTCCAAGGAGTTTCCCGAGTGAAAAATGACAAAAAACTGCATATTGCGGTAATCGGCAGTGGCGGAGCCGCCATGGCGGCTGCCCTGAAGGCAACGGAGCGCGGTGCCCGCGTCACCCTGATTGAACGTGGGACGGTCGGCGGCACCTGCGTAAATGTTGGCTGCGTGCCCTCGAAGATTATGATTCGTGCAGCACATATCGCGCATCTTCGAAAAGAAAGCCCTTTCGATGCGGGCATCAGTGCTGAGGCTCCTCAGGTAGACCGAGCAAAACTGCTTCAGCAACAGCAGGCACGAGTGGAGGAGCTGCGTGACACCAAGTACGAAAAGATACTTCGAGAACACAAGGACATCACAGTCCTGAACGGTGAGGCCCGGTTTGTCGATACCAATAGCCTGGTAGTCACGCTGGCTGAGGGTGGTGAAAAACCGGTTCATTTTGATCGCGCCTTTATTGGAACCGGAGCCAGGCCGGCAGAGCCGCGAATCACGGGGCTGGCAGACACTCCTTACCTGACATCAACCAGTGCCTTGGCGCTGGATACCGTTCCCAAACGGCTGATCGTGATTGGTGCCGGTTTCGTTGCCCTGGAATTGACTCAGGCGTTCGCCAGACTCGGTAGCAAGGTTACTGTTTTGGCCCGGAGCCGTTTGTTGTCCAGTGAAGACCCCGCAATCGGGGAAGCTATGGATGCGGCGTTCAAGCGAGAAGGGATTGAGGTGCTTCGCGAGACCGCACCTAGTCAAGTGGACTACAGCGACAATGAGTTCATCGTTGAGACGTCTGCCGGCACCTTGCGAGCCGATCAGCTGCTGGTGGCGACCGGTCGAACGCCCAATACCGAAGCCCTGAACCTGGCAAGCATTGGCGTGGAAACCTCACGCGGCGCAATTCAGGTGGATGAGCATCTGCAAACCACGGCCCCCGGAATATATGCTGCCGGAGACTGCACCAACCAACCGCAGTTTGTCTATGTCGCCGCTGCCGGGGGCAGCCGAGCCGCCATCAACATGACGGGAGGCGAGGCCAAACTCGACCTCAGTGCCATGCCCGGGGTCATGTTTACCGATCCCCAAGTTGCCACCGTTGGCCTCTCTGAAGCCGAAGCAGTTGCACGGGGTTATAGCGTGGACACCCGACTGCTCGACTTGGAAAACGTGCCGCGTGCGCTAGTCAATTTTTACACCCAAGGATTTATTAAAATGGTGGCAGAGCGCAGCACAGGCCGTTTGCTTGGGGTGCAGATTGTCGCAGCGGAAGGCGGTGAAATTATCCAAACGGCAGTGATGGCATTACGAGCAGGTTTGGCCGTTCAGGAAATCGGCGATGACTTGTTCCCTTATCTGACCATGGTGGAAGGACTCAAACTCTGTGCGCAAACGTTCACCAAGGATGTAAAGCAGTTGTCCTGCTGTGCCGGGTAAGTGATGTTAACGCGGCTCTGGATTTACTGGGCAGCGTTAAGGTGGGCAGGCCAGCGTTGCCTTGGCATCAGTCCGCATATCCTTTTGGGTGAAGCTTCTGATTCTCCATTCAAGAGGTGATCGCCAGACGCTTACATTGCATTGGCATTGACTGCCTTACCCGAACGTTCGCTTTGCGACCGGTTGGACAACAGGAAACAATTTTCTGAGCCATACTTAAAGGCCCTTACCCTCCAAAGAGGGCCATGTCATGCCATTTCCTATCAGCAAAGCCCCCTGGAACAAGGGGAAGCTCGTTGGCCAGAAGTTACCGCTCAAACTCGAACAAATATGGGCTATCCGCATTCGGTTGGAGATTGCTAAGAACATCCGCGAGCTGGCGATGTTCAACATGGCAATTGATTGCAAACTCCGGTCCTGCGATTTGGTAAAGCTCCTGGTTCGAGATATTTCCAGAAACGGCGAGGTTCTGGATCGGGCGCAAGTCATCCAGCAGAAGACCAGTCAGCCTGTCCAGTTTGAGTTAACCAAAAAGACGCGCGAATCGGTCGAAGCATGGATCGAGTTGCGCGGACTCTCAGGTATGGATTATTTATGGCCGAGCCGGATGCGAAAGTTTGACCATATCACTACTCATCAATACGCCCGTCTTGTTAAAAAGTGGATTACCAGCATTGAACTTGATCCTTCAGTATACGCAACCCATTCAATGAGACGCAGCAAAGCGACATTGATCTACAAGAAGACCAAGAATCTTCGAGCTGTACAGTTGCTGTTGGGACACACGAACATGTCGAGCACCGTGCGATACCTTGGCGTCGAAGTCGAGGATGCTCTGGAGATAGCTGAGAGTATTGAGATCTAAATGCGTAACTTGGCTCCTTGGTTGCTGGATGTTGCAGACGCTACCAGGTTCGGTCGATGATCACCTTCGGGTTTTGATCAGGGTCCTTCAGTCGTAAACAAAAGCGAACATTCACCTTACAATCAATCCAAGCCAATTTTCCTAGCCCAAACCTAAGAAATCCATCCTTTCTCAAAGCAAGGCCTCTACAGAGTCCAAAAAAACCGCCATATCAACTACCTTCTCGGAATCCTGATTGACGGTTTTTCCCTTCAAGTCGGCGGTAACAATGCCCCGATCGACCGTACCGGTTAAAGCGGCCTTCAATTGAACGGCGTATTGACTGAGCGGTTCGTTACCCTCTCTCTCACCGAGGGTTTCCAAGGCGTTGGCCAACGCAAAGATCAACGCCGAGGGGTTGAAATGGGCGATTTTCCCGTCGCTCTCCAGATACTTGAGATACAAATCATGAGCGGTACCATGGGGCGCTTCGAACAGCATGGTGCCGTCCTTGCTCTCGATAATCGAACTAGCAGTCGCCAGGCTACCACCGAGCGCTGCGGAAATGTCCGAGAAGATATCGCCATCCAGGTTCTGGGAGGGATACAGCGCGTTTCTGGGTGGGTCCGTGATCATCTTCTTGAGTTGGCTCGAAGGCCGCATGATCATGAACGATGGAGGCGGCGTGTGCTCGCTGGCCAGCTCCCGGCGCACCTCGGTAATAACATCGCTGTAGACATCGTCGTACTCCATGTACTCGCGTTTGAGACCGAAATACACCTCTTTGTCCTTGCGTGAGGCATCACGGAACACCTGCAGGACCCAGTCCTTGATGGCTTCCCGGTCGTTGGACATGAGCAACATGGGATCGCCTTTCTTTACCTGGCGGGCATGTTTCTCGTCGCCGTCGACAATGACTTTAAGAATGCCATCTTCCCGGGCTGCCATGTTGAAGCTTCCGTACTGGTCGCCGCCACCGGCACTCATGCGGGAGATAGACACATGGGCACCCCGGCTGGGAATGCCGAACTCTCGAAGCTGGTTCACCAGCTTGAGCAGCTTGCGCCCGGTGGTGTTATCCGGAACGCCCCAGAGCGCCCGCTCCGGTGGATTCGAGACAATGCGCGCCGCCTGGGCATCGATCAGCTCATAGTAGTAATTCAGCCCCAGATCCTCGATCTGCTTCTT
>NZ_APAT01000025.1 GCF_000347775.1 Marinobacter santoriniensis NKSG1
TCAGACCATCTGCTACCACGGCGCAGAGCAGTGACTCTATGGCCCCAAGCATCGCGATCGCAAATGCCGGACCCAAGAGTTCACTGAACAGCACAAAGCTCAATGTCAGCGGTTCACCGTCGGGACCTGGCAACGACCAGGGTGCCATGAACATCGGCGGGATAGGTGGAATCCCGCTTCCGGTCTGACCGCCCACTTCCCAACTGAAACGTGAGGCTATTGTCTCCACCGCCCATGCAGATCCCGGCTCGCCCGTTATCGCATTGATGCCATAGGCGGCAACCGCCCCCACAACCAGGCCAACCAGCGGCGCAGGAATCGGTGACCGCAGCCTTGGCCAGAACAGCATTACCCCCAGGGCAAATGCACCAACCCCCAGCTCCAGCGGGTTGATGGTTGGCAACGAAGCCACAATCGTCGAGACATTTTCCACAAAATGTTCACCCAGCTTTCCGGTTTCCAACCCAAGAAAGTCGGGAACCTGTAACACAGCGATAACGACCGCAATCCCGGCCGTAAAGCCGAGCACCACAGGGTACGGCACGAACTGGATCAGACGCCCCATCCGAGTGAGCCCCAAGGCCACAAGGATCACGCCCGCCATCATTGATGCAATGAGCAAGCCGCCCAGACCATACTGCTGGACGATGGGAAACAGGATCACCACAAAAGCGGCTGTCGGACCCGACACATTGAATCGAGCCCCACCGGTCAATGCGATCAACGCACCTGCCACAATGGCCGTGTAGAGACCGTGCTGCGGTGGCACACCTGTTGCTATGGCCAGCGCCATGGACAGAGGTACGGCCACAGTGCCGATGGTCAGGCCGGCCATCACGTCCTTGCGCAAGTCGGCTATTCCGTATCCGTCTTTCAGGGCGGAACGTAGCCCCGTTGCGATACCCGGCAAGTTGCTCAGAAATTCTCGCATGACGATTATTGATTCCTTTTCTCAGTCCAGTATTTGCTCACGAACCCTTGGCCCCGCCCTTAAAATCTGCTCGGGAACGCCATGGTGGCGAATGTTGTCATCGAATAACCTCGCCAGCCTGTTGGCCTCTCGCCAGTATCTATCGGTATTGCCCCAGGCCTTCGCAGGGTTCAGGTACTTCGAATCAACGCCCGGCACCTGCTTGGGAATCTTCAGGTTCATGACATCGAGCTGTTCGGTGTCAACGGCATCGAGCGAGCCATTTCGGCACGCTTCGACGATGGCCCGAGTGACCGGAATTGGAAAACGATGACCCTCTCCATCCGGCGTGCCAGAACCGCCCGTCCATCCAGTATTGACGAGGTACACCCTGGATCCGAATTCCGCAAGGCGCTTCATGAGCAATTCGGCGTAAATGCGGGGGCGCAACGGCATGAACGGAGCACCGAAACAGGCGGAGAACGTCGGGGTTATGCCTTTTTCGCCACCCATCTCTGTTGATCCGACCCTTGCAGTGTAGCCGCTGAGAAAATGGTAAGCGGCGGCTTCCGGCGAGAGAATGGATACGGGAGGCAGCACCCCAAACACATCGCAGGTCAGGAAAATAACGGTTTTGGGCTCTCCGGCCCTGTTTTCCTGCATTCTTTTCTCAACATGCTCCAGAGGGTAGCTGCACCGACCATTCTCGGTCAGGGTGGTATTCGTGTAGTCAGGTTGACGGGTGACCGAGTCAATGACAACATTCTCAAGTAGCGCACCGAAGCGAATGGCATCCCATATGATCGGTTCGTGCTCCCGGGAAAGGTTGATGGTTTTAGCGTAGCAGCCGCCCTCGATATTGAACACGGAGCCTTTTGCCCATCCGTGCTCGTCATCACCGATAAGGTGACATTGCGGATCCGCTGACAAGGTCGTTTTGCCCGTTCCGGACAGGCCAAAAAATAGACAGGTATCTCCGGCTTTCCCAACATTGGCAGAGCAATGCATGGGGAGTACGTTCTTTTCAGGCAACAGATAGTTCTGTACTGAGAACATCGCCTTTTTGATTTCACCGGCGTAGCGCAAACCCGCAACCAGCACGCGGCGGTTGGTGAGGTCGATAATTAACGCCGCGTCTGAGTGGGTACCATCACGCTTCGGATCACAGACAAAACGCGTGCAACTGACCAAGGTCCATGGTTGGTCGTCCGTTGCTTCTGCTTCATCTGCCTGGATAAACATATTGTGAGCAAAAAGGCTTTGCCAGGCGGTGTCGGTAAAAACCCTGACGGGAACAGCGTGGTCGGGATGGGCCCCGACCGTGTGCCAAGAGCAGAAATGCTCGTCCTCTCTCAAGGCGTGATTAACCCGCTCCCACAATCTCTCGAACCTCCTGGGATCGAAAGGCTGGTTCACCTTTCCCCAATCCACTCGAAGCTCGCTGCGATCATCCTGGACAATGAAGCGATCCGCCGTTGATCTCCCCGTTCGGTTTCCAGTGGTGACAACCAGCGCCCCGTTTTGATCAAGAAACCCCTCTTCCCGGCGAATGGCCTTTTCGATCAGATCGACGGGGCCGAGCGACGTTTGCAGGAACGATGAATTATGCATCCAATCATACTCCTTTGCCGAAACCAGTATAATATGATTATAATAACATTATCATGTAATTCTAATCCAGTACGTACAGGCCCAACGGCAGAATCCAATGCGTTCGAAATCGGCCAAAGGCTCTGAAATAACGGTAAACCATGCAAAAACACGAAATAGAAGCACTCAGGAAGAAGAGGCTTGTGGACTCAGTAAAGATCGTTAGATCACCCGCCGATGCAAGCGAATGGGTTGTTCTGTTCAAAGAGAAAGACGGGAAGAGCTTTTTCCTGATTTCTGACGATGATCATGTGTGTAGCTACCTAAATCTGGATGCTGCCGTGCAGGAGTTGCATGCCCTGGGGTTCGCCCGTGCCGAAGTCCTGTTCTGATCAAGACTCCCCTTAATCAATCACACGTTCCGGTGAAGCTCCATGTGCAATACGTACGTTGAAATGCTGGGTGTCGGCAATAAAATTTTCGAGGCCAGAGATTCTTCAGGGCCGGTCAAAGTCTTCGACAACGACTATGAGCGATATCTCACCTTTGGCTCCATCTATGAGCAAAGCTGCCAAAAGAAGTCAGACCCCGGTTTTCTGATGCATGAACACACCCGAGCGATGATTCTGCCGCTGGTGTTCCAGGACCCCGGGCGTGCGGTCGTGCTCGGATTGGGCGGCGGTGGTCTGGTGAACTGCCTCTACCACCGGTTTCCTGATATCACACTGGAGGCAGTGGAGCGTCGCCAGATCGTTATCGATATCGCCAGGCAATATTTTCTTGTTCCCAGCGACCCGAGACTGACGATCCGTTGTGAGGATGCCGGTGTCTTCATGGAGGAGGTGGGCAAAG
Source organism: Marinobacter santoriniensis NKSG1 (assembly GCF_000347775.1). Lineage (GTDB taxonomy): Bacteria > Pseudomonadota > Gammaproteobacteria > Pseudomonadales > Oleiphilaceae > Marinobacter > Marinobacter santoriniensis. Next base: position 3,353 of record NZ_APAT01000025.1, read on the forward strand.
GAAGTGTGGATCTTCTATTCTGCGACCTGTTCAATGCCAACGGCCTGGACGAGGTTCAGCGTCACCCCGGTTTTCTGTCTGACTGCCATTCGATGCTGAGCGAAAATGGCTGGGTGGCATTCAATTATTTCAATGGCCACGCAGAAACTCTGGATGCTATAAAAAGTCTGGAGGAGCAGTTTGAGGCGGTTTACACCTGCTATCTGTTTACCGGAAATCTCATCGTACTGGCTGGCAAACGATCACCAGATACGGATCATGCGGAGCTGGTGCAGCGAGCGAAACGCCTGGAAAGACATTTGGGCTTCCCGCTCGTCAATTACTTTTTGCGCCTTACAGCTGTAACACGGGAAAACCGGACACAGCTGCACATGCCGGGCCCGGTCTTCTAGTAGAGTCCCCGAACGATTTTTCAACGCTGCCTTTCGGCAGCCTTGGGCACCTGCGGTCGAGAGGTATAGTCGACACCATGCTGCTCCAGGTAGTCCCGGATTAATTGCCGGACGACCTGAGATGGCGTCAAATCCTGGGCAGCACACAAATCTTCCAGGGCTTTCTTTTTGACCGGATCGATCAGAACCGTCAGTCGCGCGGTTTTTGATTCCATGGTAATACCTGAACCCAACCTGTTTGATTGATTATAATCTGATTATAATTGTTTAGAGATCTGGCTTCCACGTCTATAGCCTGGCAAAGCCCGATACAGACTCTACCAGGCCAGCGCTTTGGATCTAGTTATCCCGTGAAGTGCACAACCAGCAGCACAATGCAGACCAGCGTTGCGATAAAGGTCGAAATCAAGATCAAGCCTGCTGCCACATAGTGCCGAAAACTGGCCTGCTGGCTATCCTGTTCGAGGTTCTTACGACTTTGCACACCAATGGCTGCGGCAAGCACCGTTTTCAAAACCCTCAGGAACGAGGGTCGCTTGGACCGCTCACCGTCGTTCTTTTCATTCTTCACAGCAACCGACCCTCCTAAAGCGGATAGTGCGCGGGGTAAGGTAGACGCGCGACTCCGGAATCGATGGCCGCCTGGGCAACGGCAGCCGAAACCACGGTCAGCAAACGTTTGTCCAGCGCTTTGGGTATAATGTAATCCCGGCCAAAAGAAAGCTCAGTCAGTTGGTGAGCTTCAAGTACCTCACGCGGAACCGGCTCTTTCGTCAACTGGCGAATGGCCTGTACCGCAGCGACTTTCATTGCTTCATTAATGCGGCTTGCTCGAACATCCAGTGCGCCTCGAAAAATGAACGGGAAGCCCAGAACGTTGTTGACCTGGTTTGGATAATCCGATCGTCCGGTCGCCATGATCAGATCGTCCCGGATACACATGGCCAGCTCCCGGGATATTTCCGGATCAGGATTGGAGCAGGCGAAAATGACCGGGGCAGGTGCCATTCGCTTCAGCTGCTCAGAACTCAGAAGATTGGCCCCTGACAATCCAACAAAGACATCCGCACCCTCAATGGCATCATCCAGGGTTCTTGCGCCGCCATCGTTGACAAATTCCTGCTTGAAACTGTTTACCCCTTCCCGCCCGGAATAAATCACGCCCCCCCGATCAAGCATGTAAAGGTGTTCCTGCCTCGCTCCGAGCGATATCAGAAGCCGCATGCATGCTATAGCGGCGGCACCGGCTCCAAGGCACACAATTTTGGTGTCTTCCAGGCGCTTGCCCTGGATTTCCAGTGCATTGAGCATACCGGCTGCTGTAACAATCGCTGTTCCATGTTGATCATCGTGAAACACCGGGATATCGCAGGATTCGACCAACTGACGCTCTATCTCAAAGCACTCTGGTGCTTTTATATCCTCAAGATTGATGCCGCCAAACGTGTCGGCAATGCATCTGACCACATCAATAAACTGCTGCGGGTCCTTGGTATCCACCTCGATGTCCATCGCATCAATGTCAGCGAAGCGTTTGAACAACAAAGCCTTCCCCTCCATCACCGGCTTGCTTGCCAGGGGTCCAAGAGCCCCCAAGCCGAGGATGGCAGTGCCATTGGTGATCACCGCAACCAGGTTGCCTTTACCCGTGTATTCATAGGCCTTGTCCCGGTCTTTGGCAATCTCGCGGACCGGCTCGGCAACACCGGGGCTGTAGGCCAGAGAGAGATCCCTGGCGGTTTCAGCGGGTTTGGTCAGTCCGGTGCAAATCTTTCCTGGCCTGGGTTTTGCGTGGTACTGCAATGCCGCCTGTCTGAAATCTGTGCTCATCGGGACCTGCTCTTCCTGGAATGTTATAACTTTATTATAACACCGTTATCATTTTATTACACCAAAGCACGATGATGCTACAGAATATTGAGTTGGGTTCCGATCAAACCCTATCTGAGACCGAGCTGTATGGGCTCAGCTTGAGGTGGAAGACCAAAACCAGGGGTTCTACCCCGTTACTGCCGGCATTCTTAAAAATAGGCTGAACTTCTCCAAGGGAAGTGTTGGTTTACCCGCCTGAACGTTCGCTTTGCGTCCGAAGCTGTCCCTATTCCCATTCATCAGTGGGTAATGAGCAAGGCATTGGATGCAGTGCAAAGGTCAAACTGGGAGCGCTCGCAATTTAGGCGTCAAAACCATGGGCACAATTTGGGCACAGCCAAACAAAAAAGGCCTGCGTTTTCACGCAAGCCTTTGAGAATAATGGCCCGCCCGTCAGGATTCGAACCTGAGACCTTTGCCTCCGGAGTGCGCCTCCGAAGGGAGGCAGCAACCGGTCTAAATCGGTGAAAAGTCTCAAAGATCAAATATCTAAAGCAAAAAACGCCAGTCTCCAAGACCCCGATATATCAGCATCTTAAGCCAATTAACACCGAAGTGTGGCACACCTTTGTCAGGTAACCGATGTCCGGAAACAGGACATTTGATCGGTGCCCTCCAGGCACTCTAAATGGATATTTGGATCCGATTTTGTCGGGTCGGGGAGTGCAGAATTGTCAGGATTTCAGTGTCCGGAAATCGGACACGCTTTAGGGTCCGGAGAAAACTAGATCGTTGAATTAAATAAACAATAGCATTCCTGCCATCATGCTACGATCAAATCTTTCGAGTACGATTCGCTCGGAGAAATGCCATCTCCGAGTGGCTTCTTGATTAGGCGAGGTCGTTTGTATTACTACATACAGTGGTGACGACTCACTGTAAGCCTTCTTCAAAAGCTTGCAGGTCTTCTTCCCTCCAGCGAGTTGTCCCTGGGCCGACCTTGACCGGTCGGGGAAATCTACCCTCTCTGACCCAACGCCATATAGTTTTAGTTGAGACTTTGTAACGGCTACGGGTTCTACCCCGTTACTGCGGACACTTCTAAGAAGAGGCACAATGTGCCAAAGGAGTGTTCATGTCCAGACGCAGAAAATATAGCCCAGAATTCAAACGCGAAGCCATTGCTCTGACTCGTCAGCCGGGTGTGAGTTGCCGCCAGATTGCTCTGGAGATTGGCATTAACCCCAATTTGTTGTCGCGCTGGCGCAGAGAAGCCGATACCGAGACAGGCAAGGACTTCAAAGGCTCTGGCTCTCCCAGAGACGAGGAACTGGCCAGTCTCAAGCGTGAGCTAGCCCGGGTGAAGAAGGAGCGTGATTTTTTGCGCGAAGCGGCAGTGTTCTTCGCAAAGGAGTCGTCCTGAGGTATCAGGCGATTCAACGTTGTCGCAGTCATTTCCCAATACGTCTTATGTGTCGATGCCTGAAGGTGTCGGCCAGCGGTTATTACGCTTGGGTATCTCGCCCTGAATCCGCCCGGGCAAAGGCTAATCAGCACTTGTTGTCACGCATCAGAGAGATTCATGACGACAGCGGGGGCATGATTGGCTCACCCCGAATGCACGAGGACCTGGTTGCCGAAAGCACGTCAACCAGTCTGAACCGTGTTGCTCGGTTGATGGCCAAACACGGCATTCAGGGTTGGCCACGCAAGAAGCGCGGACGCTTGGGACGTCGATCTCATCGGCCACCGGGGATCCGGGATCATCTGGAACGAAATTTCTCCGCTCTGGAGCCAGACGCCAAGTGGGTGACGGATATTACGGAGATACCCACGCAGGAAGGAAAGCTCTTTCTATGTGTAGTTCTCGACCTTTACAGCAAGCTGATCGTTGGTTGGTCCATGCATCACCGGCAGGATCGGCATATGGTGATCAGAGCGGTTGAGATGGCCGTTTGGCAGCGCCAGGGGAAAGTCCCGGTGATATTGCATTCAGATCGAGGCAGTCAATTCACCAGTGGTGACTACCAGCGCTATCTCGGCAGCAACCACCTGGTAAGCAGCATGAGCGCAGTCGGTCATTGTGGCGATAACGCTGCCTGCGAAGGATTCTTCGGGATGCTCCAGCGGGAGCGAATTCACCACCGGCGTTACCGTACTCAGAAGCACGAGCTGACGTATTTGATTACATCGAGCGGTTCCATAATCCCAGGATGCGACGTAGAGATGCTGATCAAGACAGGAAACTGTCCGCCGTTTCAAAACCGTCCGTGGAAACGGGGTAGAACCCGTGGAATCTCAATGATTTGGGTTGCATCAGTACTGTTAGCGACTTGCTCCATTGATAAGACCTCGATCGCAAGCTGCCGCTGACCTCGTCCAAAAGGAGGTCAGCGGGCTTCGTGTTGCATGTGGCTGTTGGCTCTTTCGGTCTAGCCCCGAGTCGACCTGACAGTGCGCATGAAGTTTTTCAAGCTACGGTGGTCGCTTGGTGAATTCGAAACGATCAGTGTTTTAGAGCAGTCGGGATGGATGAGTCGTCCGTGCTTGCCTCCGCGACGATACCTCCACCCGAGCTTGACGAGACGTCCGATGACGACGTTCCAATCTTTGTTCGAGCTGTACCTCTTCACTGCGTTCCTCCCAGCTCGCCTGTATAGCGGGATTGAAAGCTGGCCGAATTGAATGCCATTTTCGAAAATGCGGCATGTGCGCCAACGGATAAAATGGGATCGCTGTATAGGTACCCTTCGGCTAATGAGGGGTGATTTTGGAAGAAGCGCCCGAAGGGATCGATCATGAGGTAGGACTCACTCATGTCTCGATTGTCCTCGACACATTGGACCGATTGGAAAGCGCGATGCCTTTGAACAAAGGCGGCAAACTCCCCGTCGCTGATCGCCAAGGAGGCGTCAACAATCGGAAGCATGCGCAGGATCTTCCAGCGCTGGGGGCGGATCTCTTGAATCAGACTGCTCAGATCCTCTCCGACATTCAGGAGATTCACGACAGTATTGAGTTTTACTGTGAGTAGCGGGTTGATCTTTCGAGCCAGATGCACATTGGCTTTCAGCTCTTGAAGGTCGAGCAGTTTCCCGTTTTTAAGGGCTCGGCCAATCTCCATGTTGGTTTTCGGATCTGAGGAATCCAGGCTGATCCCCAGGCAGGTCAAGTGTGGCGCTAGTTCCTTAATCATGGAGCGCGTCAGTCGTGAGCCATTGCTGATAATGGAAAGCTGAAACCCAACTTCCCGGGCTACTTGAGCAATCTCCAACAAACGTTCACCAAGGATCGAGGGTTCTCCACCAGCGAGATTCAGACGAAGTGCTTTCCAAGAGAGTTCGTTACGTAATGGATTACTGGAATTCGCGGGGTGAAAGTACCGGAATAACTCGATTAGCAGATCGCGGGTGTGTCCGTGATCGTGAAACAACTCCCGTGGATTGGGATAGTCCTTCCACTTCGCGTAGCAATACTGGCAGCGATAATTGCAGGCTTCAGTGACGTGCCAGTTTATGGTGAGTTCATCTACCGCAGAAACCCTGGCAGTTTGTGTTGTGACGGGCTTCGGTAGAGAAATAAGGGTGCTCGTATGCATACGTATACTCCTTGACGGAATCCGTTATACGGACCGTGAAGTTTTTACATGGCGGACGCTTGGCGTCAGGGAAGGAGCATTAGGCTCCAGTACACCACTCGGATTGGGTTTAGGGTTTACGATCTATATGGGATTACGCAACAAGTTGCGTCGTGTTTTGAGTGCTCTCTCATGGTCCACAGCGAGATTGAGTTCGAGCCGTTGACTCATCAACAACCACCATTCAGCGGCAATCAGTCCTCGCCTGACATCTTGGATGCTTCGGTTCTTTTTGGCTTCTCGGCGGACAGCTCGATAACACTCTTTTGCAACCGCTTGAACACTTTCATCAGGGTCAAACTGTTTGGTGAAGTATGCCGTTTTATGGGCCTTGCCGTTCGGATCAATGCCGAGTTCCAGTAACGCCTTTAGATATCCCTGGCGCCAGATAGGTGATTGTTCTGTTACCTGCGTCGTGTCGTATCTGCCATCTTTGGGCTTTTCTCCCTTACGCAGGCGAAGGCGACTCAGGCAGAATTCAACCAATTCGAGTGCAAAAGATTCGTAGCATTCCAATTCGATTTGCTCGGATTCTGTCAGGCTCACGTGCGATCTAAAATGCATAGTATTGGCAAAGCGATCCCTCGCTACCTCGTTAAACGGCAAGTACCATTCAACGGCTTTTTCACTGTGTAATGAGCTGAGGCGAGCAATCGACTCGTCAGCAATGGGAGTGGCTGACGACCGCATCAGCAGTAAGCGATGTCGTGCCGCTTTCGACGGGTCGATGAAGCTAAGCCGGCGCAATAATTCTTCAAGTTGCTTGTGGTGCTCTTCCTTTCCACCTTGGGACAACTCACCACGAAGTAGTCCAATGCTCTTACTAATGTAGGGGGTAATTAATTCATCATCTAACCTATTCAAGGCAGCAACAGTCCACTGCGGGGTCAGAGCAACCGGAAAGTCGGGGTCTTTTATTAATCTTTCGAGCAGGCTATTCCACCATGCTCGGTATTCACGATCAGCCGCCTCACTAGGCAGGGCATGTAATTTGCCGGATAGGACCCCGAGTTGATCTTCGATCTCTAGCCTGTCGAGTTCTTCTTCGAGTATAGCCCTCCAGGTGGACGAATATTCGGAACCCCACCACTTTCCGCTTTCAGCACCATAGAATTCCCGGAAGATAAACTGCCTCTCGGTTTGTCCTAGCGCTGACGAAATATCTTGCCGAATTGACCACCGAATCCAGGCTCTAACTTGATCGTCAGTGAGTTGTGAACAGATAAGTTCTAAGTGTCTTTTTTCTGCGGCGTCACGTTCCGCTGGGTCCTGTGAAACATCTGTAGGATGGCCATAGCTATGGAGCTTGAAGCACCTGTTCAGCTGTAAAGCCCACTGTTCAATTTCAGTTTCGGAAAAAGAACCTATGTCGGCATGGAGAGAGTATGCTTCTTGTAGTTCAATCTTAGCCTTTCCAAGCCACCTATAAGCCGCGTCCGATGCCTCCTTGATGGCAATATTGGATGAGCCGATAGAGCTTATTTGTGCAAAGAGGTCGGACCATTCAAAGTCGATTTTTCGAAAAACTCCTTCCTCAGCACTTCGTATTCTTCCTGCTTCCGCATCGAATGCAGTCCACGCTTTGAGGAACCCAATTGACTTCAGAAATCCTTTGGCGCCGAGAGTATGCGGACCAGCTTGAAAAGCTAAAGAAGAAGCCGAAAACAGGTTTTTCAGCTGAGGGGGGACGCAAATCTCATTAAGTTTATTCCCGTTGCCATCATCACGCCCAGACATGCGGTTGAAGAAGCCCCAGAGTATGTCGTTTCTTGTTATTTCTTCTTCAGCAAGTAGCGCAGGGTCATCGAACAATGAACGGGACAAGCAGAATGCTTCTCCATAGAGCCCGGTTACAAACCAATCGTACGACAGTGTTAACGAAGTGGGTGCGCCCATATTTTTGAGGGCGCTATAGAGTGTGTAGGGCGATTCCGAAAAATATGTCTGAATAAGTTCTTGGGCAAACGCGAGCACTTCTGAACCGTGATCGGCGGCTGCACGGGGCCGCGTCACGGTGGAGTATTGGTCATGTATGTGCAGGGCTAGCTCGTCTGCTAAGCGACGTGAAGAGAGTATCGCCGCGCACTTATTGTGATCGGAAGTTTCTTGCCGAGCTGAACTAAGGACATCTTCCAGATTACTCGCCGACCCGAATATCCGATGCCAAATGTCAGAAAAATGTTTAGTGAGCAGTGACCGGATATGGCCATGGATTTCAAACTCGTCAAGCGCCTGAGTAAAGCGTTCAAGCGGATCACGTTTTTCATCAAGGGAGCGATTGCGGTATGGCGCATCAATTCTGCACATGGTTTTTTCCTGCTTTTAGGATGAGGTTTCACTAAAAAGTACTCACCAGGCAAAAGCCTGGTTTTAATCTGCAGCTGAAACCTCCCGTGCAGCAGAGGGGAGCGGAAAAGTGAGCATCAAGCTCGGTAGCCGACCGCAGATAAGCGTAAGGCCAGATTAGAGCGGATTTCTGTCCGGGTCAAATATACAGATAGAAAAGTCGGGGAATCCGTAAAGTTTTGGGCGGCAGCCAATTATTTTCAGAGTTCAAAGCTAGAGATTTGCGACCATGGACTCCCAGCACGAACTGAGGTCTATAAGGCGACTTCTATTTCTGAGTAGGCCGGTTACGCTCTTGCATTTAGCCGTCGACTCGATCAATTAGAGTTAATCCCCTGACAGGCGGCGACGATTCCACTTCAGGCCTTTCTCAAAGGCTTGAAGAACTTCCTCTCTCCAACGCGCGGTCCCCCTGTGGCTTGGGTTCGGTACAACCTGGCGAGCAATAATGACAACAACGGCGTTGAGGAAGCTACCCAGTTTACTGCCGGCGCCGGCGTGAACCTGCTGGGTGTTCGCCTCGATTTCGTTGGGCTTTACAGCGATGTAGACCTGGACGCCTCCCTCGAACTCGGCGCGTAGTTCTAGCAGAACAATGAAGTCGTCACGCCCACCCGGTTCATGCCTGGCGGGCTTCAATATCCACTCCTTGACACCTTCACACCGATCCTGCCCACTGCCTTGATTCAGGTATTGCATGAATGCACGGTGATGGCATTCTTGTTTTCCTCGGGCAGGCGCCCGCCTATCCGATCGCTACACAACGGAGCGTAGCGAGCAGTAAGAAGTGAGAAAGTAAGGAGCAGTACATGGGAATTTTCCGTTCTCTCAAAAGCACCATCGAAAAAAGCAAAGCAGCCGTCGTGGTTCAGAATCTGCTGGAACATCAGATGCATATGGGATTCCTGGATGTGAGGCCGGCGGCATTGGCTAACCAACTGGTTGCCGAAGCTTGGGACGCACGGCCGGATATCTTCAATGGAAAGTTCGGTCAAAGACCCCACAAAATTACCGTAGCCGCCTGTGCGCTGGCGCAGGGTATTGATTACCTGGAGCCGGGAAGCATGGTCCGAAGCGCTCTTGGGATTGCGCTTGGCAATATACTCGCTGAACTGGACACGAATGGCCGACTTTACCCGCTCAACAGTCTCGATCACCAGCTTTTGGAAGAAGCGACAGCAATCTTCATGAGCCTCACTGGCGAAGCCGAAGAGTCGCTACTGGAGGATGTGACCGATTTGGACCGGCCCGGGTAAAACGACGAACGAGATCCTTCCTGTAGGCGCAGGATGGTACAAAGGTGCGCTTCCGCCCCTGCCCCTCCAAGTGCGGAAGCGCCGGTATCAATGGCTGGTAGCGTGGCCCCTTACCCGCGCACATCACTTTTTGAAATCCGTAATACCGGTGAGCTTATACAGCTGCTCCAGCGGGTTGTTGAACCCAAGGCGCTCCGAGGCCTGATCTGAGCCCATCCCTGCGCCAAGTTTTACTGGCTGGGGAAATCTCCCCTCTTTGACCCAGCGCCAAACTGTTGCAGGAGCGATCTTATAACGGCTGGATACCTCTTTAACGGTGTAAAACATCGGCCATCCCTCGCTTTTTGGTTTCAGGCGCCAGTCTGCCAGTGCCTTTTTAAAATGTGGTCAGGGTATCTAATGGGTGATTGGATCGCATCGGATATCGATGAAGTCTCTTTGCTCATTATCTCGCAGGCATGCCAGATAATCTTGGTTATAAGTTGAACGATGTCAGAAAAAGTGGTAGTTTTTCTGACAGTCATTAGAGGTAATAGCCATGTCAGTCAAAGAGTCTATCCAGCACTTGATTGAAAAAATCCCACAAGGTGAACCGTTTACCAACAGCCGTTTTCTACGGCTGGGGTCGCGTGCTGCTGTAGACAAGACTCTATCCAGGCTTGTAGAACAGGGTTCGCTTCAGCGGGTCGCTCGGGGTGTGTTTGTCAGGCCTAAACAAAGCCGGTTTGTCGGCAATGTCATGCCGGACGTCTCTCGCGTGGTGCAGGTGATTGCGAAAGATCATGGTGAAACTATCCAGGTGCATGGGGCTGAGGCGGCTCGTCGATTCAAACTCAGTAGCCAAATGCCAACGACACCCGTTTATTACACCAGTGGGCCTACTCGGGAAATTCGCATCGGGAACCTTAAGGTTAAGCTCATGCATACCGGTAGCCAGAGAAAGCTGCAACATGCGGGCAAGAGGCCTGGTCTGGCCCTTTCCGCGCTTTGGTATCTTGGGAAAGAAAACGTCAATGTCGAGATAGTGCGACGGATTAGAGACGGCCTGAGTAAGGAAGAGTTTGAAACACTGCAGTCCTCCAGAATGCCCGCCTGGATGAGTGAGATTTTCAGGCAGTATGAGGCATCGCGCGCGCATGGCTGAAGAAGCATTCCTTGAACTGACTGCCGATGAGCAAAAGGATATTCTCCAGACCCTCGCACCCCAGCTAGCGCGAAGTGCCTCGGTGCTTGAAAAGGATATCTGGGTCTGCTGGACATTACAGGCGATGTTCTCGATGTCAGGCGCGCACCCGATGGCTTTTAAAGGTGGAACATCGCTCTCCAAGGTTTACGGTGTAATCGACCGCTTTTCTGAGGATGTCGATATCACACTGGACTATCGAGCCTTTGAAGAGGATTTCGATCCATTTGCCGAGGGGGTTAGCCGGACTAAAACCAAGCGGTTCAGTGACCGGCTAAAAAGCTATGTCTATGATTATGCAAATGAAGTGGTCGTTCCATATCTCAAGGATGAGTTGGCTAAACTACCAACCGCTGAGCAGCACGTCGTTGAGTTAGACAATAGTGGCGAAAAGATCTGGGTTACCTATCCTTCGGTTGTAGAGGACTCAGATGGTTACATTCGGTCGCAGGTGCTCATAGAATTGGGTGGCCGAAACGTCATCGATCCTAATGAAACTCATACGATATCCCCATACATCTCAAAGCTGACCGACGGCCTTGTCTATCCGACTAGTGAGGTTGTAGTCCTGTCTCCAGAACGAACATTCTGGGAAAAGGCGACGCTGATACATGTTGAGTGCAACCGGGGCAGACTTAGAGATAGCGCTGAGCGATTATCAAGGCACTGGTACGACTTGGTTATGTTGGCGCGGCACTCCGCTGGTCAGTCGGCCATCGAAAACCGGGCGCTGTTCGAAGAAGTTGTTCGCCATAAAAAAGTGTTTTTCCATACTGGCTACGCCGATTACGACGCCTGTCTGGAAGGCCGCTTAAAGCTCTTGCCGGAAGCAGACACGTTGGAGAGTCTACGAGAGGACTATGAGAAAATGACCGGAGCAGGAATGATGTACGCCGAGCCTCCGAGTTTCGATGAGATCGTGGATTCCATACGCGAGTTAGAAAGCCACGCCAATGAATGGTGATGACTGAGGTGGGAACCGGAGGTCATTAATTCTCGGACCGAGTAGTAGGTGAAACAATGAATATGGAAGTAGCGTTCTACGCCTTCGGGACGTTTTTTCTGTCTGTCACCTCGATATGCCTCATCAGCTTTTATTTCGCCGAGCCACTTGAGAAAAAAGCCCGTCGCGCGTTCCAAAAACGAAGTCATCCCGAGTGATTAGCTTTCAGTCGAATCCTAGGAAGTTCCCCGTTTCCCTGCTACGACACTGACTTCTCTGACCATCTCTTCGTATATTTCAAGGCCTCGCTTATTTCTCATCAATGAGAGTGGCTGGTGGTTGTCGACGAAATCAGTTGCGGTTTGGCCTCCCTCACAAAGTTCAGGAACCTCTTTGAAGGTACGCTCCCTGAATTCATCGATAGTACGTCTTTCATTCACTACAAACGCTCCACCCCATATTTTCTCCTCAACTTTTCACAACGTCCCCCTGTAGTTGCCCCCGCTAAACCGGACACCACCTCATTTGTTTGATGCCAGTTCCGTCCGATACTCCCAAGGTGATTTCATCTTCAGCCCCTTGTGCGGGTGGCTGCGATTATAGTCTCCGATCCATCCCGGCAACCTAGCCATCATTGTAAACATCCATGTTTCATCTGACCTGCACCCAACTTTCTAATCCATTCTGATCTTAGTAATGTTCATCACCAGAGAGGACGATGAACATGAAGAAGCGATTCACCGAAGAACAGATCATACCCATTCTGAAGGAAGCCGAGGCTGGCCTGCCCGTCAAAGAGCTGTGCCGGAAGTACAACATCTCGGACGCAACCTTCTACACCTGGCGAAAGAAGTATGGTGGCCTGGAAGTCTCTGAAGCCCGTCGCCTGAAGGCCCTGGAGGAAGAGAATGCCCGGCTCAAGAAGTTGCTGGCCGAGTCCATGCTGGACACTGAAGCTCTGAAGGCCGCTCTCAACCGAAAGTACTGACCGTCGGGAACAAGCGCGAGGCTGTGCGCACCATGCTGTCGGAGACGACCATATCCGAGCGCAAAGCCTGTTCACTCGTCGGGTTATCCCGCGCAACGATGCGCTATCAGTCTCAGCGCCCTCCAGAGGAGCGTGAGCTGACAGAGCGCATCAAAGCCATTGCGTTCGAACGTCGTCGGTTCGGGTACCGGCGCGTCCACCAGTTGCTGCGTCGTGAGGGTGCTGAGGTGAATCACAAGAAGGTTTATCGACTTTATCGGGAGGCAGGCCTGGCCGTCCGCAAACGCAAGCGCCGTAAAGGCGTGATGGTCGAACGGCAGCCATTGGTGCTGCCGGATGCGCCAAACCATACTTGGTCAATGGACTTCGTCATGGACTCATTGGCTAACGGACGCAGAATCAAATGCCTGACGATCGTGGATGACTTCACCAAGGAGTGCCTCGATATTCCCGTGGCAATGGGCATCTCAGGTGAACAGGTAGTCCGTACCCTGGATGGCATCGCAGCCTTCCGAGGCTACCCGAAAGCCGTTAGAACCGACCAGGGACCAGAATTCACGGGCAGAGCACTCGACCAGTGGGCCTACCATCATGGCGTTGAACTGAAGCTGATTCAGCCCGGAAAGCCGATGCAGAATGGTTACGTCGAGAGCTTTAACGGGAAATTCCGGGATGAGTGCCTGAATGAACATTGGTTCCAGGATCTTGCTCACGCCCGGGAGAAAATCAGTACCTGGCGCTTGGACTACAATGAGCAGCGACCGCATTCATCTTTGGGGTATCAGACACCTCTGGAGTTTGCTTCTGCTCTCCGACTTGGAAAAACTGATTCAAAAGCAACGGACATTACTAGGGAGCAGTTGGATTAAAGACTGGGGGCAGGTCAATCTTATTTATGACAAGCAAGACAGACCTTCGCTTTCCCATAAAGGTCATCAATATCCAAAGGCTCACTGTCACTGCGAAGAGGGTTTTGTTGAGATTTGCTCTTCTGCCTAGCCAAACGTGCCTCGTGGTCCTCTTTTATCTGTTGGACTCGGGCAGGCTTTTCTAGGTCTTCCAGAGACTCGCCTTGGCTCCAAGTAAAAGGCGATCCGTGCTCAACAGCATTTTTTTCGTATGCTTTAGCTTCTTCAAAAGCTTCTGGGTGTCGCTCCATCAAGCGAACCCACTCAATCTTCTGCTGGTAGAAGCAGAATGTGCAGCCACTTCGAGTGCGCCACTCATAATATTTCGGTAGCCCCAAGCCAGCTCCCTCTAGAATATCCAAGACATCTGCCTTGTCGATACCAGCATCTTTGAACGGGAGCTTTACAATGAGGTTATCGTCTTTCGACGCGTAACCCTCGCGATATTCCTCATCTCCACGAATAGCTACGTAGCTGTATATGGTCATCCCCTCATCCAGCATAGGGCGAACCCATTGCTCGAAAGGTCGAAGCTTCAGCTGACGCGTGCACCATCTTGTTTGGGCTGAAGGCAAAAAGTCATTGTATTGCTTTAACCAAAAATCGAAATCGCGATCGGGATTCAAACGTTGGATTGGCTTACCAAGAAACCCTTCAAGGCGACCAAGATACTCATATACCTCGGGCAACTCTTTACCAGTATCGGTAAAGAAATACTCGATATCGATTTCAGGATGGTGTTGCCGCATGTACACAGCCAAGGCAGCACTATCTCTTCCCCCGGACAAACCTAAAACATGCCTTTCTTTGGTTGCCATATCGCTATGCGACCTCACCGTTTTCTGAATTGGACTCCTCTAACTTGGGGTCTTCGATGTATCGCGCACTCAGTTGCGCTAACGCAGCGAGAACAATATTTTTGTTCATGGCTCCAGCCCCATCTAACGTCTCCGAAACCCTATCAATGAGATGCTCAACCTCTTTCTGGTCGGAGTCGGTAACTTCAAATTCTTTCAGAAGCGGCGTTGGCCTTCCATCTTTACCAACAAGCACTGCCATTGCATGGCGCTTCTCAGGTCTGCCTTTTATTCTTGTGAAAGTTTCAGCTTTGAGAAACTTCTGCGCCATAGAAGCCAGCTCTATTGACGCTCGATCCATGTCAGGATCAACCCAATCTCTCGGCGGTTTGTTTGCTGCAAGGCTGGCAATGGATTCGAAGCCTTGGTCACTGCCTTCAAATTCAGCAAGCCGCCCCACAAATGCGTCCAAACGAAAATCACCAGCGAGCTCCTTCACGTTCTCCGCGCGATCGCGTAATTCAATGAGCGATTGAGGAGAAAGATTAGGGACTTGTAACTCGGCAAGAAGCATGTCCCGAAGTCGATTTACCATCGCTGGGTATGCTTGTACCAATTCTTGAAGCCCCTCTCGCACGACAGAAACGACATTGTGAACATCAAATTGCTCTGATATGTCCGCACTCTGTGGATCGACAAAGGCGGGAATATCATCGAATAGAAACTTATTCGGGTCGTTTGCGCGTTTGAACATGTCTCGAACCTGAACGGCCCTAGAGGACAGTCGCATGGTGCGCTTCGTCCAACTTGGGAGTTTTTCATAAATAGCAACCAACCCTCGTGCAACGTCGATGGGCTGGAGATGAATAAGCTCATTTTTTCCGTCAAGCTCGCGCACGAGATCGACCATTTCTGAGAGCAAGCTGCGCGAAACCTTATCGAGATCCATCCAACGTAGTTGGATCGTCTCAGCATCCTTTGCAAGGTAATCCACGTCCACATCATCAAATGTGGCCCTAAATAAACCTTGCCTGTATACAGCGAGGTGATCTCGTTGACTCAGGATGAACGCAACGGATAGTACGGGCATCAGTCCCGGCTTAATACCGAACGGCTTTTTCGCCCAACAATTATCGAATATTTCAGCAATTGTTACGGGCCGATCCTTGCGATCTTTAATATACCTAATTGCGGCATTCCAAGCTGGAGCTAGGTTGTGTTCCTTGTCATCCTCAGGTGGTGTAACAAAACGCCAACCATTTTCGGTTTCAGCATGAATACCGGTGGCTCGTAGAAGCGAAGCATACAGACCGCCTTCTACCGGGAACCCTTCAATGCCCAAGCAAGGCTCGGCTTCGTGCATTATCATACGTTTGAGAAGCCTATTTTGGCCGGCTATGGCGCTGCCTGAGGGCTTTTGACGATTCAGAAGCTCGTTGTGCAGTGTTGGAGACCGACTAAAACGCCTGGCCGCAAGGTCGGATGCCAAGCCATTTAAGCCAGTCTGACTGTATTGCTTCGGTAACTCCCCTTTTCGGCACCATGTAGCTTCGGCAACAAACTTACTCAATTCCATTTCCAGCTGCGCCTGCATTTCGGCAATTCTTGCCGAAACTTCACGCCTCGCTACCGGATCACCGGCAAGCTCGGGGTGATCATTACTAACTTTGTGGAGCGCCAACAACTCCTTTGCCAGCACCACGATGGACCAGGCTTGCGGTGAGTAGCCCGTAACGATGTCCCATTCTTCACTTAACTCGGCCGCTTCTTGGCAAAGATCGTGGATCTGTTCTTCATCTTCTCCTTTAGTAGGAACGACGAGCAGGAACGCCCCAATAACTCCGCTTTTTGGTTTAAACCGCTTGGCTACTCCCAACACATCCTTTGCAGGTGCAATGTTCATATCGAACCATCGCATGGCGCCTGTCTTGTGATAATGTCGCTTGGCGAGAACGGGCTGCAAACCAGCCAATGATTCAAGATTCTCGTAATCTAGTTCCGCAATATCGTCCAGCGCAATGCCGAGTGCCTGATCGATATTAAAATCACTGCCAGCAAAGATGGCATGGGCACCCTGAAACTTTTTGAATATGGTCAGCGACCATTTATCCAGGAGTGCGAGCGCATCTTTCAGGGGGTCTTCACTAAGATCAGGGAAGCAGGTTTGAAGCAGCTCAAAGCTTGGCACTAGCCCGGATCGTTCCTTAAACAGATCTATAAGTGCTATATTTTTTAGGAGCTTGACTAAGAAATCATCTCCACCACTACCTTCACACCGGTCTAAAGCTTCAGCTGCAATCGCCCATCTATGACCATCTGGAGAAGCGAGAATCGAAGGCTCAAGATTGGCGCGCAGATAGTCCCATAGCTTATCCGGCGTGTAGACATCAGCTTCATCAGCCAAGCGGAGAAAATCTTGAAATCCATTGGGCTCCGAAGAGTTCAGGAAGCCGAAAATGCTACGTTGGTTTTGCCCAAATCTCCGTCGAGAAATAGGACCTAAAAGGCAAGCCACAACAGGGTGTAGAGGCCAACAACTAGCAAGCACCTCGGCCAATCGCTCCGCACTCTCTGGATGCTCCTTACGCGCAATGTTCGCAACAGTTTGCACCTGATTTCCAGGCTTTGGCTTGCCTCCATCTACCTCAATTGCACGAGAAATTAAGTCAATCTGTTCTTCGCCCATCGTGTTAACAGGCAGATCAACAAAACGTCCTTGAATTTTTGACCACTCATTTCGCAGTTCATGTGAAAGCCGATGGGCATATTCGTCAAACGCTTGATGTAGGACGCCTACGAAAAGAAGTCGACCGTTACTCCGCGATGCAGCTTCGGCTATCCGCTGGAAAAGATAAACATCAGATCCATCCTGAGCAGCAGCTTCTAGGAATTTCCCCATCTCGTCGACAAATAATAGGAGACCGCCATGCACAGAGGCATCGCTGTTAGCCAGAGAGACGAGACTTTCCACAATTCTGTCTTCCGTCCAGTTTAGTCCCGGACTTGAAGAAACGTACCCCGCCTTCTCTAGTGCTTCCCCCAAAACATGGACCGGATCGCCTCGTTTCCCAACGACCGGCAGGATTCGCCATCCGCGCTCACCCGTCGGAAAGGCTTCTCGTATTGTTCGGGTGAGTCGGTTTCCGAAGACAGAGGCCGCTTGCTCCTCCAATTCGGCGTTTCCATCCAGCAAAGCACTAAGAGCAATGGCTAAGCTTGATTTGCCGCTACCGTATGGCCCTGTCCAGGTGAATGCACCCTGCCCAGTTTCCGAGGTATGCCGAGCCATCGAGACAAGAACATCAGCTGAAGACTGAGGGCAGATAAAGCCGCTTAAGGCTTCTGCGCTCCCAAGATCCGTGTCGATTTGTATTGATTTCTGGAAACGCCGGGCAATGCTGACTCGATCAATCAAAGACACTATGCGGCCTCTCTATCATCTGAGCTTTTAAAGTCATTTCGAACGAAATCAAGTGCACTATCGAACTCCAGGTCCGGGTTTCGAATAACTTGCTTCAAGCCTGCAGTTTCCGACCAACGGAGATCATTGTCAGTAAGGGCATCAAGCCTAAACAACCGGTCGGCGACATCGTTCTCATCAAGTAGAAAAATCCTTCCAGGAGACCCGGGTTCGTGAGCGATTGCCTCGAATGAAAGCGTTGAAGAAGCGGGAGAGAATTCCTGCCAAAACTCTAGTAGTGCACAAATGAAGACGCCGTCACCCAAAGTATTTTTTTGGCCGCGTACAAATCTGTACTCGTCACGCCGCGACACGTGCTTTATTAAGCCAAGCTCCGCAAGGGGGCTTTCAAGAGAATCGTCTCTTCCACCTTTCCCCGAAACGGGCTGACCTGCATAAGTGTTCAGAAAGCAAGCAACATCATTCTTTATCGTGGCTTTAGCTGATGAAGGCCACTCACTCTGTAGTCTTTCGATGAACTTGTCGCGCTCGAATGTCACGGCTGAATAGTTACTAAAGGCCCAATACCACGTCGTTTTCTTCTTCCAATCCGTCGCCAACTTCCAATGAATCAACCACAGAGAATTAGGATTCTCCAGATAAGGATCAACTCCATCAGGCCCAAAAAGTAACTTTCCTAGCGCCGTTGTCGTCACTCTATTTGTGCCCGCAGATTCCTCGATAACACCTGCAACCGTAGCCCAATGCCGAATTGAGGCCACCATATTTTTACCAACCCCAAAAACCGCGATAGCATCATCACCCCAACACAAAGACTTATTAGCAGGCTCATCTTCAGTCTGAGACACACGATCAAAGCATTTTTTTAACCACCCGTATCGAAGTGGAAAAGTCTCGTGTCCTGAAAATTGAGGTTTATAGTTCTGCTGATAAAGCGGTCCGCGCGCCATGCACTATTCTCCTGGATGATCCATCCAGGTGACTGTAATACGCCCCTATGCTATGGTCAATTGGAGTCTGGAAGCATCCTCCAGAAAGCTTGATCATGAAGTTTTTTTGGGGAGAAAGCTTAGCTTTGCCCCATTAATAATTGCCAAGGCGAAGGTCATGTATTTTGACTATCAATCAACAACTCCTGTTGCTGATCATGTTTTACACGAAATGCAGTCGCATTTTTCAGAAGCTTTTGCCAACCCACACTCCTCAGATCATGCACTTGGCTGGCGTTCTGCTGCTACGGTTGAGGTAGCAGCTCAGCGAGTGGCCGACTTAATCGGTTCAGATAGCGACGAAATCTTTTTTACCTCTGGAGCCACAGAGTCAAACAACCTTGCCATCCTTGGGCTAGGCAGACGAGCTGTGCTTAAAGGGGCATCAAAAACAAGAATTTTGCTGAGTGCAATTGAGCACAAGTGCATTTTGTCGGCTGGGCGCGCGCTTCAAGATCAATACGGCTTCGTCGTTGATATCATTCCGGTTGACCACAAAGGCCACATCGTCGTTTCCGAGCTAGAGCGCTTGATGGATGACGACGTACTGTTGGTCTCAATCATGGCCGTTAACAATGAGATTGGCACGATACAAGACATCGAAAAGCTGTCAGAGGTTGTGCGAAAACACGGTTCCATTTTTCACTGCGACGCGGCCCAAGCTCCCCTAGCCATCTCTATGGCAGACTTCGCGTCTCATGTAGACATGCTCAGCCTATCGGGTCACAAAATGTATGGTCCAAAAGGCATAGGTGCACTCTACATAAACCGTGAACTTCAAGAAGAAATCGAACCGCTGGTATACGGCGGCGGCCAACAGAAAGGTATTCGCCCTGGCACTCTACCAACCCCACTATGCGTTGGACTGGCCTCAGCAAGTGATTATGTAAGTTCATCCGAAGCCTCCCATAAACGCGTAGAGCTCCGTACCCGTCGTGACAGATTTTTGAACAAGCTCCTGGCTCTACCTTGTTCCGCAAGACTGTTTGGAGCGGAGCTGGAAAATCGCCATCCGGGCAACATATCAATTGGATTTGAAGGCTTGGATGCACAAGACATTCTGGGCGCACTACAACCTAGGCTAGCTGCTTCAACAGGTTCAGCCTGTACCTCAGGCATTCCTGAACCGTCTCACGTGCTGAAAGCCATTGGTTTGAAGACTGAAGATGCTGAATCTGCCATACGATTCAGCCTGGGCTTTGAAACCACGGATGAGGAAATCGATAACGCCGTGGAATTGGTCGAACATGCTCTGCTCAGGCTCACCGATTCGCTGTCAAAAACACTTTCTACAGCCTAGCCACGCGGGTGTCCAACCACTAACTCATACATTTAATCGTCCGAGGACCCATTTTTAAGAGCCCTCTACAAACTCGAACAGCTCCCCCACATCGCATCCCAAGAACCGACATAACGCGTCTATTGTCTCAAGCTCCACGCGACTCGCTGTTTCGTGATAAAGCCGGGTAATCGTCCCCCGATTCACCCCTGTTTCCCTCGCCACATCAACGATTTTGAGCTTCCTCTCACCCATCAGTTTGGACAGATGGCACTTAATCATTTGGCCCACCAAAGAACAAATTAACCCACAGGAGATCAAAAAGACTTGCAAAGAGTCTTTATGAATGCATAATGATCTTTAGGAGAACATTTTGAGCACAACCAAAAGCCTTTTGTCCTCCGAACACCGACAATAGCAAAGGAGTTTTCCTATGTCACAGGAATACCTCACCACCGAGGAACTGGCGAAGCGCATCAAGTACGACACGCGCACCATCCGTGAACGCCTGAAAGATTCTGTCCTGCTTGAAGGAGTGCATTACATCCGACCGTTTGGCGGTCGCAAGATTCTCTACATCTGGGACGTTATTGAGCAGGACATGCTCAATCACTCCAGCAGCCATGTTTTTGCTGTGCCTATGGCCGGGGGAGGTGTTTGCCGTGGGTAAGATCGTAGAGCGTCCTGAGACGGGAAAACTCTTTTTTGACTTCAGGTATGAAGGGAAACGCTGCAGGGAGCAGACAACCCTCGATAGTACGCCAGCCAATCGTAAGAAGCTCGAAACGATCCTCAAGCGGATCGAGGCGGAAATTACGCTGGGGACCTTTGAGTACCACCACTACTTTCCTAACAGCCCGAGAGCACAAGAGTTCACGCGGCAAGCCGCGATTCAAAAAGCGCGGGAAGCTCACGACACACCGTTGTTCAGGGAGTTTTCGCAGGATTGGCTTAATGAGATGAAGATCCAATGGCGGAAATCACACATCAAAACGGTGACCGGCACACTGAATAACTATCTGATCCCCGAATTTGGGGAAAAAGAGGTCGGCCGCATCACCAGGCAAGAAATTCTTTCATTTCGGGCACCACTCGCCAAAGTCACGACCCGAAATGGAAAGCAGCTTTCTGCCAGCCGTATCAACCGCATCATGACGCCTTTGCGCATGATTCTGGGAGAGGCAGCCAACCGGTTCGATTTTACCTCACCCTACCACAGCATTAAATCGTTGAAGGTGCCTCGGACAGATGTTGAGCCTTTCTCGTTCGAGGAAGTGCGCTCCATCCTCAGTACCGTCCGCACGGATTTTCGGAACTACTACACCGTTCGTTTTTTTACGGGGATGCGCACCGGGGAAATCGACGGTCTGCAGTGGGAATTTGTGGATTTCGATCGCCAGCAAATTTTGGTTCGTCAGGCGCTCGTCAACGGCGAGCTTACCTACACCAAAAACGATGGCTCATTTAGAACGATCGAAATT
>NZ_APAT01000026.1 GCF_000347775.1 Marinobacter santoriniensis NKSG1
GTCCATCTCAAAACTCCCGCAAGGTTATTTATCTGTCGGGAGGGCATAGATCCGGATGGCAAGATTTTATTGTGAGAAGTGCCGGTGGATTTGAATTTATAGATCCAAGTAAAAACGGTCTGTCTGATTCTAAGGCCTATACGAGCTGGGATTTATATTCGATTGATAAATGCGATATTGTTTTCGCCTATTTTGAGTCCACTAACCCTAGTGGTTACGGTCTTGCATTGGAGGTTGGATACGCGGCCGCCAAGGGGAAACACGTTATTTTTGTCGATGAAAAATCGGAAAGTGACCAAAACCTCTCTAAGTATATAAAGATAATCAGAGAGGCTTCAGACGCTGTTTTTGAGTCGATAGATGAAGGTGTCAATTATCTAAAGTCGTTGCCATAGTTATTGAGCACGATTGAGCCAAGCACTTTTGACCAGGGTGGCGAGTTCTTCAATCTCCTCCTCAGAAGCGAACGGAACCTGTGCAAGAATCACATGGCCTTCTCCGGAAAGCTTCGCCGCTAAGTGGCCTCTACCAAGCAGTCTTTCTGCACCGGCTTCGTCGAGAACTAGTATCGAGTTTTTCTTGTCTGCCATTTTCAGCACGAGCCGGTTAGTGAGATTCGCTCTTAACTGCATTGGCAGGGCGTCTTTATCTGGTCGTTGCGTGATAAGCACGAGGTTGATACCAGCTGCTCTAGCTTTTACGCCTAGCCGGCTAGCATTCAGATCAACGGCATCTCTGTATTCATTGATCATCATCCAGTCGGCTAACTCGTCGTGGAACAGCCAAATCCTTGGAAGTTGTTCGGAGGGCGGAACCTTTCGATTGTAATTATCCAGTTTGGTCACACCTGCCTCAGCCAATAGACGGTTTCTGCGTTCCATTTCGGCCACAAGCTCTTCTAGCGCATGGATTGCTTCGTCTTGTTCGGTAATGAGGTCGCCATCAAGGTGCGGCATGTTGCGAAGCCAAGGAAAGTCTATCCCGGCTTTGGGGTCAATCATGCGAATACGGGCCTTGTTGGGGGAGTTGGTTGCACAAATGTCCAATAAAAGTGACTGGACTAGTACACCCTTACCGCTGCCAGTCTCACCCGCGATTAAGGTATGGGGACCGTGCGGCTGGAGTCCTCCGAACTCGTTGCCAACATTTAGGTATAGCAACTCACCATCAGACTCTTTAGCACCGAGAAGCAAGCTGGTATTCGATTCAGGTGCAGTTGGCGGGAGTTCTCTTCTTCGCCAGAGATCCCGCAGCCGCAGTATCGCCCTATGTGGTCGCTTGACCATAATGATGACCTCCATCGGAGCGGCCATCACGTTAATAACATCAACGGCGTGGGAGGTTAGCAATTCTTGGCGTTTTTTCTCGACCTTAGGAATCGTGAGATCGTCGGATCCTCTGAAGCGTATAAGCGCAGCGTTGGGTGTGAGCCTCGCTCCGAGAAGTTCGGCCGTCATGTCGTAACCGCGCAAAGCCCGCTGTAAAGCTTTTACAGTTGTGTCGAGCCAAGCTTTTGTTTCCTCATCTTCGTCCTCTGAAGCGCTGCCACCACTTACCCATTCTGCAAGTTGACGAGAAGGCCACATTTCCAACAATTGGTCAGAGGTATCAGAATTGGCGGCTTCTGGCTCCTGAGCTTGCTGGGGCTGTTCGGGCTCTTCGTATGAATTGGAGCTCGGTGTATCGGGCTCGCCTGACGTTTCCGATTCAAAGTTGCTTTCGGGTTCAGTAGTGCCGTTTTCAGGTTTTGTAGGCTGAGCAGGTGTGTCGGATTCTGAGGTGGTTGGTGCGGTTTCTGTCGATGCCTTTCTGGACATTAAGGCATCATCCCAAGTCTCAGAGTCAGTATCGTCTTTTGTATCAACAGCCTTGTTGGTTTCGGCGAAAGTCCGGAACATTTCCGCAACGCTGGCCTTGTCAAAGACTTGCTGAGAACAGTGCGGCATTCCCTTCAAAGGAGTGGCACCGCCGGCATCAACATATTCGTCATTGTCGTGGACGAAAACATGAGAAAAGCCTGCGAGCTGTATCGGTACTCCGTCAAGCCTCACCTCATCTGACCATCTATGCAGATCCCAACCATTCATAGAAGCAGGGTCAAAGGGGTCCATGCCCTCAATCATGAAATCACCGATGCGATTAAGCCATATGTCGCGATCTATGCGCGTGTGCTTCGGCTCAATGGCTCGTCCCAGGCGCGCGACGGTCTCTTCTAGTTGCTTTGCGGATTTCTTTGCCTGCGCCCGGTAACCGCCGGAGGTAACAAACTTTGCTTCTGATATGGCCACCTTTAGAACCGGCTTGCCATCGATGATGCGCGGTGCGATGGCCATAATATCGGCTATTTGCTCCTCACGCTGGCCAAACCAGGAAGCAAAATCATCCAGAAAATACCAACCTATTGGTTGGTTCCGACCGCCAAGGCTACGCTGAATTTTTTCCATCGATAACACGATGCCAAGCAGTTCATTCGCATAGTGGCCATATCGAGCTGCACGCATTACGACTTGTCCGGACAATGTATTCGCTTGGTCAATCAGCTTATCAATGACTGCCTCATTGCCTTTCGTAATTGATGGATCGATCCTATCTAGCCGCTCTTTGAGAAGCACTCGCAGAAGCTTCGGCTTCGATGTTGTCGATACAACGATGTTCCGATCCATGCGCCGATCTCGTATGTGGCGAATAACCCGAACACCGTTATTGCTGAGTAGGCGCCGATCCACGAGCTCATCGAAGTTCACTACCCATTCACCGATTTTATGGGTTTGAGTGAAGATATTGCCGATATCGCCATCGCGGAAATTTACCTCCCGGGCAGGTATAACATCACCTGGAAGAGCATTATCTCCGTTTAGAAATTCGTTGATGAGGTTAAGGTAATTTTGCCCGGCACGGGGTTGAACCGGGCAGGCCAAATAGACTGAAGTTGATGTATCCGCCAAGTTAATTGGTCGACGTCGCGACCACCTCGCGGGCACATGTGTAGTCATCTCGGGGTTTCTGTCTCCCGGAGCCTTTTTCCAAACCAATTGGGCGTTTCTTGCCACGACATCTTGCAGCGCTACAAGATCTGCGGCTCGATCAGAATCGTCATCCGGAATCTTGGCCGCATCCAAGAATCCAACCCGCAATCGAGACAGAAAGTTCCTCGCCGCCTCGCTGGCCATAACGGAGCCAGATTCTTCGCTTACAGATACATTCTGCTGCTCATATATTCGTCTGATACGTTTAGGTTCTGAGTGGGTAAGCAAAAGATCACATTGGAGCTGATTCTCTTGCTCAACCTTGCTGGAGAGTTCCGAAGCGAGGGCGCTCGGCAAGGCTTTGGATTCAGCGTTGTAAAGAACCACAGAGAAGTTACTGCGTTCGTGAGGCAGCAACTTTAGATATTGTTCTCCGACATCGCTAAAGGCTTTTGCGGCAACACCTGGTTCAATATCAAGTGCATCATCACTGTGTTGAGACTTTCTTAGTGGTGGCTCAGCCAGTGTGTAATCAAACGATGTATCTGCAGCAGAAAGCAGTTGCGTTTGGTCGTGATCAAACCCAATGCAAACTTCTGGATAATAGTTTGTGCGGAGCTCCGTTTGGATTTGAGAGAAGAGGAGATCTGCGCGAAAAATATCATTCTCTTCAGCATCCAAAACATCGTTCACTAGTTTGGCTGCCTGATGTGCCTTTGCGCTAATCTCAGCGAGACGTAATGGATGCCAGGGGGCAATGATCGCAGCGAGGTTGCCTGCGCCTACATTGGCGACGCCCAGCCGCAGAACTTCCTTGCATAACTTTTCGCGGGCAAGATCGTTGTTTGCCCGGTATAGAAGTGAGACAAGCAACTCATTGTAAGCTTCAGCTTGCGTGATAAAGGCTTTTGATCCGATGCCAGCGCCTTCTTGCGTAACCCATGCACGGATTGCTGTCGAATAGGCGGTTAAGAAACTATTGAAACGTGTCCGTATCTCCTCAACACTGACAAGCCCCAATAGGTTCGATAATTCAGTTAGTTGTTCTCGAAAATAGGCACTTCGATCGCCGCCACTACTATTCGGGGCAACAAGCTTCCCCGTGTTTGAGTTTGAGACATCGCGAATTGTGTTGATGTCGTTTAAATCGATCCGCTGTATGCTTCCCTTGGCGCTCACTGATTGCCTGGTGATATCCGCCGTGGGTAACAAAGCATATTGTTCCGTCTCGTTTGCGACGCTCAACAGGTCTTCAGGCAGTGCTGTCGCTATAGCGTCGACCGGCATTTCCCAATGAAACACCAGTTTTGTATTAGCGCCTTCAGGATCAAGAACAACTTCGAATTTAATTGAGCGAGCCTCTTTAGAGCCGGAATTAGATTTGGCGAGATCTGATTCGACGCGTGGAAAGTAGAACTCCTCTAGTTTTCCGAAATCAAACTCAACTTTTTCTCCCAGGATTGCTTCCAGGCCTCGGTATCGGAATGCGAAGTAGCGTGCGACTTTGGGATTTTTAGTACGCCAAAAACTCTTCTCTCTACTGCTAGGAATACGAACGGTTAGTTTCTTCTCTTTCAGTTCCTCGTCATTAACCCGACGACGTAAGCTGTCCAATGTTTCAATTAGTCCCACTAAGAAATCTTGGTAGGTTTGTGGGTTACGATAAATATAGCGCTCCCACTTGCCAGACAGTTTTTTGTCTCTAGCCAGGTGCTCTCGATGCGTCTCGAAAAAGGCCTGCAGGTCTTCTGAGGGATCTTTCGGGAAAGAACTCGCAAGAAGCTCACGCTCCTCCTCTTCAAGCAAGTCATCGAATTCGTCGTCAAAGAATTTAATTGTTTCTTCACCGAGGGGCTGAGAGGAGCTTTTATTGACACCTTCGAAGAGCTCAGAGATCGATCGCCAATCCAAATTGACCAGGCTTTCCTGTGAGGCTGACCAGCTATCAATTCGTAAGTCAGCATCGAGGAATGCTTTAATCACCTCTCGTTCTGATACTTCGAGGCGATCAGAAATTTCTTCAAAATTAGTGCGGAGATGCTCGCGAGGAATTGGCTCGCCTTTTTCCGTTTCTTGTACCAGCAGAGGGCGGACTTTAGTGTGGAGGCCTCTGAATATCTTGCTCCATTCACCAGTGTTGTCTCGCTTTTTCTCCGGGATGCGGTCAAAGTAGCCCGAAAACTTGGGCAGTTTTAGGCTAGGCAGCGCGTTATCAACAGCCTTTTGCAGGGGTAGGCCATCCGCGGTGATTCCGTGAGCAATCGAAAGCACGAAATCTGCAAACGTTTCAATTGTACGAGCAGCATGAGATTGATTCGCTGCCTTAAGGGCGGTAATCAGATGTTCCCGTTTGGTTTCATCCAGATAGGCAGAGGTTAATCCTGCCTGATCGATCCAGGCTGGGTAGCGACTTCGCAGCGTATCAGTCTCGATCTTTGTGACTTTCTCAACACTTTTGTCGTTGCGTTGAAGCTCTTCTTGCGAGGCAGCAAAGAGAACAGCTCGGAATTCATTCGGCAGCCGACAGTGGCGCCAGTGAGTAATGGACTGGTTACTTCTCGCTGAATCGGGAAGGTCGTCGTTTGGGTCGAATAGATTAGCTATCCGGACCAAGACTGTTGATGCGGTGGTGGGCTTGGATAGGACCGACTGTGCGATAGAGCGAATGATTGAAGGTTCCAATCCGAGCATACAAAAACGCATCGAACCATCCGCCTCTTGGTCGAGCTGAGCCCGAATGAAATCTTGAGCGACGGCCGAGATTAGTTCGTTTCGTGTCATTTGTTGCTCCTAAAAGGGTTCTCGACATAGGCGCAATCATCAGAGAGGCGGCGTAGCAACCCCAGAGTCCGTAAGCGTTGTTCCAAGCGTTGGGTATTTTGTAAAAAAGCATTTTGATCGGTAGGCAGTGTTCCGAAAGCTCTTTCTGCCTCATTCGGGCCGATTATTAACCGGAACTTTTCATAGAGTTTGGAAAGAAAGCGGTGATATTCCTCTCGTCCCTCGTCTACAACGCACATGACAAGTGCTTTAAGTAGAGAATCATCGGGTGAGTACCAGGTTCCAGACCCTCTACGCGATACTGCCAACCCAATTTGTTTCGCCCACTCCAGGTGGACCTTTCCAACGTGTTGTTGGTGACGACTTTCTGCGTATTCCCTTAAGGCTTCAAATATAGTTTCTGGGTCACCGGAAGGGATGCCGTCGGCAGGCTGCCAATCGTATCGCTGAGCGAGATATTCCCGCACTGCGTCAGCAGGATCTCTTGCCTGCAAAGCCTCATGCCATCGCTCATCGTTTTTAGCTGCCTCGATATATGCGCGCACAGCCCTTGTGGGTAGCATTCTGTTCGCCCCGAAGTTCTCTTTTGAAAGTTCGAACAGTGTTGTTCTCTTTGGAGAAGCTATCTCCAGAACGAACTTCGGTTCGCTGGAATCTCCAACTTCCTCATTGGCTCTTCTAAGCATGTAAATGAGCATGTGAAGAGATGAGAGGCGCATCAAAGGATCAAGTAGGGCCTCACCTGTGAGATCTAAATTAAGTAACGTCAGCCAAGTCTGAGAAAGATCGCCGTACTCCCTTCGTTTGGCGAAAGGTAGATACCCGATCGTGCTTGATACGGGATTCGAGTCGATTCTGTATCCTTCAGGGGGTAAGGCGCGAACGACACGGTTCCATGTTTCGTCGTGGCGTAGCAGTTTTTGAGAAATTAGATTAGCGAGAAGCTCGCCGTTGCCACTGCGATTGAGCATGAGGTAAAGAAGTTCGCCGCTCCGAGCAAAGAAGCGCCTGTCTGGGCTGTTATTGGCGTTTGCAGGCAAGTCAGCGTAAAGGCAGTTCGGGCCATAAGGAAAAAGAAAGCGTGACGTCCATCTGCGCTTCCGATGTGGCTCGACTGCAGTTGTTTGAAAAAGCTCAACCACTCGGGAGAGACGAGCAAACGAGCCAAAACGATCTTGGAGATACCTGAAGTCGTCGTCAGAAGAAAACGCTTTGAACCATTCCTTCCATCGCTCCGGGTCGGTTTGATAGCTGTCTTCGACAAACCGAAGGTGTGGATTGTTAAAAATTAGCTGCCTGAGAGGAAGGAGTCGTGGAATGTGGTACGTAAAGGCTTCATGAGTATCCTCTCCCCAGTGTTCCTTCAGAGCCTTCGCCTGCTCCTGGCGGGATTGAAATATTGCTAGGAACTCTAAAAATACGAGCCAGGGCGTTTGGTCGTTGTACAGGCGATGGCCCCATATAGCTTCATCAACCCACACATTGACATCTTTTCTGTATTTCGCTGGAGCCTCAAGGCGTGCCTTCATGAGTCTAGCCTTATTCGAATATTTTCGGGGTGCACTCGCCCTTCGTTATCTACAGTAAGAGCCTCTAAGTTTATCTCGTCGCGAGTTGGTTCTTCGCCAATCAACCCGTCTAAGCGAGTTATGAGTCTGAGCTTGAAGTCCAAAAAATCTTCGTTGCATTGCCGAGAAAAGCTGGCGGGCAAGCTCCCACTTGCTACTCTCACCAAGTACTCGAAATGGGTAAGCTGAAGGGTTAGAGTGTCAATAATGCCGTCGCCATCTGCCGCAGGATCAACTATCTGCATGCAAGGCGTTGCGCCGTCTTTATCTAAAACAAAGCTAAGATAGGGATCTCTTCTGTGCCTTGATGTCGGCAAATCGTAGTTTAGAAGGGAAGCAATTCTGCCGCGGCCATCTCCGCCAGAGGAGGCAAGATAGAGCTTGGTCCCTTCATCAATCATCATCCCGCAAAATGTTCTATTGAGTCCGCGGACCAACAGCTCTTCTGTTCGGGACGTGTCGCCATCGTCTTTCAAGCCCTGAACAAACTCTAAAAATTGGCCAGAAGCCTGGTAGACGGTCAAGCGCCAGGGATCTAGGGGGCTGGTGGAGGGAAGTGAGAAAAAAAGTCTTTGTCTTTGCCGTGAAAGCGCCTGCATAAATTCTTCTATATCGTCGCGGGCTCCTTCGAGATAGTCCTGTAAATATCGTTTGTAGGCCGCAGCTCCATAATGGATGTCATTGGATACGAATTGGGTGTACGCCTCTGAGCTACTATATGGTCCATAAATCAATAGGTTATCAAATTTGTTGTCGGTTTCACGCCCAATGCCGAAGGCTTCGAGGATGTTGAAAACTTGGTATTGTTGTCTCTGCCGCTCAGGAAGGTTCATTCCGAAGACGTTGGCATAAGGGTTGGTTAAGCGATAATCTTGTTTTTCTGCGCGATTCTTGGCCGAGCGGCATGTTAGGAGAATGCGGCCACTCTGCCGATCCCCCAGGAGAATATTGACGCTTAGAAGTAGAAGGTCACGGATTGGCACATGCATGCGGTTGGCCCGAGCCAACGTCATCAGTTCTCCAAGCCTTTTACGAAATACCGTCCCGTCACCGCTCTTGCGGAGTCTTTCGCGATTTAGCCGAATTGGGCAAGTTGTCGAACCGTCTTCACCTAACAAGTTACAACCATCGCAGTTTGACCACTGGGGATGCTCAACAATTTGTTCTATTATTTCGTGAAAGTGACTTGAAGCGTCTAGGCGGCTGAGATTAAAAAGGTAGAGGTTCAGTGAATCGTCTTCAATACGCTCTTCGACGAGCATGTCCTCTACGGTCTTGAATACATGATGCTCTTGCTCTCCTTGGCTATCTGACCAATCACGCCAGCTTGCGAGAAGTTGGCCATCGTTTGCAGCTACAAGATATATATTCCCAGCGGATTCGTCCGTTACTGAGCTGGCAAGTCCCTTGAGGACGTTTCTTTTCTCGTCCTCAGTGAGCTCGCTCAAGTCTTTTACGATGATCAGTGTTTTACTGGATACAGGAAGAGTTAATGAAACAACCTTCTTACCTGTATTCCAATGATCAGGATCACCGCCAAAATCTGTCCAAATTTGACGACAATGGAACGTTTTGCCATCGCCTGCTGTTCCCGTGAGAATGACGTTCCGAGGCTTCGACGATTCAAAGTTGTTCTTAACCTCTTCCAATCGCGCTGGACTGATATGAATGACGGGGTTTATCTCATGACGTTCGATTTCCGCCTGGATTAGCTCGTCATACATGTTGTCCCCAGCCGGAATTGGACCGTAATGGCGGAGAAATGAAATCAGGCCATTCGACTGACTCATTTTCTGTAACTCCCTTAGCGGTTTCGATTGTTAGCGCGAGAATTCAGCAATGGCGTGGCAAGCTGAGAAAGGTAGCAGTTGTATTGCAAGCGATCTCTTCCATGATTGATAGATAGCACTTTGTTGTCTCCCTGACTGCCTGCTAGGGCGCAGCGCGCAAATGCAGAAGATTCTTTTCGAGTTCCAAAAAGCCGGTGCCCCGAGATTGTGCAATGGTCACCTCAATTTCAAGACGTTAGTGATGATTGCGGAAAAAGTCCAGAATCTCACGGGGCTGACGGTTTGCTGGAACCAATCCAACTTGCGTATAAGACTTTCGATTGGTACCGGGGCTGGTTGGGAGGAGACCTTTACCTACTAGCGAACATGAAATCGTGAGCTCCGTCGAATGGAAACCTCTTATCGAGAGTTAGAAAGTTGGTGGCAGGTGAGGTGAGGTCGCTCAAAAGTTTGTTGTGTCCGGGACTGAATATAATGTTTTCAGTGCAAGGGTCAGGATTTTTGTACCGGGAGGAATGGCGCGACTTGCGCGGACACAACATGGACACAATTTGGACACAGCCAAACAAAAAAGGCCTGCGTTTTCACGCAAGCCTTTGAAAATAATGGCCCGCCCGATAGGATTCGAACCTATGACCTTTGCCTCCGGAGGGCAACGCTCTATCCAGCTGAGCTACGGGCGGAACGAAAGTCAGCGGTGGTGTGCTGATTTCGAGTGCGCAATCTTACGTGCGACGAAGCCGTCTGTCCAGCCCTCTGGTCCGGAGCCGGCCATGATTTTTTCATTCCCGTCACCGGTGATGCCTTCGAGCAATCAGTAGGGTCAGTGCCAGCGCCAGAGAGGCGACCAAACTGATCAGCACCAGCACGGTAAGCTGCCCGGCGCGCCCCTGGATAAACGAACGCCCTCTCCAGGCGCCTTCATTGATTTCACTGATCAGATACCAGGCAGGCCCCTTGTTGAGGTTGGATGTACCCTCTGGGTCCGGGACTCCGGAAAAGGGTCGGATTTTTCGGAAAACATAGATTTTGTCCGGTTCGGCAAAAATCCCGGATTCCTGGCTCTGGAGGGCGTTCCAGAGCGCCTGGTTGTCGGTCTGCAGTCTGTGTTCGGGATGTCCGAGCTGTTGGCCCCACTCGCGCCGATCTTTCGCATCGATCAGCCAGTAGCCATCCTGGTTCACCAGCATGGCTTTTTCCGCAAACCCTGATTGAAATAAGCGTCGGATCTGATCCAGTAACTGGCTTGCACGGTAGTTGATCATGAAGATGAGACTGTGCCCCCCGCCAGGTTCCAGTGACCTCGTTGCCACGCGAATCACCGGTTTGATGGGTTGTTCGATGATGCCGTTCTCTACATTCAGATCCAGCGGTGAGAAATAGATTCCGCCGGGTCGGGTCTCAAGCACTTTCCGGACATAGTAGCGGCTGGCCTTGCTTTGAAGATCCTGTCTGGGAACAAGTTCGCTACCGTCGGCTGTCCGGTTTACGCGCAGCAGTTCCATGCCATCGGTGCCCAGTATCCTGGCCTGGTCGTAGGTGGGGTTGGCCCGCACCAGTTCCAGGAACACATTTTCGACGAGCCGGGAGTGCTCGGTCGGACCGGCTGTCTCTGAAGCCAGCAGTGGGCTGAGACTGGCCAGGAAGCGGACATCTCTGGCCATTTGCCGCATTCGTTGCTGAATGGTGAGCTCTACAAGTCTGAGTGAGGAATGGTGGCGAGCAATGATTTCGGATTTTATGGATTCTTCGTGGGAAGTCCGGATGGGGGTCATCAGAAGAATCAGTGCCATCAGTCCAATCGAAAACAGGACGAGAAAAAGCAGGAATTTTCTCGCCAGGCGGTAGGGGAGACTGGAATTTCCTGGTGCTGGTACAGACATACGATCCAACCCTGTGTCGCTTGCTGGCTTTAATCACTATAGCCAGCGTTTCGAGCTCTGATGTCCATACACGCAATGCGGCTCCGTAGAGTTTCACCATAACCGAGGGCGCAACCGTTAGCTAGTTAGTTAACCATTGCCGCACATCACAGTTACCCGGGGTTTTGGCGTAATGGCCCCGCATGCGCTGGACAATTTTTGGTCAGCTCGTATTCTTGAAAGGATTACAATAAATTCCGGCCAGGGCTCGTTTGAGTGCCGCCGAGTCGGTAGGGGGCGGAATGAGCGATCTTATTTCCACGATCTCCGGGTGGTTCGACCTGACGTTCATGGGACACGGCCACTGTTATTTATGGCGGTCGGATCTGGTGCTCCTTCACTCCGTCTCCGATTCACTGATTGCGGGCTCTTACTTCACCATTCCCCTCGCGCTCTATGTCCTGATGCAGAAGCGGAAGGATCTCGAATACGAATGGATGTTCGTTCTCTTTGCGCTGTTCATTTTCTCATGCGGCCTGACGCATCTGATGGCGGTCTACAACATCTGGAACGGCGCCTATTACGTGTCGGGCATTCTCAAGGCCCTCACTGCGATCGTGTCGGTGCTGACAGCGGCGCTTATCTGGCCGCTGATTCCGAAAGCACTCGCCTTGCCCCGCCCCATAGAGCTGCAGGCTGCCAACGAGAAACTTCAGGGTGAGATCGAGAGAAGAAGCCTTTCCGAGCAAAGTCTGGAGGCCGCGCGACAGGAACTGGAACACCGTGTCGAGGAACTGACCCGGACCAAGCATCGGCTTGAAAAGGAAATTGAGCGCCGCCGGAAGCTTGAGCTTCGCCAACGGGCCCAGACCGAAGCCCTTCGGCGTTCCAACGAGGATCTGGAGCAGTTTGCGTTTATCGCGTCCCACGATCTGCGGGAACCGCTCCGGAAATTGCTCGCCTTCACGCAGATGCTGATGACCGGGAATTATGGCCAGTTCAATGAGAAGGGCGACCAGTTTGTCCGTTACATCCGGGAAGCGGCCGAGCGCATGGACGCATTGTTGAATAGCCTGCTGAGCTATAGCCGAATCAGTTCCCGGCGGGATGAAGAGGAGGATGTCTGCCTCACGGATGTCATCGACGATGCCTGTCGTGATCTCCAGATGCGTGTTGATGAAACCGGCGCGTCCATCCGGATGAGTGGGCCGCTTTGCCGCGTGCATGGAGACCGGGCCCAGATCCGCCAGCTTATTCAGAATCTGCTCAGCAATTCGCTGAAATACCGATCTCCGGATACGGCGCCGCAGATAGAGATTCGCGCGGAGGCGAAGCCGGATACAGGGCGATGCCAGGTAACCGTAACCGACAATGGCATCGGCTTTGATATGGCCTATCGGGATCAGATTTTTGAAGTCTTCAAGCGTCTCCACGGCCGAGCCGAATACGAAGGTACGGGGATGGGACTGGCGATTTGCCGAAAGATTGTCGAGCGTCACGGAGGAACGCTCTCGGCCGAGGGTGAGGAAGGCAGGGGCGCGAGCTTTTTCTTCGACCTGCCCCTGGCCCGGGAACAGCAGGAGGAGTCATGAAGGTCATCCCGATTCTGATGGTTGATGACGACCCTCTGGATCAGCTTCTCACCAAAGAAGCGTTTGAGGCGGCTAAAGTGCTCAATCCCCTCTACTTCGTGGACAACGGAGTAGAACTGATGCGCTATCTCCGGCGGCAACCTCCCTACGATGACGTTGAGGCCTATCCGTGGCCGGGGTTGATACTGCTCGATCTGAATATGCCGAAAATGGACGGCCGGGAATGCCTGAAGGAGATTCGTGCCGATAGCAGCCTCTGCCATTTGCCGGTCATTGTCATGACCACCTCCAATCGTGAGGAGGAAGTCTTCCGGAGTTACGACATGGGCGCTAACTCCTACATAACCAAGCCTGTGGATTTCGAGCAGTTGGTGGCCCAGGTCCGGGTCTTCAGCAGTTACTGGTGCTCAATCGTGGAGTTGCCTGATGGAGAAACGTGAGGTCATTCGTGTTCACATCGTTGATGACGATCCGGCCGATTTCCTGATCATCGACGAACTCTTGCAGCAGTCAGCCAGGTTCCGCTTTGAAATATCGCACATCAGTTCCTGGGAAGATGCCCGCCAGGAGCTGATTGATCCCCAATGCGATCTTTTGTTGCTGGATTACTTCCTCGGAAAGGGGACTGCCCGGGATTTGCTGATTGAGGCAAGGAAAATTCACTGCTCGGTACCGATTGTGGTGCTGACCGGGGTTGAGTCAGTCACCCTGGACGACGAAGTGATCGAGCTGGGCGCGTCCGATTTTCTTCCGAAAGGTGGCATCAATACGGCGTTGCTGGAACGGACTATCCGACATGCCATCCAGCACAAGCGGGCTGAGCTGGCACTGGAGAGAATGGCGAAGCGCGACCCTTTGACGGGCCTCGGTAACCGTTTGCTTTTCGAGGAAATTCTGGAAAGCTCCCTGGCCCGCTGCAAGCGCTCGGGAACCCGGCTGGCGGTGCTTTTCATGGATCTGGACCGGTTCAAGGAGATCAACGACTCTTTGGGGCACCCCACCGGCGACCTGCTGCTTTTGCTGATTGCCGATCGGCTCCGTTCGGTGATCCGTCAATCGGATTACATTGCCAGGATTGGCGGAGATGAGTTCACCATTCTGATTGATGATTTGCACGATGCCGGCGATGCACTGTCAATTGCTCGAAAAATCGTCCAGGCCATCTCCCTGCCTTCCGCTGTGGGCGGGCATGACCTGAACGTGTCTGCCAGTATTGGCGTTGCCCTGTTCCCTGAAAATGGTGATGCCCCGATCAAGTTGATGCAGAAGTCGGATATAGCGCTGTACGAAGCGAAACGGCTCGGGCTCAACAAGGTTCAGTGTTTTACGTCCAACCTGCAGACGCAACTCGAGAAGCATCTCCACGTCGAGAAGGGATTACGTCGTGCCCTGGAGGCGAGTCAGTTTGAGCTTCTTCTTCAGCCAAAATGGTCACTGGCGGACTGTAAGGTCATCGGATTTGAGGCATTGCTGCGCTGGCGCTCTGAAAACGACGGGCTGATATCACCGCAGGACTTTATCCCGGTTGCTGAAAAAACCGGTTTGATCGTGCCGGTGGGTGAGTGGGTGCTCAGGCAGACCCTGGCCTATCTGGAACGATGGAATGAGCTGGGTCTCTGCCAATATGGCATTGCGGTCAATGTGTCCCCGCTTCAGCTGAAATCCGGTCAGTTCGTCGACATGCTGCAGCATCTGTTACAGGAGATGGGAATTGCGGGTGAAGGACTGGAGGTGGAGATCACCGAAGAGACGCTTCTGGATGGCTATGAAGAAGATCCCAGGGTGCAAAGGGATTTGAGCCGAATTCGGGAGCTGGGCGTAAAAATTGCGATAGACGACTTCGGAACCGGGTATTCCTCACTGAGGTATCTGCGCCAGTTCCCTGCTGATATCGTGAAGATTGACAAAAGTTTTGTCTCGGCCGATCAGGAGGATCTGGTGGAGCCGGAGATCTGCAGGGCGGTGGTTACCATGGCAGAGTCCCTTGGGATGGAGGTGATTGCCGAGGGCATCGAAACCCAGCAACAGAGACAGCAACTGATGGATCTTGGCTGTCGGGTTGGGCAGGGGTATCTGGTGTCGCCCCCCGTCTCGTTTGACGAAGCGACTCGACTGCTCCTTGTGCCGGCCCCGGACAAAACCTGAATGGAGAGATCCGGTACATCGCAGAAGGGAGGTCTGATGCCGTATTCACGTAGACCCATGTTCAACGTCTGGTTGATTGCATCCGGCAAGGAAGGCGCCGATCTTGAGGAGGCCCTGCGAATGAACGCGTTGGGCCATAACCTTACGATGCTCGCTGATGAGCGGGCATTCGAATCTTCTTCAAAGAGTTTCCGGCGTGATTCCGAGCATTTCCCCAATCTGCTGATGTACCTCATAGACCATGACGTGAATGATGGCACCGGGTTTCTCCGGCAAGTAAAGCAATCCCCGGATTATCGGCATGTCCCGGTCATCGTTTTTTATCCGGGAAATGTCAGCCCCAACGTACACAAACTCTATGGGTATGGGGCGGCTTCTGTCATCCGCGTACCGATCAGGTTTTCGGGCCTGGTTGAGGTGATGAGGACGATCGATGCCTATTGGTTCAACGTCGCCTCGCCGCCGCCGGTGGACGGTCCGTTAAGCCATCTTTGGGACGCCATCAAGTAGCGTTCGGAAAGGCTTCGGGTGTCAGCGTGACAAGGCTCGTCTCGTTGCCAACGGCCACCTCGCCATCCTGAATGGTCACCTGCAGGCTCATGGTTCGCTCGGCCAGGGCCGCCAAGGCTTCGGTACCTTCCGAAGGCAGATTCACGAGGGTCAGGTTCCGGTGCCGGGCCAGTTTGTTCTGGTGTTTGTCCCACCAGACGGGGGCAGCACGACCGCCGTAGGTATAAACGATCACCTGCCTGGCGCGATTGCACGCCTTGCGGACCCGATCCTCGTCCGGCAGTCCCAGCTCGATCCAGAGTTCGACGTCACCCGTCAGTGTTTTTTCCCAGAGTTCCGGTTCGTCGTCTGTACTCAGGCCACGGGTGAATTCAAGCGCATCGCTGGCGTTCAGGGCGAAGGCCAGCAGGCGAATCATCATGCGCTCATCGGTTTCGGACGGATGCCGGGCGATGGTGAGTTGGTGGTCGGCGTAATAGTGCCGGTCCATGTCCGCGATTTGAAGCGTCGCTTTGAAAATCGTCGCCTTGAGCGCCATACAGGGTCCCGAGTGCAGTCCGGTTGGTGAAAACAGCGTGGAATGCGCTAGTGTAAAGCAATTCCGATTCGGTGGTGCAGGCGATAGATCGATGTTGCGCGGATTTCTGGTGCTGGTTCTGTTTTTTCTGCTGGGCGAGGCGTTGCAGAAAGTGTTCCTCATCCCGGTGAGCGGTGGCGTGCTGGGCATGATGCTGATGACGCTGACGCTCATGTTCAAAGGCGGAATCAGTGACGATCTTGCGTCGGCGAGTCAGGGGCTGATTTCCGTTCTGGTCCTCCTGATCATGCCGGGCGTGGTGGGGGTGTTCTTTACCGCCGATCAGTTCGCCGGGCAATGGCTGGCAGTGGCCGCGGCGCTGCTCGGTGGCACGTTCCTGAGTGTGCTTTCCACCTTGTGGCTGATGAGTCGGGTGGTCAGGCTTGGAGGTGGCAAGGGTGAATGACTGGTACAGCCGCCTGCTGTCTCTGCCCGAGACGCTGTCTGCCAGCCCGGCACTGGCCATTGGCCTGACCTTCGGGGCATTCTTTGCCGGCAACGCGGTGTTCAGGCGTATCGGCCGCCCCCTGTGGCTGCCGCCGGTGGTGTTGTCCGCGGTGTTGCTTGCGGCGGTCGTTGCCCTGCTGGGCATGGATTACAAAGCCTATCAGCAGGGCGCCCACTGGCTGACGGTGCTCTTGGGGCCGGCCACCGTGGCCCTGGGTATTCCCCTGTACCAGCAGATGCACCACATTCGTGCGCTTTGGCGCCCGATTCTGGTGACGCTCCCGATTGCGGCGACCCTGGCGGCGGTGTACGCCCTGGTCATTGCCTGGAGTCTGGGCGCCACACCGGAAGTGCTGGCGTCCCTGGCGCCGAAGTCGGTCACCGCGCCCATTGCCATCGGGATCACCCAGCAGCTGGGCGGATCGGTGCCGTTGATGATGGGCGGGTTGCTGATAACCGGCGTGGTGGCCACGCTGTTTGTGGACCTGGCCGCGCGCTGGCTGGCGATCTCCGACGATCGCATCCTCGGGTTTGCGCTGGGCCTGAATGGCCATGCGGTTGGCACCGCGCGGGCCTTTGAAATCAGCCCCACGGCAGGGGCGTTTGCCTCGCTGGGAATGGGGCTGACCGGCGTCTTTACCGCCCTGATCCTGCCCCTGGTTTTTCATCTCTGAACGCCGCCCCAAATCAGGTCATTCACCTGGCGAATAACGCCATGTCGCAATTTCGATTGCCGTAAGGGTTTCCCGAGACTAGCTTGTTGTCCAGGCATCCGGCGTGCATCTGCGCCGATGTTGCAATAAAAATTCTGAATCTGCGACGGAAAACGCGATGAAAAAATTACTGACAGCTTTTGTTGGTTCCCTGGCGCTGATCACTGCACCCCTGGCCGTGTCTGCTGAGGCGACCAAGGAACTGAAAATGGCGTACGACGCCGATCCTGTAACCCTTGATATCCATGAGCAGCTGTCCGGCGGCACGCTGCAGCTCTCCCACATGGCCTTTGATCCGCTGCTGCGCTGGACCAAGGATCTCGATTTCGAACCGCGCCTGGCCAAGAGCTGGGAGCGCATCGACGACAACACCATGCGGTTCACGTTGCGCAAGGGCGTGAAATTCCACACCGGCAACGAGCTGACCAGCAAGGACGTGAAGTTTACCTTCGACCGTCTGAAAAAGAGCCAGGACTTCAAGGCGATCTTCAAGCCGATCAGCGATCTCAAGATCATTGATGACTACACCTTCGATCTGGTCACCAGCGAGCCTTACCCGCTGCTGCTGAACACCGCCACCTACATTTTCCCGATGGACAGCAAGTTCTACTCCGGTAAAACCGAGGACGGCAAGGACAAGAGTGCCATCACCAAGCACGGCAACTCCTTCGCCTCCCAGCACCTGTCCGGCACCGGCCCCTATACGGTGGTGGAGCGTCAGCAGGGTGTGCGCATGGTCTTCAAACGCTTCAAGGACTACTGGGACACCAACTCCCCGGGTAACGTCGACAAGATCGTGCTGACCCCGATCAAGGAAAACAACACCCGCGTTTCGGCGCTGCTGTCCGGTGGCGTGGACTTCATTGCGCCGGTGCCGCCGACCGATCTGGACCGCATCAAGCGGGATCCGGACACCAATCTGGTGACCATGAGCGGTACCCGGATCATCCTGCTGACCATGAACGAAGAGCGGGTTGAAGCCTTCAAGAACCCGAAGGTACGCCAGGCGATCGCCTATGCCGTCAACCAGGAAGGCATTGCGGCCAAGATCATGAAAGGCTTTGCCACACCGGCTGCCCAGCTTTCGCCCAAAGGCTACCAGGGCCACAACGATTCCCTGAAACCGCGCTATGACGTGGCCAAGGCCAAGGAGCTGATGAAGGAGGCCGGTTATGAAGACGGCTTCACTATCACGATGATGGCGCCGAACAACCGCTACGTGAATGACGACAAGATCGCCCAGGCGGTGGCTGCCATGCTGGCCCGGATCAACATCAAGGTGGATCTGAAAACCCTGCCCAAGGCCCAGTACTGGCCGGAATACGATGACCGCGCGGCGGACATCATGATGATCGGCTGGCACGCCGATACCGAAGACTCCGCCAATTTCTACGAGTTCCTGACCATGTGTCCGAACAAGGAAACCGGCGCGGGACAGTACAACGCGGGTAACTACTGCAACCCGGAAATCGATGCGATGGTCGAGAAGGCCAACGTCGAGACCGACCTGGACAAGCGCGCTGCGCTGCTGCAGGAAGTCGAGAAGCGCCTGTATGACGACGCTGCCTTCATCCCGCTGCACTGGCAGGATCTGGCCTGGGCCGCGAAGAAGGACGTGCACATTGAGCCGGTGCTCAACGTCATGAACTTCCCGTACCTGGGTGACCTGGTTGTGAAGTAATCGCCTTTGATGGCCGGCCGGCTCGGGAGTGATCCGGAGCCGGCTTTTTGTTTGCAAGCTTTATCCGGACGATTTCCATGTTAGCGTTTTTGGTTCAGCGGATTTCCCAGGCCTTGCTGGTCATGTTCGTGATCAGTGTCATCGCCTTTGCCATTCAGGATGGGCTGGGTGACCCGCTTCAACAGATGGTGGGTATGTCGGTGTCCCAGCAGGAACGGGATGCCATTCGGGAAGAACTCGGGCTCAACGATCCCCTGCCGGTTCAGTATCTCAGGTTTGCCGGCAACGCCATTCAGGGCGATCTGGGGGATTCCTATTTCTACAGTAAACCCACTCTCGATGTGATTCTGGAGCATTTGCCGGCCACCCTGGAACTGGTGATCGGCGCCAGCCTGATCATCATCGTGTTTTCGGTCCCCATCGGGGTCTATTCAGCCATCCGGCCCCAGGCCTGGCTGTCCAAATTCTTCATGGGCGTGAGTACCGTGGGCATTTCCATCCCGGTGTTCCTCACGGCCATTGTCTTGATCCAGCTGTTTTCCATTGGCGTGACGGTGGACTGGTTTCCGTCCGATACCGGGTGGGGGCAGTGGCTCAATGGGGCTCTGTCCACCGACGGGGGGCTGCCGTCCTACGGTCGGGGCGAGGAGCTGACGCACCTGTTCGGAACCTGGTACTCCGGGTTTTTCTCAACGGGTGGGCTGATGCACCTGATTCTGCCGGCGGTATCCCTGGCCTCGATCATGTTGCCCCTGTTCATCCGGCTGATCCGCGCCGAAATGATGGAAGTGCTGCAGAGCGACTACATCCGTTACGCACGGGCCAAGGGCCTTAGTGCGGGGCGCATCAATTTCCTGCACGCCCTGAAGAACACCATGCTGCCGGTGATTACCGTCGGTGGTGTCCAGATCGGCATCATGGTGGCCTACACCATCCTGACGGAGACGGTTTTCCAGTGGCCCGGTGTCGGGCTGATGTTCCTCGAAGCCATCACCCGCAGCGACATCCCGCTGATCGTGGCCTATCTGATGGTGGTGGGGCTGATTTTCGTCATTACC
The DNA here is from genome assembly GCF_000347775.1 of Marinobacter santoriniensis NKSG1. Lineage (GTDB taxonomy): Bacteria > Pseudomonadota > Gammaproteobacteria > Pseudomonadales > Oleiphilaceae > Marinobacter > Marinobacter santoriniensis. The sequence goes on from NZ_APAT01000026.1 coordinate 19,691, forward strand.
AATACCGTGGTTGACCTGATCTATGGCCTGGTGAACCCCACTGTAAAACTGACAGGTAAAAAAGCATGACAACGGCAACGGTTTCCCGCTGGGACCGCTTCCGCGAGTCCTTCTTCTGGTACAGCTTCAAGCGCGACAAGATCGCGATTCTCAGCACTCTGGTGCTGTTGCTGATGGTGCTGGCAGCGATCTTCGCACCCTGGCTGGCTCCGACCGATCCCTACGATCTGGCCCAGATCAACATCATGAACTCGGAACTGCCGCCGGTGGGCCTGGATGGCGCCGATGCGGCCTTCCCGCTGGGCACTGACGCCCAGGGGCGGGACCTGCTGTCCACCATTCTCTATGGCACCCGGGTGTCGCTGCTGATCGGTTTTGGCGCGGTGCTGTTGCAGGGGGCGCTGGGCATTCTGTTCGGTCTTCTCGCCGGGTACCTGGGTGGCAAGGTGGATGCCGTCCTGATGCGAATCGCTGACGTGCAGCTTTCATTCTCCACCCTGATGGTTGCCATCATCGTGGGTGCGGTGTTCAAGGCCAGCTTCGGCAACCTGATGTTCGGGGAAATTGCCATCTACATGCTGATCTTCATTATCGGTGTCGCCGAGTGGCCCCAGATTGCCCGGACCGTTCGTGCCTCGGTACTGGCGGAGAAAAAGAAGGAATATGTGGACGCGGCAAAGGTGATGGGGTTCGGGACCGGCCGGATCATGTTCCGGCACATCCTGCCCAATACCCTGTCACCGATTTTCGTGATCGCCACGGTCCAGATCGCCAACGCCATCATCTCCGAGGCAGCATTGTCCTTCCTGGGCCTTGGCATGCCGGAAACCCAGCCGTCCCTGGGCTCTCTGATCAAATCCGGTTTTGACTACATCCAGAGCGGCTCCTGGTGGATCACCCTGATCCCGGGCCTGGTGCTGGTGGTGCTCGTGCTGGTCATCAACCTGTTGGGTGACTGGTTGCGGGATGTCATGAACCCACGGCTGTACAAGGGGTAACACCATGGCACTGTTGGAAGTTAACGATCTTGATGTCCGCTTCGCCGTGCGGGGCGGTGATCTGAAGGCCCTGCGTGGCATCAGCTTCAGCCTGGACAAAGGCGAACGGCTGGGTCTGGTGGGTGAATCCGGTGCCGGCAAGTCTGTCGCCGCCTTCTCCATTCTCAACCTGATCGCCAAGCCCGGCTACATTGCCGGCGGGCAGATCCTGTTCGAGGGCAGGGACCTGGCGGCGATGAGCGAACGGGAGCTTCGGGGAATCCGCGGCAACCGCATCGCGATGATCTTTCAGGATCCGATGATGACCCTGAACCCGGTGCTCACGATTGGTACCCAGATGGTTGAAGCCATCCAGGCGCACCGGAAGATCAGCAAGAAAGAGGCGCGAAAAATTGCCCTCGACCGGCTGCAGAAGGTGCAGATTCCGTCTCCGGAAAAACGCCTGGATCAGTACCCTCACGAACTGTCGGGGGGGATGCGCCAGCGCGTCATCATCGCCATCGCCCTGCTGCTGGATCCGGAGATCATCATTGCCGATGAGCCCACCACTGCACTGGATGTCACCATCCAGGCGGAGATCATGGCGTTGCTGCTGGACCTGTGTGAGCAGGAAAACGTCGCCCTGATGCTGATTACTCACGACCTGGGTGTCGTCTCCCAGGTGACCCAGCGGATGCTGGTCATGTACTCCGGTCGCATCATCGAGCAGGGGCCGACGCGGGAAATCATCAATGACGCCCAGCACCCCTACACCCAGGGGTTGATCAACGCCTTGCCCCAGATGGGCGAGCCCGGCGAGCGGCTGTTCCAGATCCCCGGATCCATGCCCTCGCTGAAAAATGTGCCTACGGGCTGCCCGTTCCATCCCCGCTGCCACTTTGCCACCGAGCAATGCAAACAGGCGATGCCGGAATACGTTCGCTCGGGCAACGTGAATGTGGCCTGTTACGAAGTCGCCAATCTGATTGAGCAGGAGAAACGCATGCAGGAGGCCGAATCATGACCTCCCCCCTGGTAAAAATCCGTTCGCTGGAAAAGCGGTTTGATCTTTCCGGCAGCCTGCTGGAACAGCTCCGGTTCGAAAATGGTCGCTTCCGGCGCAAGCAGGAGGCCGTGCACGCGATCAACGGTGTCGATCTGGATGTGCACAAGGGCGAGACCCTGTGCGTGGTGGGCGAGTCTGGCTGTGGTAAATCCACCGTTGCCCGGACGGTGATGGGGCTACTGTCGCCCAGTGCCGGCGAAATCCATTACGACGGCGAGCGAATCGATCATCTCGACGGCAAGGCGGTCCAGCCCTACCGGCGCAAGATGCAGATGATCTTCCAGAATCCCTATGCGTCCCTGAATCCCCGGATGACCATCCAGCAGACGCTGGAGGAGCCGATTCGTTTTCACTACCCGCAGTGGTCGGCAACGGAAGTGCGGGACAAGGTGCACGAAGTCATGCATTCGGTGGGGATTGACCCGGACTGGGGCAGTCGCTTCGGCCATGAGTTTTCCGGTGGTCAGCGCCAGCGTATTGCCATTGCCCGCGCGCTGGCTGTCGATCCGGAGTTCATCGTGGCGGATGAGCCCATCTCCGCCCTGGATGTGTCGATCCAGGCCCAGGTGCTGAACCTGCTGATGGATGCCCAGGAGAGCTGTAGCCTGACTTACCTGTTCATCACCCACGATCTGGCGGTGGTGGAGCATTTCGGGACCCGGGTGGCGGTCATGTACCTGGGCCGGGTGTGCGAGCTTGCGGACACCAAAACCCTGTTCGCCACGCCTCGTCACCCGTATACCCAGGCGCTGCTGTCGGCCATCCCGCGACTGGAGGATGACCGGCCCAATCACATCCGGCTGCAGGGCGAGGTGCCAACTCCGGTGCAACTGCCCTCCGGCTGCGTGTTCCATGGTCGGTGTCCCTACGCCAACGATCGCTGTCGACAGGAAATCCCGCAACTGATCGCCACCGACGGTGGTGGTCAGGTGGCGTGTCACGCTGTGGAGGAAGGGCGGTTGTAACGGATCGGCGCCAATGGGCTATGATGCCTGCAGTCGATCCTGATCACTTGAACCACCCCCAGGGGCACCGATGGAAGTACGCTGGCTTGAAGACTTCATGGCGCTTGCACGCACGCGCCATTTCTCACGTGCTGCCGAGCAGCAGCATGTGAGTCAGCCGACGTTCAGTCGTCGGATCAAGCTGCTTGAAGAGTCCATGGGCACCACGCTGATCAATCGCCAGACCCTGCCGTTATCCCTGACTCCGGCCGGCGAGGTGTTCCTGGAACTCTGTGAGCGGATTACCCGTGACGTTCGCGATACCCGGGAGCGCATCGCCGCACTGGAGGCGGAGGCCTCTGCCCGGATCAGCGTCGGATCTACCCAGGGTCTGTTTTCCCACTTTTATCAGGGCTGGGCTCGCGAGGCCGGTATTGCCGAGCGCCTGCAGCTCAACCTGAAAGCCACCAGTTGGGTGGGGGAGCAGTTTCTCGATGCCCTGGAGAACGGCGAGTGCGATCTCGTGCTGTGTTACTGGCACCCGGATTTGCCGTGGGGGGATCGCCTCAGCCGGGACCGGTTCGACTGGTTGGTGGTCGCACCGGAAGCCCTGGTGCCGGTCAGCGTGGCCGATGAGCGGGGCGAACCGAGGTTTCGGTTGCCCGGCACCGATGAACAGCCGGTACCCCTGATCGCTTATCACAACCGGGGCTTCCTGCAGTCCGCCATCGAGGCGCACATGGCCCGGCAGGCATCGTCGGCCAACCTGTTGCCGCTGAATGAAAATACCCAGTCCGCCAGTATCAAGGCGCTGGTCAAGCAGGGATTCGGGATGGGCTGGTTGCCCCAGCGCATGACCGAGAAAAGTGAACATTTCGGAAGCCTGGTCCGTGCCGGCGACGAACGCTGGGACGTCCCCCTGGAAATACGCCTGATCCGTCTCCGGGATGTCCGATCGGACGATCTTCTGACCCTCTGGAACCAAGTGGAACGCCATCATGCCTGAACCGACTCTCCTGTCGCTGCAGCTCGATCACCTGAACGAACTCCAGAACCGCTATGAGACGGCCCTTGCCGGGCAGGGGTACGATAGCCTGCTGATTGCCTCTGGTGCGGCGCCTTACCGGTATGGCGATGATCAGGCGTGGCATTTCCAGGGTTATGGTCCGTTTCTGCACTGGACCGGCCTGACGGGGCGAGAGCATTCCTGGCTCTGGCTTCGGCCCGGTTGCCGCCCGATACTCTGGCTGTTCGAACCCGTGGACTTCTGGCACGCGAACCCCGCACTGCCCGAGGAACCCTGGCAACAGGCGTTCGACATCCGTTCGCGGGCGGAAGCCGGCGCGCCAACGCTGGAGAATCCCGGTCGACTGGCGGTTATCGGAGATCCCGGAGAGCTTGGTGATATTGCCGGCGATCATAATCCCGCCGGGCTTCTGAGGACGTTGGATGAAACCCGGGTGCACAAGACCGCCTATGAAATCGCCTGCCTGGCCGAAGCCAACGGGCGGGCGCTGGCGGGCCATCGGGCTGCCAGGGACGCATTCGCCGAAGGCGAGAGCGAGTTCGGGATCAGTCTGGCCTATCAGCAGGCCACCCGACAGCGTGAGGCAGACGCGCCCTATCACAGCATCATTGGCCTGAACGAACACGCCGGTACACTGCATTATCAGTACTACGACACCCGGCCAACCGGTCGGCCCCGCAGTCTGCTGATCGATGCCGGTGTCCGCTATCGGGGCTACTGTTCGGACATCACCCGCACCACCGCCGGGCCGGGAGAATCCCGCTTTGCAGCGCTGGTACAGGGCATGGATGTTTTGCAGCAGCGCCTGTGTGGCATGGTGGCCCCCGGCGTGGACTACGTCGACATCCATCGCAAGGCGCATCAGGGCGTGGCGGCCCTGCTGTCCGCCTCAGGCCTGGTCACCGGGCTGGACGATTCGGCCATGGTTGAGCAGGGGATTACCCGGGCCTTCTTCCCCCACGGCATTGGCCATTTCCTGGGCGTTCAGGTTCACGACGTGGCCGGTAAGCCCACGCCACCTCCGGACGACGCCCCCTTCCTGCGTCTGAATCGTCGGTTGGAGTCCGGAATGGTACTTACCATCGAGCCTGGCCTGTACTTCATTCCTTCGCTGCTGGACCCGTTATTGGCAAGCCCTCTCGGCAAGCATCTGGATACCGCACTACTGGCCGAGCTTCGCGGCTGCGGCGGCATCCGGATCGAGGACAATATTGCGGTTACCGAATCCGGCGCGCAGAACCTGACTCGGAACGGGACTGTCTAGGGCCGTTCGCTTAGAACAAAAGTTAACCAGGCGGGGGTTGTAATTCCCGATGTGAATGACAATAATTATCACTAGCTTTCATCAAGTCAGTGAGTGTTGTTCTATGTACGTCTGTTTGTGCCACGGTGTTACCGATCGGACCATCCGCGAAGCCGCGGAAAACGGGGTCAGCTCCATGCGTCAGCTTGGTAAAGAGCTGGGTGTGGGCACGCAGTGTGGTCGGTGTGCCTCCACGGCCCGTCAGATCCTGCGGGAAAGCCAGACTCCGGACTATCTGAAACTCGCTGACATGCTGGCCCAACCGGCCTGACGACGGAAAATGCCTTCGCCGGTTTTTGTCCGGCGCCATAAGGGGCTATCCTAGGAGTCGAACTCATTCAGGACCCGGGAGCCCCCTTATGAAAGGCGACAAGAAAGTCATCCAGCATCTCAATAAAGTCCTCGCCAACGAACTCACCGCAATCAACCAGTATTTCCTTCACTCCCGCATGTACAAGGATTGGGGAATCACCAAGCTGGCGGCCAAGGAATACGAAGAGTCCATCGACGAGATGAAGCATGCGGATCTGCTGATCGAGCGGATCCTGTTTCTCGAAGGGCTGCCCAATCTCCAGGATCTCAACAAACTGCTGATCGGTGAGAACGTCGAGGAAATGATCTCCTGCGACCTCAGACTGGAAGAAACCGCCCACGCCGATCTGAAAGAAGCGATTCTGTATTGCGAAGAAGTCCAGGACTTCACCAGCCGGGAGCTGTTCCGCACCATCCTCGACAGTGAAGAAGAGCACATCGACTGGCTCGAAACGCAGCTGGAAATGATCGCCCAGATGGGCATCCAGAATTACGTTCAGCTTCAGTCCTCTGCTGCGGAGTAAACGACGACAATGGACCTGTCCTGTTTCAAAGCCTATGACCTGCGTGGTCGGGTACCGGATCAACTGAATCCCGCCCTGGCCGAGCGTATCGGCCGTGCCTACGTTGAAGTCACGGGGGCCCGGAAAGTGATCGTTGGCTACGACATCCGCCTTTCCAGCCCCGAGATCGCCGAAGCGCTCAGCTCCGGCCTGATGGCGGCCGGCGCCGACGTCTTCGATATCGGCCTGTGCGGCACCGAGCAGGTGTACTTTGCCACCAGCCACTACAAGATGGATGGCGGCATCATGGTGACCGCGAGCCATAATCCCAAGGACCACAACGGCATGAAGATGGTCGGCCCCGAATCCCGGCCGATCAGCTCCGACAACGGACTGAACGAGATCCGCGACCGGGTCCCCGAACCCTTCGCCGATGCGCCGGAACAGGGCCGCTACGAGCCCCTCGAAGTCATGAGCGCCTATGTGGACCACCTTCTGGGCTACGTTGATGCAGGCGTCCTGACGCCGCTGACCATCGTCTGTAACGCCGGCAATGGTGGCGCCGGACTGGTGATCGACGAGCTGGAACAGCACCTGCCGTTCGATTTCATCAAGATCCACCACCAGCCCGACGGGCATTTCCCCAATGGCGTACCCAACCCCATCCTTCCGGAGAACCGGGCGGTGACCGCCGATGCGGTGATCGAGCAGGGCGCGGCCATGGGCATTGCCTGGGACGGGGATTACGACCGCTGCTTCTTCTTCGACGAGAATGGCCGGTTCATCGAGGGCTACTACATCGTCGGCCTGCTGGCGGACCAGTTCCTGCGCAAGACCGGCGGCGGCAAGGTCATCCACGACCCGCGCCTGACCTGGAACACCCTGGACCTGGTCAAGGCGGCTGGCGGCGAAGCCATCGAAAGCAAAACCGGCCATGCCTTCATCAAACAGCGCATGCGCGATGAAGACGCCGTCTACGGCGGCGAGATGAGCGCCCATCACTACTTCCGTGACTTCGCCTACTGCGACAGCGGCATGATCCCCTGGCTACTGGTCGCCGAGCGCCTCTGCCAGTCCGGCCAGACCCTGTCGTCCCTGATCGACGCCCGAATCGAGGCCTACCCGGCCAGCGGCGAAATCAACCGCACCATCGACGATCCCCCCAAGGTCATCGCGGCCATTGAAGCCAAATACAGTGTGGGCGCCAAAAAGGTCAGTCACGTAGACGGTGTGAGTATCGAATTCGACGACTGGCGGTTTAACCTCCGGATGTCCAATACGGAACCGGTGGTGCGCCTGAACGTCGAGTCGAGAGCAAATATTCCGCTGATGAAAGAGAAAACCGAGGAGTTGCTGGCGGAAATGGACAGGCTGAACCAAGAGGTCTAGCAAGTCTTCAAGGGGCCGATCGGCACGGCTCCCTTCCTGAAACTGTGCGGAGCCATGGATGGCGGAGCCCAAGCGCCACAAGGATGTGCCGCAAGGCGCGTGTTTCAGGAAGGGAGTCGTGGCGAGCGGTCTTGCACCCAGTGGTCAAAGCCAGTCATTCAGCATAATCCCGATCCCAAACCGCTGAATCCGGTGGTTATAGTCGATCAGACTTTCCCCATAGCCGTTGTAGTACTGGAAAAACCCCTTGATCGTATCGCCCATCGGAAAGCTGTAACCAAACTCCACCGACGTCCGGTTGTCCTCTGACCGGAGGTTGTTCATTAGCCGCAGCGAAAACGTCCGATCCTCACTGAGCTTGTACACCGCGTGATAGTTGGCGTACCCGAGGTATTGCTCGATGTCGGCATTGTCGTCGTTACTGCCCTCAGGGATCCGATACCAGGGTTGCACCATGAACAGCCAGCGCCCATAGCTGTAGGCGGCGGTACCCACGATCCGGTTCCAGCTCCGCGAACGCGGCTCTGACTGACCATTGGACTGGTGATTGAACCCGATCGTCACACCGTCGAGCGTGCCCGGACCCACATCCCAGCCCGTCTGATAGCGCAGAAACACTTCCGGCTCATAGTTGGTTTCGCGGAAGGGCGCCGAATCCTGCTGATTGTAGACCTGCCAGTAGGACTGCTGGGTATATCCGAACCAGAGGGTCGTCCGGTCGTTGAGCCAGCCGGTCAGTAGCGGCACCTTGAAGCTGATCTGATACTTGGCCTCATCGTGCTCCAGGGTGTAGTCGTAGCCGGTGGTTCCAAGGCGGGGACTGTATGGTCGAGGGTTCGGGGATTTGACCCAGGTGATGGGCAGGATGTAGGTCGGGCGGTGGGCAACGAAACTGCCGGAAAACGAAAACAGGGCCTTCTCCGCAGCGACGTAACGGTCGAGCAGGTGGTTCATCACGCCGTCATCGCCAGAGCCTGCTGCAGGAGAATCCGCCCCGGGTGTCTGCTCGGATACCGGCAGTGCCTCGCTCAAGGAATCCTGCGCCTTCTCGATCTCTTTGTCCGGGGCGTTCTGGCGCCTGCTTTCTGTCTCGAAAACCTGATCGTAACAGGCCAGCCGCTGGACGCCATTCTTGATCAGGGCGCAGTCATCGGCGGATAGCGAACCGGTTTGTCCGGGTTCTGCGAAGGCCGGCAGACTGAGGATGGCGGATGTGTACAAAAGCAGCAGAGGCATCCTGCCCGATAAATGCTGTGCCATCGCGGATTCCTCAGTGATTGTTCAGGCTGAACCAGGTATTGGCGATCCCGTAGACCCAGACACCCAGGAGGGTCAGCGCCAGGATCGCGAAGATCAGCTTGTGGCGGGACCGGTTCTCTGCACTGGAAGCGGCCACCCAACGCAGGTACATCAGGCCGATAAAACTGCCGAACACGCCCAGGCTGGCAAGCGTGGGTACAAGCAGCCAGCCCGTACTGATGGCGACTCCCTGCTTGGCCTGGTCGGACAGCCAGAGCATGGAGCCCAGAAGGACCGCCAGTGCAGAGAATTCCAGTGTCAGCAGTGGCCGTCGCCACGGATGTGGTTGTTGGTTGTCGGCATTGGACATCAGAGGCATCCTGAACAGCGTTTGAATGGATCGATCGTATGGTACCTGTATTGCGGTCCGGGTACCTCCGGATTTACGAAATCGCAATTAAACTGGTTGAAATCAAATTCTGGCTGGGTGATTTGGTTTTTTTGGCAGGTTGCAGTCGCTATAATGCGGGCACCAACGATTATAACGCTCAAATGCGAGGTGCATTGTGAACATAAAAAGAGTCCTGGCTGTTGTGCTCCTTGGCTTCAGCTTTTTTGCAGGCGCTGCTGTAGCTAGTGTTGAAGACGATATCAAAGCGCGTATCCAGCCGGTCGGCACTGTCTGCCAGCAGGGTGACGAGTGTGGCGCGGCCGCTGCGCCTTCCCAGGCAGCCAATGCCGGTCCCCGTTCCGGTGAAGAGGTGTTCAACGCCGTGTGTACAGCGTGTCACAGCACCGGTGCTGCAGGCGCTCCGAAGGTCGGTGACACGGCTGCGTGGGCACCCCGCATCGACAAGGGCATGGATACTCTGATCAATCACGCCCTGAACGGTTTCAACGCGATGCCGGCCAAAGGCGGTTGCGCTGATTGTCCGGACGAAGAGATCAAGAGTGCCATCGAGTACATGGTTTCCAATAGCCAGTAACCGTTGCGCAAAATAGCCTCACCGGTCCGATGTGGCTGGTGAGGTGTCCCACCTTCCCTTCCGCCTCCCCGATTGACAGTCAGTTATCCAGATCGCCCAGCAGAGCGCTGAGCGTTGCCCTTCCTTTTTGCTGGTTGGCCTGCTGGTCCGTATCGCCAAGCCCATGCCATTTCAGGTCTTCCTCAGGCAACTCGTCCAGGAAGCGGCTGGGAATGGTTTCGATTTTCTCGCCATACTGTTTGCGGGACGCGGCGTAGGTGAGCGTCAGGGTTTCCCTCGCCCGGGTGATGCCGACGTACATCAGGCGCCGTTCCTCTTCGATGTTGCCTTCCTCGATGCTCGAGCGGTGAGGGAGGATTTCTTCCTCAAGGCCCATGATGAACACATGGGGAAACTCCAGACCCTTGGAGGCATGGAGGGTCAGCAGCTGGACCTTGTCGCTGTCGTCCTCTTCTTCCCGCTGTTCCATCATGTCCCGCAGGATCAGACGGCTTATGGCATCTTCGATGCCCAGCTCGTCTGCGGTGCCCTTGCCGTCGTCGAGCATGCGCTGGATCGAATCAACCAGGTACCAGATGTTTTCCATGCGTCGCTGGGCCTGCTTGGGCGTGCCGGAGTGCTGGTGCAGCCACTCTTCGTATTCGATGTCGGTAAACAGTTGCTTGATCACCGGTATCGGGTCTTCGGAGTGGAGTCGCTCGCAGGTCCTGTCCACCCAGTTGGCGAACCGCCTCAGCCGTTCCAGTCCTTTCTCGGTCACGTGGGCTTCGGCACCCATGTCACCGAGCGCCTTGAACAGGCTGACATCGCGGGACCGGGCATAGTGGCTGAGCTGCTCCAGAGTGCGTGGCCCGATTTCGCGGCGCGGTACGTTCACCACACGGAGAAAGGCGGCGTCGTCGTTCGGGTTGACCAGCAGGCGCAGGTACGACATGGCATCCTTGATCTCGTTTTTCGAGAAGAACGACTGGCCACCGGATATACGGTAGGGGATCTGGTAGGCCTGGAGCTTCATCTCCAGTAGCCGGGACTGGTGATTCCCCCGGTAGAGCACGGCGAAATCCCGGAAATCGAGCCCCTGTTTGAGCTTCTGGTCGATGATCTCCGTTGCCACCCGGTCGGCCTCGGCATCCTCGTTCCGGCAACGGATGACGCGAATTTCCTCGCCGATGGTGTGATCACTCCACAGTGCCTTTTCGAACGCATGCGGGTTGTTGGCGATGACGGTATTGGCGCTGCGCAGGATGCGACCGGTGGAGCGGTAGTTCTGCTCCAGCTTGACGATTCTGAGGCTCGGAAAATCTTCTTTCAGCTGGGCGAGGTTCTCGGGACGCGCACCCCGCCAGGCATAGATCGACTGATCGTCGTCACCGACCACCGTAAAGGCGGCACGTTCGGCCACCAGAAGCTTGACCAGTTCGTACTGGCAGACGTTGGTGTCCTGGTACTCGTCCACCAGCATGTAGCGGATCTTCCGGCGCCACTTGGCCAGAATGTCCGGGTGGGTCTGGAACAGCTTTACCGGAAGCAGGATCAGATCGTCGAAATCGACCGCATTGTAGGCTTTCAGGTATTCGTTGTAGTGCTTGTAGATCAACGCGATCCGTTGCTCTCGCTCATCCGCCGCTTTACTGAGCGCCTCTTCCGGGCCACGCATGGCATTTTTCCAGGCGGAGATGGTCATCTGAACCTGGTTGAGTTCGTCACCCGCGTCGGCGCTGGCCTCGCGGAGCATCAGATCCTGCAGCAGGGCCTTGGCGTCCTCGGCGTCGAAGATCGAGAATCCGGGGTGATAGCCCAGATGCGGGTGCTCCTCCCGAATCATGTTCAGGCCAAGGTTGTGGAACGTGGAGACTATCAGCCCCCGGGTTTTGCTCCGGTCGACGATCCTCCCGACCCGCTCCTTCATTTCCCGCGCGGCCTTGTTGGTGAAAGTCACCGCCGCAATATGCCGGCCGGGGATGCCCAGTTCCTCGATCAGGTAGGCGATTTTCCGGGTGATCACACTGGTCTTGCCACTGCCGGCACCGGCGAGAACCAGCAGGGGGCCGTCAGCGTAGCGAACCGCTTCGTGTTGTCGGGGATTGAGTCTGTTCACAGATAGAGGACCGGATTGGAACGGCATGAGCCAGAAATTCGTGTCATCATTCTACACCACGATTCGTTACTGTACCTTGGCGTTCTATGGGCTATCATTCATGGAACGGACGCGGTTGCTGGTACAAAAAGGAATTCTGTTTGATGACATTGCCCCTGGAGACGCAGAGGCCTGATCAATTGCGCGTGTTGGTGCTGTCGCCGCATCATACCGATTTTCTGTGGCTCCGATCACTGCTCGACTCAGATCCCGAAATGGATCCGGACGTTACCTGGTGTCCGGATCTGATCGATTGTGATGACCTGATCCGTAATGCCAGCTTCGATGTCATCGTCTGGGACTGTGCGTTCCACGGTGGTGATGAAGCGTCGTTTCTCCAGTATCTCTCGGTATCCAGTGACGAAAAGCCGGTGTTGGCGCTGAGCGCCGAATCGCCGGGTGAACGGGCCCCGGCTTTGTTGGCCGAGGGTGCCTCGGACTATCTCTCCCGCAGCAGTCTCGATTACTGGGCTTTTGCCCGGGCTGTCCGATGCCTGTGGTATCGCCAGCAGCTCAGTGCGTCAGCCCAGGGGCATCTGGGTCGGGAACTGGCGACCGGGGTGATCAACCGGGATCTGTTCTTCGACCGCCTTCAGCAGGCGCTGCTTCGGGCCGAGCGGGGTGGCCAGCGGCTGGCGCTGCTGCATCTTAACCTCGATGATTTCCGCAGCATCAACGAATCCTTCGGTTACCAGAAAAGCGATCAGATGATCATGAAACTGGCCGAAAGGCTGCGCCGGGCTCTCAGGCGCGTGGACTCGCTGATGCGCATAGGCGGGGACGAGCTGGCCATTATCATCGAAAAGGTCGAGGACTCCCTCGACATTACCCGGATCATTCGCAAGGTGGTGTCTGCCCTGGACGACCCTTTGACGGTGGATGGCCAGACCCTCGTGGTCAGTGCCAGCCTCGGGGTCGCCACCTATCCGGAATCCGGCGACAACGCGGAAAACCTGATGCGACGGGCCAATCGGGCCATGTTCGAGGCGAAGCGCGATCCGGGCACCAGCTACCGTTTCTACGATCGCCAGCTGCACATTACCGCCGGCTATCAGCTTCGTCTGGAAGCGGATCTGCGCAACGCCCTGAGAGGGGGCGAGCTCGAGGTGTATTATCAGCCCCGGGTCGACCTGGCGACAGAAGAGGTGCGGGGCGTGGAATGCCTGTTGCGTTGGAATCATCCCCAGCGCGGGCTGGTGGGGCCGGATGAGTTCATTCCAGTCGCGGAGCGCAGCGGGCTGATCGTGCCGATCGGGTACTGGGTGATCGAGCAGGCCTGCAAGCGGCTGCAGGAGTCGGCCGGGTTGGGGTTTCCGGGCCTCGTGTTTGCCGTCAATCTGTCGTTTCGTCAGTTCCACGACCGGAAAATGACCGAAACCATCTTCCGGATCATCTTCAATGCCAACGTTGATACCAGCCTGCTTGAGCTGGAATTGACGGAGAGTGCCATGATGCACGATCCCGAGTACGCACAGCGCTGTCTCCGTGAGCTCAACCAGCTGGGTATCAGTTTTGCGCTGGACGATTTCGGAACCGGGTTTTCCTCGCTCAGTAATCTCCAGCATCTGCCCATCTCCCTGGTCAAGATCGACAAGTCCTTTGTCCAGGAACTGGGCCATTCGGCAGACGCTGAGCACATCATCCGGGCGATCATCAGCCTCTCCCACAGTCTCCAGATGAGCGTTGTGGCCGAGGGTGTCGAGACCGAGGGTCAGCTGGAGTTCCTGCGCCAGTCGCACTGTGATGAAGTCCAGGGGTATTATTACGCCCGTCCCATGCCCTGGAACGACCTTGTTCAATTCCTGACCAGCCGCGGCCAGTCCGCTTGCTTGCAGAAGTAAGCCGCTGTACCTTTCCCCGTTAATTCGACTCCCATGTTAACGACAGAGGTTGCATGAACAGTATTTCCAGCCGCATCGCCGAAGAGCTCGGCGTCCGCGAACAACAGGTAAATGCCACCATTGCCCTGCTGGACGAGGGCTCGACCGTTCCGTTTATTGCCCGTTACCGTAAAGAGGTGACCGGTTCCCTCGATGACAGCCAGCTCCGTACGCTGGAAGAGCGGCTGCGCTACCTGCGCGAGCTGGAAGATCGCCGGTCCACCATCCTCAACAGCATCGAGGAGCAGGGCAAGCTGACCGATGAGCTTCGTGCTGCGATTGATGCCGCCGATACGAAGAACCGGCTGGAAGACCTGTATCTGCCCTACAAGCCCAAGCGTCGTACCAAGGCCCAGATCGCGCGGGAAGCCGGGCTGGAACCCCTGGCGGATGCCCTGTACGACGATCCGACCCTGAACCCGGAAACCACGGCCGAAGGGTATATCAATGCCGAAGCCGGTGTTGAAGACACCAAGTCCGCACTGGACGGCGCCCGTTACATCCTTATGGAGCGTTTTGCCGAAGATGCCGAACTCCTGGGCGATCTGCGGGATTACATCTGGCGTGAGGGTCAGCTGAAAGTGACCGTCGTGGAAGGCAAGGAGACCGAGGGCGCGAAATTCCGGGATTATTTCGACCACGTGGAACCGCTGCGCAAGGTGCCGTCCCATCGGGCTCTCGCCATTCTGCGTGGCCGGAACGAGGGAATTCTTGGCTATACCATCGTGGTTGGCGACGGCGAAGATGACCGCCGTCAGCCGCATCCGGCCGAACAGCGCATCGCGGCACACTGGGGCATCCGTGACCAGGGGCGTGCCGCCGACCGTTGGCTGTCAGAGGTGGTCCGCTGGACCTGGCGGGTCAAGCTGTCCACCCAGATCGAGACCGATCTGATGGCGCATGTGCGCGAAGGCGCCGAGACCGAAGCGATCAACGTGTTTGCCGCCAATCTCAAGGATCTGCTGCTGTTGGCGCCGGCCGGCCCCCGGCCCACTCTGGGCCTGGATCCGGGCCTGCGTACCGGCGTGAAGGTGGCGGTTATCGACGGAACCGGCCAGGTGGTCGGGCATGGTGCGATTTTTCCCCATGCACCCCAGAAAAAGTGGGATCAATCCATTGAACAGTTGGCCACCTGGTGTCGCCAATACGGCATCGAGCTGGTGGCGATCGGTAACGGGACAGCGTCCCGGGAGACCGAGAAGCTGGTGGGGGATCTTTGTAAACGGTACCCGGAACTCAAGCTGGCCCGGATCGTGGTCAACGAATCGGGGGCGTCGGTGTATTCGGCGTCCGAGTTTGCCTCCCGGGAACTGCCGGATCTGGACGTGACCATCCGCGGGGCCGTCTCGATTGCCCGGCGTCTCCAGGACCCGCTTGCGGAGCTGGTGAAAATCGAACCCAAGTCCATTGGTGTGGGGCAGTATCAGCACGATGTCTCCCAGGTTCAGCTGTCACGCAGCCTGGATGCCGTTGTCGAAGACTGTGTAAACGGCGTTGGCGTGGATCTGAACACCGCGTCTGTGCCCCTGTTGGCCAAGGTGTCCGGCCTGAACCAGAGTATTGCCCAGAACATTGTCGACTTCCGCAACCAGAACGGCATGTTTACCAACCGCAAACAGTTGCTGAAGGTCACCCGTCTGGGCGACCGGACCTTCGAGCAGGCGGCGGGCTTTCTTCGAATCGCCAGTGGGGAGAACCCGCTGGACCGGTCTTCGGTACACCCGGAAGCCTACGGTGTGGTTGAAGCCATCGCGAGCCGGAACAACCGGAAAGTGGACGATATTATCGGAGATTCTGCCTTCCTTCGTGGTCTGAATCCGCAGGATTACGTAACAGAACAATTCGGTCTGCCGACCGTAAAGGATATTATTGCCGAACTCGAGAAACCCGGGCGGGATCCGCGGCCGGAATTCCGCTTTGCGAATTTCGAGGAGGGTGTTGAAACGTTGAATGACCTCAAGCCCGGCATGGTGCTGGAAGGTTCGGTCACCAACGTGACGAATTTCGGTGCCTTTGTGGATATCGGCGTGCACCAGGATGGTCTGGTACACATTTCGGCGCTGTCCCATACCTTCGTCAAGGATCCCCGCGAAGTGGTCAAGGCCGGCGATATTGTCCGGGTCAAGGTGATGGACGTGGATATCCCCCGCAAACGCATCGGTTTGTCCATGCGCATGGACGATGAGCCGGGAGAAAAGAACGATGGCCGGCCGTCCTCGGGTCGTGCGCGACCGGACAACCGTGCCACCTCCCGACACAAGGGCAAGGCTGGCGGCGGTCAGAAGACAGCACAGGGCGCCATGGCGGGTGCACTGGCCCAGGCATTGGCCTCGGCTCGCAAGGATGGGCGTTAACGGCTTACTATCATTGGTTCATCGACTGCCCCGGCCGAGACGGGGCATCGCAGCAGGAGTCCATCATGGCTGAATCCCGCCACGCGCTGTTCCGGCAGTTTTCAAAATCGGACTGGTTCGGTTTCCTGAAAGGGGTGGAAAAGGAAGGCCTGCGGGTCGACCGTAACGGTTTTATTGCCCAGACGCCGCACCCCGAGGCGCTTGGCTCCACGCTGACCCATCCACGGATTACCACGGACTATTCCGAAGCGTTGCTGGAGCTGATCACGCCGGTCTGCGACAGCACAGACAGCCTGCTGGAGTCGCTGAGAGATATTCATCGATTCGTGCAGAAGAACCTGGACGACGAGGTTTTCTGGGCGGCCAGTATGCCCTGCGAACTCGATGGCGATGAGAGCATTCCGATTGCCGAGTACGGAAGCTCCAACATTGGCTATCTGAAACACGTCTACCGGCAGGGACTTGCTGTCCGGTATGGGCGGGTCATGCAGAGCATTGCCGGCGCCCATTACAACCTGTCGTTGCCGGACGCATTCTGGGAGAAGTGGCAGCAGGCACTGGATAACCGACAGTCCCTCAAGGACTTCAAATCGGACCAGTATTTCTGGCTGATCCGGAATTTCCGCCGCCGGAGCTGGCTGTTGATGCTGCTGTTCGGCACCTCGCCGGCCCTGGACGACAGCTTTTTGGCCGGTGTCCAGCACGACCTGAGCCGGTTCGATCCAAGAACCTCCTATGGCCAGAATGCCACCTCGCTGAGAATGGGCGATCTGGGCTATCACAACAATGCCCAGGCGTCGCTCAATATCTGTTTCAACGAATTGTCCACCTATACACAGACGCTGGATCGGGCGATCCATACCACCTGGCCGCCATACGAGGAAATTGGCACGCGGCGGGGTGACCGGTTCATCCAGATCAACACCAGCGTGTTGCAGATCGAGAACGAGTATTACAGTGCCGTTCGTCCGAAACGCACTACGGAGCGTGAGGAAAAGCCCATCCAGGCGCTGGAGGCCAGGGGGGTCGAGTACATCGAGGTGCGGTGCCTGGATCTGGACCCATTCTCACCGGTGGGCGTGAATCGGGAGCAGATCGATTTCCTGGACCTGTTCCTGCTCGATTGTCTGCTCTCCGAATCGCCGCGCATCGGCGACGACGAGTGCGAACGACTGGATGATAACTACAAGGATGTGGTCTCACGGGGCCGGGACGCAGATCTGACCCTGTGTTGCGGTGGAGAGCGCGCCAGCGCCATGACCCTGGCGAGGGAGATTCTGGACCGGTTGGCGCCACTGGCAGAACAACTCGACGGCTGGTGCGGGGACGATCGGTACACTCAGGCGCTTGAGTCCCAGCGCCGCAGCCTGGCCGAGGGCGTGCCCTCCTGGCGAGTGCTGGAGGCCATGCGCAGTTCGGGCCTCGGTCACCGCGACTGGGTAATGGACATCTCCCGTCGGCATCAGCAGATCCTCCGGGAGGAATCGCTGGCACCGGATGTTCTGGCGTCTTTCGAGGAGATGAGCCGGCTATCGCTCTCGGAACAGGCCGATATCGAAGCTGCGGATACCGTCCCGTTCGAACGCTTTCTGGCGCATTACCTGCGCTCCTGATGGTCGGAGGCGCCCTCGGTCACACCCGAAGGTGGACCTGCCGCACAGAACGGAAAGGCCGGTTTGTCACGCTCCCGGTCGGCTGTTAGTTTTTGTAACAGAGAGCTGACTCGGAGCGTGTCATGGCAAGGGATATCAAACTCGGCTGGGATGTGGAATCACTGAACAAGGCGTACCGCCAGGGGTATATGGCGGCCTCCATGGGCATGGAAAAGGCCCGTTGCCCATACCGGGGTGAGGTTGTCATTGCCGCCTGGGAAGCTGGCTGGGAAGATGCCGATGCCACCCGGGAGCAGCCCGGTCAGGCCGACGACCTGTTTTCCCGGATTGCCTGACCCGGCCCTTTCGGTTATTTCTGCACTACGAATTCGGTGAACAGCACTCCATCGATCGAGACACCGGTGTGCTGTTCTTCCAGTATCTTGTTGATCCTCGCTTTCGCCTCTTCCCTCAGCGCTTTCTGGCCATCCATGGTCGTGATGGCGTCGGCATCCGTCTGTTCTCCGAAAAGCATCACCAGCGCGTTCCGCAGGCTGGGCATGTGGGCCTCGACAGCCGGCCGGGTTTGTTCGCTGGATGCCCTCAGTGTTACCGCGGCTTTCAGGTAGGTCACCTTGTTGCCCGGTTTGCCTACGTTGGTGACAAAAGCCGGATCCATGGAAATATAGTCGGTAACGCCGGGTGCTTCTGCTGGCGCTTCCTCAGTGGAGTCCGCTTTCTCTTCTGCCGTGGCCATGGCCGGTATGAGAATGGAAAGCAGGGTGGCCAGAATCAGAAAGCGTTTTGGCAGACGAATCATAAGCTTGAAGTTCACCATGGTTTAGGGTTTAGTGAGCAGTCGTTAGCTACGTCAACGGCTTGTTCCCGAGAATAGCAGGCCTTCGGGCTGGTTTCAGGTTCCATTTTTCCTTCGAGGTGTTGTTTTGGCAAGCAGATGGGTCTTTGGTGTCATTTTTCTCGTTTGCGCGACTCTGCTCGGGGTGGCGTTCTACATGGAATATGTGATGGGGCTGGAACCCTGTCCGCTGTGCTGGCTCCAGCGTTTTGGCTTTATGGGGGCGGCCGTGGTCAGCCTGCTGGCTTTTCTGCATGGGCCTGTGGCCTGGGGTAACCGGGTTTACGGCTTGCTTCTGGCGCTGACAGCGGGCGCTGGCCTTGGTGTGGCGATTCGCCAGCTCTGGTTGCAGAGCCTGCCCGCGGATCAGGTGCCGGCGTGCGGCCCCTCCGTGGACTACATGCTGGAAGTGCTGCCCTGGAAGGAAGTGCTTGCCACGGCAATCCGGGGCACCGGTGACTGTGCGGAAGTGGTATGGCGTTTTCTGGGGCTGAGCATCCCGGGATGGACCGCGATCTGCTTCAGTCTGCTGGTGCTGATCGGCCTGTATTTCCTGTTGAGGCCGGCCCGGTCAGGGGGCTGGATCCGAAGCTGAAACGGTTGCGGCCCACCGTTGCCTTGGGGTACCTTGAGCAACGAACCAAGCGTATTTCCTCCCGGTCCCGATGACCGGAGAAACAAGCGGAGAACAGGCGTCATGTTGGAAAATTGCCGGAATGCCAAGGAGCGGTGGGGTGGTGTAAACAAGCTGATTGATCGCTGGCTTCAGGCACGCCAGGAACTGTTGGTCCGCTATTGTGATTTGACGGGGGAAAAAGACCTCTCAGAGACCGAGGCCCTCAAGAAGAAGTTCGTCGGCCTGTGTGAGGTCCTGGTGGACTACGTGTCAGCGGGCCATTTCGAGGTTTATGAACAGCTGATTCAGGAAGCCCGGGAGTTCAATGACGGCGGCCTGGAACTCGCTGCAAAGCTCTATCCCCGGATTCAGGAAACCACCGAGGTGGCGCTCAGTTTTAACGACCGTCTGGACGGCCGGCACCTGTCCGAGGCGGACATCCGGGGATTGTTTGATGAGCTTTCACAGCTTGGCGAGACGCTCGAAAACCGGTTCGAGATGGAAGATTTTCTCATTGAACACCTGCACCGGGCGCACGAGGGGAAAGTGGCGTCCGCGTGATGAATCCGAACACATAAAAAACCCGGTCGACTGACCGGGTTTTTTTGTGCCTGAAGGCGATTACTCTGACGCGTTGTCTCCGCCGTCGTCGGCGCTGTCATCAGGATTGATGGCCAGCAGTTCCACGTCGAAGACCAGTGTCTCGTTGGGCCCGATGGCGCGGTTTCCGCCCGGACCGTACGCAAGCTCAGACGGGATGTACAGCTTGTAACGAGCCCCTTCGCTCATCAGCTGAAGACCTTCGGTCCAGCCCGGAATGACCTGGTTCAGAGTAAAAGTCACCGGCTCGCCACGTTCGCGGGAACTGTCGAATACCTTTCCGGACAATAGCTCTCCGGTGTAGTGCACCTTGACGGTATCGTCCGCTGCCGGTTTGGCGCCGGTGCCTTCCTTGATCACCTTGTACTGCAGGCCGGATTCGGTCGTTTTGACGCCTTCTTTCTTGGCGTTTTCCGCCAGGAAGGCCTCACCGGCTTCCTTGTTCTTCTGAGCCAGCTCCTCCATCTGCTTCTGCTGCTTTTCCTGCATCTGCTTCTGGTACGTCATAAGGGCTTCTTTGATCTCGTCACGGCTCAGACGCTTGACCTTCTCGTCTCCGGAGTTGCCATGCTGGATGCCCTGGAGGAACTGGTCCATCTGGAGATCGGGCAGGTCATTGCTCATGCGCTCACCAAGCACCAGCCCCATGCCGTAACTGACCTTCTGTTCGACGGAATCGAGTTTGGGTTGATCCGGCGCCTCCGGCGGCGTTGAACATCCGGCGACAACGCCGGCCATGGCCATTGCTAGCAGGGTTTTCTTCATTTCCAGGTCCTTAACGATTGGCGTATTGGCGAGGGAATTGCGCTCCCTCCTTATCTTTGTTGAACCCCAAAAGGTAGCGGTTTCTGGCAGCAGATGCCACTGAACATGTGTTAACGATGCCTACGGTTGGCTTAGCTGCCATTACGACCGGCATTGGGGCCCATTGAGAATGGGGCGCTGTAGGGGGACTGCCAGTCGGTGTCCGGGTCGGAAGGCGGGCTGCCCCCCAGCGATTTTTCCGGGCGTTCGATGGCGAGCGTGTTCCAGGGACCCTGGGATGGCGGCTGGTCGGCGTAATGCCAGTTGCCCTCGGTGTCCTGCCATTTGAAAACGATATCCGGACCATCGGTGGGAACCGGAGATGGGACCAGGCCTTCGAAGGCCGGTATCTCGTCCGTCTGGGGGTCGTCCTGAGTGACCGGTGCGGCCACCTCCTGAGGGTCGTTAATGCCGAAGAAAATCAACAGCAGGAGCAACCCCAGCGCCGGAAATGAAAGCCGTATGAGCCACTTCATGATCATGGCTGGTAATCTCCCTCGGAGAGGTTAGCCAGGGATCGGGCCAGTGCATTCAAGATATCTGAGACCTCATTAGCCTGTTGGGTGCAGGGGGCTGCAGCGACAAGATTGGTTTTGATCAGCGTTTCTCGTCCGTGCATGTCCGCCTCGGTTTGATTTATGTGTGCCTGTGTTCGCCACACCAGTGCCAATTCCAGCTGTTCCGCCTGCAACTCAAGTCCTGCGATACTCTGTCGCAGGCCACCAACGGTCTCCGGCGCTTTTGGAAGACTTCTGCGTACCGCCCTCAGGGGACCGGTTACACGATCGCGCCACTCTGATACCGTAGCGTCCTCCGCTTCTGTGTACCGCCGGTTCTGTTGGGCCAGCCAACCGGCAAGAATCAGGCGGGTGACGCTCCAGCCTTCATCCTGGAGCCCGAGGCAGGTTCGCTGCACGTCAGGATTCTTCCAGACTGCCAGGGCATAACGCCAAAGTGGGTTGTCCGGTTCCAACTCCCTCGGTACGTGCACGCCGAACCTTTCCTGATTGCTTTACGCTGATAGAATGGATTTATGTTAACGATAACCGATCTCAGTTTACAACGGGGCGGCGTCTGGTTGCTAGAAACCGTAACTTTAACGGTCCAACCCGGCCAGCGAGTTGCCATCGTCGGCGCCAATGGTGCCGGGAAATCCAGTCTTTTCCAGCTCTTGTTGGGCCAGCTGGCCCCGGAACAGGGGAGTGTATCCCTTCCGGGTGGATGCCGGATCGCTCACATGGCTCAGGAGGTGGCGGCGTCGGACCGTTCCGCCCGGGATTTCGTGCTTGATGGCGACCCCGAACTGCGCCGCCTCGAAGCGGAGCTGGCCCGTGCCGAAGCCGACGGTGATGACCATGCGATCGCCCGCATCCACGGCGAGCTGGACGTTCATGAAGCCTGGTCAGCTCCGCGCCGGGCGGAGTCGTTGCTGCGTGGGCTGGGCTTCGCTGATGGTGATGCCGACCGGCCAGTGGCGGCATTCTCCGGCGGCTGGCGTATCCGTTTGAACCTTGCGCAGGCCCTGATGCGCCCGTCGGACCTTCTGCTGCTGGATGAGCCGACCAACCACCTGGATCTGGACGCCTGCCTGTGGCTGGAAAACTGGCTTCGCCGGTATCCGGGAACGCTGCTGTTCATCTCCCACGACCGTGACTTCATGGATCGGGTGGCGACGCATGTCGTGCATTTCGACAGACGGAAACTCGACCTCTATACGGGCAACTACTCGGCCTTTGAACGTCAGCGCAGTGAGCGCTTGTCCCAGCAGCAGGCCAACTACGAGCGTCAGCAGGCCCGGATTGCGGAAATCCAGCGCTTCGTCGATCGCTTCAAGGCCAAGGCAACCAAGGCCCGTCAGGCGCAAAGCCGGGTGAAGGCACTGGAACGGATGGAGCGGATTGCGCCGGCCCATGTCGATTCTCCGTTCAGTTTCTCCTTTCCCATGGCGGAGAAGGTCTCCAATCCGCTGCTCTCCATCCGTAACGGTCGTGCCGGCTACGGCGAAACCGTGATTCTGGACAAACTCAACCTGACGCTGTTGCCGGGCAGTCGCATTGGCTTGCTGGGACCCAACGGGGCGGGGAAATCCACGCTGATGGACGCGCTCAGAGGCGAGGGAACCCTGCTGGCCGGGGAGCGGACCTGCGGTGAACACCTGGCCATCGGCTATTTCGCCCAGCACCAGCTTGAATCCCTCGATCTGGATGCCAGTCCGTTTTTGCATCTACAACGGCTGGCCCCGAAAGCGTCCGAGCAGAGCATCCGTAATTTCCTGGGCGGTTTTGATTTCCACGGTGACGAAGCGCTCAGCCCGATCCGCTCGTTCTCGGGTGGCGAAAAGGCCCGGGTTGCTCTCGCGGTCATTGCCTGGCAGCGGCCCAACCTGTTGTTGCTGGACGAGCCCACCAACCATCTGGACCTGGAGATGCGCCAGGCGCTGACCATGGCGCTGCAGAATTTCGAGGGCGCCATCGTGGTGGTGTCTCACGATCGCCATTTGCTGCGCAATACGGTGGATGAGTTCTGGCTGGTGACCGACGGCGGCGTGACGGAGTATGACGGTGACCTGGAGGATTACGAGCGCTGGCTTGCAGACCGCCGTAAAGATCGGGATGACGACGAAGCGCCAAAGCGGGACGCTGGCCAGACCTCACCGGCGGGCGCGTCCGCGAACGTGGGGGAAAGTTCGGAGGATCGCAAGGCGAGGAAGCGCCAGGAAGCCGAAATGCGTCGCAAGTTGAGCCCCTACCGAAAACAGCAGGCGACGCTTGAGCAGGAGATGGATCGGTTACAGCAGGCCCTGAAGGCTCTGGAGTCGGAGTTGGCTGACCCCGCTCTGTATGAGGACGGCGGCCAGTCCCGCCTGACTGAATTGCTCGGCCGTCAGGCCGAAAACAGTCGCAAGCTCGAAGAAGTCGAGGCGCAATGGCTCGAAACGAGCGAGACAGTCGAGGCTTTGGAAATGGAACTGGCGGGCTAATGGCCCGCGATGTTCAGCGTGAAATCCTGCTTGGCCAGGTAGTCTCGCTCGTTCTTGAGGTCCGCAAGCGTCAGTGGTCGGTCATCCAGCCAGCCGTCGGGGAAGCTGACGGTCAGTTTGTTGTCTCCGGGTTCGAGGCGAAACGACGGTGGCGGTTCCATGTTCCGAGGATGCTGCAGCAGCACCGCGAGGCGGACTAGGATACAGAGCCGGCGCAGGCGGACGGCGTCCTCCGGGTCCAGTCCCTCGAAGATCACCGGTGCAAATTTGCGCCGATGCCCCCGAACCAGTGTCGCCAGGTCCCGCTGGAATTGCTGGCTGAAACCCGGGAGGTCGGAGTAACGGAGCAGATAGGCGCCGTGCTTGTGGTACTGGCTGTGAGAGATGGTCAGTCCGATTTCGTGTAACCGGCAGGCCCAGCGCAGGGCTTCTTCGTCGGCTGGGGTCCTCAGCTTCCAGGTATCGGCCACCTGCTCCCAGGCTGCGACGGCGACCGCCTCGACGGCCGCCCCATGCTCCTGATCGACGTGATAGCGCTCCTGTAGTGCGCCGATGGTTCGTTCGCGGACGTCCTCGTGCTGGATCCGGCCGACAATGTCGTACAGCAGCCCTTCCCGGAGCGCACCGTCGGCGAATTCCATGTCTTCGATGCCCAGTGACTGGAAAGCCCCCATCAGGATGGCAAAACCGGCGGGGAAAATGTTCTGCCGATCCGCCCGGACACCGAGCTCGCCCAGTTTTTCCGTTTTGCCCATGTCCACCAGGCGCCGACGCAATTCCTGCATCGCGGGACGGGTGATGGTGCCATCGGTCAGCTTGAGCGAGGCGAGAACGCTGGCAATCGCCTTGATCGTACCCGAGGAACCCACCACGCTCTGCCAGCCGGCGGACCGATAGTGCTGGCGGATGTTCAGCAGCTCCTGTTCTGCATGGGTCACCGCCCTGTCCATCTGTTTGCGCGTAATCCTGCCGTCCGGGAAATACCGGTGTCGGAACGAGACACAGCCCATGTGCAGGCTTTCCAGATGCAGGGGTTCAAACCGCTGGCCGATGATGAATTCGGTGCTGCCACCACCGATATCGATCACCAGGCGTCGACCGATGTCGTCGGAGAGAGTGTGGGAAACCCCCAGATAGATCAGTCGGGCTTCTTCGCGACCAGCGATGATTTCAATGGGATAACCGAGGAGTTCTTCGGCCCGGTTGATGAACTGGTGGGCATTGCGGGCAACGCGTAAGGCGTTGGTGCCGACCACCTGAACGGCATCGGATGGCATGCCTCCCAGGCGCTGGGCAAACCGGCTCAGACAGTCCAGTGCCCGTTGCTGGGCTTCCTCGGTCAGCCGGTTGTACTGGTCCAGTCCGGCACCGAGCTGAACTTTTTCTCCCATCTTTTCCAGCGTGCGGATCTCTCCGTGCACCAGACGGGCCACCACCATGTGAAAGCTGTTGGAGCCCATGTCGATGGCCGCGAGCGTCTGCGGGCCTGCTACCTCGTTTTCGCCATTGGAATCGGCCGTCACGTCAGGGGGAATCCTTGTCAAAGGGAACTTGCCCGGTACTATAAGCCATCTTTCTCGGGGCTGTCAGTACCGAAGAATAGCCAATGCCGGGCTATCTTGACCGGGGTCAGACCGGCTTCTGAAAGTGATCGATAGCATCACTGCGGGTTGTACTGCTTCACATCAGGATGATCATTCGCGTAAAGTATGCCGTAACAAAAACGAGGGTGAACGGTTGTCTGTCCGACAGCCTTCAGCATCAGTCAACAGCATCCCGGAGACGATTGAATCGCGCAATGGCGCACTCTCTGTCGTAGGGTTGCCTGAATCAGGAAAAGGTAATGAGCGGAAATATCGTAAACGTCACCGACGCTTCTTTTGAGCAGGATGTACTGAAATCCGACGTTCCCGTACTGGTGGACTACTGGGCCGAGTGGTGTGGTCCCTGCAAGATGATTGCGCCGGTTCTCGAAGAAGTGGCCGAAGAGTACGAAGGCAAGCTGAAAGTCTGCAAGCTGAACATCGACGAGAATGAGCAGACTCCGCCCAAGTTCAACATCCGTGGTATCCCGACCCTGATGCTGTTCAAGAACGGCAACGTGGATGCGACCAAGGTAGGCGCGCTGTCCAAGTCCCAGCTGGCTGCCTTCCTCGACAGCAACCTCTGATCGGGTTGCTGACGGAAACCGCCCCTGAAGCTGCTTCACGGGCGGTTTTTTGTTGCCATGAATAACGCTGGAGATCCCCGCATCACAGGGCTTCTGCTCGCCGGTGGCCAGGGAACCCGCATGGGCGGCCTTGACAAGGGTTGGGTCGAATACCGCGGCCGGCCAATGGCGCGATGGGTGTTCGAGACACTTTCCCGTGCCTGTTCTCCGGTGCTTATCAGTGCCAATCGTTCTCTGGATCGTTATGAGGCCCTGGCGCCTGGCCTGGTCTTTGATGATTTTCCTGAAAACCAGGGGCAGGGCCCTCTGGCGGGCCTGCTTCGTGGTCTTGTCGAGGCCGAAACGCTGGGTGCAACGGCGGTTCTGGTCAGCCCCTGCGATACGCCGGACATCACGCCGGCGCTGTGCCGTGCCCTGATCGAAGCCTGGCAATCGCGGCCCGACCGGCCGATCGTGGCAGAGAGCGAGGGACGGATCCATCCGCTGCATGGTGTTTACCCGGTTGCGCTTGCCGATACGCTGGCGGAGACCCTGCGGGACGGGGAGCGGCGGGTCATGGGATTCGCCCGCGCTGTTGGCGCGGAAGGCCTGTCCTTACCCGGCTCGGACGCGCTCTTCCTTAACCGGAATCGGCTGGAAGATCTGCCCTGAACTTTCCCGGATTGGCCCATCAGGACAGGCTGCTCTTTGAAATTGCCTGGCACCATCCTTATCCTCGGTCGGGCAAAGGATGGAACCTGAACACACTCAACAGTTCGAACGCGAACAGGAGAGAGTCTATGTCATTGAAAGACGAGTTGGTTCGGAAAGTCGAGGCTCAGCTTGAAGCCTGGGAAAAAGAGGCCGATTCGCTGAAAGCCCAGGCCGAGGCAAAGGAGGCCGACGCGGAAAGCGAAAAGGCGAGTGCAGAGCTCCGGCAAAGTGCGTCGGACGCACTCAATTCAATCGATGAGAAAATTTCGCAGGGACGGGAAAAGCTGGAACAGCTGAAGCAGAGTAGCGAAGACAGTGTTGAGTCATTTCGATCCCAGGTCTCGGACCTGATTGATCCAGATCGCAAAAGCTGATTTCCGGTAGCAGGTGCCGGCGGCTCGTCCCGGGACTCGCGGGGGCGAGCCTGCTGTTATTTCGTCCCCGCTATTCCCACCTTGATGATCGCGCACGATCTCCAGACTTCTGCTCCACCCAATGCTCGCCTTCTGCCGTGATTTCCTTTTTCCAGAAGGGGGCCGAGGTCTTCAGGGCATCCATGATGAATTCGCAGGCCTTGAACGCGTCGCCACGATGGGCGCTGCAAACGCCGACAAAAACGATCTGGTCGCGCAATGCGAGCGGTCCGACCCGGTGAATAACCCGGGCCCTGCGGACATCCCAGCGCTGTGAGGCCTCATCGATCAAACCCTGGATTACCTGCTCGGTCATGCCCGGATAATGCTCCAGATAGAGACCCTGCACGTCCTTCAGGTCGCCGCTGTCCCGCACCAGCCCGGTAAACGTAACAATAGCCCCCGTTCCGGAGCCGCTGTCGCGCAGCGACTGGTATTCGGCGGACGGATCAAAATCGTCGGTCTGGACCGAAATCATCTCAACCTCCCGTCACCGGCGGGAAAAACGCTACTTCGTCGCCGGCATGGATTCGGGTTGATGGTTTGGCCATGGTCTGGTTCACGGCAATCATGACGGGCTGCCCTCCCTGAAGTTGTGACCAGGCGCCGCCCCGGGCCGCGAGTTGTGTGAGCAGATCCTCGGCCGTCAGGCCCGGTTCCGCCGGCAACTCAAGTGCCTCGGTGTCCAGCTCTTCCCGAAGTCTTGCAAAGAAACGCACGGTTAAGGTTTCGCTACTCATGATCAACCCAACAATTCGTTGAATGAATAATACGTTAGCAGATCGCCCGGTTTGACCGTTGTGTTTTCCTGAACCACTGCCAGCCCGTCTGCCCAGCAGGCGGAACTGAGTACGCCGGAGCTCTGGTTCGGAAACGCCTCAATGGTCGGTTCACCGTTGAGCAGGGCCTTTCTGGCGCGGATAAACTCACGGCGTACGGAGGCAGACGCCACCTCGAAGCCGGCCGGGATTCTTTCCCCCGTTGGGGGCGTCGTCGCCCGCCCCTGACGCCGGCGGATATAGGGCATCCCCACTATGAGGAACGTCACCAGAACAGCGGCGGGATTGCCCGGTAGCCCGAGAACCGGCGTATCGTTGATCGAGCCGAAAGCCAGCGGCTTGCCCGGTTTGATCGCGAGCCGCCACAGTGAAAGCTCGCCCCGGGTTTCAAGTACGGCACGCACATGGTCTTCCTCGCCCACCGACACGCCGCCGCTGGTGATGATCAGATCCGCCGATGCCGCCGCCCGTGCAAGGGTTTCGACGGTGGCTTCGCGGGTGTCTTCCAGTGTCTCGCAGAGCACCACCTCACATCCGGCTTCTGCGAGAAGGCCCAGCAGGGTGAAGCGGTTGGTGTTGTAGATCTGCCCCGGTTTTAGCGGTTCGCCCGGCTCGACGAGTTCGTCCCCGGTGGTCAGTATCGCCACCCGCAGTGGTGCGGTTACGGTGACCCAGGCCATGCCCATCGATGCCAACAGTCCCATCTCCTGCGGGCGGATACGGGTGCCTTTGGCCAGGGCCTGGTCCCCCTGTCGGAGATCCTGGCCGCGCTTGCGAATATTCTGGCCCGGTTCGACGGCCGCCTGTACCCGAATGCCGGCGTCAGTGACATCGACACGCTCCTGCATCACCACCGAGTCGGCACCCTCGGGAATTTCGGAGCCGGTAAATATTCGCGCGGCGCTTCCGGGTGCCAGGGGCAAGGGAGCTGTGCCCGCCGGGATGCGGTCGGACACCGGAATCGGTTGCTCCCCGGCCAGATCTGCATGACGGATCGCGTAGCCGTCCACCGCACTGTTGTCGGCCGGAGGAACGTCAGCCGGGACAAGGCAGGGCTCCGCGAGTATTCGGCCCAGAGCGTCGGTCAGTGGCACGGTCTCAGTCCGGTCAATGACCGATGCCTGGTCCAGTATGTGTTCAAGCGCTGTTTCGACGGGCGTCAGCTGTGTGCCGGCCATGCATCCCTCCTGTTATTTGATCGCTCGGTTGCCGATGACGTCCTGCAGGCGGGAGAAGGCTTCATTCTGCGGCTTGCGAAGCACGAGGGCCGTAAAATTGCAGGGCTTGTGCCGGCTGTCGAGCTGGGACTTCAGGATGCCATTCCAGCCGGTGCGGCAGGCACCGGTCGATCCGGGAAGGCAGAAGATGACCGTGTGGTTGGCCAGGCCGCCGAACGCCCGGGACTGAATGGTCGATGATCCGATTTCTTCCTCGGACAGGCGGCGGAATTCCTCCCCGAACCCGTCTATGGTCTTGTCCAGCAGTGGGCCTACCGCTTCCGGGGTACTGTCCCGTTCGTGGAAACCGGTGCCTCCGGTGATAATCACCGCGTGGATGGTGGGATCGGCAATCCAGCCCGACATCAGGGCGCGCACCAGGTAAACGTCGTCGGGCAGAATACGGCGCGCGACCAGTTGGTGTCCCGCTTCGACCACGCTGTCCTCCAGAAACTGGCCGGAGGTGTCCTGCTCTGGTCCACGGGTGTCCGAAACGGTCAGGATCGCGATATTCAGCGATTTGAGTTCAGTCGTGGGTTCACTGCTCATGGTTCGGCTCCGAAAGCTGAAAAAAACAAATGATAATAGGTGCAGTATCCGCACTGGGGCCCCTTTAGGGAAGGGAGTAACCCATGAGAGGGAGGGCGGATATCCTGTTTATGGCAGGAATTTGGCGTATTTTGGGGCACTGCACTTGACATTCGCTGTCAAGGTGGTCGATGATCCGTGTTGCCCGGAGAACGGATGTTCCCACTCTACTGGCTTCAGCAAATTATTCCGGATTTCATCTTCCCCGGGTTGCTCCATCTGGCCAGCACCTGTATCAGCACTTATTTGTTCAATTCGTTCAGGGGCACCCCTGTCATTCCAACAGTCGTTTATTTCCATTCCTGAAAATCCAACAAACTATGAATCTTACTGAACTCAAGCAGAAATCCGTGCCCGAATTGCTCGAAATTGCGCAAGAGATGGGCCTCGATAACCTGGCTCGTTCGCGCAAGCAGGATGTGATTTTCACCATCCTCAAAAAGCATGCGAAAAGCGGTGAAGACATCTATGGCGACGGTGTACTGGAAATTCTGCAGGACGGATTTGGCTTCCTCCGTTCCGCGGACGCCTCCTACCTTGCCGGCCCGGACGATATCTACGTCTCGCCCAGCCAGATTCGCCGATTCAACCTGCGTACCGGTGACACCATCGCCGGAAAGATCCGGCCACCGAAAGACGGGGAGCGTTATTTTGCCCTGTTGAAGGTCAACGAAATCAATTTCGACAAGCCGGATAACGCCCGCAACAAGATTCTGTTCGAGAACCTGACTCCGCTGTTTCCGCAAGAACGGCTCATGCTGGAAGCCGGGAATGGCAGTACCGAGGATCTTTCCTCGCGGGTGCTGGATCTGGTGGCCCCCATCGGCAAGGGCCAGCGTGGCCTGATCGTCTCGCCGCCCAAGGCCGGTAAAACCCTGCTGATGCAGGGGATTGCGCAATCGATCACCCGGAACAATCCGGAATGTCACCTGATGGTGTTGCTCATCGACGAGCGTCCGGAGGAAGTGACCGAAATGCAGCGTACCGTTCGTGGCGAAGTGGTCGCGTCCACATTCGACGAACCGCCGGCGCGCCATGTCCAGGTAGCTGAAATGGTGATCGAAAAGGCCAAGCGCCTGGTCGAGCACAAGAAAGACGTGATCATTCTTCTGGATTCCATCACCCGTCTGGCTCGCGCCTACAACACGGTGATTCCGTCTTCCGGCAAGGTGCTGACCGGTGGTGTGGACGCACACGCCCTGGAGAAGCCGAAGCGGTTCTTTGGTGCGGCACGTAACGTCGAGGAAGGTGGCAGTCTGACCATCCTGGCAACTGCGCTCGTTAACACCGGTTCCAAGATGGACGAGGTGATCTACGAGGAGTTCAAGGGCACCGGTAATATGGAAGTGCACCTGGACCGCCGGATTGCCGAGAAGCGTGTTTACCCGGCGATCAACATCCGCAGTTCCGGTACCCGCCGTGAAGACCTGCTGATGTCGGAAGCCGATATCCAGCGCGTGTGGATTCTGCGCAAGCTTCTGCACTCCATGGATGACGACACCGCAGCCATCGAGTTCCTGCTGGACAAGCTCAAGGACACGAAGACCAACGACGAGTTCTTCCAGTCCATGAAGCGTCGGTGATCGCCGGTCTCAAGCGCTTCTGATGTCGGGGGCGGGTGTCGCCGGGGGCTTCCTCCGGAGGCACGCCGTGAACCCATCCCTGGGGGCTTGGTCTTGCCATCCCTGGCAAGACACAGTCTCCGGAGGAAGCCCCCGACGACACCGTTCTGATTTCCTGCGCGCGCCTTTTTCCGGACTTTCGCGAAGAGGTCCGAAGGGCGGCACACTCCGTACCAAAAGGCCAACCTAGAACGGAGCACACGATGAAATACAACGACCTGCGTGACTTCATCAACCAGCTGGAGAAGCTGGGTGAGCTCAAGCGCATCAGCGTGGAAGTCGATCCCCACCTGGAAATGACCGAGATCTGCGACCGTACCCTGCGGGCAGGTGGTCCGGCGTTGTTGTTCGAGAATCCCAAGGGCTATGACATGCCGGTTCTGGCGAACCTGTTTGGCACGCCCAAGCGGGTGGCGCTGGGGATGGGGCAGGAGAATGTGACCGCGCTGCGTGAGGTTGGCAAGCTGCTGGCGTTCCTGAAGGAGCCGGATCCACCCAAGGGGTTCAAGGACGCCATCGAGAAGCTGCCGATCTTCAAGCAGGTCATGCGTATGAGCCCGAAGGTGCTTCGCTCGGCGCCCTGTCAGGAAGTGGTCATCGAGAAGGATCGGGTGGATCTGTACCAGATTCCGGTTCAGCATTGCTGGCCCGGGGATGCCGGACCGCTGGTGACCTGGCCGCTGGTGATTACCCGCGGCCCGCACAAGGAGCGGCAGAATCTGGGCATCTATCGTCAGCAGGTGATTGGACGTAATCGTCTGATCATGCGCTGGCTGAGCCACCGTGGTGGCGCGCTCGATTTTCGTGAGTTCCAGAAAGCCAATCCAGGAAAACCTTACCCGGTCGCAGTTGCGCTCGGGGCAGATCCGGCCACCATTTTGGGCGCGGTAACGCCGGTGCCGGATTCCCTTTCGGAGTACGCGTTTGCCGGGTTGCTTCGGGGCAGTCGGACCGAATTGGTCAAGGCGGGCCTCAGTGATCTGCAGGTTCCGGCCAGTGCCGAGATCGTGCTGGAAGGTTTTATCTATCCGGACGATACGGCGCCGGAAGGGCCGTTCGGGGACCATACCGGCTATTACAACGAGGTGGACGAGTTCCCGGTGTTTACCGTGGAGCGGATCACCCATCGCCGGGAGCCGATCTACCACAGCACCTATACCGGTCGTCCGCCCGATGAACCCGCGATCCTCGGCGTGGCGCTGAACGAAGTGTTCATTCCCATCCTGCAGAAGCAGTTTCCGGAGATTGTCGATTTCTATCTGCCGCCGGAGGGCTGTTCCTACCGGCTTGCCGTAGTAACGATGAAGAAGCAGTATCCCGGCCATGCCAAGCGAGTGATGATGGGCGTATGGTCATTTCTCAGGCAGTTCATGTACACCAAGTTCGTTATTGTGACCGATGACGACGTGAATGCCCGTAACTGGGAAGACGTGATCTGGGCGATCACCACCCGGATGGATCCGGTCCGGGACACCACGATGGTGGAAAATACGCCGATCGATTACCTGGACTTTGCCTCTCCGGTGTCCGGCCTTGGCTCGAAGATGGGGATGGATGCCACCAATAAATGGCCCGGGGAAACCGACCGGGAATGGGGCGAGCCCATTGCCATGACCGATGACGTCAAGCAGAGGGTGGATGACATCTGGGACAGTCTGGGCATTGAAATTCCGGGTCAGCGCCCCGATTGAGAAGGAGAGTCATTTGTATCGAGTGACGCTTCATCCGTCGGGTCTCGGATTTTCGTCAGAAGCAGACGTTGATCTTCTGAGTGCGGCGGTTCGGTCCGGTATTGCCGTTCCGGCAGCCTGTCGCAACGGGGTCTGTGAGCTCTGCGAAGCGTATCTGTTATCCGGACGGGCCCTGAATACCCGAAAAAATCATGAACTATCGGTTGGCGAGCGCCTGATGATGTGCCGGACCCGGGCGCTGGCTGACCTTGAACTGGAGATAGCCGCTGTTATGGCAGCAGGAAACAATCAGCCTCGTAAGGTGCAGGCGAAGGTGGTGAGCGTTCGGTCCATCAGCCATGATGTGTACCGCGTCGAACTGGACATTCCCCGGCGCCATGACCTGTCGTTCCATGCAGGTCAGTATCTGTCCGTGAATCTGCCGGGCGAGGATCCCTGCTATTTTTCCATTGCCTCCAGCCCTTCTGCGCACTCGATTGAGCTGCATATCCAGGCATCGCCGGACTGGGGATCGGCCCAGAAAGTGGTGGATGCCCTCACGTCCGGTCGGGATGTGACGGTGGAGCTGCCTCATGGCAAGGCGTGCCTCGCGACGGCTCCCGAAAAACCGGTACTGCTGGTGGCGGCAGGTACGGGATTCGCTCAGATGAAGAGCCTGGTGGATTACCTGCGGGAAACCGGTTTTTCTCACCCGATCAAGCTGTATTGGGGCGTACGCAAGCACGAAGACATGTATCTCCGATCCCTGGCCCAGCAGTGGGAGCAGGACTGGCCGCCGTTCACCTTCCTGCCTGTGGTGGGGGATGACGAGGACAATGACTGGAGCGGCCACCACGACCAGCTGGTCCGTGCGGTCCTGGCGTCGGGAATGGACTGGCAACATGTGGAAGTCCATGCCAGTGGCTCACCCACGATGGTATACACGCTCATGGATGCGCTCGTGGATGCCGGATTGCCGCCGGGGGCTTTCTTCTCGGATGTGCTGGAATACGCCCCCAGAGCGTGAGAGCGTGAACATGGGGTCAGATGAAATTTCATCTGACCCCGTTTTCGTTGGGGCTTCGCTCACGCCCGTGGCATTGGCAGTTCGGGCAGGCCGTTGTCCTGTTCCAGTCCCTGCATCAACAACTTGATACTGGCTTCTTCGTCACCCATGTGGGCGTTCAGGCGGCTCAGTTCTGCCAGGGTTTCCCGGCTCCTTCTCAGCCGAAGACTGGTTTCAAAATACTCCCGGGCTTTTCCCCACAACTCGTTTCTCAGGCTGAGCCGTCCCAGGGCCAGCAGCAGTTCGGCGTTGTTGGGGCGATCCTTGAGCCACTGTTCGGCAAGCAGCAGTTGCTCGTCGGGCTTGTGACCTTCAATGCGACCATACAGGTTGATCAGTTCGTCGCTCCAGTGATTCCGAAGCACCTTGCGCAACAGGGTTTCCGCCTGGCCTTCGTCACCCAGCCCGGCCAGGAGTCGGGCGTAGTCCCGGATAGTATGCTCATCCCGGCGAAGGAATCCCGGTAACTCGTCCCAAAGCCGGGTGAGCGGTTCGAGGGAGGCGTCGGGATTGTCCTTGCGTTGCCGCCTGCATTCCTCGGCCGCCTGCTCGAGCAGGTTGTGCCAGGCTTCCCGTTCCAGTTCGTGGAGTTCGTCCTCGGGAATCACATTCCGCTTTTTCAGTTCCGGGAGCAGTTTTGCCAGTTCCCGCCAGTCTTCCAGCCGGAAGTAGGTGTTCTTCAACAGCTTCAGGACGAACGGATGATTCGGGGATTGTTTGCGTAACCGGATCAGCGTTGCCAGTGCCTGCTCAAGCCGGTTTCCGGCCAGCTGCAGCTGGGCCTGGGTAATGCCTACGGCCAGATCCGATCCTGGCGTACTTTCGAAGGCTTTGCGCAGCAGATCATCCACGGCCTCGTGATCCCCGGATTCGAACGAGGCCTGGGCGGCGGCAAGGTAATTGATCAGCGGCGTATCGGCTCGATCCGCGGCGGAAGTCAGTAATTTTCGAGCCCTGGGCCAGTTGCCCTCGGCCAGTGCCAGCAAGCCCTGGGTGGTGCGTCGCCGGGCCCGCCGCTCGTTACTCCGCGCAAGCCAGGTGGCCACCAGACCGGTGCCCCGGCGGAACCGCCGGAGCAGGTTGATGCCGACGACGGCGAGCACGACCAGAGCGACGAACAGGCCAAGCCCCACCCAGAAGTTGGTTTCCACCAGGTAATGCCCCAGGCTGATCCGGATGTAGCCGAGGTCATACTGCAGCCCGAGGGCCAGCCCGGTACCCATCAGCAGGGCGATCAGGATGATCAGCAGGAGGCGAATCATGACGGGTTGCCTCCGGTATCAGCGGCTTTCTCCTGCTGTTGGCTTCCGTTGTCAGCGGGGTCAGCGCCCCGGCCAGCCAACCGGCGCTTGAGCAGCTGCAACGAATGGCTGATGTCGGGTAGCTCCGGGTCAATGTTCCGGTCGGAGAGTTCCGACAGGGTGTTGTCGAGCGCCTTGACCTTCGGATTCTCCGGGTTGTACCAGTCGGCCACCGCCGATGAGGCTTTTGCCAGAGCCCGCTCGTAAAGCGCCTGGTTGCCGCGGAGGACCGCCATTTCGGCCTCTTCGAGCATCAACTGGAGGTTCAGACGTGCATAGGCACTCTGATCCGGAGACAGCAGGGGCTTGACCGTCTCGTCCAGGCGGCGGACCACCACGACGCGGGACAGGGTATCGGTGAACTGGTTCCAGGCACGGGTCAGCATACCGGGACCGCCCTCGGCCGGAGCGGTATTGCTCTCGGTCCTGGAGGGCACGAAGCCGGGGGCGGATTCGTGGATCAGTGCCTGGTCGGTCAGTTGGTGGACGCTGTCGATAGCGGCCTCAAGAGTCAGGTAAAGCCCGGTCCGGTCGATATTCTCGATGCCCTTCAGAGCCATCAGCTCTTTTGCCAGTTGCTGGCGCACCGGATAGACCCCGACGTCGTCGGACTCTGCCAGTACCTGGTCCGCCGACTTCAGCGCCGACATCGCACCCCGGATGTCTTTCTCGATCTGCAGTCGCTGATTGCCGATCCGCAGGAGGTATTCGGCCTCTGCCAACAGCCAGTCGGTGCGGGTCCGGTTACCGGCCTCCAGCAGGGTCTGGGCATTGTGATCGATCTGGCGTCGCTGGGTCGCGATCAGCTCCCGCTGTGCCGCAAGCTTGTCTTCAAGGGACTGGAGCCGCTGGCTTTGCTGGTTCCCCCGGTCTCCGTAGAGGTTTTCCAGCTGGCGGGTGTCCTGTTGCAGCGACTTCAGGCTCTGGACGGTCGCCTGATGGCGTTGCCATTGCTGCCAGTTCCAGAGCGCCAGGGCGATTGCGATGACAAGGGCCAGCACGGTCACCAGCCAGAGTGGCCAGAGCTTTCTCGGCTTTGACGGTGTCTGTTGTATGGGGGCGGGGAGTTGATCGGTTGATTCTGTCACGGGCGTCCTTACTTGTTATTTCCGGCACCACCGTTTCTGCCGTCCAGCGTTGCTGCAACAGTGGCCACGATATCGGCATCGGCAAGACTGACTGGTACACACCATCGGGTAAATCCCGCACCCCGGGCACGCTGTGCGACACGGTCGGCGGGAACGATCAATAACCTATCGTATAGATTATGGCCGCTCTTCGCACATAGTGCGATGAGATTATCCAGGGTTTCGCCGGACAGGGCCACGATGGCTTCTGGTGAGAAGTCGTCCAGGACCTGCCGGATCTCTTCCTCAGAGTAGTCAGGGCAATAGCGGCGGTAGAGGGGGAGAGCCGTGACGTTTGCGCCGCGGGACTCCAGGGTTTCACGGATCAGTTCACGACCATTGTCGCCTCGCGCCAGGAGGACTTTCTCGCCACGAACCTGACGCAGCGAGGGCAGCGCCAGCAGGGCTTCGCTGGTCCAGCCTTCCGCCGGTTGCCGCACGGACAGGCCGTGGCCCGCCAACACCCTGGCTGTGCCCGCCCCCACCGCGTACCAGCGAATGCCCATGGGAAGCTGGGGCCACCAGGTATCGATTTCCTCCAGCAGTCGCCGGGCGGCGAAGGGGCTGACGGCAATGATGTGAGAGTATCGGTCCAGGTCCAGAAGAATGCTGCGGCTCTCGGGGGTCTCGGGCAGAGCCTCTCTTGCCATGAGCGGCAGCACACGGGTTTTCGCACCAGCGGCCCGGAACGCGTCTGCCAGTCTTGACGCTTCCGGCTCCGGCCGACAGATCAGGATCCGGCGGCCGGTGAGGTCTGAGCTTTCAGCGAGGGGTGTGGCCATAGATATCAGCCAGTACCTTGTCGGCGCCCAGGGCCAGGAGGTCTTCGGCCAGTTCACGGCCGAGCCGCTCGCCTTCGTTTCGCGGTGCACGCCCCTCGACACGGAAGATCTGCTGGCCGTCAACCGAGCCCACGAGTCCCCGAAGCCAGAGAGTGTCCTTGTCCTCCAGCAGGGCGTACGCGGCAATCGGTACCTGGCATCCACCTTCAAGACGACGGTTCAGCGCCCGTTCCGCTTTCACGCGGTCGGCGGTGTCTGCATGATTCAGGGGAGCAATCAGTTCCAGCAACTCGGTGTCGTCGACCCGACACTCGATACCCAGTGCCCCCTGTCCCACGGCAGGCAGTGAAATCACGTCCGGCAGACAGTAGCGGATGCGGTTGTGGAATCCGAGGCGTTTCAGGCCGGAGCTGGCCAGTACGATGGCGTCGTAGTCGTGCGCGTCCAGT
The DNA here is from genome assembly GCF_000347775.1 of Marinobacter santoriniensis NKSG1. GTDB lineage: Bacteria > Pseudomonadota > Gammaproteobacteria > Pseudomonadales > Oleiphilaceae > Marinobacter > Marinobacter santoriniensis. The sequence goes on from NZ_APAT01000026.1 coordinate 57,133, forward strand.
TTGGCCAGGCGGGTGTTCACGTTGCCCCGGAGTACCTTGATCTGCAGGTCTGGTCGATAGGCCCTCAATTGCGATTCCCGGCGAAGGCTGGCGGTCCCGACAACGGCGCCCTCCGGCAGCGCATCGACGGTTTCGTAGTGGTTACTGACAAAGGCGTCGGTGGGATCTTCCCGCTCACAGATGGCGACCAGCCCGAGGCCTTCCGGAAATTCCATGGGCACGTCCTTCATGGAATGCACCGCCAGATCCGCCCGGCCGTCCAGCATGGCTTCTTCCAGCTCCTTCACGAACAGGCCCTTGCCGCCGATCTTGGCCAGCGGAACATCGAGGATCTTGTCGCCCTGGGTCTTGATCTTGACCAGTTCCACGGTGACGCTGTCGTGCAGCTGTTCCAGTTCGGATTTGATGTGTTCGGCCTGCCACAGCGCGAGGGCGCTGCTGCGGGTTGCGATGCGAAGGGTACGTTTGGACATGGCACTCACTGTCGGTTGGAAAAATGTTCGCCAAGGTTAACGTGTGACGGCATAAATGTCCCGTAGGGATGGCCGCAGTCAGCCCGGCTGGTGGTCCTGCAGCCACTGTCGAACGTCGGCGGCATGGCGGCGGCTGGCGGCCAGTCGTTGGGGATGGTCGCGCAGAACCACGACATTCTGGCCTTCCGGTGTGCGCTCCAGTGCCCTGATGAAGCGAACACCGACCAGGGTATTGCGGTGGATGCGCAGGAGTTGCTCCGGGTAGCTGGCTTCCAGTTCCTTGAGGGTGTAATCCGACACGGTTTCGCCGCCGGTGTGATGAATGGTGACGTATTTCTGGTCGGCCTCGCAGAACCGGATGTCGTTCAGTTCGATCAATTCGGTTCCGCGATGGGTGCGAACGGCGAGTTGCTCGCCCTGTGACGGCAAGGTGCGGGTCAGCTTCTGGCGCTGGACCCGGTTGACGCGTCCGGCCTTGGCCAGGGCCTCCGCCAAGGCTTCCTTGCGCACCGGTTTCAGCAGGTACGCTGTGGCCTGTACATCGAACGCCTGAATCGCATAGTGATCGTAAGCGGTACAGAAGATAATCGCCGGCGGGTGCTCCAGGTGCTGCAGCCGTGTCGCCGCTTCCATGCCATCGAGTCCCGGCATCCGGATGTCCAGCAGCAGGATGTCGGGCTCCAGTTCGGCCACCTGTTTCAGGGTGCTGTCGCCATCGGCGGCCTCGCCGCTGACGCGATAGCCGGGAAGGTCCTCCAGCAGGCGCCGGATGCGCTCCCGGGCGAGCGGTTCATCGTCTGCGATCAGGATGCTCAGCGTCGGGGTTGCTGTACCCGTCATGGCGTTTGTTCACCTCCCTTGTCGCCGATAGCGGATTGCTGGCTCACCGTCCTGCGAGGCAGCCGCAGCGTCACAGTATAGATCGACTCGTGCTGACTGTGTTTGAGTACGGCCGGTTCGCCGAACAGTGCCTGCAGTCTGGACTGTATGTTGGCCAGTGCCACGCGGTTGCCGCGATGACGGCGCTGGTCGTGCTCCGGCGCCGGATTCTGAACAATCAGGTACACAAACTCCTGTCTTCGGGAGATTTCGATCCGCACCGTGCCCCCTTCAGGCCGGGGCTGAATGCCGTGATAGATGGCGTTTTCGATCAGGGGCTGAAGGGTCAGCGGTGGAATGGCCTGGTGCTCGAGTCCGGGTGTGATCGCCCAGTCCACTTTCAGTCGATCGCCCAGGCGCAAAGCCTCGATGGCGAGATAGCGATGGCACAGGGCCAGTTCACGGGCCAGGGGAATAAGCTGGTCGGAGGTGCGCAGGCTGGCCCGGAACAGTTCCGACAGGTCGAGTACCGCTTCTTCCGCCTGCTCCGGGCGGGTTGCGATCAGGCTGGCAATGGTGTTCATGCTGTTGAACAGGAAATGAGGCTGGATGCGGGCCTGGAGCGCCGCGAGCCGGGCGCCCATTTCCGCTTCCCGTTGCTGCTGCCACTGGTGCTGAAGGTAAAAATACCGCAATACCATCAATACGATCAGAAGGGCGAGTAGCAGCTTCTTGGCGATGGTTTGCCAGGCAATAGCATCGGGTATCGGATTGAGTACGCTGTTGGCAAACAGGCTGAAGGCGAATACGTCGGCAAGTACGATGGCCACAATCAGCATCGTCGCGCGGGGCGTGCCCATTCGGGCCAGTCTCGGTCGCAACAGGCAGATCAGGGCCGCGCTGGTCAGGGTGGTCCACTGGACAAACAGCGACAGCAAGCCGAAATAGTTCCAGTCGATCCAGGCGGTTTCCGCCTGCACGATGGCCATGACCAGGACCAGCAGTTCGCTGGTCAGCAGCAGCAGGAAAACCGCCCGCACCCGACAAAGGTCCGGAACGTAGAAGTCGTGGGTGGTCCCACTTTTGTCCCCGTTCAGGGGTGTCTCCTTTGCGACGGTCAGAATGGTATACTCCCGCGACATCAAATGTACCCGTTGCCCGAGATGATGCCGGGCTGTGAGCAGGAAAGATAGACCATGACGGATCAGAAAAAGTCTGACCAGACCACATCCTCCGAAAAACCCTGGGGCGGGCGCTTCAGCGAGCCCACCGATGCCTTCGTCGAGCGGTTTACCGCTTCCGTCGGGTTTGACCAGCGGCTGTATCACCATGACATCACCGGCTCCATCGCCCATGCCACCATGCTCGCGGAAGTCGGTGTGCTGACCACCGACGAGCGAGACCAGATCATCGAGGGTCTGAAGGCGGTCAAGGCCGATATCGAAGCCGGCACGTTCCAGTGGTCTGTCAGCCTCGAGGATGTTCACATGAACATCGAGGCCCGCCTGACCGACCGGATTGGTATTACCGGCAAGAAGCTGCACACCGGGCGCAGCCGTAACGACCAGGTCGCCACGGACATCCGACTGTATCTGCGGGACGAAATCGACGTCATTGCCGAGGAGTTGCGGCGCCTGCAGACGGGGCTGCTGGATCTGGCCGAGCGGGAAGCCGATACCATCATGCCCGGTTTTACCCATTTGCAGACGGCCCAGCCGGTGACCTTCGGCCATCATCTGCTGGCGTGGTACGAGATGCTGGTCCGCGACGGTGAACGGCTTCAGGATTGTCGCAAGCGGGTCAACGTGATGCCCCTGGGCGCAGCGGCCCTCGCGGGAACCACCTACCCGATCGATCGTGCCATGACGGCCCGCCTGCTGGGCTTTGACCGGCCGACCGAGAACAGCCTGGATTCGGTCAGCGACCGGGATTTTGCCATCGAGTTCTGCAGCTTTGCGGCCCTGCTGATGACCCACCTGTCCCGATTCAGCGAGGAACTGGTTCTCTGGACCTCCGCCCAGTTCGACTTCATTGATCTGCCGGACCGGTTCTGTACCGGGTCTTCCATCATGCCGCAGAAGAAAAACCCCGATGTACCGGAGCTGGTGCGCGGCAAGACCGGCCGGGTGAACGGCCACCTGATCAGTCTGCTGACCCTGATGAAAAGCCAGCCGCTGGCGTACAACAAGGACAACCAGGAGGACAAGGAGCCGCTGTTCGATACGGTGGATACCATCAAGGGTTGTCTCAAGGCCTACGCCGACATGATCCCGGCGATTCGCGCCAAGGCGGATAACATGCGGGTGGCGGCCAAGCGCGGCTTCTCGACCGCCACCGATCTGGCCGACTATCTGGTCAAGAAGGGTGTGCCTTTCCGGGATGCCCACGAGATCGTCGGCAAATCCGTGGCCTTCGGGGTTGCTGAAGGCCGGGATCTGTCCGACATGACGCTGGAGGAACTCCGTCAGTTCTCCGACGTGATCGGTGAGGATGTCTTCGATGTCCTGACGCTCGAGGGATCCGTGCAGGCTCGCGATCACCTCGGCGGTACCGCTCCCGATCAGGTCCGGGCAGCGGTTGCCCGGGCCCGCGCCCAGCTCGGCTGATCGGTGAACGCCGGGCGTCTCGGCTAGCCGCCGATGCGCCCGGTGGTGAGGTCAACGGCGGCGGGGGTGAGGGCGTCCAGCGGTTGAGGTCGGGACAGCCGGAATCCCTGGCCGAAATGAATGCCGAGTGTTCTTGCCTTACGTAACGCGTCGTCGTTTTCAATGAAGGTGGCAACGGTGTCCTTGCCCGCCGCTTCGGCAATCCGGTGCAAGGCTTCTACCATGACCTGCTGGACCGGGTCGTCCTCCAGGTGGTCCATCATCTGACGGTCCAGCTTGATGATGTCCACCGGCAATCGGGCGGCAAGCCGGTAACTTTCCACCGACGCCCCGGCGCCATCCAGCGCAACCCGGCAACCAACCCGGTGCAGGGCATCGCACAGCACGGAAACGTCATCCGGGTACTGGGTGGCATGGGCCTCCCGGATCTCCACACAGAAGCATTCCGGTGCAAACGGAGATCGGGCCAGTTCCGCTTCCATGAAATCCGCGAACGAGTCGTCGAGTACACTCGCCAGTGACAGGTTGAACCCGCAGTATTTCAGTCGTGGTTCCAGCAAGCGGTGTCCGTTCAGCCAGTGAAGTGTCTGCCGGATCACCTGTCGATCCAGTTTCTTGGCAAGGTCGAAACGCTCCGCCACTGGCAGGAACTCATCGGGGTGCAGGACGGGTGCATTGTCATCGCCGCCGGGAATCCGGCAGAGGATCTCAATGTGGTCACCCCAGGTAGCGCTGGCGACCGGCTTGAGTGTCTGGTATTCGAGCACCAACTCACCCTGGGCAAGGGCCTGGCGAATCTGTTCCAGGCGCTGGGCCGTCACGGTGTCGTCCATGGCTTCGGTCAGGGCGTTCGCTGCATGGATCCGGTTGCGACCGGAAGTTTTCGCCGTGTGGCAGAGGTCCGCCGCCTGGCTGAGCAGTTCCTCCGGATCACGGGGCTTGTCGCCCTCCATGATCAGCAGTCCGCCACTGGCGGTGGTGCTGAGTTTCTGTCCCTGCCAGTCGAAGACAAAGTTCCGGATCAGTTCAAGGATGCTCTGGGCAATGTCCCGGGCTTTGGCCTCGGGGCAGTTTTCGATCAGTAGTGCGAAAGTGTCCCCCGATAGCCGGGCCAGCGCGTCACGCTGGCGCACCCGGACGCCGAGGTTGCCTGCCAGCTCACGCAGATAGCGGTCACAGGTACCGCTGCCGGCAATGTCGTTGAAGCGCTCGAAGTCGTCGAGGTCCAGATAGAGCAGGCTGTCACAGGATTCACGGTGAGTCTTCTGTTCCAGGGTCCTCAGCAGCCGGGCGATAAATTCCCGGCGATTCATCAGGCCAGTAACCGGATCATGCCGGGTGTGGTACTCGCTGCTACCGGCGTGTTGAATCTGGTTGTCGATGTTCCGCCCGACCTGGACCGCCCCAAGCGTTTCCCCGTGGCTGTTGGTAATCCGCTGGTAGTGGAATTCATGGACAGGTAAATCCCGGTTCTGCTGCGCAAGGGGCATTTCCACCACAAAACCGCCGCGTTCGAAAGCGCGCTGCCACAGACGCTCGATCAGCCGGCGTTCATTGGGGAAGTCCCCCAGGAGCTCCAGGAGGTTGTCGCCGGGGGTCGGGGTCCGCCCGAACACGCTGGCAAATTGGCTGGCGTAGGGATAATTGCAATGCAGCAGGGTCAACCGTGTGTCCACCGCAGCCACCAGATCGGGTGTGGCCTCGCCGGTAGCTGCCAGCACTTGCGTTGCACGTTCCAGCGCCTGCTCCTGCTCCATGGTGGCAGTCTGGTTGATCAGTGTGCCCGCCAGCCGCTGGATACGGCCGCCCTGTTTGATCGGACGGCCAGTCAGCGTCATGCGTTTGAGGGTCTGGCGCGAGGTCAGGACGTTCAGGTCAAGATGGAATGGGTGTCCGGTCCTTACGCATCGCCGGAACAGTGCCCGCACCCGGGCCTGCCCCGTCTGGCAGTAGAACAGAGCCTGCTCCGGGGTAATCCGCGTGCTGGTGCGCAGCGCCAGCTGCTGGTACATGCCGTCGGACCAGAACATCTCGTTGCTGGCGATGTCGAGTTCCCAGAGACCAAACTCGGCTAGGCCCTCGGCGGATTTGATCAGGCCCGGGTCCATGCCTGAAATGTCACGAGGCGTTATCGTGGCGGTGGCGGCCTGGTCAGAATCCCGGCTCGCCTGCCTGAGGCTGAGTTCGGCGGTGAAAAAGAATCCTTCCTTGTGCCGGAACGTCAGCAGCACGCGCTGACCGTCTTCGATCAGGTGTCGATTGGCCGTTGCGAAAGGATCATCCTGTCGCGAAGCCAGAATCCGCTGGACCGGCTGCCCTTCGAGTTCGCCGGACTCGTAGCCGAGCACCGCCTCGCAGCTCGCCGCGGCCTGCATGACGGTGCCTTCGTCGTCAATACGCAGCAGGACGCTCCGTTCATCCTGGTGCTGCTGGTCTGACCGGTAACGTCGAATCAGGAACTCTCTCACGTCGGGTATGCCTCGAATTGCCAGCGGTGCACGGTTTGGACCGATGCCGCTTTTATTTTTTTGTCGGTTTTGCCACGATTCAATCATCATACTGATACTGTCGCGGAAAAGAACCATTGTGCCGGAGTCGCCTTGAATCGCCTCACCCCCGCTATTGCCCTGGATTTCGAAGAGGGCATTGATCGCAAGACCCTGCGTCGACTCCGCGACCGGTTTCTGCACGTAAACCAGCAGCGCTGGGAGCGCGCCCGTTCAGCATTGACCTATCGTCAGCAAAGTGTGCTCGAGATCCTGCCGCTGGCCTTCCATCTGAACCATCCGGCGCTGCCCGGCTACCAGGATGGCGATTGCCCCTTCGGTCTGAGCCACTACCAGCCGACCCCGGAAACCCTGAATGCTGCCCGGCGTCTGGCCCGAACATTTACCCTGCGGGACCAGGGCAAGCGACAGCCCGATCTGCAGGCCATGTTCCTGATGGGCAGTCCCGGTACGCTGGGCCATTCCGTGGCGAGCGATCTGGACGTCTGGCTCTGCCACCGGCCCGATCTCCCGGAGCGGGGCATTCGCTGCCTGGAGCGAAAGGCGGAGCGCCTGTCTTCCTGGGCTGGCGAGTTGGGTGTTGAGCTGCACGTGTTTGTCTTCAGCGCCGAAGACTGGCGCTCCGGGCGACAAAGGGTGGAAGTGACCGGAGAGAACTGTGGCAGTGCCCAGCACTATCTGCTGCTCGACGAGTTCTATCGCACCAGTATCCATCTTGGCGGTTGTTACCCGATGTGGTGGCTGGTTCCGGCGAAAGAGGAAGCACGTTACGACGAGTGCATGCGCTACCTGGTGGACTGTCGCTTCGTCAAAGGGAGTGAGTACATTGATTTCGGACCGGTACCCTCGATTCCCGAGGAAGAGTTCCTCGGGGCCGGTGTCTGGCAGCTGTACAAAGGTATCGATGCGCCCTGGAAGGCAATACTGAAGCTACTCCTGATTGAGTGTTATGCCCAGACCCCCCAGTGGCCTCTGCTGTCGCTGGAGCTGAAGCAGGCGATTTTCGACGGCCGGGTGGATGCCGACGAACTGGATCCCTATGTCATGCTATACCGTCGGTTATCGAGTTGGCTGAATGAGGTCGGGGCAGACAGCCGTCTGGACCTGGTTCGCCGCAGTCTTTATCTCAAGGCGGGCCTGCCACTGAGTCGCGCCGCCCAGGACGGAGATCGCTGGCGAGTCCGTTTGCTGTCGGGACTGGTGGAACAGTGGGGGTGGACCGAGTCCGAGTTGAAGCAGCTGGATGACCGTCAGCGCTGGCATGCTGAAGAGGTTGCCATCCTGCGCCGTACGGTGGTCTCCGAGCTGACGCACAGTTACCGCCTGTTGTCCCGGATGGCCCGGGAGCATGGATCCAGTGCGGCCATCAGTGAAAGTGATCTGAATCTTCTGGGACGCAAGCTTTACGCGGCCTTCCAGCGAAAAGCCGGCAAGGTCGAACTGATCAACCCGGGGCTGGCGCCATCGCTGGCGGAAGAAAATCTGTCGTTTCACCATCAGTCCGAGCAAGGTTCTGCAGGTAACGGCTGGCTCCTTTTCCGCGATCTGGAAGACCCGGCGGATGCCTTCTGGAAGCCGGTTATTCGCCGTTCGGGCAACCTCAGCGAACTGATGGTGTGGTGTTATTGCAACGGTCTCCTGACCCGATCGACCCGGCTCAACGTGAGGGCGGGCCCGGGCATAGCATCGGTTCATGAGTTGCGGGAGATACTGGACGCGCTGACGGCCTTTTTGCCACTTCCGATTGAACCGGCTGATCGTTCCGCGCTGTCCCGGGGCGTCTGTCCCCTGCGCCACCTGTTGGTTGTTAATGTGGGCGTGGATCCCCAGGCTCACCTGACCGAAAAGGGACTTCACAAACTCAGCGCCCGGCATGATTCGCTGGGGTTCAGTGGCGGACGGGAGAATCTGGTCATTACCATCGATCAGGTGTCGTTCAACAGCTGGCACGAGGTCAGTCTCCAGCATTACGCCGCCGGTGATACCCTGATCCAGTGCCTCAAGAATGTGCTTGCGGCAAGTGCCCTGAACCCTGCGGCCCTCCCCGAGATACAGGTGCACAGCCACAGCCGGGGCCACGGTACCGCCATCGCCCGTCGGGTGCGAGAGCTCTTTGACGATGTGCTGGGGCGTTTCTTTGCCGGCGGTGCCGGGCCGCATCCCCTGCGATACGTCATCGAAATGGATCGCCGTTATTTTCTGCTTCAGTTCAGCGGCAAGGAACCGGGATTCCAGGCTTTCGACAACAAGTCGGACCTTTTGGATGCCCTGGCGGCGCCGCAGGACAGCTATCTGCCGATTGTGTTCGACAGACACGCCCTGGTCGAGGAACCGCTGCTGCGCGCGGCCTGTGAGGCCAGCGAGCCGGACACCATTCAGGTTTTCTACCGGTTGTCGGGTACCCGGGCTGATTTGTGGGTCGTGGATGAGCGGGGGTCACTGACCCTGACGGCACAGCCGGTCCAGAGTCGGCGCTATCTTTTGCTGCCGATGATGCGCTTTCTCGATAACCTGGTGGAGCGGCGCATGTTGCGCCATCCTGACGCGCCCGTGGCGATGGCCTCGGTTCGGGCCTACGAGCTGGTCAACCGCGACAGTCGTTGGCTTGCCGAGCCCCGGCCCCATCGGGACGCGGGGCTGCCCCTGCCGGGGTTCGAAGTGCAGGCCGTTGGCGTGCTTGAAGGTGACGAGCGCCTGAACTTCGACATTTTCTGTGGCGATCAGGAATTCACCGTTGAGGAATACGGCGATCGGCTGGTTCCGGCGGTGGCGCACTACATCCGGTCCCAGCGGAAAAGCGACGAGCCTTATCCGATCTACCTCACCGACCTCCATCTGCCCCATGACCTGGATCCCCAGATTTACCAGCAGGATATCCAGACCAGTCAGTACCTTGCCTATCGAAGAAGCCTCGAAGAGGCACTGAATCGCCATCTGTCGACCTGACGGGCTCATCTCGCCCGTGAGCACCGGTCTCAGGTATACTGCCGCCAAAGACACTTGCGAGGGGCACTCATGCGTGTTCGGGGAATTGCGATCTTTGCTCTGCTGTTGCCGTTGCTGATCTCAGGTTGTGGCCAGAAAGGTCCGCTCTACCGGGAGCAGGGCCTGTCGAAAGACGCCCTGCAGGCGGTCGGCGCCGACCAGTCGAAGGCCGATCAGAAGCAGGACACGGAATAGCCCGCACCTTCGCCAACGAATCAGGAAATCCATGGATCATTTCAATTACCGAAACGGTGAGCTCTACGCCGAAGAGGTCCCGGTCAGTCGCATTGCCGAGCAGTTTGGTACGCCGGCGTACGTCTATTCCCGCGCCACGCTTGAGCGCCATTACCGTGCGTATGATGAGGCGCTCAGCGGGCGCCCCCATCTGGTCTGTTATGCGGTCAAGGCCAACAGTAATCTGGCGGTCCTGAACGTGCTGGCCCGTTTGGGTGCGGGGTTCGACATCGTATCCGCTGGTGAACTGGAGCGGGTTCTCCGGGCCGGCGGCGATCCCGGCAAGGTGGTGTTTTCCGGCGTTGGTAAACAGGAATGGGAGATGCGGCGCGCCCTCGAAGTCGGCGTGCGATGTTTTAACGTGGAGTCCGACACCGAGCTGGACCGCCTGAACCGGGTGGCCGGCGACCTGAGGGTCAAGGCGCCGATTTCCCTGAGGGTCAATCCGGATGTGGACGCCGGCACGCACCCCTACATATCCACCGGCCTGAAAGAAAACAAATTCGGGATCGACATTGCTGAGGCGCCTGCGGTTTACGCCCGGGCCGCAGGCATGGCCAACCTGGAAATCCATGGTGTCGATTGCCACATCGGTTCGCAACTGACCTCGGTATCGCCCTTCCTGGATGCCCTGGATCGGGTCCTGGTCCTGATTGACAGCCTGGCTGAACAGGGCATCAAGATCCGGCATCTGGATATGGGCGGCGGACTGGGCGTCACCTATGACCAGGAACAGCCGCCCCAGCCTGCAGAGTATGTGAAAGCCCTGGCCGAGAGGTTGGGCGATCGGTCGCTCGAGCTGGTTCTCGAGCCGGGGCGGTCTATTGCCGCCAATGCCGGTATCCTGGTGACCCGGGTGGAGTTCCTGAAATGCACGGAACATCACAATTTCGCCATCATTGATGCCGCCATGAATGATCTGATCCGGCCGGCGTTATACAGTGCCTGGCAGTCGATCATCCCGGTGCAGCCGAGGCAGGATGTCGAAGAAAAGCGCTGGGATCTGGTAGGGCCGGTCTGCGAGACCGGTGATTTTCTGGGCAAGAACCGCGAGCTCCGGCTTCAGGCGGGCGACCTGCTGGCAGTGAGGTCCGCCGGCGCCTATGGTTTTGTCATGAGTTCCAATTACAACACCCGGAACCGCCCGCCCGAACTGATGGTGGACGGCGATCAGGTGCACGTGGTCCGGCGCCGCGAGACGCTGGAGGACCAGTTGGCACCCGAATGTTCGCTGCCGGAATGACGGAGGATCGGGAGATGAGCCAGCAGCGACGGGGACAGGGGCCTACCTTGCGATTTACCAAGATGCACGGTCTGGGTAACGACTTCGTGGTGGTTGATGCCATCAGTCAGCCGTTCCGGTTGCGTCCGGAGATGATCCGGGACCTGGCGGATCGTAATTTTGGCATTGGATTCGACCAGTTGCTGGTGGTGGAGCCTCCCGGATTGCCGGACGTTGATTTCCGCTACCGGATATTCAATGCCGATGGTTCCGAGGTCGAGCAGTGTGGCAATGGCGCCCGCTGTTTCGCCCGTTTCGTGCGGGATCAGCGGCTGACCAACAAGAAGATCCTCCGGGTACAGACCGCCAAGGGGGTGATTGAGCTACGGGTGGGCAAGGATGGCTCTGTCCGGGTGAATATGGGGGTGCCGGAACTCAATCCTCCGGCCATCCCATTTGCAGCAGATCGCCGCAAAGACGTGTACACGGTGGATGTGGCCGGTGAAACGGTCGAGATGAGTGCCGTCTCCATGGGCAATCCCCACGGCGTTCTCGTTGTCGACGACGTAGACCAGGCGCCGGTGGAATCCCTGGGGCCGCAGCTGGAGCGTCATCCCAGGTTCCCGGCCCGCGCCAACATCGGATTCCTCCAGATCATCGATCCGACCCACGCCCGTCTGCGCGTATTTGAAAGAGGCTCCGGAGAAACCCTCGCCTGTGGCAGTGGCGCCTGCGCCGCCGTGGTGGCGGGGAGGCTGAGGGGGTTACTGGACAGTCGCGTGGAAGTGGAATTGCGTGGCGGGAAACTGGTGATCGAATGGCAGGGCGAAGGGACCCCTGTTATGATGGAAGGCCCTGCCACGACGGTATTTGAAGGGCAGTTGCGACTTCCCGGTGATCATAATGTCCGGCGCCGTAAAGGTGGACGGGCCCATAAGCAACGGTCCTGACAGTTCGGGAGAACACGATGACAGACCAGACGGTCCGCAAGAAGGCCGAGGAACTCACGCCGGAACAGGTTGCCGATTATCTCCGGGCCAACCCCGATTTTTTCGTTGGTCAGGATGAACTGCTCCGCAGTCTCACCCTGCCTCATGACAGTGGCCGCGCCATTTCGCTGGTCGAACGCCAGGTCCACCTCTTCCGGGAACAGCGCGACACGCTGCGCCGGGAGCTGGTAGAGCTGGTATCCATCGCCCGCCACAACGATCGTCTGTTCGAGAAGAGCAAGCGGTTGCTGATGCAGGTGATTGAAGCGCGCACCCTCAATGATATGGCTTCAGCGATCGACGACAGTATCCGTGGCGATTTTGGCCTGGATGCGGCCTCGGTCCTGTTGTTCACGGATCAGGCATTGCCCGAAGCCTCGCAGGGGGCGTTGCATGTGGTTGCGCCCGACCTTGCCCGGGAGCGGCTGGGGGCGTTGCTGGACGGCGAACGCGCCGTCTGCGGCCAGTTCCGCGAGAGTGAACGCGCATTTCTGTTCCCGGACCGGGAGGAGCCGATCGCCTCCGTTGCCCTGGTGCCCCTGCGGAACGAACACCTCGTTGGTGTGTTCGCGGTCGGTAGCTGTGAGCCGGGTTACTTTGATCAAAGCATGGGATCGCTGTTCCTGAGTTACATCAGCGATACCCTGAGCCGCCTGCTGCCTCCGATGGTTCAGCGCCATGTTTCCGCGGCACCCGTGACCGATATGTCCCTGGAGTCCCGATAGCGTGTCCGCCCAGCGGGACCCTTCTGCGCGACCGGACACGCTGGTGCGGCCGGTGGAGGCGTTTGTTGAACACCTGTCTTCAGAGACCCGCCATTCACCCCGCACCTGTGACAATTATCGCCGCGACCTGATCCGCCTGACCGACTGGTTGTCGGCATCGGGCGTGCAGGAATGGCAGCAACTGCTGAGCCATGACGTCAGGCGTTACGTGGCTGAGCTGAGCCGGCAAGGCCTGAACGGTCGCAGTATTGCCCGCCATCTTTCCGCCACGCGCCGGTTTTTTGATTTTCTCCTTCGGGAGCGGTTGGTGACCGACAATCCCGCACTCGATATCCGGGCGCCCAAAAGTGGGCGGCGCTTACCCCGGGTCGCGGACGTCGACCAGTTGAGTCAGTTGCTGGACGCCTCGCCGGAGGATCCGCTGGAAGTCCGGGACGTCTGTATGTTCGAGCTGATGTATTCTTCCGGACTGCGGCTGGCCGAGCTGGCGGGTCTGGATCTGGCCGCCGTGGACATGCGTGGCGCGGAGGTCCGGGTTCTGGGTAAAGGCAACAAGGAACGAATTCTGCCGATCGGCACCAAAGCGCTGGAAGCTCTGGAACGTTGGCTGGGCGTGCGTTCGTCGCTGGCCGGAGAGGGGCAGCCGGCGATGTTCGTCAGTCGCCGGGGCGACCGTCTCAGTCGCCGGAGTATCCAGGCCCGGTTGGCCCGCTGGGGTCTGGTGAAGGGCGCCGACCAGAAACTGCATCCACACCTGCTTCGTCATTCGTTCGCCAGCCATGTACTCGAGTCCAGCGGCGATCTCCGGGCGGTTCAGGAGTTGCTGGGCCATGCGGACATCGCCACAACCCAGGTTTACACGCACCTCGATTTCCAGCATCTGGCGCGTGTGTATGACCAGAGTCATCCCCGGGCCCGGCGGAATCGGTATGATGAGCCTGACCAATCCTGACTGAATGGACACAAAGGGAGCATTCAATGGCATCGGACCAGTCCTGGAAGGAAAAATACCTTCGGGAACTCGATAAAGCAGACGCCAGAGAGAAGCAGTGGCAGGCTGAGCGAAATACTCTCGAGAGAATGCTGGTCCGGACCAGTCTCGCCTCGGAAGGCCAGACTCCAGAGCTGGATCGTCTGCTGGCCCGTATTCGAAAGGATCTTCGAAAGAATAAGGTCAATGTCGAGACCTGGCGGGAACTTCAGGAACAGATTGATCGAGAGATTACCCTGCTGGATGAGCGGTCGGGTAACCCGGCGTCCCCGGTTCCACCGGCCATTTCCCCGTCAAGTACCACCGCTCCGGGAGATCCCACCGACCTCCAGGACCGTACCAACCGGCTCAGGATCGCCCGGCGTGTGGGGCAGTTGCTCGGCCAGATGCTGACCCAGGTTTCTCTCGATCCGGCAGCCGAGGCCCAGGCACGCCTGCTCCAGAAGTCGCTGCTGTCCAGCGATAACTGGGATGAATTGCGGGAGGGGCTGAATCAGGTCGCCGAACTGGTTATCGAGGCCGTTACCCGTAGCAAGCGGGAATTTGAAACCTTCCTGAAGAGGCTGGACGAGCGTCTGGAGCTCCTTCGCCAGCACTTTGCCGTGCAAACCGAAGCCCAGCATGGTCGGCAGGACGCCACCGATTGCCTGGATCGGGAAATCCGGGCCGAACTGGACAAGGTGAGTGACCGGCTGCGCAGCAGCGACGATCTGCAGGACCTTAAAGCGTCCGTCAGTGATCATCTTGAATCGGTCCTCGGGGTGTTGGACCGGTTCCGGAGCCAGGAATCGGAACGAGAAAAGGTGCTGGCCGAACAGCTGGGAGCGATGCAGGAAAAAGTGGCTGCGATGGAAGCCCATTCCGAGCAGATGCAGGAACAGGTCCGCAAGGAGCGCCTGCGGGCTATGACGGACCTGTTGACCCAGCTGCCTAACCGGGAAGCCTGGCAGGAGCGTCTCTCCTTTGAATTCAATCGATGGCAACGTTATCAGCACCCGCTGACCATCGCCGTTCTCGATATCGACCATTTCAAGCGGGTCAACGATTCCTACGGTCACAAGGCGGGGGATCGGGTTCTGCAGCTTGTCGCCAGGGAGCTTCAGCAGCGACTCCGCAATACGGATTTTATTGCCCGCTACGGCGGCGAGGAATTCGTCGCCCTGTTTCCGGAGACGACTGCCGGGGAGGCCCGCCAGGTTCTGGATTCATTACGGGAGTACGTTGGCAAGTTGCCCTTTCATTTTAGTGGTGAGCCGGTTCGTATCACCGTCTCGGTAGGGGTGTCGTCCTTTGGCGCTGGTGATTCCGCAGATCAGGTGTTCGATCGTGCGGACCGGGCACTCTACCAGGCCAAGGACGCGGGTCGGGATCAGATCAAAGTGGATGAACCAGCCGTTCAGTGACGCATCATGGCGTCGAGTTCATCAATGATTTCCGCCCAGTCGCTGTCCTCTTCGAGGCCTTCCTCCAGAAAGTGGGACTGACTTTCCGACCAGAACGGGGCATCCTGTATCGCTATCTCCCGGGGCAGCGGTGAATGCCGAGCCACGAAGGTTTCTATGCTGTCCGAGTCCGAGGGCATGCCGAGTTGCTCGAAGAGTGTGCTGAGCGAGTGTTTGCTGGTATCCATGGAGTATCTCCCTGTAACCTTTGCCTAACAGAAATGGTATGTGATTGCGGGTATTGTTCCCTGAAATTTAGCGGATCCCCGGAGGATATCCAGTGAGGGCTTTCCTTTACGGCCTGATCACCTGTTACCTGCTTGCGCTGGTCCCGAGTCCCGTACTTGCGGACCCGCCGCAGCCTTCTCCCGCACCGGTTCTCGGTGAGGCCGACCTGCAATGGTTGCAGCAGCAGGAACGGTTTGTAGTCGGCGTGCGCAGCGGTCAGGTTCCTCTGGTTTTCGACACCGGGAATGGCGTTCTCGCCGGCACCTACATCGACTACCTGGCTCGGTTATCGGACAAACTGGGTGTGCCGGTGGATCCCGTGATTCTCGACGACCAGACCGGTGAGCCGGTTGAAGCTGGCAGCCCCCGCCCGGATGCCATCCTGACCACCTATGCGCCGGGAACCCGCGTTCCGGACGGCCAACGTTTTACCAAGCCGCTGATGAGCCTGACCTACGGCCTGTTTGTAAACGCCGGGGATGCCGGTATCCAGTCCCTGTCGGACCTGGAAGGTGGCCAGATCGCGATCCTTGCCAACGATCCCAACCAGTACACCATGCTGGATCCGGTGGATGAATTCCACCCGGTACCGGTCACCGGCGTTGGCGAAGCGGTCAGCAGTGTCCTTTCCGGTCGGGCCCAGGCCTTTGTGGGACCGGTGCCGGTGGTGTCCGATTACCTGCAGTCGGCGATGATCAACGGCATCGGACTTGCCCGTTTACTGGACGACAAACCGGTCGACGTGGTGCTCCAGGTGCCTGGCAAGAAACGCCAGTTGCTCCGGGTGCTCGACAGTGCCGTGGCGGCGATCAGTCATACGGAACACCGCGTGATTCGTCAGTCCTGGCTGCAAACCGATGTCCGGTCTCTGGAAACCAACGGTGTGGAGTTGTCTGCGTCGGATATCGATTGGCTGAAGCGACATTCGAATCTCCGGGTGGCTTTCCGCTCCGACTGGCCACCTTTCGAATTCGATCAGGACAGCCGACCCACAGGTCTTGTGCCGGATCTGATCAGCCACCTCGAAACCCAGCTCAATGTCCGGTTCAACCGGGCTACCATTGATAGTCGTGCCGAAGCCGAACACCAACTTGAGGATGGCGAACTGGATATCCTGCCGGGGTTGTCCAAGACCCCGCGAACCGAAAGCCGGTTCCTGTTTACCCGCCCGTATCTGAGTGTCCCGATTGTCCTGGCCATCCGGGACGACGGCCGGTTTATCGGTGACCTGCGTGAATTGCGGGATGAAAAGGTCGGGGTGGTGAATGGCCATGCGGCCCACGATTACCTGCTCATCAATCACCCCAACCTCAATCTGTATCCGGTGGATAACGTGGAGGACGGCCTGTTGGCGCTGTCCAATGGTGATCTGGATGTGATGGTCACCCACATTCCGGCGGTCAGCTACACGGTAGCCCGCCTGGGGCTCTCCAACCTGAGGATTACCAGCATCACGCCCTACCAGTACGACCTGCGACTGGCGGTGCGCAAAAGCAATCCTGAGCTGCTGCGAATCCTAAACAAGGCCCTGGCCAGTCTGGACAGCGCAGAAACCGAAGCCATCTACAATCGCTGGATTCACCTCGACATTGAACAGGAGACCGATTACACCGTGGTCCGGCGGGTGGTACTGATCGCGATCGTTGTGGTGCTGATTTTCCTGTACTGGAACCGGAAGTTGTCCCGGGAGGTGGATGAACGGATCCGTTCCGAGAATGCCCTGCGCCGGAGTGAGGACGAATTACGGGCGGCCAAGCTGGAGGCGGAACGCCTGGCCCGAGAGGCCGAGGCCGCCAGCCGTTCAAAAAGTGAGTTCCTGGCCAACATGTCGCACGAAATCCGGACCCCCATGAACGCGGTGATTGGTTACAGTGATCTGCTGAGCAACTCGGTTACGGACCCGCAGCAGCGCAATTATCTGGATGCGATCCGCGCCGGTAGTCGTAGCCTGCTGATGCTGATCAACGACATCCTGGATCTGTCCCGGATTGAAGCCGGGAAGATGCGACTGGACTATTCGGCGGTCTCGGTCCGGCGGCTGCTCGGGGATGTCCGCCATATCTTTGACCTGCGCGCCAGAGAGCAGGGGATTACCCTGGAAGTCAGTGTCGATTCCGGGATGCCAGCCGCGATGATGCTGGATGAAACCCGCTTGCGTCAGGTGCTGTTCAATCTGGTTGGCAATGCCATCAAGTTCACCCATGACGGTGGTGTTACCGTACGTGCCACCGCAACGCCGCTGAATCCGGAGGAGACCTCCGCCGAGCGCCAGTATTGCCGACTGACCGTCACGGTTCAGGACTCCGGGATCGGCATTGCCCCCGACCAGCAGGACCGGATCTTCGATGCGTTCGAACAGCAGGAAGGGCAGAATACCCGTCGTTATGGCGGAACGGGCCTGGGGCTGGCGATCAGTCGCAAACTCGCCCGAATGATGGGGGGAGAGCTGTCCGTTGAGAGTGAGGAAGGTGTCGGTTCGGTGTTTACGGTGATTCTGCCCGAGGTGGAAGTCGCGGTGGAGCTGGCCGGTGACGAGGATGGCGAGCCCAAGGAAGAGGAGCGGCTACTGGCCCAGACTCTGAGCATGCAGGAACGGGGCTGGTTGAGGGAGCAGCTGGCCCGGGACTTCGGCGATGAGTGGCAGACGGTGCGGGAGAGCGGTGATCCGGAGCAGATGAAGGATTTTGCCCGTCGGCTGATTGCCTGGGGGCAGAGGCATCGTTCGCCCTCGGTCACGCGCTATGCGGAGAAGCTGCTGGCGGATGTGGACGCGTTCAATCTTGATGCCGTGAACGCCGCCCTGGAATCGTTTCCGAAATTGCTGGGCCGCAAAACCTGATTGGGGATCTAGAGACAGTCGAACTGGGACCGACGGTCAAAGGCGATGGAGACCATGTCGTAGCCGGATTCGGACAGGTGGCGGATAAGCTCACGGTCCTTGAGCAGCGTCATACAGGCCTTGTGGACGTTGGCCTGCAACTGCTCGGTCGGAGGTTCGCCGGCGGCGAAGCGGAAGTCGACGATCAGATATTTCCGATCAATGGACGCAGAGACGGGGATGTCCTGGCGTTCGACGCTTTCGTAGCCAATGTAGGTGATCTTGTTTTGAGGAAATACCTGGCTCATCAGGACATCGATGTTCTCCGCATGACTGGCGGAGGCCCAGAGCAACAGCGTGGCCGCGACGGTACGAGTAACGTGTTGGAGGGTCATATACCGGCTCCCTGGCAGGTTTCCAAATCTATGTAACAGAGTGTAACGCTACGTTACTGGAGATTATCGCAGAGAGTGTCGCATTTTGCGCGACGTGTTGCAGGAATTTTTCAATTGTTTGCACTCCGGATACAGTTCCGGGCAACGCCGGCGGGCGAGCGATCAACTATTATTATCAGACAGGAAGGGATGGGGAGAGAGTCATGTTCCAGCTGGTTTTCAAAGGTGAATGTGTCCCGGGGACCGACGAACAGACGGCCCGCAATAACGCCCGGGCACTGTTCAAGGCGACGGTTGACCAGGTTGAGCGTATGTTCAGCGGCAGCCCGGTGGTCATCCGGAACAAACTCGAGGAGGCCCAGGCGGAAAAATACCAGGCGGTTCTGAAAAAGCACGGCATGGTGGCCTATGTCCAGCCAATGGCGGGCAGCCAGGCGTCGCAGAAATCGGCCGCGGGTCCCGCGCAACCGGCATCGCCCCCTTCAGAGCCGGCCTCTGCTGCACCAGCGCCCGAGCGTCCGGCTGCTCAGCCTGCCAGCGCGTCCGGCCAGGCGGTTGAGGTGGAGCCCGGGGACCGGCTTCCGGTGGCCGGTGAGAAAGTCGACGATATCCTGTCGCAGTCCGGTCTGAAACTGGATCCGGCGGGCGTTACCCTGGTGGAGCACGAAGAGGTCGAGCCGCCGATGTTTGACCACATCGATGACTGGAGCCTTGCGCCGGCTGGTTCGGACCTGGGGGTTGACCGGGACCTGCCGCCGCCGATGGTTCCGGATGTATCGCATCTGTCCCTGGTGGATGACGACGATCAGGACAAGCGCTAAGCGAAAGGTCAACGTCATGCGGGCACTGTCAGTGCTGATCCTCGTGGTCCTTTGTGGGGCCTATCCTGCTTGTCTGCTGGCGGCGGAACACGAGCGGCCCCGGGTTGGACTGGTCCTTAGCGGCGGTGGTGCCAAGGGGATGGCTCACGTGGGCGTCCTCCGGGTGCTGGAAGAGATGCACATTCCTGTCGACGTGGTGGTTGGAACCAGTGCGGGTTCAGCGGTTGGGGCCCTTTACGCATCGGGCATGTCGGTAGCCGAGATCGAACAGCGCTTCATCGATATGGATTGGCTGTCCAGTTTTCGGGACGATCCGGGCCGTCTATACAAACCCATTCGTCGCAAGGAGGATGAGTGGCGCTTTCCGGTCACGCCGGGCCTGGGTCTGCGTCTGGATGGCTTTCATGTGGGAGGCGGGATTGTTGCCGGGCAGAACCTGGGCTTCATTCTCAACGAACTGACCCGAAGCGCCTCACTGGTCGAGGATTTTGATCAACTGCCCATTCCCTTCCGGGCCGTAGCAACAGACCTGGCGACAGGTAATCAGGTAGTGCTTGGCAGCGGCGATCTCGCGGAAGCCATTCGTGCGAGCATGAGTATCCCGGGCGTCTACAGTCCGGTAGAGCGCGACGGCCGGCTGTTGGTGGACGGGGGCGTGGCCAATAACCTGCCCATCAGCGTGGCCCGTCAGATGGGCGCGGATGTGATCATTGCGGTCGATATCACCGATCCGCTCAAAGACACCGACGAGCTCAGGGAAGCCTTTTCGGTGGTCGGGCAACTGACCACATTGCTGACCCGGCGCAACACTGACCAACAGCTGAATCTTCTGAATGACAACGACGTCCACATCCAGCCCGACCTGAAGGGTCACACGTCGGCGGATTTCTATCAGGCCCCGGTGCTTTTCGAGCTGGGCGCGTCAGCGACCCGGGAGCATGCCGTTGAGCTTGAGCCACTGTCTGTTTCAGCCACTGACTGGACCGCCTACAAGGCCCGCCTGGCTTCGCGGAATTTTGGCGCCTCCGGTCCGATTGACCGAATCGATGTCGAGAGTTCCAGGACCCTGGCGCGGGATTTTATCCGCGAACGTATCCGTCAGGAAACGGGCGAGCCGCTGGACATTCCCCGGCTGGAAGAGGATCTCAAGCGCATCTATGGGCTGGGGTACTACGAGACGGTGTCCTATTCCCTGTCTCCGTCTTCCTCCGGCACCGTCCTGAAAGTGCAGCCCAAGGAAAAATCCTGGGGGCCGAACTACCTCTCTTTCGGGCTGAACTACGAGGATAATTTTGACGGAGAAACCCATTTCAATCTGGCCACCTCATTACGAGCGACCGAGCTCAACCGGCTCGGTGGCGAGTGGCAGACCGGCATTCAGCTGGGCACCGAGCCGTGGGTGCGCAGCCAGTGGTACCAGCCGCTGGAATTCGGCTATGACCGCTTTGTGATACTGGGCGGCCAATACTCCCGGAACAGCTATGCCATCTACGGGGATGGTGGCGAACAGGTGGCGGAAGTGGATGTCAGTGCCCGAAGCGCCGACCTGTCGCTGGGCATGGAGCTGGGTGGCGACGCGGAAGTCCGGCTGATCTATAGCCGGGGTTACGCGACGGTGAATCAGCAGATCGGGGCGTCGGTTGCTCCGGACGATGCCATCCACCAGGGCAATGTCCAGCTGAGGTTCGTTCACGATTCCCTGAATGACAGCTCCTACCCCACGGATGGCCGCTTTGCCGGTCTCCGGGCCCGATTTGAGCGAGAGGATTTCGGATCGGACCGGCATTTTGATTCGGCAACTGCGATGCTGCTGGGGGCGGGCGACTGGAAAGGCTTTACAGTGACCGGACTGGTCTTCGCCGAAGACGTGTTTCGTGGCGAGTCGGGTATCGAAAACCAGGTTCGCCTGGGCGGGTTCCGGCGCCTTTCGGCCTATGCTCCGGGCGAAATTACCGGCGCGAGCGCCGCCATGGGCGCGGTCTATGCGAGCCAGCGGTTTGGTGGCCCGATCATGCCCTGGTTTGCCGGTGCCGGCTTTGAGGCCGGTAACGCCTGGTCGTCCCTGAGCGACGCCAGCTGGGCCGGGTCGGTCAAATCCTGGAGTCTGTTTGCCGGCATTGACACCTTTGTCGGTCCGGTCCAGCTGGCCGGCGCCTACAATACCGAAGATAACTGGACGGCCTACCTCAATATCGGGTTTTCCTTCACCCAGCTGTTCTACTGAGCGGGTGCCATTACGCGGGTTTCTGTTCCCGCGTGATGGCCTCAAGAACCTGCTGGCACTGCTGGAGTGCGTAGCGGTGCAGGATGGTCGCGAGATGCTCTTCGTCGCGGTCCCGGATGGCATCAATCGATTCGCGCATGTGAGCCAGATTGTCCTCAAGGACCCGGTTGCCGCCATTCTGGAAGGCGACAAACGCACAGCGGCGGGCAGACGGCCACAGATCCTCGATCGCGGTGACAATGAAATAGTTGTCGGCGTAGGCCAGTGAGGCCTGGGTATACTCGATGCCCAGCTCAAGAAAGGTCATCAGGTCGTTTTTCTCAAAGCACTGCTTCATGCGCTGGTACAGGGATTCGAGGCGATCCATGTCGTCCTGCTGCCAGTTTCGAACCAGCTTCCGGCCCGTATGGGTGAGGTACAGCTCCAGGGTTTCGTAGAGACTGCGGACGAAGAAGTCATCCAGTGGGGTGACGAACGCGCCCTTGCGCGGAATGCTCCGGACAAGGTGTCGTTTTTCCAGCAGCAGGAGTGCTTCGCGGATCGAGCCATGGCTGACATCCATTTCTTGCGCCATTGCCCCCTCGTAGATACGTTCGCCGGACCGGAGTTGTCCGAAAGCAATCCGGTTCTCGAGGTGGCGGGCGACCTGTTCGGTCAGGGTTTCTCGTGGCTTGAAAGCATTCATGATGATATCTACTGCGTGGTTATGATTCTTGAGGGCATATTCGCACAGAGCGGAGTGGCGGGGCCAGTCCGTCGCGCCTCACAGGAGCGGGGCACTGAGCCGAATGGCCCGGCAGGCCAGCCGGAACAGGATCGACCGGTCCCGGTAGTCACTCTCGGTCATGAGCCGGCAGTTCCGCAGGTCGTCCTTGAGCATCTCCTCCACCTCGCCGACAAACCGGCTGTCGGTCATGATGGCCGAAATCTCGAAGTTGAGTCGCATCGAACGGTTGTCCAGGTTCGCGGTTCCGATAGCTGCGTAGCGATCGTCAACGAGAATGACCTTCTGGTGCAGGAAACCGGGCTGGTAGCGGTAGATGCCGATCCCGGCCTGGCAGGCCTGAACGAGGTAGGAGTATGCCGCCAGCTTGACCAGGTGGCTGTCAGGGGTTTCGGGGATCAGGATACGGACGTCGATGCCGCGTAAAGCCGCGAGCTGCAGCGCGTTCATGATCTGGAAATCCGGCACGAAATACGGGGACGCAATCCAGATGCGCGAGCGCGCATTGTTAATGCAGTTCAGGAAAAACAGGGTGCAGGTTTCCCAGGCATCCGCAGGCCCGGTGGGCAGGATCAGGACATCTTCCTCGCCCGCCGACCGTTCTCCGGTACTCCAGTCCAGGGCTGGAAGCTCATCGCTGGCCCAGTTCCAGTCCTCCAGCCAGGCCAGTTGAAGGCCGGCCACGGCGGGGCCCTCAATCCGGCAGTGGGTGTCCCGGAGTGGGGCCTGCTGCAGGGCAGTGCCCAGATACTCATCGCCCAGGTTAATACCACCAACGAAGCCAACGCGGCCGTCGCAGACCAGCAGTTTTCGATGATTCCGGAAGTTGATCTGGAAACGGCGCCGCCGGATATTGCCATCACCGAAGGACGCGACCCGGGCGCCGGCATCGGACAGTTCCCGAAGGTACTTGCGCGGCAGCCACACGCTGCCAATATCGTCGTACAGGAACCACACTTCGACGCCCTGCGCCAGTTTGCGTTCCAGGATGGATTTGATGCGCTGTCCGACCCGGTCGGACCGGACGATATAGAATTCCAGGAGGATGTAGCGGGTGGCGTCTTCCATGGCCTCGAAAAGCGCCTCGAAGGTGGCCTCTCCGTCTCGCAACAGCGTGCACCTGTTGCCGCTGGTAAACGGTTGCCGGCCCAGCTTGCACAGGACCTGCAGTTCGTCGTGAAAGCGCTGGTCGCCGGGCGCCGGAATCGACGTGGTTTGTTGCTCGAAGCGGCTCAGCAGGCCAGTCAGCGACTGATCGCCCATGCGCCGGGCCTTGATGTAGCCGCCGAACCGGTAGCGACCAATGAGGAGAAAGAGGGGCACCGTGAGATAGGGCAGTGCCAGCAGGCCAACAATCCAGGCGATTGCCCCCTGGGATGTGCGGTAGGTCAGCAGTATCCGGTAAATACAGGCCAGGGCTCCGAGATAGAGCAGAGCAACGGCGACGGCCACCAGGGAGACATGTTCCATCAGCGTTGTGTCTCTCCATTCATGGGCGATGAGTCGGTGTTCTGATGTTCGGCCCGATACTGCGCAGGCCCGATGCCGGTCCAGCGCTTGAAAGCCCGGCTGAACGCAGAGAGCTCGGAAAAGCCCAGCAGGAAGGCGATTTCACCAAGGGCGTACTGGTCTGCCGCGACATACCGAAGCGCCTTGTCCTTGCGGACATCCTCCACCAGGTCGTGAAAGCTCAGCCCCTCCTTCTTGAGCTTCCGGTACAGGGTCTGGCGACTCATGTGGCACTGACGGGCCAGGGTATCCGCGTCGATCCGGTCGGTCGCCATCTGCTTTGAGATAAGTCGTCGGATCCGTCGACCGAACGAACGGCGGGTCTGCAATTTTGCCAGTAACACGTTCACCTGTCTCAGTACCGCGGAATAGACGTAGGGGTTGCGATGCGGGATGGGGTGGGCCAGGTGTCTACTATGAAAGGCCAGGCGGGTTGCTTCGTGGTTGAATGACACCGGGCCGCCCAGCAGCTTCTCGTACTCGTCCGCGTAACTGGGCTGACTGTGTGCGATTTCCGCCCATTCCGCCCGGATGCTCCGGTGAATGAAGTGTCGGGTGCGGCACAGGGCTGCCGCCAGGGTCCGATCCATGTCCTGACGGCAGTAATGAGCTGGTGAGTCCGGTTGCCAGGTCAGAATCGCCAGCCCGTCCCGCTGTTCAAGGGTGAGAAACACGGACTCATTCACCAGCCGATGCAGTCGAACATACTGGGTGACGGCCTCGCCGAGGGTGTCGCAGTTGAAGAAGACGTGGCCCACGAGTCCCATCCTTTCCGGGTCTACCACCTGCCCTGCGTGAAGGCCGACCGCAGGATCCCCGGTAAGCTGCTCGGCGTATTCCCAAAGCCGATAATGGGCATCCGCAGGTACCCGCCGGTCCGGGTCCTCCAGTTCCGACAGTGTCAGGCCGGTCAGGTCGGATACCTGCTTCTCCACCAATAGCCCCTGCTGATCCAGGTAGTGGACCAGCGCCAGCGTGCTGGAAGCGGCAACCCCGGGGACGCCGGTTGTGGAGATGGAATCAGCCTGCGCGGAATTCACGTCCTTCCTTCGGAAAATTAACAGCTTGTCATGGTTGCTGATACAAAATGTCAAGTGTATGGGACAGCTTGTCAACGTTCAGCGTCAGATACAACGATAGCATCTGTGGTCAACATTGGAGCAATGAGTGTGACTCTGGAGGTGTTGTATGGAAGCGCAGATTTTTGTGCCGCATGATCGGCAGGAACGTGAAAACGTGATTGCTCTTGCAGAATACCTGAACAGCATTTTCTATTGCTGATCGGGAAGGCGTAACGCCTATGACCCTGAGCCGGGAATTTTCCCGGCTTTGTTGTGCCCGCCAGACGCCGCCCCCTTGCTCGACAGACTGGCGGTGTTAATGTATCGGCTCTGATTTCGACCGTTCAATCCGGAGACCGATTGTCCATGACTGTTGAGCTGAATTATCGAATTAGCGGCGAAGGCGCCCCCCTCATTCTGTTGCACGGGCTGTTTGGCTCGCTGGAAAACCTGGGTGGCATTACCCGCCGCCTGCAGGATGGCTGGCAGATCCATGCACTTGATCAGCGAAACCATGGCAGTTCTCCTCACAGCGACACCATGGACTACCCGTCCATGGCGCAGGATGTTATCGCCTATATGGACGCCAGAGGCCTTGAAAAGGCCAGTCTCCTCGGGCATTCCATGGGTGGCAAGGTGGCGATGCAGGTGGCCCTGACAGCGCCGGAACGGGTGGACCGGTTGATTGTTGCCGACATTGCCCCGGTCTCTTACAAGCCTCGTCACGATGCCATTCTCGAAGGTCTGTCTAAGATGGATCTCAGCGCCGTAAAGTCGCGCCAGGACGCCGATCAGCAGCTGTCGGAATTTGTCGAGATGCCGGCCACCCGACAGTTTCTGCTGAAGAACCTGGAGCGGATACCACAGGACGAACAGGAACCTGGCGGGCCGATGTTCCGGTGGCGGCTGAATCTGCCGGTGATTGACGCCTGTTACGACAATCTGGCCAGGGCGCCTGAGGGAGATGGACCATTCAATGGTCCTGTGTTGTTTCTCAAGGGTGCCGAATCCGCCTACATTCAGGAGAAACACCGGGACACCATCATGCGCCTGTTTCCGGCCGCAGAGCTTCGAATCATTCAGGACACCGGCCACTGGCTGCACGCGGAAAAAGCCGATACCTTCGCGGCATTGTGTCGTCGCTTCCTGGAGAGCGGTGAGGCCTGATCGACCGGCCAGTCCGGGCCGTTTCCATGTAGGCGCTGGCCTCTGGTAAGGTTATGCCAATGTCAGCGAGAGGGTGTTGAGCGGATGACGACAGGCGAGCGCGTGCGATGAAGTGGTTGCTGATCGGGTTGTTGGCAGCATTTCTGCTGCTCGGCAGCTTTTTGCTGACACCGTCGCCCATCGACAGCAAAGCCTGGGAACCCCCGTCTGCGCCACCGATGACCGGTGTGCTTGCGCCGAATGAACGCCTCAGGCTGGCGGATCTGCTGGCCCGCGGGAGGGTCTACGGTCCCGAGGACACGACGGTGGTGCCGGGTGGCCTGCTGTACACCGGCACCCAGGATGGCTTCGTGGTTCGGGTCTTTCCGGACGGACGGGTTGAAAAGTGGGTCGATACCGGTGGTCGCCCCCTCGGCATGGTATTCGATGACCAGGGCAATCTGATCGTCGCCGACGCCTGGAAGGGGCTGCTGTCGATCGCACCAGACAAGACCATCACCGTTTTGGCCACGGAGGAAGGTGGAACGCCATTCCGGTTCACCGATGACGTGGATATCGGGCCGGACGGTACCATTTATTTCACGGACGCCAGTTCAAAGTTCCATCAGCCGGATTATCGCCTGGATCTTCTGGAAATGCGTCCGCACGGACGTTTTCTGCGCTATTCACCCCGCACCGGCAAGGCCGAGCTTTTGCTGGGCAACCTGCATTTTCCCAATGGTGTGGCGGTCTCTCCGGACGGCGATTTCGTGCTGATCAACGAAACCTGGAAATACCGTATTCTCCGTTACTGGCTCCGGGGGCCCCGTGCCGGTCGGGCGGAAGTGTTCGCCGATAACCTGCCCGGTTTTCCCGATAACCTGGCGGTGGATCGGGATGGGCGATTCTGGGTTGCCTTCCCGACCCTGCGCAATGCCCAGGTGGATGCGCTGCACCCGAACCCCTGGCTGAAGGATCTGGTGGCCAAGTTGCCGGACAGCCTGAAGCCCAAGCCTCGGGACTATGGCCTGGTGGTTGCCTTTGACCGCAATGGAAAGATGCTGACCAGTCTGCAGGACACCCGGGGCACTCACCTGAAGGAAATTACCTCGGTCAATCCCCACGACGGGGTTCTATACTTTGGTTCACTTCACAACGACCGTATCGGGCGGCTACCTTTGAAGGCCATTCCCGGCCTCGGAGACCAGCACGAATGAACGTCGATCATGACATACAGTGGGACCTCCCCGATCCTTTCACGCTCGAGATCGTCGTGCGTGAGGAGGATACGGACCGGCTCGGGCATGCCAATAACGTGGTTTACGTCCGGTGGCTCGAGGACATCAGCTGGGCTCACATCGAAAGCCTGGGGATGAGCTGGTCCCTGCATGAGGCCACGGGCAAGGCCATGGCCATCACCCGAACAGAAATCGACTATCTTGCCTCGGCCAACGCCGGTGACCACCTGGTTCTCGGCACCTGGCTGACCGGCTTTGACGGGCGGTTCCGGTCTTCCCGTCAGTTCCAGTTGGTACGTCCATCCGACGGCAAGACCCTGGTGCGGGCGGTCTCTACCCACGCCTGCGTCGACATGAAAAGCCAGCGCCCGGCCCGGGCCCCGCGTGAATTTGCCGAGATACTGTCGTCGGCATCGGTCCGCGGCGGCAAGGGGCTGACGAGAGACTGACCGACAGCTCGCGGGTATTTCTGCTAGTCTGAAAACGTTTGTGTCTTTGCCCTTCTGCTTCAGCACAATTGGAGAATTCAATGGAAAACACCAGTGACAATGCGACTGCCGCTTCCATGCGTCATGTGGTCTATGAGCAGTTCGGTGAGCCGGATGTGCTGCAGGTGGTGAGCAGTCCGGTTCCGAAGCCGGGCGACGGGCAGGTGCTGATTCGCGTGCACGGCGCCGGTCTGAATCCGATCGACTGGAAAACCCGCAAGGGGTTGGGCTTTGCGGCGCGGCAGATCGAAGGGTCGCTGCCCTGGACGCCCGGTTACGATGTGGCGGGTGAAGTCGTCGAGGTCGGATCCGGAGTGACGACGTTTGTTCCCGGGGACCGTGTCATGGGAATGGTGGGTTTTCCCGTAGACGGTGGTGGTTACTCGGAATTCGCCCTGGCGTCTGCGGACGAGTTGGCGATCGTGCCGGAAGAGCTGGACCTGGTGCGGGCTGGCGGCGTGCCTCTGGCAGCATTGACGGCCTGGCAGGGTCTGTTCGAGATGGGTGACCTGGAATCTGGGCAGAAAATCCTTATTCACGCCGGTGCCGGAGGCGTGGGGCATTTTGCGGTGCAGTTCGCCCTGGAACGAGGTGCCCACGTGATTGCGACCGCCTCCGCCCGCAACCGGGATTTCCTGGCGGAGCTGGGCGTTCATGAGGTGATCGACTACCACGAGACGGATTTTGTCGACGAGTGTTATGGGCTCGACATGGTTCTGGATCTGATGGGCGGCGAGATTGGCAAGCGATCCCTGCACACCCTCGGAGAGCAGGGTGTGCTGGTGACCATCCCCACCGTCACCGCCGACGACATCATCAGCGAAGCGGAGCGGATGGGGCTCCGGGCCCACGGGATGACGGTGCGACCGGACGTCTTCCACCTCGAGGAAATCGCCGAACTGATCGAGGATGGGGACGTTCGTGTTCACGTCGATCAGCAATTCGCCCTGGACGATGTCCGGTCCGCGCACGAGACACTCGAGGGTGGACACGTGCGGGGCAAGCTGGTGCTGGACTGCCGCTGAGGGCCTTGGCTCTCAGCGCTTGCCGGCCTTCGGCTCCCCGCCGGTTTCCCCGTCTGCGCCGGTTCGTTCACCCGGGTCCTTTTCCTTTCGTTCTTTCGGTGCCTGGGGCGGTACCAGGCTGATCAGCAGCCAGTCGTCGTCCGGTTTCAGTTCATCCATCCGCTTGACGGGGAAAATCCGTTCCTTGCTGTCGAACACGAAAAGGACCAGGGCCTGGCGCTGGTATTTCTCCAGAAAGTTCTCGTACCGGAAGGTTTCGCTCAGTTGGGTGGTCTTTACCGAATAGCCCTGGCTCACCAGGCTGGCGAGTTTGGCGTAGCTGACCCCATCAAACAGGCCGCGGGTGAGCTGGATCTTCTCGGCGGTCTGGTGACGCGCCTTCTGGTCCTGGTCGCCCTCCGCCAGACTGAACACGCATTTGGTTCCGAACCAGTCCAGGAAGTGGTAGGTCGCCAGAGAGTTCATGTGTTTGTAGGGCGAGACCACCAGCAGGTTGCCAATGCCTGTCAGATCAAGGTGTGTAGCCGCATGCTCGGATACCGGATTGCCGAAGTAGACCTGCAGGTTTTCCATCCGGGCCTGGCGCACGTTCTCCCAGTTGGTATCGGCGAGCACAACCGGAACTTCGTGTTTCTTCAGGGCAGCCGCGATCATGCGGGCCACCTGGTTGGCGCCCAGGATCAGGAAACCATAGTCGGCGGGTTCCGCCACCTTGAGCAGCTGGGCGACCGGGCGGGCCGTGAGGCTTTGCAGCGTGACGGTGGCTATGATCAGTATGAAAACCAGTGGCACGAGTGCCCCGGCGCTCTCATAGCCGAGCTTTTGCAACTGGAAAGAGAACAGTGCCGACACCGCCGCCGCCACGATACCACGGGGGGCAATCCAGCTCAGGAACAGCTTTTCCCTGAGATTCAGCCCGGTTCCGATGGCGGACAGGAAGATGCTCAGCGGACGCGCCACCAGCAGCAGGGCTCCGATCACGATCACCAGGCCCCAGCCCAGATCCGCAATGGCAGAGAACTCCACCCGGGCGGCCAGGATGATGAACAGCGCCGAGATCAGAAGGACGCTGAGCGATTCCTTGAACTCCAGGATGCTCTCGATGGGCACCTGTTTCATGTTGGCCATCCACAGGCCCATGATGGTGACTGTAAGCAGGCCCGATTCATGGGCAATCTCATTGGACAGGGCATAGACGCCGAGCATGAAGGTAAGCGTGCCGGCATTGTGGAGATACTGGGGGATCCAGTGTTTGCGAAGCACCAGGCCATTCAGGTAACCGGCAATCGCACCGATCAGAAAGCCCACCACCAGTGTTTTTCCGAAAATGTACAGGGAATGGCCGAACACGTTGCCCTGTCCCCACGAAACAATCCCTTCAAACACCAGAACGGCGAGCAGCGCGCCCACCGGATCAATGATGATGCCTTCCCAACGCAGAATGTTGGCCAGTTTCGAGGTGGGGCGAACGGACCGGAGCAGTGGCGCCACAACCGTTGGCCCGGTGACAATCGAGATGGCCCCGAACAGCAGGGCCACGGGCCATGACACCGTCAGGATCCATTTGGCGGCGATGGTGCCGATGGCGCAAGTGACCAAAGAGCCCACGGGGACGAGGTTCCGGACCATTTTGCCGTGGCCCCGGATTTCCTCATAGCGGAGCGTCAGGCTCCCCTCGAACAGGATGATGGCAACGGCCAGGGAGATGACCGGGAACAGGAGGTCGCCGAAAACCGCCTCCGGCACCAGGAACCCGAACATGGGGCCAGCGGCAATGCCCCCGGCCAGCAGGAACAGAATGGCGGGCATGCGAACGCGCCAGGCAAGCCACTGACAGAAGAGTGAGAGAACCCCGATGGTGGCGAGGAGCATGACGGTGCTGATGGGCATAGGCATTCAGATCCCTTGAATCATGAAGTGGCACGCCTGGCGATGCGGCTGAGCAGCCGGGAGGCTGCAACGAAGCCGAAACTGGCGGTGACAGGGCTGGCGGCTCCAAAGCCGGATGCGCAATCCAGGCGCACAGGGCCATCACTGGACGGTTTCTGGAGACAGACTTCGCCGTCACCGGCCGGATACGTCAGTTGCTCCAGTGAGTATACGGCTTCAACGCCGAATCGCCGTTTGGGATTGCGCGAGAATCCGTATTCACGACGCAGAAGATTGCGAATCTTCGCCAGTAGTGGATCCTGAGTGGTCTTGCTGAGATCGGCTACCCGGATCTGGGTCGGGTCCATCTGCCCGCCGGCGCCCCCGGCACAGACCACGGGCAGTTTCCGGCGCTGGCAATGAGCGATCAATGCCGCTTTGGCCTTGACGCTGTCGATGGCATCCACCACGCCGGTCATGTCCTCTGTCAGCAGATCTGTGACGTTTTTGGTCGTCAGGAAGCCGAAGTGTGCCCGGATGTCCGCGTGAGGGTTGATCGCTTTCAGTCGTTCGGCCATGGCGTCGGTTTTGGTCCGGCCATACTGGCCTTCAAGGGCATGGAGCTGGCGATTGGTGTTGGATACACAGATATCGTCCATATCGATCAGGGTCAGCGTCCCGATACCGCTGCGAGCCAGCGCTTCGGCCGCCCATGATCCGACGCCTCCAAGGCCGACGATGGCAATGTGGGACTGCCGGAAAGCCTCCAGGGCCCGCCGGCCATACAGGCGTTCTATTCCTCCGAAACGAAAACTGTAATCGTCGGCGTTCATTCGGCCTCCGTTGAAATCCGGCGCATGCCGGAGCGAATCAAGGGGTGCATTGTAACTCAGGCGCCGGGGGGAGATGAAAAGCAGGCCCATAAAAAAAGCCACGCAAATGCGTGGCTTCAAAGAAAGGCCCGGATCGACGGGGAACCGGGCTGGACTAGTTCAGAGACACTAATCAACGTAATCATTATCGTGTCTCGGTCCGGATTCCAGAAGGTCACAAGTTGCCAACTGTCGGTCATTTCCGGCCATGGCCGTCTGAGGTCCTGCCCGAGACGTTTACGCCGCCCAATGATCGTCCGAGAAGGCCATCATGCTGCTCTTTCCGCTCTGGATATCGGTGAGCAGCCACTGGATCTCCGGCAGCAGCTTTTCAAAGTAGAACTGTGCAGACACCTGCTTTGCCTCAAGCAGGGGCGCGTTCTCCTCGCTGTTTTCCAGCTTCTTTCTGGCGACGCCTGCCATCCGGGACCAGAGGTACCCGATGACGGTCAACGCCATCAGCCGCAGGTACGGAGTGGCGGCTGCGCCGGCCTGCTCCGGATCCTTGGGGGCATTGGTTGCCAGCCAGGCGGTCGCCTGCTCCAGACTCTTGATGGCAGACTTGAGCTCCTCGCGGAACGGCGCCTCCGGCTGATCTTTCAGGTAGCCGGTGAGAACTCCGAACAGCGTACGCACCAGTTGTCCGCCTTTGAGGGCGAGTTTACGGCCCACCAGATCCATTGCCTGGATCCCGTTGGTACCCTCGTAGATCCGGGCGATTCGACCATCCCGTACCAGTTGCTCGAGAGGCCAGTCCTGAGTGAAACCGGATCCCCCCAGTACTTGCAGGCCCCAGTTGGCATTGTTGTAGCCTTCGTCTGTCAGGAAAGCCTTGACCACCGGTGTCAGCAGCTGGACCAGGTTGTCGGCCGATTCCCGGATTTCCTCGTCCGGATGGGCAACCGACAGATCAAGCTGATGGCCGGTGAACAGGGCCAGTGCCCGCATGCCTTCGTTCATGACCTTCTGCCGCATCAGCATCCGGCGAACATCCGGGTGAACCAGGATCGGATCGGCCGGACCCTGCGGATTTTTCGGTCCGCTCAGGGAGCGGCTCTGCAGACGTTCACGGGCAAAGCCCAGGCTTTCCTGGTAGGCCATTTCTGCCAGTCCCAGGCCTTGCATACCGACCATGAGACGCGCTTCGTTCATCATCGTGAACATGGCCCGCATCCCGTCGTTGGCTTCGCCGACCAGCCAGCCCCTGGCACCTTCGAAGTTCATGACGCAGGTGGCGGAGCCCTTGATGCCCATCTTGTGTTCGAGACCCCCACAGAAGGCGGCGTTCCGCTCACCGGAATCCGGCAGGAATTTCGGGACCACGAACAGGGAGATGCCCTTGGTGGTGTCGGGTGCCCCGGGCAATTTGGCCAGCACCAGATGCACGATGTTGTCGACCAGGTCGTGTTCGCCCCCGGTAATCCAGATCTTGGTGCCCTCGATGTTGTAGCTGCCATCATCGTTGGGTGTTGCCCGGGTGCGGATCATGCCGAGGTCGGTACCACACTGGGGTTCGGTCAGGCACATGGTGCCGGTCCACTCACCGGAAATCAGTTTTTCGAGGTAGGTCTGTTTCAGCGTCTCGGAACCATGGGCGTGCAGGGCGCTGATCGCGCCATGGGTGAGGCCCGGGTACATGCCCAGTGACAGGTTGGTGGAGCACACCATTTCGTCCACCACGAATTTCAAGGTGTGAGGCAGACCCTGTCCACCGAACTCCAGGGGCGCATCCAGTGCTGTCCAGCCGCCTTCGACGAAAGTGCGATAGGCCTCCTTGAAGGCTTCCGGAGTAGTGACACTCCGTGTTTCCGGGTCGTACTGGCAACCTTCGCGGTCGCCGACCTGGTTGGTTGGCTGGATCACATCCGCAGCGAGTTTCCCGGCCTCATCAATCACAGCACTGATCAAATCGGGTGTGGCATCGGCGTACTTTTCAAGGTGGTGCAGTTTATCCGCGCCCAGTACATCAAACAGTAGAAAACGAAGGTCATTCGCAGGTGCCTGGTAACGCATGAATACTCTCCTCTCGTTATCAACAGTGAGTCCGGTGTT
Source organism: Marinobacter santoriniensis NKSG1 (assembly GCF_000347775.1). Taxonomy (GTDB): domain Bacteria; phylum Pseudomonadota; class Gammaproteobacteria; order Pseudomonadales; family Oleiphilaceae; genus Marinobacter; species Marinobacter santoriniensis. Next base: position 90,596 of record NZ_APAT01000026.1, read on the forward strand.
TCCATCGGAGCCAGGACCGCTCCGGGTCGAACCGTTGATTCATACGCGTGTTTGAATTGTTTGGCTCTCCTGAAAACCGGATAAATTGATAGAAAATCCGGATCGCCGCGTAAATCCTGGTCAATGGACCCCGAAGCCGGGGGGAACAGGGTTTGATGCCGGGAGGGATTGATGAAACAGGTGTTGATAGCAGGCGCGAGCGGAGCGATCGGATCAGCGCTGGCGAGCCGGGTTCTGGAACATCATCCGGAGGCACATGTCATCGGCCTGTGCCGGACACCGAAGGCGTTCGAGTCCGGCGATCGCTGCAAATCGCTCTACTGGGATGCCGAGACCGACTCTCATGCCGACATCGCCGAAAAGATGGCCGACGTGGTTGGTGATTCGGGGCTGGATACGGTCATTTATGCCGCGGGTCTTCTGCACGACCATTCGCTGTTTCCGGAAAAACGGCTGGAGGACCTGAACGCTGAGGCAATGGCCCGGGCATTCATGGTCAACTGTATCGGTTTCGGCACCCTGATGAAGGGCCTCATGCCGCATCTCCGGCACAGGCGTTTCAAGCGGATTATTGCCCTGTCAGCGAAGGTCGGGTCAATTGAGGACAATGGGTTTGGCGGTTGGTACGCGTACAGATGCTCAAAGGCTGCTCTCAATATGCTGGTGCGGAACCTGTCGGTGGAGCTCCCGCGACGGTGCAAGCCGGTGAGCTGTATCGCCCTGCATCCGGGCACCACATTGTCACCGCTGAGTGAGCCCTTCCAGCAGACCCTGTCCCGGCTCCGTGTGCACTCGCCGGACGACACCGCAGACAACCTGTGGCGGGTTATCGATGCTTTGACGGAAGAAGATAATGGGTATTTCTACAGTTGGGATGGAAGCCGTTTGCCCTGGTAGAGCGGGTCCGGCCCGCTCCCCGTTGACGGGGCGCCGGGCCGGACCTGGGTTTTGCCAAATTATCGGAGGAACGGGTTCAGGAACCGTGTGAAGGTTCCGGTCAGTTTGACCGGCGCACTGAGTACCGACAGGGTGATGCAGTCCTCACACCCTACCGCAACCGGCTTGTGTTCATCCTGATCGGTCAGGACCACGAAGTCCCACTGGTTGAACACGCCCTTCTGATCGGCAAAGGCGCCCTGCAGTACGATGGTGGTCTCTTCACCCCGATGGGTGTGCGCGGGGGCTTTTCCGCCTGCCGCCAGTTTCTGCAGAACGACCTGTTCCTTCTGGTCCGGAAACTTTTCGGAAATGTCCAGCACGCTGACATCGCCAAGCTGCCGTTTCCAGGGCAGGCTGTTGAGGTCTTCGCCCAGGAGCTTCTGGAGAACGCCTACCTTTGGCAAGGACGGTGTGACAGGTTCGGACGCCGGCTCGGTGCTGATGCGCGCCAGGATGTCGTCAAACATGCTCTCCGATACGCTCACCTTGGGCTGCTCTTCCATCATGACAGCCCCGAGGCTGTCCAGTGTGTCAACACGACTCCGGCAATGCGGACACTTGTCCAGATGGAGCCGGATGCACAGGGCATGTGGCTCGCTCAGGTTGCCTGCGCTGTATTCCATCAGGCTCAGGCTGTCGGGATGGTGCCGTGTCATACGTTCTGGTCCTGCAAAATCACTTTCAGTTTGTTCAAGGCCAGGCGAACCCGGCTCTTCACCGTGCCAAGCGGAATGTCGAGTTCGTCGGCGACCATCTGGTGCGACTTGTTCTCCATATAGACCTTGGCAATCACGGTGATCTGTTCTTCCGGCAGGTGCTTCAGGGAGTCCCGGATCCGGCGCTCTGACATCAGACGGTGCAGAGAGGTTACCGGTTCATTCTCATTCTCGCCTGGTATCTGCCAGAGGTCTTCGGTTTCTACCTGCATCTCTGCACTGGTCCGCTGCATTTTACGGAGCATGTCGATCCGCTGGTTCCGGGCAATCGTGAAAATCCAGGTCGAGGCAGCCGCCTTCCGCCAATCGTAGAGGCAGGAGCGCCGCCAGATTGACACGAATACTTCCTGGACCAGCTCTTCCGCATGGCTGGCGAGCCCGTTGGCCATCGCGTAGTACTTGATCTGTGGGCCAAAGTGCTCGAAGAGCGCGTGGTAAGCCTCGCGATCCTGATGTTTGCCCACTTTGTCCAGCAGCTGGCTCCACGGGTCCTTGCGACCCTCCGCCTTTGCTGGCTTCTGTTCCAGTGTGGTCACTGGACGCTCCTTGACAGTCGCATGAGTTGAGCTGGTTCTGATCATCATTCTATGCACTCGCCACCGGTTTGTCAGTCTATTGATCTACGGGGGCGGAGGATGGCTGGATCATCGACACTGAAAATTTTCCACCGGATCGGGGCTTGGCAAGAGCGTCGGTGATGGCGCGTCGGGTGGGTGATTGTGTGGTGCGGCGGCCCGGGATAATCTTGAAGGCTGAAAGAGTCCCTTTGTTCCGAGCGTCCCCTATGAACGCACCTGGCATCACCGGAAACCTGCCCATTATCCGTGCCCACTACGCGGATATCCTGTGCCAGCTGGCTGAGGAGCTGGGAGTGGATCGTCGGCGATTGCTGGCGGAGTCCGGTATCCGTCCGGCGCTGTTGGGACATCCGGACAACTTCATTACGCTGGACCAGTTCACGAACCTCTGCCGGGCAGCGCTGTCCCGAACCGGCGATGCCGCACTGGGACTGGCATTTGGCCTGCGCCTGAAGTTCACCACCCATGGTTCCCTGGCGCAGGCCGCGATCAGCTGCGATACCCTGGCCGAGGCGCTTCAGGTACTGATCAAGTATTTCCGCACCCGCTTTGTGTATATGGAACTGACCTTCATTGAAGAGGGTAACGAGGCGGTCCTGCAGCTGGATCCGGGGCACGACGTCGAGGACCTTTACCGATTCAACGTCGACGTGGTGATGGCCTCGCTTATGGATGTCAATCAACTGCTGTTCGGCAACAGGTTGATCTCGACCGGCTGGTGCAAGGTGAATTACCCTCCGCCGTCAGATCTGGAGCCGTATCGCCGTCTGTTCGGTGACCAGATCGAATTCTCCGCGGGCGCCAACCAGTTGCGCTTCGACCGACGGCTGCTGTCGCTGCCCATGTCGCTCTCTAATCCGGTCACCCGTCGTGTTGCCGAGGCCCAGTGCGAAGAGGAGATGCGTTCCATAGAGGCTGCAACCACCATTGCGGCGCGGGTTACCCGTATCCTTGAGTCGGTTCGGGATGGCCGCTTGCCCGGGCTCGAGGCGGTGGCCGAACAACTGTCGCTGTCGACGAGGACACTTCGTCGTCAGCTTGCGTCAGAGGGTGTCCGTTTTCAGGATCTGCAGGACGATCTCAGGCACCGTCGTGCCCTGGAATTGCTTCGTCGTCGGGAACTGACGATTGATGAGGTCGCCGAAGCTGTTGGCTACAGCGACCCCTCGAATTTCGGGCGGGCCTTCCGGAAATGGGAAGGGGTGTCGCCCAGCACCTGGCGAAACCGGCGGCCTGATGAGGAGCGTCACTCCTCCAGGTAGGTATACCCCTCCAGGCCTGCTGCAAGTTCTTCCAGCAGTCTGTTCTGCTCGGTCTTATCCAGCGCGCTGGATGAGAATTTGCGGCGATAGGCCGCAAGCAGTTGTTCCGGCTCGAAGTTCACATAGCGCAGTACCTTGGCGACGGTATCTCCGGTAATGGGGGCGCCGATGTGGTAGCCGCCTTTTCCGTCCAGACGTACATCCACCGAATGCGTGTCCCCGAACAGGTTGTGCATGTCGCCAAGGATCTCCTGGTAGGCGCCGGTCATGAAAAAGCCCATGACCAGCGGGCCATCGGCCGTTTCCTCGGGGAGCGGCAGGGTCGTCTCGATGCCCTGTCCATCCACGTACTGGTCGATACGGCCGTCGGAGTCGCAGGTGATGTCCTGGATCACGGCCCGCCGGTTCAGCGGGCGGGCCAGACCGCTGATCGGCATCACCGGAAAGATCTGGTCAATGCCCCAGACATCGGGCAATGACTGGAACAGCGAAAAGTTCACGAACAGTTTGTCCGCGAGTTTTTCGTTGAGCTCGTCAATGATTTCCCGGTGCGCCCGATTGGCGCTGTCTAGCCGGCCTCTCAGCAGGCGGCAACAGCGCGCATAGAGCGTTTCCGCCTGGGCCCGCTCCGGCAGTGACAGCACGCCGTGGGCAAACTGACCGTGTACATCCGCCATGGCGTGCAGGACATCGTGATAGATTTCCGCCAGCGACCGTGGTGAATCCTCGTCTTCGAGGCTCTCCAGATCCCGCCAGAGGTCGTGTAAAGGTGCCGCATCGTTCTCTGATGGTTTGACCGGATCCCGGTTTTCCGGTCGTTCCCGGTCAATCACATCGGTGACCAGGACGGAGTGGTGGGCAGTCAGTGCCCGACCGGATTCGCTGATGAGATCGGGGTGGGGGATGCCCAGCCGATCGCACTCGGCTTGCAGGACGTGTACCACGTTATACGCGTACTCGGAGACGCTGTAGTTCATTGAACAACTGCTCCGTGAACGGGTTCCTTCGTAATCCACCCCCAGACCGCCACCGATATCGACGGTGCCGACCGGGGCGCCGAGGCGATGCAGTTCCGCGTAGAAGCGTGCGCACTCCTTGAGCCCGGTCTGGATGTCACGGATATTGGCAATCTGCGAACCCAGGTGAAAATGCAGCAGTTGCAGGGCATCCAGTGCGTTCGCCGCCCGGAGGGTTTCCACCACGTCCAGCACCTGGCTCGCGGACAGACCGAACTTCGATTTCTCGCCGCCGGTGTTCTGCCAGTTGCCTTTGCCGATGGTGGCCAGCCTCGCCCGGACACCGATCAGGGGGGCAACTCCGAGTTCCCGGGCCTGATCCAGAATGAGCGGCAACTCCGACTGCTTCTCCACCACAATGTAGACGTGGTGCCCCAGCTTCTGGCCGATCAGCGCCAGCCGGATATATTCCCGATCCTTGTAACCGTTGCAGACGATAACGGACCCGCTCTGGCGGGCCATGGCCAGTACCGCCATGAGCTCCGGCTTGCTGCCGGCTTCGAGACCTACCTGGCCCGCAGAGCCCGCCGGTTCCGTAGCCAGGAGTTCTTCGACCACCCGGCGTTGCTGGTTCACCTTGATGGGATAGACCGCGGTGTATCGGCCGCGGTAGCCCTGCTCATCCGCCACCCGGTTAAAGGCATTGCACAACCGGTTGACGCGATCGTGGAGGATGTCGGTGAACCGGATCAGGACCGGGAGCTGGACGCCGGAGGCGACCAGCGTGCGGGTGAGTTCCGGCAGGTTGATGGTGGAGTCCGAGTGGCCGCGATCCGGTCGGATCAGGACGTCGCCCTGTCCATCGACATCAATGTAGCCATCGCTCCAGTGAGCAATGTTGTAAACCTTGTGGGCGGGGGTGCCGCTGGCTTTGCTCATACTTGCTATCCTGTCAGGGAACCGGGTCGGCGCGGGTGCCGGAATCTGGGCGTCATTGTAGGAGGAACCTCGATGCTCTGAAAGCCGGGGATGTGGAAAATACGTGCGCATGCGCCGGCATAAATGCTTGGGTTGTCGGAAAGTCTGACTCTACAATACGCCGCTTTGACGCGGTCCACGATGCACAACGGGAGACATTAGATGACAGCACTGAACGAAGGGTGGTTTACCGAGGTATTCCAGGACCAGGGCACGGCGTTTTCGCTGCAGGTCAAAAAGAAGCTGCACGAGGAACAGACAGCGTTCCAGAAGCTGGAAATCTACGAAACGGAAACGTTCGGCAATCTGATGGTTCTCGACGGCTGCGTCATGCTCACCACCAGGGACAACTTTCTCTACCACGAGATGATGACCCATCCGGCGCTGTTTACCCACCGGGATCCGAAGAAGGTGGTGATCATCGGTGGCGGTGATTGCGGCACCCTCAAGGAAGTCCTCAAACATCCGGGAGTGGAGGAAGCCTGGCAGGTCGAAATCGATGAGCGGGTCACCCGCATGTCGGAGAAATACTTTCCAGAGCTGTGCGAAGCCAATGACGATCCCCGGGCCAATTTCTTTTTTGGCGATGGTATCCAGTGGATGCGGGATATCGAACCCGGCAGTGTCGATCTGATCATTATTGACAGTACCGATCCGGTCGGGCCGGCCGAGGGCCTGTTTGCCCTGGATTTCTATCGTGATGCCATGCTGGCGTTGCGGGAAGGGGGCATCATTGTGCAACAAAGTGAGTCTCCGCTGCTGCATACGGGGACCATCATCAAATCCATCCATGAAGATATGCGCAAGGCGGGCTTTGGTCACGTCCAGACGTTGCCGTTTCCTCAGCCTGTGTATCCGACGGGCTGGTGGAGTTGCACGATGGCCAGCAAAGACAATCCGCTGCGTTACTTCCGCGAAGAGGATGCCACCAACCGTCCTTTCGTCACCCGCTACTACAACCCCGGCGTGCATCAGGGGGCGCTGGCGATGCCCCAGTTCATGGTGGACGAACTTGAGGATTACGTGGTCCCCGGCGAGGGCTGACGACAAACCGAAATAAAAGAGGGGTGCCCGCAGGCACCCCTCTTTGGTTTCTACCGTGTGGTCAACGACTACGGCTTGCCGCTGACAAACTCCGGATAGGCTTCCATACCACACTCGGACAGATCCACACCTTCGTACTCTTCCTCTTCGGTCACCCGCAGACCCATGACCGCCTTCAGGATACCCCAGACGATCAGGCTTGCTACGAAGACCCAGACGAAGATGGTGATGGCGCCGATGATCTGGCCGGAGAAGCTGACATCGCCGTTGGTGACCGGCACCAGCAGCAGACCCAGCAGGCCGCAAACACCGTGCACGGAGATCGCACCGACCGGATCGTCGATCCGCATCTTGTCCATGGCCACGATGCTCAGGACAACCAGCACGCCGCCCAGGGCACCAAAGATGGTGGCCGTCAGCGCGCTCGGTGTGGACGGTTCAGCAGTGATCACCACCAGGCCGGCCAGGGCGCCGTTCAGGAGCATGGTCAGGTCGGCCTTGCCGAACATCAGGCGAGCCGTGATCAGGGCAGCAACCGCACCACCGGCAGCGGCGGTGTTGGTGTTCAGGAAGACCATGGCAACCGAGTTGGCGCTGGCGATATCACCCAGCTTCAGGACGGAACCGCCGTTGAAGCCGAACCAGCCCATCCACAGGATGAAGGTACCCAGAGTCGCGAGCGGCAGGTTGGCACCCGGGAAGGCGCGAATCTCGCCGTTCGGGCCATACTTGCCTTTACGGGCACCCAGCAGGAGGACACCGGCAAGCGCTGCCGCTGCACCGGCCATGTGAACGATACCGGAACCGGCAAAGTCACTGAAGCCGAGGTCGCCGAGGGTGTACATGCCGAATACGGACGCACCGCCCCAGGTCCAGGCACCTTCCATCGGATAGATGAAGCCGGTCATTGCGACTGCGAAGATCAGGAACGCCCAGAGCTTCATACGCTCGGCGACGGCACCGGAGACGATCGACATGGCGGTCGCCACAAACACGACCTGGAAGAAGAAGTCGGACGCACCGGAGTAGATGGAGCCGCCTTCGAAGCCACCGTCACGGCCGGCAAAATCGCCGAGGACACTGGCAACATCAACGTCGGCAATGCCCGCGAGGAACACGTTGCCGCCGTACATGATGGCGTAACCGCACACCAGGTACATGATGCAGGAAATCGCGAAAAGCGCGACGTTCTTGGTCAGGATCTCAGTGGTGTTCTTGGCACGCACCAGGCCGGATTCCAGCATGGCAAAGCCAGCGGCCATCCACATGACTAATGCACCGCACACCAGGAAATAGAAGGTGTCTATAGCATACTGCAGTTGAAATACGTTGCTTTCCATTTGAAGCCCTCCGCACGAGGCTTTTCAGGTTATAAGTTTTGCGTTGGCTGATTCGAAGGTCAGGCCTGAATCAGACCGCTTCCTCACCGGTTTCGCCAGTCCGGATCCGGATGGCCTGTTCCAGTTCGGTCACGAAAATCTTGCCGTCACCGATCTTGCCGGTGTTGGCCGCTTTGGTTATGGACTCGATGACCTGGTCGAGCAGGTTATCGCCGATGGCGATTTCCACTTTGACCTTCGGCAGGAAGTCCACGACGTATTCCGCGCCACGATAAAGTTCGGTATGTCCTTTTTGCCGACCGAAGCCTTTGACTTCAGTGACGGTAACGCCTTGCACGCCAATCTCGGATAGTGCCTCACGGACATCATCCAATTTGAAAGGCTTGATGATCGCTGTCACAAGTTTCATTGCTTTCTCCTTGGTAAAGCCGTCCCAACAGTGAGGGCCCGTCGGCCGATTGTTGAGTTCGGGATGCTGCCACCTCGCACACCAATTGTGCGGATTGCGTACGTAGGCTTTAGCATCGGTTATGCCAACGCAAAAAAAATAATATAAAACAGTATGTTATATTTTGGTCTCCCCAGTTTGGCGCAGAATGCCGCACCAAAACAGGGCGAGTCGCCGGGCCGTGGCTCATAATGGAGCGATCCGGTTTTCCGGCTGGGACTATTATATAGCCGACCGGCCACAGTATGGCAGGCTCTCTGCTGTGATACACTCCCCGGAGTCCGATTCGGCGGCTATAAGCCCCGGAATCCACAGGCTTTGAAACCAGTGAGGTAAAACGTGAAAGGTCCTCAGGATATCCTTGCCCAGTTGCAGGGCCAGTTTGGCCAGTTTGTCCCCGACATGGCCCGTGCCGCCCGTGAAGACATCGAAACCCAGGCCCGTGCAACCGTCATGGCGGTGCTGTCCCGCCTCGAGCTGGTGACCCGGGAGGAATTCGAGACCCAGCAGGCGGTGCTGCTCAAGACCCGTGAGAAAGTGGACGCGCTGGAGAAACGCGTTGCCGAGCTGGAACAGAAGCTCGAGTCCCGCTGATTGACCAAACGGCAGACAGGATGTCTGCCCGACTGACCCATGGAAGGAAAACATGCTCGCTGTTGTTCACTCCCGCGCCAGTATTGGCGTGTCCGCGCCCGCCGTTACGGTGGAGGTGCATCTCTCCGGCGGCCTGCCCGCCCTGTCGATTGTCGGTCTTCCGGAAACCGGTGTCCGTGAAAGCAAGGAGCGCGTGCGCAGTGCACTGCTCAACGCCGGTTTCGAGTTCCCCGCCCGTCGAATAACGATCAATCTGGGGCCGGCGGATCTGCCCAAAGAAGGCGGCCGCTTCGATCTGCCCATTGCCCTGGGCATCCTTGCCGCGTCCGGGCAGGTTCCGCCCGAGAGCCTTGCCGATCTCGAATTTGTTGGTGAGCTGGCCCTGGATGGGGCTCTGCGACCGCTCAAGGGTATCCTGCCCGCCGTTCTGGCCGCCCGCAGTGAGGGGCGGGGCCTTCTCATCCCGCAGGCCAACTCGGGAGAGGCGGCTCTGGCCAGTCGCGGAGACGTCCTTGCGGCCAGTCACATTCTTGCGGTTGTTGAGCACCTGTCGGGTCGTGCGCGGCTGGTGCCGGTGCCGCGGGCCGACATGGATCGGCCGGAATCCTCCTCTGGGAGTGCTCCGGATCTCAGCGATGTCCGGGGCCAGCAGGTGCCCCGGAGGGCGCTGGAAGTGGCAGCGGCCGGTGGGCACAACCTTTTGCTGTTCGGCCCGCCGGGCACCGGCAAAAGCATGTTGGCAAGCCGGCTGCCGGGTATCCTGCCGCCATTGGCCGATGATGCTGCCATGGAAGTCGCCAGTGTGCACTCCGTGGCCGGGGTTCCTGTTCGTGAGGGCGGCTGGCGGGAGCCGCCGTTCAGGGCGCCCCATCATACGGCGTCCTCCGTGGCGCTGGTTGGGGGTGGTAGCAGTCCCCGACCCGGGGAAATCTCGCTGGCCCATCGGGGCGTATTGTTCCTCGATGAGTTGCCGGAGTTTGAGCGTCGCGTCCTGGAGGTTTTGCGAGAGCCGATGGAGACCGGCGAAATCGCGATCAGTCGGGCCGCCCGGCAGGTGCGTTTCCCGGCCCGCTTTCAGGTGATTGCTGCGATGAACCCGTGCCCCTGCGGCTACAGTGGCCATCCTTCCGTCGAATGCCAGTGTTCGCCGGCCCAGGTCCTGCGCTACCGCTCTAAAATATCGGGCCCGCTTCTGGATCGGTTCGATCTCCATGTGGAGGTTCCGGTGCAGGAAGGCTCAATGCTGATGCAATCCGCCGAAGACGGCGAAAGCAGTGCCTCGGTTCGTGATCGGGTGATCGCGGCCCGGGGCCGACAGGCAAAACGTGGAGTGGTCAATGCCGAGCTGTCCGGTCGGGCCCTGCAAAACGCGTGTCGCCTGGATGACAGCAGCGAACAACTTCTGACCTCCGCGATGGAGCGGCTGGGATTGTCGGCTCGCGCACTGCACCGGATTCTCAGGCTGGCCCGCACACTGGCGGATCTCGCCGGAGCGGACCAGGTGGCTCAGTCGCACCTGGTCGAAGCATTGGGGTATCGGCAGCTTGATCGTCAGCGGGGGGCGTCTTCGGCGGTTTCCTCCTGACCGGGCACACTCTGGTAAACTGGTGTCATCGTAAGAATCGCAACCCGCGTAAGGACCTGAAATGACTGACAAGAACGAACCGCAGGAAAAGACCGAGGTCGCGGATTCGCCCGTTACCACGCGTCGGGGTGTACGCAGTTTTGTGCTTCGGCAGGGGCGAATGACCGAGGGGCAGAAAAAGGCGTTTGATCGGGGCTGGGCGAAATACGGCCTTAGCCGGGAAGACGGCATGATCGATCCGAGGGAAGTGTTCGGCCGGGATGCGATGCTCAATCTCGAGATCGGGTTCGGGATGGGCAAATCCCTGGCAGACATGGCGGAAGCGGCGCCTGAGCAGGACTTCATCGGCGTCGAGGTGCATCTGCCGGGCGTCGGCGCCCTGCTCAAGGAAATCGAAGAACGCGGCCTCGAAAATGTGCGGATCTACAATATTGATGCGAACGACGTGATCGATCTGTGCCTGCCCGATGCCTGTCTGGATCGCGTGATGGTCTTTTTTCCCGATCCCTGGCCGAAGAAGAAACACCACAAACGCCGTCTGGTGCAGTCCGAATTTGTCCAGCGAATCCGGCACAAGTTGCGGGTGGGTGGCATTTTGCATCTGGCCACAGACTGGGAGAACTACGCTGAGCACATGATGGAAGTCATGGGTGAGGCGGAAGGTTTTGCCAACTCACAGGGCGTGGGAGAGTATTCCCCGCGTCCCGATGACCGGCCCATCACCAAGTTCGAGAAACGGGGTGAGCGTCTGGGGCACGGCGTCTGGGACCTCGTGTTTCACCGCACCAACTGAACAGTAGGGGTCAGCCTGGCGCGATCGGATGGCGCCGGGCGGCTCGTATGATGACCAGGCCGGCGATGCCGAGAGTCAGGCCGGTGAACTTGATCAGGGCGCAGAAGGTGGCGGACAGGCTGACCACATCCGTGGGTGGGTTGAAGTTGTTCAGCAAAAGGACATTTTCCAGAAGATCCCCGATGCCTGCCGCGACGAACAGGGCCCGGACCCACCGGGCCACCATGCGCTCCCGGACGCCGGGGCGGTCACGCATGAAGTGCCGGGTCAGGCTCAGGAACGCCATGACGTAGACACCGATAAAAACAAAATCCAGCCAGAGTGATACCTGGGCCCAGGCCTGGCCGTCAGAGCGCCAGCTGCGCAGAATGGCATGGGCCTGATCGGCGGTGGCGGCCAGCTGAAAGCTGACAATACCCTGTGGCGCCGACGCGGTCTGCAGCGGCTGATTGATGACCAACAGGGCGGCCAGAAGTATGACGGCCGAAAACAGGTTGGTCTTGAGGGCCTTGGACATGGTGCCCCACCCGGTCGGCAGATCCATTACAAAAATCGCTCCAGCAGGCTGTTCAGATAGCGCTGGCCCAACTCTGTGGCCTGAAGGCGCCCCCGTTCCAGCAGGTTTTCTCGTCTCAGTTCTTCAAGTTTTACTCCAACTGACCTCAGCGGTAAACCCGTACGTTCGACGAACAGTGATTCCTCGACGCCGTGTTTTAGGCGAAGTGTGTTCATCAGGAATTCCAGGGCCCGTTCGTCCGGGGCAATAGCCTCCGAGCCGGCGGTGCGGCTTCCGATGCGTCCCAGGTAGGCGTCAGGCTGCCGGGTTTTCCAGTAACGGCGGATGCTGCCGTCGGGCAGGCTGATTTTTCCGTGTGCCCCTGCGCCGAGGGCCAGGTAATCGCCGAACGTCCAGTAATTGAGATTGTGCCGGGAGGCGCGCTCTGGCCGGCTCCAGGCAGAGACTTCGTAATCGTCAAATCCGTGTTCGCGAAGCAGCGCAGATCCCGCCTGGTAGATGTCCCAGAGCCGATCGTCGTCGGGGAGATCGGGCGGTCGGCTGAAAAACTCCGTATTCGGTTCGAGGGTGAGCTGGTACCAGGAAATGTGCGGTGGCTGATGGTCCAGCGCAGCCTTGAGATCCGCAAGGGCCTGCTCCGGAGTCTGATCCGGCAGGCCGTGCATGAGATCCAGATTGAAGTTGTCGAAGCCTGCGGCGCGCGCGGTATCTGCGGCGCGATGGGCAGCTTCCGGATCGTGGATGCGCCCCAGTGTGCGCAACTGTCCTGGATCGAAACTCTGGACGCCGATCGACAGGCGGTTGATGCCTGCTTCGCGAAACGCATTGAATCGGGCCTGTTCGACCGTCCCGGGATTCGCCTCGAGCGTGATTTCTGCGTCCGGGGCAATGGTGAGCCGCTTCCGGAGTGCTTCGAACAGACGAAAATAAAAGTCCCCGCTCATCAGTGATGGGGTCCCGCCGCCAATGAAGATGGTTTCGATGGGCCGGTCACCGGCGAAGGAAAGATCCTGTTCCAGGTCTTCGATCAGGGCCTGCAGGTAAGCCTGCTCGGGAATGTCGCCCTTCTGAGCGTGGGAATTGAAGTCGCAGTAGGGGCATTTGCGCACGCACCAGGGCACATGTACGTAAAGGCTCAGGGGCGGGGCAACCGCCACGGCGGAGGTGGCGGTCATGCCGTCAACGCTCCTCCGTCAGGTGTTCGATCAGTTGGGCGAGGGCGCGTCCCCGGTGACCAATGCGGCCCTTTTCTTCCCGCGAGAGCTCGGCGGCGCTGCAGCCGTGCTCTGGGACGAGGAAAACCGGATCGTAGCCGAATCCGCCCGTACCCTGTCGCGCCCTGAGAATGCTGCCGGGCCAACGCCCATGGCAGATGATGGGGGTGGGATCGTCCGCGTGCCTGAGAAAAACCAGAACACAGTGGAACTGGGCGCCGCGTTGATCGTCCGGCACGTTCTCGAGCGCCTCCAGCAGGGCATCGATGTTCTCATCATCGGTCGCGCTGTCGCCGGCAAAGCGGGCGGATCGGACTCCTGGCAATCCGCCAAGCGCGTCCACGGCGATACCACTGTCGTCGGCCAGCGCAGGAAGCCCGGTTTCCCGGGCGGCGTGGCGCGCCTTGAGTATGGCGTTCTCGACAAACGTGACGGCGGGTTCCTCGGCTTCCCCAACGCCCAGTTCTCCCTGAGCCACAGGTTGCAGCCCAAGAGGCGCAAGCAGTTCCGTCAATTCGGCAATTTTGCCCCGGTTATTACTGGCGATGACGAGTCTGTCGGTCATGGGCTCAGTCGCTGAACAGAGTGTGGGCAAAACGCACGGTCAGATCCTGCTGTAACCCGGCGGGACGGGCCGTGATGTTGAATGTCATCAGCTCGCCGGAGTTGTATTGGTACTGGGCCAGGAAGTAGACGGCGTCGCCTTCCTCGATGCGCCGGAATGCCAGGAAATTGACCTGTTGGATGTCATTGCTGACCTTGCCTTCCACCTGGCCGGTAACCGGCTTGAGGGAGCCATTGTCCTGTTCCTTCATGATGGCAATGTTGATCAGGCCGATGCCCTTGCTGCGCTGAAGATCGTTGGCCTGCGCCACCTCAGGCGACAGGAAGGTGCTGGGCAGAACACTCCAGTGCACCTGGTAGTCGCCGAAATCCTTGGAGCCGGCGGCCTGGGACGGCAGGGCGATCGCGAACAGCATGAGTGCGATCAGTGTTCTGGCAAAGGCTTGGATGGTGTTCATCAGGATCACTCCTCTTCCCGGGAAATACGGTAAATGGCGATCTCGCCAAGCAGGTTGGGCCACAGTCGGGCGAGCCAGCTGTTCTGGTGCTGGCCGTCGACCACCCGCCGGCTTCGGATGCGAATGCCTTTCTGGCGACACAGGGCCTCGAAATCCTTGAAGGTACAGAGCCGGATATTCGGCGTGTTGTACCACTTGTACGGCAGCGCCTCTGACTCGGGCATCCGGCCGCTGAGTGCCAGCCCCCAGCGCAGGCGCCAGTGGGCAAAGTTGGGAAACGTGACGATGCCTTCGCTGCCCACCCTGAGCATCTCATCCAGCACTTTGTCCGGTCTCCGGACGGCCTGCAGGGCCTGGGTCATCAATACGATATCGAACATGGCGTCGTCAAAGTTCTCCAGCCCCTGAGTGTCCAGGTTCTGCTCAATGACGGAAACGCCACGGCCCATACACGTCGTGATGTGATCCGGATTGATCTCAAGACCAAATCCCGTGGCCTGGCGCTCGCGCTGCAGGTAATCGAGCAGGGTGCCATCACCACAACCAAGATCGAGAACGTGGTCTCCCGGTTTGATCCACTGCTGGATGATTTCCAGGTCCGGTCTCATGCGCCCACCTCCCGTGCCACTCGATCCATATACGCGGTAAACACGTCGGTGTATCTCGGTGTGGGGATCAGGAAGGCGTCGTGGCCCCAGGGCGCGTCGATCTCTGCATAACTGACTTTCTTCCTCGCGGAGATCATGGCGTTGACCAGCTCTTCGGAGCGTTCCGGTGCGAAACGCCAGTCCGTGCTGAAGGACAGTACCAGAAATTCACAGCTGGCCCGGGCGATCGCGCGGGACAGGTCGCCACCGTGATCGTAGGCGGGATCGAAGTAATCCAGGGCGCGGGTCATCAGCAGGTAGGTATTGGCATCGAAGGACTCGGAAAACCGCTCGCCCTGGTAGCGCAGATAGCTCTCCACCTGGAACTCGGCATCGTAACCGAACTTGTAGGCCTCTTCGCGAAGCTCCCGTCCGAACTTTTCCCCCATGGAGGCGTCCGAAAGGTAGGTAATATGACCCACCATGCGGGCAAGCATCAGCCCCCTGCGGGGTACGATGTTGAAATCGTAGTAACGCCCGTCGTGGAATTCCCGGTCTGACGTGATCGCCTGGCGGGCGACCTCGTTGAACGCAATGTTCTGGGCCGTCAGGCGTGGGGTGGACGCGATGACCACGGAGTGTCGCAGTCGGTCCGGATAATCCAGGCTCCACTGTAGGGCCTGCATCCCGCCCAAGGAACCACCCACAACCGCAGCCCAGCACTGGATCCCCAGGCGGTCCGCCAGCAGCGACTGGCTCTTTACCCAGTCGCCGACGGTAATGACGGGAAAATCCGGACCATAGGGCTTGTTGGTAGCCGGGTTGAGGCTGTTCGGCCCGGTACTGCCGTGACACCCCCCGAGGTTATTCAGGGACACCACAAAAAAACGGTCGGTGTCGATCGGTTTGCCCGGCCCGATGCAGCTGTCCCACCAGCCCGGCTTACGGTCTTCCATGCTGTGATAGCCCGCGGCATGGTGGTGTCCACTCAGGGCATGACAGATCAATACCGCATTGCTGGCGTCGTCGTTCAGTTCCCCGTAGGTTTCCACGACCAGGTCGTAGCTCTCCAGGGTCTGACCGCAGGCCAGTTCAATGGGCGTGTCAAAATGATAAGACTGCGGGGTGACTATCCCGACAGAATCCGCGGGGAGGGAATCGGGCATCGGCGCGACAGGTTCCTGGTTCGATCCATAATATCTGGGCCGACGATCGCAAAAAGCCATCGCCAGCCCAGCAGTTTATAGTCGGGTGGGGATGGCTGCAACCGATGCCCCGGGGCCGATCAAACGGCGCCCGAGATGTTGACGACTTTCTGCTGGATCAATGTCGGCGCGGGCTTGCGAATCTGTCTCTGCATGGCGTCCGCAAGCTCCAGTTGCCGCCGGAGGTCGGCGATGGTGTTCTGCAGTCGCTCACGCTCGGCACGGCTGTCCCGATCGCTGCGCACCATGTCGCGCAGGCGCCGGATCTGGTGTTCCAGCAACTGCTTCTGTTCCATCGAGTACTGCATGATTGGCAGCAGGGCTTCGTGGGGCCAGCGCTCGACATCCTTGCGGACGCGGCTATAGAGCGTCCGCGCCTCACTGACCATGACGTTGAAGAACCGCCGGACCAGCAGGGACTGTTCGGTCAGGAGGTTCTTCGGACTGATGCGGAACCGTTTGGCTTTCTTGCGCAACTCCCGGATGGCAATGACATGGCGTCCGGCCCTCAGTGGGATCGGTTCCAGATGCCGTGCCCGGGTATCCTCGTTGTAACGGCGGTAGATCGCACCGACCATTTTTTCCGCGAGCCGGCCTTCGCTCATCAGATTGGTAAGGTCGCTCTCCAGCAGTTCGAAGAAATGATCCATGGCCCGGTTCATGCCGGCTGTGGTCCAGCTCTTTGACATCGACTCGCGGATCTTGGCGGCGTGATCCTCGAAACGTTGCTGGCTCACCATGTCACTGAGCGTAGCGCCCTGGGAATCCATCAATCGGCGGCTCGATCGCAGGGTGATCAGCTTCTTGTAATAGAAGTCGTAGTCCTGCTGCGCCCGGTCGGCAAGACGTCCCAGGGCGGGTTTGTCCAGGCTCGGGCCGGCACAGGCGATAAGCTCTTCTTCCAGCGACGCCAGGCGTGTCTGCATGGCCGCCTGGCTGTTTTGCAGCATGCCGAGCAGATCGTTGATCAGGCTCTGGGTGATCAGCTGCTCCTTGTGCATGAGGATGCGCTGGATAATCAGCTGTTCCAGCTTGCCGATGTTCGACCGCTCGAACAGATCGTTGTCCTGTCGCACCCGGGACAGCAGTCCCTGTTTGGCGGAGAGGGGGATGACATCGTGCTGCCGGATGCCAAGGTGATCGGCGGTATAGCTGCGGACCCGTTCGATGGCTTCCTGCGTGTGCTTTTCGCCCTGGAGGTCGTCCCAGAGCACGTCAATCTTGTTGAGCACCGCAAAGCGCCCTGCACGATGATCGGCGTGCTCGGTGTCGATGTGCTCTTTCCAGATGGTCATGTCGCTGGCGGTCACGCCGGCATCGGCGCTGAGCACGAAGATGATCGCGTGGGCGCGGGGCAACATGCTGATGGTCAGTTCGGGCTCGGACCCCAGGGCATTCAGCCCCGGTGTATCGAGAATCCGCAGGCCACGCTCGAACAGGGGATGGCGAATGCTGATCTGGGCATTACGCCACGCAGGCACCAGGACATTGCCCGGGTTGTTCCGGTCGTGTTCCAGCATGGATTCGTCGAACCCTAGGCTGCGGGCTTCTTCCGGAGGAACGCTCTTGACCCGTGCGACTTCGGCGAGCACTTCGCGCATGACCTCGGGATCGCGTTCATCGAGTTCGTGCTTCACCCACCGTTCCGGCTGATTCCGGAGTTGCTGCAGCGACAGCTCACCGGTCCGGGTCTCGATAGGCAGCAGTAGCAGGTAGTTCTGGTTTGCCGTGCGGTCGAAAAAGAGTTCCGTCGGGCACATGGTGGTACGGCCGGCCTGGGACGGCAGCATGCGTTGCCCGTAATTGGAGAAGAACAGGGAATTGATCAGCTCAGTCTTGCCCCGGGAATACTCGCCCACGAACGCGATCGTCAGTTCGTCCTCAATGAGCAGTTCCAGGCCATGACGGATGCGGGTGCTGATGTCGTCCGAGAACAGGTCGTTGTCCTGCAGCCACAATCGATATCGGCCAATCTGGCGGATCAGCTCCTTTTTCCAGTTGTGGTAGGCCTCGACCTGCTGCGACAGAGTTCCCTGTGGGTTCATTGGAGTTTCCTTCTGCGCGACTTCCCGGTTTGGCGGCATTCGGGCTTTGGATGCCCGAATAGACCCGGTTGTTAGTGGTTATCGTTAATGATATCCGCTCTTTCCGCGTCGTGTACTCGGATGGGTCACACTCTGTCTCTTTGTTATTCTGGATTGGCAAAAAAATACCGCAAAATCAGTGGCTTGATTCTGCGGTATGGAATGATTGTTTTCGTCGCCAAGTGTAACGAAATGTAGTTTGGAGGCTTGGTCTACATTCCGAGGCCGATGGAACCCAGTCCTGCGGCCAGTTTCATGTGATCGATGACGACGGAAATCACATTGAGAATCAGGAAAACGATGATCGGGGAGAGGTCGAGGCCCCCCATGGCCGGCATGATGTTCCGGACCGGGCGCATCACCGGTTCGGTGATCTGAGCCACCAGCTGAATGGCGGGATGCCCGCTGTGAGGCGCAATCCAGCTGACCACAACCACAGCAATGACTGACCAGAAATAGATTTTGACAATCAGGTCCAGCACGTTGAGAACGGCCCACACCAGCAGCGTCACCGGATTGAAGCCCGGAATGCCGCCGTTGAGCAGCACCAGAATGAAAAAGAAGGTGATCGCCTGGATGAGCACCGCCAGTATGAGAGAGGCGCCGTCAATGCCGCCCCATCCGGGGATGACTTTCCTCAGTGGCCGGAGGGGAGGGTTGGTGGCCTTGACCACGAACTGGGATATCGGATTGTAGAAATCGGCACGTGCGAGCTGCAGGAGAAAGCGCAGCAGCACGATGGTCATGTAAAAAGTCGACGCAATCAGCAGTATCGTGATCAGAATGTCTGCCAGCATGAAGCTGTCTCTCCGTTATCGGTTACTGTTTGCCGGCCAGCTCGCTGGCCATCTCTTCCGAGCGTTTGAAGGCAGCCTGGTAAGCCTTTTTCACCAGATCCCGAAGTCCGCCTTCCTCGAAGGTGTTCACCGCCTGCTCGGTGGTGCCGCCGGGCGACATCACGTTGCGCTTGAGCTGGGCCGGGTCGTGTTCGCTGCGGGCTGCCATCTCCGCGGCGCCGGCCATGGTCTGGATGGCCAGCTCCCGGGCAGTGGCCGGTTCGATGCCGGCGTCTGTGGCGGCGGCCTCCAATGCCTCCAGCATCAGGAAGAAGTAGGCGGGACCGCTTCCCGAAAGCGCTGTGACGCCGTGAAGCAGGTTCTCGTCGTCAACCCACAGAGCGGAGCCAATGCTCTCGAACACCGACTGGACCATGGTCTTCTGGTCGTCCTTCACATGCTTGTTCGCGAACAGTCCCGCTGCGCCTTTGCCAACCAGAGAGGGCGTATTGGGCATGACCCGAACGAGTGGCAGGCCGCCGCCGAGCCATTCATCCAGCGTGTCGGCTGTCAGACCGGCGGCGATGGAGACCATCAGCGGTCGGGTGTTCTGGACCACCGGGGCGATGTCCCGACAGACATCCGCCATCACCTGCGGTTTCACCGCAAGGACAACCATGTTCGCCTGCTGTGCACAGTAACGGTTGTCCGTGGTCACACTGACGCCAAAACGCTTGCGGATGGCTTGCAGGTGGCCGTCGTCCGGGGCACTGACCCAGATATCACCGGCCTTGTAGCCGTTGTCCAGCATGCCGCCAATGATGGCGCTGGCCATATTGCCGGCTCCAATAAATGAGATGGTGGGTGATGTGCTCAAGGTTCACTCCAACGGTTGATCGATTAGCAGAATGTCCGCGATGATAGCAGGAACTTGCCCGTTCAGCTCTGATCCCCTTTCGGTGGTCGCGGACCAAACAATGCGGTTCCCACTCGCACCCAGGTGGCTCCTTCGGCGATCGCCAGCTCCAGATCGCCAGACATGCCCATGGACAACGTGTCCAGTGGGCCGGCCGCAGGGAAATCCTGTTTCAGGCTTTTCAGGGCATTCGCCATTGACCGGAAACGGGCCCGGAGTGTCGACTCCGGCTGGTCCGGCGCCGGGATCGCCATCAGGCCCCGAAGCGACAGGCGCGGCAGCTCACTGATCGCTTCCACCAGTCCGGGAAGTGACTCGAGGGTGCACCCCGATTTGGTGTCCTCGCCGTCGATATTCACCTGCAGGCAGATATTCAGCGGAGGAAGGTTTTCCGGTCGGTGCTCGCTGAGCCGGCGGGCAATTTTCAGGCGGTCCACGCTGTGTACCCAGGAGAAGGAAGCGGCGATCTGGCGGGTCTTGTTGGACTGGATGGGACCGATGAAGTGCCACTCAAGGTCGGCAATATCCGCCAGGGCCTCCATTTTTTCCAGCGCTTCCTGCAGGTAGTTCTCGCCAAAGGCGGTCTGGCCCGACTGATGGGCTTCCCGCAGTTCATCCGGGGAGCGGGTCTTGCTGACAGCGAGCAACCGCACGCTCTCGGGCGCTCGCCCGGCCTGCAATGTTGCTTTTTGTATGCGTCGGGTTACGCTCCCGATGTTGTCTGCTATGCTGCTCATAGTGTGAGTTTGCCGCTTCTGGAATAAAAGAAAAAGCCCTCCGAGGAACCTATGGATATTACTGAACTGCTTGCCTTTTCGGCCAAACAGGGTGCGTCCGATTTGCACCTTTCCGCCGGTTTACCCCCCATGATTCGTGTCGATGGCGATGTGCGCCGGATCAACCTGCCGCCGATGGAGCACAAAGAAGTGCACGGCTTGATCTACGACATCATGAACGACAAGCAGCGCAAGGATTACGAGGAATTCCTCGAAACCGACTTCTCCTTCGAAGTCCCTGGCGTGGCCCGCTTCCGTGTCAACGCGTTCAACCAGAATCGCGGGGCCGGTGCGGTATTCCGGACCATCCCTTCGAAGGTCCTTACCATGGAAGATCTGGGCATGGGCCAGGTTTTCAAGGACATTTCATCGGTTCCCCGTGGTCTGGTGCTGGTAACGGGGCCGACCGGCTCCGGTAAGTCCACCACCCTGGCGGCGATGATGGACTACATCAACGACACTCGCTACGAGCACATCCTGACCATCGAAGACCCCATCGAATTCGTTCACGACTCCAAGAAGTGCCTGGTGAACCAGCGGGAAGTGCATCGCGATACGCTCGGCTTCAACGAAGCGCTGCGTTCTGCCCTGCGGGAAGACCCGGACATCATTCTGGTGGGCGAGCTTCGGGACCTGGAGACCATCCGTCTGGCGCTGACAGCGGCCGAAACCGGCCACCTGGTGTTTGGCACCCTGCACACCACCTCGGCGGCCAAAACCATTGACCGGGTGGTTGACGTGTTCCCGGCGGAAGAGAAGTCGATGGTCCGCTCCATGTTGTCGGAATCGCTGCAGGCGGTTATCTCGCAGACTCTGATGAAGAAAATGGGCGGTGGCCGGATTGCGGCCCACGAAATCATGATCGGCACGCCGGCGATCCGGAACCTGATCCGGGAAGACAAGATCGCCCAGATGTATTCGGCGATCCAGACCGGTGGCTCCATTGGCATGCAGACGCTGGATCAGTGTCTGGAGCGGCTGTTGCAGAAGGGATTGGTGTCCCGTGATGCGGCACGGGCGAAGGCCAAGATGCCGGATAATTTTTAAGCAGGCACCTTGGTTGGCGTCTGCCAGGGTGCAGGGATCGGGGTGTTCCGCCTTTCCGGGACACGCTGTAAATACATCCCTGTACGCTTGACTGCAGCATCCATGCTGCAGACAGTCCCGGAAAGGCGGAATACCCCGATCCTTCAGGCAGCGACGGGGAGTCCGCATTAGCAAGAAGCAAAGCAGGTAACAAAAAATGGAATTCGAAAAACTGTTGCGGTTAATGGTGGAGAAGGGCGGTTCGGACCTGTTTATTACGGCTGGTGTGCCGCCGAGCATGAAGGTGAACGGGAAAGTGCTGCCGGTCACCAAGAATGCACTGACGCCGGAGCAGACCCGTGAGTTCGTCTACGGAGCGATGAACGACAAGCAGCGCGCCGAGTTCGAAGAAACCCACGAGTGTAACTTCGCCATCAGCGCACGTGGTATCGGCCGCTTCCGGGTGAGTGCTTTCTTCCAGCGCAACCTGTGCGGCATGGTTCTGCGTCGGATCGAAGTGAAGATTCCCCAGATTGATGATCTGGCACTGCCGGGTATCGTCAAAGATCTGGCCATGACAAAACGGGGCCTGATCATCTTCGTCGGTGCCACCGGTACCGGTAAGTCCACCTCGCTGGCCGCCATGCTCGGCCACCGGAACCGGAACAGCCGGGGTCATATCATTTCCATCGAGGATCCGATCGAATTCGTCCACCAGCACCAGGGATGCATCGTGACCCAGCGCGAGGTTGGGATCGACACGGAGAGTTTCGAAGTGGCCCTGAAGAATACCCTGCGTCAGGCGCCGGATGTGATCCTGATCGGTGAGGTGCGGACTCGCCAGACCATGGAGTATTCCGTGCAGTTTGCCGAGACCGGGCACCTCTGTCTGGCGACGCTGCACGCCAACAACGCCAACCAGGCGCTGGACCGGATCATCCAGTTCTTCCCGCCGGAGCAACACAATCAGATCTGGATGGATCTCTCCCTGAACCTCAAGGCCATCGTGGCCCAACAGCTGGTGCCGACTCCGGATGGCAAGGGACGGAAGGCGGTTATTGAAGTGCTCATCAACTCACCTCTGGCAGCGGACATTATCCGGAAAGGGGAAGTTCATAAACTGAAGGAATTGATGGCCAAATCCACCGAATCCGGCATGCAGACGTTCGACCAGGCGTTGTACCGGTTGTATTCGGAGGGTTCCATTACCTACGAGGACGCACTTGCGCACGCGGACTCCGCGAACGACCTGCGTCTTATGATCAAGCTGGGTGCGGATGCGCACGGCGCCGATAAACTGTCATCGTCAGTGGACAAGCTGTCGATCCAGGATGACTGAGTTTTTCGGGGCGTTCGACGAAAGTTGTAGATAGTTGTCGCCCCGAATCAATAGGCTTTGCATTTGAGGCCATTGGCCCGTGCTGCGTATACTCCGCGCCGGATTCAATAAGGAGTGACCATGCACAAGAACACCAATGCTCTCGTAAAGGCGATTCGCCTGGCGACTCTCGCCGCCGTGGCGGCTCCGGTTACCGCATTCGCCGGCGGTTTTTCCCTCAACGAACAGAGCGCCAGCGCCATGGGCGTGGCCAACGCCGGTGTGGCTGCCAACCCGGAAAATGCCACGACCGTTCTGTTCAACCCGGCCGGCATGAGCCAGTTGTCCGGCACCAATATTTCCTTCGGTGCGGCGGTGCTGGATATTGATGCCGAGGCGAAAGACGGTGCTATCGGAATCAATCAGGTGGATAAGGAGGTTACCGGATCTACCGGGGGTGATATTGCCGACCCTGCTGTTCTGCCGAATTTCTACCTCTCTCATGAAATCAACGATTCGATCGATGTTGGTTTCGGTATCCATGCGCCTTATGGTCTTGCGGCAAACTATAAAGATGATTTTGTCGGGCGTTTTTTCGCGGACAAAACTGAGTTAACGGCCATTTCATTTACTCCGTCAATTTCTGTAAGCAATGGACAGGGGCTCTCGATGGGGGCCGGCATCAATATTATTTATGCAAAGGGCACATTGACGAAGTTTCAGGATAACTCTGGCACGAATGCCCAAGCTACCGGACCGGTTCTTGCACCCGAACAAGGTTACGCGGACATTCAAGGGGATGATATCGGCGCTACTTTCCGCGTCGGGTTTTTGTATGAGTTCAATGATCGAACCCAGGTCGGTCTGACTGCGCAAACAGGAACTACTCTAAACCTTACTGGCGATGCGGAGTTCACCGATATTGCCACCATTACTCCTCCCCAAACTCCCCAAGTTGGCGGAGGAGCTTCTGTTCCCTTTGACTCCACTGAACCGGTTAAGGTGCCTCTGGCCATTCCCGAGAGTGTTACCGTCGGTCTGAAGCACAAGCTATCAGATACCGTAACTCTGCTGGCTGGCGCTACATACGCAAAATGGAGTCGTTTTGAATCTCTCGATGTGTATGGGACCGATTCCAGCAAGCCCTTGACAGGCAAAAGTCCTGGCGGATCGCCCGGGCTCCTTACTCATATCCCGGAGGAGTGGAAAGATACCTGGCAGTTGAATGTCGGTGGCGTTTGGCAGGTATCCCGCCAGTGGGCTCTTAAGGCAGGTTACGCTTGGGACGAGTCGCCTGTAGATAAGTACGTGACCGCTCGAATTCCTTCGTCGGATCGCCATTGGTTGTCACTGGGCGCGCAATGGGCGGACGAGCATTCAGGTTGGACTGTTGATGCTGCCGTTGGAACACTTCTGTTCACAGAGGATCCGAAAGTCTCTGACCAGTCTTACGTGCTGACCAGCGCTGGTACCCAGCCTAACCCTGTAGATCCGAATTCTGCCTATTCCGGAGAATACGACCTGAGCGCCTGGAGTGCCGGTATCCAGGTCAGCAAGGCCTTCTGATCTCTCACTCGATGACCTGACCGCGGTAAATCACTTTGGTTTTTCGCGGCAGGGGCGGGGAATCCGGTTCGGCATTGCCGGTCGGGTTCCCCGGTTCCTCTTCAATCACCTGCCCACGATACAGTCGTTTCGGTTGGGCCTCTCCCGATTCGGCCGACACCGACAGCTGCGGAACCTGTGCCTTCAGTGCCTCCCAGGTTCTGATCAAGTGGGGCGAACGGGTCTTTCCCGCATAATCCGCCAGTCTCTCTTCCAGATGTTGTTCGGTCAGGTGCAGTTTTACGCCGAATTCGGACTGAATCAGTCGGCGGCACTGGTGCACCAGTTTCAGAAGATTCGGATCCAATAGCCAGCTTCGTTCCGATGCCAGGGTAGTCATGATGACGGCCTCGATAGGGTGTGTCACAACATGGCGCCATCCGTGGAATCGATGGTGGGATGGCGACCGACGTGAAAGATTAAGCGAATTTCATGCCGTGTCCGGGGGAACGCAGGATCGCGCTCTGATGGAGAGGTGTGTCACCAGGGGTGTGAAAGATTGCCGGCTTTTGGTGCGCGGAGCGGGATGCGTGCACCGTTTTGAGATGTGCGCGGGCCCGGTCAGACCATTCAGGCAACCGGGCCGGCGCTTGGATCAGTCAATGGGCCTCGTCCCAGTTATCGCCGACGCCAGCGTCCACGACCAGGGGAATATCGAGTCTCGTGGTTTCCGACATTCGCTTCACCAGCCCGTCGCGCACCTCCTCGAGGGCTGACTCCCTGACTTCGACAATGAGTTCGTCGTGTACCTGCATGGTCATGCGGGCGTCGTCTGGATGTGCCTCGCGCAGCCAGGTGTCAACCTCGATCATGGCCCGTTTGATGATGTCGGCCGCCGTCCCCTGCATGGGCGCGTTGATGGCCGTGCGCTCGGCGGCCTGTTGCATCTGTTTGTTGCGGGCGTTGATCTCGGGCAGGTACAGGCGCCGACCGAACAGCGTTTCAACGAATCCGTCCTCGTGGGCCTGCTTGCGGATGTTGTCCATGTACTTGAGAACACCCGGATACCGTTCGAAGTAGCGATCGATGTATTCCTGGGCCAGTTTGCGTTCGACGCCCAGTTGGCGGGACAGTCCGAACGCGGACATGCCATAGATCAGACCGAAGTTGATGGCTTTTGCGCTTCTGCGCTGGTCTGTGCTGACGTTGGACAGGGAAACGCCGAACACCTCGGCCGCCGTCGCCTTGTGAATATCCTCACCGTGTTCGAAGGCAGTGATCAGGCCCTTATCTCCGGACAGGTGAGCCATGATCCGGAGCTCGATCTGGGAATAGTCGGCCGCCACCAGTTTGTAGCCTTCCGGTGCGATGAAGGCCTGCCGGATGCGGCGGCCTTCTTCTGTCCGTATCGGAATGTTCTGCAGGTTCGGTTCCGACGACGACAGCCGTCCGGTGGCGGTCACGGCCTGGTGATAAGAGGTGTGAACCCGTCCGGTCCGGTGATGAATCAATTCCGGCAAGGTATCGGTATAGGTGGATTTCAGCTTGCTCAGGCTGCGGTGTTCGACGATCAATCGGGGCAGTTCGTGCTCGTGTGCCAATTCCTGCAGAACCGGCTCCGCTGTCGACGGGGCGCCTTTCGGGGTCTTCTTGATCACCTTCAGTCCGATTTTGTCGTAGAGGATGGCCTGAAGCTGTTTGGTGGATCCGAGGTTGAAGCTTTCTCCGGCTACCTCGTGAGCTGCCTTTTCCAACTCGGCCATGCGCTCGGCCAGCTCCTGGCTCTGTTTTCTGAGCACGCTGGCGCTGATCAGCGTACCCCGCTGTTCCATACGCGAGAGCACCGGTACCAGTGGGAGATCGATCTCCCGGTAGACTGCGTCGAGTCGTCCGGTGTTACGGAGTTTCGGGCTGAGCGTCTGGTGCAGGCGCAGGGTGATGTCTGCATCTTCCGCCGCGTAGGGACCGGCCTTGTCCAGGTCAATCTGGTTGAAGGTGAGCTGCTTGGCACCCTTGCCGGCAATGGATTCGAAAGTGATCGTCTGTTCGTCGAGGTATTCCCGGGCCAGGCTGTCCATGTCGTGGCGGGTGGCGACCGAATTGTACACGTAGGACTCCAGCATGGTGTCCTCGGCAATGCCCTCCAGGTTGATGCCGTGGTTGGCCAGCACGTTCTTGTCGTACTTGAGGTTCTGGCCCACCTTTTTCTGATCGGGATCTTCCAGCAGCGGCTTGAGCTGGGAGAGTACCTGTTCCCGGTCCAGTTGATCCGGCGCGCCCATGTAGTCGTGAGCCAGGGGGACGTAGGCGGCCTCGCCCGCCTCGACAGCAAAGGACACCCCGACAATCTCGGCATCGATGTAACGGAGGCTGGTGGTCTCTGTGTCGAAGGCGAACAGATCGGATGCCTTCAATCGCTTCAGCCAGTCGTCCAGTTCTTCCTGCCCGGTGATCACGCTGTAGCGTTTTTCGGTCGGCGCCTGCGCAGCACTGCTGTCTTTCGTATTCGTTTCGGCGCCGGCGGTCTCCAGCTCGGAGATCCAGTTGCGGAATTCGTATTCCTGGAACAGCGTCAGTAACTGCTCGTCGTCCTGTTGCCGGAGCTGAAGATCTTCCAGGCCAAATTCCAGCTCGACATCGGTCTTGATGGTCGCCAGGTCTCGGCTCAGGGGCAGGGTTTCCAGTGCGTCGCGCAGGTTCTCGCCAATCTTGCCCTTGATGTCCTCGGCGTGGGCCATGAGGTTGTCCAGATCGCCGTAGGATTCCAGCCATTTGACCGCGGTTTTGGGGCCGCACTTGTTGACGCCGGGGATGTTGTCCACCTTGTCGCCTACAAGGGCCAGGTAGTCGATGATCTGTTCCGGCGTAACACCGAATTTCTCGACCACTCCCTCGCGGTCCATCCGGGTCTCGGTCATGGTATTGATCAGCGTGACATGATCACTGACCAGTTGCGCCATATCCTTGTCTCCCGTGGAGACGACGACATCGATGCCCTTGCTGGTGGCCTCATTGGCCAGGGTGCCGATCACGTCGTCCGCCTCGACCTCCGGTACGATCAGTAGTGGCAGCCCCATGGCCTTCACGATGTCATGGATGGGCTCGATCTGGATGGCCAGATCCTCTGGCATGGGGGGGCGGTTCGCTTTGTAGTCTTCGTACATCTGGTGGCGAAAGGTTTTGCCCTTGGCATCGAACACCACCACCATTTTTGACCCGGGAAAATCCTGCTCCAGGCGACGGATCATGCTGATCACACCCTTGATGGCCCCGGTTGGATGGTCCTTGCTGTTGGTGAGGGGCGGTAGCGCGTGATAGGCACGAAACAGATAGGATGAACCGTCTACCAGTACCACCGGTGGGGTCTTTTGATCATTCATACAAATACGGATCCGGATTCTGATTGAAGCGTGGGTTGGCTTGTGCAACTCTGTAACGAATTCAGTGGACAAAAGGGTAGCACGAAAATGAAACGTATCGCCTGTCCGGCCCTGCTGCTGGCCTGCATGCCGTTGGCGGCCCTGGCCCAGGATAAAGGTGCCCTGGACCAGACGCCGGTGGAAACGCCAAAAGAGCCGGTGGTCGTCTCCGACTATCAGCCCGCAGATGGCGGGCCGGAGATTGTCATCCGTCCGGGTGACAAGAAAGTCTTCTACGAGTATCGGGTAAACGGTCAGCTGATGGAGATCAAGGTGATTCCGGATGTTGGCAAGGAATATTACCTGGTGCCGGCGGATGGCGGAGGCTGGATCCGGGAAACCAAGTCCGACCTGCTGGTGCCCAGCTGGGTGCTTTTCCGCTGGTAGTTTTATCTCTCCGTCCGGGTCAGATCAGGTCAACGGATACTGGCTCGGAACGCCTGCTTTCCAAACCCTCCGTATCCACCGTGCTGATGGCAAACTCGTACGCTCCAGGCGGCAGGGATGGCAGCCGGTAACGGGTGACGGTCGAGTCCTGTCGCCCCAGCAGCCGGAAGGTCTGCTCGTGCCGTAACCGGTAATAGATTTTGAATGATTCGATCTGGCCGACCCGCAATGCGCTGCCATCGGCGCGGGTCATTGGCGCACTCCAGGACAGTGTTGGCTGGTCGCTGGCAGAGCCTCCGTTACAGCCCGCAAGCATCAGGGCCAGAATACAGAGTGCGGGCATAATACCTCGACTGAACGGGTGCCCTGCCCGCCAGAACGTTCGGGATTGCTGCTTCATAGTGCTCGATAATGCTCGCATGCAGGCCCTTACAGGGCCACAACTGTTTTCGTTATGGGTGGAGCCGGAATAATGCGGGTAGACGAGCTTCCGAAATCGTTTGCATTATGCCCGACTTCCTCTCTGGATCAAGTGACCAATGGGTCATGTCCCGGGTGCACTGGATTTCTGTTTTAGTATGAACATTCTAATTTTTACCCGTAGTTTGGAGGCTGAAAGCTTAAAGAGGCCCGTAAAGGCAACTGCCTCAGGGCTGTTGAATGTTCGACAAAGCAGGGAGAATTATCATGGGTAAACTGAAATCCTATCAGGAACAACTTCAGGACATCGTTGAGAAGGGCATCAACGCAGCCGAAGAACAGCAGAAGAAACTGGCTTCCAAGCCGTTCGAGTACGCCGAGAAGCTGGAGTCTGAGGCGCGCGAGTACAGCGTCAAGACCCTGCGCAAGCGTTACGATGGCTACAGCGAGAGCCTCTTCGAGCAGCTTCGCAGCCTGAACAGCCGCTTCGGCAGCTTCGCAGCCGATCTGGTTGCCAAGCTCGAGAAGGAAGCCGCGGAAGGCGCCGATGCCGTTTCCGACACGGCGGAAGAAGTGGCTCAGTCCGCTCAGGAAGCCAAGAAAACCGTTGCCAAGAAGCCGGCAGCCCGCAAAACCACCGCTCGTAAGAGCACCGGTTCTGCAAGCAAGAGCACTGCTTCTGCGTGATGGCGTTGACGGACCGGCTCAGGCAGGTCCGTAATGAAAAAGGGGCGTTGCCGATCGGCAACGCCCCTTTTTTGTGCGCTTCGGTCAGTGACGTCCGGTCAGTTTTCCTTGGGAGGATCCAGTGGCAGGGTGCGCTTCTCGTCGGTGATCTCTTCCAGGCGCTTGATATCCTTGAGGTACGATTCTTTGAGTTCGAGGATATCCTTCTGCTGGCTGGCGATTTCTCGCTCCATATCCTGAATCTGCGACTCGAGCCGCTCGATTTTCTGCAGCGTAGCCTCTGGAATGTCCCGGCCGCTTCGCTCCATGTCGGCAGCCCGGCTCTGTTCATTATCGAGTTGGGAGGAGACCACTGCGATGTTACCGCGCTTGAGCTGAATCAGGCCCTGCATTTCCCGTACCTTGCGGTACATGGCATTGACCGCCTGGTCGGGATGGCTGTAGCGCTTGAGAAGCTGCTCATCCTCCTTGCGCTGCTCTTCGCGTTGTTGCTCGCGCTGCTTTTCGGCTTCACGTGCGGCAATTTCTTCCTTGGTCGGGGCCGGAGGTACGGTTTCGACCACGCGACCATTGCTGCCGAGGATGTCGTAGCCCCGCTTTGTTGCTTCCTGGGGGATCGTGTTGCCGATCACCACCTGTCCATTGTCGTCGGTATAGCGATACATCTGCGCATGGGCAGTTAGTGTCGTGCCCAGGCAGACAGCCAGCAGGGCAGCCGAGGAATAAACAGACAGACGATGGCTCATCGGTCAGACTCCGTAACGGTCTCTGTATTGGGCTACCTGCTCGGCATGCCCGGCGAACTCGGGGTTTGCCTTGAGGTAGTCGAGAATTTGTTCCAGGCGAATGATACTGACCACCGGAATGCTGAATTCCTTTTCGACCTCCTGGATGGCCGACAGTTCGCCATTGCCTTTTTCCTGGCGATCCAGGGCGATCAGAACGCCCGCCGGCTCTGCTCCGGACGACCGGATGATCTCAATGGATTCCCGGATGGCCGTGCCCGCCGTGATAACGTCGTCCACGATCAGAACACGACCTTCCAGGGGCGCGCCGACAATGTTTCCGCCTTCACCATGATCTTTCTTCTCTTTGCGGTTAAACGCAAAGGGTTTGCTGTTACCTTCTGTAGCAAGCGCCATGGCGGTCACGGTGGCCAAGGGAATGCCCTTATAGGCAGGGCCGAAAATGATGTCATAATCCAGCCGGCTGCGGCCGATAGCAGCGGCATAGGCTTTGCTTAGTTCCAGCAGGTCTTCGCCGGTGTTGAACAGGCCTGCGTTGAAAAAGTACGGGCTGGTACGGCCGGATTTGAGTGTGAATTCGCCAAAACGTAATACATTCCGGCGGATGGCAAATTCGATGAAATCTCGCTGATAGTCGTGCATGACAAGGCTTCTGGCGGGTCCGGATCTTTTATTAACACGTAAAACCGGTATCATACACACAAACCGAATCAGGGAACACGTATGCGGGTAGTATCAATCAGCGTCAATGGTCTGGCCCAGGCTGTTGATCAGGGCTTTTTTGACTGGCTGGCGAATCAGGATGCTGACGTGGTGTGCGTTCAGGATCACCGCATGCGTGCCTATGAGATCGAGGATTACAATCTCATTCCCGAGGGCTACGAAGCCTACTTCATTGATGGCGAGAAAAACGAGCATGGTGGCGTTGGCATCTACACCCGCCATTTTCCCAAGGCCATCATGTACGGTTTCGCCAATGAGCAGGCCGACCGGGAAGGTCGGTTCATTCAGGCCGATTTTGACAAGGTCTCGGTAGCCTGTGTTCTGGCTCCCTGCGCCCTTGGACGTGAAGAAGAGCTGATTGGTGAGGACGATCTGACGGTTCTTGATCACAAGGATGAGTTCATGGACGCGTTTGGTCTGCACATGCAGAAGACCCTGCGCAAGCGCCGTCAGTTCATCTTCTGTGCCAACCTGCAGACGGCTCACCATGTGACGGACGCGAGTCCGCTTTACCACAAGTTCGATTTTTCAGGCTTCCTGCCTCATGAACGGGCGTGGCTTGACCGTCTGTTCGACGAGATGGGCTGTGTCGATGCGTTCCGTGAGGTCAACAAGCAGAGCAATCAGTTTACCTGGTGGCCGGAGCAGGCCGAGGGTGCCCGGCGCAATGCCGGTATCCGGGTGGATTATCAGTTGCTGACGCCGGGCATTCGCAAGACCATCGAGGATGGCTGGATCGATACGTCGACCCGGTTTTCCGATCATGCGCCGGTGATTATGGATTACGACATCGAGATCGGCTTTTAAGTTTGGGGTAAGCGCCTGTGTAGCGGCTTTTCCCCAGACACGCTGCAAGTACATCCATGTACGCTTGTTTCAGGCCATCCCTGGCCTTCAACAGTCTGGGGAAAAGCCGCCACACAGGCGCCCCAGACTTTTCGGTTAGCCTTCCAGTGCAGCTTTCTGAATCTCAAATAGCTGCTCAATTCCCTGCTTTGCCAGTGTCAGCATGCTGTCCAGTTCTGCCTGGTCGAACGGCGCGCCTTCTGCGGTTCCCTGGATTTCAATGAAGCCACCCTGGTCGGTCATGATGACGTTCATGTCGGTTTCGGCTTCGGAGTCTTCCGGGTAGTCGAGATCCACCACCGGGGTTCCTTTGTAAACACCGACTGACAGCGCGGCAACCATCTGCTTCAGCGGGGATTTCTTGAGGCGTTTCTCGGACACCAGGTGGTTCAGTGCGTCGACCAGTGCAACGCAGCCGCCGGTGATGGCGGCGGTGCGGGTGCCGCCGTCGGCCTGGATGACGTCGCAGTCAATGGTGATGGTGTGCTCGCCGAGTGCTTCGAGGTCCACCGCCGCGCGGAGGGAGCGGCCGATGAGGCGCTGGATTTCGACGGTGCGTCCGCCCTGTTTGCCGCGGGCGGCTTCACGGCCCATGCGGCTGCCGGTGGAGCGGGGCAGCATGCCGTATTCCGCGGTGATCCAGCCTTTGCCCTCGCCCCGAAGGAACGGCGGAACCTTGTTTTCGACGGAGGCGGTGCAGATCACTTTGGTGTCCCCGAATTCCACCAGTACCGAGCCTTCGGCGTGGCGGGTGTAGTGTCGGGTCAGTCGAACGTCTCTGGGTTGTTCGGGCGTTCTGCCGCTTGGTCGCATAGTGAGTCCTGTTTCTGAAAGGAAATGTCCGGAGAATTCCGGTCGGATTCGGTAAAGGCGCATGAGTATAACACGCCGGTTGGCAATGGCAGGTCACGTGGCTGTGCACCTTTGGTCGGGTTCGCCGCGAACGATCAGACCCTGTTAAACTCGCTGGATCTGCCAACAGGATGGGAGTCGATATGATCCGGAGTATGACGTCGTTTGCCCGGAAAGAGGTTCGTGGGGACTGGGGTACACTGACCTGCGAGATTCGTACAGTAAACCACCGGTATCTGGAGCCGTCGTTTCGGTTGCCGGAAGCCTTCCGGGAGCTGGAGAACCGGTTCCGGGAGGCGCTTCGCAAGGGAGTGAAGCGGGGCAAGGTCGACATCTCCATGCGTTTGCAGGCCGCGGAAGATACCACGCAGAGCTTCGAGATCAGCGATGAAATGGCCAGAGCGGTCAACGAGGCGGCGAACCATATCAACCGGATGCTCGATAACCCGGCCCACATCAGTGCGCTCGACATTCTGCGGTGGCCCGGCGTGTTGTCGGTGCCTGAGCAGGACTATGGTGCGGCACGCTCAGAGGCCGTGGATCTCTTTGCCGAGACGGTAAAGGAACTGGTGGAGGTTCGTCAGCGGGAAGGCGAGCGACTGCGTCCCCTTTTCGACGACCGGCTGGACACCATGGCCAGCCTGGTTGGTGAGGTGAGGCAGAAAATGCCTCAGCTGATCGAAGCGCAGGAAAAACAGCTCCGGGAGCGTTTCGAGAAGGCCCGGGTTGAGCTGGACCCGGATCGGATAGCCCAGGAAATGGTGATGTTGGCGCAGAAAAGCGATGTGGCCGAAGAGCTCGATCGTCTCGATGCCCACATCGGCGAAGTCCGGGATACCCTGCAGACCGAAGAGCCGATTGGGCGTCGGCTCGACTTTCTGATGCAGGAACTCAATCGTGAGGCGAATACCCTGAGCAGCAAGAGTATTGATGCCGGTGTCACCCGGGCGGCCGTGGATCTCAAGGTGTTGATTGAGCAGATGCGGGAGCAGGTCCAGAACATCGAGTAACCAGAATCCCCAGGGAGGGATGCCCAGACCGATGGACGATTATCAGTGGCATGCGCGCCCGCTTGCGGACGTCCTTGATCGCCTGGACGCCTCGCCACAGGGTCTCACGTCGGAAGAAGCGAAACGGCGGCTGCGGGAGAGCGGGCCCAACCGCATTGAGCGCAATCGCCGTCGGTCCTGGTACAGGATTCTCCTGCATCAACTTGCTGACCCCATTGTTTATGTGCTGCTGGCCGCAGCGTTGCTTGCCATCCTGATTGGCAAGATGGCGGACAGTTCCGTGGTGCTCGCCGTTGTCGTTCTCAACACGACCATCGGATTTGTGCAGGAGATGCGCGCCACCCGGGCGATTCAGGCGCTGAGCCGGATGGTTCCGCGAAATGCCACGGTGCTGCGGGGCGGCGAACCGAGGTCGGTGCCTGCCCATACGGTTGTGCCGGGTGATGTACTCATGTTGCAGGCGGGGGACCAGGTGGCTGCTGACCTCCGGCTGTTCGAAGTCAACGGCCTGCAGGTTGATGAGGCGGCGCTGACCGGCGAGTCGCTGCCAGCGAGCAAGCAGGAAACGCCAGTGGCGGAAGATGCCGTCGTTGGTGATCGTCGTTCGATGGCTTTCGGCGGCACGCTGGTCACTGCTGGCACGGCGGATGGCGTGGTCGTGGCTACGGGCACGAGCAGTGAGCTTGGCCGTATCTCCCGGCTACTGAGTGAAACCTCCGAGCTGCAGACGCCACTGACACGCCGGCTTGCCAGCCTGGTCAAGGTCATTTCCCTCGCGGTTCTCGCCATCGCGGTGCTGATTTTCATCGTCGGTATGTGGCGGGAGAATTCGCTGCTGGACAGTGCCCTGGCAGCCATCACGCTGGCGGTTGCGTCCATCCCCGAAGGCCTGCCGGCGGTGATCACCATCGCCTCTGCCATTGGTGCGCAGCGAATGGCTCATCGCCGCGCGATTGTGCGGCACCTTCCTGCCGTCGAGACGCTCGGTAGCACCACCGTTATCTGTACCGACAAGACCGGAACCCTGACCCGCAATGAGATGACGGTTGAGGCGTTGTGGACCCCGGAAGGCAACGTCGAGGTCACCGGAGTTGGTTACGTGCCCGAGGGCGAGTTGCGCGTGGATGGCCAGTCAGTGTCGCCAGTGGCGGAGAACCTTCATGAGTTGCTGCTTGCCGGTTTGCTGTGCAATGACTCGGAACTGGAGTGCAGGGGAGGACGTTGGCGTATTGTGGGGGACCCCACCGAGGGTGCTCTGGTCGTCGCTGCGCGTAAAGCCTCGATGGATGAAGACGCCCTGCGGGCGCAGTTCCCGCGCACCGACGAGATCCCGTTCGATTCGGAGGCCCAGTTCATGGCAACACTGCATGACGTCTCCGATAGCAGTGCCATGATCTGTGTGAAGGGGGCACCGGAGGTCGTTGCCCGGATGTGCCCGGTCTTCAGCGGAGGCCAACCCATGAATGTGGAACGGGTGCACGAGGCCGTCGAGGCATTGGCGGCACGAGGGATGCGGGTTCTCGCCGTTGCCGCAGCGAAGCCTGCTCCGGGGATGGCCGATCTGGATGCGTCTGGTTGGCAGGAGGGGCTCTGTTTTCTGGGTTTGGTGGGAATGTCGGATCCGCCGCGGGATGAAGCCATTCATGCCGTCAGGATCTGCCAGCAGGCCGGGGTCATCGTCAAGATGGTTACCGGCGATCACGCAGAGACTGCCCGTGCCATCGGTCAGAGCATTGGTTTGCTGGAGGCCGGCGGTGGAGCCTCAGAGGTGGTGACCGGATCGCAGATCGAGGCGGCGACCGATGCTGAGCTGCTGGAACTGGCCCGCTCGACCAATGTGTTTGCCCGTGTGGCCCCGGAGCACAAGCTCAGATTGGTCAAGGCGCTTCAGGCCGATGGCCAGGTGGTTGCCATGACCGGCGACGGTGTGAATGATGCGCCGGCGCTCAAGCGGGCAGAAATCGGGGTCGCCATGGGTATCAACGGCACGGCGGTTGCCAGGGAAGCCAGTGATATCGTTCTCGCCGACGATAATTTTGCCTCTATCAGCGCCGCTGTGGAGGAAGGGCGGAGAGTCTACGATAACCTTTCCAAATCCCTGGCTTTCGTGCTGCCAACCAGTCTCGGTCAGGCGATGGTCATCCTGGTTGCCGTCCTGTTCTTTCCGGTCACCGATGGTCATCTTCTGATGCCGATCGAGCCGGTACAGATTCTGTGGGTGAATCTGGTCGTTGCCATCGCGCTGGCATTGCCCCTGGCCCTGGAGGCCCGGGAACCGGGATTGATGAAGCGAGCGCCGCGGCCGCCGAAAGAGCCATTGCTGAGCCCGTTTCTGGTGTTTCGCACGTTTCTGGTGGCGGCCCTGATGACCGGAGGGGCGGCAGGCCTGTTTCTGCTCGAATACGCATCTGACCTGTCGGAAGGTGTCGCAGCTGAACTCGCCCGGGGCAGGGCGCAAAGCGTGGCCGTCACTACAATAATCCTGTTCCAGATGTTGTATCTGCTCAACTGCCGTTCGCTTACCCAGACGTTCTGGCGGATCGGGCTGACCACCAATCTGTGGGTGTATCTCGGTATGGCCGCGACTCTGGTGCTGCAACTGGCGTTTGTCTACCTGGAGCCCCTGAACCAACTGTTCCATACGCAACCGTTGGATCTTGCTGGATGGCTGATGTCGGCGGGCGCGGCGTTTGCGGGATTTCTCGTTATCCTGGTAGAAAAATGGCTTTGGCGGCAAAGTGACGGTGGGGAGCCGGTTGAGAACGGGGTCAGATGAACATTTTCATCTGACCCCGGATTCACGTTTCCGGGTTCGCGACTCTGCGGGTTTCACGTATAATCACCGGCCTTTCCAGCCCCAGGTGGGCGAGCCACACATCGACGTTCGGGAGTTTTCAATCATGACACAGGCCGGTGAACAGGGAACCCTGTTTGTCATTTCCGCCCCGTCGGGTGCGGGCAAGACCAGCCTTGTGGCGGAGATGCTGAAGCAGGACGCCAGGCTCGGCGTGTCGATTTCACACACAACCCGACCCATTCGGGAAGGCGAGCAGGATGGGGTGAACTACCATTTTGTCAGCCGTGACGACTTCGAGAGCATGATCGCCCGAGGGGATTTTCTGGAGCATGCCGATGTCTTCGGCAACTACTACGGAACCTCTCAGATCTGGGTCCGGGAGACGCTCTCCAAGGGTCGCGATGTCATCCTCGAAATTGACTGGCAGGGGGCCGAGCAGGTCCGCCGCCTGATTCCGGAATGTGTGAGCATCTTTATTGTTCCGCCTTCCGCAGAGATTCTCAGGGAGCGCCTGACTGGTCGCGGAACGGACGCCCCCGAAGTGGTGGAACGCCGACTTGCCGAGGCGTCGGAAGAATGCTCCCACGCCCTTGAGTTCGATTACCTGGTGGTCAATGACGACTTTGCGGTTGCGCTGGCGGACCTCCTGGCCATCGTCCGTTGTCACCGGTTGCGGATGCCGGTTCAGCAGGCTCGTCACGAAGGCTTGCTGGCGCGACTGTCCGGAGCGCTCTGATAAGGGCTTTTGCTGTATACAAATTGAGCCGGCCGCAGTACACTACGCGGTCTTCTGAATCAGTTATTTTTTGTCGGGGAAGTTATGGCACGAGTTACCGTTGAAGATTGTCTGGAAAACGTTGATAACCGCTTCCAGCTGGTGATGCTGGCTACCAAGCGTGCCCGCCAGATTGCGACCAAGGGCTTTGAGCCGATGGTCGCGGAAGAGAATGATAAGCCGACGGTCATCGCACTGCGTGAAATTGCCGAAGGCAAGGTAACCCGGGATCTCCTCAAGGAAGAAGACGAGGATTGACCCTGCGGCGGGATATCTACGTACCCGCAGGCGAGAGTCATTGAAATCTGTCCCCGCAGTTTTATAGTGTAGCTATAGAACGTTGCTGGAAGGATCAGGAAGGACCCGAATGCATGCATTCGGGTTTTTTTGTCCCTGTCATTTGAAGAATGTGGAGGCGCGGTGTCGGCAGAGCCTACGGTTGAAGGTCTGGCGGAAGAGCTCAGTACCTATCTGGATACCACTCGCATCAACCAGGTGCGACGGGCCTACTATTACGCCGAACAGGCCCACGAAGGGCAAATGCGCAAAAGCGGCGATCGCTACATTACCCACCCACTGGCCGTTGCCAGAATCCTCGCGGACCTGAGGTTGGACCATCAGAGCCTGATGGCGGCCATGCTCCACGATGTCATCGAAGATACCGGAATCCCGAAAGATGCACTGACGGAACAGTTTGGCGAGGATGTCGCCGAGCTCGTCGATGGCGTCAGCAAACTGACCCAGATTGAATTCCGCTCCCGGGCCGAGGCCCAGGCGGAAAATTTCCAGAAGATGACGCTGGCCATGGCCCGGGATATCCGGGTCATCCTGGTAAAGCTTGCCGACCGGTTGCACAACATGCGGACGCTTGGCCCGATGCCTTATGAGA
Source organism: Marinobacter santoriniensis NKSG1 (assembly GCF_000347775.1). GTDB lineage: Bacteria > Pseudomonadota > Gammaproteobacteria > Pseudomonadales > Oleiphilaceae > Marinobacter > Marinobacter santoriniensis. Next base: position 128,366 of record NZ_APAT01000026.1, read on the forward strand.
AGCGTCAGCGAATCGCAACCGAGACCCTCGATATCTATGCCCCGATTGCCAACCGTCTGGGCATGCACTCCATCTGCACGGAGCTCGAGGATCTGGGATTTTCGTCCCTGTATCCCATGCGGGCCAAATACATATCCAAGGCCGTCAATAAACTCCGTGGCAGCCACCGCGAGATCATCGAGGAAATACGGGGCAAGCTGCAGGAAAAGCTGGAAGAACGGGGCTTGCCCGGCCGTATCCTTGGTCGCGAGAAGCATCTGAACAGCATCTACAACAAGATGAAGTTCAAGCACAAATCCTTCCATGAAATCATGGATGTGTACGCCTTCCGGATCATCACCGACACCGAGGACGACTGTTACCGCATCCTCGGCGCCGTGCACAGCCTGTACAAGCCACTGCCGGGCCGGTTCAAGGACTATATAGCCATGCCCAAGGCCAATGGTTACCAGTCGCTGCACACCACCCTGTTCGGCATGCATGTGAACATCGAGATCCAGATCCGTACCGAGGAGATGGAGCACATTGCCAACAACGGTATTGCGGCCCACTGGATGTACAAGAACGAGCCATCGAACGTCACCAGCGTCAATCAGGCCCGGGTTGACCGCTGGGTGAAGGGGCTGATGGAAATGCGTGAGCGTGCCGATGACTCGCTGGAGTTCATCGAGCACGTGAAGGTGGACCTGTTCCCGGACGAAATCTACGTGTTCACGCCGAAAGGCCGGATCATGGAACTTCCCAGCGGTGCGACGCCGGTGGATTTTGCCTATGCCATTCATACGGATATCGGTAATGCGGCGGTGGCCTGCCGGATCAATCGCAATCTGGCGTCCCTGAGCCAGCCCCTGCAGAGCGGGCAGACGGTGGAAATCATCACCGCGCCCGGCGCACGCCCCAATCCCGCCTGGCTCAGTTTTGTCATTACGGGCAAGGCGCGCAGCAGCATCCGTCACGTCCTGAAGACACAGAAACGGGCGGAGTCGCTGGAGCTTGGGCGAACGTTGCTCAAGCGGTCCCTCAAAGGTTTTGGGGCCAAGCTGGCGGACATCAGTGACGCCCAGAAGCAGGCCGTGGTCAACCATAACCAGGTCAACAGCTTCGACGATCTGATCAGCGACATCGGACTCGGGAACCGCATGGCCTATCTGGTGGCACGCCAGCTGGTTGCCGATGCGGACGGCGACGCTCTTGAAGCGTCCGGCGATGAACGTAACCTGGACCGCGCGCCTGTCACGATCAGCGGCACCGAAGGGCTGCTCGTGAAATTCGCCAGCTGCTGTAAGCCCATTCCGGGTGATCCGGTGGTGGGGGTGATGGACTCAGGTAATGGCATGGTCATTCACTCCGATACCTGTTCACGTCTGCCGGACAGCGACGAGGGCAGGGCTCGCCTGACCCACCTCAAGTGGGCCAAGGACATCACCGACGAGTTTTCCGTGGAGTTGCGGGTGGAGCTGGAGCGCCAGCGTGGTGTGATCGCCGAGGTCGCCAATGCCGTGGCCATGGCCGATGGCAACATCGAGCGGATCAATGTCGAGGATCAGAACGCCAAGTTCGGTATCGTCAGTCTGGTGGTCCATGTGAACGGACGTAAACACCTTGCCCGGGTCATGCGGCGGATACGGAATATCCGGGCGGTGACGCACATAAACCGGGTGCGGTATTAGAAACCTCCCGCCCCTTGCCGGATCGCGACCAAAGACCGGTTGACAGTCGCTGTGTGCAGGAGCGAGCATTGGCGTTTTGAAAGAGAGGAACTCTGAAATCATGACCAATAAGTCCGTTATCCAGACCGAGAACGCTCCTCAGGCAATCGGGACCTACTCGCAGGCCGTCAAGGCCGGGGACACGGTTTACCTTTCCGGTCAGATTCCCCTCGTACCGGAAACCATGGAAGTGGTTGCGGGCGATTTTGCTGCCAAGACCCGTCAGGTGTTCGAAAACCTCAAGGCGGTTTGCGAAGCGGCCGGCGGCGAGCTCAAGGACATCGTCAAACTGAATATCTACATGACCGATCTGGCGAACTTTGCCACCGTCAACGAAATCATGGCGACGTATTTCCAGGAGCCCTATCCGGCCCGGGCCGCCGTTGGCGTTGCCGCGCTGCCCAAAGGCGTGCCCGTCGAGATGGAAGCGGTTATGGTGCTCAGTTAAGCATCTCGATCATTTCCCGGTACCCCGCCCGGAAGTCGGGGTACCGGAATTCAAACCCCGTCTGCAACAAACCTCTGTTTGAACATCGCTTGCTGCCCGCGCGTCCTCCGGTCCGGGCGTCCGGTTTCGGATTCTGGCAAGGCACCTGTTCCCGTATCCAGTTCACTACCGTATCCAGTCGGGCCGGCTCGCTGTCACTGGCGACATAGAGCGGGGCCAAAGGTTCGTCGCTCAACGTCCGTTCAACGAGATGCTCAACCACCCGGGCTGCGTCGGTTTCATGGATACGGTTTGTGAAGGGGGCCGGGCTCTCTGGATTGATGCCGCCTTTCAGAACCTCATCGAGAAAGCGTCTCCGGGACGGACCATAGATACCGCTGAAACGAACGATGGTCGCGGGGTGGCCGCTGTTGAGAGCGGTTTCCTCACCTTCGCGAATGCATTGGCCGCTGCGTCGACCAGGCTCTGCGGGGCTGTCTTCGTCCACCCAGCTGTCGTCGTCCTGGCCGTAGACGCTGGTGCTGCTGATGAAAAACAGGCGTTTGAGCCGAGCGTCGCCGAGAGCCGTCAGAAGATTGGACAACCCCGTCACATAGGCGGCCCGGTAGCCGGTTTCGTCGTAGCTGGATGGCGTCAGGCAATAGATCACGATGTCCGGCTCCGGTGGCAGCACGCCCCGCAAGGTAGCCAAGTCTGTCAGGTCTGCGCTTACGCCGGTGACGCCCTCGGGCACCTGACTGCCGTGGCGGCGCAGGCCAAACACGTCGGCTCGCCCTGCCAGTCGCCGGGCAATCTCGCCGCCGAGCTTGCCGCAGCCTGCCAGCAGCACCCGTGGCCGTTGATTGCTTTCAGTGATTGCCATAGACAATTTCAATCCTTATGCTTTGGTTCATAAATAACTGAAACTTCGACCCGTGGATCAGACCGGAGCTCGCCATGACTCTTACCGAGTTACGATACGTCGTTACCCTTGCTCGCGAAAGGCATTTTGGTCGCGCTGCCGAGCGTTGCCATGTCAGTCAGCCGACGCTCAGTGTGGCGGTGAAGAAGCTCGAGGATGAGCTGGGTATCCCGTTGTTTGAACGCAGTAAAAGCAGTATTCGGGTCACGGAGAGCGGCCAGCGTATCATTGAGCAGGCCCAGCGGGTTCTGGACCAGGTGAATGTCATCAAGGATATGGCACTGGATGGCAAGAACCAGCTCAATTCTCCCCTGAAGGTCGGCGCGATTTACACCATCGGACCCTACCTGTTCCCGCACCTCCTGCCGGAGCTCCGGCGTGCGGCGCCGGATATGCCGCTCTACATCGAAGAAAACTACACAGCGAGCCTGCGTCAGAAGCTCCGTCATTCCGAGCTGGACGCCATCATCATCGCGCTTCCTTTTGAAGAACCGGAAGTGCTTACCTTGCCGCTCTATGACGAGCCATTTGTGGTTCTGTTGCCTGCAGCGCACCCACTTGCGAAAAAGGAGCAACTGACCGCCGATGAGCTGGCGAAGGAGCAGTTGCTGCTCCTGGGGCCAGGCCACTGTTTCCGGGACCAGGTCCTGGAGTCCTGTCCGCCGCTGGTGGAAACCGTGACCAAGCGGGTCGATCAGGGTTCGCCGGCGCTGGTGACGGAAGGCAGTTCGCTTGAGACCATCCGGCACATGGTGGCCTCTGGCCTGGGAATTACCGTGTTGCCGCTGTCAGCCGCGACGGGAATGCAGTACCAGGAGGATATCCTGGCCGTTCGGCCGTTTGCCCCGCCGGTGCCGTTCCGGACGGTGGCGCTTGCCTGGCGTGTGACCTTTCCCAGACCCAAGGCGATTGACGTCCTCTCGCTGGCGGCCAGCCAGTGCCGGGTGATTGAAAAAGCCAAATCGGACACCCCGAACGTCGCAGAAAGTGCCTGAGTAACGTCATGACGTCACTGGATGACATCCCGGTCACCCAGCTCAAGGGAGTCGGAAATGCCCTGGCGGGTACGCTCGCCAGACTGGGTATTCACTCCCTCCAGGATCTGCTGTTCCATCTTCCTCACCGCTATGAGGATCGAACCCGCGTTATCCCCATGGGCAGCCTCCGAATCGGCGACGTCGCCGTTGTCGAGGGGGAGGTGGTCAAGGCCGACCTGGTAATGGGACGCCGGCGAAGTCTCCAGGTCACGCTGCGAGACCACAGCGGGTTTCTGGTCATGCGCTTTTTCCATTTCAACGCTGCCCAGAAAAATCAGCTATCCGAGGGGGCGACCGTCCGATGTTTTGGCGAAGTGCGTCCGGGCCGGGCCGGCTATGAGTTCTATCATCCCGAGTATCAGGTCAATCCGCCTCCCATGCCCCCCGAGGGAGCCGCGACCCTGACGCCAGTCTATCCGTTGACCGAGGGTATCCAGCAGCCAAGGGTCAGAAGCCTGTGTCAGCAGGCACTGACTTACCTGGATCGTTTTCCCATTCGGGACTGGTTGCCGACGGAGTTGCTGTCGGACTATCAGCTGCCGGGGATCACCGAGGCGGTAAGGCTGGTCCATGCGCCCCCGGCAGATGCGCCCGTGAACCTGCTGATGGAGGGGCGTCATCCGGCTCAACAACGGCTGGTGATGGAGGAGTTGCTGGCCCATCAGTTGAGCCTGCTGCAGGTTCGGGAACAGATCCAGGCCCGGTCGGCTTTGCCTCTGTTACCCACAGGTGATCTCTCCGAGCGCTTCCTGGAGGATTTGCCGTTTTCCCTCACGGGGGCTCAGCGGCATGTTCTGGCCGATATCCGACAGGATCTCTCCCAGCCTGTGCCGATGCTTCGCCTGGTGCAGGGCGACGTCGGGTCGGGCAAGACGGTGGTCGCCGCCCTTGCGGCGCTTCAGGCCATCGGCTCGGGCGCGCAGGTTGCCCTGATGGCACCGACGGAGATCCTGGCGGAGCAGCATTTCCAGAATTTCCGGAGCTGGCTGGAACCTCTGGGTGTCGAGCTGGCCTGGTTGTCCGGAAAGGTTAAAGGCAAAGCCCGTCAGGAAGCTCTGGAACGCGTTCACTCCGGAAAGGCTGCCGTGGTTATTGGCACCCATGCGCTGTTCCAGGAAGACGTTCTGTTTGATCGGCTGGCCCTGGTGATCGTCGATGAGCAGCATCGGTTTGGTGTGCATCAGCGTCTGGCATTGCGAGAAAAAGGTGTGGGAGGTTCCCTCGCGCCCCACCAGCTGATCATGACAGCAACGCCTATTCCGAGGACCCTCGCCATGAGTGCCTATGCCGACCTGGACACGTCCGTGATCGATGAACTGCCCCCCGGTCGAAAACCCATTGAGACAATCGTGATTCCTGACAGTCGCCGGGACGATGTCGTCGAGCGGGTTCGCAAGGCCTGCCAGGATGGTCGGCAGGCCTACTGGGTCTGTACTCTTATCGAGGAATCCGAGGCCCTGCAATGCCAGGCGGCGGAGGTGACGGCGGCGGAATTGGCGGACCGCTTGCCCGAGTTGAAGGTGGGGCTGGTGCATGGTCGGTTGAAGGCCCAGGAAAAGGCCGCCATTATGGAGCGGTTCAAGACGGGCGAGCTGGATTTACTGGTGGCCACCACCGTGATCGAGGTGGGGGTGGATGTTCCCAATGCGTCCTTGATCATCATCGAAAACCCGGAGCGTCTGGGGCTCGCCCAGCTGCACCAGTTACGAGGGCGCGTGGGTCGTGGTGAACAGGCCAGCTTCTGTGTGTTGATGTACCATCCTCCCCTGTCCGCGAACGGCAAGGCCAGGCTCCAGGCCCTGCGAGACAGCCAGGACGGATTTTTTATTGCAGAGAAGGATCTTGAAATTCGCGGTCCGGGCGAAGTGTTGGGTACCCGGCAGACCGGTATGATGCAGTTCCGGTTAGCCGATTTCGAGCGGGACAAAGGCTGGATCGAGCCGGTTCGGGCAATGGCGCCGTCATTGATGGGCGATTCCCGGTGCGTCACGGCGCTGATTGAGCGGTGGTTGGGAGAAAAGATTCGTTACGGTGATGTCTGATCGTCGTCTGTTGCGTAGAGATCTACGTATGCAATCGGGCAGGCCAGGTTTTATGTCAAAAAATGGCCCGTGTCTTTGTTCTATACTGGAGCTGCCAGACCTGCAGTTCGAGTGGGGAACAGGCCGATAGCAACATTTGGAGAACTTTATGGAACTACCTGTCGCGGTACAGCAGGCCCTTGGGGAATCGGCTGCTGGTGTATCTCTGAGGCAGAGCGGGCAGGCAAACACAGAAGAACTGCTCAGGATGATTCTGCTCAGTGATGAGCAGGGACACCTGCAGGCAATCTGCCGTAAAAACGATCTGATTGATCTCGAACAGCTGAACAAACGTCTGGGGCGTGATCTGAAGCTGATGAAGCGTCGTGAACAGCTCAGGATCCGCGAGCGTGCCGGGCTCAAGGAAATGCCTGCCCTGCCTTCGCTGACCGGTTGGCCGACCGTGGTGGATGAGGCGGTGTATGATTTGCCTGCGGTCGCACTGGAATTGAGTGAACAGGGCATCGCCATGGTGATGCCCGCAGAAGACTTCCGGGCCCTGGCAGAAAAGGCTGACCGTTTTTCATTTGCGGTCTCGAGCAACGCGGTCCCGGTCAATCTGGACAAGCCCGGCATGGATCGGGACCAGCTCCATTCGGCCATCAAAAAGTTTACCGGCCTGAGAATCCAGCAGCGTCTCGAAGACACACTGGAGTTGCCGCCGTTGCCGGAAACAGCCCAGCGGATCATACATCTGCGGGTTAATCCCAATGCCGTCATGGGCGATCTCGTCGACATCGTCGAAAGCGATCCGAGCCTGGCCGCCCAGGTGGTCAGTTGGGCGTCCTCCTCGTTCTATGCTGCAGCCGGGCAGGTTCGTTCAGTGCACGATGCGGTTTCGCGCGTGCTTGGCTTTGATCTGGTGATGAACCTGGCCATGGGGCTGTCACTGGGGCGCGCTCTGAAGCAACCGCAGGATCATCCGGACGGCTACGTGGACTACTGGCAGCAGGCCATCTGGCAGGCCCAGTCTTCGGGCATTCTCGCCAGTATGATGCCGCGGGGTCAGCGGCCGATGTTCGGCCTGGCCTACCTTGCGGGACTCCTGCACAACTTCGGATACCTGGTTCTGGCCCAGGTGTTTCCGCCGCACTTCAAGCTGGTGTGTCGTTCCCTGGAGGTGAATCCACACATTGATTCATCGGTGACGGAACATCACCTGCTGGGCGTGACCCGGGAGCAGATTGCCGCCCAGCTCATGGAAAACTGGGGTATGCCGGACGAGGTGACCACCGCCATCCGATACCAGAAGAACCCCCATTACAAGGGGCCCTGTGATGTCTATGCGCGCCTGATCTGGCTTGGTCGCCAACTGCTTACCGCCCGGGGGATTGCCCTGGGTGCAGGTGAACCGGTGAGCGATTCGATCTATGACGAGCTTGGCCTCGACCGGGAGCGTGTGGAAGAACAGTTCGACGAACTGGTTCATAACAAAGACAGCATCATGGCCATGGCCGGGATGATGAGCCAGTAACAGCGCGTCCACAAAAAAGCCGGCCCCTTCAGGGCCGGCAAGCTCACCCGCTTATTGCAGAGTCGTCCAGACTTATCAGGAGAAAACAACGCAGGGGGCGCCTCGCAGAATTAGGCGTCCTCTCATTCTTAATTTAGACAACCCGCCGAAAAATAAAAGTCAATGCTCTTGGCAGAAAAGAAATGAGCCTTCAGTCAGTTTTTTTGGAAAACTGAACTGCCTGATTTTTCATGCAAAATATGGAGTTTTCCGAGCGCCCTGTTTACAAACTGTTACAAAAGACCGGTCTGACCAGTTAGTCGGTTCCTTCAAAGCGATGGTGCCGGATGGCGGTTGCGGCCCGACGTATCTCGTCGGTATGCGCACGTTCCACGTCGAATCGCTCTTTGTCCAGTTTCTCGATGAAACGGCTGTCCGTTGCCTGTCGGGCCCGGTGGGTCGGCATGTGTTGGAGTTTTTCGTGGACGGTCTGGAAGACGCGGAAGGGCGACTGGTCCAGCAGATCGGGCGCAACGTGATCCAGCAATCCCTTTAACCGAAGACACGCTTCGGAATACTCGATCTGATCCTCTTCGACGGCGAGCGCGATCACCCGAATGCTGTCGATCATGTCCTGGCGCCGCTTCAGGCGGAATTCCGACGCTTTTTCTTCCCTTCGTCGGTGCAGATTGATCGTGTTCAGTTGTTTCCGGATGAACAGAACCAGGCACCCGATGGTCGCCAGACCCGCGATAATCAGTGTCCATTGCAACCATGGTGGCATCGGGTACTCTCCTCGTTTGTTCAGGCGGATTGCCGGGATGTCTTGGCCTGCCAGGCTTTGATACTCACCGACTGTCCGTTCAGCACCGAGGTTCCGGACAGATGATCGATCTGATCGTCAGCGAGCACGTCATTGATGGATGTGCCGGCATGGGATTGCGCGACGGATTGGCGGATGCCCTCCCTGTCGTGGCCCCAGCCATGGGGAATCGACACCACGCCCGGCATAATGTCCTCATTGATCTCGACAGGTAGCACGATCTGTTGTCCGCCGCCCTGTACCTCGGCCATGTCGCCCGCTTTCAGACCTATACGATCAGCATCCTGCTGGTGGATGATCAGTGTACACCGCTCCTTTCCTTTGACCAGCCTTCGGCTGTTATGCATCCAGTAATTGTTGCTACGCACATGGCGTCGGCCAATCAGCCGAAAATCGCCATCGGGGTCGGTCGATAGTGCCTCGTGCAGGCGTCCAAGATCCTGCAGGAACCGTCTCGGCGCCATCTGGATGAGGCCGTCGCGGGTAAAGAGACGGTTTGGTAGTGACGGTTGCAAAGCACCCAGATCCACGCCGTGGGGATTGTCCCGAAGCGCCGCCAGCGACAGGCCTTTGGCAAGGCCGTTCCACTCACGATTGACCGGGCTGAGACGAACGAGGGAACGAAGTGGGTGTCGCTCCGGTAAAATGTCCATGACCAGATCCACGGCGGGCTGCAGGAATTTGCGGGCCGGACCGGTATTGGCTCCATAGGGGCCGGTGCGCAGGAGCATGTCCAGGATCGGATCCGGACCAAGCTGCTTGAACGTTCGCCAACCGAGTTCGCTTCGCAAAGGCAGGCGGCCTCCCTTGCGGAGCCTCTCCAGGCGATGAGTCAGTTCGATAAGAATCTGCCAGTCGTGTCGGGTATCGTCGGCGGGTTTGAACAGGGCGTCGCTGAATTTGGCGACGTTGCGCACCGCGAACATATTGAAGATCAGATCGTAGTGGCTGCGCTCCAGCGCCGCGGTTGGCGGCAGGATGACATCGGCATGTCGCGTGGTCTCATTCAGGTAGTAGTCCACCGAAACCATGAAATCGAGGCCTTCCAGAGCCTTGTCCAGGCGCCGCCCGTTCGGATTGGACAGTACCGGATTGCCGGCCACGGTGACGAATGCGCGAATCTGGCCTTCTCCTGGCGTGAGCATTTCGTCTGCCATGGTGCTGGCGGGATACTCACCGGCAAACTCCGGCAAATCCCGGACGCGGCTGCGGCGCTTGTCGAAATGGCCCTTCTGTCCACTCATGGCACCCAGAGTGACCAGATCGATAGCGGGCTGGGTAAACAGCATCCCGCCAACCGTATCGAGTTTGCCGGTAAGAATGTTCAGGCAATAGGACAGCCAGGTGGCAAGGCCACCAAAAGCCTGGGTGCTGGTTCCCATCCGGGAATAGAGGGCCGCCTTGCGGGTTTGTGCCAGCTGACGTGCCAGTTCCCGGATGGTTTCCGGCTCTATGCCCGTGCGGTGGCTAACGGCGTCGGGCGTGTAGGGCACCGACGCGAGCCGGAGCAGATCGATGTCTTTGACCAGCCGTTCGGCAGGGCCCGGGTCGACCAGGTCCTCATCAAACAACGTGTGTACCATCGCCATCAGCAGCAGGGCGTCGGAACCCGGGCGGATAAAATGAAACTCGTCGGCCACTTTCGCGGTTTCGGTCCGGCGAGGATCGATCACGATGAGTTTGCCGCCCCGCTGCTTCAGGGCCTTCAGCCGGCCCCGGATATCCGGCACGCTCATCAGGCTGCCATTGGAGGCCATGGGATTGGCGCCGATGCACATAAACAGATCGGTGTGGTCGATATCCGGAATCGGAAACAGGATCTGGTGCCCGAACATCTCCAGGCTCGTCAGCATATGGGGAAGCTGGTCGTTGGATGTCGCGGAGAACCGGTTCTGACTCCCTATCGCCCGCAGGAAGGGCATGGTGGCCACCAGGGACCCGTGGTTGTGGACATTGGGATTGCCAAGATAGACACCAATACTGTTTCGCCCGTGCTGGCTCCGTACCTGGTGCAGCCGATTGGCAACCAGATCAAAGGCCTCGTCCCACGAAATCTCCTGCCAGCCGTCGCCGGTCTTCCGGATCGGCCGCCGCAGCCGGTCCGGATCCTCGTGAAGATCCTGCAAGGCCGTCGCCTTGGGGCAGATGTGCCCCTGGCTCAGAGGATCGTTTTCGTCCCCTTTGATCGAGTCGATGCGTCCGTCCTTGACGGTAATCGCTACGCCGCACAGGGCTTCGCAAAGGTGACAGGTCCGAAAGTGGGTGCCGTTTTCCATGGGGTCTCCCAGGCTGTTGTTCTCGGGTATCGGGTTGCGGTGTGCCATCAGATTATCAGATGTCGCAAATGAGGGGAGATACTGACGCACAGAAAAAAGGCCAGCCCGGAGGCTGGCCTTGAGCAGTGCCCCTCAGGGCTGTGTGGGGAGTTCCTTTATGGGGTTGGAGATGAAGTTGAGGTAGACGCCCTGTGCAGGTATCTGTAGTGGAATTTGGATGTCTCCACGGTCGACACCACTTGTCGAGTCTGTAAGACAGCTCAGGATTCCACTCGCGCCTCTGGCATCTACACAAGCTGCATAGCTCAGGAATCCGCCGACGATTGGAATGGTGACATTGACCTTAACGTCAATTGGCGGCGCATTATCGTTGCGTTGTTCAATTTGCATCCGGCCATCATCAAAAAACACGATAGGTCCTTGCAAATTCAATGAAAACGGCTTGCTGTAAAGGTCGTGAGACAATGCAGAAGCCAGAGGCAAAGAGAGATTTGGGGCATCGAGTGTCAGGTCTGCCACCGTCTTAAAGATCGGCTTCCCATCATCGCCCTCGATGATGATGCCTTCGACCAGTCCAAGAGGGTTGTCCTCTGAGGGCGTGCCGTAGGTCATCCGGAGAATCTGCGGCCCGGTTGCCTGTTCTCCAAAACCATCAAGGAACACACTGGCTGATGTGGTTGCTAACATTGTTGGGTAAAGCAAGACTCGGACCCCCGTCTTACCCGTATCATCGTCAACCGCTGGCCCAATGACTTCAGTGTTCAAGGCATAGGTCTGGTAAATGAACTTCTTCTTGGGGCAGCTCTCGGAAGTCGAGCAACCAACCTGAGCGCCGACGGGTACGCCCAAAGCCGTAGCACTCCCGTTCACCCCCAGCTTCGCGGAGTTCGCAGAGGGGAGGTAACCGTCAGTGTCGTTTCCTTCGTGTTGGAATGGCTCAAGACAGTTCTGGTTGTCAGGGTCATCACAATCGACAACGAAGTTTGCGTTGACATCTCTTATCGGAAGATTGCGTAGCGGTGTGAAGACCGAATTGGTTTCTGGTGCTCCCCGGAAATAGATGGTCATATCGGGTCCACCAATATCCTCTGGATCGACCAAAAGGTCTGTTTGCAGAGGGTAGCCCCGCGAAGAGCAAATAATGTTCGCGCAGTCGACGTCACCAATAGTGGCAAAGTTACTGGATGACATCGTGTAACGGTAGTAACTATCGGTCGACCAAGGCGTATCTGGATAGAATCGAATTCTCTGATTGTTCTTCTCCAGGCGCCCTTTTACCGGGGAGTACGAACCATCAGAATTTCTTTTCTCGACCGTAAACGTCTGACTGGGTCGTATCGTACTCAGGTCCATGGATTGAGAGAAAACGACCACAATTGGCCGATTTGAAGGCAAGGTCGTGATGGGTAGCACTTGGCCCTTCGGCCCATTTGGCGCCGCATCTATACACTGTCCGTGAGTGCCAGCATCCAGATCAACACCGGTCGTGACACAGGGGTAGCCAGGGTAAGTTGTAAGGGCAAGAGGAGAATTGAATGTAACTGAACCGTCGTCCACTGCCGGCAGGCCAAATGGCAATTCTTGGCTCATAACGGGATTTCCCGCTGGGTCAGTCAACTGATTGGTTATCTCAACCTTGTAATTAACGCCATGTTTGAGGCCGCCAACCGGGTTCACAACCACTGCGGTACCGTCTACATAAGCTTTAAGGTTACCGTCGCCAATAGTAAGCAACTTATTACCCTGATAAAGCTGAATGCCATCCGAAAGGCTCTCAGAATCAATCGGCTCATCAAAGTTCAGGATGATCGGATCGCCCGGGCGCTGCATCTGATCGCGATCTCCCGGAATGGCAGTGTCCGGTCCCGGCATCCAGCTCACCAGAGTTGGGCTGGTGGTATCCGGCTGCCAGAGATCGGCGGCATCCAGGACGGAGTTGGCGTCAGTCTTGGCTTCCAGGTGGAAGGCGATGGTGGAATCGGTGTATTCCTGGCCCAGAAGACTGGGTTCGACCACGCCGATGGCGTCAATGTTGAGTACGCCGTCCTTCACCATCGCGATACCGTCCAGTTCAACCCCAAGCAGGTTCTGTGACAGTGACGCGTTCGGTTGCGCCTCGGCGGTGTTCATTGCTACGTCCATGAACAGCCGGACGTGTCGGGGAGCGTTCAGGTCATCGGTGTACGCATTGGGCAGCAGGTAACCGCTGGCGTCCGAAAGCATGGTGACCTTGATGTTGCCGGTCTGCTGGATCTGGTTGGTCTCGGGATTGATCACCGGCACGGTACCGTTGATTCGGACATCCAGACTGGTGCTGTTCAGGACGCTGTTCTTCGGTACCCGAAGTGGCAGTGCTTCATCGGCACCAAAGGAGGGGGCATAGGCCAATTCGGCGTAGAGCCCGCCGGTTTGCTGGGAAGGACCTGCCGTTCCCTGCAGTACCGAGTTGAGCGTTACCCCGTTGATAGGCTGGCCGTTCAGAATGGATTTGGTAGCTTGCTCCTCGGAGGCGCCACTACCCAGTCCGGAATCGACCGCTTCCTGGTAAACCACCACCGTTGGGCCAGCTTCCCGGATCTTGAAGGCCTGGCTGAAATTCAGGGTGGTACCCGGGCTGGTCTGGCTGGGCAGATCCTGAATCTTGAGGGTGTAGGTGGCTCCCGCTTTCAGCTGATCGTCCTTGGTGCCGCACAGGGATGGATCGTCGGTGAGGCAGGGGTCAACGGTGATACGGCGTTCGTCCACCAGAACGGTGGCCGGAACCGGATTGCCCTGATCGTCTTCAAGGACAATCTTTCCACCCATATCCTTCCATCGCGGGTCCACGGGCTGGGTCAGCAGCAGGCGGAAGGTCGAGAAGTCGACCGCCTCAAGCAGGCCATTGGGGGATGGAACCATGGTGGCGACCGAGAAATCGGCGGCGGTGTCATCCAGGGACTGGATGCCCGTATAGCCACCCCGGGTCTGGAACTGAATGCCTTCCGGACCAGTGGCATTCGGCGTGTTGATACTGGTTGCGCCATTCGCCTTCAAGGCATTGGCGAAAGAGACCGAATATTCGGTACCGAGAGCGAGCGGCGAATCCGGTGAGAGCTTGAGGCTCCGGCCACCGTCCACTTTGGTCACGGTGAACCCGATATTGGTCGTGCCGTCGTTCACCAGAATCTCGCTCTGCAAGTCGGCTTCCGCGTCGGTTACCGGATTGGAGAAACGGATGACAATATCGGATTTCGGGCTCACACCCGTTTGCCCATCGGTCGGGTAGGAATAGACCACCGAGCCAGTCGGCAGATCGCCTTGCATGGCCTGCTCCTTGCCGCCACATGCGGCAAGAAGGATGGCCGGCGCCAACGCCAGAATCTTGTAATGCTTCATGACAGAACCTCCACTCAGAACTTCAGAGTGATCGAGCCGCTGAATACCTGGACTTCGCCGTCAGCCGTGACCGGAGTCTCGTTGCCGTCGTAGTCCACCAGGGTGAAGTCACGCTTCTGCAACTGCTGGTACTGGTAGCCAAAATCGAAGCGAATCGGGTAGGCGAGCAACCGCGTGCGGTTGTAAGTCGCGCTGACGCCAAGGCCGACAACGATCTTGTCCGTGTCCAGATAGTTGATTTCCGGGTTACGGGTGGATTTCAGAGGCGACTGCTCGTAGGCGACGCCGCCGCGGATAGCAAAGCTGTCATTGAACTGGTACTCGGCACCGAGCCGGGGAATGAGAATGTCGTCGAACTTGATCCGGTCAGCCGAAGAGACCGAGCCTTGATCCTTGATGGTGTCGCCGGCGAACTTGTCTTCCAGCGCCGACCAGTTCTGTTGCTCGACACTACCACCCACACGCCAGGAATCGCCCTGATACTGCGCGCCGACGCCGTAGGTTTCCGGCTGGAAGGAATCGATGGTGGTGACCGCGAGAGCAAGGCCGGGTTCCGGGATGGTCTGGGTCACGACGATGTTGGAGTCGACGCTGGTCGACGCCTCGGATTTGGTGCGATAGATCAACGCCGCTTCCCAGCCGTCCAGAAAACAGCTGTCATCGGGACAGAAAGTGCTGCCCAGGTCGATGTTGGTTCCCAGAATGCTCTTGAAGGAGGGTTGGGCATTGACGGACAGACGCTCCCGGCTGGTTTCGCCTCCGAGGGTTGAAACGGCGTCGAGTTTGGCGGCAGCTTCCAGAGTAATTCGGAACGAGGCACCGACTGAAATCCCTCGCCAGATCGGGGTAGCGCCTCCCAGATTCAGGAACAGCGGCTCGCGGCCATATTCGAGGAACTGACCGGTGTCGGTAGTTCGGGAATCAAACGCGAGCATCTCCTTGCCATATTTCTCGACGCCAGCAATGAAACCGAGGTAGAGCGGATGCTTGAAACGGGTGATCGAGCCTAGATTGGTTTTCATGCCAAGCAACACGTGCTGGCTTGGAGAGTTGGATAGAATGTCCCCGTCAGCGTTCGGGTTCTTGGACCGGAGCTCCTGCTCGGCATGCAGAATGCCCGTAGTCAGTTCACCCCGGGTGTCCTTGGTCAAGGCTGCCGGGTTGTAGTAGGTGGCGGACACCTGATCATTGAACATGGACAGGGACTGTGCGGTGGCCACATCAACCGGCATTACCCCGTAAGTTGTGCCGATATTGCCCATGCTGGCCTGAGTAGAAAGAGAAAATCCCGCGGAAAGTGTTGCGACTGCAAGGGACATCGCCCGTACTGAAAACCGGGAGGTGGTAACCATTGATACACTCCGTTATCTCATTGTTGTTGTGCTTGTGCGCCGCCAAAATGTGAACTGGTGCACGATTGATCAGGGTCCAGTGTATGCGGCTTGTCTTTTCGGGACTTTGGCTTTTTTGACACAGATCAATGTCTGTAGAACCACATATAGCGCAATCGCAGGTAAAAGTAATTGGAATACATGGGCATAAAAGGCCACAGTTTGTGACTATTTGTAGCAGGAAGGGCGTGATTTCGGGTAAAAAATGGGATTGTTGAACAGGGAAGGGCGCTGACGCTGGCCCAGAAACAGATATGGCCCCAGTCGGGGCCATATGAAACTTTAATGAATCAGTCTGTAAAACTTTTTGACACTATGCCCGGCGCAGTCGGCGACGGATGGCGACCAGGCTCATCAGGCCGACACCGAAAAGTGCCAGGGTCGAAGGCTCTGAAACCTTAACGGGGTTGCAGTCCCGGTTGTTGCAGTAGGCAGCGTCGTGGGAGAAAGGCGTCTTGTTGCTGCCATTATCGCTATAGGTGTAGAGGTCGAAGTGTAGGCCGTAACCACTTGCCAGCGCAGAGGCATCGATCTGGAACACGTGCTTGAACAGTTCATCCTTCTTCGGCCCGGCGTCGCCATCCTGAACATTGTATGAAGGAATGGTTGGGTCCCCAGCGAAACGGAAGGCGAGTTCATAGAAATAGGTGTCAAAAATGCCGTGGCTTTGTTTGAGCGCTCCGGGTTTTCCATATTCGGGGCTGCCAGGGAGCGTTGAAAGAGCCGTACCATTCACGGTCACGCCACCGAAGTTCGCGATGTCCCCGGGGTTCTGAGTCTGCGGGAGCAGGGCAATCGACAAATAGTAATCCACTGCGGTGTTTACACCAGAGGTTTTGCCCAAGGCCCAGAGATCAAAAGTTGGGTCGTTTGTAATCGTGCTTTCTTCGGACCCACCTACATAGGTTCCGCCATCGATATCAAGCTGCAGCGTCGGTATTGCCAGCGCGGTGTTCGCTCCCAGAATTCCTACAGCCAAAGCCGCCAACGTTCTCAGTTTCATAGCGACAGTCCTCATTTTCCACTTTCTCATGTAAATCCTGCGGCGAAACTGCCGGACACTCAGTCAAGTTTTTTGCAAAAGGGTTGCCAGATTCTGGAAGGGAAGCAAATTCATAAGGTTGGATAAGGATCAGTCGCGAAAAGAAACAGTATCTGTAAAAGATATCGACAGAGAGTGATTCTCTGATGGTTGTCGGTGACGCGAGTGTAGTGGTGGGCCCAGCAGGACTCGAACCTGCGACCAAGGGATTATGAGTCCCCTGCTCTAACCAACTGAGCTATAGGCCCGTTCAGCGAACGCTGTTGTGAGAGGTGTTTCCGGAGGGAGGAAACAAAGCGGGCGCCATTATACCGGTGAGGTTGGGCGCCCGCTACTGTTGTGGTGCTTAACCGTTGCCCTGATCGTCAATAAAGCCGCGCAGGTGGTCTGAGCGGGAAGGGTGGCGCAGTTTGCGCAGCGCCTTGGCCTCGATCTGACGAATCCGCTCACGGGTTACATCGAACTGTTTGCCGACTTCTTCGAGCGTGTGGTCGGTGTTCATTTCGATGCCGAACCGCATGCGAAGGACCTTGGACTCCCGGGCGGTCAGGCCAGCCAGAACCGAGCGGGTTGCTTCGCGCAGACCCTCGGCGGTGGCGGAATCCACAGGCGACAGGGCCTGGATGTCCTCAATGAAGTCGCCCAGATGGCTGTCTTCGTCGTCACCGATCGGGGTTTCCATTGAGATCGGTTCTTTGGCGATCTTCAATACCTTGCGGATCTTGTCTTCCGGCATCTCCATGCGTTCGCCCAGCTCTTCCGGCGTGGGCTCGCGGCCCATCTCCTGCAGCATCTGACGGGAGATCCGGTTGAGTTTGTTAATGGTCTCGATCATGTGCACCGGAATACGGATGGTCCGGGCCTGGTCCGCGATGGAACGGGTGATGGCCTGACGAATCCACCAGGTGGCATAGGTGGAGAACTTGTAGCCACGGCGGTACTCGAACTTGTCCACGGCCTTCATCAGGCCGATGTTGCCTTCCTGAATCAGGTCCAGGAACTGAAGGCCGCGGTTGGTGTACTTCTTGGCGATGGAAATAACCAGACGCAGGTTGGCCTCAACCATCTCTTTCTTGGCGCGCCGTGCCTTCGCTTCTCCAATGGAAACGCGGCGGTTGATTTCCTTGATATCCGCCACGTCCAGGTCGACTTCTGCCTGCACGTTGTGGATACGCTTCTGGAGCCGCACGATTTCGTCGAGCCGCTCGCCAATGGGCGCTGCATAGGACTTTTTGCTCTTGGCGATCTTGTCGGCCCACTCAAGATTGACTTCGTTGCCCGGGAACGACTTGATGAAATCCTTCCGCGGCATTTTGCAGTCGCGCACGCAGATCTGCATGATCGCCCGCTCGTTCTCACGAACCAGATCGTTGGTGGAGCGAACGACGTTGACCAGTTCTTCAAAGGCCTTGTTGGCCAGTTTGAAGGGGGCAAAAACCTGTCCGAGTTCGTTCAGGGCAGCCTGGGTTTTCTTGTCGCCGCGACCGTGTTTTTCCAGCGCCTTGTTGGCGGCGTCCAGCTTTTCCCTGAGCAGCTCGAATCTCAGGCGGGTTTCTTCCGGATCCGGGCCATTATCGTTGTCGTCATCGCTGGAATCGTCGTCGTCATCGTCCGACGAATCCGAGTCGGCGTCGTCGGAGGAGCTGTCCTCCTGACTGCTCGTATCTTCGCCCATGAAGGGCTCGGCATCGTCCGGATCCAGGAAGCCGGTGACGATGTCGCTGATCCGGCCTTCGTTCTCGATGATCCGGTCATAGGCCTGAATCACGGTTCCGGCGGTACCCGGGAAGTGGGCAACCGCAGCCATGACATCGCGGATGCCTTCTTCGATTCGCTTGGCGATGACGATCTCGCCTTCACGGGTCAGCAGTTCGACAGTACCCATTTCCCGCATGTACATGCGAACGGGGTCTGTGGTCCGGCCGGCGTCGGTCTCGACGGCAGCCAGTGCAGCGGCGGCTTCGGCGGCAGCGGCTTCGTCAGCGGTGGAGTCGCCCTCGGTCATCAACAGGGTATCGGCATCGGGTGTCTCTTCGCACACCTGGATACCCATGTCATTGATCATGCGAATGATGTCTTCGACCTGATCCGGGTCGGCGATGTCTTCCGGGAGGTGGTCGTTCACCTCCGCGTAAGTCAGGTAACCTTGTTCCTTGCCTCGCGCAATGAGGTCTTTCAAACGTGATTTTTGCGAATTGCCTGACATAGACACCCTGTGAACTCGCTTTTAAAAGGAAAAAAGTTAAACAGCCATTATAGCTGTCGCTTGTTTGCTGTGCCACCGACTGATTAGATTGTGGCCAATCGGTTAAGTTTCAAGTGCGATCACCCCTGTGCGCCACCGCTCAGTTCCCGGAGCTCATTCCGCTCCTCCGGCGACAGATTCGCGAAATTACGAAGCAGGGCGGCCAGTCTCTGCTGCCGGGATGCTTCCTCGCTCGGGCTGATCAGTTCCCGGGCAAGCGCCAGCGTGCTTTCCCGGGAAGGAATATGTTCAATGCCGTCGAACAGGTGGTAAAACCGGTTTCGGGCCTGCTGATCCAGTGCCAGCGCGCTGATCAGCTTGCGTCGGTCCCCCACGTTACTGGCCAGTATCCACTGGGCCAGGTCCCGTGCCTGGGGAAGCTGTCTTGATTGTCGAGCCAGTTCGACGACCTCGGCCGCCAGCTCCGGCGCTTCCACGAGAGCGAGGCACAGCGTGCTGTCCTTGCTCAATCGGACGTCCACCCGCTCTTCGGTAACCCGATCCCGGCGTTCACCGCCTCGCCATTGCGGGCGTTGCCCGGAATCCCGGTTCTGCCACTGATTGCGGTTACCGCACAGTCGCAGCATTTCGTGCCACATTGCGTCCCGGAGCGTACTGCGTGGCATTCTGTTCAGCAGCGGCTCTACCCGGGAGCGGAGCTCCCCCCGGTGTTCAGGAAGCTGCAGATCCAGGCCTTCACTCTGCCGGTCGAACAGGAAGCGGGACAGCGGCGTGGCGCTCTCGATTCGCTTCCGGAAGGCTTCCGCGCCTTCCTTTCGGACCAGCGTGTCCGGGTCTTCGCCTTCAGGCAGCATCAGGAACTGCAGATGCAGTCCATCCGCCATCAGTTCCAGAGCGTTCTCCATGGCCCGATCCGCTGCCCGGAAGCCGGCGGTATCACCATCGAAACAGAACACCACATGCCTGACCTGCCGGAGCAGAGCCTGCAGACTGTCCTGGTTGGTGGCCGTTCCCAGTGTCGCCACCGCGTAATCGATGCCATTCTGGGCAAGGGCGATCACATCCATGTAGCCTTCCACCACCAGCAGCCGGTCCAGCTGCCGGATGGCCTGGCGTGCCTCAAAAAGCCCGTAGATCTCGCGGCTTTTATGGAACACGTCCGATTCCGGCGAGTTTATGTACTTGGCCTTGTCGTCCCCGAGCGTCCGACCCCCGAAGGCGACGGTTCGGCCGCGGGTGTTGCGAATCGGGAACATGACCCGATTGCGAAACAGATCCCTGGGCCGGCCGTACCGGTCAGACACGGTGCCGGTCTCGATCAGGGGCGCCCGGAGGTCTGCAGTTGCCGCATCGAACAGGGCGGTTCCGGTGCCAGGCGCATAACCCAGCTGGTAGCGTTCGATGATGTCGTCGTTCAGGCCCCGCTGCTTCAGGTAGTCCAGGGCGTAATTGCCGGCCTGGCTACGCAGCGATGTCCGATAGAAGCGACTGGCGAAATCCAGTGCGTCGGTCAGCGTCCGGGCTTGCTGCATTTCCTGCTTGGCGGCGCGGTCGTAAGGCACTTCCAGCCCGGCGCGTTTGGCCAGTTCCTCGACGGCATCGGTGAAGCCCAGCCCATCGAATTCCCGAACGAAACTGATGGCATCGCCGTGCGCGCCGCATCCGAAACAATGGTAAAAGCCCTTGTCCGGACGAACGTTGAAGGATGGCGTTTTCTCATCGTGGAAAGGGCAGCAGGCCTTGTAGTTGGCGCCTGCCTTTTTCAGAGTGATGCGGGATCCAATCAGTTCTGCCAGATCGATACGATCGAGCAGATCTTCAACGAAGCGTTGAGGGATCAGTCCACTCATGAAAACTCCAGATCAGCCGGTCAACCCGTTTCGGTCGGGTCACGAGCCAAAGCCAAAAATGCCGCCGAAGCCAGGCCTCGGCGGCATTTGGTATCGCTCTGTGCAGCCTGTTTGCTGAACAGGCAATCAGTGCTTTGCAGTCAAGCGGCGCCAGTTCTGACTTAGTACAGGCGCTCGAACTTGCGCTGTTCCCGCTGAAGCTTCTTGAGATGACGCTTAACGGCAGCGGCTGCTTTGCGCTTGCGAACAGCGGTCGGCTTCTCATAGTGCTCACGACGACGCACTTCAGACAATACACCGGCCTTTTCGCAGGAGCGCTTGAAGCGACGCAGTGCTACGTCAAACGGTTCATTCTCTTTCACTTTAACAGCTGGCATTCGAAAATCACCTACCTGATAGATTCGGTTTCATTTTGCTCCGCCGGGCTTGGCCCGTGCGGCTCGATCCCTGGTCAGATTGGCTAAAACTCGACCAGTGCATAATTTAGGGCGGCAATAATAGCGCCCCGGTAGTGTGAAGGTCAATGTTTGTTCGGTGAATCTGCTTCGCGTTTCGGGTTTCTGCTAAAATGCCGCCTGTTTTCATTTATGGCAATCCAGCGTGGCTCCACTTTATGCTCATCCTTGGTATTGAAACCTCCTGTGACGAAACCGGCGTTGCCCTGTTCGACACCGAAGAAGGACTCCTCGCCCACGGGCTTTTCAGTCAGATCGACATGCATGCCGATTACGGTGGCGTAGTGCCCGAGCTGGCCTCCCGGGATCATGTGCGCAAGTTGCTGCCGCTGTGCGATCAGGTGCTGGTGGACGCCGGTCGGGTGCGCAGTGACATTGAGGGTATTGCCTATACCGCCGGGCCTGGTCTGATTGGCGCCCTGATGGTGGGCGGTTCGGTCGCCCACGCGCTGGGGTTTGCCCTTGACGTGCCGGTACTCGGGGTTCATCACATGGAAGGGCATCTGCTGGCCCCCATGCTGGAAGAGAATCCGCCGGCGTTTCCTTTCGTGGCACTCCTGGTGTCCGGAGGCCATACCCAGCTGGTTCGAGTGGACGGTATTGGCGAGTACGAATTGCTGGGCGAGTCCGTCGACGATGCGGCCGGGGAGGCGTTCGATAAAACGGCCAAAATGCTGGGGCTCGATTACCCGGGCGGCCCCCGGGTGGCAGCGCTGGCCGAGAAAGGGACGCCTGGTCGTTACCGGTTTCCCCGGCCAATGACCGATCGTCCCGGGCTGGATTTCAGCTTCAGTGGTCTGAAGACCTACACCCTGAACACCGTGAATGCGGCAAAAGACGCCGGTGGTCTCGATGAACAGGTCAGGGCCGACATCGCCCTGGCGTTTGAATCAGCGGTGGTTGATACCCTGACCATCAAATGTCGCCGCGCCCTTGAGGTCACAGGCTGCAAGCGCCTGGTTATTGCGGGAGGCGTCAGTGCCAACCGGCGCCTCCGGGCCGGCCTTGAAGGCATGGCCTCGAAACTCTCCGCCGCGGTCTTCTATGCCCGCCCCGAATTCTGCACCGACAACGGAGCGATGATTGCCTACGCCGGGGCCCAGCGGCTGCTCGCGGGGCAGCAAGATGGAGAGCGTATTATCGCTGTGCCGCGCTGGCCGATGAACACACTGCCGTCGCTGCGTGAACCCAGAATGAATGGGCTGGTGGACTGACGCGGGTTTACAGGCCGGCCTCCCGCCCCTGTGCCA
Source organism: Marinobacter santoriniensis NKSG1 (assembly GCF_000347775.1). Taxonomy (GTDB): domain Bacteria; phylum Pseudomonadota; class Gammaproteobacteria; order Pseudomonadales; family Oleiphilaceae; genus Marinobacter; species Marinobacter santoriniensis. The sequence continues at coordinate 150,663 of NZ_APAT01000026.1, forward strand.
GGCGAATCAGGTTGGACCGGTGGCGGACGACGATGAGAATGGCCAGCAGACCGAAGAGCGGCAGTGTCCGGGGCTCCAGTACGGCGCTCACCAGTGGGCCGGATACGATGGCGACGAGCGACGCCAGTGCCGAAATACGCCAGCGCCACATCACCAATAGCCACAGAGCCGCCATGATCAGTGTTGTGGCGGGAGCCAGCGCCAGGCCGGTTCCGAGGGCCGTGGCAACGCCTTTCCCGCCCCGGAATCGATAGAAAACCGGGATCATGTGGCCGGTGACGGCGCACAGCGCCACCATGGCCTGGGCCAGCAGTGACAGGTCGGCCATTCCGGCCAGCCAGACCGGGAGCCAGCCCTTGAAGGCATCAAGCCCGAGTGTCACGGCAGCGGGTGCCCATCCGCCGGTGCGATAGACGTTGGTGGCGCCGGGATTGCCGGACCCCAGCGCTCGGGGGTCCGGCAATCGCCACCAGCGGCAGACAGGCAGGGCGAACAGGACCGACCCGAACAGATAGGCGGTAAAGCAGAGTGTGACAGTAATGACCGGTGTGCTGGTCAGATCCATGGGTTCAGTCCGGGCGGAGACGAATCAGTGCAATGTGTGCGAAAATGCCGGCCCGATTCGCGCCGGCCGGATAATTCACACTATCCGCAGGTTGTGCATATTTCAATCAGCCATCAGTGGAAGATTCCGGGAGAAACCATTGGCAGACTGTGTCCTGATCGAAGGCCTGGCGGTAGAAACCGTTATTGGTGTCTATGCGTGGGAGCGAGAAGTCACCCAGCGTGTGCTGATTGACCTTGAGCTGGGCTGGGATAATCGCAAACCCGGCCTCAGTGATCGGGTCGAGGATGCGTTGGATTACGCGACCGTGAGCGAGCGGGTTACCGAATGCCTGCAGTCTATGCAGCCACAGCTTCTGGAGCGCGCCGCCGAGGGGGTGGCGGAGCTTCTCATGAGCGAGTTCGGCGTTACACGCCTGATACTGACGTTGCGTAAACCGGGGGCGGTTCCGGCAGCCCGGTCCGTCGGAATCCGAATTGAGCGGGGGAATGCCTGATGCCAGATACGGTGCGCGTGTACATCAGCGTAGGTACCAACATCGACCGGGAACACCATGTCTCGGCGGCCCTGGATGCACTGGCGGACTGGTTCGGTGAGCTTGTCATTTCTCCGGTCTATGAGAGCGAGGCGGTCGGATTTGACGGCTCGGCCTTTTTCAATCTGGTCGTCGGGGTCGACACCGATCTGTCAGTTGGTGAACTGTCCCGGCGCTTCAAGCAACTGGAGGCGGACAACGGTCGCCGACGGAACGTACCCAGGTTCAGCGCCCGGACTCTGGATCTGGATATCCTGACCTACGGCACACGAACCGGGGTTGTTGACGGGGTGGAACTGCCCCGTGGAGAGATCCTGAAAAACGCCTTCGTATTGCGTCCGCTGGCGGACATAGCGCCGGACGAGCGGCATCCGGTGTGCGGTGAGCGTTACCAGGACCTCTGGCAGGCATACCGTTCCGGCCAGAAACTCTGGCCGGTGGATTTCCAGTGGCGGGGACGTCAGATCTCACACGCCGTTGGCTGAACGGAATTTCCGGATGAGATGGTCGGTTGAGCTGTCACCCGCGGTGCGGATGGCCTCCCGGCTGAGCAATTTTGGCAGGATACCCTTGCCCAGTTGCTTGCCCAGTTCCACACCCCACTGATCAAACGAGTCCACATTCCAGATCACACCCTGGACGAAGGTCCGGTGCTCATACAACGCGATCAGGGCGCCCACGGTCCGGGGTGAGACCGTCTCCATGATCAGTGTGTTGCTGGGCTTGTTGCCCGGTATCGCCTTATGCGGTGCAAGTTGTCGCGCCGTTTCTTCCGTGGCGCCTTCCTGTAGCAGTTCCTGCCTGGCTTCCTCCAGCGTCTTGCCCGCCATCATGGCCCGGGACTGGCTGAGACAATTGGCAAACAGCTCGGCATGATGAGTCGCGACCGGATTGTGGGTGGTCAGGGGGATGATGAAATCGGCCGGTATCAGCCGCGTGCCCTGATGGATCAACTGATGGTAGGCGTGTTGGCCATTGGAGCCGACGCCGCCCCAGATCACCGGCCCGGTCTGGTAATCCAGGGAGGCCCCGGACTCGCTCACACGTTTGCCATTGCTTTCCATGTCCAGTTGCTGGAGATGATCCGGCAGGCTTCGGAGATAGTGATCGTAGGGCAGGATGGCGTGGGATTCGGCCTGCCAGAAGTTGTTGTACCAGATGCTTAACAGGCCCATGACGACCGGCAGATTGCGTTCGAGCGGCGCATCCCGGAAATGCAGGTCCATGGCGTGGGCGCCGGTGAGCAGATCCCGGAAATGGTCCATGCCGATGGTCAGGGCAATAGGAAGGCCGATGGCCGACCACAGGGAGTAACGTCCGCCAACCCAGTCCCACATGGGAAAAACGTTTTCGGCACTGATGCCAAAGCTTTCCGCCGCCGGCACGTTGGCGGTCACCGCCACGAAATGCCTGGCGATGCTGGATTCATCGCCACCGCTGTCCAGGAACCACTGGCGGGCCACCTGGCTGTTTTCGAGCGTTTCCTGGGTCCGGAACGATTTGGACTGGATCAGAAAGAGAGTGGTTTCGGGGTTCAGGCACTTCAGGGTTTCGCAAACATCGGTGCCGTCGATATTGGCCACGTAGTGACAGCTGATGGCGCCGTGCCAATAGGGCTGGAGCGCTTCGACCACCAGTTTTGGGCCCAGGTAGGAGCCGCCGATGCCAATGCTGACGACGTCGGTAAAGGTCTTGCCGGTGAAGCCGGTCCGGCTTTGGTCCAGAACGCTGTTGACGAAGACCTCCATGCGGTCCAGCGTTTTTTGCACTTCCTGCACCACATCCACACCGTCAACCAGGATCTCTTCACCGCCTGGCTGTCGCAGAGCGGTGTGGAGTGCCGGTCTGTCTTCTGTGATGTTGACTTTGCTGCCTTCCAGCAGGGCCGCCCGTCGTTCCTCGAGCCGGCATCGACGGGCCAGCGATACCAGGGCCGCCAGCGTGTCATCGGTTATCCGGTTTTTGGAAAAATCGAGGGCCAGTTCCGCGCCCTCGATATAGTAACGGCTGCTGCGATCCGGATCGTTGGCGAACAGCGAGCGCATGGAGATTTTTTGTAGCGCGTCCTTCTGTTCGCTCAATGCCCGCCATTCGGGCATTGAGGTCAGTCCTGGGGGCTGGTCGGGCATCGCAGAGTCCTTTTCTGTCGGTGGTTTTCTTAACGGGATACGGACAGATTGTCGATCAGGCGAGTCGTGCCAAGGAAGGCCGCAACGAGCAGGGTCAGGTCGCGGTCGCTCTCGGTCGCCGGTTTAAGGGTGAGGCTGTTTACGATATTGAAGTAATCCGGCCGCAACCCCGCTTCACTCAACGCTTTCTCGGCCTCTGTTTCCAGAGTGCGGAAATCCGTCCGCCCATTGGTCAGCTTTTCCGCGGTGGTCTTGAGTGTCCGGTATACCGCGGGTGCAATGGCACGCTCCTGTTCATTGAGATAGCCGTTGCGGGAGCTTTTCGCAAGCCCGTCCTCTTCCCGCACCGTCGGGCCGCCCAGGATTTCAACCGGGACCATCAAATCACGGACCATTTTCCGGATCACGGCCAGTTGCTGGTAATCCTTCTCGCCAAAGACTGCGAGGTCAGGCTGGACCATGTTGAACAGCATCGTGACCACCGTGGCGACCCCTTCGAAATGGCCCGGCCGGCTGGCGCCACAATGGCCGTCGCTGACTTCGGGCACGACCACCCGTGTCTGCTGGGCCAGGCCTTCCGGATAGATTTCGTCGGCCGATGGCGCGAAAACCAGTGTATTGCCTGCGGCCTCAAGTTGTTCCTGGTCCTCTGCCAGGGTTCGCGGATAGGTGGCGAGGTCCTCGCTGGCACCAAACTGCATGGGATTGACGAAAATGCTGGTGACAACAATATCCGCGGATTCGACCGCTTTACGCACCAGGGATATGTGGCCCTCGTGCAGATTGCCCATGGTCGGGACCAGGCCGATGGTCTTGCCCTGCCGACGATAGCCGCGGAGGATGGTCCGGAGTTCCTTGAGGGAATGTATGGTTCTCATGCCTTGAACGTATGCTCCTCGGCCGGGAATGTGCGGTTACGTACCTGTTCTACGTAGGCCTTGATGGCGTTCTGGACGGAATCGGTCTCCGCCAGGAAGTTTTTGACAAAACGCGGTTTGCGGCCCGTGGTCAGCCCCAGCATATCGTGAACAACGAGGACCTGGCCGTCTGTGTCGGCACCGGCGCCGATGCCAATGACCGGCGCACGGACGGCCTGGGTAATGCGGGCGGCCAGGGGCGCTGGCACACACTCAAGGAGAATGACGTCCGCGCCGGCCTCGACGAGTTCACAGGCGTGTTCGATCATCAGTTCAGCCGCTTTTTCGTCCCGTCCCTGCACCTTGTACCCGCCGAACTTGTTGACGAACTGCGGTGTCAGCCCCAGATGTGCGCACACTGGAACCCCTCGCTCGCTCAGGGCCTCGATGGTGTCCTTCATCCAGTCGGTGCCTTCCAGCTTCACCATATGCGCGCCGGCCCTCATGAGCTCGGCTGCATTCTCCAGGGCGGCTTCAACCGTGCCGTAGGACATGAAGGGCATGTCCGCCATGATGAGCGCGCCGCGGTTGCCCTTGGCCACGCAGCTGGTGTGATACACGATCTCATCCATGGTGACGGGCAGGGTGCTGTCATTGCCCTGAAGTACCATGCCAAGCGAGTCGCCGATCAGGATGACATCGACACCCGCTTCGCTGACGATCTGGGCGAAGGTTGCGTCATAGGAGGTCAGAGCCGAGAAGGCTTCGCCTTTCTGCTTGTATTCCCGCAGGGTATTGATAGTAACAGCCATAGGATCCTTGCCTTTTGGGTGGATGAGCGTGGACTGTGCCGGGGTTCGGCTTCAGGTGTTAAGGGTAATCCGGGGGTATGTTAGAGGCAATAGTACCACGCTGTGGCCAGAGGCGGTTGGCCCGGGCGTTCAGTCAATCGGTCGGGGATGCCGGGGCCTTGGCGGCAGCTTGCGGAGATTGTTGTCCGGGCAGTGGCGGCGCAGACTGGCAATCGATTCCCCGCCCGGCAGGATCAGGTCCGGCTTCAGATCCAGGAGCGGCTGGAGCGCAAAGTCCCGGTTCGGGAGTTCCCGGTGGGGCACGGTCAGGCGGTCATCATCAAGGATCTGTTCTCCAAACACGAGAATATCCAGATCCAGGGTTCTCGGCCCCCAGTGTCTGAGGCGTTCTCGGCCGTGGGCCTGTTCGATTGCCTGCAGGTGGTCGAGCAATGCATGGGGGGTGAGGTTGGTACTGAGCCAGACTGCGCCATTGACGAAGTCCGGCTGGTCCTGGGGACCAACCGGACGACTGGCATAAAAGGCGGACTGGGCAACCAGCGTTGTCTCGGGGAGCTGGGCCAGTTCTGAGACAGCAAGCGCCAGCTGGGCTGTTGGATCTTCCAGGTTGCTGCCAAGGCCAATGAAGGCATCCGTGTTCATTGGGGCGTCTGACGCTTGACCGGTTTCCGGCGACGCCGCCGCTTCTTGGGGGCGTCTGTGCTCAGTTGGGAAAGCATTCGTTCCTGGCCCCGTTCATCGGCCTGCTGGAACTCGGTCCACCACTGACCCAATCCCGGTTCCAGTTCGCCCGCCGCTTCGCGCACCAGCAGGAAATCGTAGGCGGCCCGAAAGCGAGGATGCGTCATAGTGGCAAACGCCCGCTTTCCCTGTCGGCGGGGCAGGCGCATCTGGAGTTCCCAGATTTCCTTCATGGGCCCGGAAAAACGCTTGGGAATGGACGTTGCCTGGACCTGCCGGCCGATGACCTTGCCGATGGCTCCATGCAGCGCAGGCTGCACCGGGTCGCCGTTATCCTGTCGACGTTGCCATTCGGCTTGCAGCGCTGGCCAGAGCATGGCGGCGAACAGGAAGTAGGGGGTTACCGATTTCCCCTGGGCGATTCGGGCATCGGTATTGCGCAGTGCCTGCCGGATCAGTTCATCCGAAGCACCGGCATCCAGCGCCCTGACGGTTTCCGGGAACAGAGGCGCCAAAAGGCCATAGTCTTTGAGCAAGTCGTAGGTTTTTTCCCCTTGGCCGGCGGAGAACAGTTTCAGTACTTCATCGAACAGCCGGGCGGCCGGTATATGCGTCAGCAGTGGCGCAAGCTCGCGAATGGGCGCTTCGGTGTCGGGTTCGATGTTGAAATCCAGTTTGGCCGCAAAGCGGATCGCCCGGAGCATCCGGACCGGATCCTCACGATACCGGGTCTCCGGATCGCCAATCAGCCGGATTTGACGGTTGCGCAGGTCCTCGATGCCATTGGCAAAATCGATAACCGTAAAGTCCCGGATACAGTAGTAGAGCGCGTTGACCGTGAAATCCCGGCGCAGCGCATCTTCTTCCTGGGAGCCGTACACATTGTCCCGCAGCAGGAGACCATGTTCGCTGGTCTTGCGATCGTCATCGGCGGCGTCGTTGTCGGCATCGTTGGCGTTGCCGCGGAACGTGGTCACCTCGATGACTTCCCGCCCGAAGACAACATGAACGATTCGGAAACGGCGCCCGATCAGGCGTGAGTTCCGGAACAGGTCGTGTACTTCTTCGGGGGTGGCATTGGTGGCGATGTCAAAGTCTTTGGGCTTGCCGCCGAGGAGAATGTCCCGGACGCCGCCGCCGACCAGATAGGCTTCGAAGCCGGATTTATTGAGACGGTGCAGGACTTTCTTTGCGGGTTCGCTGATCACCGAACGCGACACGGTGTGCTGGTCGCGCGGGATTTCCCGTCGCTGATAGGTGCGGCTTTTTTTCCGCCCGCCGGGCATGAATGATTTTATTCTGTCGACAAGTCGTTTAGGCATTGAAATCCGTATTTGCGGTGAGCAAAAACCGAGAGTTTAACGGTTTGGGCAGGATTTGCACACGCCAGATAATCAAAAGGCGGATCCGTTTTCACGAATCCGCCCTGAAAGCGTTGACGATCTGCATTGTTTTTATTGTTGCCGGGATTTTTCTTCGTTTTTGTACCCCACTGTCAGTCTCCAAGCTCGGAGACGATCAGGAGTGCAAACGGAAAGCTTTGAATACACAGAGCGGTCAGGAGCAACGAGGGAGTCGGGGGCAGATGCAGCGTCGGCTTTCAGCGATTCTTCTCTACATCTACAACTCACACGTGCCAAGGGACCACTAAAAAGCAAAGTACCCAAAACACTCAGTTCGCTTACGTTCTATTTTTGTTTTTGTTGCTGAACGTTTTCCTGCAGCTTTTTGTTCTTGTTTTGACGCTGCGTGTGCCACTGTTGTTTTTGTTGTTGTGCGCCCTATAGAGTGCAGAGCCCGTGCCAGTTTTTGAAAATTGTTAATTAACAGTGCCTTACGTTTTCGTAGGAAATAAGTGTTACCCCGTACACGCTGAAACTGTTACCCAGATCACGTTGGCGTTTGATTGAGTGTTACCGACAGGAACACGGGGTAACAACGGAAACCTAGTTCACAGTTTGAGAGACCGGCAATAAAAAAGGCCCCCGAGGGGCCTTTGATTAACTTCCGGATTTTTTGCGCGGTATGCCCAGCCTTTGTCGCCGTTCCCACAGGGACTTTCGGCTGATGCCAAGCTTTTGGGCCAGCTCGGTTTCGCTCATGCGATCCTGATTTTCGAGCACGAAATGCTGGAAGTAGTCTTCCAGGGAGAGATCGCTGGCGGAGTCGGCATCCCGGGTTGTCTGTTCGTTATTCCCTTCCACCAGGGTTTCCGGAATGTGTTCGTCGCCGCCGTCGCTGTCCAGGTCAAGCAGCGAGGGCGAGATGACGTCACCGTCACACAGTATTGTCGCTCGCTCGATGGCATTCTCCAGTTCGCGGACGTTACCGGGCCACCGGTGACGTTCCAGGGCACGCATGGCTTCGGGGCTGAACTGGAGATTTGGCTTGTTCATCCGCTCGCCCTGCCGTTTCAGGAAACGCCGTGCGAGGCCGAGGATATCACTCTGCCGTTCGCGGAGCGGCGGGATCCGGATCTGCATCACGTTGAGCCGGTAGTAGAGATCTTCCCGGAATTCTCCGGTTCGGGTCATGGCCTTGAGATTACGATGCGTGGCCGCAATCATGCGCACATTAACCTTTCGGCTCTGGGTCGAACCCACTTTCCGGATTTCACTTTCCTGCAGCACTCTTAAAAGTCTTGCCTGCGCCTCCGCTGGCAGTTCCCCGATTTCGTCAAGAAACAGGCTGCCGCCGTCGGCGGCTTCAATGAGGCCGGTGCGCGCTGACACCGCTCCGGTGAACGCTCCTTTTTCATGGCCGAACAATTCCGATTCGATCAGGCTTTCGGGAATGGCCGCGCAGTTTACCGAGATCAGGGGTTTTGAGGCCCGTGGACTCAGGAGATGCAGCGCCCGCGCTGCCAGCTCCTTCCCCGTGCCGGATTCTCCCTGGATGAGGACGGTTGTCTCGGTCGGTGCCACCTTGCGGATCAGCGTGAAAACCTTCTGCATGGCGTCGCAGTGGCCGAACATGATCTGGCCAGGGTCGGATTCCTCGGGACCACTGCCGGACGCATCGGCGGCTTCCTGTGCCTGATCGCCGCTGCCCTTCCTTGCCAGGATGCTTTCCACGGCGGCAAGCATCTCGTCGTGGTCAAATGGCTTGGCGATGTATTCCACGGCGCCCATCTTCATGGAGTCCACCGCGGAACGAAGACTGGCATAACTGGTCATGATCAGCACCGGCGTATTGGGAGCCCGGTTGATCAGCTCCGTGCCGGCAGCGCCGGGAAGCCGGAGATCTGAGATGATCAGGTCGAACTGGTCCGGGTCGTGGCTGTCGGCATCCTCCACCGAGCGCGCATCGGCCACCTCGTAGCCGGCGTGCTGAAGCAGTTTGCGCACGGCGGAGCGAATGATGTCTTCATCTTCTACGATCAGAATGCGGGGCATAACTCTTTCACGACCTTTCGTGCTGGCTGGCGGTGGTTTCGCCGGATTCAGGCTGGTAAGCCGGAAGTCTCAATCTTACCAGTGTACCGGACCCGGTGTCGGGATCCGCCGGGCTCTCTACCTGGATATTGCCGTAGTGTTCCTCAATGATGCTGTAGACCAGTGACAGGCCCAGGCCGGTGCCCTTGTTGGGCGCCTTGGTGGTGTAGAAAGGCTCGAAAACATGGTCGAGCTGATCTGCGGGAATGCCTGAGCCCTGGTCGACGACCTCGATGATAGCGGAGTAGCCGTCGCCGTTTCCACTGACCGTGATCGCGCCGCCCTCCGGCGAGGCATCTCTGGCATTGGCCAGGAGGTTCACGAAAACCTGCACGAGCCGCTGTTCGTCGCCGAGTACCTGAAGGTCTTCCGGAATCTCGTTCCGGTACCGGATGCCCATCCCCTTATCGCTCAGGGACAGCAGGTTGATCGATTCCTCCACGCAGCGGTGGAGCGACACCGGTTCATACCGGTTGGCCTGGGCGTGGTTGCCGGTGCGGGCAAAATTCATCAGGGACTGGAGGATCGTGGAGATCCGGCGCGTCTGTTGCTGGATCTGATCGGCGGTGTCGAGAATATCCGGATTGTCCGTTTCGAGTTTGAGGTTCTGGGCCAGCGAGGAAATGCCGGTGACCGGGTTGCCGATTTCATGGGCGACACCCGCCGCGAGTCGACCGACCGATGCCAGCCGTTCACTGTGCATCAGTTCATCTTCCAGCAATCGGGTTTCGGTCTGGTCTTCCACCAGAATGATGCTGCCGCCCTCGGGATGGTCTGGGCCGCTGAGGGCTGCCTTGTGGAGATTCAGCCAGTGGGGTTTGCCTTTCAGGTCCAGTCGGTGCTTGTAACGATGCAGTTCTTCGCCACTGTTGAAATCTTCCAGCAGATGATGCCAATGCTCCGGCAGGGCCATGAGGCGGGCCCCGACAACGTCATCGGCGGTGATGCCGGTCAGCGCCTCCATGGCATGGTTCCACATGAGAATTTCGCCATCCTCGCCGACGGAGCAGGCCGGGATCGGCAGGTTCTGGAGGGTTTGGCGGTAGTGGCGTCGCAGGTTGTCCAACTCTCCGGCCAGGCCGGTCAGTCGGTTCTGATATTCACCCAGTGCCCGCTCGACATAGCGGATGTCCTGCCCGGTGTTGCCCCGCGCCAGGGGTTTGAAACCAAGGTGGCGCTGGACCATGTCGCGGGCAACGGAGGGGCCTAGCAGTCCCGACAGGTTGATTTCCACCTGGTCGCGCAGCCGCCTCAGCTGGTAGGGCCGATATTCGATTGCCGGCAATTTGAGCTTGGCCAGCGCCCGCTCGACTTCACGTCTGGCAACCTCTTCCCCCAATGGATCGGACAGTTGCCGGATGAAGTCCGTTGATGAGGTCGCAACCAGTTCTCGCCTCTGTGGGCGTGACAGGGCGCCCAGTGAGCAGGCCTGGGCTGCGCTGGTTTCCTCGGCGGAACTTGCACTGAGAATCGAGAACAGACCGAATACGGTAATGTTCGCAGTAATACTGGCAAAGGTGAAAATGTGCCAGTTGCCGTAATCAGGCACCAGCGGTATGCCCAGCCAGGCCAGGGGATTGATGGTATGGCTGAAGGGCAGTACCAGGGTAATGAGCCAGATAGCCAGGCCGGTGATCAGGCCGGCGATCAGGCCGCGCCGGTTACCCTCGGGCCAGTAGATGACGCCGAGCGCACCCGGCAGCAACTGCAGCATGCCGGACAGGGAAATGGCGCCGAGGATGGCAAGATCCAGATGCTGGCCGACGGTTTCGTGGAAGAGCAGCGCGAAAAAAATGATGACCGCGATCAACAGACGTTTGACCCACTGCAGCCAGCGGTAGATGTCGGCCTGGTCTCGAGGGGTTTTCAGTGGGAGGACAACATGGTTGAGCACCATGCCGGCCAGCGAGAGAGTGCTGACGATCATCAGCCCGCTGGCGGCGGACAGGCCGGCAATGTACATCAGAAGCGTCAGAAACGGGCTTTCGAGCGACTGCGCGATACCCAGTACGTAAAAGTTGGGCGACGTGGTTACTCCCAGTGCCTGGCCACCCCACAGGATGATCGGCACCGGCAGGGCGAGCAGGAGCAGATACAGCGGCAGCCCCCAGCTCGCCTTGGCCAGAGCCTTGGGAGAAGGGTTTTCGCTGAAGGTCATGTGGTACATATGCGGCAGGACGACGGCACCGGCAAACGACATCAGCATCAAGGCCCGCCAGCTGCCATCTTCGATGGCGAGCGTCATGGTGCTCGTGGTCGCCTTGTTGACCGCCAGCCATTCGTCGAGGCCGTTCATGCCGCCAAACACATTGAACAGCACGATGGCACCGATGGCCAGAAGGGCGCCGAGCTTGACCAGCGAATCGAAGGCGACGGCCAGGACCAGCCCCTGGTGATTCTCGGAGTTCTGGTCCCTGCGGGCGCCAAACAGAATCGCAAACAGCAGCACGATCAGGCAGAACAGCAGGCTCATGGCCTTCGGTGAGGTGTCAGGGGCCAGGATGCTGGCGGATTTCGCCACCGCCTGGATCTGCATGCTGAGTAACGCCAGAATGGCGAGTCCTGAACAGAGTGTGGCCAGGGTGCCAGCCCACTGGCTGCGATAGCGATAGGCGAACAGGTCGGCCAGGGAGGTCAACTGGTAGGCCCGGCCAATCCGCATGATCGGGTTTAGCAAAACCGGCGCCAGCAAGAAAGCGCCGCTGATGCCGAGATAGTAGGCAAGGAAACCGTAGCCTGAATCCGCGGCCATCCCGATCGCGGCGTAAACCGCCCAGATGCCGGCGTATACGCCGAGACTGAGGGTGTAAACCAGTGGATGCCTCACCCACTGCCGGGGAAGCAGACCCTGTTCGGTGACCCAGGCGATACCGAACAACAGAAGCAGGTAGGCCAGGCTTGCCATCACCAGGCCGGTGGCACTAAAACTCATTGGGATCGCGCCGCCATTCCAGCCAGAAACCGATGGCGATCAGCCCGGCCCAGATCACGTAAGGGCTGTACCAGACGTTCCCGGGAGCCGTCCACCAGTCCAGGATGTTCGGCGAGAAAATGTAGATGGCCAGAACCAGAAGAAAGACCAGACGGTAGATATACATCAGGCTTACAGTCCGCACTGAAGTGTGAGACAGGCTTTATACCATGCCTGTCACTGGGCTGTCAGGTGAATGGCCTGGTAGTTCCAGTGTTTACAGGCCCATTGCAGAATCTGGTTCACGGAGTCGCTGCGTAGCGAGGCCGGAGGCTGCTGACCGAGGGCCGTCAGGGCATCCACCAGGTTGTCCGCTGCCCGGCTGTCATCGAGGGCTGGCGCGTGGGTCTGCTTGCTCAGTTTCTGGCCCTGTTCGTTCAGTATGACCGGAATGTGCAGCCAGGTGGGTGGGCGTTCGCCCAATGCCCGGTAGATCTGGAGTTGCTGGGCCGTCATGTCCAGCAGGTCCGAGCCCCGGACGACATCCGTGATGCCCTGGTCAATGTCGTCGACGACCACGGCGAGCTGATAGGCATAGAACCCTTCTTTCCGGAGTAGTACCGGATCATCGATTTCCGCCCGCACGATCTGGGTCTGGGGGCCGAGCAGCCGATCCGTCCAGTGACAATGTTCGTCGTGAAGTCTGAATCGAATGGCGCAGGGACGATCCGCCAGGGCGGCTGGGGCATCGCGGCAATTCCGGGGATGACGACCGTTATGCTCTGACAGTTCTTTGCGCGAGCAGGGGCATCGATAGGCATGGCCGTTCGCCAGTAACTGCTCGATGGCGCTCTGATAAGCGTCGTGGCGCCGGGACTGGAAACGTACGGTTTCATCCGGGAAAAGGCCATGGGCCTCCAGGCTCTGGAGGATCTGGCCGGTGGCTTCCGGGGGCTCCCGGAGCGGATCGAGGTCTTCAACGCGAATCAGCCATTCACCCCGCCTTGTTCTGGCTTCAAGATAGCTGGCAACGGCGGTGACAAGAGAGCCGAAATGAAGCGGGCCGGTGGGAGAGGGCGCAAAACGGCCACGATATCGCGGTTCGGACATGGTCAGTCAGTGCGATGGCAGCCCGAAGACTGCCACCGGATCTGGGGCGACGGATTCAGATGCCGGTCTGGCGCTCACGAATCTCGGCGAGTGTTTTGCAGTCGATGCAGAGCGTCGCGGTTGGCCGGGCTTCGAGACGGCGAATGCCGATTTCGACACCGCACTGGTCGCAGAAGCCATAGTCGTCCTTGTCGATCCGATCAATGGTCTGATCGATCTTCTTGATCAGCTTGCGCTCGCGATCCCGGGTGCGCAGTTCCAGGCTGAACTCTTCTTCCTGGGTTGCGCGATCACTGGGATCGGCGTAATTTGCTGCGTCTTCCTGCATGTGGTGCATGGTGCGGTCCACTTCTTCCATCAGCTCCTGTTTCCACTGCAGGAGCAGATCCTTGAAGTGCTGCAACATCTCTGCACTCATGTATTCTTCACCCTTCTTCATTTCGTAGGGGGTGAAGTTGGTAAAACGTTCGCGTGGTTGTTCTGCGGTATTTGCCATTGAACCCGGCCTCTTGTTTGTACTTCACAAGAACGCTTTGCTTCCCGACGTGCCAGCCTGCATGACTGCGCGCTTGTACCCTGGATGAAGCATTCGTCCTGAAACGGGAATTTGCGGAAAATAGCAGATAAGTTCCGGGGGTGCCAGCCTTGTGACACTGACTTTGTACGGAGAGCCCATGAAGTTTTCAGAACCTTTGCTGGAAGGGCAGCTGATTCGCCGCTACAAGCGGTTTCTGGCGGATGTGCGCCTGTCCGACGACACAGAAGTGACGGCCCATTGTCCGAATACCGGTTCCATGCGCGGTTGCCAACCCGATAATGCCCGGGTGTGGTTGAGTGAAAGCAACAATCCCAAGCGCAAGTTGAAGTACACCTGGGAGCTGGTGGAGACGGGGTCGGGACAATTGGCCTGCGTGAATACGGCTCGTCCCAATGCCCAGGCCCGTCATGCCGTGGAGGCCGGGCTGGTGCCGGAACTGGACGGCTACAGCGAGTGTCGTTCGGAGGTGAAGTACGGAGCGGAGAACAGCCGGATCGATCTGTTTCTGGGCGGGCACAGGAACGCTCCGGATGCCTGGGTCGAAGTGAAGAACGTGACGCTGGCGGAAGAGGGTGAGGGTTTCTTTCCGGATGCCGTGACCACCCGCGGCCAGAAACACCTTCGCGAACTGATGGCCCAGGTGGCGGCCGGCGATCGGGCTGTCCTGTTTTTTGTGGTGAACCACACCGGTATTGGCCAGGTGCGGCCCGCCGACCACATCGATCCGGTATACGGTCGCCTGTTGCGGGAAGCCGCCGCGGCGGGCGTGGAAATTATTGCCTATCGCGCTGCCCTGGCAGACGTTGATGGCAATCCTTCAGGAAACCTGACACTGACCGAACCGGTTCCGGTCAGTCTGGAAGCCTGATCTGCCACTGCCCATCCTGCTCGCGGATATCCAGCGCCGTCAGGGCATCTCCCTGGCAGGGCCCGGCGATGCATTCGCCGGAATCCGGTTTGAACAGGGCCCCGTGGGTGGAGCACTGGATGAAAAGACCATCGCTGTCACGGAATCGTCCGGGCATCCAGTTCAGCTCGATGCCAAGGTGTGGGCACTGGTTCAGGTAGGCCTTTGCATGGCCCTGTTCCAGGAACAGAAAGCCCGTCAGGGGCATCCCCTCGGGTTCCCGCGCCTTGACGGATAGCCGGAATTCGACGAACTTGCCGGGTTCCAGCTCATCAAGGGCGCACACGGTCTGCCACGGGTTTGGCTGTTCTGGCATCAGTGACTCCGCCGATCATCCCGGGACGTTGGGCGAGAAATGCTGACGGATCCGGTCGGCGACCGCCTCGGCAACGTGTTCCTCGTCTGTGCGAAGATGAATCGTGTGTGCCTTCTCCTCGGCCAGGAGTGGCTCGAACCAGCTTTGCTGGGCATCCAGCAGGGCCTCTGTCGCCTCCGAAGCGTCGCCCCTCCGGTCCCGGATCCACTGCCGCCTCAGTGCTTCGGGGGCCTCGCAATGAATCAGGATGAACGGCACGCCCTGCGCTTCCGCCACCTGTGCGAAAAGATCCCGCTCTTCGTGTTTGAGACAGGCAGCGTCCACGATGACAGAAATGCCGGCGCCCAGGAGTTCGCCAGCCAGGTCGGCAAGGTGCTGGTAGGTCTTGGTGGACGCTTCCGGTGTGTAAAGCCCTTCACCGGTACCGGATTTGCTGTCGTCCAGCGGCGAGAGCCCATGCAGGCGCTTGCGCTCGACGTCCGAGCGCAGCCGGATCAGCCCCAGCTCCGCCGCCATGGCGGCACTGACGCAGCTTTTCCCGCTGGCGGAGAGTCCGGTAGTGGCCAGAAGGTAGTGGTTGGGAATGTCGCTGTAATCCTCCGCCAGCTGTGCATAGGCCCGGTAGCGGTCGAGGAGGTCCGCTTTTTCGCTCTCGGACAGGTCGGGATTGCCCATGGTAAACAGGGCAATCTTGGCCCGCACCATTGCCCGATAGGCCTTGTACAAAGGCAGCAGAGGCAGGGCCTCGAAGTCACCGCGATACTCCAGATAGCTGTTCAGGACGTGGTTGGCCAGCCCGTATTCGCCCCGGGACTCCAGGTCCATCAGCAGGAAGGCGAGATCGTTGATAACGTCGATCCAGCGGAAGGGTTCATTGAATTCGATGCAGTCGAAAACGGTAACCTCGCCCTCGAACACGGTAATGTTCGCGAGGTGCAGATCGCCGTGGCATTCACGAACGAAGCCATTGGCGCGACGCTCCGCGATCAGGTTACGGTGTCGCTCAAAGGTCGATTGGGTCCAGGCTTCCAGGTTGTCCAGTTGGGCCTGTAGGGTCTTGTCGTCAATCAGTGGGCGGATCTGGTCAAAGTTTTCCTGCATCGCAGCGTAGACCGCTTCCGGCGTTCCCAGAGGCTTGTCGTCGGGAATGGCAGGCAACTGCTCATGGAACTCGGCGGTCTGCCTTGCCACGCTGGCCAGCAGTTCCGGTGTCAGTTCTCCACGCTCCTGCAGTCGGTCGAACAGTTGGCTCTGATCGAACTGGCGCATCCGGATGGCGTATTCAAAGGGTTCGCCGCTGCCGCCGATTTCCGGTTGCTCCGGGGAGCCGGTAATGGGCAGGACCTCCAGGTAGAGCTTGCTGGCCAGCCGGCGGTTCAGGCGGACTTCTTCCTCGCAGAAATGTTTCCGGCGCTCGAGCGTGGAAAAATCGAGGAAGCCGAAATCCATCGGCTTCTTGATCTTGTAGGCGTAGTCGCCAGTGAGGATCACCTGGGAAATGTGGGTTTCAATCAGCTGGAATGACCGGACCGGGTGGTCATAGAGCGCCGGATTCTGAAGCGCCTGGATCAGCGTATTACCCGAAGTTGCTCCCACACTATTCTCCTCGATTTCCCTGAAGCTGTTGATTTTTGTTGGCCTATCATAACGGGCAGATTACAGAAATAACACACGGCAGGTCTGCCTACCGGGCAAGTGGGTTCGTTATAATCCAGCCATGCCAAAATCAAAGACTTCCCGAAAATCTCCCCGTAAGCCGACAAACACTAACCGGACATCCGGCTTCTGGCGTCTGTTCCTGCGTCTCTCGCTCATTGGCCTTGCGCTTTTGATCGGGTGGATGGTGTATCTGGATGCGGTTGTCACCTCGCGTTTCGAAGGACGTCGTTTCGAGGTGCCTTCCCGGGTCTATGCCCGTCCGCTGGAGTTGTACGAGGGCGCCAGTGTGGGCGCCGGGGCGCTTCAGCAGGAACTGTCACTCTCCGGGTTCCGCAAGGGCGATGGTGTCGCGCCTGGCAGTTACCGTCGCAGCGGATCCCGGTTTGTGATCAGCACCCGGGGGTTCCGCTTCCCGGACGGTGAAGAGCCGAGGCGCCGTGTGGCACTGACAATCCGTGATGATCAGGTGGACGATTTCCGCATTGTCAGCGGCGAATCGTCGCCCATTATCCGTCTCGAGCCGGCGCAGATTGGCGGCATCTATCCCACCCACAGGGAAGATCGAATCCTTGTCCAGCTCCAGAATGTTCCCAAGCTGCTGCCGGCGACCCTGATGGCAGTTGAGGACCGGAATTTCTACCATCATTTCGGCATCGCCCCGCTGTCGATTGCCCGGGCCATGCTGGCGAACCTTCGGGCGGGCGAGATTGTCCAGGGAGGCAGTACCCTGACCCAGCAACTGGTGAAAAACCTGTTTCTCACCCGTGATCAGACGCTGCTGCGCAAGGCGAACGAAGCGCTGATGTCGATTTTGCTGGAATGGCATTACGACAAGGACGACATCCTTGAAACCTACCTCAATGAGGTTTATCTCGGTCAGGCCGGAACCCGAAGCATCAATGGCTTCGGACTGGCCAGCCAGTTTTATTTTGGTGAGTCGCTCAAAAACCTGAAGCCCCATCAGATTGCCTTGCTGGTCGGTATGGTGAAAGGGCCGAGTTATTACAACCCCAGGCGCAATCCGGACCGGGCGCTCAAGCGCCGCAACCTGGTGCTTTCGGAGATGGAAAAGACGGGCCTGCTGAGCGCATCGGAGGCAGCACATGCCCGCGGCCTCCCATTGGGAGTCAGCGAGAAACCGTCCTACTCGGAAAATCGCTACCCCGCCTATATCGATCTGGTGCGACGCCATCTGGCCCGGGACTATCGGGAAGAGGACCTGAGCTCGGCCGGCTTGCGGATTTTCACCACACTCAACCCCGCTATCCAGGCTGCGGCCGAGCACTCGGTCCGGGAAACATTGCCCCGCCTCGGGCATGGTGATGTGCGTGGCAAGCTTGAGTCGGCGCTGGTAGTGACAGCCAAGGATACCGGTGAAGTACTGGCCCTGGTGGGCGGCAAGAAACCCGAATTCGCCGGTTTCAACCGGGCCCTGGACGCCCGTCGGCCAATCGGCTCGCTGATCAAGCCGTTTATCTATTTGTCGGCATTGTCGCAGCCCGATCGCTATACCCTGATCTCTCCGGTCAAGGACCAGTCGTTTGTCCTCGAGTTCGACGACGGTCGCCGGTGGGAGCCGAAAGACTACGACCGCAAGGAGCGGGGGGAGGTTCCCCTGCACCAGGCGCTGGCCCATTCCTACAATTTACCGGCGGTTCGGGTTGGGCTCGATGTAGGTGTGGATGTCGTGGCTCAGACGCTTCAGGATTTCGGGGTGACATCGTCCATATCCCGGTATCCCGCGATGTTGCTGGGCTCGGTGTCCATGACACCGGTGACGGTTGCCCAGATGTACCAGGGGCTGGCGACATCCGGTTTCAATACGCCGTTACGCACGATTCGGGAAGTAACGGATGCGCATGGCAAAGCGCTGTCCCGCTATCCACTGGAGGTGGACCAGGTGGCGGACCCGTCGGCGGTGCATCTGGTCCAGTACGCCATGCAGGAGGTCATGCAGGAGGGCACCGGCCAATCCGCGTATTACACCGTCCCGAAATCCCTGTCCCTGGCCGGAAAGACGGGTACCACAGACGATGGCCGGGATTCCTGGTTTGCCGGGTTCAGCGGTGATTATCTCGCGGTGGCGTGGGTTGGCCGGGATGATAACGGTCCGACCTCGCTGACCGGTGCCAGCGGTGCCTTGCCGGTGTGGTCGCGTTTTATGGCAAAGGTACCTCAGCATGGTTTTGCGCCGGTTGTTCCGGACGGAGTGGGGTATCATTGGGTGAACGATCAGCGACAGGCGCTGACCGATGAGTATTGTGAAAATGCACGCTACGTTCCGTTTATAACCGGCAGCGAACCGGACCGTGAGGTATCCTGTTCGGGGGCGCTGCAAAAGCGGATACAGGGCTGGTTTAAAGGATTGTTCGAATGAGGTTTTCTGTTTTGGGCCGCACCAGTGTTCTGAGTGCGGTCCTGGTATTTGCCGGCTGCGCCAGCGGTCCGGGTTCAATATACGTTCCCGTCGGGGGGCAACCGACTCAGGCGCCGGAGCCGCCAAAGGCAAGCACGGATGACGCTCCGGAATCGCGGGTCTGGCGCAAGAGTGAGCAGCCGGCCGAGCCGGCTCAGCCCGAGACGGGGCGCGACTCCTCGGCGCCGAGTTACAGTGCCTCCGGGGATACCCTTTCTCCCGCCGCGCTGAGTCTCGTCCGCGAGGCTGACAATCTGCTGGCCTCCGGCGACACCCGGGGAGCCATTGCCCGTCTCGAAAGGGCACAGAGGATTGCGCCCCGTTCGGCCGAAGTGTATTTCAAGCTGTCGGAAGCCTACGTCGCTGCAGATCAGTTGGGAAGCGCAGAACAGTTTACCCTCAAGGGATTGTCGCTGGCGGGGGATAACGCGAGATTACAGAGAGCCGGCTGGTTGCTGCTGGCGGATATCCGGCGTGCCCGCGGAAATGTCGCCGGCGCGGATCAGGCGGAAGCTCGAGCCTCAGCATTGTAATCGGGAAAGAAAAAGCCCCTGCGCAAGGGCAGGGGCAATCAGGGGGTCTTCACTTTTTTATCAGGGGGTCAGTGGAATGCTGTCCGCCTGCGTTTCCTCACCGGCCACCACGGACACAGTCTGGGTGCCCTCGAACTCTACGGTGTCATCGGTGGTTTCGTTGTCGTCCAGCTGACAGGTGTAGCTCAGGGTATAGTCACCCTCGGTCAGGTAGGCGGCGGTGTAGCTATACATACCGTCGTTGTTATCGTCCTTGACAGGAATCGTCATCAGGGGGCCGTCTTCTGTGTTGACGTTCACATCGGTCGGAGTGACGCCCGCACCCTGATAGACGTAAATCGAGCCGTAATAGCCGTCTGAGCAGTTGGCAAGATCCGCATCTGCCGAGCGGGTGGAGTTTATCGTCGGGTAATCCACTTCACCGGTAATCGATCCGGTCTCCAGCGTATTTGTCAGCCGGAGCGACGGCTTCAACAGGTAATCCGCCAGGGATTTGCCTTGGGGATTCACGATGGACTTCGCCACGTTGAAGTCGATGGTGAAATCCGTGGACGTATCGGCCGCGACCACGAAATTACCCTTGAGCTTTAGGCCGCTCTGCTCGCCTGAGGGAACCGCAAGGGTTTTCTCCACATCCGGCTGTGAACTCTCGATTACGTAGGAGTCGGCGGTATCCACCATCAGGCGGAGTTCGGTGTAATCACCGGCCGGTACTTCCTCATCCGTAATGAGCGGTTCGTGCATGCCGCCCTGAAGGTCCAGAAGGTTCCAGGTTTTGGGTTGGTCAAAGGTGAACTCGATCCAGTCTCCGTCCTCATGCTTCAGGCGAATCCCGGTGAAGGCGACCGTAACATCGGTAAACTCCATGGCCGGTGCATCGGTCATGTTGAACGAGACGGTGCCGGTGGAACCTGTGGCACTGCCGTCACCTCCGCCGCCACACGCGGCTACACCTGCGGCCAGCGCTGACACTGCAAACATTTGCATGGAACGCTTCATACAACCTCCGTGATGTTTTGGTGGGTATGTCACTCACTTCACGATGCAGGCGTACGCAGAGTTCCTTCTGTCTTGATTAACCTTTTCTCATGAAAACGATGGGGTCACGCTGAGGATGGTCGTCAGAGGCGATGCAACTTGATGCGCTACTGGTATAGACTTGCCGGTCAACCAGCGAACCATGCGAGTAGTGACGAGTTTGTCGATTCTTCCCTTTAAAACCAGCAAAAAGCGACGATTTGAAGCGCTTATCCAGCCGCATCTGAATGGTCTGTATCGATTCGCCTACCGTCTGTCCGGCCAGCAGCAGGATGCAGAAGATCTCGTTCAGGATGTGGTCTGTAAACTCTATCCGAAACTTGAGGAGTTGGAGTCGGTCGAGCAACTCAGGCCGTGGTTGAACCGGGTGCTCTATCGCCATTTTATCGATCAGGTACGCCGGAAAGGCCGTCAGGGCGATCGGCCTCTGAGCGAATTGGTCGAATCTGACAGCCAGGCGGACTGGCTCGACAGTCTGGAAGCGGAGGAGGCCGGTCCCTCCCTGTTACTGGAGCAGTCTCGCCTGGGACCGTTGCTCGACGCAGCAATGGCGAGCCTCGATCCGGATCAGAGAACGTTGATTCTCCTCCACGATGTGGACGGTTGGCGACAGGAGGACATTGCGGAAATCCTGGATATACCGCTGGGGACGGTAAAATCCCGGCTGCACCGGATCCGGGCGTCGTTGAGGAAAAAACTTCAGCGCCAGCTGGAACCGGAATCCGCCCCGCGTCGTGTGGAGGAGTGAGGTGATGAATATGTCCTGTCGGGAAACACGCGAAAGCCTTGCGGCTTATCTGGATAACGAACTGTCCGATCATTTGGCCAGGCGGGTGTCCGAGCACCTGAGTGGTTGCTCTGCGTGCAGTAATGCACTTGAGGAGGAACGCTGCCTGCGTGCCGGGCTGGTGGAAGGGTATTCCGTGCCTGCTCCATCTGCCGATTTTGAATCCCGTGTGTTACGTGCCGCGACCCGGGGGGCACCGGATCAGGGGCGCTGGAGTCACCGTGTGCTCGGCGGCGCCGTTGCCGCTGCGCTTGCGCTCGGCGTTTCTATGGGTGTGTTTTTGAACGGGGATCGCCAGGCAGGCTCCGACACCTCACCGGTCCTGGCCGACGCATCCCCGGAGCCGGCCGCGTTCCAACCGGTTGAGAAGACCGTTCGGCTTGCGTTCAGTTCGGGACAGGCACTGGATGATGTGACCCTGACTCTGGAATTGCCTCCGAACGTGGAGATTGCATCCTGGCCCGGGCGCCATGAACTGAGCTGGAAGGTCAGTCTTGATGCTGGCGAGAATGTGTTGGCACTGCCTCTCAAGGTGCTGTTTCCGGGAGCAGGTCAGCTGGTGGCGCATTTGAATACGGGCAAGCAGCAGAAGAGTTTCAAGGTCGATATTCCGACGGTAGAGAAAGGTAACGAGGTTCCTGCATCATGAAATGGTATCTGACGGCTGCAATGATGGGCCTGTTGGTAACGGGCCAGGCCTACGCGGGCGACGATCTGGACGTCACCATGCGCATGGTTCTCGACGACCAGGACCTGACGAAGTCGGTGGTGCGTGAGATTCAGCTCCCGGAGCCGCCGGCCGCTGAGCGCGCGGCACCGGAAGCGAGGGATAAAGCCGGGGCGGGGCTGGAATCGGCCGAGGACGCCAGGGAACAGGGACGGGCGTTTGGTCAGGAGATGGCGGACCAGGCCCGTGAGTCTGCAAATGTAAACAGGGACGTACCGGACAAGCCTGACGTGCCGGCAGCGAAGCCCGAGCGGCCGGAACGTCCCGAGCTGCCCGCAGCTGTGGATGAGATTCGCGACAAGCTGCCGGAGGTTGCCAAGCCGGGCAACTGATCGGGCGTAATGTAAACGGTCGGGCGTTTATTCCTCCCGTCTGCTGTTATACTCTGCTTCATCGTCAAGGGTAGGTGCCGGTCTGGCGATCGGTACTGCCACTTCCCGTCCCGGATGATGAACGGAGCATCCTTTTGTCGGCCGTCCGCCTGTTCCAGTCGCTGTTCTTTGGTTGCCTGATGTTAGCTCTTTCCACCGCGCTCCATGCCCAAATGGTGGCATCGGAGGATTCAGCGACCGATCTGCTTCGTCAGGGCGTTCTGCTTTTCAATCAGGGCCGGCTTGCCGAAGCACGGGATGTCCTTGAGCAGGCCCGGGCGGCGGGTCTGGATTCGAACACGCTTCACTATAACCTCGGTGTACTCTATTACCGGCTTTCCGATTACGAGGCCGCCGAGCGCTCCTTCAAAAAGCTGTTGTCTTCCCACGACAGTGCCCTGGCACGTTATAACCTCGGTCTTGTGGCTCTGGCTCGTGATCAAAGATCCCTGGCCCGGTCCTATTTCCAGGCGGTAGCGCGCGAATCGGACTCCGACAAACTCAGGCGCATGGCGCGGATCAAGCTTTCGGAGCTGGGCGGACTGACTTCGGAGGATGCCGGTTCCCCGTATCAGTCTTACCTGTCGGTATCAGGTGGGTATGACAGCAACATCGCTGGATTGCCGGAGGCGGCACTGTCCCGGGATGGCGGGGCGTTTCTGGAAGCGGTAGCTGCCTCGGGTGCCCGACTGGCCGAAGGTCCGTCCGGAGTCTGGAACCTGCAGGGCGTTTATCTGGGCCGGCAATTTCCCTCTCACTCCGAATACGATACCGATTTCCTGCAGGGCCGGCTCTCCTGGTCCGCCCCCTGGGCGGAGCGGACGCTGCATGGCAGCCTCCTGGTCAGCCAGTCCTGGTTCGGGCAGGATCCCTTTGAAACCCGATATGGTGTGGAGGGAAGTCTGGTCGATCAGGGATGTTTCGGTGGTGTGATCGATGACTGCGAGGCCGGAGTTGCGGTAGCGAGAGTCCTGGCGGGTGATCAGTTCGAGGCCTACGATGGCCATTGGTACCGGTTGCGCGTTGAGGCTGAAAGGCGCATTGAGAACTGGACGCTGGAAGGCAAGTATCAGTGGGAAGTGAATGACCGGAACGACCTGACGGTCGGTTCCCAGTTCGTGAGCGTGTCTCCGCGCCACCACTCCCTTGATGCGGTGTTGAAGTATCGGGTTCGGAGTGATCTTTCCCTGGGCGCGCAGAGTGGTTTCCGGTTCAGTCGTTACGAAGATCCCCACCGGTTGCTGCAAGACGGCGTCCTCGTGGAAGACCGTCGTATAGACCGGAGATGGGATATGGGTGGTTTTGTTGAAAAAGCACTGGACCGCCGGTGGCGCGTCCGGGGCGAGTGGCAATATCGCGATACGGCCAGCAGTATCGAGCGTTACACCTACCAGCGCCACACGGTGATGGTGACGCTGGAAGGGAGCTTCTGACCGCTGTGATGGTTAGAGCGTTGCCATTACTTTGCGGGCCGCGGCAATCGTGTGTTCGATGTCATCGTCCGAGAGGGCTGCGCTGGTAAATCCCGCCTCAAACGCAGAGGGCGCCAGATACACCCCTTCCTGCAACATGCCCTGGAAGAATTTCTTGAACCGTTCGACATCGCAGCCCATCACCTGATCAAAGCGGGTGACAGAGGCTTCTTCGGTGAAGAAGAAGCCGAACATGGCACCGGCACTCTGGACGGTCAGCGGGATGCCAGCCTCATCGGCTGCCGACTTGAGACCGTCTCTGACAGCATTGGTCTTTTCCGTCAGTCGGTCATGGAAACCCGGTTCTGAGATGGCGTTCAGGGTGGTCAGGCCGGCAGTCATCGCCAGCGGGTTGCCGCTCAGTGTGCCGGCCTGATAGACCGGACCCAGGGGCGAGATGTGTTCCATGATTTCCCGCTTGCCCCCGAACGCGCCTACCGGCAGTCCGCCGCCAATGACCTTGCCGAGTGCCGTCAGGTCCGGCGTCACATTGAACAGCCCCTGCGCCCCGCCGAGAGAAACCCGGAATCCGGTCATCACTTCGTCAAAGATCAGTACCGTGCCGTGCTCATCGCAGACCTCCCTCAGGGCCTCGAGAAAACCGGGCACGGGTGGAATGCAGTTCATGTTGCCGGCAACCGGTTCGACAATGATCGCGGCGATGTCGTCGCCCATTTTCCGGAAGGTTTCCCGGACGCCATCAATGTCGTTATAGGTAAGCGTCAGTGTGTGTTCCGCGAGACTGGCCGGGATGCCCGGGGAATTGGGCACGCCCAGGGTAAGGGCGCCGGAGCCGGCCTTCACCAGAAGTGAGTCGACATGGCCGTGGTAGCAGCCTTCGAATTTGACGATCTTGTCCCGTCCGGTATAGCCCCGGGCAAGGCGGATGGTACTCATGGTGGCCTCGGTGCCGGAGTTGACCATCCGGACGAGATCAATGGACGGCACCAGTTCGCACACCTTTTTTGCCATTTCGGTTTCGATGGCCGTGGGCGCACCATAGCCGACGCCGAGATCGACCTGGCGGTGGAGCGCTTCTTTGATGCGGGGATCGGAGTGTCCGAGGATCATCGGTCCCCAGGATCCGATGTAATCGATGTAGCGGCGGTCGTCCTCGTCAAACAGGTAGGCGCCTTCGGCGTGCTTGAAGAAGATCGGTGTTCCACCCACGCCCCGAAAGGCCCGAACCGGTGAATTAACGCCACCGGGGATGTATTTCTGTGCCTGTTCGAACAGGGTTTCGGAGTGCGTCATGGTTGGGCTCCTGGTTTGCTGGAAATTGGGTAAAGTGGATGATGGGTCGCAAACAGCTGAGTGAATGTCCGCGCCCGTTGCTCGATCTGGTCTGGTGTGCCTGAAAACAGCCCGCCGACCACGGCGAGCATGTCCGCACCTGCACGGATCAGTTCTGCGCCGTTGTCCGTCGTCACGCCTCCAATAGCGGTCAGGGGGCGCCCCAGAGAACGGGCGCGGGTCAGAACCTCCGGTGCCGCCTTGGGCGCGTCGGGCTTGGTGCCCGACGTATAGAATCGCCCAAAGGCCAGGTAATCGGCACCGTTGGACCTGGCTGTTCTGGCCAGGTCCAGGCTGGCGTGACAGGTCACGCCGACAATGGCCTGCTCGCCGAGTAGCGCGCGCGCCTCAGTGACAGCACCGTCTTCCTGGCCCAGGTGAACGCCGTCTGCGCCCACCCTCCTGGCCAGTTCGTAATCGTCATTGATGATCAGGGGCACGCCGGCATTGTGGCACGCTGACACCAGCGCACTCGCCTGCCGGAGTCGGTCCGTGTGGGGCGAGGTCTTGTCCCGGTATTGTACCAGGACCGCACCACCGCGAAGGGCCGCCTCGACAGCGGGCACCAACCGGTCCGCCGGCATCAGAATGGTGTCGGTAATGGCATACAGACCCGGTCTGGATATCGGTTTCAGCGTTCCCACTGAATACCCCTGTCCGGAACAGGCTGGCCCTTCCCGACGGCAAGCGCGTGCAGTATCGCCCGGTGCACGTAGTTCTGGGCCTGGGCGATTGCGGCCCGGGCTGACAGCCCCGTGGCTCGGCCGGCAGCGATCGCCGCCGCCAGAGTGCAGCCGGTGCCGTGGTATTCGCCCCCGATCCGTTCGATTTCCCACTGCATCGGGTCGGGAGCGTGATTGTACAGCCGGTTAACGATATGGACGCCGGTACCATGGCCGCCCGTGGCCAGCACGGATCCGCAGCCGCGGTCCATGAGGTTTTGCGCGGCCCGGTCGGCATCGGCATCCCCGCCGAGAATGACAAGCTCCTCCCCATTTGGCGTGATCATCTCCGCCAGGGGGAACAGCCGCTCTTTCATGGCTGTGATCAGCGCATCATCTGCCAGGTCGCCGCCGCCGGCGGCCTTTATCACCGGATCGGTGATCACCGGCACGTCCGGGCGTTTCCTGATGAACTCGACCACGACATCAACGATCCCGGCGTTCCCCAGGGCCCCGGTCTTGATGGCGTGAATGGTCGAATCGTCTGCCACGCACTCGAGTTGTTGCCGGATCAGCTCCGCGTCCACCGGGCTGGCGCCATACACATTGCGGGTGTCCTGTACCGTCAGGCAGGTCAGCACCGGAAGCGGGTGACACCCGAGGGAGGTAATCGCCTGGATGTCTGCCTGGATGCCGGCTCCGCCAGAGGGATCCAGACCGGAAAGCACGAGAACCTGAGGGCGGGTATATCCTTCGATGACGGCACTCCTTAAAACGGTTTGACCACGGCCAGAATGACCACGGCCAGAAGAATGAAAACGGGCAACTCATTAAACCAGCGGTAGAAGACATGGCTCCGGGTGTTGCGATCATCCCGGAAAACCTTCACCAGGTGGCCGCAGTAAAAGTGGTAGACAATCAGCAGCGCCACCAACGCGAGTTTTGCGTGAAGCCACCCCTGGCTGAGATAGCCGGATACATTGTAACTGATCAACCAGATCCCGAGCGCCACGGTCGCGACCATGGAGGGTGTTGTAATGCCGCGATAGAGCTTGCGCTCCATGACCTTGAATCGCTCCCGGCCGGCTTCATCCTCGCAGGCCGCGTGATACACGAATAGCCGGGGCAGGTAGAAAATGCCGGCGAACCAGCAAACCATGGCAATAATGTGGAAGGCTTTAACCCACAGCATTCGTTAGCTCCGTCGATATTGGTAATAGCTTTCGATGTCCGATTTCAGGACCACCCCGTAGATCCGCTGGATCATCGGTGCCACGTGACGTTGTACGTAGAGCGCCTCGGCGTTGGTCAGTTCAAACTGATTCAGCGCCTCTTCCAGCGTGGCCTGGTACTGAACCGGAGCAATGTCCCGGCGATTGGCGGGAATGTTGATCAGGTCGATGCTCTCCGGGTTGTCACCACTTTCAACCTTGTCGGCTTCGAGTTCCTCGGTGTCCTCCAGGTAGCGGGCGAGATCCACCGCAGGCATGAGTGCTGTCGGGCCGCTACTCCCCTCCACGATCAGCCATTTCGGCTCGGATTTTAACAGCTTTCGGGCCTCGGCAACGGAGAGGTGGCGGGCTGAACGCATGATATTTTTTTCCATGATGGCGCCCACCGAAACCCGCCGGAGTGCCTGTATCACCGGGGAACTCTGATAGCTGAGGCCCTGGCTCTTCAGCATGGTGAGGAACAACGAACGTTTTCCGAAGACTTCGCTGGTGACCAGGCTGGCGGTGGTAATGATGAGCATGGCCGGAAGGATGATGTTCGGATTTCGGGTCAGCTCAAGCACAGCCATCAAGGCCGCGAGGGGAGCCTGGAGTACGGCTCCCATCATGGCCCCCATGCCAAGCATGGCGTATAGCCCGATGGACGAGGAAATGTCCGGTGCCAGCTCGGCGCCGACCAGCCCCATGGCACCGCCAAGCGTAGCGCCCATGAACAGGGTTGGGCCGATCACACCGCTGGGCATGCCCAACCCGATGGACAGTGAGGTGATAATCAGCTTTGCAAGCCCGACGGCGAGCAAAAGCCAGAAGCCCAGCTCGCCGTCGATGGTGGCGTTGACCGTATCGTAGCCGATGCCCATGGTTTCGGGAATGAAAATGGCAAAGGGCACCATGAGTGCGCCAGCGAGACTGATCCGGAGGAAAATAGGGCGTTGGTGAAAGCGGCCCATGATGTCGACCAGTTGAATGAAGAGCGCGGCAGCAATGCCTATGATGACGGCGATCACCAGGATCCAGGGGATTTCCACCAGTGAGTTGAGTGTCAGTCCGGGCACTGTAAAGGCAGGTTCAGGCCCGTAAACGGCCTGGGTTACGATGGCTGCGCTGACGGCCGCCAGTATGATCGGTGTGAACCCCGCGATGGTGTACTCCATCATGACCACTTCCATGGCAAAGACGACGCCGGAGATGGGCGTGTTGAACGACGCCGAAATGGCGGCGGCACAGCCGCACGCCACCAGTGTGCGAATGCTGTTGTTGGGCAGGCGCATCCACTGGCCCATCAGGCTCGAGAAGGTCGCGCCAAGGTGAACGGCAGGACCTTCCCGCCCGGAGGATTGCCCGGTCACGACGGTCGCAACCCCGGAGACGAACTGCACAATCGCACTCTTCAGCGAAATATAGCCCTGGTGGTAGTTCAGTCGCTCCATGACATGAACCACGCCCACCTTGCGGTCGTTTATGGCCAGTTGATGGGTGATAAGACCGAGGGTGACGGCTCCGGCCAGAGGGAGTATCCCCCGGGTCAGGAGATCGAGTTCCTCGAATGACTCGGAGCTGCCATCCGGGAGGAAATATTCCAGGGGCCACTCGATGGCCAGGCGAAAGAGCAGTATCACTGCGCCGGTAACAAGCCCTGACAGCAGCCCCAGAACCGCCAGTCGGGGCAAGGCATCCGCCCCGGTCATGCGGCGCCGGAGCGCGGGCATGACGTTCCCGGTGATCTGTTGCCAGAGTTTTTGCATGAATTCGGAGTTTCCCGTCAGGATGGGGAGTGCGTCGTGAATTTTTCACAACATTGTAATGCGGAGCCGCCGTGCTGCAATAAGTCCTTGGTTTATCATGGTAGACTAAAGGGCTGAACCTCCCAATTCTGATAAAGCCTCGCTGGAGAGAATGGTGATTAAAGTCGGTATCGTTGGTGGCACCGGGTACACGGGTGTCGAATTGCTGAGAATTCTTGCGGTTCATCCGGAAGTGAGTGTCCAGTGCATCACGTCCCGTTCGGAAGCAGGCATGCCTGTTGCCGATATGTACCCCAATTTGCGAGGACACTTCGACCTGGCATTCTCGGAGCCCGACGTCGCCGTGCTGAAAGCCTGCGATCTCGTGTTTTTCGCAACACCTCATGGTGTGGCGATGCGGATGGTGCCAGAGCTTATGGCAGGCGGAGTGCGGGTTGTGGACCTGTCCGCCGACTTCCGGATCAAGGATCTGGACGTCTGGGCGAACTGGTACGGCATGGCCCACGAGAGCCCCGACTGGGCAGAACGCGCTGTCTACGGTTTGCCGGAAGTGGTTCGGGACGAGATCCGTCAGGCGCAGCTGGTCGCCAACCCGGGTTGTTACCCGACAGCGGTCCAGCTTGGTTTCCTGCCCTTGCTCGAGGAGGGGCTGGTCGACGCGTCCCGACTGATCGCCGATGCCAAATCGGGAGCCAGTGGCGCTGGCCGTCAGGGCAAGATTGGCATGTTGCATGGCGAGATTGGCGAGAGCTTCAAGGCCTATGGCGCCTCTGGTCATCGACACTTGCCAGAGATTCGTCAGGGGCTGAGCGCTGCCGCCGGTAGTTCAGTTGGGGTGACGTTTGTGCCGCACCTGATTCCCATGATTCGTGGGATCGAAGCGACTCTGTACGCGGAGCTTCACGATCCGGGTGCCTTTGATCGTTTGCAGTCCCTGTATGAAGCCCGTTTCCAGGATGAACCATTCGTAGATGTCATGCCCTTCGGGAGTCACCCCGAGACACGGAGTGTTCGCGGTGCCAATCAGTGCCGGATGGCGCTACATCGCCAGGAGAACAGCAATATTGTCATTGTGTCTTCGGTGATTGATAACCTGGTCAAGGGGGCTGCGGGACAGGCCGTCCAGAACATGAACATCATGTTCGGCTTCCGTGAAACAATGGGGCTTGAAGCACCTGCTTTGTTGCCCTAAGGAGCCGTTGTGAGCGACTCGCGAAAGCCCGCAGAAGAGTATGTGGTGGTTCGTCACCGTCCGGGTCACCGCATCCGGCGGACCGCGATCCTGCTGATCTTTACCCTGGTTGCGGCCATTGCAGGGTACGCCGGCGGCCTGGCCCAGAGTGGTTTCCGGTTGTCGAATGTTGCTGCGTCCAACGACACATTGCAGGAAGAGCTGGATACGCTGCGAAGCGATTTCCGGGAAACCCGGCAGAAGTTGGTGAACCTCGAGAGAGGCAAGGTGATTGACCAGCAGGCGCTGGGCAGCGCCCGCAAGACGATCGCCGAGCTGGAAAACCGGATTGCATCACTGAAGTCCGACCTGACTTTCTATAAAAATATTATGGCACCCTCCGAGACCAGCAAAGGGCTTCAGGTCGACAGTCTGGCGCTGGCTCGGGACTACGAGCCAGGTAGCTGGGATTTCAAGCTTGTACTGACCCAGGTGGGCAATAATAAAAGCTATATTTCCGGGGTGGTGGCGGTAAACGTCATCGGCCTGCGCGACGAACAGAAAGAAGTCATCGCCTTGCGGGATCTGTCGAAGGATATTGAAGACCTTGGTGTGAAATTTCGCTTCCGGTTTTTCCAGAATGTGGAAGGCACCCTGGTTCTTCCCGACAACTTCCAGCCACTGGAAGTCCAGGTGGTCGCCCAGGCCGATGGTCGGAAATCCTCGCAGGCAGAGAGAACCTTTGACTGGGATGATCTAACGGAGAAATAACATGCTCGGTAAGAAGAAGCAGAAGCCTCGTCGCCCGGTGGGCCATTTTGACACTCTGATCTCGGCGAAAACGTCGGTTCAGGGTGATATCACCTTTTCCGGTGGACTGCACGTGGATGGTCGGGTCCATGGCAAGGTGGTTGCGGAAGAGGGAAGCGATGCCGTACTCCGGGTTTCGGAAGTGGGTGAAGTTACCGGTGACATTATCGCCCCGCACGTGATTATCAACGGTACGGTGAATGGCGATGTGTATGCCTCTGCCCATCTGGAACTGGCCGAAAAGGCGTCCATCAATGGCAGCGTGTATTACAACCTGATTCAGATGGCCATGGGGGCGACGGTGAATGGCAATCTCGTTCATCAGAAGGAACCCGTGGGCCTGCTGACCAATGGTGAAAAATCCGGGAAGCCTTCATCGGCGTCAGTCGAACTCGGCAGGACCGAACCGGAAACGGTCGATGGTGGAAAGTCCGAATAGTTGATTGTTTTAGTCAGGAATACCATAATCGGGCTCTTGCAATTGATGATCCCCGGAGGCGAACTTGAGTGTCGTTCAGCAACAAATGGCCATCCCGCTGTTCTTCAGTGATAGCGCTGTTGCCAAAGTACGCGAACTGATTGAGGAAGAGGGTAACCCCGATCTCAAGCTGCGCGTCTTTGTGACGGGTGGAGGCTGCTCCGGGTTTCAGTATGGCTTTTCATTTGATGAGGCTCAGGAAGAGGATGACACGGCCATTGAGCGTGATGGTGTGACCCTTCTCGTGGATTCCATGAGTTATCAGTATCTGGTGGGAGCTACGATCGATTACCAGGAAGGGCTGCAGGGTTCGCAGTTCGTCGTGCAGAACCCCAATGCCACCTCGACTTGTGGTTGCGGGAGTTCATTCTCTATCTGATGAGTCTTCAGGCCGGGTAGATGGCACCGAGGATTCTCTGACCGCTTGCGCCGGTCACCTCGGGGAGGTTGCCCGGTTTTCCTTCCAGTGTTTGCCGTGCGAGCCAGGCAAATGCCGTCGGCTCGACCCATTGTGGGTCCAGTCCAAGTTCCGATGTGATCTTCAGGTCCCGGGGTGCAACCGCTTCAGCCAGTGCTTTCATCAGTTCCGGGTTGCGTGCGCCACCGCCACAGACATAAATCGTTTTCAATCCGTAATCCGGTAACTGTTGGCTGATGGACAGCGCGGTCAGTTCCAGTAACGTTCTCTGCACGTCCGCATTACGCATGTCTGGATGTCTTGCGAGGTGTGTCCGGACCCAGTCCAGATTAAACTTTTCCTTCCCGGTGCTTTTGGGCCCCTTTTTCCGGAAATAGGCGTCGGAAAGCATGTCGGATAGCAGTGCTTCGTCGACGTTTCCCTCTTTTGCCCAGTGTCCATCGGTGTCGTATGGCCGCCCGGTC
This sequence comes from Marinobacter santoriniensis NKSG1, assembly GCF_000347775.1. Lineage (GTDB taxonomy): Bacteria > Pseudomonadota > Gammaproteobacteria > Pseudomonadales > Oleiphilaceae > Marinobacter > Marinobacter santoriniensis. The sequence continues at coordinate 182,734 of NZ_APAT01000026.1, forward strand.
TGGTCCAGGCACCAGGCATCCATCAGCGCATTCGCCGGGCCCGTATCGAATCCGGTGACGTCTCCTTCGCCGATGGCCGGGAGCCAGGTTATGTTGGCGATGCCGCCAAGATTCAGAATGCAGCGACTTTCCGATGTAGATCCGAAAAACTCTTTATGAAAGGCGGGTACAAGCGGTGCCCCCTGGCCGCCCGCGGCCATATCGCGGCGCCGGAAATCGGCGACGGTGGTCAGGCCGGTTAACTCGGCAATCACCGCAGGGTTTCCGATCTGGAGTGAAAACGGCGCTTTGCCGGAGGGTTGATGGCGGATGGTTTGCCCGTGGCTGCCAATGGCGCGAATGGAGTGAATGTCGGCGCCGGTGTCGGCGATGACCCGATTGGCAGCCTGGGCAAACAGATGCCCGGTAAGCGTATCCAGTTCGCCGATCTCATCGGGGCTTGCATGATTCTGGCTGGCGGAGAGCAGTCGGTGACGGAGGTCGTCCGGATAGCTCAGAGAATGTGTCCCGACCAGTGTCATGGATCGGTCCTGAAAAGAGACCAGCACAGCGTCAATGCCATCCATGCTGGTCCCTGACATTAACCCCAGCCAGGTTTCCATCGGGTTTATTCTTCCTCGGCCATCGCCAGTTGTTGTTCTCTTCCCTCGAATACGTTGAACTGCGCGAGGCGCTGGTCGGCGACCTTCCTGAACTGCGCCATCTCCGAGGAGGGAACCGGTTTCGCGTCCGGAAGTTTCACTGTTCTTGAATTGACCGGGCGGCCATTGACCCGATATTCGTAGTGAAGGTGCGGGCCGGTGGCAAGGCCGGATGATCCGACGTAGCCAATGGTCTGGCCCTGCTTGACGCGGGAGCCGGCTTTCATGCCGCGGGCAATGCGGCTCATGTGCGCGTACAGCGTCGTGATTCCATCACCGTGTTGCAGTACCACGGCCCGGCCGTAACCGCCTTTCCGTCCCGCAGAAATGACCCTGCCTGAACCCGCGGCCTTGATTGGCGTTCCGGGTGCCGCGGCGTAATCGGTGCCTTCGTGCGGACGAACGACGCCAAGAACCGGATGGCGGCGCTGCAGATTGAACGGGGACGAAACCCGGGCATCAATCGGGGTGCGCAGGATCGCCTTGCGCATACTTTTTCCGTCCGGCGTAAAGTAGTCGCTGTTGCCGGCATCATCGGTATACAGCAGCGCGAGTCGTTCGTCGCCCCGGTTGATAAAGCGGGCAGAGAGGATTTTTCCAGTACCCAGCTTTTTCCCGTCCAGGTAAAGGTCCTGGTAGACCACCTCGAAACGGTCGCCTTTTCTCACGTCATAAACAAAGTCGACGTCCCAGCCGAAGATGTCTGTCAATTCCATGGTCAGCTTGTCGTTCAGGCCGGCAGCCCTGGCTGAGGCATAGAGCGAATCGTCAATCACCCCGGAGGCAAACATCGGCCTGGCTTCGGGTTCCCGGGTGAGGATCTGGCCCTTGAACCCGTCGTCGGTCCGCGAGACCTTGAGGCTCTTAAGCCGGTTCCTCTGCAGTTCAACGGCGGCGAGCTTGCCCTGATCGTCTGACGCGAATCGAATCGTCTCGCCAGCATAAAGACGCTGGAGCTTGTCGGCGTCGCCTTCACCATGGATTACGGAGAGCATAATCCCGTCATTGAATCCGGCGGCCTTGAAAAGAGACGACAGTGTATCGCCGGACTTGATCTCAAAGGCCTGCCAGTCCAGTGCGGGCTCGGACGGGGCTGCCGCGACAGTGGCTTCAGTCTGGCCTTTTTCGCCGGACGTCGGTGCGCTGCTGCTGGCGGTGTCTGTCTTCACTTCCCCGGAGTTTTGTTCGTCCGCAGACGCCGGGCCCTTGGCTGGCGCCGAAACCGAACCCTGCTCGAGGTCCAGGGCATAGGACATCCGCTTGGCCTCGACGTTACTGCTCGGGCTCATCAGGACGGTCGCAGCAACCAGGACGGTTGCCCCGGCGGCGATGGTTAGGTGGGTCTTCGGAAACATTTTAAACACGTGCGCACCCGATTTGGTCGGTATTCCAGTAGCTTGAACTACCTAATTAAAGCTTTCGATCAAGTATAGACCATCAGATTACCGGATAAAGTAAGCGCAGGACAGCGGGGAACATTACGATTCCTGTCTCCGGGCCCGGATTTCTGGCAATGTCGCTGCTATAATACGCCGCCCTCTGTGGTCTGGGCTGTCTGAAAAATGATCAGGACTACTCTAGCAGGGGAGCGGGTAACTCACAGAGTTCTTTTGTAGAGCTCTGTAACCGGTACATTCTTTGATTCATAAACGGGGATGCGTGGTTCATGGTATCGATCGATGAAGCGTTGGCCGTCATCAAGCGCGGCGTAGACGAACTGATTCCGGAAGACGAGCTTGTAGAAAAGCTGAAACAGGGCCGGCCTCTTCGGATCAAGGCGGGATTCGATCCCACTGCACCGGACCTTCATCTTGGTCATACCGTCCTGATCAACAAGCTTCGTCAATTCCAGGACCTGGGCCACGAAGTGATTTTCCTGATCGGTGATTTCACCGGCATGATTGGTGACCCGACGGGCAAGAGCGCAACCCGTCCGCCTTTGACCGAAGAGCAGGTTCGGGAGAATGCGGTCTCCTATAAAGAGCAGGTGTTCAAGATTCTTGATCCGGAAAAGACGCAGGTGGTGTTCAATTCGGACTGGATGAGCAAGATGACCGCCGCGGACATGATCAAGTTGGCGGGACAGTACACCGTGGCCCGGATGCTTGAGCGCGATGATTTTACCAAGCGATATCGGGCTGAGCAGGCAATTGCCATCCACGAGTTCCTGTATCCCCTGGTTCAGGGCTATGACTCGGTCGCCCTTGAAGCCGATGTGGAACTGGGGGGGACCGATCAGAAGTTCAATCTGCTGATGGGGCGCATTCTTCAGAAGCACTATGGTCAGGAGCCGCAGGTCATTCTGACCATGCCCATTCTGGAAGGCCTGGATGGCGTTCAGAAGATGTCCAAGTCCCTCGGTAATTATGTGGGTGTCAATGATGCGCCCGGCGAGATGTATACCAAGCTGTTGTCCATGCCGGATGAACTGCTGTGGCGTTATTTCGAGTTGCTGAGTTTCCGTCCGTTGGCGGAAGTTGAAGAATTTCGTAAGGCAGTTGATGCCGGCGCGAACCCCCAGGACTATAAGAAGCTGTTGGCGGAAGAGATTATCACCCGCTTCCACGACGAAGAGGCCGCACGTTCCGCTCACAAGTCCGCGGGTAACCGGGTGGCTCTCGGTGAGATTCCGGAAAACGTTCCGGAAGTGGAGGTGTCCCTTGATGGCCAGCATGAAATCCCGATGGCCGCGGTATTGCGCCTGGCGGGTCTGGTCAAAAATGGAGCGGCAGCGCGCGATGTTCTCGGGCGCGGCGCGGTCTATGTCGATGGGCAGCCATTCGAAGGGAATCGTACGTTTGTGAAGGGAGATACGTGCGTTATCCAGGCGGGGAAAAAGAAAATCGCCCGGGTGTTGATCACGGAGTGAGCGGGTTGGGTGTTTGTTGTACGGAGTGGTGTTAATTTCGGGCTTTTTTAAGATTCGTCGTTGACACTTCTCCGGAGGCCTGTAGAATGCGCACCACTTCTGAGGGACAAGCCGCTGAGATGGCGGGTTTCGAGGGAGTTAACTGCTTGAAAGCTTTGAAGAAAAAAGAGTTTGAGATTTCTTCAAA
>NZ_APAT01000027.1 GCF_000347775.1 Marinobacter santoriniensis NKSG1
TTGCGATGCTGGGGTTTTTTATTGCCCGTCATAAAGTTTTTCCAATTTCATGACGCTCCGCACAGTGACAGTCTGTAATGAACGGTAACCTTGGACACATAAACAAGATCGGATAAAGGGCCGTTTACCGGCAAATCCGACACTTCAGAGACACTCATCAGTCATTCAGACAAACCGCAAGATCAATAAAAATGCGGTCGTTATGAGACGTGACTATGGGTAAAAATGGATTTTTTTGTCTTTTCCTCGCTGTCGCGAGCGCAGGAGCTTATGGTGATTTGCGCCCGATAACCGATCACCAGATGTCCGAAGTCACTGGTCAGGCTTTTGTCTCGGTGGACCGGCAATATCACCCGGATCCCAATAATTCGACTGCCTATACCCGCGTAAACCTCGGGATGGACATCGACATCCAGACCAATGTGGATGTTCTGGAAATGGGTCGATACGATCGGGCCGGTGAAAAGCCTGGAACCTCCGATGTCCTGATTAAGGATTTCGCCCTCGGTTATATCAATAACCAGGCCTATTACGATGCCAACCCCAAGGCCCCCCGCACGTTCAAGCCTGATGGCAGTGCGTATGGCGAAGGGGAGATCGTACCCTTCCACATCGATAATCCTTTCTTTGAGTTTGCCTACGACGAAACCTCCCAGGAAATTGTGGGCGTGCGTCTTGGCTTCGGTAAGTCCATGGGGGTTCTGTCAGGGAAGATCGAAACTCTCACCGGTAACGTCAATGTCGACATCATTGACCACGGTGAGGGACTGTCCAGCGCCCAATCCAGTGGCAACCTGTTCGATCAGCTGATTGTGCTGCTTACGCCACTCCTTGAAGGCGGAAGTCCGTTGGAGACCAAGGCTAGACTAGTCTACGGGGCGGACGGTGATCCGAATATCGGCTCCCTGGATCCGGTGCGGGCGGAATATATCGGCGTGCCCGATGGCGAAAAGTTCGTTCTCAAGGATGCTGGTGCCTTCACCCGTTGGTCCGTTAAAAACCTCATCGGCTGGGGCTCCAGCTCGGAAATCGAAGTTCCAGGGTGTTCCCTCCTGAGTTGCCCCGGTGGCGACATCTATGTGTATGCAAAAGACTGTCTGGTTCTGGGTATCGATTCGTGTTTTGACCTCGATATCTACAACAGTTTTCCCATTGGCACGGTTGGTGAGAAAAACGGTGTCCGGGCGATCACCGGGCCTGCCGACGGAGCGTTCATCTCCTTTCAAACCAAGGATCTTGACTGGCTCAAGGATGTCAGCAAAACCGATATTACCCCCGAGGATTTCGTTCGAGCTACCGCCGGCGCCTTTTTTAACATCCCGAACGGAGCGACCGAAGTGAACCTCAACGAGGCGCTCTATGGAACTCAGCGTTATCGCACCGAGTATATTGATCGCGGTAAGGGGCTGTTCTAGTGAGTAATGTCAGGATGAGCTCCCAATCTATAACCGCTTCCATCCTTCGGGCTCGCCTGCTCGTCGGCGTCCTGGCCCTGGTTGCGGTGCCGGCGGCGGCCGAACTCAAAGGGCTCTCAGAGGGAGAGATGGCCAGGATTGATGGTGCCGGGTTGGGCCTGGTGTTTGAGAATTTCAAGTTTTCTCATGGAACCGACGCACCGGATGCCAATGGTGAGCAGGCCAGGATTTTCAGGATTTCGGGCATAAAGAGCACCGATGGGCGGGACGTCGATATCACCGTGAATCACCTCTACATTTCCGGTGCCGGTAGCAACTATGGGGAGAATCTCAGTCCGGTGAATCTCGGACGCCTGACGAATCCCTGGGAAATCGATGTTGTCGACGGCAATACCATCGGCGTGCCGGACAAGGCGGTGCTTCAGTTTTCCGCACCCTCTCAGGTGGCGGCGGCCGAAGGTTATGACTGTTTTGGTGCCTCGGCATCCGCTGGTACGGGGACCTGCTCCAGCCGGCCAGCTACGGCGGACTACATTGGTGAGCGGGCAGATATCGGCATCCAGATGAACGTTGCGGTGGGTGACGACCGTTCTGCGAACATCAATATCCACGCGAAGAGCGCGGTTATCGATGGTAGCTACCTCCGCCTGTGGGGGGACGATAATCGTCGTCAGATGGTGGGCCAGTTCAAGCTCAACTTCTATTCGCCGGAAGTTTCCATTAACGCCTGCGCTCAGGATGGAAGTTCGTGCGGGTCGCGAATCATTTTGTCCAATTTTGCGCTGGAACTGGCGCTCGGCAATGAACTTCAGCCCATGCTGTTTGATGTCGATGGTTCCGGTAATTTCGTTGTCGAGATTGCGGCCATCCGGCAGCCAACCTCCGGCGAGATCGGCGCGGATGGGTTGCGAAGCAGCAGCAACGCGGAGAGTTGGGATTTCTACAACTCGTACTACACCAACCCGGACTACCGCAGCAATCTGTCCATCGGCAATTTCAGTGTGGCGGATCGTGACTTTGGTTCCGCCAGGGTTCAGGGAATGCTGATCCAGCATCTGAATATCCAGACGAAGGACCTTTCACAATGACTCATCGCGCAGGGATAGCAGGATTCGGGCTGGTTGTTGCCTTTCTGGCCACCTCATCATCGCCGGTATTGGCCGAGCTGGCCAGCCTCGGGGACGATGCGCTCTCCGATGTCTCAGGGCAGGGGGGCATTTATCTGTCCGGGGATGTGAGTATCAATGAGATGGGCGGGCCTGTCGAAAATTACCATTTCGGGCGTTGTGATGACGCCACCAGAAAGTGTGGTGCCCGGCTCGCCTGGCGGCTGAAGGAAACCGGCGGGTGGATGGTGCTTGATGATATTCGCGGGAATTTCTCCTTCGAAGGACTCACCCTGCGTGTCCGGCATGTCGATTCCGGGTTTGGTGGCGACGGCGAGCTGTTTAATCGCGATGTCCTTGAGCTGGGGCTCCCGAACACGGTTCGTTTCAACGATGTCCATTTCAAGATTGCGGCCAGCAACACGGCCCGCCCGACCGATCCGGGATTCCTTCAGACCGATATTTTCACGGTTGAGATGCGGGGGGAGGTCGTCATGGAAGGCAATCTGCTGGTTTTCCCGACGGGTAATCCATGAGTGGCCGGGGAGTTGGAGGACGCATGATGCGCCAAACGATAGTTGCAGGCCTGACAACGCTCTTGCTGCCGCTGCCGGTGTCCGCAGACCTTAAACGGCTGGATGATAACGCCATGGCGGACATCCAGGGCCAAAGCGGGATTACCCTGGAAATGGATGTCGGAGTGAGCGCCGATCGGGTGTCCTATTACGACGATGGCCAGGGTGTTCACCTTGAGGGATTCCGTGTTGGTTCCTCCGTGACTCCGGACGCCCCGGCGCATCACGAAATCACTATTGATGTGGGGCAGGATGCGTCACTCAATCTCGATTATCTGGTGGAAGACCGTCGGATCGAATTTGGCGACGTCCGGCTCGCTGGGGCCCCCGATGTCAGTATGGGGGGGCTTTTCCTGGATCAGAGCCTCCAGGGCAGTCTGACGATGAGGTCTGGTGGCGCTACCGGTCATGGCTATACCTTTGATACAGCCTACACCATGACCGGCGGTCGTCTTGGATACCGGACCAACGGCAACGAAGTCTTTCTGGATGATATTACCCTGACGGTTGAAGCGCTCGGCACAACGCTGGATGTCGTTGGAAACACGTTGACATTGAACTCGCCGAGCGTGGTCGGGAGCCTGGATGTGGGGGCGATTCGTTACAGTGGCAATTCGCTTAACCATGGTCGCAGCACCGACGCAACGACCGGTGCCCTGCTGCCCAGTTATGGCGGGCTGAGTCTGGACTACGACCTTTCCTCCCGCACAGACCTGACCGCCGGTGGGAGAAGCGGAGAGGGACTTCGTATCGATCATGAGACCACCATTCACTCGGCCAATTTTCTGTATCGGGACGACACCCATGCTCTGGCATTGCGGGACATGAGTGGCCGTTATCAGATCAGTGACTTGCGTCTGGATGTCGATCATGACTGGAAGGGACGGCCAGCCCTGGCATTAACGTTGGGTACTCTGGAGGGCGACCTGCACATCGGTGCCATAGAAATGGGAGCGAACGGAAAGAGTATCGGGCAGGTGAATGTCAGCTTCCTGTTCCAGGACCAGGTGTTTAATGGTCGAACCTATACCAACGCCGTGTACCTGCAGGGCGGCGGGCATCCTGATGCCGGTCCACAAGGCTTGCGCATGGCCGCCGAGTGGAGTCTCAGCCTGGCTGACCTGAGCTATACCGAGGATGGCAACCGGGTCATTTTCAGTGGTCTGCAGTCCTGGGGGCAGGGTGATATTACGGTCAACGTTACCCGGGATGAAACCCGAAACGGGACCCGATTCTATGACGGGCTCAGAATCGGTTTTGATGGAGTAAAAGCCGGCTATCGGATCAACGGATTGAAAGTGGGCGATGAAAATGCCCCATTGCAGGGCGGGACCGAATTGCTCCTGGCACTGGGTTTCTATCCGGCTTACGAATTCGAGATGGGCGGGCACATTACACTTGCCCCAGGCGGTGCAACCGGTGAGGGGCTTACCGTGAATTCGGATATCCAGCTCCACAGCGGCAAGGCAGCCGTGATCGCTGCGCCATACGATGAAGGCAGCGGTGAAATCCCCCAGAAAGGACTCTGGCTGACGGAGGTCGAATACGACGGCCACGTTCGGGACATGACGCTGGACGTAACGGATGAAGGCCTGGTGCTGGGAACGGGCGAATCCTGGAGCACTATGGATATTGGCAATGTCCGGGTTGGCGATAAGAACAGTGGTGGCAGTTTCGGTCGTCTGGTACTTCAGAAGTTCGAAAAAGGCAGCACCATGACCATTGTTCCGGGAGGCGCGGGAGATGTGTGCGCCGGAGGCGTTGGTTCAAGCGCGTCGGCGTGTGCCGCCTCCGGGGGGATATGGCAGCAGCGGGGCGACGAGGGTATCACGATCCGTCTGAAGCAGTTGCTTGCACCGGCGGATGGTTCCGGCAGAAAGAATGCCATTGCCTGGGAAACCAATCGTTCTTCGGACGCTTCCGGCAACGCGGTGAACGGTACCGGTACCCAGTTGGTCCTGAATGACATCTATACCAGCGATGGTGGCGATTTCGACGGCGACGGCCGTGACGACAACACTTTCGGCATTCGCACAGATCTGGCCGTGGACGTTTACCAGACCAAGGTCGTCAAGAAAACCGACGGTGCGGACTCACTCGGAGTAACCGGTAATCGCGGCGATGAGAAAATCATGGATTCGTCCGTTGCGCAGGGGTACCGCTATGTGGCTAACCCGACGCCGGAAGAAATTCTTGATCGGCCACTCGGCTTTGCCGTCAAGGCGGAATCCCGGTTCAAGGAGTTGTCGATCAACCGCGTTGATCTGGTGCACCCGGTGGGAGGGACACAGACGGCGATATACGGCATCAAGATGCAGAATTTCGATATCAAAGCGAATCTCACTGCGACGCCGATCCCCTGACCGACGTCGCTACTCCGACCTCGGTGACTTTGTATTTTCTGCCCTGCTGGTGTTTAATCCGGCCTGATCCTTCCTCTCAGGCCGGTGACTACTTCATGAAATCCAAAGCGTTGCTCAATCTTCTCAGGGATGGCGAGGTCCATTCCGGTGAGTCCCTTGCCGAACAGCTGGGCGTCAGTCGGACTGCCGTATGGAAGCAGGTTCGCAAGGCGATGGAGAGTGGCTGCGACATTGCGACCATCCGGGGCCGTGGGTATAAGCTGTTAAGCCCGGTGGACTTGCTCGACGAGAGTGAGATAGTGCACGGGCTCGATGCTCAGGTCCGATCAGCAATTCACCTGTCTGTGCAGGATGAAGTTGACTCCACCAACGCGGAGGTTTTACGCCTGTGGCGGTCGGGTTCGACCGGAGTGCCGGTTTGCATCGCAGATTGCCAGACCGCCGGTCGGGGGCGCCGGGGACGGGCCTGGCAGAGTCCCCGGGGGGAAAATCTCTATTTGAGCATGGGCTTGACCTTCCATGGCGGTTTTTCGGTCCTGGACGGCCTGAGCCTGGTGCTGGGTGTGGGTGTCGCCAATGCTCTTGAAACCCTGGGCGCCCGAGACATTGGCCTCAAATGGCCGAACGACATCTTTCTCCCCGGCGGCAAACTGGGCGGCATCCTCGTTGAGCTTCAGGGAGAGCTTCAAGAGGGTATTGTCCAGGTGATCGTTGGCATCGGGATCAATGTGCACATGGCGCAGGCTCCAGGTGTTGATCAACCCTGGGCGAGCCTGGATGGCGCATTCCCTGATCAGGCCTGGCCCCGCAACCGGCTGGCATCGTCGTTGATCAATGCGGTCATGGATGTCACCGCCCTGTTCGCGGATGAAGGATTCAAGATCTTTCGCGCTCCCTGGCAGGCCAGAGACATCTTCGAGGGGCAACTCCTCAGGGCTCGGGAAGGGACGCTTGAAGGGATTGGCGCAGGCATCGATGATGCCGGCAATTACCTCCTGAAGACGAATGAAGGTACCGTCCCGGTCCGGGCCGGTGAAATCAGTCTGAGGGTAACGGCATGAGACTGCTGATCGACGCCGGAAACACCCGGTTGAAGTGGCGGCTGGCAACGCGAGATGCCGTAATTGCCGAGGGTCTTGGGGAATTCGACGGCGAACTCCTGAGTGGGTTTCCCGCAGCGAATCGGGTGCGTCGGATTTCGGTATCGACTGTGGCGGCAGAACCGAGGCGACAGGGGCTGACCGAATACCTCGAAGCGCGTTTTTCGGTGCCTGTCGTCTACCATTGGGCTGAGTCCCGTCGCGGAGAGCTGGTCAACGCCTACGAGGAACCCCACCGAATGGGGGCCGATAGATGGCATGCGATGTATGCGGCCTGGCTCCAGAACCGTCGCGGATTTGTTGTAGTCGATGCTGGCAGTGCTGTCACCGTGGATTTTGTCGATGACGGCGGGCGTCATCGTGGTGGCTATATACTGCCAGGGTTGCAAATGATGCTGCGTAGCCTGAAAACCGATGCTGCCCGAATCCTGTTTGATGGCATACCGGCCTCCGATACAGCGCCTGGCACCTCGACCGGAGAATGCGTCCATCATGGCGTATCGTGGTTGCTGCAGTCGGCGACTGAGCGGTTGCGGGTCGATGCTGAACGCATGGGTGTCCAGCGTGTCTTCGTGACAGGCGGTGATGCGGGCTTCCTGCTTCAGTTGGGCCTCAAGGCGGATTATCGCCCCGACCTTGTGCTTGATGGCCTCGCAGCAATCGATGCCGAGGATCTGGCGCTGTGAGATGGGTGGCAGCCTTCCTTTTATCTCTTGTTGTTCTGGTCTGGTATCTGTCAGATGCCTTGCAGCCACCACCGCGCTCGACGGAGCCCGTTTCCGGGACGCTTCCGCGAGTGGCCAGTCTGAAAACACACTCCGAAGCTGACCCGGTTCCTGAGTCCGCGCGATCCCGTTGTGTTCACATGGGCTGGATTGATACACAAGAGAAGGCCGAAGCGCTCATTGCGGCGGTGCCTCTGCTGCGACACTGGGAGCCGGTGGTGTCTGAGGTCGTCCGGGAGTTGCCGCCTCTGCACTGGGTGATCATCCCTCCGCAGCCGAGGGAGATTGCACTCCGGCAGTTTCGGAACATTCAGCGCCGTGGCATTGATTCCTATCTGGTAACCGAAGGCGAGTACCGGAATGCCATCTCGTTGGGGCTGTTTGAGTCCCTGGCGTCCGCCAGAACTGTGCTTGAAGAAAAAAAACGTCAGAATCTCAATGCGGTACTAGCCAATTACGACCGAAATCAGATAAGCTACGCCCTCGATTTTGAGGCGGATCCGGATCTCGTTGAAGAGACGGTTCAGGCGGTATCCTCGGAATCTGGTCGCGATTTCGATTTCGTCGAAATTCACCCTTGCGAGGGTGTTGCAACGCCAGAAAAAAATCCGTAGTATACCGCCCTCGCTGACGAGGCGAATGTGAGCTGGCGTAGCTCAGTTGGTAGAGCAGCTGACTTGTAATCAGCAGGTCGGGGGTTCGATTCCGTCCGCCAGCTCCACTTTTAGTTTTGAGCAAATTCGCGGTTTGCGGATTTGTGCGGGAGGGGTTCCCGAGTGGCCAAAGGGATCAGACTGTAAATCTGACGGCATCGCCTTCGCAGGTTCGAATCCTGCCCCCTCCACCACTAATTGCTCGCGGGCATCGTATAGTGGCTATTACCTCAGCCTTCCAAGCTGATGACGCGGGTTCGATTCCCGCTGCCCGCTCCAATTTGTTTGAATGCTCATGTAGCTCAGTTGGTAGAGCACACCCTTGGTAAGGGTGAGGTCGGCGGTTCAAATCCGCCCATGAGCTCCATTTTTATCCGGTCAACGTTACGATCCAGGTTGATTAGGGGAGTTGGTCAAATGTCCAAAGAAAAATTTGAGCGTAGTAAACCGCACGTAAACGTGGGCACTATTGGTCACGTTGACCATGGTAAGACCACTCTGACGGCGGCACTGACCCGTGTATGTCACGAAGTGTGGGGTACAGGTTCTGCGAGTGCGTTTGACCAGATCGATAACGCACCGGAAGAGAAGGCGCGTGGC
>NZ_APAT01000028.1 GCF_000347775.1 Marinobacter santoriniensis NKSG1
TTATCGAGTGACCTTAGGGTCACTCGATTGTAGTTGCGCTGAGTTGTTTCGGTGCAGGCCAGTAGCTCAATTGGCAGAGCAGCGGTCTCCAAAACCGCAGGTTGGGGGTTCGATTCCCTCCTGGCCTGCCATTTTTTAACATCCGGATACATAAGCTGATTCCTATGGAGTCAAAAGCCGTTCAGTCAACCAGCCGTTTCGATATCGCGAAGTGGCTGGTTGTTTTTGTTCTGATTGCCGCCGGCGTGGTGGGCAATCAGTATTTCAGTGCCGAATCTCTTCTCTATCGTGTTCTGGCTCTCGTAGGTCTCGGTATTGTAGCGGCTCTCGTTGCACTGCAGACAGGCCGTGGGCGTCGATTTGCGACGCTGTTGAAAGAGGCACGGGTCGAAATCCGGAAGGTGGTATGGCCCACGCGGCCAGAGCTTGTCCAGACAACGTTGATTGTCGTGGTTTTTGTGCTCGTGGTTGCGCTGATTTTGTGGGGTATGGATTCGCTGATCAGTTGGTTGGTCGCCGGGTTTATTGGTTAACAGGAGTGGGCAATGGCTAAGCGCTGGTACGTGGTTCATGCGTATTCTGGCTTCGAAAAGCACGTGATGCGCACTCTGAAGGAGCGTGTTGCGCTCAACGGCATGGAAGACAAGTTCGGCGAGATCCTGGTCCCGACCGAAGAAGTTGTCGAAATGCGGGATGGTAAAAAGCGCAAGAGTGAGCGCAAGTTCTATCCGGGATACGTACTCGTCCAGATGGAAATGGATGATGGTACATGGCATCTTGTGAAGAATACCCCGCGGGTTCTTGGCTTTATCGGCGGCACCAAGGATAAGCCAGCGCCGATTACCGAGCGTGAGGCTGAGGCGATTCTCCGTCGTGTTGAGAGTGGTGCCGATAAGCCCAAGCCGAAAACCCTGTTTGAGCCGGGCGAAATTGTTCGTGTCGTTGAAGGGCCGTTTGCGGACTTCAATGGCGTCGTGGAAGAAGTCGACTACGACAAGAGTCGAGTCAAGGTGGCCGTTCTGATTTTCGGTCGCTCAACTCCGGTAGAGCTGGAGTTCGGGCAGGTCGAGAAAGACTGACGGGCCGCCAAAACCAGGAAAGCTCGCGCGCTCAGGCGACGCGGGCTTTTTGTGTCTGAGTTGGGGAGCCGAGAGGCGTTCGAACCCATAGGAGATCTATCATGGCAAAGAAGATTGAAGCCTACATCAAGCTTCAGGTTGCTGCCGGACAGGCCAACCCGAGTCCCCCCGTTGGTCCGGCCCTGGGTCAGCGTGGTGTTAACATCATGGAATTCTGTAAGGCGTTCAATGCCCAGACGCAGGGCATGGAGCCGGGTCTGCCGATTCCTACTGTTATTACCGTCTACAGTGATCGCAGCTTCACTTTCATCACCAAGACTCCGCCTGCGCCGGTTCTGCTGAAGAAGGCGGCCGGTATCAAGAGCGGTTCTGGTCGTCCGAACACCGACAAGGTCGGTACGGTCACCCGTGAGCAGCTTGAAGAGATCGCCAAGACCAAGGAGCCGGATCTGACTGCAGCCGATATGGATGCAGCTGTTCGTACCATTGCCGGAACTGCCCGCAGTATGGGCCTGAACGTGGAGGGCCTCTGAAATGGCAAAGTTGAGCAAGCGTCAAAAGCTGATTCGTGAAAAGGTTGACTCCACCCGCGCCTATTCCGTTGATGAAGCGGTTGCGCTGTTGGCCGATCTGGGCCAGGCCGTTAAGTTCAAGGAATCCGTGGATGTTGCCGTGAACCTGGGCGTTGACGCCCGGAAATCCGATCAGGTCGTTCGCAGCAGCACCGTGCTTCCGCACGGAACCGGCAAAAACGTTCGTGTCGCTGTGTTTACTCAGGGTGCGAACGCCGAGAAGGCCACAGCGGCCGGTGCAGACATTGTTGGCATGGATGATCTCGCAGACGAGGTCAAAAAGGGCAACATGGATTTCGACGTGGTTATCGCCACTCCGGACGCGATGCGAGTCGTTGGTCAGCTGGGCCAGATCCTTGGTCCGCGTGGCCTGATGCCGAACCCGAAGGTGGGTACGGTTACTCCGGACGTTGAAACCGCTGTTAAAAATGCGAAAGCCGGCCAGGTGCGCTACCGGACTGACAAGAACGGTATTATTCACGCACCGCTGGGTAACATCGAATTCTCTGCACAGAACATCAAGGAAAATCTTGAAGCTCTGGTTGCGGATCTGAAAAAGGCCAAGCCTGCGTCGTCGAAAGGTGTGTATCTCAAGAAGATCACCATTTCCTCGACTATGGGTCCTGGTCTGACTATCGATCAGAGCGGTCTCGCTATTTGATCCTTTGATCGATGGTTACTTTGTAGTCTGGGCGGAAGCCAAGGCTGTCAAAGACCGCAGGCCCCCGAAGCCTTCCTGTTTGTCGGGAAGGCTGCAAGGGTTAAAGCAACGCCTGCGCAGACGGTGTGACGACGTTCTCTCTGAACCCAAACACCGTTAAGGCGCCCGCAAGGGCAATAATGGGTTTGCCGGCAACAAGCTGGCGAAATCGAGGAGAAAACCAGTGGCAATTAGACTCGAAGACAAGAAGGCGATCGTCGCTGAAGTCAACGAGACTGCTGGTACTGCTCTGTCTGTGGTTTTGGCTGACTATCGCGGTGTCACCTCCGGTGATATGACCGCGCTTCGTGCCAAGGCTCGTGCCGAGAACGTGCATCTGAAGGTTGTTCGTAACAACCTGGCAAAGATCGCCATTCGTGGTACCGAGTTCGAGTGCATTGACGAAGCTCTGGTTGGTCCGACCATTCTCGCGTTTTCTATGGAAGATCCTGGTGCGGCAGCGCGTCTGCTGAAGGATTTTGCCAAAGGAAACGAGGCGTTCGAAATCAAGGGCCTGGCTGTCAGCGGTGAGCTGATGGGCGCGGACCAGATCGATCGCCTTGCCACGCTGCCGACGCTGCATGAAGCGTTGACCAAGCTGGCCGTGGTTACACAGGCACCAGTTACCAAGCTCGCACGCAGCCTGAACGACATTCCGGGTCGGGTTACGCGTGTTGTAGCGGCAGTTCGCGACCAGAAGCGGGACGCTGCTTGATTCTGTTGAACACCATTTTTATATTTTTGGGAGAAAGTCATGGCTCTGTCTAAAGACGATATTTTGAATGCAATTGCTGAAATGAGCGTAATGGAAGTTGTTGAGCTCGTTGAGGCTATGGAAGAGAAGTTCGGCGTTTCTGCAGAAGCTGCCGTTGCTGCCGCTCCGGCCGCTGCTGGCGGTGAAGCTGCTGCTGCCGAAGAGAAGACCGAATTTGACGTTGTTCTGACCGGCGCTGGTGAGAAGAAAGTAAACGTCATCAAGGCTGTTCGTGAACTGACCGGTCTGGGTCTGAAAGAAGCGAAGGAAATGGTTGACGGTGCTCCGTCTACCGTTAAGGAAGCTGCTTCCAAGGACGACGCCGAAGAAGCCAAGAAGAAGCTCGAGGAAGCAGGCGCTTCTGTTGAGCTTAAGTAAGAGTCGGCTGTTGATCGACACCGTGCATTAAGCATGGACGGGCTGGTGGCTTTGTGCCACCGGCCTTTTTCTGTTGTATATGCTATAGAGTCTGGTGTGCAATTAAAGGTTGATGTCAGTTCTATAACCTACAGCCAGAGTCTTGTTCAAGACGGCGCGATAAGCCGAGCAATTCGGCCCCGAAGCAGAAAAATGGTTGCTTCTTGATACCAGGTATCAGGTCTAAAGCTGGGGAATGCAGATGACTTACTCCTACACTGAGAAAAAGCGGATTCGCAAAGATTTTAGTAAATTGCCTTCCGTGATGGACGTCCCCTATTTGCTGTCTATTCAGCTGGATTCGTTCCGGGACTTCCTTCAAATGGAAGCCGCTCCTGAAGACCGCCGGGAAACCGGTCTTCACGCAGCATTCAAATCCGTATTCCCGATTGTCAGTTACTCTGGCAACGCCGCGCTCGAGTACGTGAGCTATCGTATTGGTGAGCCGGTATTTGACGTCAAGGAATGCCAGCTTAGGGGCGTAACCTATGCAGCGCCGCTGCGCGTGAAAGTCCGTCTTATCATTTACGATAAGGAATCGTCCAACAAGGCGATCAAGGACATCAAAGAGCAAGAAGTCTACATGGGCGAAATGCCCCTGATGACTGAGAACGGTACCTTCGTTATCAATGGTACCGAGCGTGTTATTGTTTCCCAGCTCCATCGTTCACCCGGCGTATTTTTTGATCACGACAAGGGCAAGACCCATTCGTCCGGAAAACTGCTGTATTCCGCTCGAGTGATTCCCTACCGTGGTTCCTGGCTGGACTTCGAGTTCGATCCGAAAGACTGTGTCTTCGTCCGTATTGACCGTCGGCGCAAGCTGCCGGCGTCCATTCTGCTGCGTGGCCTCGGCTACACCTCCGAGCAGATGCTGGGCATGTTCTTCGACACCAGTAAGTTCGCTATCGGTGCGGAAACCTGTCAGCTGGAACTGGTTCCGAGTCGACTGCGTGGCGACATTGCCACCTTCGATATCAAGGATCCGGACGGCAATGTAATTGTTGAAGAAGGCCGTCGGATCACGGCGCGTCATATCAAGCAACTCGAGAAGGCCGGCATCAACCAGCTGGAAGTTCCGACCGAGTACCTGTATGGCCGTGTTCTGGCCAAGGATATGATCGACGAGTCGACCGGTGAAGTGCTGGTTGAGTGCAACACCGAGCTGACCGAGGAAGTGGTTACCAAGATCCTCGACGCCGGTGTGAAGGAAATTGAAACCCTCTATACCAACGATCTCGACTGCGGTCCGTTCATGTCGGATACCCTGCGTATCGACCCGACTCGTACGCCGCTGGAAGCTCTCGTTGAGATCTACCGCATGATGCGCCCGGGCGAGCCGCCCACGAAAGAATCTGCGGAGAACCTGTTCCACAACCTGTTCTTCTCTGACGAACGCTACGATCTGTCGGCGGTTGGCCGGATGAAGCTCAACCGGCGTCTCGGTCGTGAGGAGAGCACCGGTGAGGGCACCCTGACCAACGATGACATCATTGACGTGCTGCGTACTCTGATCAATATCCGTAACGGGCAGGGTAACGTCGACGATATCGATAACCTGGGCAACCGTCGTGTTCGTTGCGTTGGTGAAATGGCCGAAAACCAGTTCCGCGTCGGCCTCGTGCGCGTAGAGCGGGCTGTTCGCGAGCGCTTGAGCCTGGCCGAGAGCGAAGGCTTGATGCCCCAGGACCTGATCAATGCAAAGCCGGTTGCGGCGGCGGTCAAAGAGTTCTTCGGTTCCAGCCAGTTGTCCCAGTTCATGGATCAGAACAACCCGCTGTCCGAGGTCACTCACAAGCGTCGTATCTCGGCGTTGGGGCCTGGCGGTCTGACCCGCGAGCGTGCCGGCTTCGAGGTTCGGGACGTACACCCGACCCACTATGGCCGGGTATGTCCGATCGAGACGCCGGAAGGTCCGAACATCGGCCTGATCAACTCGCTGGCGACCTATGCCCGATCCAACTCCTACGGATTCCTGGAAAGTCCGTACCGGAAGGTGGTCGAAGGCGTGGTGACCGACGAGCTGGTGTATCTGTCTGCGATTGAAGAAAGTAACTATGTGATCGCCCAGGCCAGTGCGGCCACGGACGAGAGCAAGCGTCTGACGGACGAGCTGGTTACCGTGCGGCACCAGAACGAATTCACCGTGGCTCCGCCGGAGTCGGTGAACTTCATGGACGTGTCGCCTCGCCAGGTGGTATCGGTGGCAGCGTCGCTGATTCCGTTCCTTGAGCACGACGATGCCAACCGGGCCCTGATGGGTGCCAACATGCAACGTCAGGCTGTTCCGACCCTGAAGTCGCAGGTGCCGCTGGTCGGTACCGGTGTTGAGCGCACCGTGGCACAGGATTCCGGTGTATGTGTGACCGCGCGTCGTGGCGGGGTGATCGAGAGTGTGGATGCGGCTCGTATCGTGGTCCGTGTCAACGATCAGGAAACCGCCGCAGGTGACGCCGGTGTGGATATCTACAACCTCACCAAGTACACCCGCTCGAACCAGAATACCTGCATCAACCAGCGTTCGATCGTGCGTCAGGGTGACGTGATCGCGCGGGGTGACGTGCTCGCAGACGGCCCGTCCGTGGATCTGGGTGAGCTGGCGCTGGGGCAGAATATGCGCATCGCGTTCATGCCCTGGAACGGTTACAACTTTGAGGACTCGATCCTCATCTCCGAAAAAGTGGTTCAGGAAGACCGGCTGACCACGATCCACATTCAGGAACTGACCTGTGTGGCTCGTGACACCAAGCTGGGCAGCGAAGAAATCACGGCGGATATTCCCAACGTCGGTGAAAGCGCGCTCTCCAAACTGGATGAGTCCGGTATTGTCTATATCGGCGCTGAAGTCGGCCCGGGCGATATCCTGGTTGGTAAGGTGACGCCGAAAGGCGAGACCCAGCTGACGCCGGAGGAGAAGCTCCTGCGTGCCATCTTCGGCGAGAAGGCCTCCGACGTGAAGGACACATCTTCCCGCGTGCCGACCGGTACCCGTGGAACGGTCATTGATGTCCAGGTCTTCACTCGTGACGGTATCGAGAAGGATCAGCGGGCCCAGTCCATCGAGAAGGAGCAGCTGGACCAGTACCGCAAGGATCTGAAGGATGAGTACCGCATCGTGGAAGGCGCGACCTTCGAGCGTCTGATGAACGCCCTGAAAGGTCAGGAAGTCATCAGCGGTCCGGGGCTGAAAAAGGGCGCCACTCTTGAAGAGGGTTATCTGGCAGAACTGCCGCGCTCCGATTGGTTCAAGCTGCGGATGAAGGACGAAGCCCTCAATGAGCTGCTCGAAAAATCCGAGCAGGGTCTGGAAGACCGGAAGAAGGAGCACGAAGCTCGCTTTGAGGACAAGAAGTCCAAGCTTCAGCAGGGCGATGACCTGGCACCGGGCGTGTTGAAGATCGTCAAGGTTTACCTTGCCATCAAACGTCGTATTCAGCCGGGTGACAAGATGGCTGGCCGTCACGGGAACAAAGGTGTTATTTCCGCGGTCATGCCCATTGAGGACATGCCCTATGACGAGCATGGCACCACCGTGGATATCGTTCTGAACCCGCTGGGCGTACCGTCCCGGATGAACGTCGGTCAGGTTCTGGAGACGCACCTCGGTGCCGCCGCGAAGGGGCTGGGTGAAAAAATCAGCCGGATGCTGGACGAGCAACGCAAGATTGCGGAGCTGCGCGAGCTGCTGGACCAGATCTACAACCACTCCGATGAGGTCTTCAAGGTCGATCTGGATTCTCTGAACGACAAGGAAATCCTCGAGCTCTGCAACAACCTCCGCTCAGGTGTGCCGATGGCAACGCCGGTATTTGACGGTGCCAAGGAAGCCGAGGTGAAGCGGATGCTGGAACTGGCGGATATGGATACCAGTGGTCAGGTGACACTGTATGACGGTCGTACTGGCGATAAATTCGATCGTCCGGTGACGGTTGGCTACATGTACATTCTGAAGCTGAACCACCTGATCGACGACAAGATGCACGCTCGTTCCACTGGCTCCTACAGCCTGGTTACCCAGCAGCCGCTGGGTGGTAAGGCACAGTTTGGTGGCCAGCGGTTCGGTGAGATGGAAGTGTGGGCCCTCGAGGCCTACGGCGCAGCCTATACACTTCAGGAAATGCTCACCGTCAAGTCGGACGACGTCAACGGTCGGACCAAGATGTACAAGAACATTGTCGATGGCGACCATCGCATGGAGCCGGGCATGCCCGAGTCCTTCAACGTTCTTGTCAAGGAGATCCGCTCGCTGGGTATCGACATCGAGCTGGAATCCGAGTGAGCCGAATTGTTTTTGGCAGCGTGAGCGGGCACCGCGGGTGCCCGCCCGAGATTAACGCCATCCGGAGCTTTTACTGATGAAAGATTTGCTGAATCTTCTCAAGAGCCAGAATCAGAGCAAGGAATTTGACGCCATCCGCATCGGCCTGGCGTCGCCTGACATGATTCGTTCATGGTCCTTTGGCGAGGTGAAAAAGCCTGAGACCATCAATTACCGTACCTTCAAGCCGGAGCGTGACGGACTTTTCTGTGCCAAGATTTTCGGCCCGATCAAGGACTATGAGTGTCTTTGTGGCAAGTACAAGCGCCTCAAGCATCGCGGAGTGATCTGCGAAAAGTGTGGTGTTGAGGTTGCCCTTGCGAGCGTGCGTCGTGAGCGCATGGGCCACATCGAGCTGGCCAGTCCGGTTGCTCACATCTGGTTCCTGAAGTCACTGCCGTCCCGTATTGGTCTGATGCTGGACATGACCCTGCGGGATATCGAGCGGGTCCTGTACTTCGAATCCTTTATTGTGATCGACCCGGGCATGACCACCCTTGAAAAGGGGCAGCTGCTCAATGATGAGCAGTACTACGAAGCCCTCGAAGAGTTCGGCGACGAATTCGACGCCCGTATGGGTGCCGAGGCCGTCAAACAGCTCCTCGAAGACATTGATCTGCAGGCCGAAGTGGATGCGCTGCGTGAAGAAATTCCGCAGACCAATTCCGAAACGAAAATCAAGAAGTTCAGCAAGCGGCTGAAGATTCTTGAGGCGTTCCTGTATTCAGGCAACAAGCCGGGCGACATGGTTATGACCGTGCTGCCGGTGCTTCCGCCGGATCTGCGTCCGCTGGTACCGCTGGACGGTGGCCGCTTCGCGACCTCCGATCTGAACGATCTGTACCGCCGCGTGATCAACCGGAACAACCGTCTCAAGCGCCTGCTGGAGCTCAACGCTCCGGACATCATCGTGCGTAACGAGAAGCGGATGCTGCAGGAAGCGGTCGATGCGCTGCTGGACAACGGTCGTCGTGGCCGTGCCATCACCGGCACCAACAAGCGCCCGCTGAAATCCCTGGCTGACATGATCAAGGGTAAGCAGGGACGTTTCCGTCAGAACCTGCTTGGTAAGCGTGTGGACTATTCCGGTCGTTCGGTGATCGTGGTTGGTCCGTACCTGCGCCTGCACCAGTGTGGTCTGCCCAAGAAGATGGCACTGGAGCTGTTCAAGCCGTTCATTTTCTCCAAACTTGAGCACCGTGGCCTGGCGACTACCATCAAGGCCGCCAAGAAGATGGTCGAGCGCGAAGAAGGCGTGGTCTGGGACATCCTGGACGAAGTCATTCGTGAGCATCCGATCATGCTGAACCGTGCGCCGACCCTGCACCGCCTGGGTATCCAGGCGTTCGAGCCGGTTCTGATCGAAGGCAAGGCGATCCAGCTGCACCCGCTGGTATGTGCGGCCTACAACGCCGACTTTGACGGTGACCAGATGGCGGTACACGTGCCGCTGACCCTGGAAGCGCAGCTCGAAGCCCGCGCGTTGATGATGTCCACCAACAACGTGCTGTCACCGGCCAACGGTGAGCCGATTATCGTACCGTCCCAGGACGTGGTACTCGGCCTGTACTACATGACCCGTGAGCGTGAGAGCGCGCTGGGTGAAGGTATGGTCTTCTCCGACGTGAAAGAGGCCCATCGTGCCTATGGCGCCGGTAAGGTGGACCTGCAGGCCAAGGTCAAGGTCCGGGTCAAGCAGGTTGTGATCGAGGAAGATGGCTCGCGCACGGAAAGCTACAGCATCGTCGACACGACTGTCGGTCGCGCGCTGTTGTTCGACATCGTGCCGGACGGCCTTCCGTTCGAACTGGTCAACAAGCCGATGGTCAAGAAGGCCATCTCTGCGTTGATCAATACCTGTTATCGGGACGCGGGTCTGAAGGATACCGTTATCTTCGCTGACCAGCTGATGTACATGGGTTATCACTATGCGACCCGTTCCGGTATCTCGATCGGTTTCAATGACTTCGAGATTCCTCCCGAGAAGTATGAAATGGTTGATGCGGCCTCCGAGGAGGTCAAGGACATCGAAAACCAGTACGCGTCCGGTCTGCTGACCCAGGGCGAGAAGTACAACAAGGTGATCGATATCTGGTCCCGGGCCAATGACAAGGTGTCCAAGGCCATGATGGAGCGGCTGGCGAAAGAGCAGGTGATCGGGCCTGACGGTCAGCCGGTGAAGGGCGAAGATGGCGAAGACCTGATGCAGGAGTCGTTCAACTCCGTCTACATGATGGCCGATTCCGGGGCGCGGGGTTCTGCTGCCCAGATTCGTCAGCTGGCGGGTATGCGTGGTCTGATGGCCAAGCCGGATGGCTCCATCATCGAAACGCCGATTACCGCGAACTTCCGCGAGGGTCTGAACGTACTCCAGTACTTCATCTCGACCCACGGTGCGCGTAAGGGTCTGGCGGATACCGCTCTGAAGACGGCGAACTCCGGTTATCTGACCCGTCGTCTGGTGGACGTCTCCCAGGATCTGGTCGTCACCGAAGAGGATTGTGGTACCGATGAAGGCCTGCTGATGACGCCGCATATCGAAGGCGGTGACGTCGTTGTGCCGCTCGGTGACCGTGTCCTCGGTCGTGTAACCGCGCGTGATGTCTTTACTCCGACCGATAAAGAGAACGCGGTGGTCCCCGAAGGCACTCTGCTGGACGAAAAGACCATCGAGATGATCGAGCGGGCCGGTGTGGATGAAGTCTGGGTTCGTTCTGCGATTACCTGTGACACCCGCTACGGCATCTGTTCCAAGTGTTACGGTCGCGATCTTGCGCGTGGCCATCAGGTGAACGTGGGCGAAGCGGTTGGTGTTATCGCTGCCCAGTCCATCGGTGAGCCGGGCACCCAGCTGACCATGCGGACCTTCCACATCGGTGGTGCTGCAAGCCGGGCATCTGCGGTTGACAATATTCAGGTCAAGCATGGCGGTACTGTCCGTCTGCACAACCTGAAGTCCATCGAGAAGACCGACGGATCCCTGGTCGTGGTATCCCGCTCGTCAGCACTGGCGATCGCAGATGATCAGGGTCGTGAGCGTGAGTGGTACAAGCTGCCTTATGGCGCGGTTCTGTCCGTTAAAAACGGTGATGCCGTCGAGGCAGGCGTCGTGGTGGCCAAGTGGGATCCCCATACCCACCCGATCATCGCCGAATCCGTGGGTGTGGCAAAGTTCGTCAATATGGAGCAGGGCATTACTGTCCGGACCCAGACCGACGAGCTCACTGGCCTGTCTACCATGGAAGTGATCGATCCCAAGGAACGTCCTGCTGCAGGTAAGGACATTCGTCCGGCTATCCAGTTGCTGGACGAAGCCGGCAATGATGTTGAACTCCCGGGTGGTGCGGCAGCGATGTACTTCATGCCGGCCAACGCCCTGGTGACCATGGCGAATGGTGCCAAGGTCGAGCTGGGTGATGTGGTTGCGCGGATTCCGCAGGAAAGCTCCAAGACCCGGGATATTACCGGTGGTCTGCCGCGGGTTGCCGACCTGTTCGAAGCCCGTCGTCCGAAGGAGTCTTCGATCCTTGCCGAAATCAGCGGTACGGTTTCCTTCGGTAAAGAGACCAAGGGCAAGAAGCGTCTGGTCATCACTCCCAAGGATGGCGATGCCTATGAAGTGTTGATTCCGAAGCATCGTCAGCTCAACGTTTTCGAGGGTGAAACCGTCGAGAAGGGCGAGGTGATTTCCGACGGTCCGTCCAACCCGCACGACATTCTGCGTTTGCTGGGTGTTGTTGAACTGGCGAAGTACATCACCAACGAGATTCAGGACGTTTATCGTCTGCAGGGTGTTGTCATCAACGATAAACACATCGAGGTTATCGTTCGCCAGATGCTGCGCAAGGTTGAAATTACGGATCCGGGCGACACCACGCTTCTGTCCGGCGACCAGGTCGAGATTACCCAGGTGCTGGAAGAGAATGAGAAGGTCGACGCTGCTGACAAGGAGCCGGCGAAGTTCGAGCGCTTGCTGCTGGGTATTACCAAAGCATCGCTTGCGACTGAGTCGTTTATCTCGGCTGCCTCCTTCCAGGAGACCACCCGGGTTCTGACCGAGGGTGCTGTCACCGGCAAGCGTGATTACCTGCGCGGGCTGAAAGAGAACGTGGTGGTGGGTCGTCTGATTCCGGCCGGTACCGGCCTGGCCTATCACAACGAGCGTCGTCGCAAGCGTGAACTGGAAGAGCAGGGCGTGACTGCGGCAGACGTTGAAGAGGCTCTGAGCGCAGAGCTCAACCGCGAAAGCTGAGTTGAGCGTCCAGCCACCTCCGGGTAGATACCTACCCGGAAGGTGGTTAAAAAGACATCAGTCTCCTTGACTGATATGGGGTGCAGGCTTACACTTGCGTCCCTTAAATTTTACCCCCTGTCTAGGGGGTAAGTTTCATTGGTATGGTTTTTTGGAGTTTGCTTACATGGCAACGATTAATCAGTTGGTGCGTAAGCCTCGTAAGCGCAAGGTAGCCAAGAGCGACGTTCCCGCGCTCCAGGCCTGTCCTCAGCGCCGTGGTGTTTGCACTCGTGTGTACACCACAACGCCGAAGAAGCCGAACTCAGCACTTCGTAAAGTGTGCCGTGTTCGTCTGACCAACGGCTACGAGGTTTCCTCATACATTGGTGGTGAAGGTCACAACCTTCAGGAGCACAGTGTTGTGCTGATCCGTGGCGGTCGAGTAAAAGACCTTCCGGGTGTGCGCTATCACACTGTTCGCGGAACGCTGGACACCCAGGGTGTACAGAACCGTAAGCAGGGCCGCTCCAAGTACGGTGCAAAACGACCCAAGTCCTGATGTCCCAAGCGGGTGTCTTTTATCGTTGCTTGTCAGAACGGTAAGAGTAAGGCTGAGTAGCATATGGCTATCTCAGGGGTTCCTGAAGACCTTTTAGATATATTAAGGGCTTATCGATGCCTAGAAGAAGAGTTGCAGCTAAGCGGGAAATCATTCCCGATCCCAAATTCGGCAGTGCACGTCTTGCCAAGTTCATCAACCACGTGATGGAGAGCGGCAAGAAATCCGTTGCAGAGCGCATTGTTTATGGCGCGCTCGATATCGTCGCCGACAAATCCAAGGAAGAGCCGCTCGAGATGTTCGAGAAGGCGCTGGAGAACATTCAGCCGATGGTCGAGGTCAAATCCCGTCGGGTGGGTGGTGCTACTTACCAGGTGCCTGTAGAAGTGCGGCCTTCCCGTCAGAACGCGCTGGCCATGCGCTGGCTCGTTGAATTTTCCCGGAAGCGCGGTGAGAAGTCCATGGCGCAGCGTCTGGCAGGCGAAATCCTTGACGCCGCAGACAGCAAAGGTGCCGCTGTGAAGAAGCGTGAAGACGTGCACCGCATGGCAGAAGCCAACAAGGCGTTCTCTCACTTCCGTTTCTAATCAGCCGAGGTTTATATCGTGGCACGCAAGACTCCGATCAAGCGATACAGAAACATTGGTATTTGTGCGCACGTTGATGCGGGCAAGACCACTACCACCGAGCGGGTCCTGTTCTATACAGGTATTTCCCACAAAATCGGTGAGGTTCATGATGGTGCGGCCACCATGGACTGGATGGAGCAGGAGCAGGAGCGTGGTATCACCATTACCTCTGCTGCGACCACCACTTTCTGGCAGGGTATGGACAAGCAGTACCCTGAACACCGCATCAACATCATCGATACCCCGGGACACGTGGACTTCACCATTGAGGTAGAACGTTCACTGCGTGTACTGGACGGTGCTGTTGTTGTGTTCTGTGGCTCCTCCGGTGTTGAGCCTCAGTCCGAAACCGTATGGCGTCAGGCCAACAAGTATGAAGTGCCCCGTATGGTGTTCGTCAACAAGATGGACCGTGCCGGTGCCAACTTCCTGCGCGTCGTTGACCAGATCAAAAACCGTCTGGGAGCGAACTGTGTTCCCATTCAGTTGCCGATTGGTGCCGAGGACGAGTTTGCCGGTATCGTCGATCTGATTCGTAACAAGGCGATTTACTGGAACGAAGCCGATTCCGGTGCAACCTACGAGCAGAAAGACGTTCCTGCTGAAATGGCCGACGAAGTCGCCATGTACCGTGAGCAAATGGTTGAGGCGGCTGCCGAAGCCAACGAAGAGCTCATGGAGAAGTACCTCGAGGAAGGTGAGCTGTCCATCGACGAAATCAAGCAAGGGCTGCGTTTGCGTACCCTGGCGAACGAAATTGTGGTGGCAACCTGCGGTTCCGCGTTCAAGAACAAGGGTGTTCAGGCGGTTCTGGATGCTGTTGTTGAATTCCTGCCTGCTCCGGATGAAGTTAAAGCCATCCGTGGTGAGGTAGATGACGAAGGTACTGAAGAGACCCGTCCGGTTGACGATGATGCACCGTTTGCGGCGCTGGCGTTCAAGATTGCAACCGACCCGTTTGTCGGCACCCTGACCTTCTTCCGGGTGTACTCCGGTAAGCTTGAGTCCGGTAATGCGGTCTACAACTCCGTTAAAGGCAAGAAGGAGCGTGTCGGCCGTATGGTTCAGATGCACTCCAAAGAGCGTCAGGAAATCAAAGAGGTTCTGGCGGGTGACATTGCGGCGGCTATCGGCCTGAAGAGTGTGACCACTGGTGACACCCTGTGCGATGAGAACCACAAGATTGTTCTCGAGCGCATGGAGTTCCCTGAGCCGGTTATTTCCGTTGCGGTTGAGCCGAAGTCCAAGGCCGACCAAGAGAAGATGGGCGTAGCTCTGGGCAAACTGGCTCAGGAAGACCCTTCTTTCCGGGTTCGTACCGACGAAGAATCCGGTCAGACCATCATCTCTGGTATGGGTGAGCTTCACCTGGACATCATCGTTGATCGTATGAAGCGTGAGTTCAAGGTAGAAGCGAATATCGGTAAGCCGCAGGTGGCCTACCGTGAGTGCATCCGCAAGCCGGTCGACGTCGAAGGCAAGTTTGTACGTCAGTCCGGTGGTCGCGGTCAGTACGGTCACGTCAAGGTGAAGCTTGAGCCGCTGCCCCTGGATGATGAAGATGGCGAAAACTTTATCTTCGTGAACGAGATCGTTGGTGGTGTCGTTCCGAAGGAATACATTCCTGCAGTTCAGCAGGGTATCGAGGAGCAGATGCAGAACGGCTGTCTGGCCGGCTATCCGCTGCTGGGTATCAAGGCGGTTCTGTACGATGGTTCCTACCACGATGTGGATTCCAACGAAATGGCCTTCAAGATCGCCGGCTCCATGGCGATGAAGAAAGGCGCCCTCGAAGCGAATCCTGCCCTTCTTGAGCCGCTCATGAAGGTAGAGGTTGTTACCCCTGAGGAATACATGGGTGACGTGGTCGGCGACCTGAACCGTCGTCGTGGCCTTGTGCAGGGTATGGAAGAAGGCCCGTCGGGCAAAATCATCCGTGCTGAAGTTCCGTTGTCGGAGATGTTCGGTTACGCCACCGACCTGCGTTCTGCAACACAGGGCCGGGCGTCTTATGCGATGGAGTTCTCCCGCTACATGGAAGCTCCTTCGAACATTGCCGAAGCGATCATTAAAAAGGGTTGATCCCAGGACTTAAGAAACAGGAAGAGGTGTAACCGTGTCTAAAGAAAAATTTGAGCGTAGTAAACCGCACGTAAACGTGGGCACTATTGGTCACGTTGACCATGGTAAGACCACTCTGACGGCGGCACTGACCCGTGTATGTCACGAAGTGTGGGGTACAGGTTCTGCGAGTGCGTTTGACCAGATCGATAACGCACCGGAAGAGAAGGCGCGTGGT
>NZ_APAT01000029.1 GCF_000347775.1 Marinobacter santoriniensis NKSG1
TCATCGAGTAATTAGGCTCGTTTGATCAGGAAAAAGGGGCTGAATGATCAGCCCCTTTTTCTGTTTCAGTCGCAAAGTCTGCCTGACCTGGTCAATCAGCCTGGCTGTTGACAGGGTTGGGTATTATGCATACAATGCGGCTCCTTTTTTTGAAGGTCGGCTAAACAGTAGCTGCTACGAGTGGAGTTTGGTGCATCATGCAAAGCCAAAAAATTCGAATTCGGTTGAAGGCGTTTGATTATCGCCTGATCGACCAGTCCACGCAGGAGATCGTCGATACCGCCAAGCGGACCGGCGCTCAGGTGCGTGGCCCAATCCCTCTGCCGACGCGGAAGGAAAAGTACACGGTATTGATTTCTCCGCACGTTAATAAGGACGCGCGGGATCAGTATGAAATTCGTACGCATAAGCGTCTGCTCGACATTGTTGAGCCGACGGAGAAGACAGTAGATGCTCTGATGAAGTTGGACCTGGCAGCAGGTGTAGACGTTCAGATCAGCCTCGGCTAATACCGCCCGGTATTAGTCTGTGTAACTGTCATAAGGCCATAGAGGGTGCGAGCCCCGTACACTTAAGAGGTGAAACATGGCAATTGGTGTTGTCGGTCGGAAGGCCGGTATGACCCGTATTTTTACGGAAGACGGGCAAGCGCTGCCCGTAACGGTAATCGAGGTTGAGCCCAACCGGATTACCCAGCTGAAGACTCTCGAAAGCGATGGCTATCGTGCCGTTCAGGTTACGGTAGGCACTCGTCGTTCCTCACGCGTTACCAAGGCTGAGGCTGGTCATTTCGCCAAAGCAGGCGTCGAAGCTGGTCGTGGTGTCTGGGAATTCCGGTTGGCCGACGGCGAAGGCGAAGAGCTGGCTGCTGGTGGCGAAATCGGTGCGTCCATCTTTGAAGATGGCCAGATGGTTGATGCCATTGGCCAGTCCAAGGGTAAGGGCTTCCAGGGTGGCGTGAAGCGCTGGAACTTCTCCATGCAAGACGCGACTCACGGTAACTCCCTGTCTCACCGCGCCCCGGGTTCCATTGGTCAGAACCAGACTCCGGGCAAAGTGTTCAAGGGCAAAAAGATGGCGGGCCAGATGGGTAATGCGCAGGTTACCGTGCAGAACCTGAAGATCGTCCGTGTTGACGCCGAGCGCAACCTGCTGCTGGTGAGTGGTGCCGTTCCTGGCGCAACTGGCGGCGACGTTGTCATCAAGCCTGCAGTCAAAGCCTGAGGAGCGGTGCGATGGAATTGACAATTACTGGTAGCGATAAGGGAATTTCCGTTTCCGACGCTACGTTCGCCAAAGATTTCAATGAGTCCCTGGTACATCAGGTCGTCACTGCCTACATGGCTGCTGGTCGTCAGGGTACCAAGGCTCAAAAGACACGTTCCGAAGTCAGTGGTGGTGGCAAGAAGCCCTGGCGTCAGAAGGGTACTGGTCGTGCCCGCGCGGGTACTATTCGTAGCCCGATCTGGCGTTCCGGCGGTGTTACTTTTGCTGCCAAGCCCCGCGACTTTGAGCAGAAGGTCAACCGCAAGATGTATCGTGCGGCGATGCGCTCGATTCTCTCCGAGCTGGTTCGCCAGGAGCGTCTCGTGGTGGTCGACGATATGAATGTCGAAAGCCCGAAGACAAAGGCATTTAGTGCCAAGCTGAAGGATCTCGGTGTTTCCAACGCTCTGATCCTGTCTGAAAACGTCGAGCAGAATCTGCACCTTGCTTCGCGCAACATTCCCCATGTGGATGTGCGTGATGTTGCAGGGCTCGATCCGGTCAGCCTGGTTGCCTTCGAGAACGTCGTGGTGACTGTTCCCGCTCTGAAGAAGATCGAGGAGATGCTGGGATGAATCAGGAACGTATTTACAAGGTCCTGCTGGGGCCGCACGTATCAGAGAAAGCGTCTCTGGCAGCAGAGCGTGGTCAGGTGGTTTTTCGTGTAGCGCCTGACGCGACCAAGCCGGAGATCAAGAAAGCCGTTGAGCAACTGTTCAACGTCACCGTAGAAGGTGTTCAGGTTCTGAACCGCAAGGGTAAGCTCAAGCGCACTATCCGCGGATTCGGCAAGCGTAATGACATTCGTAAGGCTTACGTCAAGCTGGCAGAAGGTCAGGACATCGATTTTCTGGATGTGGAATAAGGTAAAGGGGTCGTAATATGCCGATCGTCAAAACCAAACCAACATCTGCCGGACGCCGCCACGTTGTAAAGCTTTACAACCCGGATCTGCACATGGGGCGCCCCTACGAGCCGTTGGTAGAAACTCTGAGCAAGTCGGGTGGTCGTAACCATTTTGGTCGCATTACCACTCGTCACGTTGGTGGTGGTCATAAAAAACACTACCGTGTTATCGATTTCAAGCGGACCAAAGATGGTATTCCGGCGATCATTGAGCGCCTGGAATACGATCCGAACCGCTCTGCGCACATCGCACTGCTGAAGTATGCCGATGGCGAGCGTCGCTACATTATCGCTCCCAAAGGTATGCAGATCGGTGATCCGGTGCGCTCCGGTATCGACGCGCCGATCAAGGTGGGTTCCACTCTGCCGCTCCGGAACATTCCGGTCGGTTCCGTGATCCACTGCGTCGAACTCAAGCCTGGCAAAGGTGCCCAGCTGGCTCGCTCCGCGGGCGCATCCGTACAGCTGGTTGCTCGGGAAGGTGCATATGCCACCATCCGCCTGCGTTCAGGTGAAATGCGAAAGGTGCTTGTAGATTGCCGTGCCACGTTGGGTGAAGTGTCCAACAGTGAGCATAGCCTCAAGCAACTTGGTAAAGCGGGTGCATCACGTTGGCGCGGCAAACGGCCAACAGTACGTGGTGTTGCTATGAACCCAGTTGACCACCCGCATGGTGGTGGTGAAGGGCGTACCTCTGGCGGACGTCACCCGGTTACTCCGTGGGGTGTTCCGACCAAAGGGCATAAGACTCGTAAGAACAAGCGTACTGACAAGATGATAGTACGTCGTCGTTCGGCCAAGTAAACGACTACATAGAGGTAATTTGCTGTGCCACGTTCTTTGAAGAAAGGTCCTTTTATAGACCTGCATCTGTTGAAGAAGGTCGAGGCAGCTCTGGAAGCTAACGACAAGCGGCCCATTAAAACCTGGTCCCGCCGGTCAACAGTCTTTCCGGAGATGGTAGGCCTGACCATTGCAGTCCACAACGGCAAGCAGCACGTGCCGGTTTATGTCACCGAAGATATGGTTGGACATAAACTGGGTGAGTTCGCGGCAACGCGTACTTATCGTGGTCATGCGGCCGACAAGAAAGCTAAACGCTGATTCTGAGGTAATAGAAATGGAAGTAGCAGCCAAGTACAAGGGCGCTCGCCTCTCAGCTCAGAAAGCACGTCTTGTCGCTGACCAGGTACGCGGCAAGGCGGTTGAGGACGCCCTGAACATTCTGACTTTCAGCCCAAAAAAGGCGGCCGTAGTCATCAAGAAAGCTCTTGAGTCTGCGATTGCCAATGCTGAGCACAACGAAGGTCTGGACGTAGATGATCTGCGGGTTTCCACCGTCATGGTGGATGAGGGCCCAACGCTCAAGCGCATCAAAGCTCGAGCCAAGGGGCGCGCTGACCGTATTTTCAAGCGCACCTGTCATATCACCGTCAAGGTCGCCGACAAGTAGGAGATGCTCAGATGGGTCATAAAGTAAATCCAACCGGCATTCGCCTGGGTGTGATCAAAGAGCACAACTCAGTCTGGTATGCCGACAAGAAGGAATACTCCAAGAACCTGCTGAATGATATTCAGGTTCGCGAGTTTCTGGACAAGCGTCTGGTTAAGGCGTCTGTCAGCAAGATTGTGATCGAGCGCCCGGCTCAGAACGCCCGGATCACGATCCATACTGCCCGCCCCGGTATTGTTATCGGTAAGAAGGGCGAAGATGTTGACCGTCTGCGTCGCGAAGTCAGCGACATGATGGGTGTGCCTGTGCACATCAACATCGAGGAAGTCCGCAAGCCGGACCTGGATGCCCGCCTGGTAGCGCAGAACGTTGCCGGTCAGCTGGAACGCCGTGTGATGTTCCGTCGCGCCATGAAGCGCGCGGTTCAGAACGCCATGCGTCAAGGCGCCAAGGGTATCAAGATCCAGGTAGGCGGTCGTCTCGGGGGTGCTGAGATTGCCCGTTCAGAGTGGTATCGCGAAGGTCGCGTTCCTCTGCACACACTGCGTGCAGACATCGATTACTCGACCTACGAAGCGAAAACTACCTACGGCATCATCGGCGTCAAGGTATGGATCTTCAAAGGTGAGATTCTTGGTGGTATGGAGCAGGTCCGTGCTGACAAGAAAGCCTCTGGGAAGAAAGGTTCTAAGTAAAGGGGCACTCTTATGCTGCAACCAAAACGCACCAAATTCCGCAAGGTAATGAAAGGCCGTAACACCGGTCTTGCTCACCGTGCCAACAAGGTGAGCTTCGGTGAATACGGATTGAAAGCGACCAGTCGTGGACGTATAACTGCGCGCCAGATTGAGGCAGCGCGTCGTACCATGACCCGTCGTATCAAGCGGGGCGGCAAGATCTGGATCCGGGTGTTCCCGGACAAGCCGATCTCTAGCAAGCCGCTCGAAGTACGTATGGGTAAAGGTAAAGGTTCTGTCGAATATTGGGTGGCTGAGATCCAGCCTGGCCGTATGCTTTACGAGATGGAAGGTGTTGCCGAAGATGTGGCACGTGAAGCCTTCACTCTCGCAGCGGCCAAACTGCCGGTACAGACCACCTTTGTAACGAGGACGGTGATGTGATGAAAGCAACAGAGCTGCGTGAAAAGTCAGTCGAGGAGCTGAACAAAGAGCTGATCGACCTCCTGAAGGAGCAGTTCAACCTGCGCATGCGTAAGGCGACAGGTCAGCTGAATCAGTCTCACCTTCTCGGCAAGGTGAAGCGCGACGTCGCTCGCGTGAAAACAGTATTGAACGAAAAGGCAGGACAGTGACATGACCGAAGCTACCCAAACTGCCAGAACTCTGAGCGGGAAGGTCGTGAGCAACAAGATGGACAAGTCCATCGTGGTTCTGGTCGAGCGTCAGGTTAAGCATCCGCTGTACGGAAAGTACATGAAGCGCTCTACCAAGATTCAGGCTCATGATGAGAGCAACCAGTGCAACATCGGTGACAGTGTAACCATCCAGGAAACCCGTCCGGTCTCCAAGACCAAGAGCTGGGCCCTGGTTGAAGTTACCGAACGTGCATCGAAGGTGTAATTCGCCCGGAGAACAACCATGATTCAGACTCAAACAATGCTTGAAGTCGCGGACAACAGTGGTGCACGTCAGGTTCAGTGCATCAAGGTCCTGGGCGGGTCACACCGGCGTTATGCCAGCGTCGGGGATATCATCAAGGTGACCGTCAAGGAAGCCATTCCCCGCGGCAAGGTGAAGAAAGGCCAGGTCCTGAAAGCTGTAGTCGTGCGCACCCGTAAGGGTGTTCGTCGTCCGGACGGGTCTTTGATCCGCTTTGACGGTAACGCGGCAGTACTTCTGAACAATCAGGACGCACCGATTGGTACCCGTATCTTCGGACCGGTTACCCGTGAACTGCGTAATGAGAAGTTCATGAAAATTATCTCACTGGCACCCGAAGTACTTTAAAGGACCAGAGGCCGGTTATGAAAAAGATCAAACGAGACGACGAAGTCATCGTCACAACGGGCAAAGACAAAGGCAAACGTGGTAAAGTCCTGAAAGTTCAGGACGATGGTAAAGTGATTGTTTCCGGGATCAATATGATCAAGAAGCACACCAAGCCGAACCCGATGCTGGGCACCCCGGGTGGCATCGTCGAGAAAGAAGCACCTATCCAGGTTTCCAACGTGGCTATCTTCAATCCGCAGACCGGCAAAGCCGATCGTGTTGGCTTCCAGACCAAGGAAGACGGCAGCAAAACGCGGATCTTCAGATCCACGAATGAAGCCGTCGATAACCAGTAAGCGGTGGTGGTTACGATGCTAAACAGTAAAGAGCAGTACAGTAAGGAAGTGGTACCCGCCCTGCAGAAGGAGTTCGGCTACAAGAACATCATGCAGGTGCCGCGTATCGAAAAAATCACCCTCAACATGGGTGTGGGTGAAGCAGTAGGTGACAAGAAGCTGATCGAGAACGCTGTAGCGGATCTCGAGCGCCTGGCCGGCCAGAAGCCGGTGGTCACCAAGGCACGGAAATCCGTAGCGGGTTTTAAAATCCGTGAAGGTTGGCCGATTGGTTGTAAAGTCACACTGCGCGGTGAGCGTATGTGGGATTTCTTCGATCGCCTGGTTCACATTGCGGTTCCCCGCATTCGTGACTTCCGAGGCCTGAACCCGAAGTCCTTCGACGGACGCGGTAACTACAGCATGGGTGTTCGTGAGCAGATCATCTTCCCGGAGATCGAGTACGACAAAGTCGACAAGATCCGCGGGCTGGATATCACCATCACCACCACGGCTGGTACCGACGACGAAGGTCGCGAACTGCTGAAAGCCTTCGGCTTTCCGTTCAAGAAATAAAGGAACGAGTGACATGGCTAAGGTATCCATGAAACAGCGTGAGTTGAAGCGCGAGAAGATGGTTGCAAAGTACGCAGCCAAGCGCGCTGAGCTCAAGGCGATTATCAAGAACCCGAATACCAGCGATGAAGAACGTTGGGACGCACAGATGAAGCTCCAGCAGCTTCCTCGCAATGCCAGTCCCGCACGTCTTCGTAATCGTTGCCAGGTGACTGGTCGTCCCCACGGCGTTTTGCGCAAGTTCGAGCTGTCACGGATCAAGCTCCGTGAATACGGCATGCGCGGCGACGTTCCGGGCCTGACCAAGGCAAGCTGGTAAGATAGGTTGCCTGGCCTTGGCCGGGTGCCTGTTGGTAAGCGGTGCGGCAAGCCGCTGCACAACTAAAAAGATCAGGAGCCTCATACCAATGAGTATGCAAGACACGCTTGCGGATATGTTTACGCGTATCCGTAACGCACAGATGGCGTCAAAAGCTGATGTGACGATGCCGTCTTCGAAAATGAAGGTCTCCGTAGCCCAGGTCCTCAAGGACGAAGGCTACGTTGAAGATTTCTCTGTTTCAGCTGACGCGAAGCCCGAGCTGACGATTACCCTCAAATACTTCGGTGGCAAGCCGGTTATTGAGGAGATCAAGCGGGTCAGCCGTCCGAGTCTGCGCCAATATAAAGGCGCCGGGGAACTGCCGAAGGTATCCGGCGGTCTGGGAGTCGCGATTGTCTCAACGTCCAAGGGCGTTATGACAGACCGCGCCGCACGAGCTGCGGGCGTGGGTGGCGAAGTCATCTGCACCGTATTTTAGGAGAACCACATGTCCAGGGTTGCCAATAATCCTGTCGTGCTGCCTTCCGGTGTTGAGGTTAAGCTGAACGGACAGGAAATTAATGTGAAGGGCTCCAAGGGAGCGCTTCAATTCACCATTCACCAGGCGGTCGAAGTAAGCCAGGAAGAAAATGTCCTGCGTTTCGTTGCCCGCGATGGTGCAAAACAGTCCCGCGCTCTTGCTGGTACCACCCGTGCTCTGATTAACAACATGGTGACCGGTGTTTCCACAGGCTGGGAGCGCAGGCTCACGCTGACGGGCGTAGGTTACCGTGCCCAAGCGCAAGGTAAGAAGCTCAATCTGACACTGGGTTTTTCACACCCGGTCGAGTATGAGCTGCCCGAGGGGATCACCGCTGAGACTCCGTCCAACACGGAAGTCGTGATTCGCGGGATCGACAAGCAACAGGTTGGCCAGGTCGCTGCGGAAATCCGTGCGTTCCGTCCGCCCGAGCCGTACAAGGGCAAGGGTGTTCGTTATGCGGATGAGCAGGTCAGACGCAAAGAAGCCAAGAAGAAATAAGGCGGGACTATGAGCGCGAATACAGAAAGATTGCGTCGCGCACGCAAAGTGCGCATGAAGATCCGTGAGCTGGGTACTGACCGTCTGTGTGTTCATCGCACGCCGCGTCACATGTACGCACAGGTCACGACTGCGGATGGCAGCAAGGTGCTGGCATCTGCCTCCACGTTGGATAAGGAACTGCGCCAGGGTGCAACCGGTAACGTGGAAGCCGCCAAAAAAGTCGGTCAGCTGATTGCTGAGCGTGCGAAGGCGGCGGGCATTGAGAAGGTTGCGTTTGACCGTTCCGGTTTCCGCTACCACGGTCGCGTACAGGCTCTGGCCGATGCGGCCCGTGAAGCTGGCTTGCAATTCTAAGAGGTGGAGAAGATGAGCGTTAACGAACAGAAGGCGCCTGAGCTCCAGGAGAAGCTGGTTCAGGTTAACCGTGTCGCCAAGGTTGTTAAAGGTGGCCGGATTTTCGCCTTCACCGCACTGACAGTAGTGGGTGACGGCAAAGGTCGCGTTGGTTTCGGCCGTGGTAAGGCCCGGGAAGTTCCTGTGGCCATCCAGAAGGCGATGGAAGCTGCACGTAAGAACATGGTAGACGTGGCGCTGGATGGCACCACTCTGCAATACCCGGTCAAGGCTCAGCACGGGGGCTCCAAAGTCTTCATGCAGCCGGCCTCTGAAGGTACTGGTATCATCGCCGGCGGTGCGATGCGTGCGGTGCTGGAAGTTGCGGGTGTTCAGAACGTACTGTCCAAGTGTTACGGGTCTACCAACCCGGTGAACGTGGTACGTTCTACCATCAAGGGTCTCCAGGCCATGAAGGCGCCTGAGGACGTTGCAGCCAAGCGCGGTAAATCCGTGGAAGACATTCTGGGTTGAAGTCATGGCGAACGCGAAAACAATCAAGGTAACACTGACCCGCAGCCCGATCAGCTGTCAGCCGAAGCACAAGCTGTGTGTGAAGGGCCTGGGTCTTCGTAAAATCGGTCAGACCGTTGAGCTGGAGGATACTCCCTCCATTCGCGGCATGATCAACCGGGTAAATTACCTGGTACGGGTTGAGGAGAACTAAGATGCGTCTGAACGAACTTGCTCCGGAACCCGGTTCACGCCCCGACGCCAAACGCGTCGGCCGTGGTATCGGTAGCGGTCTCGGCAAGACCGGCGGCCGTGGTCATAAAGGTCTGAAGTCCCGGTCCGGTGGCTCCGTAGCTCCCGGTTTCGAGGGCGGTCAGCAGCCGTTGGCCCGTCGTCTGCCGAAATTTGGTTTTACTTCCCGGCAGCAGCGCTATGTTGCGGAAATTCGCCTGAATGAACTGGCGAAAGTTGAAGGCGACGTTGTTGATCTGGAGGCTCTTAAAAAGGCTGACGTGATCCGCGAGGAGATTCGGGAAGCCAAGGTTATCCTGTCTGGCGAGCTGAGTCGTCCGGTAACCGTCAAGGGCCTGCGGGTCACCAAAGGCGCACGCGAGGCAATTGCTGCCGCGGGCGGTAAAGTCGAAGACTAAGGCGAGTCGAGGACTAAATGGCCAAGACAGCATCATTGCCTGCGGGCGGGGGAAAAGGACTGGCAGAGCTGCGTTCGCGGCTCTGGTTTGTCTTCCTGGCATTGCTGGTGTACCGGATCGGTGCCCACATCCCGGTGCCAGGTATCAATCCCGATCGACTGGCGGCACTGTTTGAGCAGAATCAGGGGACGATCCTGAGCATGTTCAACATGTTTTCCGGTGGTGCGCTTGAGCGCATGAGTATCTTCGCACTCGGTATCATGCCGTACATTTCGGCTTCTATTATCATGCAGCTCATGACTGCGGTGAGTCCGCAGCTTGAGCAGCTGAAAAAGGAAGGCGAGGCTGGTCGTCGCAAGATCAGTCAGTATACGCGGTACGGTACGGTCATTCTGGCGCTTGTACAGGGCGCCGGTATTTCCATGGGGTTGGCCTCTCAGGGGGTCACCTTTACCGATAGCTTCAGCTTCCACTTCGTGGCAGTCGTCTCGTTTGTGAGCGGTGCCGTGTTCATGATGTGGTTGGGTGAGCAGATCACCGAGCGGGGCGTTGGCAACGGCATCTCGCTGTTGATTTTCGCCGGTATTGTCGCCGGGTTGCCCGGTGCAATCGGCCAGACGCTTGAGCAGGCCCGCAACGGCGAGATGAGTCTCCTGGTCGTTTTGGGGATTGCGATTCTCGCGGTGGCTGTCATTGGCTTTGTGGTGTTCATGGAGCGCGGTCAGCGCCGATTGACCATTAACTACGCCAAGCGTCAACAGGGCCGTCGGGTGTTTGCTCAGCAATCCAGCCATCTGCCTCTGAAGGTGAACATGGCCGGCGTGATCCCGCCGATCTTCGCCTCATCGATTCTCCTGTTCCCGGCCTCGCTGGGACAATGGTTCGGTCAGGGCGAAGGAATGGAGTGGTTGAGCGAGTTGTCACAGGCCCTGGCGCCCAGTCAGCCCCTGTACATCATCCTGTTTGCGGCAGCAGTGATTTTCTTCTGCTACTTCTACACGGCGCTGATGTACAACCCGAAGGAAGTTGCGGATAACCTCAAGCGTTCCGGCGCCTTTATTCCGGGCATTCGTCCGGGCGAGCAGACTGCCAAGTATATTGATGGCGTGCTGACCCGTCTGACGCTGTTCGGTGCAATGTACATTACAGCAGTGTCCCTGTTCCCTCAGTTCCTGATGGTGGCCGGGAATGTACCTTTCTATCTGGGCGGTACGTCACTGCTGATTGTGGTAGTCGTGGTGATGGATTTTATGGCACAGGTGCAGTCACACCTGATGTCTCATCAGTATGAATCGCTGATGAAGAAATCCAATCTCAAGGGCTATGGACGGAACGGGTAACAGTCCCGTTCCCCTTGAAAACTGGAGTCGACAATGAAAGTACGCGCTTCGGTAAAGAAAATTTGCCGTAACTGCAAAGTAATTCGTCGCAATGGCTCGGTTCGAGTCATCTGCACGGAGCCTCGTCACAAGCAGCGCCAGGGCTGATTCCTTCGGGAAACGTTCTGACATTGCAAAAGGGGTTCGGAATGGTAGCGCTTGACTCGGATGCGGGTCGGGCGCTATTATTTCGCGCCCTTTTTGTGGCGGAAAATTCACACAGCAAAGCTTTGAACGCGGAGTAATTTGGATGGCACGTATAGCCGGTGTCAATATACCCGATAACAAACATGCTGTTATCTCGCTCACCTACATTTTCGGTGTTGGCAAGACAACAGCCCAGAAGCTTTGCGATGCAACCGGCGTTAAGCCGGACGTCAAGGTCAAGGACCTTACCGACGAGCAGCTTGAAGCACTTCGTTCTGAAGTCGGAAAGGTGTCTGTCGAAGGCGATCTGCGTCGTGAAGTACAGATGAACATCAAGCGTTTGAAGGATCTCGGATGCCACCGTGGTCTGCGTCATCGTCATGGCCTTCCGGTCCGTGGCCAGCGCACCAAGACCAACGCCCGCACCCGTAAAGGTCCTCGCAAACCTATTCGCAAGTAACAGGTAGGCAAACATGGCAAAGCCAGGTACACGTACCCGTAAAAAGGTGAAAAAGACGGTTGTTGATGGCGTCGCGCACATCCACGCGTCCTTCAACAACACTATCGTGACCATTTCGGACCGCCAGGGCAACGTTCTGTCCTGGGCCACTTCAGGTGGATCCGGTTTCCGCGGCTCACGTAAGAGTACACCTTTTGCTGCGCAGGTAGCAGCTGAAAGAGCCGGTAACGCGGCTGCTGAATACGGCCTTAAAAACCTGGATGTAGAGGTTAAGGGTCCTGGGCCCGGACGTGAATCTGCAGTTCGCGCGCTTAATGCGTGTGGCTACAAGATTACCAACATCACTGATGTGACGCCGATTCCACACAACGGCTGTCGTCCGCCCAAGAAGCGCCGCGTCTAACACAGGAGACAGTGAAATATGGCTCGTTATATAGGCCCGAAGTGCAAGCTGTCTCGTCGTGAAGGGACAGATCTTTTTCTGAAGAGCGGCGTTCGCGCGCTCGATTCGAAGTGCAACATCGAGACTCCGCCGGGTATGCACGGCGCGCGTCGCGGTCGTCTGTCCGAGTACGGCGTACAGCTTCGTGAAAAACAGAAAGTCCGTCGTATCTACGGCGTACTGGAGAAGCAGTTCCGTAACTACTACAAGGAAGCTGCGCGTCTGAAGGGCGCAACAGGTGAAAACCTGCTTCAGCTTCTGGAAGGTCGTCTGGACAACGTTGTATACCGCATGGGTTTTGGTTCGACCCGTGCAGAAGCCCGTCAGCTCGTCTCTCACAAGGCGATTCTGGTAAATGACAAGGCGGTGAACATCCCGTCTTACCAGGTCAAGCCAGGTGACGTTGTGAGCGTGCGCGAGAAGGCCAAAAACCAGTTGCGCGTTAAAGGCGCCCTGGATCTGGCCGGAAGCCGCGCACCGGTAAGCTGGGTAGAGGTTGACGCCAACAAGATGTCCGGCGTTTACAAGTCAGTGCCTGAGCGTACTGAACTTCCGGCCGACATCAACGAGAACCTCATCGTCGAGCTTTACTCCAAGTAAAGCCCAGTAAGCAACGATAGCAGATAGGGGCGTCTATGCAGCGTTCAGTACATGAGTTATTGACACCTCGTACCATTGACGTGAAGGAATCCAGCGCAACGCGTGCGAAGGTGACTCTCGAGCCTCTGGAGCGTGGTTTCGGCCACACTCTGGGCAGTGCACTGCGCCGTATTCTCTTGTCATCGATGCCGGGCTGCGCCATTACTGAAGCGCAGATCGACGGTGTCCTGCACGAATACAGCGCCATCGAGGGTGTCCAGGAGGACGTCATTGAGATTCTGCTGAATCTCAAGGGCGTCGCCGTGAAAATGAACGGTCGGGACGAAGCCGAGCTCACGCTCAGCAAGAAAGGCCCGGGTGTTGTTACAGCTGGCGATATCAAGCTGGATCACGACGTTGAGATCGCGAATCCGGATCATGTGATCTGTCACCTGAGTGAAAACGGTGAAGTGAACATGCGTCTGCGTATCGCCCGTGGTCGCGGCTATGAGCCGGCAGACCAGCGTGGCCTCGACGAGGACGAGACTCGCGCCATCGGACGCCTGCAGCTGGACGCAACCTTCAGCCCGGTTCGTCGCGTGGCCTACGCCGTGGAAAGTGCGCGGGTTGAGCAGCGGACCGATCTGGACAAGCTGGTGATTGATCTGGAAACGAATGGCACGATTGACCCGGAAGAAGCGATTCGTCGGGCGGCAACCATTCTCCAGCAGCAACTGGCGGTGTTTGTTGATTTCGATCACGAGAAAGAGCCCGAGCGCGTTGAAGAAGAGGAAGAAATCGATCCGATCCTGCTTCGCCCGGTCGACGATCTGGAATTGACAGTGCGTTCAGCTAACTGCTTGAAGGCTGAGAACATTTACTATATCGGCGATCTGATTCAGCGTACCGAAGTGGAGCTGCTGAAGACGCCTAACCTTGGCAAAAAGTCGCTGACAGAGATCAAGGACGTTCTTGCGTCCCGTGGTTTGTCTCTGGGCATGCGTCTTGATAACTGGCCGCCGGCTAGCCTTCGTGGCGACGACCGGGTTCTGGGCGGTTAATCGCCGATTAGTTTAAGGTAAGGAATCAGAGCAATGCGTCATCGTAAGAGTGGTCGTAAGTTCAGCAGGACCAGTGCGCATCGCAAGGCCATGTTCCGTAACATGACTGCGTCACTGGTTGAACACGAGCTGATCAAAACAACGCTGCCGAAAGCCAAAGAGCTTCGTCGGGTAGCGGAACCTTTGATCACGCTTTCCAAGAATGATTCGGTTGCGAACCGTCGTCTGGCATTTTCCCGCCTGCGCGACGATGCAGCGGTTGCCAAGCTCTTTGATGAGCTGGGTCCGCGCTATAGCGACCGTCCGGGGGGTTACCTCCGCATCCTGAAGTGCGGCTTCCGTGCCGGCGATAATGCCCCGATGGCATTCGTCGAGCTGGTTGGTCGTCCTCTGGATGTCGAAGCAGAAGAAGTGGACGAAGACGAGGATTAATCGTCCTCTGAATCGCCCATGAAAAGCCGGAATCCGAAAGGGTTCCGGTTTTTTTATGCCTGCTTGAGCTGTATGGCCTGGAAGCCTGATAGCGATGGTGGCTGACCCGAGAGTGCGGGTGGAGTTACTGCGGAAAAATAACTCGTTTCGCTCAGACACATTTTTCGGGCAGAAACTCACCCGCACTCTCGGACCGACATACTTTCCTGATATACCGGATATTGCCCCTTATCTTTTCAACATCGGTTTCAGATAACGACCGGTGTGGGAAGCGCGATTCTCCGCGACATCCTCCGGAGTGCCCTCGGCGATGATCTGGCCGCCGCCGGAGCCGCCCTCCGGGCCCAGATCGACAATCCAGTCGGCGGTTTTGATGACGTCCAGGTTGTGCTCGATGACCACGATGGTATTGCCATGATCCCTGAGCCGTTCCAGCACGTTGAGCAGTTGCTGGATATCATAAAAGTGCAGGCCGGTGGTCGGTTCGTCGAGGATATACAGTGTCTTTCCGGTGTCCCGTTTGGAGAGCTCTTTGGCGAGCTTTACGCGCTGGGCTTCACCACCGGATAGTGTCACCGCACTTTGGCCAAGGCGGATGTAGGATAGGCCCACGTCAATGAGTGTCTGGAGCTTCCGGGCGAGGAAAGGGACCGCATCAAAGAATTCCCGACCTTCCTCGACGGTCATTTCCAGTACTTCGTTGATGTTTTTGCCTTTGTACCGGACTTCCAGGGTTTCCCGGTTGTAGCGTTTGCCCTTGCAGACGTCGCAGGGGACGTAGATGTCCGGGAGAAAGTGCATTTCCACCTTGATGACACCATCGCCCTGGCAGGCTTCGCATCGTCCACCCTTCACATTGAAGGAGAAGCGTCCTGGTTTGTAGCCCCGGGAGCGCGCTTCCTGCGTGCCGGCGAAGAGTTCGCGGATGGGGGTGAACAGGCCTGTGTAGGTGGCCGGATTTGATCTCGGGGTTCGTCCGATCGGACTTTGATCGATATCAATGACCTTGTCCAGATGGTCCAGCCCTTTGAGGGATTTATAGGGTGCGTGGGTCAGGCTGGTGGCCTTGTTAAGCTTTGCCGCCGCTACCGGGTAAAGGGTGCTGTTGATCAGGGTGGATTTGCCGGAACCGGATACGCCCGTGATGCAGGTCATTACGCCAAGGGGTAGATTCAGAGTGATGTCCTGGAGGTTGTTCCCGGTTGCGCCGGTCAGCGTCAGGGTTTTTCCTGAGCCGGTCTTGCGGGTGTCGGGAACGGCGATTTCCTTCTCGCCGCTGAGATACTGGCCGGTGAGGGATCCCCTGTTGGCAATGATGTCAGCGGGTGTACCCCGGGCAACGACATGACCGCCATGGACGCCAGCTCCGGGGCCTATGTCGATCACATAGTCGGCCGCCCGGATCGCATCTTCGTCGTGTTCGACCACGATCACCGTGTTGCCAAGATTCCGCAGGTGGGTGAGGGTCGCCAGCAGGCGATCGTTGTCCCTCTGGTGGAGACCAATGGAAGGCTCGTCCAGTATGTACATGACGCCCACGAGGCCTGCCCCGATCTGGCTCGCCAACCTTATCCGTTGGGCCTCGCCCCCCGAGAGAGTATCGGCGCTGCGCTCCAGGGTGAGGTATTCCAGGCCGACGTTGACGAGGAACTGCAGTCTTTCCCGAACTTCCTTGAGGATCTTTTCCGCAATTTCGCCTTTGCGACCGGGCAGGGCGAGCTGCTCGAAATAATCATGGGCTTCCCCGACCGGCAAATGCGTGATGGCCGGCAGGTTGCGATTTTCTATAAACACGTGGCGAGCGCCGCGCCGCAGGCGGGAGCCATGGCAGTCCTTGCAGGGCTGTGTGCTCAGGTTTCTGGCCAGTTCCTCGCGCATGCTCTGGGATTCGGTTTCACGGTACCGGCGCTCGAGATTGGGCAGTATGCCTTCGAACGGGTGCGCTTTTTCCATGATCTGGCCGCGTGAGTTGACGTACCGGAACGGGATATTTTCTGTGCCGGACCCGTGGAGCAGAACCGACTGGAAACTGTCGGGAAGATCTTCCCAGGGCGTGTCCAGGTCCATGCCATAGTGCTCAGCAACGCTGCTCAGCATCTGGAAGTAATAGACGGCTCGACGATCCCAGCCTTTGATGGCGCCTTGAGCAAGCGTCGCCTCCGGGTGCTGAATGATTTTTTCGGGATCGAAGAATTGTTTGACGCCCAGGCCGTCACAGGTCGGGCAGGCTCCGGCCGGGTTGTTGAACGAAAACAGCCGCGGTTCCAGCTCGCTCAGGGAGTAGCCGCATTGAGTGCAGGCATAGCGTGCGGAAAAGGTGTGTTCTTCGCCATCGCCACTCATGGGTGCTACCAGAGCGATGCCGTCCGAGAGCTCCAAAGCGGTCTCGAAACTCTCTGCGAGGCGCTGCTCAAGCCCCTCTTTGACC
This sequence comes from Marinobacter santoriniensis NKSG1, assembly GCF_000347775.1. Classification (GTDB taxonomy): domain Bacteria; phylum Pseudomonadota; class Gammaproteobacteria; order Pseudomonadales; family Oleiphilaceae; genus Marinobacter; species Marinobacter santoriniensis. The sequence continues at coordinate 16,256 of NZ_APAT01000029.1, forward strand.
TTGAACCGATCCACCACGACGTCGATCTGGTGCTTGCGCTTTTTGTCGAGCTCGGGCACGTCATCGATGTCGTAGACGGTTCCGTCGACTCTCAGTCGGATAAAACCCTGGCTACGCATGTTGTCGATGACCTGGTGATGCTCCCCTTTCCGGTCACGAATCACCGGCGCGAGGATCATCAGCTTGCTGCCGTCGGGCATGGCCAGTACCTGGTCAACCATCTGGCTGACCGTCTGGGCCTCCAGGGGCTGGTCGTGGTCCGGGCAGCGCGGTTCCCCGGCGCGGGCAAACAGCAACCGGAGGTAATCGTAGATTTCGGTGATGGTGCCTACGGTTGACCGCGGGTTATGAGAAGTGGACTTCTGCTCGATCGAGATGGCCGGCGACAGCCCCTCGATGTGGTCCACATCCGGCTTTTCCATCATCGACAGAAACTGTCGCGCGTAGGTGGACAGGGATTCGACGTAGCGCCGTTGGCCTTCGGCGTAGAGCGTGTCGAAGGCGAGAGAGGATTTGCCGGATCCGGACAAGCCTGTGATCACGATGAGTTTGTCCCGTGGCATATCCAGGTCGATGTTTTTCAGATTGTGGGTACGGGCTCCCTTGATCTGGATATGATCCATAACACCTCTCAGGTCGAAAAAAACGAAAATTATACCGCGTTATCATAGTGCTCGTGAAACCGCAAATGACTCATGGCATGCCGTCAGTCCCTCGCAAACGCGGCTTCTGCTACAATGCGCGCCCTGCGGGAGGCCCGATGCTTCCTGGCCATTGGCTTTCACTACGCGGCTGAGGTACCCACTGCGATGAATGCACTGGAAAAACGTTCTGTTTCTGCTCTGGCGTCCGTTTATGCGATGCGCATGTTGGGCCTGTTCATGGTGCTGCCCGTATTCATGCTACTCGGCAAGGACCTCCAGGGCGCAACGCCGGCGCTGCTTGGACTTGCCATCGGCGCCTATGGTCTGAGTCAGGCACTCCTTCAGATTCCCTTCGGCATGCTTTCGGACCGTGTTGGTCGCAAACGGATGATCTACATCGGTTTGATCCTGTTTGCGATCGGCAGCCTGCTTGCCGCGTCCACCGATTCCATATACGTGGTGATTGCGGGAAGGGTTTTACAGGGGTCGGGTGCAATTGCCAGTGTCCTGATGGCCCTGTTGAGCGATCTCACCCGTGAGGAGGAACGTACCAAGGCCATGGCGACGGTGGGCATGTCCATTGGTCTGTCGTTTTCGGTGTCCCTGGTGCTGGGGCCGTTGATTGGTTCGCACTTCGGCCTTTCCGGTATTTTCTATGCCACCGGCGCGCTATCGCTGGTTGCTCTGGTGATTGTGCACCGGGTGGTTCCAACGCCGCACCAGCAGCGTGCCAGCGCGGATACTCAGCCCGCACGGGAGATGTTGGGGCGGGTGTTGAGCGAGGGGCGTTTGCTGCGTCTCGATTTCGGGATTTTCTCGCTCCATCTTGTGCTGACCTCCCTGTTTCTTGTGTTCCCGACAGTCCTTGAGGATAAGCTGGGACTGGCCAGTAGCTCCCATTGGTGGTTCTATCTCACTGTGATGGTAACGTCGTTCTTTGCGATGATTCCATTTATTATCATTGGTGAGAAAAAGCGGCAGATGAAAGCAATCCTGTGTGGCGCCATTGCCTTGTTGACGGCCGCCGCCGGTGCGCTGTCGAATCTGCGGCACAGCCTGCTATTTGCATGGATCGTCCTGTTTTTCTTTTTCATGGCGTTCAACCTTCTTGAGGCCAGCCTGCCGTCACTGATCAGTAAGGAAGCGCCGGCGGCGAGCAAGGGTACGGCCATGGGGGTTTATTCCACCTCTCAGTTTCTGGGAGCATTCATTGGCGGTTCCCTTGGCGGTATGATGCTGGAGTCTATCGGCGTGTCCGGCGTGGTAGGGCTGATGGTTGCGGTGCTTCTGATCTGGCTGCTGGTGGCTCTTACGATGCCGACGCCGGGCTACACAACCAGTTTCATGGTACAGTTGCAGCAAGCCGTGTCCGGCCGGTTCGACGATGTGGATGCGAGCCTCCGCGAACTGCCGGGTGTGCGGGATGTGGTCATTGTCGAGGAGGCATCAACCGCTTACCTCAAAATAGACCGGCAGGAATTCGATGAGGGACGACTTGCCGAACTGGCATTTGTCCGGCAGGGTAACAGTCTTTGAAATCCGGAAGCCCGCAGGGAGTGCGGGCTCCCCAGAAACTTCAGTCAGGAGCATACGATGGCACGAGGCGTAAACAAGGTCATTCTTATTGGCAATCTCGGACAGGATCCGGATACCCGCTACACCCCGAATGGTAATGCGGTGGTCAATCTGAACCTGGCCACCGATGAGAGCTACAAAGATCGTCAGACGGGGCAGCTGGTTCCGAAAACCGAATGGCACCGCGTTGTCCTGTTCGGCAAGGTGGCGGAAGTGGCCGGTCAGTATCTTCGGAAAGGCTCCAAAGTCTACATCGAAGGTAAGCTGCAAACCCGAAAATGGCAGGGGCAGGATGGCCAGGATCGTTACACCACCGAAGTGGTTGTCGATATCAATGGCCAAATGCAGATGCTGGACAGTCGCGGTGGTGAAGGCGGCATGTCCCAGGGCGCTCCGGCAGGACGTCCTCAGCAGGCCAGTCAGGCCGCGGCGGCCCCTCAGTCTGGAGGGTCCTCGCAGGCCCCGGCGGGCGGATATGGCCAGCCGTCACAGGGCGGTAGCATGCCGGAGCCGATTGACGACTTCGATGACGACATCCCCTTTTGATGCATTCGTTTCATCGCCTTGTTGAAAAGCCCTCGCGTTTGCGGGGGGTTTTTGTAACGCCGCTGCAAAAAGACGTGAAATCGATCAAAAAACGTAGGGTTAGGGTTGTTTTTGATCTATCATGTAACCCACTGTAAATGGCCGTTTTTTGGCCAATAATAATAAACCGGATCGTGCGAGTGTTTTCATCTTCCAGTCTGTATCCATGGGCAGCGTCTCTTTGCTTCAAAAACTGAAAAACATATTTCGGCCAGGGCACGCTGCACAACGCGTTTCCCTCGAAGTACGTCCCGACGGAATTGCCTGGGCGATGAACGTTCAGGGTCCTGATCCTCGTTCCGGTTTTTCCGAATGTCCGCCGGCCAGGCGAGGTGAAACCCTCCAGGCCCTGGTCGAGCAAAATGCCTGGGCGGGTGCTGTCACCACGCTGGTTCTGCCGCTGGACCAGTATCAGGTGTTCCAGATGGAACGGCCTGAGGGGGTCGAAGAAGACGAATTGGCGGACGCGCTGAAGTGGAAGCTCAAGGACCTGCTCGATTTCAGTCCTTCCGATGCCGTATCAGACGTTTTTCCCTTCCCCAGTGATGGCGCCAGAGGTCGGGGAGAGTTGGCCAATGTGGTGGCCGCGCGAAAGACGCTGGTGAGCGATCTGGCTTCTCTGGTGCTGTCCTGCGGCATGCAGCTGGAACGCGTGGATATCGCGGAGCTGGCTTTACGCAATCTCGTGGCACGCCTGGCCGTTACCGATCGGAGCACTGCGCTGGTGCACTTGCGTGAGAATTACGGTCAGCTGGTTATTTGTCGGGGAAAGACCCTCTATCTGTCACGTCGGCTCGATGTTTCCTACGACGAGCTGAGGGATGCGGCCCGCCAGGAGAGTGCGGTCCAGACGCTGGCGCTGGAGATCCAGCGGTCGCTTGACTACTACGAAAGCCAGATGGGACAGGTTCCCCCGAACACCATTTTCCTTGCAGCGCGGGACAGCGTTCTGCCATTGTCCTCCATGTTGTCCTCCTACGTGGCCGCCGAGATTGCTACGCCTGACTGGGCGTCTCTCGGGCTGAGCGAGTCGCTCGATAGTCGGTGTGTCACTGCATGGAGCAGTGGTCTCGTGGGGGATGTTTCATAATGATTCAGCAGGTCAATCTTTACACCAGTGAACTGCGTCCCCGGCATCAGAGGCTCACGGCGACTACAGCCGTATTATCGCTGGTGGTCGTGTTTGTCACGGCTCTTGCGGTTGGATTCTGGTCGTCTTATCAGAGCCGGCAGCTGGAGGCGAAACTGGCAATGACGCAGAACCGCAATGAACAGTTACAGGCTGCCGTCACAGCGATGTCCGAAGCGGTGAAGCAGCGACAGCCGGATCCCGGATTGAAAACGGAACTGGAAAGTCTCAACCGGACACTGGCCCGTCGTCAGCACCTGCTGGATCGGGTTGCCGGGCTTGCGGTCGGGCAAAGCGGCACGTTTTCCCCCCTGATGTCCGCGTTGGCACAGCAGATACCGGATCAGGTCTGGCTTACCGGAATCACCCTGGAGCTGGATCCGCTTCATGCTGAAATTCGTGGCCGGACGCGTGACAGCCATCGGGTTCCCGTCTATCTGGAACGGCTGGGGCAGTCGGCGGAGTTTCGCGGACGCACCTTTGGTTCGTTCCGGCTGAGTCGGCCGGAAAAGGGCGGCTCGGTCGAGTTTTTCGTGGCCACGCGTCCCGGTGAGGAGGGTGGATCATGATCGCCCACCTGAAACACCTGTACCGGCAAGGCGCAGACCGCTTTGATGAGCGACCTGTTCGCGAACGCACCCTCATGACATTTACCGCCATCGTGGTGGTTCTTTTTCTGGTCTGGATTCTGATTCTGGAGCCTCAGTACCGGGTCCGTGACGGGCTCAGAGAACAGTTGGATGCCGCCGGGAATCAACAGGATCAGTTGCTGGCCCAGCAGCAGACCCTGGAGCAGACGCTGTCCAGGGATCCCTCCGAAGCGCTACGGAAAACGCTGGCCCAACGGCGCCAGCGGCTTGACGATTTGAACCGGCAGATCGGTGAGACCGCGGATCGGCTCATCGCTCCGCAAGCAATGGTTGCGTTGCTTCGCCAGATCCTGTCGGCCCAGGACGATCTTGTTCTCGAATCTCTCGAACTCAAAACGCCTGAACCGGTGTTTGCCGAGAGTGCCCCGTCGGATAACGCAAAGAATGACAGTGAATCGGACCCCCTTCTGTACGCGCACCAGGTGGAGCTACGTATCACCGGGAGTTACCCGGCGGTGCTTGCCTATCTGAAAAAGCTCGAGTCTCTCGATGATCGCCTTGGGTGGGTCCGTCTGGAATACACGGCTGGTGACTGGCCCAAAGGCGAGGCCGTCATTGACGTGCGCACTCTGAGCCTGGACAAGGCATGGCTGGGAATCTGATATGAACATCGCCCGTAGCATTGGATTGATCATGTTGTTGCTCGTCTGGGGCCCGGCGAATGCGGTGCAGGACCCAACGCGTCCGCCACATGCTGAGGAACCGTCAGCGAAGCCCGCGCCACTGAGGCCGCTGTCGCTGGATTCCATCGTGTACGGCGATGGTCGACGAGTGGCCGTGATCGACGGTCGCCCAATGCGCGAAGGTGAGACGGTGAACGGGGTGCGCGTGAAAGCCATTCATTCTGATCGGGTTGAGGTTCTCGACCGTGGGCACAAACGGGTGCTCCGGCTTGAGTCGCTGCCGAGTGTGCGGGTGAGTCGATGAACAATACGGAGGCAACCAGAAGCATCATGAGAAAGATCTGCCGACCGGCGCTGGCCTGCATGGTCGGGCTGGTACTGTCCGCGTGCAGCAACAATCCTCTCATGCGAACATCCACCGCCACGTCGACCGATGCCGCCGACGAGATTGTGAAAAACCTGGACAATGCTGATGCTGCTGAACAGAACCAGCAGCCCGATGCATCGAAGCAGACAGCGCAGGCCAGCCTGCCGGCAGATGTCAGCGCGGCGCTTTTGCCGCCCTTGCAACCGGACGACTCCCGTGATGACCGGTTTGACGTTAACGCCCGTGCGGTGGAAGCCCGCAGTTTCTTTGAATCGCTGGTGGCGGGCACCCGTTTCAATGTGGTGGTGGACCCGGGGCTGGCAATGCCGATCGACCTTCGCCTTCACGATGTCACCGTGCCGGAAGTCATGGACATCGTCTCAGATCTCTACAACCTGGATATCGAGCGCAAGGGGCGTCTCTATCGGGTCAAGGCCGACAGGCTCCAGACCCGGATCTTCTCTATCGATTACCTCGATTTCAAGCGCAAGGGTGGTTCGGAGACCCGTGTCAGCTCCGGTCAGGTGACGAGTTCGCGCTCGTCCGGCAATAACAATGGAACCAGTAACTCCAACACAGGTAACGAGGACCGGAACCTGGTGGGCACCACCATTTCCACAAAAACCGAGTCGGATTTCTGGAATGACCTGCAGGCCACCCTGAACATGATGGTTGATTCGGAGGCCGGCGATCAGGTGATCGTGAATGCCGGTGCGGGCCTGGTTATGGTTCGGGGGCGCTCCGATACCCTGAAACTCGTAGAGGATTATCTCCGGCGAACGGAGCTGATCATGCAACGACAAGTGGTGCTTGAAGCCAAGATTCTCGAGGTGGCGCTCAATGAGGGCTATCAGCAGGGCATCAACTGGTCGGATCTTCAGCGTGCCTCGTCCATTACTGCCAGTGACGGGCTCCCGGCTGACTTTACCGCTCAATCTCTGGCGGGGCAGACCATCAGCACCTCGGATATTGGCGGCCTGTTCTCCGCCTCTTTCCGTGAGGGCAGCTTTTCAGCGTTGATCCAGCTCCTCGGCAGCCAGGGCAATGTTCAGATCCTGTCCAGCCCGAGGGTCTCCACGGTGAATAACCAGAAAGCGGTGATCAAGGTGGGGACGGATGAGTTCTTCGTCACCGATATAGACTTCAACAAGGACAACACCAACCTGACCGGTTCAGACAGCACGACCACCTCGGTTGAGCTGACGCCGTTTTTCTCGGGCATTTCGCTGGATGTAACACCCCAGATCGCAGATGACGGGGCCATCACGCTGCACGTTCACCCGTCCGTCAGTGAGGTAAGCGATCAGGAAAAAGTGATTACGATTGGTGATCGGGATGTCACGCTGCCGCTGGCGAAGAGCACGGTGCGGGAAACGGACAGCGTCGTCCGGGCTGACAGCGGGCAGATTGTCGTGATCGGCGGCCTGATTCAGAACACCAGTGAAGACAATAACTCCGCGGTTCCGTTTTTCAGCGATATTCCGCTGTTGGGTGAACTGTTCAAGCAGCGCAAGTTTGACTCACGCAAGAGCGAATTGGTGATTCTGCTCCGACCGGTGGTGGCCGGCAGGGGCGCCATGGCTTCGGATATTTCGTCGAGCCAGCAACGGATGAAAGTGTTGCGGGAACTCCTGCAATCCTCCCAGTCGGTCAAGCCCGAACCGGAGCGCGCGCCACGGTAATATGTACGAGACCCACTTCGGACTGCAGGAAGCACCGTTCGCATTGACGCCCAATACCCGCTACTTTCTGCGGTCACCCAGCCATGCCGATGCGCTGGAACTCCTTCTGGTTGCACTCCGGGAAAGGGAGGGCTTTATCAAGATCACCGGCGAGGTGGGCACGGGAAAGACCCTGCTGTGTCGACTGTTACTCAATGAGCTGGATGATATTGCCTGTACGGCCTACATACCCAATCCTCACCTGTCGGCGGATACCCTGTATGAGGCGGTCGCGGAAGAGCTCGGCGTCGATATTTCCGGCTGTTCCAACACCCATCAGGTGCTGAAGGCGCTTAACCAGCGCCTGATTGACCTGGCGATGGACCAGCAGTCCGTTGTGCTCGTTATTGACGAAGCCCAGGTCATGCCGGAACCCACCATCGAGGCGTTGAGACTGCTGACCAACCTTGAAACCGAGAGCACGAAGCTGCTTCAGGTAGTGCTTTTTGGTCAGCCCGAACTCGATCAGCTGCTCGGCAAGGACAGTTTGCGTCAGCTGCGTCAGCGAATCACCTTTCAGTATCACCTGAAGCCACTGGATCGCGCCTCGGTTGCCCAGTATCTTCGCCACCGGCTTGCCCAGGCCGGGTATAACGGCGGCGAACTGTTCGCGCCCGGTGCCCTGAAACTCATTGCCCGTTCCTCCGGAGGGATTCCCCGGCTGGTCAATATCCTGGCGCACAAGGGACTGCTTGCTGCGTGGGGGCAGGGCGCGCGACAGGTCGGGCGTGCACATGTGTTGAGTGCCATCCGGGATACCGACAGCGCGGTCCGGCCCGGGCTGATCGGGAGGTGGATATGAGTCTTCTGAACGATGCACTTCGGGCGGCAGAACAGCGCCAGCAACGGAGTAGCCAGCCCGGCGTCTACACGGGTCAACCGTCTGCTACCGGCACGCGATCGCGCCGATTCCCGATTCTTGTCGCAGTCCTTGGTGTCATCGCCGCGGGGTCAGGCGGCTGGTACCTGTGGCCGGACTCTTCGTCAACGACGCGGGAGGCCGTTGCCGTAATCCCGGCGGAGAGGTCCGCTGTGCCTGTTGCAGCCGGGCAACATGAGACCTCGCCGGCGGTATCCATCGAACAGAAACCCACGACCGAGGTCCCTGCCGCGGCGCATCCGGAACCCGTAACAGGGAGTAAACCTTCACGTCATCCGGATACGGATACCGATACCGCCGATTTTGTGCCGGATGACCAGGCCGGCTCGTCATCAGATGTTGCATCCGATCGCCGGGCGGTGGAAAAAACAGCAACCGTTTCGGTATCGACAACTGAAAAACCGGAAACCTCAGAAGCGTCGACGGATAGCGAACCGCCGTCGCCCTCGGTAAAACAAGTGCGTGAGACGCCAGAGTTTCGTGACCGCCAGTTGAGTCGGGAGATTGGTGATTTGTTGCGGTCCGGCCGGGCCGATGAAGCCGAAGTGAGGCTGCGTGCCCTGCTGCAGCGACAACAGGCACCGCAGAGCCGTGAGGCGCTCGCCCGAGGGTTCCTGGTGTCGGGGCGTGACCAGAAAGCACTGGACTGGTTGCCCGAAGAAGCCGGCGTCGGTAACCCGAACCTCCGGGTGTTGCGCGCCCGGGCCTTGCTTGCTGGTGGAAACCTGAAGGCGGCCGTGTCCACGTTGCGCAACGATATTCCGCCGGTGCAAAGCCATCCGGAATACCTGGTTACACTGGCCACGCTGTTGCAGCAGGCCGGAGAGAATCAGGCGGCTGCGGAACAATGGACCCGGCTGCTGGCCTCCGATGACAGCCGTCCGGCCTGGTGGGTGGGGCTCGCCATTGCCCTGGAATCTCAGGGCCGGCTGGACAGCGCAACGCGGGCCTACGCCGAGGCGGCCTCGCTGCCGGGGTTGCCGCCGGCGCTTGCTGATTACGTACGCGAACGTCTGAAAACCTTACAGGCTGGATGATGACGACCGAACCGAAAAAAAAGATCCGCATTGGTGACCTGTTGGTTCAGAACGAGGTCATCACCGAAGACCAGCTGATGACGGCGCTGCGGGAGCAGAAAGATACCGGGCGCAAACTGGGGCGCACGCTGATTGATCTCGGCTATGTCGACGAAGACAGTCTGTTGAACATTCTGTCGCGGCAGCTCGACGTGCCGTTTGTGCAACTGCGCCACTATCAGTTCAACAACGAGCTGGTGAAAAAGCTTCCCGAGGCGATGGCGCGGCGGTTCCGGGCTATCGTGCTGGCGGAACAGCATGGCGAACTGCTGGTAGGCATGGCGGATCCCCTAGATATCTTTGCCTACGATGAACTTGTCCGGGTGCTCAAGCAGCCCATCAAACAGGCCGTCGTCCGGGAAAGCGAACTGCTCAATACGCTCGATCTCGTGTACCGGAGAACCGAAGAGATTGCCTCCCTGGCGGAGGAGCTTGAAGACGAGCTGGGCGACGACGCCTTCGACCTCGCGGATTTGTCGGCCGAGTCGGAGAGCGAGGATGCGCCGGTCGTCAAACTGCTGAAAACGCTGTTTGAGGACGCCGTGCAGGCGCGGAGTTCGGATATCCATATCGAGCCGGACGAGTCCGTGGTCCGGATTCGCCAACGGGTGGATGGCGTGCTCCAGGAACAGGTCATGAAGGAAAAACGGGTCAACGCCGCCCTCGTGCTGCGTTTGAAACTCATGGCCGGTTTGAACATCTCCGAGAAACGGTTACCCCAGGACGGGCGCTTCAATGTGCGTGTCAAAGGCCGCAGTATTGATGTGCGGGTCTCCACCATGCCCGTTCAGTTTGGTGAATCGGTGGTCATGCGTCTGCTCGACCAGAGCCAGGGCATTCTGAATCTGGACAGCACTGGCATGCCCGAGGATGTCCTGGAACGATTCCGAAGGATGATCCACAAGCCGCACGGCATGATCTTGGTAACCGGCCCGACGGGTAGCGGTAAGACCACGACCCTCTACGGCGCGCTCACCGAACTGAACCGGCCGGAGGTCAAGGTGATCACTGCCGAGGACCCGGTGGAGTACCGTCTGCCCCGGATCACTCAGGTTCAGGTCAATCCCAGAATCGGTCTGGAATTTGCCAACGTCCTGCGGGCCGCCCTGCGACAGGATCCGGACGTCATCCTGGTGGGAGAAATGCGGGATCGGGAGACTGTGGAAATAGGGCTGCGGGCGGCCATGACCGGTCACCTTGTTCTATCGACCTTGCACACGAACGATTCGATCAGCAGCGCCATGCGCCTGGTCGATATGGGCGCGGAGCCCTTTCTTGTGGCCAGTTCGCTGCTGGGTGTGGTGGCGCAGCGTCTCGTCCGCCGGGTCTGTGAGAACTGTTCGTCGCCTTACGAACCGACGGACCAGGAACGGGTCTGGCTGGAGAGTTATGACCTGGATCCGCTGGATCTCGAGGCCGGTTTTGTCCACGGACGAGGCTGCTATCAGTGCAGTAACACCGGGTACAAGGGCCGGGTGGGCGTCTACGAGTTGCTGGAAATGAATGAATCCATGCTGGACGCGCTAAGGCGCAGTGACGTTTCCGGCTTCACTCGGGCGGCCAGAAACAGCCCGTGGTACCGGCCATTGGGCTGCTGTGCCATGGATTATGCGTTGCGCGGCGTGACGACGTTGGAAGAGGTGGCCCGGGTGGCGGCCACATCGGAAGGGGAATTCTCGCCCGAGGACGAGATCCCCATGCCGGATAGCCCGCTGGGAGGTTCGTCCTGATGGATTTCCGGTATCGGGGGAAAGACGCTTCCGGAAGTGTCCAGCAAGGTGAACTGTCGGCGGCGAACGTGGATGCCGCTGCCTCCGAGCTGATGCGCCGGGGCATTACACCACTGACTATCCGCGAACATCAGCCGCGTGTCTCGGTAACAGACCGAATCCGCAATATGGGATTGTTCCGCCAGAACGTGACTCTGGATGAGTTGATCGTTTTCTGTCGCCAGATGCACGCCCTGACCCGGGCCGGGATTCCTCTGATCCGGACCATGCGGGGGCTGGCGGAGACAACAAAGTCGCCGGTATTGGCAAAGGTGTTAGAGGATGTGACCACCCGCCTGGAGGGTGGCACCACGATGGCCAAAGCCATGCAGGTGCATCCACGGGTCTTCTCCGATTTGTTTGTGGCCATGATCCACGTCGGCGAGAACACGGGAAGGCTGGATGATGGCTTCAAGCGCCTTTCCGAGATTCTGGAACTTGAGCGGGATACCAAACGTCGCTTGACACAGGCCATGCGCTATCCCACTTTTGTGATGGTCGCCCTGCTGGCGGCGCTGATGGTGGTGAACTTTCTGGTGATTCCGAAATTTGCCGCGGTCTTCAACAAACTGGGTGCCGACCTGCCGTTTCTCACCCAGATACTGGTTGCGACCTCCAATTTTTTGCTGGGCTACTGGTACGTCGTCCTGTTCGCAGGGGTGGCGCTTGGTATGCTGGTTCAGCAGTGGAAGCAGACGGAGCAGGGGCGTTTGACCTGGGATCGATACAAGCTGCGCTTGCCGGTGATTGGCAACCTGCTGGAACTGATTACGCTGAGCCGGTTTGCGCGTAATTTCGCAACCATGCTGGCGGCCGGCATGCCGGTGACCCATGCCTTGAGTGTGGTGGCCAACGCCACTGACAACGCGTGGATTGCGACCCACATCCGGGAGATGCGGTTCGGGATCGAGCGGGGTGAAAGCCTGCTTCGGACCGCGCGGCAGAGTGGTATGTTCCCACCGCTGATCCTGCAGATGATCGCAGTGGGTGAGGAAACCGGGTCGGTGGATGATATGCTGAACAACGTGGCGGACTTCTACGACGAAGACGTCGATTTTGGTCTGAAACGCCTGGCTGAATCCATTGAGCCGATTCTGATCGTAGCCATGGGCATACTGGTGTTGATTCTGGCGCTGGGTGTGTTTCTGCCGATCTGGGACCTGGGAGCCGCAGCGCTGGGGAGGTAGCCATTGCCAGTGTCGAGGCTAACGGGAAGCAGTGAACTGGCGAATAGCCGTCGATTTCGTCTGGCTCTGGTGCTTGTAATACTGGCGGTGCTCTGGTGGTTTTTGTTGGGAGCACTGGAACGCCAGGCCAGCAAGGTGGAGCGGCAGAGTGTCGGGCTTGTGCTCAGTCAGCTCAGGGCGGCCCTGGTCGTCAAGGGTGCAGAAATCATGCTGGACCGGGATGCCCGTCTCGAAAACTACGTGGGCATCAATCCGGTGGGGTTGGTGCAGCAGAACTGGAATTCGTACGAAGGTGTCTGCAAGGGTGACGGTCCCGCGCGCGGTAAATGGTGTTTTCGGTCGCGTCTGAACGTGAGGGATCATGCCGCAGAGACTGGCCGGTTGCTATACCGGCCGGAGCATCGAATCCAGATCGGCCAGCGGGTGGCCGAGCCAGGCGCGACGCTGGGCTGGATGGTGACGACACAGTTTTCGGACCGGAACGGTGATGGCCGTCAGGACGAATCGGAGAGAACGACCGGGTTGATGTTGGAACCGGTGACTGAGAATTGATTTGGGGCCCCCATAAAAAGAAGGAACGCATTATTATGAAAAGCCAGAGAAGATTGAATCGCGGCCAGGGCTTTACCCTGATCGAACTGGTGGTGGTGATTGCCATCCTGGGGATTCTGGCGGCATTTGCTCTGCCACGGTTTGCCCAGCTGTCCGAACAGGCCCACCAGTCCAGTATCCGGGCGACGGCAGGCGCTTTGTCCGCCGGCGTGGCCCTGGCCAAGACCCAGTGGGTTTCGAACGGGTTTACCGCAGCCACCGCCAACGTTCAGGGGTTCGGGAATGATAATATCGATGTAAGCGGTGAGGGCTGGCCTACGGCAACCGGTGGTGCGCTTAACACGAATATGGATGTGGCACGCTGCCGGGAGATCTGGCAGGGCTTGTTGCAGGCGAACGCGCCGACAATTGCTGGGGCCAATCCGGACTACGCGGTCAGGACACAACCGGACGCAGACGGCGATCCAGGGGACGACTGTGTTTATACCTACCAGCCGGACGGCCAGGGCAGCACCATCGTCTATGACGCCGACACCGGTGAAGTGACAACAACCATTAACTGATCAACCAAGCAAAACGTGGAGTAGAACCATGAAAATGATGAACGCAATTCCTGCGCGCAATGAAAAAGGTTTCACCCTGATCGAACTGGTCATGGTGATTGTAATTCTGGGGATTCTGGCGGCGTTTGCGTTGCCGAGGTTTGCAGATTTGGGGGGCGATGCAAGAGCCTCTTCCGTACAAGGTCTTGCTGGAGCTATGAAATCAGCTGCCTCTATTGCTCATTCTTCTCAGTTGGCTAAGGGTAGTGGACTTGGAGCTAAAGTGACTCTGGACGGTCAGGAGGTCACAATGGTTAATGGTTATCCAACGGCCGACGCCGCAGGTATCCTTGCAGCCGTTGATGTTGACACCACGAATGATTACACCGTATCAACCACCGACAGTGGCGGCACTGCCGGCGGTGACACGATCACTCTTGAGCTGCAGACGAGCTGCTCAGTTCAATACCAAGCAGCCAATGCAGCGACAGACAATACCGGACCAATCACCTCTCCTTATAGTGTGACGGTTACTGACTCTGGTTGCTGATAGCGTTGAGCGAAAGGGGCTGTAGAAGGATTTTTCGCGGCCCCAGGAGGAAGGCTATGGGCGCTAGAAGTCGTTTCGAGAGACAGCTTTTCGTCCGTGGATTCACGCTGGTAGAGCTCGTGATGGTTCTGATTCTGATAGGCATAATTTCTGTCATCGGAGTCGGACTATTCACCAGCCGCTCCGCCTTCTCCCCGCTGGTTGCCACCCAGCAACTGGCCTCTGCCACGCTGCTTGCCCAGCAGGCAGCGCTGGCAGGCAATCAGGCCGGGAGTCTGACGATTGATCAGACAACCGATGAGTTCCGGTTTACGGTCGGCGGCGGAACCCCCGAGTCACGAACCTTTTCGATCAATCGTCACGGTGCCTCGTTGACCGGGGCATCGCTGCCGCTCACCCTGAACTTCACGCCGTTGGGAGCGCTGGCCTCCGGTTCGGATGTGGCTCTGACCTTTACCGGTGAGAGTAATTTCCAGACCTGCATCAGCTCCCTGGGCGCTGTGTATCAGGGGGCCTGTCAGTGAATCCGATGCAGCGAGGCGCGACCCTGGTGGAGCTGGTCATCACCATTGTGATTATCAGTGTTGCCGTAGCCGGTGTGGTGGGTGCCTTCGCGTTGCTCAGTGGTCGGAGTGCCGATCCGCTTAATCAGACACGTGCGGTGGCACTCGCTCAGCTCTATGCCGATGAGATCCTCTCGCGCCGGTACGATGAAAATACCCCGCCGGGCGGAGTCCCACGGCACGCCGGATGCAACATCAATACGGAAGAGCCCAGTCGTGCCTCTTACGATGACGTGGACGATTACGACGCGATCTCGAACGATCCTCCCCGTAATGCATCAGGGGCGGCTCTGGATCCCGCCTCTTACAGTGGGTTTCAAGTCAGTGTCAACGTGCAATGTGCGGGTGGTGAGGTTGGCCTCCCCTCAGCCGACGCCAAACGGATCGATATCACGATCCGGGATCCGGGCAATACCAATTATGCGTTTACTTTCTACAGGGCCAATTTCTGATGCGTGGCGCGAAGGGATTCACGCTCGTGGAACTGGTCATGGTGATTGTCATCCTGGCCATCGTGGCGACCATCTCCGTTCAGTTCGTGTCCCTGTCCACTCGTGGCGCTCTGGACGTCAGTGCCCGCCAGCAAAGGGCGCTGCAGGGCGTAGTTATCGGTGAACAGCTTTCGCGCCAGCTGCGGGAAGCATTTCCTCTATCAATACGGGTCAGCGGTCAGTGCCTGGAGTGGCTGCCGGTTCTGGCCGCGACGAACTACATCCACCGGACACAGGGGCCGGGGTTCGACAAGATTGACATCGTACCGTTCAGTCAGGTGCCTGCAGCGGGAAACCGGGCCTTGATCTATGGCTATGGGGCGACAACCTCGGAGCTGTACGGATCAACCAATCCTGGTCCGGTCTCGACACCCATCGCCGGTATAGCTGGTGGAACGATCACCCTGAGCAGTGCCCATCGGTTCCGTCAGCAGTCCCCGGAGCGCCGTTTGTATGTCATCGGAAGTCCGGTCAGTGTGTGTCAGAACGGACGAATGCTTTACCGGTATTCAGGGTATGGACGCACAACCTCTCAACCATCGCCCCCGACAGGCGGTGTGCGCGAAGTGATGTCGGCGAACCTTTCGGGGCCAGTCGATTTCCGTTTTACCCCGCCAACCTATCAGCGCGCGGCCGTTGTCGAATTTGCGCTTACCCTCAAGGATTACGATACCGGTAGCGATGAAACCACCACCACACGGCAGGAGGTCCAGATCCGGAATGTACCCTAGATCTCCCGGTCAGTATCAAAATGGTGCGGGTTTGCCGATTGCCATATTTGTGATCACGGTGCTATCCCTGCTGGTCTTCGGTATGTCCCAGTTGCAGCAGCAGTCTGGCGAATCGCTGAGTCTCCAGATCCAGTCCCAACGGGCATTTTTTGCGGCCGAAAGTGGCGCTCAGGTCGGTGTGACGGATGTGCTCTATGAAGGGCGCGCCTGTCCTGCCGGCGGCTCGAACTGGACAGTAGCCTTTTCCAAACAGGCGCTTTCCGGATGCGAGGCGAGGCTCCAGTGTTCCCAGGAGGACGCCACTGCCGTCAATGGCAATGGTGGCGACAGGCTTTATACCATTGTGAGTGAAGGCCGATGTGGAGCGGGGCAAGAGGCTGCCCGTCGAGTTGTGGAGGTACGGGTTCGATGATGAGCGTCGTTGCTGCTTTTTCCCGAATGGTTTTTTTCGCCATTCTGACTCTCTTTGCTACAAACCTCTGGGCTGCAACCTGCACCGATGTTTTTAGCAACGCCAGCGGAGTGACTCCGAATCTTCAGGCATCGGGTCATACTCTGGATCTTGGATCGGTCCCTTTTGCCAACAATGCCTGGCCACAATCTGGCACCACCCTGGCCGATGGCGACTATTATTTTTCGTCGACGAATCTCCCCAATAACTATCGGCTGAATATCGCCAGCGGTGCGAGTGTTCGCATTTTCGTGAATGGATCGCTGGCGTCCGGTAATGGCCTCATGATCAACAGCAATGGAAATGCCGACCAGCTGCTGTTGGTGGTCAAAGGCAGTCTTTCGCTTGGCAACAACGCTGAACTTCGTGGTCTTGTATACGCCACTGGGAGTGTTGGAGTCGGGAATAACGGCAATGTGGACGGAGGCATAGCCGCTGGCGGCGCCATTTACTATGGCAATAACAGTCGTGTGACTGCCGACTACAGTGGTGTGAGCAGTGGGCTTCTGACCGGCCTTTGCAATCCGGCGATTGTCCTGAGTGCCAACGGCCAGAGTACGGGGCCGGTTCGGGTGAATGTGGGTGAGACCGTCACCTTCTCCGTTACCGCCAGAGGCTGTCCTTCCGCCGAGCCCTCATTTTGGAGTGACGATTGGATCGATTCATGGTTTCTGGATGGTTCCAGCATTGGTCAGGCCGGATTCAATTCATCCCCCTGTGATCGCGCCGTTGAGAAAACGCATACGTTCAATCAGACGGGCACCTTCACGGTTGCGTTTGAGTCCAGATATTGCAGTGATTCCGGTTACTGGGGACTGGCGTGTCGAAACTATTCAGTTTTCGGCCGGGATGACATCCAGATTGATGTAGGGAATCCCACGGGTGGACTGACCTGTTTCGACGATCAGTTTTCTTCATCGACCCTGGATGCGAATGACTGGGTCACGTCAGTGTCCAAAGGATCCTTCACTCCCGGCGTGACGGGAAATGGCCGGCTAAGAATGACTGAAGCCGCCAGTAACCAGGCCACGGCCGCCACATTACAGCGCGAGATCCCTGGCGCGGATAATCTCATTGTTCTGGAGTTCGATTATTACGCCTACGGTGGAAGCGGGGCAGACGGTGTCGCGGTGGTCCTGTCGGATGCGCTGATTACCCCCCAGCCGGGAAGTTATGGTGGATCGCTGGGATATGCTCAAAGAAATAATGGAGACAGCGGCTTTGCCGGAGGATGGCTTGGCATCGGTCTGGATGAGTTCGGAAATTTCTCGAATCGCAGCGAAGGGCGGGTTGGCGGCAATAGCGGGCGCACGCCAGACTCTGTGGCGGTGAGGGGCTCGGCACCGGATTATGCCTACCTCGCTGACTCGGGCCAGCTCAATCCCGGTGTGGACGCAACGGGTCAGTCCAGTCCCCACCGCTATCGCATTACCGTGGACTCGAGGGCCGGTGTCGGGCCTATTGCGACCGTCGAGAGGGACACCAGCGGAACCGGCAATAATTTCTCCCAACTGGTGCGTATCGATCTTGGATCGGTTGCTTCCCAGAGTACCATTCCGGAAAACCTGTTGCTGTCGCTGACGGGATCCACGGGTGGATCCAATAATATCCATGAGCTGGACAATGTTCAGTTGTGTGCCCTGAAACTGAATCCGGTCGGTCAGCAGGTCGACCACTTCGAAATTGTGCACGATGGTGTTGCGCTAACCTGTCAGTCCGAGACGGTAACGGTTCGGGCCTGTGCCAATGCGGCCTGTGATCAGCTGTTTACCGATCCGGTAAATGCGACTCTGGCGCCGAGCAGTGGCTGGGCTGGAGGCAATGTGCTGTCAATCAGCGGCGGTACCGCGCAGGCTTCTCTCCAGCACACGACCGCGGGCAATGTCAGGCTCAATGTCGTGGGCTCGCAACCGTCGACCCGGCCTCAGTCCGTCACTTTGTGCGATAACGGGAGTGGCGGGCTATCGAGCAGCAAGTGCTCTTTGCCATTCTACGATTCCGGCTTGGCCTTTGATGTCCCCGACCTTACTTCGCACAAGCCGGAAAGCTCGATACAGGTTCGGGCTGTCCGGAGAGACAATCAGACGGATGCCTGTGTGCCGGCGTTCGAGAACGTGCGCAAGCCGGTTTCCTTCTGGTCCACCTATGTCGATCCAGGCGCCGCAGGACGTCCTGCAAGCCGCCCACTGTCGGTGAACGGTACGGAAATCGGCGGAAGCCAGACCGCTGCTACAACTCTGGACCTGGACTTTGGTGCTGGTGGTGTCGCACAGATCGACGTGATGTATCCGGATGCGGGGCGGATGAACCTGAATGCGCTTTACCTGGGATCCGCGGCAACTGGCGACAGTGGTCTGGAGATGCCCGGTGCCGACAGTTTTGTCAGCATTCCGGCCGGCCTGTGTGTCCGGTCAGCGGGAGAATGTCTGGCCGGCGATTCAACCTGTCCGCGTTTCAAAAAGGCCGGGGAGTCCTTTGATCTGACTGTTCAAGCCGTCGGTTGGGAAGGCGGCGGCGATACAGATCTGTGTCAGGGCAACCCGACGACGCCGAATTTCAGTCTTTCCGGCATCCCGTTGACCTCCAGTCTGGTCGCGCCTTCCGGCGGGGCGCCGGGAACGGTTGTGCCAGCCTCGTATTCCCATGGTGCGTCATCGACAGCAACGCAAACGGTGGCCACTCGGGTTTCTGAAGTGGGCGTTTTCCGGTTTCTGGCAACGCCTGGTACTGGTGCCTATCTCGGGAGGACAGTGCCCGGTGGTACGAGTGCGCCGATCGGGCGTTTCTATCCGGACCGTTTCGAGGTGACCACCGACCCTGGTGAACTGCAGGCAGAGTGTTCGGCTGGTGGCTCTCCCTTTACCTATACCGGAGAGCCATTTGGATGGAAAGTGCCTGCGTCGTTGAGTATCGAGCCTGTGTCTGTTCAGGGATCGCGGACTTTGAATTACACGGCTCCGGGATTCAGAAAACTGGTTGCCGGTGATGTCGACCGCGTTTTCCCGGGTGGCGATTCGACAGCGGTTGATGTGTCCGGTTCTCCGGTATCTTTGACGACCACCCCGGTTACGGGCGGTCTGACTGTATCTCAGCCGGGATTGCTTTCCTATCAGTATTCCATGGCGGACCAGTTTGCGTTTGATAAATCCGTCGGAACCAGAATTTCGCCGTTTCTTCCGGATCTCTCGTTCCAGGTATCGGATATGACAGACTCGGATGGGGTGTCCGCGGCGGCAACCCCCTATACGTTTAACCCTACAGCCAACTTCGACATCCGTTATGGTCGCCTTTTTCTTGAAAACGCCTACGGACCGGAAACCCTGGCGGCGCTCCCGATGCCGTTTCGTGCCGAATACTGGAATGGCTCGGGCTTTGTCACCAACACCGCCGACAGCTGTACCGCCTGGACGACCACGGACATCACCGATACTGAAAACCACCATTCCCTGAGCGCCGCCAGTGGCACTCTGAGTGCCGGGCTGGGTGGCCCGCTTTCACTGGTTCCAGATGGCTCGCAAGGCACCGATTCCCTGGTCTGGAATGTGGCAGACTGGTTGGCGTTTGATCAGGACGGAGACGGCACGCTTGAAGATCCGTCTGCGTTGGCAACGTTTGGGGTCTATCGGGGTAATGACCGCGTGATCTACTGGCAGGAGCAATAAAAAAGGCGGGGCCAGGGCCCCGCCAAACCGCTTACGAACCCGGTGGTTCGCTAATCGTCGTCGTTCTCGGGGTGGTCCAGTCCCAGTTCGTTGATTTTTCGGGTCAGGGTATTGCGTCCCCATCCGAGCAGGATGGAGGCATCCCGTCTGCGGCCTCCTGTGTGGCGGAGGGCGGTTTCGATCATGATCCGTTCAAACTCCGGCACCGCTGTGTCCAGGATTCCCTTCTTGCCCCGTTTGAGCTCCTGCTCTGCCCAATTACGCAGGCCCTCCTGCCAGGTCAGCCCGGTCGCTGCCATTTCTGACTCGGCCTGGTGCAGCAGTTCGGGGGGTAAGTCGTCGATGTGAATTTCGCGGCCACTGGCCATGACGGTCAGCCAGCGGCAGGTGTTCTCCAGCTGGCGGACGTTGCCGGGCCAGGGCAGTGTGGTCAGGTATTCTTCCGCATCCGGCCGGAGGATTTTGGGCTCAACCGCCAGTTCCTTGGCCGCACGCTTGAGAAAGTGCTGCATCAGTCGGGGAATGTCTTCCCGGCGCTCGGCCAGCTTGGGCAGATGCACACGGATGACGTTCAGGCGATGGAAGAGGTCTTCCCGGAAGCTCCCGGCCTGGACCAGTTTCTCGAGATCCTGGTGAGTGGCGGCGATGATGCGGACATCTACCTTGATGGGCGTGGTGCCTCCCACCCGATAGAACTCGCCATCGGCAAGCACCCGAAGCAGGCGGGTCTGGGTATCGGCCGGCATATCGCCGATTTCGTCAAGGAACAGGGTTCCGCCGTTGGCCTGCTCGAAACGGCCCTGGCGAGCGGCCCCGGCCCCGGTGAAGGCGCCCTTTTCATGACCGAACAGTTCGGATTCGATCAGGTCTTTGGGGATGGCGGCCATATTCAGCGCGATGAACGGGTGCTTGGCCCTGGGGCTGTGATTGTGAAGGGCCTGTGCGACCAGTTCCTTGCCTGTGCCGCTTTCACCGTTGATCAGTACGGTAATGTTGGAATGTGACAGCCGCCCGATGGCTCGAAAAACCTCCTGCATGGCCGGCGCCTCACCGATGATTTCGGCGTTGCGCTGGCTGCTCTCCATTTGTGGCTCGGAGGTCGCGCGCTTTTCGTGGGCATGGGCCACGGCCCGTTTGACCAGGGCAACGGCATCGTCCACGTCGAAGGGTTTGGGCAGATACTCGAACGCACCGGTCTGATAACTTGTCACCGCACTCTCCAGATCGGAGTGGGCGGTCATGATGATGACTGGTACGTCTGGGTAGCCTTCGACGATGCGTGACAGCAGCGTGATACCGTCGACGCCCGGCATGCGGATGTCACTGATAATGGCATCGGGCCGTTCGTGTTCCAGTCGGGTCATGATGCTGTCGCCGCTGTCGAAGACGCGGGGGTTCATACCGGCCTGGTTGAGGGCGCGCTCCAGCACCCAGCGAATACTTTTATCGTCGTCTATGATCCAGACGTTTGCCGGTTGGCTCATGAGTTTTCCTCCAGAGGCAGGAAGATGATGAAGTCGGTTTGTCCGGGTTCGCTTTCACACTCGACCAGTCCATGGTGCTGTCCGATGATGCTTTGGGTGATGGACAGGCCGAGACCGGTTCCGCTGGCGCGTCCGCTGATCATCGGATAGAAAATGTTTTGCAGCAGATCGGGCGGAATACCGGGCCCGTTGTCGATGATGTCCACCCGACACACCAGGCGATATCGTCGATGGCCGATTGTGAACTGCCGCAGGGCACGGGTCCGGAAGGTGATGGTTGGAGGTTCGCTGTTGGTCTGTCCGGTCTGGTTCTCGAACGCGGCTTCCATGGCGTTACGGGCAATGTTCAGAAACGCCTGGATGAGCTGCTCCTTGTCTCCGATCAGTTCGGGCAGGCTGGGATCGTAATCCCTGCAGAAGATCACGCGACCTTTGCTTTCCGCCTCCAGTAGCGTTCGTACCCGTTCCAACACCTCGTGGACGTTGGTGGGCGCGAGTTGCAGGGCCTTATGGGGACCAAGCATCCGGTCAACAAGGCTTCTGAGACGATCCGCCTCATCAATGATCACCTGGGTATATTCCCGCTGGTCCTCGTCGCTGAGTTCCCGGTCCAGAAGCTGGGCTGCGCCACGTATACCCCCGAGAGGGTTCTTGATCTCGTGAGCCATGCCCCGGACGAGGATGCGTGTGGTCTCCTGCTGGGAAATGATGTCTTCTTCCCGGCTGATACGCAGGAGGCGATCCCGTGGCTGAATCTCAATCAATAATTCGGTGGGGTCCAGCGAGATAGGCGTGACCGAGTAGTCCACGGTGAGCCGTGCACCGCTGGGGAGCAGGAATTCGGCTTCCCGGCGGGTGTACGACTGGCCGTTTTCCAGCGCGGCGTAAAGGGTTTTCAGGGCATCCTCGGAGTCCACCAGGCTGTCTGCAAAAGGTTGGCCCTGGCTGCGGGTCATGCTGGTTTCGAAAAGGCTTTCTGCGGCTGGATTCAGATACTGAATTTTCAGGTTGTCCTGAAGCACCAGAACCGCCGTAGTCAGGCTGTCGAGAATGCTTTTATAACCATTGACTGTGGCGGGTGATGCGGCCATGAACCCATCCTGTTGAGTCGTTCAGAAAGTGACGGGAGGTAAACTGCAAAAAGCGAACCATCTTGCACCATTACTGGCTCAGTGATGGGCGACGGTCGGGCAGGAGGCCTGAACAGCGCTACGGCATGCCGTCTACTGGTGCAGCGGAAGATGACCGACCTGTGCAGCGTCGAGCTTTCGCCCTCTTGCTGATCAGAGTATGGCTGCTTCGTGGTGCGAATGCACCAATGTGGGGCGAAAGATCATCTGAGGACGGAGGGACGGTGTACCGTAAAACTGATGGAGGAGCCGGCTTTTACCTGAACGCCTTTCTCATCGATGATGTATGCGCGGGCTTCGTGGGTTCCGCGATAGACGTTGTTGACCACGATGGAACTGGACGTCGACTGGCCAACGGGTTGGCCGTCCAGCGTCACCTCATACTTGTGCCCGGATTGGAGTTCCGGATTACTGGTGACTTCGAACCGGACGTCTCCGCTGCCACTGTTGAACGCCTGTCCATTCTGGGGCGATACGATGGAAACGGAATCGTAGACAGCGCCCTCCCGTTTTACTTCCTCGCGAAGCTTGTCGGTCTCTTCTACGGTTTGCGGCTTTGGCAGGGTAACCGTCGTGACAGGTTTGACCTTGATCGCTTCGCCTCCGTCCATGGGCTCGTCCGAGAAGGTCACATTACCCTGGGCATCGACATGCCTGTAGACTTCGCCAATGGCCGGCGTGGTCAGAGTCGCCAGCAGCATTGCCGCGGCTATTCCGTGCATCGCGTTCATAAGTGCAACCTGTCATGTTGTTTCCGGTCGATTATCAACGGCCTTTGTTGGGTTTTCAACGCCGGTGTCCGGCGATATTCGTTACATATCGTTAAGAGCGGGAGAGTGTGCGGTTGTGCACAAAAAAAGCCCCGCATGATGCCAGGCCGTTCACCTAAAGTGGATCTGAACGGCTTGGTCTGGCCCGAAAAGGCGCTATGCTACTGGATATCCAGACAGTATGTTGCCTTTTTTCATGAGAAAGAAATCTTGCCAGAAGGATTGGCCGCGAGTTCCTGAGAGGTTTGAGGGGATTCAAGTTAACGGCTGCGGGGCACCAGATTGCGAGAACTTTGGTCTCTCACCGGTTTGAGTATCCTGTGCTAAGTTTTCCTACCATCAGGTTCCGATTTTCCATAATCGATCGGCGATCACTTAGACCTCTCGACGGCTGAAAATAGACCAAAACGCGTGAGATCCGAATGTTCGCTTTTGTTTAGCTGAGGTCCGTGAGTAGCCTTGGTCGCAAAGCGGACATTCAGGCGGATAGACCAAGACTCTCCTTGGCGGAAATTCAGTACAGGAGTGTCGAAAGAACCGAGTTATTAACCCCGATGACTGTCCTTTCCAAGTAGTTGGGTATGCAACTATTGGCAAACGCTGTAATTCCAATAACAGGCTGAAATCGTAGGTCAAAAATCACCCAAGCGCACTGAAACGAATCATAGACAGGGCAACTGGCCTCATACGAGAGCACAACGGAAACCATTTCGACCGGGATCTGATCACCCCCCCTCTTCGGCTGTCTCCCGGTGATACTAAAGATCCATCCGAGTTGGCGTGAAGGACTGCCTAGCAGTCCATATCTCCACGCTTCAGAGCTTCCTCAATCATGTCATCCAACAGGTCAATGACTTCGTCTGAGGAAGACTTGAGTGTGGCTACCAACTCACGCGAGAGTTCAGAATAGCGATCGAAACTGATCGTCTTCTGATGGAATTCCTGGACCGTTTTATAAAGCTCCCGGCCTGCTTTATGCACCTGTGGATGAACCACGTTAATCAGGCGATCAGAACTGCGGAGTTGTTGCATGGGCTCAGCCTTGTCGCTGGCCAGGAAATGGCCCAATCTGCACTGAGTGTGATCTTTCAATTCCGCCTCGGTGATCGAGTTTTCATTGAATATTGCAAAGCGGATGAGTTTGTCCACCCAGACCACATGATCACGCTTGGCACTGGCCAGCATGAGACAAGGCGTGGTTAACCGGATCTGACTGAAGGTGCGGTCAATGTCGTCCCGGAGCGGGCGAATCGCCTGCATCAAATTCTGGAAAATGCTGGCCAGAGCATCGGAATCTTCAGAGTTGGCACTGACTTGGCGCGCCATATCCGCGGCCACCTGGCTCTGCTCTTCGGCCGCAGCGGCAATGGCGGTTGCCTGGTCATAGTTGATGTTCGAGGACTCCCGAGATTGGTGTATCACCTCCGCCACCCGCGTCCGGCTTTCCCCCGAGGCCTGCACAGCACGCACGGAATTTCCCAGCCGGGACTGAACCGATTCGGAGCCGGAAATAATCTGCGAGACAATCCCGTTGATTTCCTGCGCCGCGCCCGCACTTCGGGCAGCTAATTGCCGCACCTCGTCCGCAACCACGGCAAAGCCCCTGCCCGCCTCACCGGCACGGGCGGCCTCAATCGCCGCATTAAGGGCAAGCAGGTTGGTCTGGTCGGATATCTCGTTCACCGTGTTGGTAAGCGATTCTATACTCCGGGTTTGCTCTGCCAGCGAACGCATTTCCTCATTGGCTTGGGTCAGGGCAATATCCACCTCGGCCAGACGCGCCTCCATATCCTCCAGCGCGGAGATGGACTCCTTGGTGTACTCATTTACCCGGGAGGCCTGCTCCAGCACATTCTGGCCAAGGCCACCCACTTCTGAAGCACTAGCCGACATTTCCTCAATGGCGGCGGACAACGTCTGAATATTGTTGACGAGATTATGAATGCGGTCGTCAAACTCCAGAGCGCCCTGGCCCAGACCAGATATATGACGGGAGACATCGACAGCGCCGTTGGCTACCGCCAACTCCTCTGAACGCACTGCAGACACGTACTCTGCCAGAGGAGAAAGCCAGTCCGGGCAACGGGCAGGCGCGCCGTTATCAAGTAACGATTGAATCTCTTGTTTTACTCGTTTTTTAGACAGGATCATCAGTATTACTCAGGCAAATCCGGCAAGCGGAGGTATTGGAATTTTTAACTGTTAATTTTAACGGCAGATACACCAGGTTCTGTAGAGCTCAGATCAATTTTTTCGCCCGATGCATATTCAGGAAGCATTACCTCGGCCCTTAGCCCGGATTTCTCATAAGGGGATAAAAGAAAGCGGCTGAAAGTGCTATGATTTCAAGAGCCTAACCAATCCATCAAGTACTAACAGCCGCTATCCAAAATGGTACCTGAAAAACTGACCTTCTCGCCACTCTCCCGCCGTCAAATTGAAGCCGATTTTTCCGGCGGTCACATCACGTCCGATGCCGGATTGCTTTTACTGCGCGAAGTCGACAAACAGCACCGTCTGACTCAACGCCTGGCTTCAACTCTCAATGACCCGCGGAACCCGGAATTGGTTCGCCACAAACTGGAAACCATGACCCGACAGCGGGTGTTCGGCGTAGCGGCCGGGTACGAAGACCTGAACGATCACGAGGCACTCCGTTTTGATCAGGCCCTTCAGACCGCTATGGGTGAGGATGCCATCCTGGCGGGCAAATCCACTCTGTGCCGGATGGAGCAGCGCGTGGACCGGCAGTCGGTGATCGACGCCCATGAACTACTTTGGCATCACTTCATTGAGCAGCATGACGAACCACCGAAGGAGATCGTGCTGGATTTTGATGGCACCGATGTGCCAGTGCATGGCGACCAGCCCGGCAAGTTCTTCAATGCCTACTACGATCACCACTGTTACTTCCCCTTGTATGTATTCTGTGGCCGTCACTTGTTAGTCAGTTACCTACGCACCAGCAACCGAAGCGACAGTCGCCACAGCTGGGCCATTCTGGCTCTTCTGGTTCGCTTCATTCGTCAGTACTGGCCTGACACCCGCATTGTGTTCCGGGGTGACAGTGGCTTCTATCGCCCCCGATTGCTGAGCTGGTGCGACCGGAACAACGTGGATTACCTGGTGGGTATCAGCAAAAACAGCCGATTGCTCAAGGAAGTCGATGTGCCCTCGATGCTGGTGCGCAACGCTCACGAGGAGCTCGGAGAAAAAGTCTCCGCCACCTATCGGTTCCAATATCAGGCCCGCACCTGGAAACACCCTCGCTGGGTGGTGGCTCGCCTGGAAGAAGGCGAGCTGGGCGCCAACCCAAGGTTCATTATCAGCTCCCGCTACGACGACGGCTTCAAGCTCTACTATGAGCAATACTGCGCCCGGGGCGACATGGAGAACCGGATCAAGGATCAGCAGCTATACCTGTTTGCGGATCGCACCTCCAGTACTCAGTGGTGGACCAATCAGTGGCGGCTGATCCTATCAGGATTCGCCTACACGCTGTTCGAACGCTTACGGATATATCTGAAAAACACCCGTTTCGAGAGAATGAGCGCCAGCAACCTACGGCTCAAGCTGATCAAGGTCGGTGCCGTGATCGTTCGTAACACCCGGCGGATACGGGTGCTGATGAGTGATGGCTATCCTTATAAAGACGAACTCTCTGCCCTGGTTCGCCGACTGGTTCCAGATTAGAAGACCGAGCTCCCCCGGCCCGACTCAATGGGGGAAAGGGGGAGGTGTGCCTGAACGTCGGAAAGTGATCAAATAATCGCCAAATCAGGCTCAATTACTCGGTTCTGGCGTTAATGGAACTGGTCTGCGAAGCTTGCTGGGTGGCTATGAGAAATCCGGGTTAAGAGTAACCAGGCTGTTGCTCAAGAGCTTCATCGAATCAGCCGATATCTGTCAGGTCCTGATTTAAATTGCCCCAACGGTTGCACACGTGACGGCGGCGAAATAAAACGACGCGGGAAAACAGCCTCGGGTTCTCAACGCTATCAATGTCTTTCATGCCGGAAGACATTTGAATCAGTGACTTTGCAGGCCAATACACCCCGCAAAGCGGCATCGGCGCTAATATGAGCGAGTAGTTGGCAAAAAGCAGGTTGCGACTGTGTTTAAAAACACCGGAACGCGCAGTCTGACGTCGATCAGCGGCCAAACCTGGCTGCTTTTTGATCAAGTCAGGGTCGCCAGACAATAGCGGGTTGCCCCGGTATGGTTTCCCCGGGTGATTTTAAGGTGGCGGCTGTTATCGAACTGGCTTAACCGGAGGAGGCAAGGCTTCCATAGAGGTCACGGTAAACGGCAAAGCCCGGACAGTGCCGACCAAAGCGCAGAATCCACTGTCGGCCGCTGTGCACCAGGCGGCAGGCCATGGTCATCAGTTCCTGCATCACGGTTCTCAAACGACGACGTTTGGCCGGGTGGCGCACCGGCGCATCCGGGGCGGTCAGTCTCAGGCCCATCCAGCGCAGCACGTTGTAACCCATGGTTGCGAAGGCCATGACCAGGTTGTTGGTGTCGAACTTGCCGGACGGCAGGCGCTCCAGGTCCAGGTCGGTTTTGAACTCGCTGTGAAATTGCTCACTGGTGGCATGGTCGCTGTACAGCGCCATGATTTGTTGCTCACTGGCCACACTGGCGGACAAGGACGTAATCCAGCCTTCGACGCTAACCTCTGGCTCCAGGTACAGCTGACCGGAGGCATCGCTGGTGCGAACGGTGACCTTGACGATGCGACGCAGGCCGGGTTCATCGGGAAGGTCTTCTGACAGAACCGCTTCCATCTTGCCGTCGCGGTCCAGCGACCAGGCTTTCTGGGTATAGGCCTTGTCCGCCCAGGCCAGGGGATCCTGCTTGCGAGGGTTCCACTTGATCAGGAAGTCGACCTGCTTCTGCTCGCGCAGAAAGTCGCGATTGTCACGGGCATCGTGTGCGCTGTCCAGGCGCAGCAGGATGGGCTTGTCCGTCACTGCCCGGGCCCGGGGCAGGACCCGTTTGAGGGTATCCAGAAACCCGTTATTGGCGTGCTGGCTGCCAGGGCGCAGCTCACAACCCAGGCACCAGCCTTCCTGGCCCAGATACGCGGCAATGGGTGCATAGCCGTCGTAACCCTTGTAGGTATAGCTGACGCCCTCTTTGTGGGTCTGGCTGTTGTCCATGGGAAAGACATCCATATCCAGGGCCACATGGCCCATCGACAGGGGTGACACCGGGGCTTCGGCGGACTGAAGAAACTCAACGCTGGCATCATCCAACAGGGGCGTCAGGCCCTTGGCATCTTCATCGAATCGGTGCCGCAAACGAGCCGAGGATGGCGACTGCTTGATGTCCATGGCCGATTTGAAGAACGGATCCGTGCGTACCGGCTCGACCGCCTCGAAGTCACTCTTGCCCAATGTAATCAGAGCAAGATACGTCCGAATCAGTTCAATGTTCGGAATACCGTGGCGTTTGACGACCGTGCGAGCCGTCTTGATCAGCGACGTGTGCCGATTCAGGCAGTGGCCCACCAAGGCCAGTCCGCCGTGGGGTGTGTAGACTTCGGTTCGGGATTGTTGGAGAGTAAAAGTACGAATGGCCGAAAGCACTGACTGGGTGAATGGATGTCACGAGCTACTATACCGTTCAAGGCCTTGTTATTGCAGGCTTTGGGCGCAGTTTTAGCCGGTTGAAGTCACGGATTCAGGTGCCGAGTTTATTACAACTACTGCAAACCGAATGACAAAGGCAAGACTCCGGCGATGCGCCTGGGTCTGGCAAAAGGCCCATTAGAAAATATCATCTATCTCGACAAATACGCGAAGACCAGCGCATAAAAAAGGGCCAGTGGATAAATCCACCGACCCTTCTTGTCGCCAAGCCCGGCCAAACCAGATCCACTTTAGGTGAACGGCTTGGCATGATGCGGGGCTTTTTTATTCTCCGGTAATCGGCAGGAGCCAGATTAGCAGGAGTAGTAGAGATCGAACTCGACCGGATGAGTGGTCATGTTCAGACGTTCAACCTCGGCACGCTTCAGTTCAATGTACCCAGCGATCATGTCTTCGGTGAACACGCCACCACGGGTCAGGAACTCGTGGTCGTTTTCCAGGCAATCCAGGGCTTCCTGGAAGGTCTCGGCGACGGTCGGAATGTTCAGGGCTTCTTCCTTCGGCAGGTCGTACAGATCCTTGTCCATGGCATCGCCCGGGTGGATCTTGTTCTGGATGCCGTCAAGGCCAGCCATCATCAGTGCCGCGAACGCCAGGTACGGGTTGGCGGACGGATCCGGGAAGCGAACCTCGATACGACGTGCTTTCGGGCTGCTCACGTACGGAATACGGATTGAGGCAGAGCGGTTACGGGCGGAGTAGGCCAGCATGACCGGTGCTTCAAAGCCGGGTACCAGACGCTTGTAGCTGTTGGTGGAGCTGTTGGTGAAGGCGTTGATGGTCTTGGCGTGCTTGATGATACCGCCGATGTAGTACAGCGCCATCTCGCTCAGGCCGGCATAGCCGTCACCGGCGAACAGGTTCTTGCCGTCCTTGTTCAGGGACATGTGCACGTGCATGCCGGAACCGTTATCGCCAACAACCGGCTTGGGCATGAAGGTAGCGGTCTTGCCGTAGGCGTGAGCCACGTTGTGGACACAGTACTTGAGGATCTGAACTTCGTCGGCTTTGCGAGTCAGGGTGTTCGCGCCAACGCCGATTTCACACTGGCCGGCAGTACCAACTTCGTGGTGATGAACCTCGATTTCCAGGCCCATGGATTCCATGGCGGCACACATGGCGCCACGCAGGTCGTGCAGGCTGTCAACCGGCGGAACCGGGAAGTATCCGCCTTTAACACCCGGGCGGTGGCCAATGTTGTTGCGGTCGAAGTCTTCGCCGGAAACCCAGGCGGCTTCTTCGGAGTAGATTTCGTACATGGAACCCTGCATGTCGGTCTTCCACTTGACGGAATCAAACACGAAGAATTCCGGCTCCGGACCGAACAGGGCGCCATCTGCCATACCAGTGGATTTCAGATACTCTTCAGCGCGCTTGGCAACGGAGCGGGGATCGCGCTCATAGCCCTGCATGGTGGAAGGCTCCACGATGTCGCAGGTGATGTTGACGGTGGTCTCTTCGGTGAACGGATCCAGGACGGAGGTTTCGTCGTCCGGCATCAGGATCATGTCGGATTCGTTGATGCCTTTCCAGCCAGCGATGGAGGAGCCGTCGAACATTTTACCTTCGGTGAAGAAATCTTCGTCGACTTCAGTCGCGGGCAGGGTGACGTGCTGCTCTTTACCGCGGCTGTCGGTGAAGCGCAGGTCAACCCATTTGACTTCGTGTTCTTTGATCAAATCAATTGTCTTGGACATTGTGCATGCTCCGTAAGTTATCCCGCTGCGCGGGCCTGTTTCATGTTCGCGATGCCGGATCGTTCAGAGAGTCTGAGGTCCGATCATTGTTTTGGGTATCGGAAGCTTATCAGAAGCTCGGATCCGTTACCTGACAATTTGTGCGGCTGCCGGAACCAAAGCAAAGCGCTTGCCAGAATTGGTTCCCTGCGCCACAAAGGCGCAGCCGCGCGGGTTCGGGGCGCTCCGCCAGCT
This sequence comes from Marinobacter santoriniensis NKSG1, assembly GCF_000347775.1. Taxonomy (GTDB): domain Bacteria; phylum Pseudomonadota; class Gammaproteobacteria; order Pseudomonadales; family Oleiphilaceae; genus Marinobacter; species Marinobacter santoriniensis. The sequence goes on from NZ_APAT01000029.1 coordinate 46,976, forward strand.
CTTTCCAGGCCAGAAGGCAGCACATGAGTGCGCTAAAATGGTGCAATATGGAAGTGGTCGCCTTTTTTTGGTGCGCATGAGGTTTTGTGTGCGGCTCATGTTCATGAACAGGCCGGTGAAGTATCGGGCGCATCCTCAATATGGATAATCTGGTTCCGGCCCGTCTGTTTGGCATGGTAGAGGCACTTGTCGGCTTGGCGGATCAGAGCCTGAAGCGAATCACCATGCGCGCCATATTCGGCGATACCGCCGCTGACGGTCAACCTGATGGTTTCGCCAGAATGCATCAATGGTGAGCTCTCAATGGTTTCGCGAATTTTTTTAGCCGCCGCTTTAGCCTGCTTTTCTGAAGTTTCGGTAAGTAGCAGTACAAACTCTTCCCCACCCAATCGTGCTGCCAGGTCAGTTCGGCGAAGGGACTTTTGCAATATCCGGGAAACATGCTGCAGCGCCTTGTCACCCATCCCATGGCCAAACCGGTCATTCACGGATTTGAAATGATCCAGGTCCAGAATCATTACCGTCAATGGTGTTCCCTGCCTGAGGCTCCTGCGATTTTCGCGTTCGAAGACATCCGTCAGTCTCACCCGGTTTGCCAGCCCGGTAAGCGGATCGGTCTGGGCCAGTTTCAGCAGCTTTTTTTCCGACTGTTCCCGTGTGATCTCGTAGATGTGCGAGAAGGCCAGGATGCAAAACGACATGATGCCGATGTTGGCAATCGGAATAACGGCCATCAGTTCGGGGTTGTCCCGATTCTTGAGCTAGAAGATCACGGCGGCGATTGACATGAAGGTCGCTGAAATGATCAGTCCCTGTCGGCGCCCGGTCAGAAGGTGGGCCAGGATCGGAATCAGCAGAACCCAGGCGAAGACCGTGGTCGTGGCGCGAGGGGTGGAGAGGGCGTACATCATGGTGATGAAAAACGGCAGCAGGTACGCCAGTACCCAGCGTTCAAGGTGTTGGGTTCTGCGCACGGCAACAAAAATGAACGCCGAATACATCGACATTCCGAGCTCTGCAAAGGCCAGGGGGTGGTTGCCCCGCTGAAGATTCAGAAAGCAGAACAGGATGTCGGACACGAAGGTGAGTCCCAGTAGGGTTCGAAGTACGGCCTTGCGATAGGGCCTCGCAAGCTGTCTCTGGGATTCCCTGTAGGTGTCCATAGCGATCCGTTGAAGTTTTTGGTCTGTCGATGACGGCGGCAGGTCGTTATTAAAGCAGAGTGTGGGGCCGCAGAGAAGAAATACATATAAATGAGAGGTTAAACCATGTACAATTTCGCACCCCTTATTTGCAGGCTCCAGCCCCGGCAGGCTGGACGCGTATTCCGAGCTTTGTGCATTCAAGCCAGAAAAGCTCTTTTCCAATGAAGTGAAATCTTTTTTATGTCCAATGATATCAGCAAGTTAAGAAACGTCGCCATTATTGCTCACGTCGACCATGGCAAGACGACCCTCGTTGACCAGCTGCTCCGTCAGTCCGGAACCCTGGATCGCAAAGAGCTTGAAAGCGAACGCGTGATGGATTCCAACGACCAGGAGAAGGAGCGGGGCATTACCATCCTGGCCAAGAATACCGCCCTGAAATGGAACGACTACGATATCAATATCGTGGACACGCCGGGACACGCGGATTTCGGCGGTGAGGTCGAGCGCGTCATGAGTATGGTCGACAGTGTGCTGCTGGTCGTGGATTCCATTGACGGCCCCATGCCGCAAACCCGATTTGTGACCCAGAAAGCCTTCGCAGCGGGTCTTCGGCCGATTGTTGTGGTAAACAAGATTGACCGTCCCGGCGCACGCCCGGACTGGGTCGTGGATCAGGTTTTTGATCTGTTCGATAACCTTGGTGCCACTGACGAACAGCTGGACTTCCCCATCGTATACGCCAGCGCCCTGAACGGCATTGCCGGTATGGAGCATGAAAACCTGGACGACAATATGGATGCGGTATTCCAGGCGATTGTGGATCACGTTCCCGCGCCCGCAGTGGATATGGACGGCCCTTTCCAGATGCAGATCTCCCAGCTGGACTACAACAGCTTCCTGGGCGTAATTGGTATCGGGCGAATCATGCGTGGTGCTGTGCGTACCAATACTCCGGTAGTGGCCATCGGTTCCGATGGCAAGAAGCGTAATGGTCGTATTCTGAAGATCATGGGGCATTCCGGTCTTCAGCGGGTTGAAGTCGATGAAGCGCAGGCGGGCGACATTGTCTGTGTCAGCGGTCTGGATCCGCTCTTCATTTCCGATACGTTGTGTGATCCGAACAATGTGGAAACTCTGCCGGCACTGACCGTTGACGAGCCAACCGTTTCCATGACATTCCAGGTGAACGACTCTCCGTTCGCCGGTAAAGAAGGAAAGTACGTCACCAGCCGCAATATCAAGGAACGCCTCGAAAAAGAGCTTCTTCACAACGTGGCGCTGCGGGTGGAAGAAGGTGATTCTGCCGATAAGTTCAAGGTATCCGGCCGTGGTGAGCTGCACCTGTCGGTTCTGATCGAGAACATGCGTCGGGAGAACTTTGAGCTGGCTGTGGGCCGTCCGGAAGTGGTTATCCGCGAGATTGACGGCGTCAAGCAGGAGCCGTACGAGAATGTGATCGTGGATATCGAGGAACAGCACCAGGGACCGGTGATGGAGCAGCTCGGTCTGCGCAAGGGCGAGATGACCAACATGATTCCGGATGGTAAGGGTCGCATGCGTGTGGAATACCTCATTCCGGCCCGTGGCCTGATCGGTTTCCGTAATGCTTTTCTGACCATGACGTCCGGTACCGGCATTCTGACTTCCACGTTCAGTCACTATGGACCGATCAAGGAAGGTGCCATGGGTGGCCGCCAGAACGGTGTGTTGATCTCGATGGCCAAAGGTACCGCGATGACCTATTCGCTGGAAACCCTGCAAAGTCGCGGCAAGCTGTTCCTGGCCCCGGGGGACGAGATCTATGAAGGGCAGTTGTGCGGTATTCACAGTCGTGATAACGACATCGTGATCAACCCCACCAAGGCCAAGAAGCTGGACAATATGCGTGCTTCCGGCAAGGACGAAGTGATTGGCCTGGTGCCGCCCATCAAGCATACCCTGGAGCAGGCGCTGGAATTCATTGACGATGACGAGCTGGTGGAAGTGACCCCCAAATCGATCCGTTTGCGGAAGAAGTTGCTGACCGAGAACGAGCGTAAGCGCGCCAAGAAGTAAGCGTTTGCGATCACCCAAAAGGGCAGATGAGATTTTCATCTGCCCTTTTTTATTTTTCCCGATCCGGCGGAGAACTTTCTTCTCATCCGATGTTCAGCCAAACTCCGGTAAAGTCTTTGCGCCGGAGTACCGCCCATGCTCAACCTCTACCCTGAAATCCAGCCAAATGCCCAGCATCGACTGGCCGTCGATCCTCCTCATGAACTCTATGTCGAGGAAAGTGGTAATCCCGACGGGATTCCGGTCATCGTTGTGCATGGCGGGCCGGGGGGAGGTTGTGAAGATTATCACCGGCGTTTTTTCGACGCGGAGCGGTTTCGCATCATTCTGGTCGACCAGCGTGGTGCCGGCCGTTCGACGCCTCTGGCCGAGCTGGAGGGTAACAGTACCGATAAGCTGGTTGAGGACCTGGAGGCCGTCCGTCAGTTTCTAGGAATTGACCGATGGATGCTTTTCGGTGGCAGTTGGGGGTCGACGCTCAGCCTCGTCTACGCTCAGACCCATCCGGAGAGAGTGCTTGGCCTGGTATTGAGAGGTATATTCCTGTGTCGGCCCCGGGATATCCACTGGTTTTATCAGGAAGGTGCCAGCCGGGTCTTTCCGGATTACTGGGAAGACTATATGGCCCCGATCCCGCCGGAGGAGCGGAGCGAGATGGTGTCCGCCTACTATCGACGGCTGACCAGCAGCAACGAGCTGGAGCAGATCCAGGCGGCCAAGGCCTGGTCTATCTGGGAGGGCCGTTGTGCGACCCTGCATCCGAATCCGAGAGTCGTGGAACATTTCGGGCATCCCCACGTCGCGATCGCCCTGGCGAGAATCGAATGCCACTATTTTATGAACAATGCCTTTCTGGAGCCGGATCAAATTGTCCGGGATGCCCGCAAACTGGCCGACATCCCGGGGGTTATTGTTCACGGTCGATACGATATGGTCTGTCCTCTGGATAATGCTCTGGCGCTGAGCAAGGCCTGGCCAGAGGCGGAGCTTCGTATTATTCGCGAGGCCGGCCATTCAGCGTCGGAGCCGGCCATCGTGGATGCGCTGATCCGTGGGGTTGAGGAGGTAGCAGCGCGGTCGGAGTGGCACGCAGATTAAAGTGGCCCGGGATGGGTTGCGGTTAATGACTGGCCCCTATAAACTTTCGCGCGTTTATTACTCGAGCCGGTTTGCAGGAAGCGAATGAAGGGGCTGATCCAGAGAGTATCGAAAGCCAGTGTCACTGTTGACGGCGCGGAGATTGGCGCCATCCAGCGTGGTGTCCTTCTGTTGCTTGGCGTCGAGCAGGGAGACAATGCCCGGTGTGCCGAAGAGCTGTGCCGGAAAATCCTTTCCTACCGTATCTTTCCTGATGACCAGGGCCGGATGAACCGAAGTCTTCTGGACATTGAAGGCGAATTGCTGGTGGTTCCTCAATTCACTCTGGCTGCCGATACCCGTTCCGGCACCCGCCCTGGTTTTTCATACGCCGCCAAACCGGAGCTCGCCAATACCCTTTTCCTGGACTTTGTCGAATACGCCAAGGGCTCGATGGATATGAGCCGGGTGGCTGCGGGGCGTTTCGGTGCGGATATGAAAGTAGCGCTGATTAACGATGGCCCTGTTACCTTTCTTCTGGAGGTGTCCGGCACAGAGGTCTGAGCTTTCCTGCACTTAAATCAGGCGTGCACATTCGACATGCTGCACTTTGGTGCGTGAGATTCCGGGCTCTGGCGGTCTACCCTGGATGCCACGGGAATGGTTTTTCTGTAATTGACTGATACCAAAGAAAAATTAAGAGGCTGGCCTCATACTTGTAATGAGAGGTTCGTCAAAGCGCTTGAAATGAAACGCTATAAAAGATTGCGTTTCAGGTGCCAATCAGGCTAAAAAGGCGCGGTTTAAAATTTGCAAAATCGGTGTCTTTGTATTAAAACAGATTCATCATGCAAGGCTTTAAGAAGGCCTTGTAAGTGATTGAACTATAAAGATCTGCCGAGGCGTAGATTTTTCAGAAAAATAAGAAAAGTTATCGAACTGTCACAAAAATGACATGCAGATAATGCAGAATCCGGCTCATCCAGCCTGGCTGGTGACGCCCTAGAAATCGGGATTAGAACCCGTCGCTAAAACCTGAGTTAACTCAAAAAGGAAGACGCAACATGAAAAAAACGCTCATCGCATCTGCTATTGCAGCGGCCACTTTCTCTGGCGCAGCGCTGGCTGCCGACGACTCATCCATGCTGTCCGCCTCCGAGCTGGCTGCCAAGATGGATTCCATGCCGACTGTTTACGGAAACATCCAGTACGCGCTGGTCTACGACAATGTTGACGGCGGCGACTCCAGCATCGATCACCGCGACAATGGAAGCACCATCGGCTTCAAGCACTCCCACGAAATTGCTCCGGGCATTGAAGGTTTCTTCAAGGCCGAGATGGAATTCACCGCTGACCAGAAGGGTGGCGGCAATGGTCTGACCGATCTGGACGAAGCCTACATCGGTGTGAAAGGCGACAAGTTCGGTAAGGTCTGGGTCGGTTCTGACGATTCAACTTACGAGCGCGCCATTGATAGCATCGCCAACTTCTATGAAGCGGCTGACCTGAGCATCGGTGGCAGCTATGACACTGGTGAAGGTGACCAGATTCAATACGAAACTCCGAGCTTTGGTGGCCTGAAGCTGGGTGCATCTCTTCAGATCAATGGCGACAAGAACGGTGGATCTAAATCCTATCCTTACCAGCTGGCGGCTATCTACTCTGTAGACGCTCTGGAAATCGCTTTCGCGATGGATTCTAACGACGTTCGCAAAGATCTTGACCCAGACACCGCTGGCGTTCAGTCCAACAACGAAAACACCTACGGCCTGCGTGGTACTTACACCATGGGCGATCTGGCTTTCACAGGTGAATATCAGACTCGTAAAGACGTTGGCGATCTGTACGGCGTACAAGGCGTCTACACCATGGGCGCGAACCAGTTTGCTCTGTCTTACGAGCTGGCTGTTGCTGATGATGCCAACGATACCGAGAAGAGCACTGTCACCGCTCAGGCTCTTCACAACCTGTCCGACAACATGTATGTCTACGTTGAAGGCTACCTTGGTGGCGGCGACGACGGCGTATACGGTGTTGCCAACAAGAGCCAAGAGACTGTTGGCGTCGTAGGCGCTGTTTACTACTTCTGATCCGCTGATTCTCTGAACAGCTAGTCAAAGTGGTACCAGAAAAACCGGTGACTTTTGGGTCACCGGTTTTTTTTATGTTCTCCCGGTTACTACCGGTTCGGATTGCAGGGCTCTGCTTGAGTGCGTTCGGATAATGTAGAATCTTGATCATCGTGCTTTTCTAACACTGATTATCGCGTCAGAGTCGGGGTTGGAACGCGTTGCTAAAACCTGAGTAAATGCCAATAAGGAACACTCAATATGAAAAAAGCGCTCATCACAACGGCTATCTCCGCCGCAACCTTCTCTTGTGCAGTATTGGCCGCTGACGACTCCTCCATGTTGTCCGCCTCCGAGCTGTCGGCCCGGATAGATTCCATGCCGGAAATCTACGGTAACATCCAGCTCGCCGTGGTCCATGACAACTACGACAATGGCCCTTCCACTCTGGATTTTGCTGATAACGGTTCCACCATTGGTTTCAAGCACGATCACGAGATCGCGCCGGGTGTCGTAGGCTTCTTGAAGGCGGAGATGGAGTTCAGTGCTGATCAGAAAGGTGGCGGTCAGGGCCTGACTGACCTGGACGAGGCCTACATCGGTGTGAAAGGCGACCGGTTCGGAAAAATCTGGGTCGGTTCTGACGATTCCACCTACGAAACCGCCATCGATGAGATCTACAATCACTACGAATACGGTACCGGTGTCGGTGGTAGCTACGACACTGGCGAAGGTGATCTCGTTCAGTACCAGTCCCCATCCTGGGGTGGCCTGAAAGTCGGTGCGGCGGTTCAGGTCAATGGCGACAGCAAAGCCGGCAGCAAGTCCTATCCGTATCAGCTGGCAGCCATGTACGAAATGGATGGTCTGGAGCTGGCGCTGGCGATGGACTCCAATGACGGTAACTCCTCTTACTCCAGCTCTAAAGCAGGCTCTGACCCCAACAACGAAAACACCTACGGTCTGCGGGCCAGTTACAACCTGGACAATCTGCGTGTGACCGGTGAGTACCAGACTCGCAAGGACGTGTCCGACGTCTACGGCGTGATGGGAATCTACACCATGGGCGCCAACACCTTCTCTGCCTCCTACCAGCTCGAAGACTTCGACACGCCCGATAATCTCAAGAGCGACGTCTGGGCTCTCCAGGCGCTGCATAACCTGTCCGACAACATGTACGTCTGGATAGAGGGCTACATGTACAGTGGCGATAAGGTGTACAAATACACGAATGTGCAGGGTAACGACGCCTACACTGATCGTCGTTCCATTGCCGCCGTTGGTGCTGTCTACTACTTCTGATCCCCTGAACAGTTGATCAGGGCAGTGCCAGAAGAACCGGTGACTTTCGGGTCGCCGGTTTTTTTATGTATTCTCAGATAAATATCTCAGGAGAAGGCAGTGTGGCAGAAGAGCTTGAAATCAAACTGACGATTTCGGAAGAGAACATCCCGGCGGTGGAGCGGTGGGTATCGACGCTCCGGGAGGCCCGTTTCGGTGAAGAGAAACACCTGGTCAATCGCTATTTCGACACGCCAGCGGCCGACCTGAATCGGGAAAAGGCAGCCCTGAGAGTCCGGCAGGCGGGCGATCGCTTTATCCAGACGTTGAAAACCCGGGGCGATTTCGTTGCTGGTGCCCACCGTCGGCAGGAGTGGGAGTGGCCATTGCCGGGGCCGAACCTGCAACTGGGACTTCTGGCGGATTCGCCGCTGGCGGAACGCGTGAACCTGGCCGAGCTATCAGTCATTTTCGAGACCAATTTCCAGCGTCGCACCTGGTGGATCGTCACTGAGACCGCTGAAATTGAAGTAGCGCTGGATTCCGGTCAGGTTGTCAGTGGTGATCAAGTGGTGCCGTTGCACGAGGTTGAGTTCGAGCTGAAAGCCGGGGATTCCGGGGCCCTGATGTCCTATGCTCAGACCCTGGCGGCCAAGGTCCCGGTTTTCCTGAACCTCGTCAGCAAGGCAGAGCAGGGCTACCATCTGGCAGGGCTGTATCACCCGCGGATTGAGACGGGTTCAGGGCCTCTGACGGTTGAGGGATTTCTCCAGCGATTGAGTCTGGCATGGTTGACCGGTACGCCGCCGAAGTTCAGGGAAGACGAACTCAAGGGGCTTCGGAGTATTGGTCACGCATCAAAGGTCCTTTCGAATCCTGATTCTGTCTTCGACGCGATCGAATCCGGTACACCGATCCGTTCGCTTGTGTCTGCTCGGGATCTGGGGCAGTTGCAACTGGCTCTGGCCCATGCGTGAAGGCGCCGTGCTTTTGGATGTCGGTTCATGTCGCAGTGAACACTATTTCGCCGTTGCAGAGGTCTGATTTATGTCCGAGCCATGGAGTGCATTGCCGTCGCTGATTGCTGACGATGTATCGAGTTGCTGGGGAAGCGTTTTTCCGGACGGCGTGCCGGACTGGTTAATGGCAGATGAGCGTTTTTCAGAGCAGACGATCGCTGATGCGATCGGGCGCAGCCTGTTTATCCGGCAAACCCTTGAGCGCCATCCGGAGCAGGTGCAGGAACTGGTTGCCTCTCGCTCGCTGGCTGAGCCCACGACGAAGACCTATCTGGCTGAGCGTTGGCAGGAGTTCCGGTCCGGTGTGAGTACTGAGCCCGATCTCCACAAGGCCCTCCGCCAGTTCCGGCGGGAAGCCCAGTTTCGTATTATCTGGCGCGATCTCCTGCGATGGGCGGATCTGCGGGAGACGATGGGATCGGCCAGTGCTTTTGCCGACATCTGCATTGATGGTGCACTGGCATGGCTGTATCAGGACGCTTGCGAACAGTTTGGCACCCCTTACGGAACTGATTCTGTCTCTGGCGACGACGTGCCACAGCCGTTGGTTGTCCTGGGCATGGGAAAACTGGGTGGGCACGAACTGAACGTATCGTCGGACATTGATCTGATCTTCGCTTTCCCGGAAAAAGGCGAGACCCGGGGAGGGCGCCGCTCCCTGGACAATCAGCAGTTTTTTATCCGCCTGGGCCAGCGTCTGATTCAGGCGCTTGATCAGATTACGGCAGATGGCTTTGTCTTTCGCGTGGATATGCGCTTGCGGCCTTATGGTCAGAGCGGCGCGTTGGCACTGAGCTTTTCGGCGCTCGAAACCTATTACCAGGACCAGGGGCGGGACTGGGAGCGCTATGCCATGGTCAAGGCCCGTGTCGTAGCCGGCGATCAGGCAGCCGGTGAGGTTCTCATGGAGACCCTGCGTCCGTTCGTCTATCGCAAGTACATTGATTTTAGCGCGTTTGAATCGCTGCGCAGTATGAAGGCGATGATCGGCCGGGAAGTCCGGCGCAAGGGCCTGGAAAACAACATCAAGCTGGGTAGCGGGGGTATTCGGGAAATCGAGTTCGTGGTCCAGGCCTTCCAGCTTATCCGCGGAGGACGGGATCGCGAACTGCAGCAACGGGAGCTTCTGGTCATCCTTGGAGAGCTTGAAGCACTCGAGCTCCTGCCTCCGGACGTGGTTTCCGAGTTGCGGGAGGCCTACGTGTTTCTGCGCAATCTCGAGCATGCCCTGCAGGGAATTGAGGACAAACAGACGCAGACTCTGCCTGAAGATGCGCTGAACCGAGCTCGTGTGGCAAGCATCATGGGGTTTCCCGATTGGGAGGCGTGTCTGAAGGAGCTGGAAGGGCATCGGGAAAGAGTGGCAGCGCACTTTGCCAATATCATCGCCACGGAAGAGGAGGAAGTAGGAGGCGAAGCAGATTTCGCTGAAGAGTGGCACGAAATCTGGCTGGCGGAAACCGATGCCGAGTCGTCCAGAACCTGGTTGTCCTCTCAGGGGTATGAGGATCCTGAAGGCTCGCTCCAGGCATTGGCGGATCTGCGCGACAGCCGGACGGTGGAGACCCTGCAGACCCAGGGGCGCAAGCGCTTGAACCAGTTCATGCCGGTTCTGCTCGAGGCATTGACTCAGGTCGACAATCCCTCCGAGACGCTGGTGCGGGTTCTCCAGCTTGTCAATGCGATTCTCCGGCGCACCGCGTACATGGTGCTTCTGCTGGAAAACCCCGGGGCTCGAACCCAGCTGGTCGGGTTGTGTAGCGAGAGCCCCTGGATCGCTCGCCAGCTGGCAGAAACGCCGCTGTTGCTTGATGAACTGCTCAATGCCGAGAGTCTCTACTCTCCGCCGGCCAAAGAAGAGTTACAGGATGACCTCCGGCAGCAGATGCTGCGAATTCCCTTTGAGGATCTGGAAGAGCAGATGGAGTCTCTGCGGCATTTCAAGAAAGCACACATCCTGCGGGTCGCCGCCTCCGAACTCAAAGGTACCCTGCCTCTGATGAAAGTGAGTGATTACCTTACCTGGATCGCCGAAGTAGTTCTGGATCATGTCGTGGATGTCGCGTTTGCAAATCTCGTCAGTCGGCACGGTTACCCACGCCGTGAGGACGGCTCCGCCTGTGAGACGGATTTTGGCATCATCGGTTATGGCAAACTCGGTGGTATCGAGTTGGGTTACACCTCGGATCTTGACCTTGTGTTCATTCACAATGCCGACCCCGAGTTGTCGACCGACGGTGACAAGCCGATCGACAACGCGGTGTTCTATACCCGGCTGGGCCAGAGGATCGTTCACATTCTCAGTACCCAGACACCGTCGGGCCAGTTGTACGAAGTGGATATGAGGCTGCGCCCGTCGGGCAACTCCGGATTGCTGGTGACCACGTTGAGAGCGTTCGAAAAGTATCAACGAAACGATGCCTGGACGTGGGAGCATCAGGCGCTGGCCCGGGCCCGCGGTGTCGCAGGTTGTGCCGATGCACTGCGCGCGTTTGAAGATATTCGGCACGCTATTCTGTGCGAACCCAGGGATCGGCAGGCTCTTCGGCAGGCTGTGGTAGACATGCGGGAAAAGATGCGGTCCAGTCTCGGGACGCCCGAAAATCGGAGATCGGAAACGTTTCATATCAAGCATGATGCCGGCGGCATCGTCGATATCGAGTTCCTGGTTCAATACCTGATGCTGGCGTGGTGTTCGGAATACCCTGAATTGACCCAGTGGTCGGATAACATTCGCCAGATGGAGGCGCTGGGGCAGGTCGGGGTGTTGTCGACTGACGATGCGGAAGGTCTGCGGGAGGCTTTTATTACGCTCAGGTCAACCATACATCGCCGGGCTTTGCAGAATCTCAACAGCCAGGTGAGCGGGGATGCATTCCCCGACGAGCGTCACTACATCCAGTCGATGTGGAAGAAAGTGATGATTGATTAGCAAGCTAAATTTATTTTCAGAGAGCTTTCCTGCTAGAATGCCGATTCCCCGAAAACCGCTTTTTTAGGAGCAATGAAGAATGTCGATGGCTGATCGTGATGGCCTTATCTGGCTCGATGGTGAAATGGTTCCCTGGCGGGATGCCAAAACCCACGTGTTGACCCACACCCTGCATTACGGTCTTGGCTGTTTTGAAGGTGTGCGAGCCTATAGCACAGACAACGGCCCCGCCATTTTTCGTCTCAATGAACACACTGACCGGCTGTTCCGCTCCGCGCATATTCTGAACATGAAGATGCCGTTCAGCAAAGATGAGCTCAATGAGGCTCAGAGGGCGTCTGTCCGGGAGAACAAGCTGGACGAAGCCTACCTGCGTCCAATGGTTTTTCTGGGCTCCGAGGGTATGGGGCTTCGCGCCGATAACCTGAAGGTACACGTGATGGTCGCAGCCTGGAGCTGGCCGTCCTACATGTCTCCGGAAGCCAAGGAACTGGGTATCAAGGTTCGCACCTCGTCCTATACCCGCCACCACGTGAACATCACGATGTGTAAGGCCAAGGCCAATGGTAACTACATCAACTCGATGCTGGCCCTGAACGAGGCGATATCCGGTGGCGCAGAGGAAGCCCTGTTGCTCGATAATGAGGGCTATGTCGCCGAAGGTTCCGGGGAAAATATTTTCATTGTGCGGGACGGTGTGCTCCACACCCCCGAGCTGACCTCCTGCCTGGAAGGTATTACCCGGGCGACCATCATCACCTTTGCAAAAGAACTGGGTCTGGAGGTGCGTGAGCGCCGTATTACGCGGGATGAAGTCTACATCGCGGAAGAGGCCTTCTTTACCGGGACCGCCGCTGAAGTCCTGCCTATCCGGGAGCTTGATGGCCGGGTGATCGGTGCTGGCAAGCGTGGACCGGTTACCGAAAAGCTCCAGGCCATGTACTTCGATGCGGTCAAAGGCAAATCAGCAAAGCACGCCAACTGGCTGACACCGGTCCGGGACTGATCCCTTCGCAACTCGTCAGGCTGCCGGCAATCCGGCCGCCTGACTCAGCTTCCATTTACTCAACCTGCAGGAAATCCGACATGGCAGATGTGATTAAAGTGCCGGTGTCCTTCGGCGAAGTCCTGGACAAGATTACGATTCTGGAAATCAAATCCGAGCGCATCAAAGACGAAGCCAAGCTGAAGAACGTTCGGCTGGAGCTGGATGAACTGAGTGAGACCTGGAATGAGGCGGTCAAGGACCCGGCGGCCATCGCCGAGCTTCGTGATCAGTTGAAGTCCGTGAATGAGGCGCTGTGGGAAATTGAGGACGATATCCGTGACCAGGAGGCCGCGCAGGATTTCGGTCCCCGGTTTATCGAGTTGGCCAGGGCGGTCTATGTCACCAATGACAAGCGTGCGGCGATCAAGAAAGAGGTCAACCTGGCGCTTGGTTCCCGGTTTGTGGAAGAAAAATCTTACAAGGATTATCAGTCCGGTCAGTAAGCCTGCCGGTCGCCTCTCCGGGCCCTCTGGCCTGGCGAGGCGGTCTTCAGAAAATCCTGTTGTTCCTCCCGCCTCAGTTAGCCTCCGTACAAATCAAAACCGTTTGACCGATACCAGCGTCGGTTTTTCCGGCAGCGCCACCACTTTTTCAGATGGGAGACCGACCCGTATGCTCGGATATAGTCTGCGACGCCGGGTTTTGGCCTGGGGGAGGGGCCGAGAAGCTGGTCTGCATATCGGTCATACTCGTCGGCCAGTGGATGGAATCGGACTTTTCTCCAGGGCTTGTCCCAGCCAATATAATGAATGACCTTGGGATTCAGATTGGCAGATTTGACCTCCTCGGGTGAAAAGGCGTCCGTCTGATCGCTCTGGCGGTAGAGGCCGGTCTGGTGATTCCATTTCAGGGGAAGATGCTTCCAGCTCTCATGAAGGATTCCGTTGAGGGCGCACTGGTCATTGGTGCTGATGCGGTGGGGGTTTTCCTGCTTGAACCGGAGGACCTGGTCGGAAATGCCGTTTTCTCGCCAGTAATCCAGGTTCAGTAGCAGGACGCCTGAGTTGAAATACTCCGACTGCGGAATGCCCAGTTTCTTGTAGGTATGGCCCGAGATATTTTCCACCGCCGCAACGCCAAAGCCGGTCAGATCGGTGGCAGCCAGCTCCAGAATGTCCCCACGGACAATGATGTCGCAATCCAGGTACACCACCTTTTTCACGGATTCGTCGAACAGCTCGGGGATCGCGATACGGTAATACGCCGAGGATGTGATGTGCTTCAGTGTCGGCAAATGCTCGAAGCGCTTCTTGTCCACGTTGATAAACTCGATGCCCCGGCCTCCGGCATGAACAATTTCCTCGTTCATCCGTTCACGGGTCTGCTCTGGAATGCCCCCGTCGATACAGAAAAGCTGGACTCTTTCCGGGTCGGAGCAGTTACGAAGCAGTGATGTGAACATCACGGTCAGATGCATCGCATAGTTCTGGTCCGAGCTTGCGACGACAGGGATAACACCCTCGGCCACGGACCGGCCTGTCTGATGGGACTGGTTCATGATTTCCCCTGAAATCGATCGGCAAGTTGCTGGCGACGTGCATGAAATTTCCAATGCCTGCGCAAAGCAAACAGGAAACGCAGCCGGGTATTAAAGTCTGCGTCCGGGTAGGGTTGTCCTGCCCAGGGGGTCTGTGCAAGCACCTTCCTGTAGCAGGATTTGAACGGATGAAAGCAATACAGCTTCCAGGGTTTCATTTTGCCGGTGAAATGAACAATGGCCGGTTCAAGCATGGCCGATTGCATCTCATCAACGGAGTAGCTGCAGCCTTCCTGGTATTTGACGATGACCTTATAGATGTCGGATTGCTGGTTCCACTTCAAGGGCAGACGGAGCCAGTCGCCCTGAAGTACGGCATTCAGACTGCATTGATCGACAAAACGGAGCCCAGCCGCATTCTCCCGAGCATAATCCGTGACCTGCCGGTGCAGACGACGTTGCCGCCACTGGTTCAGGTCCATGACCAACACACCGGAGTTGAAATATTCCGTCCGATCCACGCCGATATCCTGACATGCCTTGGGTGACAGGTTCTCGACAGCGCCGGTCGAGTTGCCTTGCAAATCGATCGTCCAGAGTTCCATCAGGCTCTGGAGTACCAGCGTGTCGGAATCGATATAGATGATTTTATCGATCGACTCGGGAATGTATTCCGGCAGATTGATCCGCTGATACACCGCCTCACCGTAACGGAGTGTTGGAAGACCCTCATAGAGAGAAGCGTCCGGCGTGTAAGTGGTCAATCGGGCGCCCATGGCCTCAAGCATCGTGCGGAGCGTGTCAACGCTTTCGTCGCGGATACTGCAATTGATCAGGTGGAAATGAAGCGTCGCCCCGGGCGTGGCCTGAATCGCTGAATGCATCATGACGCCTGCGTAGGCGACGTAATTCTCGTCGCAGCAGGCGGCAACGTGGATTTCAGTGCTCATGAGCTTTCTCCGTCACCCTTGAGGAAAGATAAAAGGTATAGATGAAGCCGACAATCAGGGCGTTCATGTACTGGCCGGTAGAGTAAATGATATAGGATTCAAACATATTGATGACTAGCCAGAAGCCGAAGTAGCTAAAGGCAAAGACGAAAACGTCGAGTGGCATGTTGCCCGTGCGGAAGCATCGCCACGTGGCGATACCAATCCATACTATAAGGGCACATAGAAGTCCGGTACCAATCAGTCCATGTGCGTAGAGCGTCTCGAAATAGCTGTTATGGAGATGGCCGAAGCCCTTGAACCAGCGGTCGAAAAAGTTGGATTGATCAATCTTGTCATCCACTGTGCCTGCGCCCCAGCCTGCCAGCGGGCGCTCTGAGATCCAGCCCAGTGCTACGCGCCAGGAGTACAGGCGAACACCGCTGCTGGTTTTGGGATTACCATGTTCCGAAGGTGGTGCCAGAAAATCCTCGAGGTTGATCTCGGAAGCATTGACCCGGTGTTCGACAGTTTTCAACGAATGCAGGGCGACAAAAATGGCCGTGAGGACAATAACGAGGCCAACAGCCGAGCCCAAAAGCACTTTTGGATTCCAGTGTCGCTTTCGCACCTGGCTGGCAAGGAGAATGACCAGTATTACGATGGAAGCGACGAGCCCCAGCCATACCGCACGGGTCTGGGCGGCCAGCGTGCCTTCGAAAGCGAGCGTAATGGATGCCAGTAGCGGCAGGGCGAGTAATGCGAATCCGACCGGTGATCTGGCACGCATCAGGAATCGGGGCGCGAAACAGATCAGCGCCAGCAGGCTTGAGCCAAAAAACAGGCCGGTGTGCTGGGCATTGTGGATGCCGAAGTCGACACGTCGGCCAGCCAGCGCCCGTTGCCATTCATGGGCATCGAAGTTGAGCCCCAGGTACACCAGCAGCCCCGCCCATCCAATCAGAAGCAGCTGCCAGGCCCGATTGATCGGCTGGAGTGCCAGCCCCGTCGCCAGAATAATCACCATGAAAGGCTTCAGATAGTAGCGCATGTCCCGGGTGTTGGGCTCGAGGTCCACGGGCAATGACAGTGCATACCAGGCCCGGGCGCCTGCCAGGAAAACCGTAAACAGCAGCATGATCCGGAACACCGGATCCCGGACCAGCACCTGGCGAATCGGGGAATGGCGATTGCCCAGGGCCAGGAGGCCGAGAAAAAGCAACACCAACAGGGATTCGGAAATCTGGGCTACCCGCAGAAAGGGAAGGAACGAGAACCCGTATAACGCCACCAGGAGGGCGTAGGTTCTCGCATAGACCTTGTGATCTGACAGAAAGGAACTGAGCTGTGATGGCACCGGCTTAACCAGAGTTTTGATCATGAGTCTGCGCGGTCCTCAAACCACTTGTCGAGCATCCGGCAAACATCCTCCACGGTAATCATTTCCATGGCGCCTTCAAACTCAGCCTTGGCGCCCCATCTGGATTGCGCCACGGATTTCCCGGTGAATTTCTCCAGGGCTTCCGGGTAGCGGTTCACACACCACTTCAGGGAATTGTAAGGGCCGGACCGGTAGGGGTTGCTGGCGGCAAAAAGACCAAGGACATCGGTGCCCATGGCACTGGCAATGTGGGCAGGTCCGGTATCGGGCGCGAGCACGAGATCCGCGTGCTGTAATAAGGCGGCAAGTTGCTTGAGCGTGTCTTTCCCACAGATGTTGTGGGCTCTTTCCGTCATGGCGGATTCAATGGCCGAGCAATAGTCCAGTTCAAAAGGGGCGGGGCTGCCGACCAGCAGGACCCGCATGCCATAGGTGCGTATCGCATAATCGGCCAGTTGTGCATATCGTTCCGCCGGCCAGTTGCGCAGCCGATGGCTGGCACAGGGGCTGATAACCAGGTTGCGGCAATCGTCCGACAGATGCTGGCGGGCGAAGGCATGGTCCGAATCACTCAGAGGGATGGTCCAGCGCGGTGGTGCAGCCGTCAGACCCAGCGGTTCGAGAAAGCTGGCCAGACAATCCCGGACATGCTGTTCGGGCGCCGGCGCGATGCGCCGGTTGATGAACAGCCCATGCAGGTCCTTGCTGCGTGCCTGGTCATAACCGATACGGATATCGGCGGGTATACAGGCGGCGGCCAGGTTGGCGCGAAAGGCAACCTGCATGTGAAGCAGGGCGTCGAAGCGGCGGTCTTTCATGGCCCGGCGCAGGTCCAGGTACCCCTGTCGACCGGCTTTCTTGTCGAGAACGATAAACTCGACGCCAGCCAGGTCACCGATGAGTTTTGCTTCCAGCTTGCCGATGACCCAGGTGATGTTCACCCCCGGCATCTGCTCCTGGAGACTCAGAACAACCGGGATAACATGAGTGACGTCGCCTATTGCCGACAGGCGAAGAATGCAGATGGACTTCATCGAGTTTTGATCCGTCAGCGGTATGCAAAGCGCTTTATGGAGCTTTACCGGTAATCGTTGATAAACTGGCGCGCATTCTATCGCAATTGACGTTCAAGATCTCCTGGGGATCTGTGACTGAACGTTGCGCCCCACAAGAGGTTGGAGGACATGTCCGGGTCGGAAATCTGTTTACGCGACGGTGTGGAGGTGATGCTGATTCACCCCGCGTACAAGGACCGCGTCGAGGCCCGCTGGTTTCATCCCGGCTTCTGGGGCGCGCGCGCCCGTCCGGTGGATAGCGGCGGGCGGGGCAGTGCCTGGTTTATCAGTGACGACGACGTGTCGGCGGTGCTCCGGGAATACCGCCGTGGCGGTTTGATCGCCAGGCTGTCCGAAAAAAACTATGTCTTCACGACCGAGTCGCGGGTCCGGTCGTTTGCAGAATTCCGCCTGCTCAACCGAATGGTTGGCATGGGCTTGCCGGTGCCGCGGCCGGTTGCGGCGATGTATAGAAAGATAAACCCGCTCCGCTACGAGGCCGCGATCATTGTTGAACGACTGGAGAATACAAAGCCGCTGGCGGACCTGGTGAGTTCACTGGATGATGAGGATTGGTACCGCGTGGGACGGACCGTTCGACAGTTCCACGACGCTGGCATTCAGCACGCAGATCTGAACTGTTTCAATATCCTGCTAAGGGGCGGCGAGGCTTTCCTGATTGATTTTGATCGTGGACGCCTGGTCGGTGACAGTGCGCCGGGGGCTGGATGGAAGAAGACTAACCTGGACCGGCTTCACCGATCCCTGTCCAAAGTGTCGGGAGATGCTGATGGCGACTCCCTGAGAAGATCCTGGCAGGCCTTTATGCGGGGCTACCAGTCGCCTCTGTCGACGCCGGGTGCTGCATAGGCCGCTGCGGTTTCGATATGACCGCTTATTTTTATCGAACTGGAAACATTAACCGGAGTTCCCCTTTGAGCAACAGCGAAGCCAATCCGTCTCTTCCTGCGATCCTCTGCCTGACAGATTCCTGCGACAGGCCTGAAACCGAGCTTTTCATCGGTTTGAAAAAAGCGGGCTTTGATGTCGATGTCATGTGCAATCCCAAGGGCAGGAACTATCAGCGCCTGGTGGACGAAGGCATGGTGGCGCAGCCAATGGCGCTCAAAGGCCGGTTCGACAAGGAAGGTACCGAAGCCATCCGCACACAGCTGGACCGCAAGCGTTACCAGGTTATTCACGCGTTCAATCCACGGGCACTGGCGTGCGGGCTCCGCGCCTCCCGGGGAAAGGATATCCGCGTCGTTGCCTACCGGGGCGTCATCGGCAACATCAGTTTTCTGAATCCTGAATCCTGGATCACCTTTCTGCATCCACGGGTAAGCAAGATCGTATGCGTCGCCGATGCGATCAAGGATTACCTGGCAAGCGTTCGTTTCCTCTGGTTGCGAATTCCCGCTCATCGACTCCAGCGCATCTACAAGGGGCACGACCTGAGCTGGTATCAGGAATCTCCCGCGGACCTGGGGCAATTCGGCGTGCCCGAAGGCGCATTTGTGGTTTGCTGTACCGGCCGGAACCGGCCGCGCAAAGGGTTTGATGTACTGGTTGAAGCGTTTGACCGGCTTCCCTCCGATGTGAATGTCCACCTGGTGCTGGTTGGTGACGTGGATAAAAATGCGGAGCTCGGCGAGCAGGTCGCCAAAACCGGCCACCCTGATCGCGTGCACTTCACCGGCTATCGGACCGATGCACCGGCGATTGCCGCAGCGAGTGACGTGTTCGTGCTACCGTCGACCGAGCGGGAGGGTCTCCCGCGGGCCGTGATCGAAGCAATGGCCTATGGCACTGCACCTGTTGTGACGGATGTGGGGGGCATGCCGGAACTGGTTCAGGACGGTGTCAGCGGTCTGGTGGTTCCGCCGAAGGATTCCGCTGTCCTGGCTGAAGCGATCGAACGCCTGTATCGGGACCCGGAGCTGCTGGGTCGCATGGGGCAAGCTTCCCGGGAACGCATCGCAACCGACTTCAACACAGCGGTCACCGTGGCCGAGACCGGCGAGCTCTACCGGTCACTGGTGGGCGAGCATCCATAAATGCGACGCTACCTGTTTTTCGTCAATCAATCCTATTCGTACGCCATCCTGCGTCCGCTGCAGGCGGAGATCCGGGCGCGAGGGGACGAGGCCGCCTGGTTCATCGCCGGTTGCAGGGCGGAGCCCCTGAGGCCAAACGAACGGCGGTTGGAAACGGTTGAGGACGTTATGGCCTACCGGGCAGACGCGACGTTTGTGCCTGGTGACTGGGTGCCCCCGTTTTTTCCCGGGCTGAAGGTGAAGGTCTTTCACGGCTTTCCCATCAATAAACGCGCCATGGATCCGGCCAGGCAATCCCACTACCGTATCCGTGGCTGGTTCGATCTCTACTGCACCATGTCGGATCAGGATACAGAGCGATTCGGGGCACTTGCCCGCGAACATCCTCATTTTGTGGTCCGCAAGACCGGTTGGCCCAAACTGGACGCGGTGATCCGGCCTGAAAAGAGCCTGGGAAAAGGGCAGGTGTTTTCTGGTACGGCCCGGCCAGTGCTTTTCTACGCATCCACCTTTACCCGGGATGTGTCGTCCGCGCCGGAACTGGTGGATACAATCCGCGCGCTACGGGATTCCGGTGAGTGGAACATTATCGTCACCCTGCATCCGAAGATGGCGGAGGATACGGTTTCCCGGTATCGGGAATTGGCGAACGACCAGCTGGTGTTCCTGGAGAGTACCGAGGATTTCGTGCCTTATATGAGGCTCGCGGACGTGATGCTCTGTGATACCTCGTCCATCATGTTCGAGTTCATGGCGCTGGACATTCCGGTGGTGACATACCGGACCCGGATACCCGGGCCACAGGTGCTGGATGTTCAGGCGCCGGAGGCCGTACCCGGCGCATTGAAAAAGGCTCTGGAGCGGGACCCGGAACGGATCGCCCATATGCGGGACTTTTTCGCCTCGCTTCACGCGTTTTCGGACGGTCGTTCGTCCGTTCGGGTCATGGATGCGGTCGAGGATGTGCTCGATCACCCGCCGGCACTTCGCCCAAAACCCAGGAATCTGTTGCGGAAACTCAAGATCCGGCAGCGCCTCAAACGTGAACTCAAGAAACAGGCAGCGCTGGATAATCCTCCTGCATGAGCCGGGTGGGCTCCTTTCACTCCCGGGCCTTGCGTTTCTCCGTCCGGCGCAGGGTCCAGAGCCCGGCATATTTGTTGAACGAACCCTGGGAGTAGGTCACTGCGACCAGGAATCCGACCGGTCCGTCCAGAAACCCGAAGCGGATGAAATAGACCTGGATGAACGTCATCAGCCCCCGGAAGGTCGGATAGAGCAGTGTGCGGGTGGTCTTGCCCTTCCGGTATTTTTCCTGTGAGCCCAGCCAGGCGTATTTGGCGCTCTTCTCCAGCGCGTGGCCAAAATCCCGGTGGGTGTAGTGGGTTAGACGGCCCCGCAGCGTTTTTACGGTGCGGCCCTCGGGGATCAGGATCTTTTCATGCACCATGGCGTCGGAAAAGCGGACACCCTCGCGTCTGAACAGCCTCAGAGGGGCGCGGCCACTGCGCCCGAAATCGAGACGGGTGCCGTACAGGGTGACGGCCCACGGCAGCTTGTAGGCATCCGCATCCGGTTCGGCCAGGTGGTGATTGATTTCCCGCGCCAGCCCGGGGGTCACCCGCTCATCGGCATCGATCGAAAGTACCCAGTCGCCGGTGGCCTTCTCCAGGGCGCGCTGTTTCTGGACACCGAAGCCGGGCCAGTCAGTCACCTCCACGACATCGGCATATTGACGGGCTATATCGACTGTGCGGTCGGTGCTGCCGCTGTCGAGGACAATGATTTCATCCGCTACCTGGCGCGCCGACTGAAGGCAGTCGGCAATATGTGCTTCTTCGTTTTTGGTGATGACGGTTGCCGTGACCTTCACGTTTCGATCCAGAAAGCAGGAAAGGTCGAGTTCCCTGAAAAAGCTGGCTGAGATTGCGGCAAGGGTCAGCAGGTAAAAGCCCGCCAAGGGCGCTTCCTCGAAGGTGGCGCTGGTCAGGCCGAAAAGCAGGTAGCCGGTAGCGACCATTGTGCCGGCGACAGCCAAGGCCACCGTTGGCTGGTGACGACTGGACAGCTGTCTGGCAAACGTTACCAGAGGGATGAGAATCAGGAAGGCCCAGCCAAGAAGGCCGGCAAAGCCAAGGGCCTTTCCTTGATCAAGTACCCTGTTGATAACCGGGGCGCTGCAGCAGCCGAAGACCAATGCGATACCCGATGCGGCCACAACAAGAGCCACTACCACAAGCCTGAAAGGCCCTGTTACCAGCGGCAGCAGCAGGACAAGCAGGAGTGGCAGCGCGAACAGGATGTCAGATGCTCCGGTAAACATTGAAGCGGTGACGGCACAGGCTCCCGTGACCAAGAGTACGGTCGCCAACAGACGGGCTTTCTCGGTGAAAAAGAAACAACCTCCAGCCAGCGCCAGAGTTCCGGACAGCAGGGCGATCTTGCCGGTCGGGCCATCGGTAACCAATCCGACAGCGAACAATATCGTGACGACCGCCGACATCGCCCCCAATGCAATGAAAACGCCTTTTGCCCGTATACCCGCATAACTCAGTGCAATGACTAGAGGCCAGAAGAGAATGAAGCCGGCCTGTGTGATCCAGGTCCCGAAGGTCTCGACGTTGAACCCTTCCCTGGCCCAGGAGTAAGTGGAGACAACGACAAAGAACCAGAAGGCGAAATGCAGCAGGCGAAGCTCTTTGGGAATCTCCCAGCCGAAGTGAGTCGGGACTTTTTTCGCCATGAGAACGAGTCCACCAGCGGCCAGAAGCCCCATACCGATCGTCAGAATGTAAGGGGATACGAGCACACCGCCGAGGCTGACGACCAGCAAGGCGGTGAGGAGGGGGGCGGACGGCTTCATGGGCAATTCCATCGTTTTTCGGGATGTCGGGTCGATTCGGACTCGGTCAGCATACCCTGTCAGGGTTATAGGGATTGATCTCACCGGGCGGTCGATGCCGCATACGCTTGTATTCCCATTGATACTGTTCCGGGGACAGGCGAACCACTTTTTCTACAGACCGGTTGAGAGCTGTTGCGGCCTGAACCGGATCCGGATCCCCGAGCCCGGTTTCCGCCTCGGTAACGACAATACGGAAACCTTTGCGATCGGGCAGTCGCTCGGCATAGGTGACCAGGGCGTTGGCGCCGGTTTTCTGGATCAGTTTGCCGACCAGTGTCATGGTTTTCACTTCCATGCCGAAGAACGGCGCGAAGGCGTTGGTTTTTCCCCTTGGTGACTGGTCCGGGAGAATTCCAGCGACACCACCTTCCCTGAGGATGGCCATCAGCCGGGTCAGCCCTCGCCGGTCACCGCGGACGAGCTCGGAACCCAGTCGGCCACGGACCCGGATCATGTAGTCCTCGAATTCGGGTAAGTGGGGCGGGCTGTATAGAGCGGCCATCTTGTAACGTGACGAGAAGAAGAGCCCCGCAAGCTCCCAGTTACCGAGGTGAGGGGCCAGGAGCACGAGCCCTTTACCCGTCTCCAGCGCCTGGTCGATCAACTCCAGCCCCCGGGTTTCCTTTACAAGCCCCAGGCACTTTTCCACGGGCCATTCCCACATCAGGGGAATCTCCAGGGCGGTCATGCCCGTCTGCGCCATTGATGCCCGGGATAGCCGGTGCTGCTCTTCCGGTGACAGTTCCGGCAGACAGATGGCAATGTTGGTATCCGTGACCTGGCGGGACTTGGTCGGCAGGCGCCAGGCCAGTAGTCCCAGCCATTTGCCCAGCCACTGGGCCACGCCCAGGGGGAGGGAACCGGCCAACCGGAGCAGGCCGGCAATCAGGAAAGACTTCAGCTTGCTCATGTGCGACCGTACCGATCCTCGTACCGGACAATGTCGTCCTCGCCCAGATAGGAGCCGGACTGTACCTCGATCAGTTCGAGATCGATGACACCGGGATTCTCAAGCGAGTGAACCTGGCCCACCGGAATGTAGGTGGACTGGTTTTCGGTCACCAGGTAGCTTTTCTCTCCGTTGGTGACTCGCGCGGTGCCACTGACGACGATCCAGTGCTCGGCCCGATGGTGGTGCATCTGCACAGACAGCTTGGCTCCGGGTTTGACGGTAATCCGTTTCACCTGGTAGCGGGCGCCACTGTCGATGGAGTCATAGACGCCCCAGGGGCGATACACTTCGCGATGGTTCATGTGTTCGTGGCGACCATCGCTGCGAATCGTCTCCACCACCTTTTTGACATCCTGAACCTTGTCCTTGTGCGCCACCAGCAACGCGTCCTTGGTCTCGATGATCACCAGGTTTTCCACGCCAACGGTTGCGACCAGGCGGCTGTCAGCGCGGACCAGGGTGTTGGCCGTGTCCTGGGCGATGACATCGCCGGTGAAACTGTTGCCCTGGCTGTCTTTTTCATTGACTTCCCAGAGCGCGGACCAGGAGCCTATGTCGCTCCAGCCGGCATCCAGGGAAATGACAGCGGCGTTGCTGGTTTTTTCCATCACGGCATAGTCGACGGAGTCCTCGGGACAGTCGGCAAAGATGTCCGCGTTGATGCGAATGAAATGCAGGTCCTGGGCTGCATCGTCGGATGCTGCCTGACAGATCGCGAGGATATCGGGCCGATGCTTTTCGAGTTCTGCAAGGTAGCGACGGGCTCCGAACAGAAACATGCCACTGTTCCAGAGATAGTCGCCGGAATCCAGATAGCCCTGAGCCGTTTCCTGGTCCGGTTTCTCGACGAAACGGTCGACCGTATGTGCCTCGGGTGCCAGTTCCTTGCCCCGGTGGATATAGCCGTAGCCCGTCTCAGGATGGCTCGGAACGATGCCGAAGGTCACAAGCTTGCCCTGTTCCGCCAGAGGCACGGCTTTGTGGATGCCTTGCTGAAACGCCTCGACATCCTGGATCAGGTGATCGGCCGCGAGCACGAGCATCAGAGGGTCATCCGCGTCCTCCGGTAAATCCCGGACCAGCTGAATAGCCGCGAGGGCAATGGCCGGGGCGGTGTTCCGGCCACAGGGCTCCAGGATAATTCGGGTTTCTTCATGGCCGGACTGGCGCATCTGTTCTGCGGCCAGGAACCGGTGTTCCTCGTTGCAGATCAGCAATGGCTCGGCTGAATCGAGACCCTCCAGGCGGGCAACGGTCATCTGCAGCATCGAGAGCCGGCTGTCGGTGAGTCTGAGGAACTGTTTGGGGTTCAGCTGCCTCGACAGGGGCCAGAGGCGTGAGCCGGTACCGCCGGCCATAATGACGGGGTGTATCATGGAGTTGCTCCGGGCGTTGGATGGGTCCAGCATCGGTCTGTTCATTGGCCGGGAATTCTAACACAGGCGCTCGGGGACAACAGTTTGCCATCGGCATGAATCATCGGGAAATGGCTGCAAATGACCAGAAAACTACCGCTATCGGTTTACTACATCACGCTGAATGAGGAAGAACGCTTGCCGGAATCCCTGGCGTCGGTCCGGGGCTGGGTGGATGAGATCATTGTGGTCGATTCCGGCAGTTCGGATTGCACGGTCGACATCGCAGAGCAATTCGGTGCGCGGGTCGTGTACCGCGAATGGGAGGGCTTTGCCAGTCAGAAAGCGTATGCCGCAAGTCTCTGCCGGAATGACTGGGTTCTGGACCTGGACGCCGATGAGGTGCTTTCCGATGAGCTCGCAGCCAATATCCGGTCGCTGTTTTCCCGTCCGGTTTCGTCGGACATTGCGGGCTTCCGCATGCGTTGGGTCCTGTCGCAGCCGGACCCGAGGCATCCGTTCCGGCATGACAAGACCAAAAAAATACTCCGTTTGTACAATCGCAAGAAAGCAGTGATCAATGCAGTGGCCGATAGTAACGATGATCGCCCGAAGGTGTTGGACGGGGAGGTTCGGGACCTCAAAGGCGACGTTTTGCACCGTACCCTCATTTCTCTCGAACAGATGGAGAAAAAGTATTGTCAGTTGTCCAGCGAGCAGGCCCGCTTCCTGGAAGCCACGGGACGTCATATTTCATCCGGTCGGCTGTTCGTCGAGTTTCCGTTGAAATTTCTCAAGTACTACCTGCTCCACCGTCAGATCCTCAACGGCTGGTTTGGTTTGAGTGTTTCGATAACCGCCGCAAACAGGAATTTCATGAGGCTCGCCAAAGCGAAGGAACGACAGATGCTGGCGGAATTTGCACGTCAGGACCGGGCCTCGGAGGTGTCCGTTCCGCCGGATCAGGCCGCAAGATAGGCTTCGAGAGTGGCCTCCGCCATGGCCCGTGCGGTCAGGTTTGCACGGGCAAAGACAAAGGCTTTCTGCTCCTGGGCCCTGAGCTCCTCCAGACTGCTGAATGCGCTGACGATGCACTCGGCGAGGGCGGGATGACTGTGATCCCTGGCAATGGCTTTTGGGGGAAGGAGTTCCGTGCAACCGGAAACGGGTGTCGAGACCACGGGACACTGCTCCAGCAGGGCCTCCACAAGGACGTAGGGAAACCCCTCCCTTTCCGAGCTGATCACCGTCAGGTCAGCAAGCCCGTAAGCTCCCGAGAGGCTGCCTCGCGCCCCTGCGAGTGTGATCGCGCTGGTGAGCGCTCGTTCCCGGATCAGGCTCCCGAGCCGGTCTTTCTGGGATCCTTCGCCGAAAATAGTCAGGTGTGCAGTTGGAAAACGCTCCAGCACGTTTTGCCAGGCGAGAATCAACGATTCAAATCCTTTGACCGGCTCCAGTCGCCCTGCGGCAATGGCGTTCAGGTGCCCGGATGACCAGTTCGGTGGCCAGAAACCGGGTGGCAGGGACCTATCGCCAGACCATTCTGTGCCATTGAAGACGAGAAACCGGTGAGGGTGGGAGAGGTTGTCATAGAGGGACTGGCTGACGGCAATGACCTTGTCCAGACGGCGAAAGGGCGCATCCGTGGATTTGCTGCCGTGCAGGGTTCCCACGGTCTGGCAATTTGCCGGCAGGCGCAGTCGGCCCAGGATATCGGCGGCCTTGCTGCCCTGGGCATGGGCGACATCCGGTGCAATTTGTTCGAGGATTCGCCGTATCCGGTGGCGTAACCAGGGATTTCTTCGGCCCAGATTGATGGGGACCGGATGAAATGTCAGGTCCTCTGCAAACCGGGGACGGTAGGATTCGTGGGCCAGTACGTGAATCTCGTGGCCGAGAGTGCTGAGGGCGGCGGCCAGTTCGGCGGTATGTTTCTCCATGCCGCCCCAGCCGGTTCCGGGCGTCCCCAGGATCATCGCCACCTTCATTCCGACAGTTTCCGGTCCAGGATATTCCGATAGATCGCCAGTGTGGCACCGACCTGGGCGTCCAGTTGGAAACGTTCCGGAATCTTGATGTCGCGGCGAGGGCGGCTGAGCAGCTCCGATACACGGATTGCGAATTCGTGATGGTCGTCAGGGCGGACCAGCCCTTCCTGAAAGCAGGCCTGCAAGGTCTCCGCAGCGCCGCCTCGCTCATAGGCGACCACCGGCGTGCCCGAGGCGAGGGCTTCGGTGACGGTGCGACCGAACGGTTCGGGTTTGGTGGACATATGACAGACGACATCGGCCAGCAGATACAGGTTGTGCATGTCGTTGCGCTGACCAAGAAAGGTGATCTTGTCTGTCAGTCCCAGCCGGCTCCGCTCCCGCTCCAACTCTTCCAGGAAACGTTCCTTGCCGGGTTCTGCGCCACCGACGATGATGCCGTGGCAGTCCGGACGATCCTGGACCAGCCGCTGCATCATCGCCAGGAAGTCGAGTTGGCCTTTCCAGCGTGAAATCCGGCCGGGCATCATGATGATGCGTTTGTCTTCGAGTTGCGGAAAACGTGATAACAACTGCTGCAGCCACTGGGTATTCAGGTTCCGATTGTGGAAGGCTGCCAGGTCGACGCCCCTCTGAATCACGGTGAGTCTGTTTTCCGGCACCCGAAAGTGTTCGAGAACATATTCCCGAACGCAGTTGGAGACGGCAATGATGTGGTCGGCGCGCGTCATGATTGCGCTGTAGGGATTGACCGAGTACATGCCGTGGAACGTTGAGACGATTCCGGGGCGCTCGGCCGGAGCAATGCTTCTTAGGGCCAGGTAAACGATCCAGGCAGGCATGCGGGAGCGGACGTGCACGATGTCGGGCTTCAGGTCCAGAAGCAGTCTCCGCATTGGCAGGATTTGCCCGAACGAGGCCGGTGATTTGCGATGGATCGGCATGTGAATGTGGGTCGAGCCCTGGCCCCGGATCTGTTCGGCAAGCGGTCCTCCGTTTGAAACCACGAAGGATTCATGGCCCTGACGGATCAGCTCCGCCGAAAACTCGACCGTGCCCCGTTCGACTCCGCCACTGTGCAACGCCGGTAGCGCTTGAAGAATTCTCACCTTGTTGTCGATCCTGCCTTGTTCATTTGTGCCCGGGGTTCCAGAAACGCTTTATCACCCAGCGCGCAGCCCGGTCAGCCTCCCAGAGTTTGCTGTCGTGGCGCAACCGCGCTGACATCACGGCCGGATGGTCGCGCCAATGGGCGATCCGTCCCCGTTCCGCCAGACGGGCGATGCCGAGTGCAACCCGGCTGTGCCCCTTCGATGGTAACTCGAGCAGGCCGGTTGGTACCCCCGAGGTGACGGCCTCACAGACCATCGACATGCTGTCGGGGGTCACCCATGCAGCTCTTGATGCCGACAGTTGATGCGCCAGCCAGTTTTCGTGGGTTTGATCGGAGCTGACCACGGTGACCCTGGGTGCCGCTAACTCCGCCAGTCGCTGACGAAGATCGGCCGGCGTACGTCGGGAGTCGCTGATTGTCCAGCGCCAGTCGGGATAGCTTGCCGGCAGCTGGCTCAACTGACTGGCGATAGCGTCGCTGTCCCAATGGAAGTGTGGGGACGGACCGCCGATCAGAACCAGGGCTTCATGTTTTGTTGTCAGTTTGGCCAGGGGCGTGATGCTGTTGATAACCCCTTCCGAGACCAGGACCCGGTCTGAGGCACTGACGTCATCATGCTCCGGAATGATCGCTGCATCGACCCAATTGAGCGGAAACGAGGGTTTCATGAGCACCAGGGTCTTGCTGTTGCGAACACGCCGCAATGCCAGAATCAGGCGGTGTGTGCCTGTGCCTGCGGCGACAATCAGGTCGGGATCGGGTAGGTCGGGCAACGCCGGAGGGGCACCAAGCAGTACCCGCCAGAGTGGCGTTGAAATCTCCCGGGCATCCAGCCAGTGGAGGCTGGCCCCGGCAAGAACCCGCAGTCGATTGCCCAGCCCCTTCAGTTGATTGCGATGACCGGGTTTGCCGTCGGTAATCAGCCACACCACAGGTGTGTGTTGATCCTCCATGCCAGCGTTTGCTCCTATTTGCGTCCGTAGAAGCCAGGATCCTGCCTGTCAGGCCGTGTCTTGAAGCGGCGATGCATCCAGAGGTACTGATCCGGCGCCTTGCGTATCTCCTGCTCGATGATGTGGTTGATCCGCGTGGCATCCTCAAGATCGTCGCCACTGGGAAAGTTGTCCAGCGGAGGATGAAAATAGATGTCGTAGCCGGGCTTGTCATCCCGCCTGAAATGGCTGAACGGAACCACCTTGCAGTGGCTGCGTTCGGCAATCCTGGATGTTGCCGTAATGGTTCCTGCGGGGATCCCGAAAAAGGGCGCAAACACGATATCCTTGCGCCCGTAATCCTGGTCTGTGGCATACCAGACCGCGCGGTTCTTTCTAAGGCTGCGGAACAATCCCCGTAGATCCCTGGCGCCCAGGACGGTCCCATATCGACGCCCACGGGCCCGGGTCATGACCGCGTTCATGAGGGGGTTGTTATGGTCCCGTTGCATGACGTCTGCCTCGATATATTCGGTCACCAGGCTGCCGCCCAGATCGAGAGTGCTGTAATGGCCCCCCAGCAGCAGAACCCCATTGCCAGCCTCCAGCGCCTTCTCAAAATGCTCGATGCCGTGGATTTCGGTGATTCCGGTCAGCTTTGCCGGATTCCGGAACCAGGCGATGCCCAGCTCCATCACGCCGATGCCGTTGGCAATGAAGGACTTCCTGACCAGCGCTGCCTGCTGTTGTGCATTCAGTTCGGGGAAGCATAGCCGGATGTTGACTTCCGTAATGTGACGCCGACTTCCAGCGAGTCTCCAGGCCAGCAATCCAATCATCTTTCCCAGCCACCATTGCAGACGGATGGGCAGCTGGGCTACCAGCCACATGCACGCTACGGCAATCCAGGTTGGCCACCAGCGAGGATGCCGGTAGGCCGAATAGTCCGTATTTCGGGGCAGTTTTCGGTACTTCTGCTTCAAAATCGTTCAACTCTGCGTCGACAAATGCGGGTTCTCGGGGCAGTATTCGGGTCCCGACGGATAGTCGGTATGATAACGTACTGTTTTGTCTGGAGTCCCGTGTGCTTCAATTTATCTATTCCCAGCTGATCCGATTTTTGCTGCCGTTTGCTCTGATCCGGCTGTGGTGGCAGGGACGTGAGGCGCCGGACCTTCACCGTAACTGGCGCCACCGTCTGGGTTATGTGCCTGCTACGGCTGGCACGGTCATCTGGGTGCATGCCGTATCCGTCGGTGAAACCATCGCCGCGGCGCCCTTGATACGCCGGCTTCTTGTGCGCAATCCTTCGGCTTCCATTCTGCTGACCGCCATGACCGACACCGGCCTCTCCCAGGCCCGGAAGATGTTCGGAAACCGGATCCAGTATGCTTATGCCCCCTACGATACCCCGGGTTCAATCCGGCGCTTCCTGGACCGGGTCCGTCCCCGGATTCTTGTCATCATGGAAACCGAGATCTGGCCCAACATGATTCGCCAGAGCCGCTCCAGGGATATTCCGGTATTTCTGATCAACGCGCGCTTGTCCGAGCGCTCTGCTCGCGGGTATGAGCGGGTGGGTCGGCTGGTCGCGCCTATTGTCAAAAGCATCAGTTGGGTCGCCGCCCAGGCCGAGCCGGATGCCGAACGGTTTCGTCGGATCGGTGTGGCTCCAGTCAATGTGGAAGTGACAGGCAGCGTGAAATTCGATGTGGATATTCCGGAGGACATCCGCCGGCAGGCACGGGAACTGAAAAATCGCCTGGGCGCGCGGCCGATCTGGATAGGGGGGAGTACCCACGCCGGCGAGGACGCTCAGTTGCTGACGGCCCATGAGCAGGTGCTGGCCGTGCATCCCGATGCCTTATTGATACTGGTCCCTCGTCATCCGGAGCGGTTCGAACCCGTGGCAGGTAAAGTCCACGCTCGCGGGCTTACCCTGGCTCGTCGCTCATCTGGCGAGGATCCTGCATCGGCTCAGGTGTATCTGGGGGATACGATGGGGGAACTGATGATGCTCTATGGTGCAAGCGATATCGCCTTTGTGGGCGGTTCCCTGATTGAGCGCGGTGGGCACAACCCTCTGGAACCCGCCGGTTGGGGCATTCCGGTGTTCTCCGGAAAGCACGTTTTCAATTTTGAGACGATCTACGATCGGTTACTGGAAGGGGCTGGTGTCAGCTTTGTGGGCAGTGCTGAAGAGCTGGCAGCCTCCCTTGTTTATCTTTTCAGCCAGCCCACGGCGCGCCTGGAAACGGGGCGGAAGGCACTGAATGTGGTGAACCAGAACCGGGGGGCGCTGGAGCGCGTCGTGGACGGGATTATCGATCGGCTGTAACTGGCATCGGCCACGGGGTGGTCGATGCCAGTTAACCGTTACTGGGTGGGATCCTGAAGCGTTTTCTGTTCGTTGGCGAGTGCCTCGATGCCCGGGGCAGTTTCACTTAACCAGTTGTTCAGGTCCACCAGATCCTGTGGGCTGAGGGTGCCTGCGGCCTGCTTTAGCTGAAGGCTGTTGATCACATAGTCGTAACGCGCATTGGCATAGTCACGCAGCGCCACGTAGTAGGCCCGCTCGGCGTCCAGGACTTCGACGATATTGCGTGTCCCGACTTCGTACCCGGCACGCGTTGCATCCAGGGCGCTCCGACGGGAAATAATCGTCTGGGCGAGCGCAGATGCGGTTTCGATGTTGTTGTTAACGGTGAGGAACAGGCTGCGGGTGTTGACGCGAACATCCCTGCGCACCGTGTTCAACTGTTGTTCGGCAACGTTGACGAGTGAACGCTGCTGGCGGACACCGGCCTGTGTTCCACCGCCGGTGTAGAGGGGAACGTTCAGTTCCACGCCGATCACACCCTGTGTGCCTTCAAACTGTTGCGGGCTGCCGCCGTAGATCTGGGTATCGCCGTAGGAGGCCGTCAGGTTGACGGTCGGGTAGTGTCCGGCCTTGGCCACCTTGAGATTTGCCTCACTGGCATTCAGTTGGTAGAGCGAGGACTGAATGGACCAGTTCTGCGCCAGTGCGGTGGTTTCCCAGGCTGACGGATCCATGGGTTCCGGGCGGTCCAGGGGGAACTTGCGCTGCAGGTTATCCAGGCCTTCGGGATACTCGCCAGTCAGTCGTGCAAGCCGTTCACGGGCCACGTTCAACTGGTTCTCGGCAGCAATGCGCTGGCTTTTGCTGTCGTCGTAGCTGGCGCGAGCCTCGTACACGGCCGTGATGGCGATCAGCCCCACGTCGAAACGTTCCTGCGCCTGCTCGTACTGGCGCTGGATGGCGGCTTCTGTAGCGCGTGCAGTGGTGACGGTATCCTGAGCCCGAAGCACGTTGAAGTAAGCCGCGGCAACATCAAGGATGAGTTGCTGCTGGGCGAGGTTGTATTGAGCGCGGGCGGACTCGGTCTGGAACTTGCTCGCATCGTAGCTGAACCAGGAATCGGCCCGGAACAGAGGCTGTGTGAGTTGCACTCCGTAACTGGTCGACTTGTAGCTCTCGTCCTGGATCTCGCCGTCAATATCGGTATGTTTGGCATCTGCAGAGGCGCCGATCTGTGGCAGCAATGCGCTCTTGCTGACGTCACTGGCGGCCTTCTGGGCCTCGTAGCTGGCCTGTGCAGCGGCAATGCCAGAGTCGTAGGACAGGGCTTTCTTGTAGGTTTCCATCAGGTCCATGGCCAGCACGGGCTGCGCTGCCATGAGGCCGATCAATCCGGAAAGCAGTCGTTTTTTCATTGGTTCTCCTGAATACCTGTGCTCAAAGGCGTCGATCCGGGACGCTTGATGACGGCTGTTCGCTGCCGGAGCGGCTGTCTGTCTGCGTTTGGTTGGCCATTATGGACAATAATTGCCCCTGGCTCTACACTTGCAAAGGTCACACATTCAGTGTGCGAACGAGAATTCACTCGCGTCTTGACGGGGTGCTGGTTTCCTCCATCACGGGAAACCGGCTGAGATTGCATCGCAGAACCCGCAACCTGATCCGGATAATGCCGGCGTAGGGATTAAGACACGACGATAACCAGCGCCATTTGTATCCCGGCCTCGTCTATCGTCCCGACACTCCGTCATACGCGACCCGAACCCTTCTTCAGATCCGGGAGCGAATGATGAACGATTTTCCGTCCTACCTCAGTGACTCCGCCCAGGTGGACTCCGCCGCAATCAAACCGTTACCAAGCTCACGAAAAATATACGTACAGGGTAGCCGGCCCGATCTGCGGGTGCCTATGAGGGAAATTACCGTGGGCGACACGCCTACGGAGATGGGAGGCGAAACCAACCCACCGGTTGTGGTGTACGATACCTCCGGCCCCTACACCGATCCGGAAGCCAGCATCGACCTCCGCAAAGGGCTTCAGCCTCTTCGGGCGGCCTGGATTGCCGAGCGTGGCGACACGGAACAACTGGACGGCTACACCTCGGAGTTTACCCGGCGGCGCATGAAAGATCCGCTTCTGGATCCGCTCCGGTTCATGGATGAGCGCAAGCCGCTGCGCGCCAGGCCGGGTAAGAATGTCAGCCAGATGCACTACGCCCGCCAGGGCATTATTACCCCGGAGATGGAATTCATCGCCATCCGGGAAAACATGAAACTGCAGGAGGCCCGGGAAAACGGCCTGCTGGACGAACAGCACCCGGGACAGTCGTTCGGTGCCAACCTGCCGCCGGAAATCACCCCGGAGTTCGTGCGTGACGAAGTGGCCCGTGGTCGCGCCATCATTCCCGCCAACATCAACCACCCCGAAGCGGAGCCGATGATCATCGGGCGCAACTTCCTGGTGAAGATCAACGGTAATATCGGCAACTCGGCGGTCAGTTCTTCGATTGAAGAGGAAGTAGAGAAGCTTACCTGGGGCATCCGTTGGGGATCGGACACGGTGATGGACCTGTCCACCGGCAAGAACATCCACGAGACCCGTGAGTGGATCATCCGCAACTCGCCGGTGCCCATCGGCACCGTGCCCATCTATCAGGCGCTGGAGAAAGTAGGCGGTGTGGCTGAGGACCTCACCTGGGAAATCTTCCGGGACACGCTGATTGAGCAGGCCGAGCAGGGCGTGGACTACTTTACCATCCACGCTGGTGTGCGCCTGCATCACGTTCCGCTGACCGCCAAGCGAACCACCGGCATTGTGTCCCGCGGGGGCTCCATCATGGCCAAGTGGTGTCTGGCCCACCATAAAGAAAGCTTCCTGTACGAGCACTTCGAAGACATCTGCGAAATCATGAAAGCCTACGATGTGTCCTTCAGTCTCGGTGACGGTTTGCGCCCGGGGTCGATTGCCGACGCTAACGACGAGGCCCAGTTTGGTGAACTGGAAACCCTGGGCGAGCTCACCAAGATTGCCTGGAAACACGATGTCCAGTGCATGATCGAGGGCCCGGGCCACGTGCCCATGCATCTGGTGAAGGAGAACATGGACAAGCAGCTCGAGTGCTGCGACGAAGCGCCGTTCTACACACTCGGGCCGCTGATTACCGATATTGCACCGGGCTACGATCACATTACCTCGGGCATTGGTGCCGCGATGATTGGTTGGTACGGCTGCGCCATGCTTTGCTATGTCACGCCTAAAGAGCACCTTGGCCTGCCAAACAAGGACGATGTGAAGACTGGCATCATCACTTACAAGATCGCCGCCCATGCCGCGGACCTGGCCAAGGGGCATCCCGGCGCGCAGATCCGGGACAATGCCTTGTCCAAGGCCCGTTTCGAATTCCGTTGGGAAGACCAGTTCAATCTGGGGCTGGATCCTGACACGGCACGGGCCTACCACGACGAGACCCTGCCGAAGGAATCGGCCAAGGTGGCGCATTTCTGTTCGATGTGTGGCCCCAAGTTCTGCTCCATGAAGATTTCCCAGGAGGTTAGGGATTACGCCGCAGAGCATGGTCTTGATGAGGTGTCTGCGATTGATGCCGGCATGGAAGAGAAATCCCGGGAATTCGTCGAGTCCGGTGGGAAGCTCTACGACAAGATCTGATTCTGGAGTGCTAGCCTCGCCAGCCTTCAGGATTGGGGCATGAGCCATGGTGGCGACCTTGTTCAGGAAACGACTCGAGACGTCCCTGTGCGTCTCGAGCTCCGCCATCCCTGGCTCCGCACGTTCCTGAACAAGGTCGCCACCACGGCTCTACCAGAGCTTGACCATTATGCTCCTGTTGGATTGCTGGTCGGTTTGTTCTTATTTGCGTACCGCTTGAGGTTTGGGGCAGAGATTGGATCGGGCTTTCCAAAACTGTGCGGAGCCATGGATGGCGGAGCCCAAGCGCCCCATGGATGGGCCGCAGGAGCGTGTTTTGGAAAGCCCGATCCAATGTCTGCCAAGCACCCAGTCTCATGTCCCGGGAGCGTAACTTGCAGTCCCGCCCGAGTTCCGGCTATCGTTCAAAATCGACGTTTAACCGGAAGTGTTCATGCCGAAACCGTTTCAGTTTTCCGAAAGCGATGTGACCATCGAAAAACGCGAAACCGTCTTCCAGGGCTTTTTCCGCATGGACAAGCTCTGGTTGACCCATCCGCGTTTCGATGGTCGCGAGATGCCAGTCTTTACCCGCGAACTGTTCATCCGCGGCGATGCCACCTGCGTATTGCCTTACGACGCCGAGCGCGACGAAGTCGTGCTTCTGGAACAGTTCCGGCTGGGGGTATTGGGCCGGAATCAGTCGCCCTGGCTTCTCGAACTGGTCGCGGGCATGAACGAAGAAGGTGAAACACCCGAGGAAGTGGCCCAGAGAGAGGGCCAGGAGGAGGCTGGGCTGACGTTCAGCCAGCTCGACAAGATTTGCGATTACTTCGTCTCACCTGGTGGTAGTACCGAAATGATCCACCTGTATTGCGGCCATATCAGCACCCGCGACGCGGGTGGGCTGTTCGGGGTGGAGCATGAGCATGAGGATATTCGCGCCCATGTTTTGCCCGCCAGTGAGGCAATAGCCATGATCCACGATGGTACCATCAACAATGCGGCCGCTATTATTGCGCTCCAATGGCTGGAACTGAACCGGCCGAGGCTCCTTGAGGGACTGTCAGAATGACCCAGTGGACCATGAAACCCCGGCGCTACGTCCCGGACCTCCGGAGGTTGGGGGCTCTTTGCGATGGGAATTACCAGCGTCTGTGCAAGCTTCGTCAGCTTGAGGCGGATGGGGAGCCCGTGTGCGAATTCGAATTGCACCGGGAAAACCAGTATCTGGGACGGGTCCGGATCACGGTCCTCCAGACCGCAAAGTTCACCGAAACCCTCCTGCTTGAGCAGATTCACAATTCCGGCCGGTGGCTCAACAATCCCCAGATGACCGTAAGGGTCTATCATGACGCGGCTATGGCCGAGGTCATCAGTTGTTACCGTGATCGCCAGATCGCCCCGGTCAACGACTATCCCAACCGCTTCATGCATCACCCGGACGAAAAGGCCCAGGTCAACGGGTTCCTGGCCGACTGGCTCGATTACTGCCTGCGTTTTGGTCACCTGCCGATGGAGCACGCCGCCTGGTCTGCGAAGGAAGGCATTGACTGACTGGGTCTTCTGTTTGTGCCATAGTTGTCAAAAAATGCAATATGTCCCCGGTGGCTCGCCAGAATGTGACTCCGGTGGCATTTGTGGACGATCAATCTGCTGGTGCCCGTCGTACACTTGTTCCTGTTTTCAGGTGTTCGAAAAAGGCATAACAGGTACGCCATGACCAGTCCGGAAGAGGCCCGCCCCCTGCGGGTGCTCCAGATTACAGATCCGCATCTTATGGCCCACAAGGATGGAGCCCTGCTGGGCGTTGTCACCCGGGACAGCCTCTCAGCGGTCATCCAGGAAGTTCTCTCTGTTCACGGTCAGCCAGATCTCATTCTTGCGACAGGCGATCTGGCGCAGGACGGTTCCGAGACCGCGTATCGCGTATTTGGCGAGAGTCTGTCCCGGCTTGGTGGCGATTCCGCATGGATGTCAGGAAATCACGATAATGCGCCGGTTCTCAGGGAAATCGCCGGGGAGTATCAGGCCGACAGGCGGCAGATATTGCAGTCCGGTTGGCATTTTGTGCTCCTGGATTCCTCGGTACCGGGCAAGGTCTTTGGCGAATTGGCTGAGACCGAGCTGGATTTTCTGGAGTCTGCCCTTTCAGAGTATCCGGATACCCCAACGCTGGTGGCATTGCACCATCACCCGGTCGATATCGGTTCGGACTGGATGGAGAAGATCGGTCTGAAAAACCGGGACGCGTTCTGGCGCATTGTGGATCGGCACCCCCAGGTCCGTGTGGTGCTCTGGGGGCATGTCCATCAGGAGTATGAGCGGACACGCAACGGCATACAGCTGTTCGCTACGCCGTCAACCTGTATCCAGTTCACCGCCGGTTCCAGTGGGTTTTCCGTTGAGCCCCTGGCGCCTGGCTATCGCTGGTTCGAATTCAAGAGTAACGGGGAGTTCACGACGGAAGTTTGCCGTGCCTCCGCGTTCGAATTCGAACTGGATGAAAACAGCTCCGGCTATTGAGACCTTTCAGGATCCTGTAGCGGAGCTCTGTCTCCTTGCGCCCGGCGTAACTGTTTCGCTGCGTCCACCATC
The DNA here is from genome assembly GCF_000347775.1 of Marinobacter santoriniensis NKSG1. Lineage (GTDB taxonomy): Bacteria > Pseudomonadota > Gammaproteobacteria > Pseudomonadales > Oleiphilaceae > Marinobacter > Marinobacter santoriniensis. Next base: position 84,314 of record NZ_APAT01000029.1, read on the forward strand.
GATTTGAGGGCTTCCCGTACTTCGGGCCACTGCCGCGTTTTCAGGCCGCAGTCCGGATTTACCCAGAGTCGGTCCCCCGGTATGCGCCGGGACGCCTTTTCCAGCGTTTCCAGAATGTCGTTGGTTTCCGGGATATTCGGCGAATGGATGTCGTAGACGCCCGGCCCGATGTCATTAGGGTACTCGTAATCCCGAAAGCCATTCAGGAGTTCGAGGTCCGACCGGGACGCTTCAATGGTGATGACGTCCGCGTCCATGTGTGCAATGGCAGCGAGAATATCGTTGAATTCGGAATAGCACATGTGAGTATGAATCTGCGTCTCGTCCCTGACGCCGTTTGCGGCAATCCGGAAGGCCTTGATGGCCCAATCCAGGTAGTCGCTCCAGTCCGACCGCCGTAATGGCAGGCCCTCTCTCAGCGCCGCTTCATCGACCTGAATGACCGGGACTCCGGCCTGCTCCAGGTCCAGGACCTCTTCCCTGACGGCAAGCGCTAACTGACAGGCGGTCTCGGAGCGTGGTTGGTCGTCTCGGACGAAGGACCAGTTCAAAAGGGTTACCGGTCCGGTCAGCATGCCTTTTACGGGTTTTCCGGTCAGCGACTGGGCGTACCGGATCCAATCGACGGTCATGGCCTTGGGCCGATGGATGTCGCCATACAGGATGGGGGGTTTTACGCATCGGGATCCGTACGACTGGACCCAGCCGAACCGGCTGAAGAGATAGCCATCCAGTTGTTCCCCGAAGTACTCCACCATGTCGTTTCGCTCGGCTTCGCCGTGAACCAGTAGATCCAGGCCAAGCGCTTCCTGCTCCCTGATGCAGTGGGCAATGGTCTCACGTATGTGTTGCCGATACGCCTGATCGCTCAGGAGACCGTTACGATACTGGCGCCGTGCAGTCCGGATATCCTGTGTCTGCGGAAAGGAGCCAATCGTAGTGGTGGGTAGGTGAGGCAATCCCAGTCGTTCGTGTTGAAGTCGGCGTCGATAAGGGTAGGAACTGCGTCGTTGTCCGAGCTGCGGTGTCACCCGGGAGAGTGCCTGGCGAACCGCCGGATTGCGGGTTTTTGGCGAGCGCCTTCTTGCCTCGAGGGCGGACCGGTTTTCGGCGAGTTGGCGGCTGACCGAGTCGCGTCCTGAGGCCAGGGCCCGAGCCAGGACACCAATCTCTCCCAGTTTCTGCCTGGCAAACGACAGCCATTGTTCAATTTCCGGGTCCAGTTCGGTTTCCCTGTCCAGGTCGAGGGGGACGTGAAGCAGTGAACAGGAAGGGGCGAGCCAGAGTCGTTCACCGAGTCTCCCATGCAGGGGCTCCAGCCAGTCGAGTATTTCGCTCAGATCTGATTTCCACACGTTCCGGCCACTGATGACGCCCAGTGAGAGCACCTTGTGCGTTGGCAGCCAGTCCGCCAGACGACTGGCTTCGGGTTGAGCGCTCACCGCATCCAGGTGTATGCCGGCCACCGGCAGATCGCAGGCGAGTTGAAGGTTGTCGCGAAGCTGTCCGAAGTAAGTCGTCAGCAGCAGTTTCGGCCGGGCCGCCTTGAGCTGGTGGTACGCAACCCGGAACGCATGCTGCCAGGCCTCGTCGAGTTCCGTAACCAGGGCCGGTTCGTCGATCTGCACCCAGTCGGCGCCGGCTTCGGCCAGTTGGTTGAGAAGTTCCCCGTAGATCGGGAGAAGACGCTCCAGCAAATCGAGTCTGTCGATCCCGTCCCGGGCTTTTCCCAGCCAGAGATAGGTTACAGGTCCGATAATGACCGGTTTCGCAGAGTGCCCGTTCTGCCGGGCCTCCTCGAGTTGGGCGAGCAGCCGATGGGCGTCGAGTTCGAAGTGTGTGTCGCTGGCCAGTTCCGGGACAATATAGTGATAGTTGGTATCGAACCACTTGGTCATTTCTCCGGCCTGTGTCCCGCAGCAGCCGGTGTCCCCGGCACCCCGGCCGCGGGCGGCACGGAAGTATCGCTCCAATTCCCCTGAGTCAGCCGCAGCCGTTCGGGGCGGGAGATTGCCGAGAATGGCGCTCATGTCGAGGACCTGATCGTACAGCGAGAAATCTCCGACAGATACCAGGGTCAGATCCCGCTGGTCCTGCCAATGCTGGCGACGCAGGTCGGCGGCCGTCGTTTCCAGTGCCTCGGCGCTGACCGATCCTGCCCAGTAGGCTTCAAGCGCAAATTTGAGCTCCCGGTCTGCACCAATTCGGGGGTAGCCCAATGTATGTGTGGTAACCATCCTGTCCTCCTGCATATCCGTTGTTTGATGAATCGGGGCAGGATAGCGAGGCCTGGTGATGAAAAATAATGGTATTATTTCACTGATCCATGAAGATTTTTCACGAATAGAGGGGCGCTATGCTGGATCGCCATCATCTTGAAATTCTCCGTGCGGTCGATCGGGAGGGCTCTCTCACGGCCGCTGCGGCGGCGCTTCATCTCACCCAATCGGCGCTCAGTCATACGGTGAAAAAACTGGAGCGCCTGACCGGAACGGCATTGTGGGCCCGGGAGGGGCGGCAGTTGCGGCTGACCCAGGCGGGTGAGTATCTGCTGGCGCTGTCCCATCGCATCCTGCCGCAGATGGAGCATGCCGAGACAGTGCTGGCGCAGTTTGCGAAAGGTAAGCGCGGAATGCTGAGGATCGGTATGGAATGCCATCCCTGTTATCAGTGGCTGCTGAAAGTGGTGGGCCCGTATCTGGAGACCTGGCCGGATGTGGACGTGGACGTCAAACAGGCATTCCAGTTTGGCGGCATCGGGGCGTTGTTCGGGCACGAGATCGATATGCTGGTGACGCCCGACCCCTTGCGGCGTCCGGGGCTGATTTTCGAGCCAGTATTCGATTATGAGCAGATGCTGGTGGTTCCGCGGGGACACAAACTGGCGGATCAGGATTTTGTCCTGCCAGAAGAACTCGAACGGGAAACCCTGATTACCTATCCCGTTGAGATCGAGCGCCTGGATATCTACACCCGGTTTTTCCTGCCCGCCCAGTGTGCTCCGGCGCGGCACAAGACCATCGAGACCACGGATATCCTTTTACAGATGGTGGCCTCCGGTCGGGGTGTGTCCGCCTTGCCGGGCTGGATGGTCGCCGAATATGGCCATCGACTTCCCGTGGTACCGGTTCGGTTGGGGATCGAGGGGATTCACAAACAGATCTTTTTAGGCCTTCGTGAACGGGATCGGAGCGTGGATTACCTGACTTCGTTCATGAACCTCGCGCGCGAGGTTCGCTGGCGCTAGGCTCTTGCGTTAAACTGCGCGAAAAATTCCACAGGAAGCAAACGACATGAGTGAGATCCCCTCAGACCTCAGATACATCGAGACCCACCAGTGGGTGCGCGTGGCCGATGACGGTACCGCAACCGTCGGCATTACCGATTTTGCCCAGGAGCAACTGGGTGACGTTGTCTACATCGGCGTGCCAGACCTTGGCGTCACCGTGAACGGCGGTGAAGAGGCGGGCGTCGCCGAATCGGTAAAATCCGCATCAGATGTGTTCAGCCCGGTCACTGGCGAAGTCATTGCCATCAATGACGCGCTCGAGGACGAACCGGAGCTGGTCAACGAAGATCCCTATGGTGAGGGCTGGATGTTTCGGGTCAAGCTCTCCGACGCCGGGGAGCTGGACGGACTGATGGATGCGACCTCCTATGCGGAGCACGTGGCGGCGGAAGAGTAACCCGGATGAACCTTCCCCCTCTGTATCTTCGAAAAGGGGCGGAGCGTCGGCTTCGTTCCGGGCATCTCTGGGTCTACAGCAACGAAGTTGATACCCGCCGTACGACTCTGACCGATTTCCAGCCGGGGGATCAGGCCGAACTTCGTGCGGCCAACGACAAGCCCCTTGGCACCCTGTTCGTTAATCCGCATGCCCTGATCTGCGGACGCCTGATCAGCCGGGATCCGGGCCACGGGATGACCCCGAAGCGGCTGACCCAGAGGATGGATACTGCCCTGGCTCTCCGTGATCGTCTGTTTGATCGACCGTTTTACCGCTGGGTTTTCGGTGACAGTGATGGTCTTTCGGGGCTGGTTATTGACCGTTTCGACGACACCGTAGTGATCCAGATATCCACGGCAGGAATGGAGCAGCTCAAGGACGCCGTGGTACGTGCCGTCCAGCGTCTTGTACAGCCCCGCGCGATCATTCTCAAGAACGACGGCAAGATGCGCCGGATCGAGGGGCTTGAAACCTATGTTGAACAGGCTCACGGTCCGGAGACGGATCGCCTGCGGGTTGAGGAGAATGGCGTACGGTTTGAGGTGCCGATCACGGGTGGGCAGAAAACCGGGTGGTTCTACGATCACCGCATGAACCGGCAGCGCCTGCAGGCCTACGCACCGGGCAAGCGCGTGCTGGATGTGTTCAGTTATGCCGGTGGCTGGGGCCTTCAGGCGGGCTGCGCCGGTGCCTCACAGGTGACTTGCGTCGACGCATCTGCCTCTGCGATCGATTCGGTCCACCACAACGCCGGTCTCAACGGCCTTGATAACGTGGAAACCATTGAAGGCGATGCCTTCGAGGCACTCAAGGCTTTGGCGGATGAAAAAGAGAAGTTCGACATCGTGGTGCTGGATCCGCCGGCCCTGATTCCGCGACGTCGGGATCAGAAGGCCGGCGAACAGGCCTACGCGCGGCTGAATCAGCTCGGACTCCGACTCCTCGAACGGGACGGGCTGCTGGTATCAGCTTCCTGTTCGATGCATCTGTCCCAGGAACGGCTGACTGATATCATCCGCGCCAGCGGCCGGAAGATCGACCGTTTTGTTCAGCTGCTGGAGCAGGGACACCAGGCGCCGGATCATCCTGTCGTTCCCGGGATCCCCGAGACGGACTACATCAAGGCGTGCTTTGTCCGGTCGCTGACCGGTTTTTTCTAGCCAATCCCTCTTACGCTCTAAGAGAAATCACCGGCCAGCCGGCGTCTCGGGCAAGCTGCTCGAGCGTCGGATCCGGATCGACAGCCACCGGGTGAGTCACGTTCCTGAGCAGTGGCACGTCGTTGTGGGAGTCGCTATAGAACCAGGCTCCTTCCAGCGATTGATCGCAGGATTGCAGCCAGTCGTTGAGGCGTGTGACCTTGCCATCCTGGAAGCTGGGAACCCCGGCTACTTCGCCTGTGAAGCGTCCATTGACCAGTTCCGGTTCCGTCGCGATCAGGTGTTCGATGCCTAGGTATTCGGCAATTGGCTCGGTTACGAAGCGATTGGTGGCGGTAATGATCATCAGGGTATGGCCCTGCTGGCGGTGCCGCTCGATCAGCTCCCGGGCCTTGTCTTGCATCATGGGCATGACTTTCTTGCTCATGAATGTGCTGCGCCAGCCCAGAAGCTCCTCCATATCGTGACGCGCCAGCGGCTGGAGGGCAAAGCGCAGGTAATGGAAAATGTCGAGCTCACCATTCAGGTATTCCTGGTAAAAGCGATCGTTCGCCCGACGATACTCCTCTGCGTCTACCAGTCCCTCTTCCACCAGGAACTCGCCCCAGGCGTGATCGCTGTCGCCGGCCAGCAGGGTGTTGTCCAGATCAAAAAGTGCGAGCGTCAAAGTGTCCTCCAGGGTTTCGGGGCGTTGTGAGAGGCCTTCAGTCTACCATGACCTGTCGGCATCGGCTCCGTTTGCCGAACCCTTGGGATTCTGTAAGAATGAGAGCAACTTGGACAATTTTCGCCGATCAAAATTTGAGCGGCGACCGACTTTTGCGAGGACTGTGCCGTGATCGATTCAGACGGTTTCAGACCCAATGTCGGAATCATTCTGGCCAACCACAGGGGAGAAGTCCTGTGGGCAAGGCGAATAGGGCAGGACTCCTGGCAGTTTCCTCAGGGCGGCATCAAAACTGACGAATCACCTGAGGAAGCGTTGTATCGGGAGCTTGGAGAGGAAATCGGCCTCACAGCCAGCGATGTGGAAATCATCAGCTGTACCCGGGGCTGGCTGAGGTACCGTCTTCCCAGGAGGATGGTGCGCCAGAACTCGCACCCTGTGTGTGTGGGCCAAAAACAGAAATGGTTCCTGCTGAGGATGTTATCACCGGACGCACAGGTTTGTGTGGACGGCACGGATTCACCGGAATTCGACGGGTGGCAGTGGGTCAGCTACTGGTATCCGTTGGGACAGGTGGTTTCGTTCAAGAGAGAAGTCTACAGACGTGCGTTACGGGAGTTGGCTCCCAGGCTCTTTTACCACATGGAACAGTGGCGGAAAGCCGAGCAGAGCCGGCGCCTGAAGGATCACTCGAAATGACGGAATGACCCTGCCATGCTGAGCATACTGCGAAGTCTTGTACAAGAGGTAAACGGCGCCCGCGACCTGCAGGAGGCGTTGGATATCATCGTATCGCGGGTGCAGAAGGCCATGGGCACCGAGGTCTGTTCCGTCTACTTGCTGGATCCGGCCACCAACCGCTATATCCTGATGGCGACCGAGGGCCTCTATCGCAAGGCCGTCGGTCAGGTCAGCCTGGGGTATTCCGAGGGCCTCGTTGGTCTGGTGGGCTCCCGTGAGGAACCCATCAACCTGGAAGACGCGCCTTCCCACCCCCGCTATCGCTACTTCCCGGAAACCGGTGAAGAGCGTTTCCGCTCCTTTCTGGGCGTGCCTATTATTCACCACCGCCGGGTACTCGGGGTGCTGGTCGTCCAGCAGCGCGAGAGTTCGCGCTGTTTTGATGAGGGCGAAGAGGCTTTTCTGGTCACCGTCTCCGCTCAGCTGGCGGGAGTGATCGCCCACAGTGAGGCAACCGGCGCCATCAGCGGGATGTCCCTGACCGGCGAAGAGGCAAGGGATGTCAGCTTCAACGGCGTTCCCGGTGCGCCTGGCGTGGCGATCGGAAGTGGCGTGGTGGTATACCCGGCTGCGGATCTCGATGTGGTCCCCGAGAAACCCACGGAAGACATTGACGGCGAACTGGCCCTGTTCCGGGCGGCGGTCAATGCCGTGCGCGAGGACATCGAACGGGTCGCCAGTCGTCTGGCCAGTCAGCTCCGCCCGGAAGAACAGGCGTTATTCGATGTCTATCTGCGCATGCTGGGCGATGAGGCATTGCCCGGCGAGGTCGCAAACCGCATTCGTGAAGGCATCTGGGCCCAGGGTGCGCTGAAACAGGTGGTTCAGCAGTATGTCCGCCATTTCGAGCGGATGGATGACCACTACCTTCAGGAGAGGGCGGTGGATGTCCGGGACCTCGGACGACGGGTATTGTCCCACCTGCAGGAAGGTGAGCAGAAGCATCTGATATATCCGGAAAGGACCGTCCTCGTGAGCGAGGAACTGACGCCAGCCATGTTGGGTGAAGTCCCCAAGGGGCAACTGGTGGGGCTGGTATCGGTCAAGGGATCGAGTAACTCCCACGTGGCAATCCTTGCCCGGGCCATGGGCGTGCCGACGGTGATGGGGCTGGTGGATATTCCGGTGAACCAGCTCGATGGCAAAGAGTTGATTGTCGACGGATTCGAAGGGCAGATTTTCGCCTCACCGTCGTCGGATCTGCGTGCCTTCTACCAGGCCATCTGCGATGAGGAAGACGAGCTCATCAAGGGGCTTGAGGTGCTTCGGGACAAGCCCTGTGAGACCACCGATGGTCACCGGGTATCCCTGCTGGTCAACACCGGACTGATGACCGATGTGGTGCGCTCCCTGTCCCACGGGGCGGAGGGGATCGGACTCTACCGCACGGAAGTGCCGTTCATGATCAAGGATCGGTTTCCGTCGGAGCAGGAGCAGCGGGAATACTACCGGGAACAGCTGGAAGCCTTTGCGCCCAATCCGGTCACGATGAGGACCCTCGATATCGGCGGAGACAAGGCGCTGACCTATTTCCCGATCCAGGAGGAGAACCCGTTCCTCGGGTGGCGGGGTATCCGGGTGACCCTCGATCATCCCGAGATATTCCTGGTTCAGGTGCGGGCGATGCTCAAGGCCAGTGAGGGGCTGAACAACCTGCAGATCATGCTACCCATGATCAGCAATATTTCGGAAGTGGAAGAGTCACTGCACCTGATCTATCGGGTGTATCACGAGGTGCGGGAAGAGGGCTACGACATCCATATGCCGAAGGTCGGCGTAATGGTTGAAGTGCCTGCGGCGGTCTATCAGATTCGTGAACTGGCCGATCGCGTCGACTTCCTGTCCGTGGGATCCAACGATCTGACCCAGTATCTGCTGGCGGTGGACCGTAACAATCCCCGGGTCGCGCAGCTGTACCATTCGTACCACCCTGCCGTGCTGCAGGCGCTGGTTCGCATCGCACAGGATGCCCATGCCGTTGGCAAGCCTGTGGGCATCTGCGGTGAGCTGGCCGGGGATCCGGGAGGCGCGCTATTGCTGATGGCGATGGGTTACGATTCGCTCTCGATGAACGCAGCGAGTCTGCCAAAGGTCAAATCGGTTATTCGCAGCGTGGGGCGGGAGTGGGCCATGCAGTTGCTGGAAGACGTCCTCCTGCTGGACTCGCCGCACGTGATCAAGAGTTGCGTGGATCTGGCCCTCAGAAACGCCGGATTCGGTCGCTACCTGCGTCCGGGTAAAACCTCATCTGCCGCGTTTGCGGAACAGGCGGTCTAAGGAGCAGAGAATGGCATCTTCTACGGAGCGAACATCCGGGCCGAGGATCGGCCTTGCCCTGGGCGGCGGCGGTCCGCTGGGCGGCATTTACGAAATCGGCGCTCTGCGGGCTCTGGACGAGGCGCTGGATGGCCTGGATTTCAACAACCTCGATGTCTATGTGGGCGTCAACGCGGGTTCCTTTGCGGCGGCCAATCTGGCGAACCAGATGACCACGGCGCAGCTCTGTCGCATTTTTGTCCGCAACGAGGCTGAGGTTCACCCCTTTCACCCGGAGGTATTCTATCGCCCGGCTTTCGGAGAAATCGGCAGCCGCCTGATGGCTGTACCCGGGCTGATGACGACGGCCCTGAGCCGGTTTATCAACAACCCCTACGATCAGAGCTTCCTGGAGGCGCTGACGATCCTGGCACAGGCGGCTCCGACGGGTCTGTTTGATAACGAAGGCCTGCACGAATATCTGAAGCGGGCCTTTACGATGCTCGGACGCACCAACGATTTCCGGCAACTGAAACATAGTCTGTATGTGGTGGCCGCCGACGTGGAGAGTACCGAGGCAGTGTGCTTTGGTGCTCCGGGGTTCGATCATGTGCCTATTTCAAAGGCCATTCAGGCGAGCACCGCGTCCCCGGGGCTGTATGTTCCGGTGGAGATCGACGGCCGTTACTACGTGGACGGAACCCTGCGCAAGGGCCTGCACGCGTCTGTGGCGTTTGAGGACGGTGCCGATCTGGTCTTTGCGGTGAATCCCCAGGTGCCGATTGATGCCAGTGCGGCGGTTCGCGCCGGATCGATGCAGCCGGGTGAGCTGACCCGGTCCGGATTGCCCAACCTGTTGTCACAGATGTTCCGGACCATGGTGTATTCCCGGATGCAGTCGGGTATTGCCCAGTACGCCAGGGATTATCCGGATAAGGACATTCTCCTGTTCGAGCCCACCCGGGATGATGCCAAGCTGTTTTTCTCCAATGTATTCAGCTTCCAGAGCCGGAGAATGGTTTGTGAGCATGCCTACCAGATGACCCGCAGGGACCTTCTCAACCGGGCCGATGAACTGGAGCCGAAACTGGCCAAATATGGCATCCGCCTCCGTCGGGATCGTCTGGAAGACGAGCAGCGTACGATCAGTACGAGTCTCTATGGGGAAATGCTGCCACTGTATGTGGCCAAGGGTCGCAAGAAACAGGCCCAGAAAGGCAGACTGGCGGCGAGCCTGGACAATGTCACCCACCTTTTTTCCCGTGCTCAGTAAGGGCTTCTGAGGCCGGTTGAGCAAAAAAAGGGGGGGCAGATGAATGCTTCGTCTGCCCCCGACTTCGCCTTAGAGAATATAGCGGCTCAGATCTTCGTCTTCCGCCAGTTCGCCCAATTTCTCGTCCACATAGGCCGCCGTCACCTCAAAGGTCTCGGTGACCTTGTCGCCGGCATCGTAGGAGAGGCTTTCCAGCAGTCTTTCCAGTACCGTGTGCAGACGGCGGGCACCAATGTTCTCGGTGGTTTCGTTCACCTTCCATGCCACTTCCGCGATGCGGGCAATGGCCTCCTCGGCAAACGTCAGCGTGACACCTTCGGTCGCCATCAGTGCTTCGTATTGCTGCACCAGCGACGCATCCGGCTCGGTCAGGATGCGTTTGAAATCCTCTGGTGTCAGGGCCTGCAGTTCCACCCGGATGGGCAGTCGCCCCTGCAGTTCCGGAATAAGATCGGAAGGCTTTGAAAGGTGGAATGCCCCGGACGCAATGAACAGGATGTGGTCGGTCCGGACAGCCCCATATTTGGTGCTGACGGTGCTGCCCTCAATAAGAGGAAGCAGGTCCCGCTGGACGCCTTCTCGTGAAACGTCCGATGACGTGTTCTCGGAACGCTTGGCCACCTTGTCGATCTCGTCGATAAAGACGATGCCGTTCTGCTCGACCGCCTGGATGGCCTTTTGCTTGATCTCTTCCTCGTTCACCAGTTTGGCGGCTTCCTCTTCCTTCACGCGCTTCAGTGCATCCGCAACCTTCATCTTGCGGGTCTTGCGCTTGTCCGAGGACAGGTTGGAGAACATGCTCTGCAACTGGCTGGTCATTTCCTCCATGCCGGGAGGTGCCATGATCTCAACGCCGGGCCCGGCGTTGCTGAGATCGATCTCGATTTCCTTGTCGTCGAGCTCGCCTTCACGCAGTTTTTTCCGGAACAGCTGGCGGGTGGTGGAATCATTGCCGGTCTGCTGGCTGTCTTCCTGAAAGTCACGGGGCGGCGGCAGGAGCGCATCCAGAATCCGCTCTTCCGCGGCATCGAGCGCCCGATGTTCGTGGCGCTTCATTTCCTGTTCCCGAAGCATTTTGATGGCCATATCGGCCAGGTCGCGAATGATGGATTCGACATCGCGGCCGACATAACCGACTTCGGTAAACTTGGTGGCCTCTACTTTCAGGAAAGGGGCGTCCGCCAGTTTCGCCAGGCGCCGTGCGATCTCGGTCTTGCCAACACCGGTCGGGCCGATCATGAGAATGTTTTTCGGGGTAATTTCTTCCCGCAGCCCGGTGTCCAGCTGCATCCGACGCCAGCGGTTGCGCAGGGCAATGGCTACAGCCCGTTTGGCGTCTTCCTGGCCCACGATGTGTTTGTTGAGTTCGTGGACAATTTCACGGGGTGTCATTGCAGACATGGTCGCTCCGGATCGTTGATCAGTCTTGGATGGGCAGCACTTCGACGGTGCGATTGTGGTTGGTGTAGATGCAGATGTCGGCCGCGATATCGAGGCCTTTCTCCACGATCTCATGGGCGGAAAGTCCGGTGTTTTCGAGCAGGGCTCTTGCCGATGCCTGGGCAAACGGACCGCCGGACCCAATGGCGATCAGCCCCTGTTCCGGCTCGATCACGTCGCCATTGCCGGTGATGATCAGGGAGGCCGTCTTGTCCGCGACGGCCAGAAGCGCTTCGAGTTTTCTCAGGGCCCGGTCCGTTCGCCAGTCTTTCGCCAGTTCCACTGCAGCCCTGGTCAGGTTGCCCTGGTGTTTCTCAAGCTGGGCCTCGAAACGTTCGAAGAGCGTAAAAGCATCCGCCGTACCGCCAGCGAATCCGGCAATGACTTTGCCGTTGTAGAGCCGACGCACTTTTCGTGCGTTGCCCTTCATCACCGTATTGCCGAGAGAAACCTGGCCGTCGCCACCCATGGCGACTTCGTCGTCTCGCCTGACGGAAAGAATGGTAGTCATGTGGGCTCCAATTGCCTGAATAGAATCGGTATTCGGGGTTTATGGAGGCTTCGGAGGCGTTTTCAAGGGTGAGGGCGCAGGAAAAACGGCGCTCACCCTTCTTTCTTGGGCTTGGGGATCTTCCGTATCAGCGGAGATATATTCAGCGACACCAGTTTGTCGACGGCGGCGTTCATCTCGCTTCTGGAGGTGAAGGGACCAACGTTGACCCGGAACCAGACGGAGCCGCTTTCAAGGTCGATTCTCTGGATGCTTGCCCGCAGCCCCTGGAACGCAATCTGGGCGCGCTGTCGTTCCGCATCCTCTCGGTGCCTGAAAGAGCCGGACTGGACGACATAGTCGTACTCGGTCATGGATTTCGGTGGACTGTATTCGTCCACCTTCGGTGGCACCACTTCCGACTCGGGCAGCATTTCGTAGAAACGGAAATCCTGTTTTTTCTCCGGCGCTTTCGTTGTTTCCCGGGCCTTCGGGGCGGTTTTTTCGACGACCGCCGTGGCCGCGGACCCGGAAGATCCGGCCGGCAGGGAGTTCAGGTAGACAATGAAGCCGATGAACCCGCCCACCGCCGCGAGTGAGACAATCCATTTCAGTGACAGACCTCCCCCCTGTCGCCGCGCAGGTGCAGGTGTGCGCGGACGGGCTTTGGCGCGGCTTCCCCCGGATGATGATTTTCGGGGGGTGGCGGACGACCGGGTTGGCCGCTCTTTTCGGGCGTAATCTCGGGACATTGTGTCGTTTTACATCTCTTCCGGTGCGCTGACGCCCAGAATGTCCAGGCCGTTTGCCAGCACCTGACGGATTGCCAGGTAAAGGCTCACTCTCGCATCCCTGACTGCTGCATCTTCAATCAACACCTTGTGGGCGTTGTAGTAGGTGTGGAATTGTCCCGCCAGCTCCCTGAGGTAGTGCGCGACATGGTGCGGTTCACGCTGGGCTGCTGCGTTAGCAATCAGTTCAGGGTATTTCGCGAGCTGGTTTGCCAGATCCTTCTCCTCATCCAGGGTGAGGAGCGACAGGTCGCCTACGCATTCGTTCCGGTCCCGCTTGATGCCTTCGTCGGCCAGCTTGCGCAATACGCTGCAGATACGGGCATGGGCATACTGAATGTAGTAGACCGGGTTTTCATTGGTCTGGGAGCGGGCCAGATCGATATCGAAGGTCAATTGGGAGTCCACCCGGCGGGCGGCAAGGAAAAATCGGGTTGCATCCCGGCCCACTTCATCGATCAGGTCGCGAACCGTCACGTAACTGCCTGCCCGTTTCGAAATTTTCACTTCCTGGCCTGAGCGCGTCACCATGACCATCTGATGCAGAACATAGTCGGGCCAGCCTTTCGGAATCCCGGCGTTCAATGCCTGAAGTCCGGCGCGAACCCGTGTAATGGTCGAGTGGTGGTCAGCGCCCTGCTCATTGATGACGGTGGTGAAGCCCCGTTCCCACTTGTCCAGATGGTAGGCAACGTCTGGCAGGAAATAGGTGTAACCGCCATCCTTCTTGCGCATGACCCGGTCTTTGTCATCGCCAAATTCCGTGGTCCGCAGCCACATGGCTCCGTCCTTTTCGTAGGTGTAGCCGTTGTCCCTCAGCCGCTCCACGGTAGCTTCCACTTTGCCGTCTTCGTAGAGCGATGACTCAAGGAAGTACACGTCAAACTCGACCCCAAAGGCCTTCAGGTCAAGATCCTGTTCCCGGCGCAGGTAGGCCACGGCGAACTCGCGGATCGCGTCCAGATTGTCCGGGTCGCCCTTGCCGGTCACCTCTCTGTCATCGGCTGTCACGGTTTCGCCGGCCAGATAGGCGTTCGCCACATCGACGATGTAACTCCCGCGGTAGCCATCCGCCGGCCAGCTCGAATCGTCCGGTGTCAGTCCTTTGGTTCTGGCCTGAACAGAGAGTGCCAGATTATTGATCTGCGCGCCGGCGTCGTTGTAGTAGAACTCACGGGTCACATCAAAACCGTTGGCTTCCAGCAGGCGGCTCAGGCAGTCGCCGATGGCGGCTCCCCGGCCGTGCCCCACATGCAGTGGGCCGGTCGGGTTGGCCGAAACGAACTCAACCTGTACTTTCTGGCCCTGACCACGGTCACTCCGGCCAAACCGCTCGGCATCGTCGAGAATCGTGCTGACGATTTCGAATGCACTCTCTGTGCTCATGAAAAAGTTGATGAACCCGGGTCCGGCAATTTCCACCTTGGCGACCGCCTTGCTGTCCGGCAGATTTCTGACCAGGGCTTCCGCCAGTTGTCGCGGTGGGCATCCCGCGGCCTTGGCGGCGACCAGGGCAATGTTGCAGGCGTAATCACCATGGGCCTTGTCCTTGGTGTTGCCGATTTGGGGCGTGAAGGCCTGGTCTGCGGGTAAGGTGCCTTCGGATTGAAGGGCGGCCAGTGCGGATTGTAGCAGCTCGGAAACGGTCTCTTTCATGCTGTCGGATGACTCGGATTAAATGAAAGTTTGAGCGCGGCGGAGATCGCCGGAGGAATAAAGACGCGTATTATCGCGGAAAGTGCCCCTGCAAGCAAAAGCCCCTGCGGCAGAGAGCGATCGGCGTATCGGTCAGCCCGTTTCCTGGGGATCGACGTCAATCATCCATCTGAGACGAGCGGGGAGCTTGCGTTGGTCCAGCGCCTGGCAGACCCCGGAAAGTGTCGCGTTCAGGCGTCCTCGATTTTCTGAAAGAAGGATCAGCTGTGCCCGGTGGCGGTCGGCGCGACGGGCAATCATAGCCGGCAGGGGACCCCAGGTTTCGATGCCGGGGTGCTGCGCCAGGGGTTTGATGGAGTCCAGCAGTCCCAGGCTGGCCTCCATGGTGTCCGCTTCGGCCCTGAAAATCGCCATGTGCCTGAACGGAGGGAATCGGTTGGCTTCCCGTTCCCCGAGCAATCGATCTGCAATTCTCAGGTAATGGTCGTTGCACAGTGATTTGAGCAGCGGGTGATCGCTGTGACAGGTCTGGATCAGTACGGTTCCGGGTCTTTCTGCACGGCCGGCCCGACCGCTGACCTGAAGCAGTGTCTGGATCAGCTGTTCGGGAGCCCGGAAATCGACGCTGAAGAGCCCGCCATCGGCATTGACCACGACCACCAGGGTAACTTTCGGAAAATCGTGCCCCTTGGCAAGCATCTGGGTGCCCACCAGTACGCAGGGAGCACCGCTGTTAACCCGTTCAAGGATCGCCTGGATGCTGCCCTTGCGTTGGGTGCTGTCACGGTCGACCCGAACAATCGGGATGTTCGGCAGTGACTGCGACAGGACATCTTCAGTGCGCTCTGTGCCTTGCCCGACGGGTTTGAATGCGTCACTTTGGCATTTGGGGCAGTGACTGGTGGCCGCGGTTTGATAATCGCAGTGATGACAGCGCATCGCTCGATCCCTGCGGTGGTAAGTGAGTCGGGTATCGCACCGGGGGCATTCGACGATGTGTCCGCAGTCAAAACACATCATGATCGGCGCAAAGCCTCGCCGGTTGACGAATACCAGTGCCTGTTCGCCGCGTTCCAGAGTCTCCCGGATTGCCTGCAGTGCTGGTCGGGACAGGCCGCCCTCCAGAGGCCGGCTTCGTATATCGAGCAGTTTCAGGGTGGGCGGTGAGGCTTCTTTGGCTCGCTGTTCCAGTTTGACTAATCGGTATTTGCCCTGAAGGGCATTGTTGTAGGACTCCAGCGATGGTGTCGCCGAGCCGAGGATTACCGGGCACTCATTGAGGTGGGCACGGTACACAGCAAGGTCCCGGCCAGAATAGCGGAAGCCTTCTCCCTGTTTATACGATGTGTCGTGCTCTTCGTCGACAATGATGGTTTTCAGTTTTGCGAACGGGAGCAGCACCGCTGATCGTGTGCCAATCAGGACAACGGGCTCCCCGTTTCGGATCTTCAGCCAGGTTGCCAGGCGGTCGCCATCGTTCAGGGCCGAATGCCAGACAACGACCCGGTCGCCGAAATAGTGACGGAATCGGGCCACGGTCTGTGGCGTAAGGTTGATCTCCGGCACCAGTACCAGGGCCTGGTCGGTCGGCTGCAGCTGGTGTTTCAGATAATGAAGGTACAGTTCGGTCTTCCCGCTGCCGGTGATGCCGTACAGGAGGCAGGCATCAAAGCCCGTTCGACCCTGTTGCAATTGTTCGGCTGCCTGCTGTTGTGCCGGGGTCAGGCGCGGGGGGGCGACAGGTGATGCCTCGGTAGTAGATTCTGTCGCCGGGACCGCATGGCTGATCCGCCCCTTGTCCGCCAATGCTTTTATCTGAGCCAGGGTGAAGCCTGCGTCGCGGATCGCGCGCTCGCTGACAGGGGCCGGCTGTTCTGAGACCCACTCCAGTAGCGCCCTCTGACGATGGGCGTTGGCCGGCAACGGCTCGTCGGAGCGGGCTGGTATCCAGAAGCGTTCCCGGGCGACTTCGGTGCTCCGGCCTTTGCGCAAAGCCGGAGGTAGAGCCGTGAAAAGGCATTCCCCGAGGGGGTGCTGGTAATAGGTGCTGGCCCAGGTCAGTAGATCGACGGTTTCGGGTGGAAGGGCTGGCCAGCTTTCAAGTGCGCCGGTGACAGGCTTCAGGGGGATGCCTTCCGGTGGTGGAGAATCGATTTCGACCACCAGTCCGGTCAGCTGCTGCCGACCAAACGGGATCTGAACCCGTTGTCCGCGGGTGAGTGCCAGTCCTTCCGGCACCGTGTAATCGAACAGTCTACGGAGTGGCCGGTTCAGGGCAATTCGCACAGTCTTGGGCACTGGAACTCCATTGGTGTCAGGCCTGCGGATTTTTACCTATCTTCGGGTTTCGGGGCACCCTCAAGGCTTGCCTGGGTTCGGCTTTGCAAGTATGATTCGCGGTCTGATTTTGGGCGAGGGCTGATTTTGCCTTGCCTTTAACTTTGATTCAAACATGCGGTGCCTGGCGCCGGGCGATTTGCCTATGACCGGGTAGCGGCATGACCGATAGAGGTTCGTCATGAAAGAAGGTATCCACCCCAAGTACGAAGAAATTACCGCTACCTGCTCCTGCGGTAATGTTATCCAGACCCGCTCAACCGTTGGTCACGATCTGCAGCTGGACGTATGCTCCCAGTGTCACCCGTTCTACACTGGTAAGCAGAAAGTGATGGATACCGGTGGTCGTATTGACCGGTTCAACAAGCGTTTCGGCGGTCGGATCGGCGGCAAAAAGTCGTAATCCAGTCGAGATGTTCTTGAAAAAAGCGCCTTTGGGCGCTTTTTTTGTGGGCAACCCAAAAATATGTAGTTTGGTGCGATATAAGCAAATGGACGTATTGACGGCCCGAAAGTTGTGCGTCGACTACTTGTCGTTTTGGGTCGGGCGGGCCATAATGGCGCGCTCCGCCGGAGCATCGGTGGATCATTACCTTTAAACGTGACAAACGGAACAGTGGCAATGTCTCAAGATCTGAAAGCAGCAGCCCTTGAATATCACGCCAAACCGCGGCCGGGAAAGCTGAGTGTTGAAATCACCAAGCCGACCAAAACGTCCCGCGACCTTTCCCTGGCGTACAGTCCCGGGGTTGCCGAGCCGGTCCGCGAGATCGCGAAAGACCCGGAGAATGCTTATAAATACACAGGCAAGGGCAACCTCGTCGCTGTGATTTCTGACGGTTCTGCGATTTTGGGTCTGGGTAATCTGGGGCCATTGGCCAGCAAGCCGGTCATGGAAGGAAAGGGCGTACTGTTCAAGCGCTTCGCCGGAATCGATGTGTTCGATATCGAAGTCGATTCCGAGAGTCCGCAGGCCTTTATCGAGACGGTCGAGCGCATCGCGGATACGTTTGGCGGTATCAACCTTGAGGATATCAAGGCCCCTGAATGCTTTGAGATCGAGCGCGCGCTGATCGAAAAATGCAGCGTTCCGGTATTCCACGATGATCAGCATGGCACCGCGATCGTAACAGCGGCCGGGATGATCAATGCCCTCGAACTGCAGGGCAAGAAGATTGAGGAGGCAACAGTGGTCTGTCTGGGCGCTGGTGCCGCGGCGAATGCCTGCATGAAGCTGCTGATCAGTTGCGGTGTCCGCTCCGAAAACATCTTCATGCTGGACCGCAAGGGCGTGATCCATTCGGGGCGTGACGACCTGAATCAGTATAAGGCGATGTTTGCCAATGATACCGACAAGCGCACCCTTGATGATGCCATTGATGGGGCGGATGTGTTTGTCGGTCTTTCCGGTCCGGATCTGTTGTCCGGTGAGCAACTGAAGAAAATGGCGCCGAATCCAATCGTATTTGCCTGTTCCAATCCGGATCCGGAAATCAGTCCGGAGCTGGCCAACTCGGTTCGCGATGATCTGATTATGGCGACGGGTCGCTCGGACTATCCGAACCAGGTGAACAATGTTCTTGGCTTCCCGTTCATTTTCCGTGGTGCCCTGGATGTTCGCGCAACGGCGATCAACGAAGAAATGAAGGTGGCCGCGGTGCATGCCATTCGCGAGCTGGCGAAAGAGCCGGTACCGCAGGAGATCTGCGAGGCGTATGGCGTTGACAAGTTTGAGTTCGGTCGGGAATACATCATTCCGAAACCGATGGACGTGCGCCTGCTGGAGGTCGTTCCGGCTGCGGTCGCCCGTGCTGCCGTGGATTCGGGTGTGGCCCGGGATCCGTATCCGGCGCATTACCCGCTCAAGTCCATGGACGACATTATCTGAGCAGCAAAAGCGTACAAAAAAACCGGCG
>NZ_APAT01000030.1 GCF_000347775.1 Marinobacter santoriniensis NKSG1
TCGCGGTTTTTTTGTGTCTGATTCTCTGGATCGCTATCAGAAAATCTGTCTGGAAAGCCCGCTGTCTTCCTGTTCCTCGTTCTTCTGGCCCTCTTTCTCGGGCGCAAGCGGGGCGGGGGCATCCTCTTCCTTGAAGACTTCGAAGACACCGTCTTCTCCGGGGCGCGCACGCTGGCCGGTCTCCGGGTTGATTCGGATGTTTACGATGCCATTGGGTCGCGGCATGTTGGACAGGGGCGTGTCCTTAAGGGCAACCCGCATGTAGTCAATCCAGATCGGCAGGGCGGTGCTCGCACCGTACTCGCCACGGCCCAGTGGCGCAGGCTGATCGAACCCGACCCAGACGGTGGTCGCAATCTGATGGTTGAATCCTGAGAACCAGGTATCGCGCTGATCGTTGGTTGTTCCGGTTTTCCCGGCGATGTCCGGGCGATCCAGTTTGAGGGCCCGGCGCCCTGTTCCCTTGCGTATGACATCCTTCATCATCGAGTGGAGGATATACACCGAGCGCTTTTCCACCAGGCGATGCATGATGCGCGGCTCCGGTTGGGTCGCATCTTTCTCCGTGGTCTCGTCCGGCTTTGAGGTGCCGGATTTCGCCTGTTGTGCTTCACATTGCTCGTCGCACAGGATGGTCTCTGGCGCCTGGTACACGACATCACCGTTAACGTCCTGGATTGTCTTGATCAGGTACGGCTGGACGTCATAGCCGCCATTGGCGATGACCGCCATCCCCCGGGCGACTTCCATGGGCGAAAGCAGGCCGCTGCCCAGTGCCAGTGACAGGTCGTCCGGCATTTTGTCGGTCGGGATCTTCATCTGCTTGAGGAAATCCAGGGCATTCTGGATGCCCAGATCCCGGAGCAGGCGGATGGATACGATATTTCTCGACGTGTAGAGCGCTTCCCGCAAACGCGTCGGGCCGTAGAACTGGCCTGACGAGTTCTGCGGGCGCCATGACGTTTCCAGCTTGGAGTCATCAAAAACGATCGGTGCGTCGTTGTAGATCGTGGCCGGGGTCTTGCCGTTGTTGAGCGCCATCAGGTAGAGAAATGGCTTGAAATTGGAGCCGGGTTGGCGGGCTGCCTGAATGGCCCGGTTGTATTTGCTCTGGTTAAAGCTGTAGCCGCCACTGAGGGCCTCTATGGCTCCGGTTTCGGCCTTGAGTGAAATCAGGGCGCCCTCGACCTGCGGCACCTGACTTAGGGCAACTCTTGTTGGCTGGTCGGCTGCGGACGGTTGGTCGGCCAGTTTTTTCACGTAGACCACGTCACCGACACTCAGAACATCCGACGGTGCCTTCGGCGCTGCGCCTTTCAGGTCCTCGGTCTTGTAACGTCTGGCCCAGGTCATCGTCTCGAAGGGCATTACCACACTGCCAAGTCCCCGTGCGAACAGGGTTACCTGACCGGTTTCGTCGTTCACGGCGGTGGTAATTGCCGGGCGAAGTGCCTCGACGGTCGGGTAGTTTTTGATCAGCGAGTCCGTACCCCGGCTGTCCAGTGTTGCCTTGTCCAGATGACCGATCGGTCCACGGAAACCGTGTCGCCGGTCATAAGCCTCAAGGCCGTCCCGCAGGGATTCAGTCGCTGCCTGCTGCTTCTGGCTGTTTACGGTGAGGGTGACGGTATAGCCGTCGCTGTACGCGCCGTCACCAAAGCGCCGGACTATATCCGCGCGTGCCATTTCTGCAACGTAATCGGCATCCACTTCCGGCTCGATACTGTGATAGCTGGCGGTAAGGGGCGCTTTGACAGCCAGGTCGTATGCGTCGTCAGTGATGTACCCAAGGTCCCGCATTCGGCCCAGTATCCAGTTACGACGGCTCATGGCGCGCTCGGGATCCGCAAGCGGGTTGTAGGCTGAGGGTGCCTTGGGCAGTCCGGCCAGCATGGCCATCTGCGCCAGCGACAGTTCATTGACCGGCTTGTCGTAATAGACGCTCGCTGCGGCGGCAAGCCCGTAGGCCCGGTTGCCCAGATAGATCTTGTTCAGGTAGAGCTCAAGGATCTTGTTTTTGTCGAGTTCACGTTCGATCTGAAGAGCGAGCAGTATCTCGTTGAACTTGCGGATGAAGGTTCTGTCGCGTGACAAAAAGTAATTTTTTGCAACCTGCATCGTGATGGTACTGCCCCCCGACTGGATTTCTCCGGTGGAGACCAGTTGCACGGCAGCCCGCGCCAGGCCTTTGATGTCGATCCCGAAGTGCTCGTAAAAACGGGAGTCTTCAGCTGCCATGAAGGCTTGTAACTGAATTGTAGGGATCTGTTCGATTGTGATTGGGGTCCTTCTCTTTTCACCGAATTCTGCTATTAATCTGTTGTCTTCGCTAAACACCCTGAGGGGCGTCTGTAGCTTGACGTCCAGCAGCTGTTGTACGGGCGGAAGGCCCGGGCGAAGATAAAGGTAAAATCCTGAGACTGTGATAACAGCGACACTCAGTCCGGTAAGAAAGAACCAGGCGAAAAGGCGAGATGTGCGCAACAAATGAGACATTTTTTTCTGACAACTGTTGGATATAGGTCTATCATTTGAGAAATTGCTTTAGGAAGAATGAGGCACTCGTCTGTTAAGCAATGCTTCTCGGTAAAACAAGAAATGGCATTGTAGACGGAAAGACAAAGAAATTCTCTTACATAAAAAACACTAAGTTATTTAACCGGGTGCATGTAACCAGGTATAGGGTGAGCGCGTGTTCGGATTGTTTGGAAAGAAATCCAGTGCAGTGTTGGGCGTGGATGTCAGCTCAAGCTCCGTCAAGCTTCTGGAACTGTCGAAACAGGGCAGCCGGTACAAGGTCGAGAGCTATGCGGTAGAGCCATTGCCAGCCAACGCTGTGGTCGAGAAAAATATCACGGATGTCGAAGCGGTCGGGGAAGTCCTCAAGCGCGTCGCGTCCAAATCACGTACCAGCGTCAAGCAGGTCGCCGTGGCGGTGTCCGGTTCCGCGGTCATCACCAAGTTGATCCAGATGGATAGCGGTCTCAATGAGTTCGAGATGGAAGACCAGATCGCTCTTGAGGCTGATCAGTACATTCCATACCCCCTGGACGAGGTCGCCATTGACTTCGAGGTTCAGGGCCCTTCCGAGTCGAACCCGGATCAGGTGGATGTGTTGCTTGCCGCCTGCCGGAAAGAGAACGTCGATATCCGGGAAGATGCACTCGAGATTGCCGGGCTGACGACAAAGATCGTCGATGTCGAGGCCTATGCGCTTGAGCGGGCCTATTCGCTCATCGAGCCGCAACTCGAGTCCCAGGGTGAGGAATTGGTCGTTGCCATCGTGGATATCGGGGCGACGATGACCACCCTGAGTGTTCTGGCTGACGGCAAAACCGTTTATACCAGGGAGCAGATCTTCGGCGGTAAACAGCTTACCGAGGAAATTCAGCGCCGTTACGGGCTCTCCCTGGAAGAAGCAGGGCTTGCGAAGAAGCAGGGCGGTCTGCCGGACGATTATGAAACCGAAGTGTTGATGCCGTTCCGGGAAGCCGTGGTCCAGCAAGTGGCCCGGGCCCTCCAGTTCTTCTTTGGCGCGAGCCAGTACAACGCGGTTGATTACGTCGTCCTTGCGGGCGGAACCGCTTCAATCCAGGGTCTGACGGAAATGGTGGAGGAGAAGACCGGCACACCCACGCTGGTTGCGAACCCATTTGCGGACATGTCGGTAGGATCCAGGGTCAATGCTTCGGCGCTGGGTAACGATGCCCCCTCACTGATGATTGCATGTGGCCTGGCGATGAGGAGCTTCGACTGATGGCAAAGATTAACCTCAGACCCTGGCGCGAAGAACTTCGCGCGGAGAAGCAAAAGCAATTTGTAGTGATGATGCTTGGAGCCATGATCATCGCCGCCGGCCTTGTATTCCTGTGGAAGACCGATATGGATAGCCGGATTGCCTACCAGCAGTCCCGGAATGCCTATATAGAAACAGCCGCAAAGAAACTGGATGCCCAGATCAAGGAGATCGAGAATCTCAAGCGCAAGCGCGACGAGCTTCTGGCCCGGATGAAGGTGATCCAGGATCTGCAGGGCAAGCGTCCGGTCATCGTGCGGATATTCGACGAGCTGGTGCGGACTCTGCCGGACGGTCTTTATTACACGGACCTCAAGAAAACCGGGGATACCCTTCAGATTGTCGGCATGGCGGAATCCAACAACCGGATTTCCACATTGATGCGGTCGTTTGAAGAGTCCGATTGGTTCGCTGACCCCAATCTCTCCAACGTGGCGGCTGCGGATAGCCGCCGTGCGGGGTACAGCCAGTTCAATCTGACGGTTAAACAGAAAACCCCCGAGCCCGAAGGGGAGGATAAGTAATGAGCCTCGCGGACTCTCTCAAAAGCCTGAATGAATTCGATATAAACGATCTGGATGTCAATAACGCTGGCATCTGGCCCGCTCCGATCAAGGCTATCGTGGTGCTGATCGTGTTCGGTCTGATCCTGGGTGGTGGTTATTGGTTCTTCATCAAGGATCAGTACACACAGCTGGATCGGGTGACCAAGCAGGAGCAGGAAAAGCGTAAGGAATACGAAAAGAAGGCCTATCAGGTGGCCAATCTGGACGTGTTCAAGGCGCAGATGGCCGAGATGGAAGAGACCTTCGGTGCGCTCGTCCGGCAGCTCCCCAGTGAAACTGAGGTGCCCGGCCTGCTCGAAGATATCACCAATACGGCCCTCGGCAGTGGACTGTCCCTGAAGCAGATCAAGCTCCAGCAGGAGCAGCGTCGTGACTTCTATGCCGAACTGCCCATCAATATCGAGGTGTCGGGTTCCTATCACGAACTGGCGTCGTTCGTGAGCAGTGTGGCCAGTCTTCCACGGATCGTGACACTGCACGATTTCACCATCAAACCAACCAGCGGAGACGGAGACCAGCTTGATATGCAGGTTGTCGCTCGTACCTACCGCTACCGGGCTGGAGAGTGAGCATGGCGGGATATCATGCAGGTAAGGCCTGGCTGGGAGTATGTCTGGTATCACTGTTGACAGCGTGTTCCCAGGGCGGTGGTTTTTCGGATCTGGACAAGTTCATGGCGGAGGCCCGGGCGAAGCCGAGGGGGCATGTCGAACCCTTGCCGGAGTTCAAGGCCTATGAAGCCTTCAGTTATTCGGCTGCGGACCGAAGGTCTCCGTTCGAGCCGCCCATCGATGTTCAGCTCACCATGGTGGAGCAGCAGCCCGTCAGTGAGGTTGAGCCGGACCTGGATAGGCCTCGTGAAGTACTGGAGAATTTCGATATCAAGGCGCTCAGTATGGTCGGAACCCTGCAAGGGCCCTCCGGCGATCTGTATGCACTGGTGAAAGACAGTACAGGCGGTATTCACCGGGTTAAAACCGGCAATTACATGGGGCAGAACTACGGCCGCATTGTCGGAGTCAGTGAAACGCGAATCGAGTTGATTGAAATCGTTCCCAATGGCCGGGGCGGCTGGGTCGAGCGTCCTCGTTCCCTGACATTGAATGAGGGACAGGGCTAAGGAGCGGCATAATGAAGATTGAAAGAAACATGCACGAACAAAAAGTTTTAGGGTCGAGGCTAGCGATGTTCAGAAAACTCACAGTGTACGTCGGCGTGATTGCTTTTGGGTTGTTCTCCGGCCTGGCCAACGCGGTCACGCTGGACGACGTGTCGTTTTCCTCGCTACCGGGGGATCGGCTGGAGGTCAAACTCCAATTTGACGGGCAGCCCCCCGAGCCAACGGGCTATACGATCGAGCGTCCCGCCCGCATTGCGGTGGATCTGCGCGACACCAAGAACGGTCTGGACAGCCGCAGTATCCCTCTGGGTGGTGGTAATGCCCAGAGTATGACGGTTGTCGAGACGCCTGACCGGACGCGCCTGATTTTCAATCTGGTGGATCTGGTGCCTTACTCGACGGTCCGGAACGGAAATGCGCTGGTAATGACCATCGGCGGTGACGGTGAGCCTGCGAATACTGCCGCAATGTCCAGTTCCTCTTCCGGAAGTGCCGCCTCTACCACGACAACTGCGCCGAATACGCTGGCAGGTGTCGATTTCCGTCGCGGCAAGAATGGCGAGGGCAAAGTCATTGTCGATCTTGGCTCCAGCAGCACGCCGGTCGACCTGTCCGAACTGGGTGGCAAGATCCGACTGACCATGCCGGAGCTTTCGGTGCCCGAAAACCTCCGTCGTCGACTTGATGTCACTGACTTTGCGACACCGGTGAGCCGGATCGATACCTACGTTTCCGACGGCAATGCGGTGGTTGAAATCCGTCCTGAGGGTAACTACGACTACATCGCCTACCAGTCGGGCAGTCAGTTCACCGTCAGCGTCGAGAAGCTGACTGAACAGGAAGCCCAGGCCCGTAAGGAAGAGAAATTCCCGTACACCGGTGAGAAGTTGTCGCTCAACTTCCAGGACATCGAAGTGCGGTCGGTGCTGCAGCTGATTGCCGACTTTACCGGCCTGAATCTTGTCGCCAGTGACACGGTCACCGGTAGCATTACCCTGCGACTGCAAAACGTGCCCTGGGATCAGGCGCTGGATCTCATCCTGAAGACCAAGGGGCTCGACAAGCGCCAGATCGGTAACGTATTGCTGGTCGCCCCCGCTGACGAGATTGCAGCCCGGGAGAAGCTGGAACTTGAAACCAACAAGCAGATTGCAGAGTTGGCACCGGTTCGGCTGGATATCATCCAGGTTAACTACGCCAAGGCCTCTGACATCGTTGATCTGATCAAGGCCGACAAGGAACTGATCTCTGATCGGGGCTTCGTGTCCTCCGATGCGCGTACCAACACCATCAGTGTCCGTGAAACCTCTGCCAAGCTGGAAGAAATCCGCAGACTGGTGTCCACCTGGGACGTTCCCGTTCGCCAGGTCTCGATTGAGGCGCGCATTGTGCGGGCGCAGACGAACGTGGCTGAGAACCTGGGTATTCGCTGGGGTGGTGCAGCCTACAACGTCAGTGGCAATCATACCTTTACCGTTGGTGGCTCTCAGGGAACCCTGCAAGAAGCACGTGACGCCGCCGGTAACAACAATACGACTCCGATTACCTTCCCGGGGGCTCTGGCGGTTGACCTCGGTGTCACCGGTGAGGGGACTTCCTCGCTGGCCATCGGATGGGGCAGCGATGACTTCCTCGTTGATCTCGAGCTGTCAGCCCTTGAGAGTGACGGTCAGGCCGAGATCGTGTCTCAGCCTCGCGTTGTGACGGCGGATCGCCAGACCGCATCGATCAAGTCCGGTGAGGAGATTCCGTACCAGGAGGCGTCGTCCTCAGGCGCGACCTCGGTGTCCTTCAAGGAAGCGGTGCTGTCTCTGGAAGTGACTCCGCAGATCACACCTGATGACAAGATCATCATGGATCTGGTGGTGAATCAGGATTCCCGGGGTGAAGTAACCGCCGGCATCCCGTCGATCAACACGAACCAGGTCACCACACAGGTGCTCGTTGGTAACGGCGAAACCGTGGTTCTGGGCGGTATCTTCCAGTCCCAGGT
The DNA here is from genome assembly GCF_000347775.1 of Marinobacter santoriniensis NKSG1. Lineage (GTDB taxonomy): Bacteria > Pseudomonadota > Gammaproteobacteria > Pseudomonadales > Oleiphilaceae > Marinobacter > Marinobacter santoriniensis. The sequence goes on from NZ_APAT01000030.1 coordinate 7,476, forward strand.
CTCTACCCAGACCACCAAGACGCCGTTCCTTGGGGATATTCCATACCTGGGAGCCCTGTTCAAGCGGACCGAGAATGTTGATGAGCGCAGTGAGCTGCTGATCTTCATTACGCCGAAAATCATAAAGAACGATCTGATCCAGTAATCATCAGGAGTAACCAAAGCCGCCGCGTAAAACCGGCGGCTTTTTTTGTGCTATTCTCACCCGCCTGAAAGCTTTTGAGCGTGTCTTATGTCTTTGCCCAAGCGAATCGTTCTGGTGGGCCCCATGGGGGCGGGAAAGAGTACTATCGGTCGAATGCTGGCCCGTGAACTGGGCTATCGCTTCCTCGACACCGACCGGATTATTGAAGAGCGCTGCGGGGCCAATATTCCCTGGATTTTCGATGTCGAGGGTGAGGACGGGTTCCGGCAGCGAGAGACAGCAATGCTGACTGAGCTGGCCTCGGAGCCCAAGACGGTTCTGGCCACGGGAGGCGGCGCGGTAATGCGCTCGGAAAACCACCCTTTGCTAAAGCAGGATTCGGTGGTTGTCTACCTGAAAACCTCAATAGAGCAACAGGTTGAGAGGACCAGGAAGGACCGTAATCGTCCGCTGCTGCAGAACGATGACCCGGAGGCGATCCTTCGGAATCTGTTTGCCATTCGCGACCCCATCTATCGCGAACTGGCCGATATCGTGATGCATACGGACCGCAAAAGTCCCCGTCTTGTCGTTCGGCAACTGGTTAACCGGATTAATCCAAGAACTCCACGCCATCGCCGCCAGGTTCGTAAGGAGGGGCGCCATCATGTCTGAGATTCTGCATCGGCTATCGGTCGATCTGGGTGAACGGAGTTACCCCATTCTGATCGGGGCGGGTCTGCTGGGTTCCGTCGATCTGTCGCCCTGGGTGGAGGGTTCTCAGGTTATGATCGTGACCAACGAGACGGTCGCGCCGCTTTATCTGAAGGGCGCGGAGGCCAGCTTTCCGGGCAAATCGGTCAGTTCGGTTATCCTGCCCGATGGCGAAAAATACAAAGACTGGCAGACTCTGAACCGGGTTTTTGATGCGCTACTCGAGGAGCGTCATAGCCGCAAGACCACCCTGGTCGCTTTGGGCGGAGGGGTTGTTGGTGATATGACAGGCTTTGCCGCAGCGTGCTACCAGCGGGGCGTTTCCTTTATACAGATTCCGACGACCCTGCTTTCCCAGGTCGATTCTTCCGTGGGGGGTAAGACCGGAATCAATCACCCACTGGGCAAGAACATGATCGGTGCGTTTCATCAGCCGAGCGTGGTTCTTATCGACACGGATACCCTCAAGACCTTGCCGCCAAGGGAGGTCTCTGCCGGCCTCGCGGAAATCATTAAATACGGTCTGATCCGGGAGCCCGTATTTCTCAACTGGCTTGAAGCCAATATGGACCGGTTAACCCGGCTGGACACCGATGCGGTGGCTGAAGCGGTCTATCGTTCCTGCGCCTGCAAAGCGGATGTGGTGGCCCAGGACGAGAAAGAGGGTGGGCTGAGGGCGATTCTCAACCTTGGTCATACCTTCGGGCATGCCATCGAAACCTTCGCCGGGTATGGTCACTGGCTGCACGGAGAGGCGGTTGGCACTGGCATGATAATGGCTGCCGATCTGTCGGTCAGAGAGGGAATGATCTCTCAGTCTGATTACCAGCGTGTGGTTCGGATCGTTCAGTCAGCCGTTCTGCCGCAGTTGCCGCCGGGGAATATGACCCCGGATGATTTCATGTCTCTGATGGCGGTCGACAAAAAGAACGTGGATGGCCAGCTGCGTCTTGTCCTGCTTCGGTCGGTCGGTGAGGCCGAGGTGACCGCCGACGCCTCTAAAGAGCACCTGGCAGCAACCCTTTCGGCATTTTGTGGTCAGCAATAGTCTGGACTGGAGGCCTGGAAGCGACGATGGTCGATGGACTGAACAGTGTTGAGGATGGCGGATTGTTTCCACGGTTGCAGCACCGCTATGGCCTCAGGGCCGATCCGCTGGATATGGATACGCCGTTTTTCCCGGATGCTTCCCGGCAGCACTCGCTTGAGACGCTGAGGCACCTCTGTGGCTTTGGTGACATGGCGCTCGTACTGACGGGAGCAGTCGGGTCCGGGAAAACCCGTCTGCTTGGCGAACTCATCCGTAGTGAGGCCGCCCGGCTGGATTTTCATCGGCTTCCGACGGCGGCGCTCACCAGTCCGCAGGCGCTGGCCCGTGATCTGCGGGCCGTGGCCCGTTCAGCAATTGCCCCGGACGATGGCCCGAGAGAGGCTGTCTTCAAATTTTTCCGGTGGTCCCAGGCAAAGGTTCGTAAAGGCCAGCGGATGGTGCTGCTGATTGACGACGCCGACAAGGTGCCGCCTGAAGTCTCCAGGTTGATATTGTCGGGCTTTCTCGCGTCCGAGCGGGCAATGGCTGCGGTCCCTGTTTTCTCCGGCACCGAGGCATTGCTGCCGCTTCTGGACGTGGATGAGGACACGCTTTCGGTGCATCACCTCCATCTTCGCCCTCTGGAAAAATCGGACATCTATGCCTATCTCGAACCACGAATCCAACGCGCCGGCGGCAGAGTTTCCGAACTGCTCAGTAACTCGAAGCTGGAGCGATTGCATTCGCTGAGCCAGGGAAGTTTCGGAAGGCTGAAGCGGATAACGCCCGGCGTCTGGCTGGACATGGTCGCGGATAAATCCGGGTCCCGAAGGCGCGCGGGTTTATCCTGGCGTCAATTTGCCTGGCCGGCTCTGGCCCTGATTATTCTTGCGGGTTCCTGGTGGTTGGTGTCGCTGCAGTACGATCATTCCGTTGCCGATCAGTCTGCACCCAAGACAAAGGCTGAGCCGGTGCGGAAAAGTGTAACGGTCGGTCCCGATACGGAGTTGGCGCCAGAGCCCGAGCCTGAAAGGGAAGCTGTTGAGCCGGCTCCTGCGCCGGTTCCCGTGAACGATGATGCTGTTGCAGAGTCTTCAGCATCGGTGCCCCCAGCGAATGACCCTGAACCCGCAGTCGACACCGAACCGTCCGCGGTGGTGTCCGAATCGAGTGCTTCCGCAAATGCGGAACCGCAAAGCGGGGCAGCAGGGGCAGGCGAGTCCGCGCCGACAGAAGCGGCGGATGTCCAGAAGAAATCGTCGTCGGAAGAGACGGTAGATGCGGTGACTGACAGTGATGTTGCCGCTGTTTCCGCTCAGGTTTCCGAGCCGGATGAGGCCAAGCCCGCGCCTGGACCTGAACCCTCAGAGCCGGCCTTTAAGCCCGCCCTGCCGGCACGTTTTGTCGATCTGGATCGGCTTCGTGATCGTACGGGATGGACGGTGCAGTTGATTGCGGGCCACCTGGAATCGACGGCGCTGAATCTGATTCGCCAATACCCCGAACTGGACGGTTTGGCTTACACGCGGTCGAAGCTGAAAGATAAGCCCTGGTTTATGGTAGTATACGGTGATTTTGTGAGTAGCGATGCTGCTCACGAGGCTGTCCAGTCGCTGCCAGAGGCACTCCGGAAGCAATCGCCCTGGGTTCGTCGCAGCGCAGATCTCTGACCACCATCGTTACGCCGGCGGCCCGTCAGGCCTGTCGGCAGCCTGGCCCTCAACGGTGGCAGACCCTAACAATAATTCAACTCTGATTTGAGTACGTATTTCTACGTGTGTAAAATGGCCAGCCCCCATTTTCAGTGTCAGAGGGCGCCCTTTAGGCTGCTTTTTTGCTAACCCTCTGATTGAAAAGCATTTCTACGCGAGAGAACGCTTATGATGACAGGTTTGTATCATCCCGAAGAATTCAGGGACAACTGCGGATTTGGTCTGATCGCCCACATGAAGGGCGAGGCCAGCCACAAGTTGTTGCAAACTGCCATCGAGTCCCTGACCTGCATGACCCACCGAGGTGGTATCGCTGCAGACGGCAAGACCGGCGATGGCTGTGGCCTTTTGATTCAGAGCCCGGATGCGTTCCTGAAAAAGGCGGCCAAGACGGCCTTTGGCCGTGAACCTGGCGATCTGTTCGCTGTCGGTCAGGTTTTCCTGAACCCGGACGAAAGCAAGGCCGCGGCCGGACGCGCCGCCGTCGAAAAGCGTCTGACAGAGCAAGGCCTGGAAATCATGGGCTGGCGCGAAGTCCCGGTTGACGACAGCTGCCTGGGGCCCATGGCCCTGGAGTGCCTGCCGCGGATTGAACAGGTTTTCGTGGTGCCGGCGGGCAAGTCGGAGAAGGAGTTCGGAATCAGCCTGTTCGTTGGCCGTCGGCATGCCGAACGCGACATGGCGGAAGATTCGGAGTTCTATATTTGCAGCCTTTCGCATCGGACCCTTGCCTACAAGGGCCTGATGATGCCGGCGGATCTGGCCAACTTCTACAAGGACCTGGGCGATCCGGATCTCCAGACGGCCATTTGTGTGTTCCATCAGCGGTTCTCCACCAACACCATGCCGAAATGGCCGCTGGCGCAACCCTTCCGTTACCTCGCCCATAACGGCGAGATCAATACCATTGATGGCAACCGGAACTGGGCCATCGCCCGTGCGGCGAAGTTCAGCTCGCCGGACCTGCCGGATCTTCAGACACTGCAGCCACTGGTAAACCTGACGGGTTCCGATTCTTCCAGCATGGACAACATGCTGGAGGTCCTTCTCGCCGGTGGGGTGGATCTGTTCCGTGCGGTCCGCATGATGATTCCGCCGGCCTGGCAGAACGTCGATACCATGGATTCCGAGCTCCGCGCCTTCTACGAGTACAATTCCATGCACATGGAGCCCTGGGATGGGCCGGCAGGCCTGGTCATGTCGGACGGTCGTTATGCCGTCTGTATGCTGGACCGGAACGGTCTGCGCCCCGCCCGGTGGGTGATCACGAAGGATGACTTCATCACTCTGGCGTCCGAGATCGGCACCTACGGCTATCAGCCTGACGACGTTGTCGCCAAGGGCCGTGTCGGGCCGGGACAAATCCTCGCGATTGACACGGAATCCGGCGAAGTCCTGCATACCAGCGATGTGGATCAGCGTCTCAAGACGGCGCAGCCCTACAAGCGGTGGCTGAGAGAAAACGCCCTGCGTGTGGAAACCACGCTGAATCAGGACACGCCCGAATTCAAATTGATGTCCGCTGATGAGCTCCTCGTGCATCAGAAGATGTTCAATGTGTCGTTTGAAGAGCGGGACCAGGTGCTGCGTCCGCTGGCGGAGAATGGCCAGGAGGCGGTCGGCTCCATGGGAGATGACACCCCCATGGCCGTATTGTCCAGCAAAGTACGGCACGTGGCTGAATACTTCCGCCAGAAGTTTGCTCAGGTAACCAACCCGCCGATCGACCCTCTCAGGGAGTCGATCGTCATGTCGTTGGAAACCTGCATTGGCGCAGAGCGCAACGTATTCGAGGAGAGTGCAGAGCACGCGGACCGGATCATTCTGACCACGCCCGTGCTGTCGCCGGCGAAGTTCCTCAAGATCTCCAACAACACCCGTCCGGGCTTTGAGGTTGCTCGAATCTCCATGAGCTATCGCCCGGAGCAGGGGCTTGAGCAGGCCATTCGCGATGTCTGTGACCGGGCCGAGCAGGCCGTACGGGACGGCAAGGTCATCCTGATTCTTACCGACAAGGATCTCAATGAGGGAGAACTGCCGGTCAACGCACTGATGGCAACCGGCGCGGTTCACCATCACCTGGTCAAGCAGGGGCTGCGGTGCGATTCTAACCTGGTGGTCGAGACGGGATGGGCGAGGGACCCGCATCACTTTGCCGTACTGTTCGGCTTTGGCGCGACCGCCGTTTATCCTTACCTGGCCTATCAGGTCCTGAATGATCTGATCCGCACCGGTGAGGTCCTGATTGATCCGATTGATGCCAAGAACAATTACCGGAAGGGTATCAATAAGGGGTTGTTGAAGATCCTGTCCAAGATGGGTATCTCCACCATCACCTCTTATCGAGGCGCTCAGCTGTTTGAGGCGATTGGTCTGGCGGACGACGTGGTTGACCTCTGCTTCAAGGGTGTTCCGAGCCGCATCCAGGGCGCCGGTTTCATCGACTTCCAGGAAGACCAGGAAAAGCTGGCGAGCGTTGCGTGGAAAGCGCGCAAGCCGATTTCCCAGGGTGGTCTGTTGAAGTATGTCCACGGCCAGGAATACCACGCTTTCAATCCGGACGTCGTTGGTAAACTCCAGGAAGCCGTGACCAGTGGTGATTACGGTCATTACAAGGAGTATGCCGGGCTGGTGAACGAGCGCCCGGTGGCGACGCTTCGTGACCTTCTGACCTTCCGTAAGGACCTGAAGTCGATTGATGTGTCGGAAGTTGAACCGGTGGAGAACATTTTTCCGCGTTTCGATTCCGCAGCCATGTCCCTGGGCGCACTTTCTCCGGAGGCCCACGAAGCCCTGGCGGTTGCCATGAACACCCTCGGCGGTCGCTCCAACTCGGGTGAAGGCGGTGAGGATCCGGCGCGCTACGGCACCGAGAAGCGCTCCAAGATCAAGCAGGTGGCCTCCGGACGCTTCGGCGTGACGGCGGAATATCTGCGCAGTGCCGATGTCATGCAGATCAAGGTTGCCCAGGGCGCCAAGCCGGGCGAGGGTGGCCAGCTGCCGGGTGGCAAGGTCAATGAGCTGATCGCGCGTCTGCGGTATTCCGTGCCGGGCGTGACGCTGATTTCCCCGCCCCCGCATCACGACATCTATTCCATCGAGGATCTGGCGCAACTGATCTTTGACCTCAAACAGGTCAACCCGAAGGCGCTGGTGTCGGTCAAGCTGGTGTCTGAGCCGGGTGTGGGTACGATTGCCGCCGGCGTTGCCAAGGCCTATGCCGATCTGATTACCGTGTCCGGCTACGATGGCGGTACCGCGGCCAGTCCGCTGACGTCGATCCGTTACGCCGGCTCCCCCTGGGAGCTGGGGCTGACCGAGACCCAGCAGGCGCTGCGGGCGAACGACCTCCGTGGGAAAATCCGGCTGCAGACGGACGGCGGGATCAAGACCGGCCTCGACGTGGTCAAGGGTGCCATTCTCGGCGCGGAAAGTTTCGGGTTCGGTACCACACCCATGGTGGCGCTGGGGTGCAAATACCTGCGTATCTGCCACCTGAACAACTGTGCGACCGGCGTGGCAACCCAGAACGACCACCTGCGGGAAGAGCATTTCAAGGGTACCGTTGAAATGGCCATGAACTTCTTCCGCTTCGTGGCGGAAGAAACCCGTGAATGGATGGCGAAGCTGGGTGTGCGTAGCCTGGAAGAACTGGTCGGTCGTGTAGACCTGCTGGAGCGTCTGCCCGGTGATACGGAGCGCCAGAAGAAGCTGGATCTGACGCGCCTTCTGGAGAACGACAGTATTCCGGCGGACAAGCCCCAGACCTGTCAGGTGGAGCGTAACCATCCGTTCGACCGCGGCACCCTGGCGGAGCAAATGGTCAAGGACATTGCCTCGGCCATCGACAACAAGTCTGGCGGTGCCTGGTCTTACCGGGTGACCAACTGTGACCGTTCCATCGGTGCGAGACTGTCGGGTGAAATCGCCGAGAAGCACGGCAACCAGGGTATGGTCGATGCGCCTATCACCCTGGATCTGACAGGAACGGCCGGCCAGAGCTTCGGGGTCTGGAACGTCGGTGGTCTGAACCTGATCCTTGAGGGTGACGCCAACGATTACGTGGGCAAGGGGATGACCGGTGGCAAGCTGGTGATCAAGCCGCCACGTGGTAGCGAGTTCAAGACCCAGGAAACCTCGATCATGGGCAACACGTGCCTGTACGGTGCCACTGGCGGCAAGCTGTTTGCCGCGGGAACCGCTGGCGAGCGTTTTGCCGTCCGCAACTCCGGCGCGTCCGCCGTCGTGGAAGGTGCCGGTGATCACTGCTGTGAATACATGACCGGGGGTCTGGTTACGGTTCTGGGCAATACCGGACACAACTTCGGCGCCGGTATGACCGGTGGTTTTGCCTACGTGCTGGACCAACACAACACGTTCGTGGACAAGTACAACCACGAACTGGTGGAAATTCAGCGTATCTCCAGCGAGGACATGGAGTCTTACCGCAACCACCTGCGCGGCGTGATCCGTGAGCATATCGCGGAAACCGGTAGTGAGTGGGCAGAGCACATTCTTGAGAATTTCGACGACTACATCGGCCGTTTCTGGCTGGTGAAACCCAAGGCGGCCAGCTTGCGCAGTCTGCTGGCCAGCACCCGCGCACGCCCGGAATAAGCGTCGGGCCGGAATGGGTTAGGGAAGCAGAGTCCGAACAGCTCGCTTCCCTGTGTCGAAATTGAGCTGATGAGAGCACCATGATGAAAGAACGACTGAATAACGACTTCCAGTTTGTTGAAGTTGGGCGGGTCGACCCGAAGAAGGTACCGGCCAGGAAGCGGAAGAAAGAGTTTGGTGAAATCTACCAACCCTTCACTGCCGATGCCGCCGGTTCCCAGGCCCATCGCTGCCTGGCCTGCGGTAATCCCTATTGTGAGTGGAAGTGTCCGGTACACAATTACATTCCAAACTGGCTGAAGCTGGTATCGGAAGGCAACATCATGAAGGCGGTGGAGTTGTGTCATCAGACCAACTCCCTGCCCGAAGTCTGTGGCCGTGTCTGTCCTCAGGATCGGCTCTGCGAAGGTGCCTGTACCCTGAACGACGGTTATGGCGCAGTAACCATTGGCTCGGTGGAAAAGTACATCACCGATACCGCCTTTGCCCTCGGCTGGAAGCCTGACATGTCCCAGGTGGCCTGGACGGACAAAAAGGTCGCAGTGATCGGTGCCGGCCCTGCTGGTCTGGGATGCGCCGACATTCTTGTGCGCAACGGAGTCAAGCCGGTCGTGTTCGACCGCTATCCCGAGATTGGTGGCCTGCTGACCTTCGGTATCCCGGAGTTCAAGCTGGAGAAGAGCGTGATGAGCCGTCGTCGCCAGGTCTTCGAGGAGATGGGCGTGGAATTCCGGCTGGAAACCGAAGTGGGCAAGGATGTGATGCTCCAGGACATCATCGATGAGTTTGATGCTGTCTTCATGGGTATGGGGACCTACACCTACATGAAGGGCGGTTTCCCGGGCGAAAACCTGCCGGGTGTCTACGATGCATTGCCATTCCTGGTGTCCAACGTCAATCGCCGCCTGGGCTTCGAAAAGAATCCCGACGATTTCATTGATATGAAAGGCCAGCGTGTCGTGGTGCTGGGTGGTGGGGATACCGCCATGGACTGTAACCGTACCTCGATCCGACAGCAGGCCGAGAGTGTGACCTGCGCCTATCGCCGGGATGAAGCGAACATGCCGGGTTCCCGCCGTGAGGTCGCCAATGCCAAGGAAGAGGGAGTCAAGTTCCTGTTCAACCGTCAGCCCATCGCAATCATTGGCGAAGACCGTGTCGAGGGCGTCAAGGTGGTCCAGACCCAGTTGGGCGAGCCGGACGAGAACGGTCGCCGTCGCCCCGAGGTGGTTCCCGGAAGTGAGGAGGTGATTCCCGCGGATGCCGTGCTGGTTGCCTTTGGTTTCCGGCCGAGTCCGGCAGACTGGTTCGATGAGCTGAGTGTGAGCACTGACGATTCGGGCCGGGTTCACGCGCCGGAGGAATCGGAGTATGCCTTCCAGACCAGCAACCCCAAGATTTTTGCCGGTGGTGACATGGTCCGTGGTTCCGATCTGGTCGTAACCGCCATCTGGGAGGGCCGCCAGGCCGCCGAGGGTATCCTCGACTACCTGGACATCTGATGTCCGGTTGATACGGATCAGAAGGGCGGCTTTCTAGGTGGAAGCCGCCCTTTTTTATTCCGTTGATCCGGGTATCATTGCCGCCATCGAATTCTCTATCAGACCTGAAGGCCGGACTTGCTATGACAGAGCTGAAAAACGACCGATTCCTGCGTGCCCTGATGCGTCAACCCGTCGATCGCACACCGGTATGGATGATGCGCCAGGCTGGCCGCTATCTGCCGGAATACCGGGCGACACGTGCCAAGGCCGGGGATTTTCTCAGCCTGTGCAAAAATACGGAACTGGCCTGTGAGGTCACGCTGCAGCCGCTGGAGCGTTTTCCCCTCGATGCCGCCATATTGTTCTCGGATATCCTGACCATCCCGGATGCGCTCGGTCTGGGGTTGTATTTTGAAACCGGTGAAGGTCCGAAGTTCCGCCATACGATCCACTCTGAGGCCGATGTCGCTGCGCTGCCGAAGCTCAATGCGGAAGCCGACCTGGGCTATGTGATGAACGCCGTATCCACCATCCGCGATGCGTTGGGTGGTCGGGTGCCCTTGATCGGTTTCTCGGGTAGCCCCTGGACACTGGCGACTTACATGATCGAAGGGGGCTCATCGAAGGATTTCCGGGAAGCGAAAAAGCTGATGTACGGTCAACCGGACGTCATGCATCGTCTCCTGGACCACCTCGCGGACGCGGTTGTCGACTATCTCAACGGCCAGATTCGCGCCGGCGCACAGGCTGTGCAGATTTTTGATACCTGGGGCGGCGTACTCAGCAGCTGGGCCTACGAAGAGTTTTCGCTCCGCTACATGACCAAGATTGTGGATGGTCTGATCCGTGAGCGGGACGGACGCCGCATTCCGGTTATCCTGTTCACCAAGAACGGTGGTCAGTGGCTGGAATCCATTGCCGATTCCGGGTGCGACGCGGTCGGTCTCGACTGGACCACGGACATTGGCAATGCCCGGGCCAGGATAGGGGATCGGGTGGCCCTGCAGGGCAATATGGACCCGGCGATGCTGTATGCGCCGCCGGCGCGGATCCGACAGGAGGTTGCTGATATTTTGCGCCGCTTTGGAACCGGGACCGGGCACATATTCAACCTGGGCCATGGTATTACGCCGGACGTGGACCCCGAGCACGCCAAAGCGTTTATTGAAGCGGTTGTCGAGCTCAGTCCCGAGTACCACCGGTAGGCCCTGCGCACTGCTACTGGCCGAGTTGGCCGGTCCCCGCTATAGTCACAGTGAAGTCGGACCGGTCAGCAGGAGTCATCTTTTGTCATCACAAGCGCCAGATAAACGCCGTTTTCACCGAATCGAGTTCGACGCACCCTGCGAACTGCATTGTCGGGACAATGTCTGGACGACCGAGGTGCTGGATATTTCCCTGAAGGGGGTGCTGGTCAGGCGCCCCGATCATTGGACCGCATCGCTGAATGATCCGTGTGAGGTGGTGATCCACCTGGATGATCAGATGACGGCGATTGTCATGGCGGTGGAGTTGAAGCACGTGGAAGCGCACCGACTCGGCTTCAAGTGCCAGTATATCGACCTGGAGAGCGTTACCCACCTCAAGCGGCTGGTGGAACTCAACCTCGGCGATCAGGCCTTGCTTGAGCGCGAATTCGCCCATCTGCTCGACTGACCCTCAGTCTAGAGATCTTCCAGCGCCGTCAGGGCATCGCTGAGCTTGTTGACCGGAATGATCGTCATTCCCTCCACCGGTTTGCGTGGCACGTTGGCCTTCGGTACCAGGGCGCGGGTAAATCCATGCTTGGCCGCCTCGTAGATCCGTTCCTGACCGCTGGGCACCGGCCGGATCTCTCCGGAAAGTCCCACTTCTCCGAAGATCACCAAGTCCTGTGGCAGGGCACGATCCCGGAATGACGAGACAATGGCTGCCAGCAGGGCCAGATCGGCACTGGTTTCGTTCACTTTGACGCCGCCCACCACATTCACAAAGACATCCTGATCCGACACGTGCAGGCCGCCATGGCGGTGGAGTACCGCCAGCAACATCGCCAGGCGATTCTGGTCCAGCCCCACCGCCACTCGCCGTGGATAGCCGCCCTGGGCCATATCCACGAGCGCCTGGATCTCGACCAGCATGGGGCGGGTGCCTTCCCAGACCACCATCACCACGCTTCCCGGTGCCGCATCCTCGCCACGATTGAGGAAGATCGCACTGGGGTTCTTCACTTCTTTCAAACCCTGTTCCAGCATCGCGAACACGCCCAGCTCGTTGACGGCACCAAAGCGGTTCTTGATACCCCGGAGAGTGCGGTAACGGCTGTCACTTGAGCCTTCCAGCAGGATGGAGCAATCGATCATGTGCTCCAGCACCTTGGGGCCCGCCAGGCTGCCGTCCTTGGTCACATGCCCGACCAGGAACAGAATGGTTCCGGTCTGCTTGGCGAAACGGGTCAGGAATGCGGCACTCTCACGAACCTGGGAGACGCTGCCGGGGGCGGATTCAATGTCGGCCACATGCATGACCTGGATGCTGTCCACCACCAGAATCCGGGGTTTCTCGGTTTCCGCAACCTGCAGGATGCGCTCAACGCTGGTTTCCGACAGCATGTTCAGGTCGCCGGTCGGAAGGCCGAGGCGTTTGGCACGCATGGCGACCTGCTGGAGTGATTCCTCGCCGGTCACGTACAGCGCCGGGACGCTGGCCGCCAGGTGGCAGACCGCTTGCAGGAGCAGAGTGCTCTTGCCCGCACCCGGATGGCCACCCATCAGGACCGCGGACCCTTCGACCAGACCGCCGCCCAGTACCCGGTCAAATTCCTGCATGCCGGTGCCGATGCGTGGCTGTTCGGCGAGACTGACCGAGTCCAGGCTCTGGACTTCGGAGAGACTCCCGGCGAAGCCTTCGAATCTTGCGCCCCTGGCACCTTTGGCAGAAGATCCGGCGCCACGGACTTCCGTGATGGTATTCCAAGCCTGGCACGCGGAGCATTGCCCCTGCCATTTCGAGTAGTCTGCCCCGCACTCGGTGCAGACAAAGGCGGTTTTCGCTTTGGCCATAATGGGTCGGATCTTCTATTGCTGCGCCAAGGAAGGGGGAGAAGGGCCAGTCCATCTGGACTGACCCTTCTGATCACGCCAGCTTCTTGTATTTCATGCGCTTGGGCTGCATGGCGGAATCGCCCTTGCGCTTCTTGAAGTCTTCGTCGTATTCGCTGAAGTTGCCTTCGAAATAGACCACATCCCCATCATCCTCAAACGCGAGAATATGGGTCGCGACCCGGTCGAGGAACCAGCGATCGTGCGAGATGACCAGCGCGGAGCCCGGGAAGTTAAGAAGGGCTTCTTCCAGGGCCCGGAGGGTTTCCACGTCGAGGTCGTTGGTCGGCTCGTCCAGCAGCAGTACGTTGCCGCCTTCCTTCAGCAGCTTCGCAAGATGAAGCCGGTTGCGTTCGCCGCCTGACAGGTCGCCGACCCGCTTCTGCTGATCCGTTCCTTTGAAGTTGAAGCGGCCTACGTAGGCACGGGACGGAGTTTCGTAGTTGCCGACCTTGATGATGTCCTGGCCGTCGGAGAGCTCTTCCCAGACCGTCTTGTCGCCATTGAGATCGCGCATCTGGTCCACGTAGGCCAGTTCAACGGTTTCACCCACGGTAATCGTCCCCGAATCGGGCTGATCCTTGCCGGCGATCATGCGGAACAGGGTGGATTTACCGGCCCCGTTACCACCGATGATGCCCACAATGGCACCCGGCGGAACGCTGAAGGATACGTCTTCGTAGAGCAGTCGGTCTTCAAATGACTTGCTGATACCGTCCACCTCGATCACCTTGTTGCCCAAGCGTGGTCCGGGTGGGATATACAGTTCATTGGTTTCATTGCGCTTCTGGAACTCCTGGGAGCTCATCTCCTCGAAACGGGCCAGGCGGGCCTTGCTCTTGGACTGACGGCCCTTGGCGTTGCTGCGAACCCATTCCAGTTCCTGCTTGATGGCCTTCTGGTGAGAGGCTTCCTGCTTGGCCTCCATTTCCAGGCGTTTCTCCTTGTTTTCCAGCCATTGGCTGTAGTTGCCTTCGAACGGGATGCCGTGGCCCCGGTCCAGTTCCAGAATCCAGCCAGCCACGTTGTCCAGGAAGTAACGGTCGTGGGTGATGGCAACCACGGTGCCTTCGTAGTCGTGCAGGAAGCGCTCGAGCCAGGCCACGGATTCGGCGTCCAGGTGGTTGGTGGGCTCGTCCAGCAGCAGCATGTCCGGACCCGACAGCAGGAGGCGGCACAGGGCTACACGGCGGCGTTCGCCACCGGACAGCACGTTTACTTTCTGGTCCCAGGGTGGCAGACGGAGTGCGTCGGCCGCGACTTCCATCTTGCGCTCGATATCGTGGCCGTCAGTCGCCTGGATATAGGCTTCCAGTTCGCCCTGCTTCTTGGCCAGGGCGTCAAAGTCTGCATCCGGCTCGGCATAGGCAGCATAGACCTGATCGAGTTCCGCCAGTGCGTCATGAACGCCGGAGACCGCCTCGTCGACGATTTCCTTGACGGTCTTGGTCTCGTCCAGTTCCGGCTCCTGCGGCAGGTAGCCAACATTGATGCCCGGCTGGGGGCGGGCTTCGCCGATGTAATCCTGGTCTACGCCCGCCATAATACGGAGCAGCGTGGATTTACCCGCGCCGTTCAGGCCGAGTACGCCGATCTTGGCGCCGGGGAAAAAGCTCAGGGAAATGTCTTTCAGAATCTCCCGCTTGGGCGGAACCACCTTGCCCACGCGGTTCATGGTATATACGTATTGGGCCATGTCGGATAGACCTCGTTTTAAAACAGGTTCGTGAATGCGGAATCTGGCTCAGTCGTTTTGATCGGGTAAGGTATCGAAACAAGGGGGGGATAGCAATTGAGGGCGATCCTCAGATCGCGGTGTGACGGTATCTGCGGACCGTTTAAAGGATGATTTTTCACCCGATTTCGAGATAGAATAGCGGCCCAATTTTTCAGGGTCTCCGGAGCGGGCGCATTGTTCGGGTGCTCCGGAGCCAGCCAAGCACACAGAGGCAGCACATCCATGTTTAATCGTGATATGAAAATCGCCGGCTACGACGACGAACTCTGGACCGCCATGGAAGCGGAGCGGAACCGTCAGGAAGTCCATATCGAGCTGATCGCTTCCGAGAACTATACCAGCCCGCGGGTCATGGAAGCGCAGGGCAGTGTGCTGACCAACAAGTATGCCGAAGGTTATCCCGGCAAGCGTTATTACGGTGGCTGTGAATTCGTCGACAAGGCAGAAACCCTGGCGATTGATCGCGCAAAAGAGCTGTTCGGAGCGGCCTACGCCAACGTGCAGCCGCACTCGGGCTCGCAGGCCAACTCCGCCGTATTCATGGCCCTGCTCAAGCCGGGCGATACTGTGCTGGGTATGAGCCTGGCCCACGGTGGCCACCTGACTCATGGCGCCAGCGTCAACTTTTCCGGCAAGATCTATCACGCCGTCCAGTATGGCCTGAACCCGGAAACCGGCCTCATCGACTACGACGAAGTGGAGGCCCTGGCCCTCGAGCACAAGCCGAAGATGATCATCGCCGGCTTCTCGGCGTACTCCCAGGAACTGGATTTTGCCCGTTTCCGTGAGATTGCCGACAAGGTGGGTGCGTACCTGTTTGTCGATATGGCCCACGTAGCAGGCCTGGTTGCGGCCGGCGTCTATCCGGATCCGGTGCCCCATGCACACGTCGTGGCGACTACCACGCACAAGACGCTGCGTGGTCCGCGCGGTGGCCTGATCCTGGCCTGCGATGACGAGGACCTGCAGAAGAAACTGAACTCGGCGGTCTTCCCTGGTGGCCAGGGCGGTCCGTTGATGCACGTGATTGCTGCCAAGGCGGTCTGTTTCAAGGAAGCCATGAGCGATGAGTTCAAGGCCTACCAGCAACAGGTAATCAAGAATGCTTCAGCCATGGCCGAGGTGTTTGTCGATCGCGGCTATGACGTGGTTTCCGGCGGTACCAAGAACCATCTTTTCCTGGTCAGCCTGATCAAGCAGGACATTACCGGTAAAGACGCGGATGCGGCTCTGGGGCGCGCCCACATCACGGTCAACAAGAACGCCGTTCCGAACGATCCGCGTTCACCGTTCGTGACCTCCGGTCTGCGGATCGGTACTCCGGCCGTCACCACTCGTGGTTTCGGCGAAGCCGAGTGTCGCGACCTGGCCGGCTGGATGTGTGACATCCTCGACAACCTTGATGACGAGGCGGTCAACAGCCGCGTGCGCGAGCAGGTCGAAAGCCTGTGTGCCCGCTTCCCCGTCTACGGCTGAATATCAGGCAACAGACCCTGCCGGGCCGGTGAATAACGCCGGCCCGGTGCCTTTCCGGAGTCTCCGATTATGCATTGTCCTTTCTGTGGTGAAGCCGATACCAAAGTGATCGATTCACGGCTGGTGGCCGAGGGTGATCAGGTCCGTCGCCGCAGGGAGTGTCTGTCCTGCCATGAACGTTTCACGACGTTCGAGACGGCCGAACTGGTCATGCCCCGGGTCGTCAAACAGGATGGAACGCGTCAGCCCTTCGATGAGGACAAGCTCCGGGCAGGTCTGATGAAAGCGCTTGAAAAACGTCCGGTCAGCATCGAGGAAATCGATGCGGCGCTCAATCGAATCAAATACCGTCTCCGTGCCACCGGGGAGCGGGAAGTGAAGTCGATGCAGCTGGGCGAAGAGGTGATGACGGAATTGCGCCAGCTGGATAAAGTGGCGTATGTGCGTTTTGCCTCCGTGTACCGCAGTTTTCAGGATATCAACGAGTTCAAGGAAGAGATCGAGCGGCTTTCGGCCACGAATGGCGAAAACGCAGTTGATGTCGCCAAGGCGCTTGCCGATAACCACTCCGAGAAAGACCGGTCATGAGCGAAGCGCGGGACCGAGCGATGATGGCCAGGGCAGTACAGCTGGCCTGGCGCGGGCGTTATTCCACGCACCCTAACCCCAGGGTGGGTTGTGTCATTGCCCGGGGTAACCGGATTGTGGGCGAAGGCTGGCACGAGCGTGCCGGAGAAGCCCACGCGGAAGTCCGGGCGTTAAGTCAGGCCGGCGCGGATGCCCGAGATGCGACAGCCTACGTCACGCTGGAACCCTGTAGCCACTTCGGACGGACGCCCCCCTGTGCAAGGGCGTTGATCGAGGCGGGCGTGACCCATGTGTATGCCGCGACCAAGGATCCCAATCCTTCCGTCTCCGGACGGGGCCTCGACCTTCTTCGGGAGGCCGGTATCCGCGTAACCGAGGGGCTTCTCGCGGACGAGGCGGCCCGTCTGAACCCCGGCTTCATGAAGCGGATGAAGACAGGCCGTCCCTGGGTCCGCCTGAAAATGGCGGCAAGTCTGGATGGACGCACGGCCATGGCTTCCGGCGAGAGCCAGTGGATCACCGGAGCCGAGGCGCGTCGGGATGTCCAGCGTCTCAGGGCAATGAGCGATGCCATTCTGACGGGGGTTGGGACGGTATTGGCGGACAACCCGTCGTTGACCGTTCGCCGGGAGGAGCTTGGTGACATCGGCGATGCGACAGAACCCTCCCGTCAGCCCCTGAGGGTGATTGCGGACCGGGATGCCCGAACGCCCGCGGACTCGCGGATTTTGCAGGGTGGCAATGTCCAGCTTTTTTGTGCCTCGTCGACACTGGCATCAGCTCCGGCACAGGACCTCGCGGCGCTCGGCATCAGCCTGACCGGGGTCGCGTGGAAAGATAACGGCGTGGATGTTGCCGAACTGCTGGATTCCATCGGTGAACTGGGAATCAATGAATTGCTGGTGGAAGCAGGGCCTACAATGGCGGGCACGTTTATCAGCGAAAACCTTGTGGACGAATTGTGGCTGTACCAGGCACCGGTTTTCCTGGGAAGTACCGGCCGGCCGACCGCCAAGCTGCCTCTGGAAACCATGGCGGACAAAGTGCAATGGAAAGTGCTGGATCGGCGTCAGGTGGGCGAGGATCAGCGCCTGATTCTGGCTCGCCGCTGACGTTTAAATTCACGGCCCGCACACGACCCGTCTCTGTGCCGGCCAAAAGGGTGCGATACCGTATGGCACTGAACAGTATTGAAGACATTATCGAAGATATCCGGCAGGGCAAGATGGTCATCCTCATGGATGACGAGGATCGCGAAAACGAGGGCGATCTTGTCATGGCAGCGGAGCACTGCACGCCTGAAGCAATCAACTTCATGGCGCGGTTCGGTCGCGGTCTGATCTGTATGCCGATGACTCGCGACCGCTGTGAGCAGCTTGGCCTGCCTCTGATGGTTCAGCAGAACGCGTCCGGATTCGGCACCAAGTTCACCCTGTCCATCGAGGCCAGGGAGGGAGTAACCACCGGTATTTCAGCCGCGGACCGCGCCCGCACCGTTCAGGCCGCCGTTGCCCGCAATGCCACGGCATCCGACTTGGTCCAGCCTGGCCACATCTTTCCATTGATGGCGGATCCGGGCGGAGTTCTCAGCCGGGCCGGTCATACCGAAGCATCCTGCGACCTTGCCGCTTTGGCCGGCTGTGAGCCGGCGGGTGTGATCTGTGAAATCATGAATGACGACGGCTCCATGGCGCGCCGGGAAGATCTGGAGCGGTTTGCGCAGGAGCACGATCTGAAGATCGGCACGATCGCCGATCTCATTCACTACCGGACCATGAATGAACGCACCATCGAGTGTGTGGAAGAGAACGAGTTGGATACCGAATACGGTGTCTTCAATTTGCGGACTTACCGCGACAACATCCAGGGCGCTACCCACCTGGCCATGGTGATGGGGGACATTACTCCGGATGATCCCGTCTACGTGCGCGTGCACATCACGGACACGCTGCGTGATCTGCTGGGTGCCCGCCGCAAGGACTCCCGCAGCTGGCCGTTGCACCATGCGCTGGAGAAGGTGGCCGAGGAAGGCCGCGGCGTGGTGGTACTGCTGAACAGCGCCGAAGACAGCTACAACCTGGAGGATCGCATTCATGAGTTCTTCGACCAGGGTCAGGCCTCGGCGGGCAAAGGCAGCTCCGGCGTGTACTTCACAGTCGGAACCGGCTCCCAGATCCTCCGGGACATCGGCGTCTGCAAAATGCGTCTGTTGAGCCCGCCCATCAAATTTTCCGCCATTTCCGGTTTCAACCTGGAAGTGGTGGAGTACGTACCCTATACCCCTGAATGAGAACCCCGGTCGCCAATAACCAGGCGGCCAGCGAAGGAGCCACCAATGGCAGAGATTAAAGTGATTGAAGGTGATTTTACCCAGTGCAGCGGGCGTTACGCGCTTGTTGTGGGTCGGTTTAACGGTTTCGTCGTAGAGAGCCTCGTTGAAGGCGCGGTCGATACCCTGCGCCGGCATGGCATTTCCGACGACGACATTGTCATTATCCGGGTCCCGGGGGCCTATGAGATGCCGCTGGCGGTCAAGCGTGTAGCAGAGACCAGTAATTACGACGCGATTATTGCTCTGGGCGCCGTCATTCGCGGCGGGACGCCGCACTTCGAATATGTGGCGGGCGAAGCGTCCAGTGGCCTTGGTGCGGTCAGCCTGGATACAGACGTTCCAGTCACCTTTGGGGTGCTGACCGTGGACTCTATTGAGCAGGCCATCGAGCGTTCCGGCACAAAAGCCGGCAACAAGGGTGCGGAAGCCGCCATCACTGCCCTGGAAATGGTCAGTTTGTTCAAGAAACTGGGTGAGTGATGACATCAACTGACGACACATCCTCGCAGGCGCCTTCCTCCGGTCAACCCAAGGCCGGTGATCGTCGCCGGGCCCGGGTGCTGGTGATGCAGGCTCTGTATCAGCGGCATTTCAGTCGCAGCGCCGTTTCCGACATCGAAGCCGAGTTCATGGTCGATAACGACATGACCAAGGTAGACGTGCTGTACTTCCGTGATCTACTTCGCGGTATCCATCGGGAGCAGGGGGAGCTTGACGCGCTGCTGGAGCCTTATCTCGACCGGCCCCTCAATGAAGTCGATCCGATTGAGCTTGCGATCGTCCGTCTCGGTACCTATGAGCTCAAGAATCGCCTGGACGTGCCCTATCGCGTTGTTATCAATGAAGGAATCGAGTTGGCGAAACGCTTTGGCGGCACCGAGGGGCACAAGTTCGTGAATAGTATCCTCGACAAGCTCAGTGGCCGGCTGCGTCTGGCCGAAACACGCTCCCGCTAGGAATGGGCGAGTTCGATCTCATCCGTCGTTTCTTTGCGCCTTTGGCGGAGCGTCGGGGCCATCCCGACCTGCTGCTGGCCATTGGTGACGACTGCGCGATCGAACGGATCACTCCCGATCACGACCTGGTTTTCTCGATCGACACTCAGGTCGAGGGGGTGCATTTCCCGCATCGCTATGCGCCCCGTCGGATTGCCGGGCGTGCCCTGGCGGCCGCCACCAGTGATCTGGCAGCAATGGGCGCAACCCCTGTATGTTTTACCCTGGCTCTGACGTTGCCTCAGGCGGAGCCGGCCTGGCTCTCGGACTTCGCAAAGGGCCTCGCGGAGACCGCCGACCGTTTCGGGCTCGCTCTTGCCGGGGGCGATACAACCCGGGGGCCGCTGTCGATTACGATTCAGGTGCACGGCACCGTGGCCCGGGGCAGAGCGTTGCGTCGTTCCGGGGCCACACCCGGTGACATCGTGGCGGTTTCCGGTACGCTCGGAGATGCCGGGGCGGCACTGGACTATCTTGATGTCCCATCGCCGGATCCTTTGGAAGACGCCTTGCTGGCCCGTTATCATTCTCCGGTTCCCCGCCTTGAGCTGGGACAGGCCTTGGCTGGGGTTGCTTCCAGTGCCATTGATATCTCCGACGGTCTGGCGAGCGATCTGGGGCACATTCTCGAAGCATCCGGGGTGGGCGCGTCAGTCGATACAGGTCGGATTCCGCTGTCCGATGCCCTCAAACAGCTTAAAGGTGCGAACGCCCTCCAGCTGGCACTGCATGCAGGTGACGATTACGAGTTGTGTGTCACGATCCCCGGACAGGATTGGCAGAATCTTCCCGGATTCGTTCGGGAGCAGCTGACGGCCATCGGTCGCATCGAAGAGGGCGCCGGACTACGCCTGAGTGGTGTCAACGGTTGCGAGGATGACTCCTCCCGGGGATACGATCACTTTGGAAAGGACCTATGAATCACGATCAGGACACTGATGAACCCGAGGTCCCGAGGGCTATCCTGCCTCCGGGGTTTCTGCGCAATCCCGTTCATTTACTGGCCTTCGGGTTCGGCAGTGGCGCCGCCGCCCGCGCACCGGGAACCTGGGGAAGTCTGGCGGCCATTCCGATCTGGTACGCCTTTGCGTGGTTGCCCGGGTTCGCCTACTGGCTGGTCGTGGGACTGGCTTTCCTGGTGGGGGTCTGGCTTTGTGGCAGAACGGCTCGCGACCTGAAGGTGCATGACCATGGTGGCATTGTCTGGGACGAATTCGTCGGGATGTGGATCGCGCTGGGGCTCTTTCCCGATCAGATCTATGGTGTTCTGATGGCGTTCGCGCTCTTTCGACTCTTTGACATTGCCAAGCCCTGGCCAATTGGCTGGCTTGACCAGCACTTGCCGGGTGGCCTGGGGATCATGGTGGATGATGTGGTCGCGGGCTTCCTTGCCCTGGCGAGTCTTTACGTCATTGATGTCTGGCTGATGCCGATCATTGTCTGACGCATCGGGTTTTCTCGATCAGTGGACCCTTTGCTCTTCCGGTAGCAGGCGAACCACGTGCAGGAATCGCTTCAGTCCGACTTCCGCGCGCGCCTTTGAATCGAACGGCCCGCTGTCAAAGCCTTCACGCGTGGTGAAATACCATTTGCTGCCGACGCAGAAAAAGCGACTGCTGCGGAAGGGTATGGGGCCTTCTTCTCCGTACCTGCGATGGGTATCCATGGGATTCTCCTGAGCCCGATTATGGTTTTCGTTCTGGGGCGCCAAGTTCATTCAGCCGATAGGTTTAAAACTAATCCAACTGCCAACAAATTCAACATTTTTTTACATTTATTTGTGGTGAGTCGCAGAATATAGTCTACGACGCCCCGAATCCTTGGCGTCCGTGTGCCTTGCGCTTGTAACAGGTGCCGGTCAAAATGCCGGGACCTTTGAAAGAATGCCTACCCTTTTTTCTGTTTGTGCCAAAGGAGATGACATGAGTGACTGTCGCGTAGTTGCCATTTTCAAGTTAGCGCTCGCGTGTGTGCTGGCCCTTGCCATTACCGGCTGTGCTTCGACCATGAGCCGCGTAACGACCTGGGAGGGCAGTCCCGACGAGGCTGCACAGGCGGCGACGCTGAAAGCACCCGGAGCCATTCGCGTGTTGAAGGTGAATGGCCGCTCCATGACCAATTTCCTGATGGACGATATTGCGCTCGATTACGCGCTGCTGCCGGGGCAGAACCAGGTGGTGTTTACCTATAAGACCATCTGGGCCAAGAAGGGCGTCGTCGAGAACGGAGAGTCGAAAGTGGATGTGGTAGAAAGCAAGCCCCAGGTGGTTCGCTTTGAGGCGGAGCCCGATTCCGTCTATCGGTTTGCGTTCCAGAAACCGACCTCCCGGACCGAAGCGCAGGCGCAGATGGAAGATTTCTCGGCTGCGATTGTCTCCGATAGCGGTCAGGAGGTTGCCCGTTCCCAGGTGTGGACGCAGAAAAAGGAACCGGTTGCCAGGACGTCAATGCCTTCGGCGACCGGGGATGCAGGCAGTGCCGGAAGCGGTTCCGCCCTGGAGCGTCTGAAGGCAATCTGGCCGACGGCGACCGAAGAAGAGAAGCGGGCCTTCCTTCGCTGGGCCTTCGAGTAAGTCCAGAACAGGCGAGACCCTGATCAATGCCGGAAGCGTTTCAGGGTCTTCTGCAGCAGTCCTTCCAGCGCGGTCAGCAGCTCATCGCCAAGGGCGTGACCTGAAGTCGCCTCGGGCAATTCATCCGGCTCGCAGGCGGGGAGCTTCAGGGCGCATTCCTCAATGCTCGCCAGACTGCTTTCCACAAGCTCGGCCAGAGAGTCACCGTTGGCGGCCACGTCCGGACATAGGGTGAAGTTCAGGGTCAGCCGTCCCTGGTAGCTGACGGCCACAATGACCAGTCCCATGGTGTCGAACAGCGGGGCCGTGTTGTATTGGCGCACCAGTCGGGCGCCCTGGAGATAAAGCGGCACCTGGGGACCTGGCACGTTGGTGATGGGCAGGTTGAAAACCGGCTGATAGCGCTGGGCGATCTGCAGTTCGGAATACAGTCTTGCCGACAGGGCGAGCATGGTCGATGGCAGGAGCTCAGTCAGCCGGTCCGCAGCAATGGCTTCCCGGTATGGTTCGGATGCCACCGCGTTACGGTGGATCCGCCGGATTCTCATGGCAGGATCAGGCTCGCTGGTCGCCAAGTCGAGTAGCATGGCGGACATCTGATTGCCGGTCGCCAGGCGCAGGCTGTTTGATCGAACCGAAATCGGCGTCATGGCCACCAGAGAGCGATCCATTTTGGTGCCTTGTGATGCCAGGTACCGCCTCAGGGTCTCGGCGCATACCCCCAGCACCACATCGTTAAGCGTGACGTCCCCGAGTGTCGCCTTGATCGCTTTCAGACGAGACAGATCCACGGTCTTGGCAACGATCTGTCGATTCGCCGTGATTTGGCGGTTGAGAGGGCTGTTGGGTGCCGAAAAGAGCGGAAAAGGCAGTGGCAGCTTGCGCAACTGCTTGTGAATCAGGCCCCGGGCTGTTGCCTCGGCGGCATTGACTGCCAGAGACGTAAATTGCAACGGAGTTCGGAGCAGGTTCGCACCCGCCTGCAAGATCACCCGTTCCTCGGACGGCTCCGGGCAGGGTTGCCAGGGCCTGGGCGCCGTGATGGGTCTGGGCTCCGGGGTGTACTCCAGCAGTTTCCCCATGATTTCCTCGCCACTGAACGCATCAATGGCAGCGTGGTGCAATTTCACAATCAGGGCAAAGGCATTTTTGCCGGACTCCCCGTCTTCATCCAGTGTGAATCCGTCGACAAAGGTAATGTGCCAGAGAGGCCGGTCCCGTTTCAGAGGCTCTTCGAGGATTCTGGAGGCCAGGGACATGAGCCCGGACTGGGTACCTTGCTCACCCAGGCTGACGTAGGCGAGATGGCGTTCGATACTGAAATCTGGATCGTCGATCCAGTACGGCCGGCCCAGCCGGAGCGGGATTTCCTTGAGCCGCTGCCGGAAAACAGGCACCACATGCAGTCGGGAGCGGAGATAGGCGACGAAGGTGCTGAAAGCCAGAGGCTTTTCCCGTTTGCTCGCGTCGAAAAGGTAGATTCCCCCGATATGCATGGGGCTGGTGTCCGATTCGAGGTACAGGAACGAGGCATCCAGTTCCGACAGCTGCCGCATCATTGAACTCCATTGCGCGGGATTTTCTGCAGTATATACGAACCCGGTCTACAGCGGGTTGACCCATTTGTCACCAGGGCCGCCGTCGATGGGGCATGATGTTTCCTTGCTTTCTCAATCGCTTAACCAGGACTGGATGGCACTATCCTGTTTCAGTCGATCCCAGAACCAGGTCAATGCCTTGCCCTGGTCCTCGGCGTGGCGGGCCAGGTGAAGAATGATGGGAGGGCGGGGTTCATGCACCGGCTTTTCGATGAGGGTGCCCTGTGCCAGGTGGTCCCGTATCCGCGACCGCGGCAGCCAGCCTACACCAAGACCGGCGGCCTGGAGGGCAATTTTCTGGTCGATGTTGGTGACCGTCAATGTCCGTTGGCGCCTGAAGATCCCCGCGTGCCCCGGGGGCAGGGATCGTGACGTGTCGGCGGCTACGGCTGCAGGATAGCGGGAGATATCGGACTCCGATAGCGGGGCCTCTGTCGCCGCCAGGGGATGGTCCGGCGATACTGCGAACACGAAGGCGATGTCCCCCAGGGCGTGGGTAGTGAACTGCCCGGCGGGTTTGCTTGACTGGTCGGCGCCGACAATCAGGTCCACCCGCCGGCTCTGGAGCGCATCCCAGGCACCTGCAAAGACTTCCTCCACCACTTGAACGTCGACCGGTACACCGAGTTCGTAAAAGTCCCGGATTGCCGGGAACAAACACTCCGCCGGTAGCAGGGAATTGAAGCCGATCCGAAGGCGGGTTTCCCAGCCCTGGGCTACCTGTTTGGTTGTGTGGGCGAGGTTTTCAGCCGCCTCCAGCAGGGCGCGTCCCTCTTCAAGCAGATAACGTCCTGCCGAGGTCAGGGACGCCCGATGCCCCGACCGATCGTAGAGCTCGACATCCAGGTCTTCTTCAAGTTTCTGGACGGTGTAGCTGATGGCAGAGGGTACCCGGAACAGCTCAGCGGCGGCGCCGGCAAAGCTCCCCTTTCGGTCGATGGCGTCAAGAACCTTGAGGGCGTCGATGGTGATGGCAGTGTGCATGTTCGAAATATCTGAGGTTGTTGGCCAGAAATGCTTGTTTGAGAGGGTAGCAGGGTCGCCGGTATTCTGCCTGTTAAATGCTTGGCTTTGGTGGAAACGGTCGTCGGGTAAGCCCTTCGCAAACACGCCGTAAACCCATCCCTGGGGGCTCGGCATTGCCATCCCTGGCAATGCACGGTTTGCGAAGGGCTTACCCGACGACCGTCCCGAACCGTGGGGTTCGCCCATCAATCGCCACTTTGACATGATCAGCTTTTCTGAGGAGAGGTCTTATGGGGCTTTTAATCGACGGCAAATGGCACGACCAGTGGTATGACACCGACAAGACCGGTGGCAAGTTCGAGCGGGAGGCGGCGCGTTTCCGGAACTGGGTGACCGCCGACGGCTCGGCGGGTCCGGCCGGAGAGGGCGGCTTCAAGGCGGAGTCCGGGCGTTATCACCTCTACGTATCCATGGCCTGTCCCTGGGCGCATCGCACGTTGATTTTCCGGAAGCTCAAGGGGCTGGAGGAACATATCTCTGTGTCCGTGGTGCACCCGGACATGGTGGAAAATGGCTGGGAGTTTCGCCCGGACAGCGAGCAGCACCGGGATCACCTCTATGGCTTTCAGTTCATGCACCAGATCTACACCAAGGCGGCCCCGGATTATTCCGGGCGGGTGACGGTTCCGACACTCTGGGACAAGCAGCGGGAGACCATTGTCAGCAACGAGTCTGCTGAAATTATCCGGATGTTCAACTCGGCCTTTAACGGGCTCGACGGCGTTCGTGAGGATCTGGATTTTTATCCGGACGCCCTGCAGGACGAGATTGATGAGGTGAATGAGCGGGTCTACAACACGGTCAACAACGGGGTCTACAAGGCCGGTTTCGCCACCGCCCAGGACAAGTATGAGCAGGCCTATGAGGCACTGTTCGAATCGCTGGACTGGCTCGAGGAGCGTTTGTCAGGACAGCGGTATCTGGTGGGTAGTCAGTTGACGGAGGCGGACTGGCGTCTGTTTACCACGTTGATCCGGTTCGACGCCGTCTATTTCAGTCACTTCAAGTGCAATCGGCAGCGAATCGGTGATTTTTCCGCCCTATCCGCGTACCTGCGGGATCTCTATCAGGTGCCGGGGGTCTCAGGTACTGTCGATATTGCTCAGATCAAGCGTCACTACTACGTCAGCCAGAGAACGGTGAATCCCACCCAGATTGTACCGGTGGGCCCGGAGCTGGACTTCAGCGCCCCTCACGGACGCGAAACCCTCAGCTGACCCGGGCGACAGCGACCTCGGTCAGCAACTCCATGGCTTCCCTGTGATCCGAGGCGGGCAGGGCTTCCAGGCACGCCCTGGCCTGTTCGGCTTGCTCCTGGGCTCTGGTCATGGTGTATTCGATCGCGCCGGAGCGTTCCACAATCTCAAGGATCGGGTCCAGGTCGTCCAGGCCGCCCTTGCGGATGGCCTGGCGGATCAGCTGGCTTTCCTCGTCTGAGCTGTGTGCCATGGCATGAATCAGGGGGAGGGTGGTTTTGCCTTCGGCGAGATCGTCGCCCACGTTTTTGCCCATGGCCTCTGCATCGCCCCGGTAATCCAGTACGTCGTCCACCAGCTGGAAGGCCAGGCCGAGGTGTTTGCCATAGTCTTTCAGGCCCTGCTCCTGGGCAGCACTGGCGCCCGCCAGCTGGGCTCCGGTGTGTGAAGCGGCCTCGAACAGCATGGCGGTCTTGTTGTGGATGACCGTCATGTACTGTTCTTCGGTCAGGTCCGGGTTCTTCACGTTCATCAGCTGCATGACCTCGCCTTCGGCGATGACCGCCGTGGCGTGGGAGAGCACGTTCATGATCGGCAGGCTTTCAAGCTCGACCATCATCTCGAAGGCCCTTGCGTAGAGGAAATCCCCTACCAGCACACTGGGTGCGTTGCCCCACTTGGCATTGGCGGTACTGCGCCCGCGGCGAAGGTCCGAGGTGTCGACCACATCATCGTGGAGCAGGGTGGCTGTGTGCAAAAACTCAATGACCGCCGCGAGTTTCAGGTGGTCCTGCCGATCGTAGCCCACCGCCCGGCTGGCCAGAAGAACCAGCAGGGGGCGAAGGCGTTTGCCGCCACTTTCGATGATGTAGTGGGCGATCTTCTCCACCAGGGGAACGTCCGACGCGAGCCGCTGGACGATCAGGTCATTAACGCGGCTGAAGTCGTCCGCCACGGTGTCATAGATACGCTGGGCTGTCATGCGGCTCAAGGATCCCTTGCTGGTGGTTTCGTTGCTGTTTCTGTTGATAATTCGGGCAGGTCGCGGCAATGCTAGGTATTGCCGCAGAGAGTGTCAACTTGGCTTGTGTTATACGGCGGCTTTTCGTACAATCACGCGCCCAACTCATCCCAACCTGCGCTCCCTGCTATAGGGTTGCCAGAGCGCTTCCCTTAGAACCAGGTGGATAAGAGCAGGGATGGGTCAATCGCGGAGACAAGTGAATGTACGCAGTAATTGTGAGCGGTGGCAAGCAGCACCGCGTAAAAGAAGGCGAAACCCTGAAGCTGGAAAAGCTGGAAGTCGAGACCGGCGGTGCCGTCGAGTTCGATCGCGTCCTGCTGGTTGCTGATGGCGACGACGTGAAGGTCGGTGCTCCGGTTGTAGACGGTGCCAAGGTCACTGCTGAAGTGGTCAGCCACGGTCGTCACGACAAGGTTCAGATCATCAAGTTCCGTCGTCGTAAGCACCACATGAAGCGTCAGGGCCACCGTCAGTGGTTTACTGAAGTCAAGATCACGGGTATCAAGGGCTAAGCCCCTGAGTAACCCCTTAGTTAAGGAGGCTTGTAATGGCTCATAAAAAGGCAGCAGGTAGTACCCGTAACGGTCGCGATTCCGAGTCGAAACGACTTGGTGTGAAGCGCTTCGGCGGTCAGACCGTATCTGCAGGCAGCATCATCGTTCGCCAGCGTGGCACCCGTTTCCATGCCGGTTCCAACGTTGGTATTGGCAAGGACCACACTCTGTTTGCGAAAGCGGACGGCCAGGTGAAGTTCGAAACCAAAGGCCCGCAGAATCGCAAGTTCGTGAGCATCGTTCCGGCTGCGTAAGCAGCGGCGAGCCGGTTCTTTCGAACCTCGGATGTTGTTCGGTTGCTGACAGGTTCAGTGCCGGAGCATCCAGAGCCCCGCAAAGCTTCCTCGAGGCTGCGGGGCTTTTTAGTTTATGCGCAAGGCGCAAAGGGTTGAATCATGAAATTTGTGGATGAAGCCACCATCATTGTGGAAGCCGGCAAGGGCGGTCACGGCTGTCTGAGTTTCCGTCGTGAAAAATACGTCCCAAAAGGTGGCCCCGACGGCGGTGACGGCGGGGACGGTGGCTCCGTCTATCTGGAGGCGGATGAATCGCTGAACACGCTGATCGATTATCGCTTCCAGCGTAAATTCAAGGCCCAGAACGGCGAGCCGGGCTCCGGCCGCAACTGTACCGGCACCAAGGGTGAGGATCTGGCTCTGCCCGTGCCCGTGGGTACCACGGTCGTAGACATGGATACCCACGAGGTGCTGGGGGATCTGACCCATCCGGGGCAGCGCCTGAAAGTGGCTCAGGGCGGCTTTCACGGCCTCGGCAATACCCGTTTCAAGTCGTCGGTGAATCGGGCGCCACGCCAGACCACCAAAGGATCGGTGGGTGAGGCCCGTAACCTGCGACTGGAGCTCAAGGTTCTGGCGGATGTGGGGTTGTTAGGGTTGCCCAATGCGGGCAAGTCCACGTTCATCCGTTCGGTGTCGGCGGCCCGGCCCAAAGTCGCCGATTATCCCTTTACCACGCTGGTGCCCAATCTCGGGGTGGTCAGTGTCCAGGCGCACCAGAGTTTCGTGATCGCCGACATCCCCGGCCTGATTGAGGGGGCGGCAGAGGGAGCCGGCCTGGGTATTCGCTTCCTGAAGCACCTCGTCCGAACCCGGCTGTTGTTGCACCTGGTGGACGTGGCGCCCTATGACGGCTCGTCTCCCGCTGAGTCCGTCCGTTCCATCGTGCACGAGCTGGAAAAGTTCAGTGAGACGCTGGCCAATCGTCCGCGCTGGCTGGTACTGAACAAGGTGGATATGATTCCCGAGCAGGATCGTGATGCCCACTGTCAGGCTATTGTGGATGAGCTTGGCTGGGATGGGCCTGTGTTCCGCATATCGGCTCTCAGTGGTGAAGGTACCAAGGCTCTGACCCAGGCGGTCATGCGCTGGATTGAAGAGCAGGCGGAAGAGGAAGCGCAGAATCCGGAGTTTGCCGAGGAGGAAGCCGTTCGTCGCCAGCGCATGGATGAAGAGGCCCGCGCGAAGATCGAGGCCGACCGCCAGGCTCGCCGGGCGGCCCGGACTGACGATGACGATTTTGATGATGATGACGACGACGGGGACGTGGAAGTCGTTTACGCGCCCGAATAAACCGATAACGCCACTGATGGATTGATTCCGGAATCATGAGTACACGCAGCCAGTTGCGCCAGGCCCGCCGTCTGGTCATCAAGATCGGAAGCGCCCTGCTGACCAATGATGGCAAAGGTCTGGATGAGGCCGCCCTGAGCCTGTGGGTGGATCAGATTGCCGGGCTCATTGACGAGGGTGTCGAGGTGGTCGTTGTCTCGTCCGGTGCCGTGGCGGTGGGGATGAGTCGGCTGGGCTGGGTAAGTCGGCCGGATCAGCTGCACGAGCTGCAGGCTGCGGCAGCTGTAGGTCAGATGGGACTGGTGCAGTCCTGGGAAGCCCAGTTCAAGCGCCACGATGTTCACACTGCACAGATTCTCCTGACCCATGACGACTTGTCCGATCGCAAGCGTTACCTGAATGGCCGTAGTACGTTACGGGCGCTATTGGATGTCGGTGTGGTTCCCATCGTCAATGAAAACGATACGGTGGTCACCGACGAAATCCGCTTTGGTGATAACGATACCCTCGGCGCTCTGGTGGCCAATCTGATCGAGGCAGATGGACTGATCATTCTCACTGACCAGCTGGGGTTGTTTGACCGGGATCCGAGAAAGCACGCTGATGCCAGGCTTGTCACCGAGCGTAAGGCGAGCGATCGGGAGCTCGACGCCATGGCCGGAGGTGGTGCCGGTGTTCTCGGGCGTGGTGGCATGCAGACCAAGGTGAGAGCGGCCCGTCTGGCCGCCCGGTCAGGCGCCTTTACCGTGATCGTCGGTGGACGGGTAGAGCGAGCGATAACACGTCTGCGTCAGGGGGAGGTGATCGGTACGTTGCTGCTCCCCGAGCAGGGTCGGGTGGCTGCGCGCAAGCAGTGGATTGCCGGGCATCTTCAGACACGAGGCACGCTGACCCTGGATGCCGGGGCCGTAAAGGTGCTTTGCCTTGGTGGGCGAAGTTTGCTTCCGGTTGGGGTGAAGAGTGTGGCAGGACAGTTCCGTCGAGGAGAAATGGTCTCCTGTATCGATGAGAGTGGCCGTGAGATTGCCAGGGGATTGGTGAATTACGACGCCGACGAGGCCCGGGCCATTGCCGGTCGATCCAGTCACCGGATTACCGAGGTGCTTGGCTACATTTCCGACGAGGAAATGATTCACCGGGATAATCTGGTCATCATCTGACCGCAGGCGGACTTTGCCTTTGCTCGCTGCTAGCTTTTGCGAAGGCATAAAAAAACCGGCTCGGAAGCCGGTTTTTCTGGTTCTGGAAAACGCTTATGCGCTTTTCAGAGCCTTGATCTTGGCGCTCAGGCGGCTCTTCTGGCGAGCAACCTTGTTTTTCGCGAAGATGCCTTTGTTGACCATGCTGTCCATGACCGGCTGGGCCTTCTGGAAAGCGGCCTGGGCTTCTTCGTAGTTGCCAGCCTCGATTTTGGCCTGAACTTTTTTCACATAGGTGCGCGCCATGGAGCGCAGGCTTGCGTTGTGCTTGCGGTTCTTCTCGTTCTGACGAGCGCGCTTTTTGGCTTGCGGGGAATTTGCCACCGTAAAACTCCTGAAAATCTGAAATTCGTTACTGAATGAATTCTGGTGAATTCGTACATCGCGGGCGCGCCAAACACCAGCGCGTCGAAATAAATGACGCGGAACTATGCCGCTCAACGCCCGAAATGTCAAGACTAAAACCCATTTCATGCGCCCGTACAGCGGGCCTGTGCTAAACTCGCCGCTCGCCGGCCGGAACCCCACCGCCTCCCGCGTGTGTGGGTAAATTCCGGTACCCATATCCCAAGTCAAAGACCAGAGCCAGAATGTCGTCGGAACCGGATTCCTCCAACCCGAAAACGCCACGCGCCCAAGCGCCGGGCCTGCTCCGTTCATCCGGCGTTGTCGGCATGATGACCATGCTCTCCCGGGTGCTGGGCCTGGTTCGGGATATGGTCATTGCCCGCTATTTCGGCGCCGGAACCGGAGCGGATGCCTTCTTCGTTGCCTTCAAGATTCCGAATTTTCTCCGGCGACTTTTCGCCGAGGGCGCTTTCTCCCAGGCCTTCGTGCCGGTGCTGTCATCCTACCGAGAAGGGCAGGACATCTCGGAAGTTCGGCGCCTGGTCAATGCCGTGTCGGGCTCACTGGGGCTTGTGCTGCTCGGGGTCACCCTGGCTGCGATCCTTGGGTCGCCCCTGCTGACAGCGGTGTTTGCCCCGGGCTTTCTGGACAACGATGTGAAGTTTGCGCTGACCAGCGAGATGCTTCGCATCACCTTTCCCTATCTGTTGCTGATCTCGCTGACGGCGTTCGCCGGAGGCATCCTCAACAGTTACGACCGGTTTGCCGTTCCCGCCTTTACACCGGTATTGCTCAATCTCTCCATGATTGCTGCCGCGATCTGGCTGGCACCGCTGATGACAGAAAAGGTAATGGCCCTGGCCTGGGGGGTGTTGATTGCCGGAGCATTGCAGCTGTTTTTCCAGTTGCCGTTTCTCATGCGGCTTGGTCTGTTGCCCCGGCCGAAGGTCGATTACCGGCATGAGGGCGTGATCCGGATCCTGAAGCTGATGACGCCGGCGTTGTTCGGGGTGTCCGTCAGTCAGATCAATCTGTTGCTGGACACGGTATTGGCATCGTTCCTCCAGACGGGAAGTGTGTCCTGGCTGTATTACTCGGACCGGCTATCGGAACTGCCCCTGGGCGTGTTCGGTATTGCCATCGCTACCGTGATTCTGCCGAGCCTGTCCCGCAAACACGCTGCGGCCTCGGCCGATCAGTTCGCAGCGACTCTGGACTGGGCCGTCCGGGCCGTGCTGCTCATCGGGCTTCCAGCGGCGCTTGCGTTATTGCTGCTGGCCGAGCCGTTGATCGCCACTCTGTTCGGCTATGGCGAGGTGACCGGGCGCGATGTCTCCATGTCGGCCCAAAGCCTGCGGGCCTATTCGGTGGGGCTGCTCGCGTTCATGCTGATCAAGGTGCTCGCTCCCGGCTTCTTTGCCCGCGAGGATACATCAACTCCGGTCAAGATCGGTGTGATCGCGATGGTGGCCAATATGGTCTTCAATCTGGCGCTGATTCTTCCCCTGGCCCACGCGGGTCTGGCGCTTGCGACCTCTCTTTCGGCCTGGCTGAATGGCTTCTTGCTCTGGCGCGGGCTGAAAAAGGAGGGTGCCTGGGTCAGCCAGCCTGGCTGGCCTCTCTTTCTGGCGCGGCTGTTGATCGCAAACGGTGCGCTGGCCGCCGCCATTCTCTGGCTGCGAGCGCCGGCGACGGAATGGCTGGCCGCCAGCGGTGTGGACCGGGCGATGGATATGGCGATTCTGGTTGGCGTGGGTGTGGCCGTCTATTTTTCCGCGCTCGCGCTGGCCGGGGTCCGGATAAGACATTTCCGGCAGAGGTAAGGTATAATCGCGCGTTTTCTCACCAGTGCTCCTGCGGCTCAGGAGCGTTGAAAGCCAGCTGGCAACACAAGGTTCGCATTGCATGCGTCTGATTCGAGGCCTGACCAACCTGAAGCGGCTCTCGCGCCAAGCCGATTCTCCGCTTGCACAGGGGTGCGTGGCGACCATTGGTAATTTCGATGGTGTGCATCTCGGGCACAAGACAATCATCGATCAGGTGAGATCCAAGGCCCGGCAGCTGGGGGTTCCCTCCCTGGTGATGGTGTTCGAACCCCAGCCCCGTGAATTTTTCCAGGGCACGGACGCACCGCCACGGCTCATGGGATTCCGGCAGAAATTCGAGGCCCTGCTGGCGGAGGGCGTCGACATCGTGCTCTGCCTGCGCTTCGACCAGGCCTTCCGGAGCTATTCCGCCATGGGTTTTGTAGAGGATGTTCTGATCCGAGGGCTGCGCATCCGGCATCTGGTGGTGGGAGACGATTTCCGGTTCGGTTGCGACCGGGCCGGTGATTTCGCATTGCTTCGCACCGTCGGGGAGACCGCTGGCTATACCGTCGAAAACACGCGCACGGTGACCGTGGATGGCGAGCGGGTAAGCAGTACGCGAGTACGGAACCTGTTGAACGTCAACGGTCTGGAACAGGCGGAAGCGCTGCTTGGCCATTCCTATCGCATCCGTGGACGGGTGGTCTACGGAAGGCAATTGGGTCGCCAGATCGGCGCGCCCACGGCAAACCTTCTGCTCCATCGCATGCCGGCCTTGCGGGGCGTTTACGTGGTCAAAGCGGTGCTGGATGATGGCAGGGCCTGCGACGGCGTCGCCAATATCGGTGTGCGACCTACCGTGGATGGCAAGCGGCCGTCGCTGGAAGTGCACCTGTTTGACTTTGCTGGCACACTTTATGGCCAGCATCTGGAGGTGGTGTTCCGCCATGGCCTCCGGGATGAAGAGAAGTTTGAATCGGTCGATGCCCTCAAGGCACAGATCGGACGGGATATGGATAATGCCAGGGCCTGGCTCCGTACCCATGGGTCGGCCGCCGGAGCCTGTTGAAAGCCCCGACCGGAACCCCCAAGACACAGTTACTGACCAACACTGACCAGAGAGTACGCACAGATACCATGAGCGACTACAAGCATACCCTGAATCTGCCGGAAACCGCCTTTCCCATGCGCGGTAACCTGGCCAAGCGCGAGCCGGACATGCTCAAGCGCTGGCAGGATCTCGACGTCTACGGCACCCTGCGCAAGCAGCGTGAAGGCCGGGACAAGTTCATCCTGCACGATGGCCCTCCCTACGCCAACGGCAGCATTCATATCGGTCATGCGGTCAACAAGATCCTCAAGGACATGATCGTCAAATCCCACAGTTTCATGGGGTACGACGCACCCTACGTGCCGGGTTGGGACTGCCACGGCCTGCCTATTGAGCACAAGGTCGAACAGGAGATCGGCAAGGCCGGAGTCAAGGTGGACTACAAGACCTTCCGTCAGGCCTGCCGCGACTACGCCGCCAAGCAGATCGAGGGCCAGAAGGCCGATTTCATTCGCCTGGGTGTGATGGGCGAGTGGGATAAACCCTATCTCACCATGGATCCCAGGGTTGAAGCCGGTATCGTTCGTGCGCTCGGCAAGATTGTCGCGAAGGGTCACCTGGTTCGCGGTTACAAGCCTGTTTACTGGAGTGTGGTGGGTCAGTCCGCACTCGCCGAGGCAGAGGTCGAGTACCAGGACAAGACATCCACCCAGATCGATGTCCGGTTTACGGCGGTTGACCAGGCGCGGGCTCTGTCGCTCTTTGGGACTGACAGGGGTGAGGGGGATGTGTCCGTGGTGATCTGGACCACCACCCCATGGACCATCCCGGCCAACCAGGCGGTATCGCTTGGTGCGGATCTGGAATATGCCCTGGTGCAGGTAGATGTGGGTCAGGGCCCGGAGCGGCTGATCCTGGCGACCGATATGGTCGAAGGCATCATGGCCCGCTGGGGCGTGGAGCACTACGAAGTTCTGGCGAATGTTGCCGGGTCAGCGCTGGAAAATCTGCAGCTGAACCACCCGATCTATGACAAACAGGTGCCGCTGATCCTGGGCGACCACGTGTCTACCGATGCCGGTACCGGTGCGGTTCATACCGCCCCTGACCATGGTATGGAAGATTTCGAGGTGGGCAAGGAATACGGCATCGGCACGCTGAACCTGGTCAAGGCCGATGGCACTTACACCGAGGCGGCCGGTGAATTCGCCGGCATCCATGTCTACAAGGCGGACGAGCCGGTCTGCGCTGCCCTTGAGCGCGAGGGTAAACTGGTGCGCTC
The DNA here is from genome assembly GCF_000347775.1 of Marinobacter santoriniensis NKSG1. Lineage (GTDB taxonomy): Bacteria > Pseudomonadota > Gammaproteobacteria > Pseudomonadales > Oleiphilaceae > Marinobacter > Marinobacter santoriniensis. The sequence continues at coordinate 42,614 of NZ_APAT01000030.1, forward strand.
CGAGAAGTTCAGCCACAGTTATCCGCACTGCTGGCGGACCAAGACGCCGTTGATCTATCGGGCCACGCCCCAGTGGTTCATCAGCATGGACAAGCACCACCTTCGGGCGGATGCGCTGGAAGCCATCAAAGGTGTTCGTTGGATCCCGGCCTGGGGGCAGAACCGGATCGAAGCAATGTTCGAGCAGAGTCCGGACTGGTGTATCTCCCGCCAGCGCACCTGGGGGGTGCCCATCACCCTGTTTATTCACAAGGAAACCCAGGAACTGCATCCGGACACCCAGGGGCTCATCGAGAAGGTGGCCCAGGCGATTGAAGTCGGTGGTATCGATGCCTGGTACGAGCTCGATCAGTCTGAACTGCTGGGTGATGATGCCGACCAGTATGAAAAGGTGCTCGACACCCTCGATGTCTGGTTCGATTCCGGCGTCACGCACGAATCCGTGTTGCGCGTCCGTGAGGAGCTGGGGCAGTTCCCGGCCGATATGTACCTTGAGGGCTCGGATCAGCACCGCGGCTGGTTCCAGTCGTCGCTCAAGACCTCCATCGCCATGAATGGCGTGGCGCCCTACAAGCAGGTGCTGACCCACGGCTTCACAGTGGACGGCAAGGGCCGGAAGATGTCCAAGTCCCTGGGCAACGTGATTGCGCCCCAGGAGGTCATGAACGAGCTGGGTGCCGATATCCTGCGTCTGTGGGTGGCAGCCACCGATTACAGCGGCGAAATGACCGTCTCCAAGGACATCCTGCGCCAGACCGCCGATGGGTATCGCCGTATCCGGAATACCGCACGGTTCCTGCTCAGCAACCTGAACGGTTTCGATCCAGCCCAGCACATGGTGGAACCGGCGGATATGATTGCCCTGGACCGCTGGATGGTGGATCGGGCACTGCAACTGCAGAATGAGCTCAACGAGGACTACCAGAACTACGCCTTCCTGCGGATCTATCAGAAGGTCTACAACTTCTGCGAGGCGACTCTGGGTGGTTTCTATCTCGACATCATCAAGGACCGGCAGTACACCACCCAGGCTGACAGCCTGGCCCGGCGTTCCTGCCAGACCGCGCTGTACCATGTTGCCGAGGCGCTGGTTCGCTGGATTGCACCGATCCTGAGCTTCACCGCTGACGAAATCTGGCAGCATCTGCCGGGCGAGCGCGGTGAAACCGTGTTCTACGAAACCTGGTACCAGGGGCTGGCGGAGCTGCCGGAAGATTTCGAGCTGGGTCGCGATTACTGGCGCGAGCTGTACAGCGTCAAGGAAGCGGTCAACAAGTGCCTGGAAGAAGCCCGCTGGCGTGGCGAAATCAAGGGCTCCCTGAGTGCCGAAGTCACCCTGTACTGCGAGGGTGAACTGGCAAGCCGCCTGAAGCGGTTGGGTGAGGAGCTGCGTTTTGTGCTGATTACCTCTGAAGCTTCAGTTCGGCCTGTGTCGGAAGCGGACGGCGCGGAGCAGACGGCGTACGAAGGACTGCTCGTGAAGGTGACGCCGGCGGCTAATCCGAAGTGCGAACGTTGCTGGCATCATCGGGAGGATGTGGGTTCCAGCGACACGTACCCGGATCTGTGCGGTCGTTGCGTTACCAACGTTGATGGCGCTGGCGAAAGCCGGGCCTTCGCCTGATGGATGCAGCGATGATGGAAAAAGCGCCGGCATCCAATCTGAAATGGCTCTGGCTGGCGCTGCTGGTCATCGCGGTGGATCTGGGCACGAAGGCGCTGGCCTCCTCAATGCTGTCCTACGGCGATCCAGTGCCGATTCTGCCCGTATTCAATCTGACGCTGCTTCACAATACCGGCGCGGCGTTCAGCTTCCTTGCGGAAGCGGACGGCTGGCAGCGCTGGTTTTTTGTCGTTCTTGCGTTGGCGGTCAGCGTTGTCCTGATTGGCTGGTTACGCAAACTGGAGCGCCATGAAACCTGGACGGCAGCGGCGATCGCGCTGATTCTGGGAGGGGCGCTTGGCAATGTCTATGATCGTGTGGTGCACGGCTATGTGGTCGATTTCCTGCACTTTTACTGGCATGACTGGCACTTCCCCGCGTTCAATCTTGCCGATACCGCCATCACCATTGGCGCCGGTATCATGATTCTCGACATGTTCCGTAACTCTGCCCACAAGGCCGAGGATGCCGACAGGAGTGAATAACCCGATGAAAGACTTGCCCGTAGACAAAGGGACCCGTGTCACTCTTCATTTCGCCCTGAAGATCAAGGATGGCGATGTGGTGGACTCCACGTTTGAAAAGGAGCCGGCCACGCTGGAAATCGGCGATGACAATCTGCCGGAGAACTTTGAAGCCTACCTGATGGGGATGAAAGCCGGAGACCGGAGAACCTATGAGGTGCCCCCGGAAAAAGGCTTTGGCCAGCACAACCCGAGCAACCTCCAGACGTTCAAGCGTCACGAATTCAGTGCCGATATGGTGCTGGAGCAGGGTGTGGTGGTGTCCTTCGCGGATGCACGACAGCAGGAACTGCCCGGCGTGATCAGCCGGGTGGAAGGCGATGAAGTTGAAGTGGACTTCAACCATCCGCTGGCGGGGCGTACACTGGAGTTTGATGTGGAAATTCTGGATGTGGAACCTGTTGGACCGGCGCACTGATCATGCAAATTCGACTCGCTAATCCCCGTGGATTCTGTGCAGGCGTGGACCGCGCCATTGAAATCGTCAACCGGGCACTGGATGTGTTCGGCGCCCCCATATACGTTCGCCACGAGGTCGTTCACAACAAATTCGTGGTGGACAATCTCCGGGACCGTGGCGCGGTGTTCGTCGATGAACTCGACGAGGTTCCGGACGATACCCTGGTGATCTTCAGCGCCCATGGGGTTTCCCAAGCAGTGCAGAAAGAGGCGGAACGCCGTGGCCTCAAGGTGTTCGACGCGACCTGTCCCCTGGTAACCAAAGTGCACATGGAAGTCATGCGCTATAGCCGTGACGGTCGGGAGTGCATTCTGATCGGTCACCATGGTCATCCGGAAGTGGAAGGGACCATGGGGCAGTACGATCGCAGTAACGGCGGCGATATCTACCTTGTCGAGGATGAGCAGGATGTCGAGCGACTGCAGGTCAGGGATCCTGAGCGCCTGTCCTACGTCACCCAGACCACGCTGTCGATGGACGATACCGCACGTGTGATCGATGCCCTCCGGGCCCGTTTCCCGAGCATCGAGGGGCCGCGCAAGGACGACATCTGTTACGCCACGCAGAATCGTCAGGATGCGGTCAAGCAACTGGCAGACGACTGTGATCTGATGCTGGTGGTGGGCTCGCCCAACAGCTCCAATTCCAACCGGTTGCGGGAGCTCGCCGAAAGAATGGGTACCCCTGCCTATCTGATCGATGAGGCCTCGCAAATCGACTCCACCTGGCTCAAGGGCGTGGGCGTCATTGGTGTGACCGCCGGCGCGTCGGCACCGGAGGTGCTGGTCAACGACGTGGTGGCCAGGCTCAAAGCCCTGGGTGGCGAGGAGCCCCGCGAAATCGCAGGCCGGGAGGAAAATATTGTCTTTTCCATGCCCAGGGAGCTGCGGATTGATGCGATCAATGTGGGTTAATCGTACCGACCTACTGATATTTTTCCCCGTCTCCAAAATGTGACGGGGATCACCTTGCCGCTCCATTAACGACCATTCATCAACGCTCTCAAACCGCTCGTCGATTCACGCTGGTTTCTGGCTTTCCGGCCCCCTAACCTGTCAGCAGGTAAAGATAGGGGAGTGTTATGCCTGGAATTCGCCGTGAGACCGGTTTTACGATGATCGAACTCATCATCACGATTGTGATCCTCGCGATTGTGGCATCCTATGCGGTCCCGTCGTTCCAGCAGACGGTACTGAACAATCGCCTGACGGCCCAGATCAACGAGGTTTCCAGCCTGATTGCCTACGCACGCAGTGAGGCATCCAAGCTCGACTCCGGGGTGATTACCGTCTGTTCCTCCACAGACAGTGCTTCCTGCAGTGGTAACGCAGCCTGGGAAACCGGCTGGATCGTGTTCCGGGATATGGACGGCGATCGCACAGTGGATGCGGGCGACGATCAGATCCTGAAAGTCGGCGGAGCCCTTTCCGGTGGCAATACCTTCCGGATCGTGGATCTGACGAGCGACAGCGGCGGTTACGTTCAGTTTGCCAGCAATGGTTTCCCGATTCCTTCCGCAACCGGCAATGCCGCTGGCACCTTCGTCGTCTGTGACGACCGTGGCGCTTCCGAGGCACGTGCCGTTGTTGTGAATATTTCCGGACAGACACGGCTTGCCCGGGACACTGGCGGGACGGCCGGTGTGCTCAATGATAACAATGGCGCTGATTTAACCTGCCCGTAACGGTGAGAGCGATGTTCAAGAATCCTACCCAAACCAATCTCAGGCGCCTGCTCGTTAAACCCGGACAGTCGCACCAGGGTGGTTTCACCCTGATCGAAATTCTCGTGACCATGTTCATTCTGGCAGTCGGCCTGTTGGGTCTCGCCGGCCTGATGTTCGAGGGGATGAGAAACAACCAGGGCGCCTACCTTCGGACCCAGGCGAGCATACTCGCCTACGATATGGCTGATCGAATGAGGGCGAATCGTACCGAGGCCGAGAGTGGCTCTTACGGTGGTTTCTCTACGGCAAACGTCACTTCCACGACTGTGCCATCGTGCGCCAGCGATGCCGCTGGATGCACGCCGACGAACCAGGTGACTGTCGACCAGATCCAGTGGACGCTGCAGGTTCAGGGTACGGGGGCCGATATGGCAATGGTGCCGGGTGGCATTGGCACGATCGCCTATGACGCGGGCACCAATGTCTACACCATTACGGTGCAGTGGGACGAAGCAAGTCGTGCTGGAGACGCAGGTGAGTCCATCGCCGGTGATAACTCCTATTCGGTCCGCCTGGCGTTGTGAGGTTTGAGATGGATATGAATCAAAAGGCAGTATTCGAAACCATGCGACCCACCCGCCAGGGTGGCCTGTCACTGATTGAGTTGATGATCGCCCTGGCGTTGAGTGCCACGCTCATTCTGGGCATCTTCACGGTCTATATGGATTCCAGCCGGACCTCACGGGTCGCGACGTCTCTGGCCCGGGTGCAGGAAGCCGGCCGGATTGGAACCGACATTATGGCTCACGACTTGCGCATGGTGGGGTTCCAGGGGTGTGCCGATCCTGATGACGTTACTATGAATATTATTGCCAAGAATCCGCCAACTTCGGATTTCTTCGACTCAACGCTGCGAGGCTGGGAAGTAACGAGCGCGAACTGGGCCAATGGTACGGAATTCGACGGAACGCCGATTGAGGCCCGCGCAGTAATCGGCAGTGATGTATTGGCTATTCAGCGAGGCGAGTCGGTTGAGGTGACGCTGACCGGCAATATGACGGCCGACAATGCGAATATTCAAGTGGCTGGTTCGGATGTTGGTTTGTTCAGCAAAAATGACATCGTTCTGATTTCCGACTGTGAGGCAGCAGATCTTTTCCGCATAACCAGTAATCCGAGTTCCAATACCTGGGCACATGCGAATAGCACAAATACGGACAACCGGCTAAGTCAGGCTTACACTGATTCCGCCCGGATAATGCGGTTTTCGGCTACTGTCTATTTTGTGGCGGATACCGGGAGGGACGATGCCCAAGGCAATGACATACGGGCGCTCTACCGCGGTACGAACAATCTCTTGAATACCGCCACCCCGTCTTTCCAGGTTGATGAGATCGTGGAAGGCGTCGAGAGCCTTCAGGTCGAATACGGTGAACTGTTGCCCAGCAACAACATCCGTTACGTGACGGCGGACAATGTGGGTGATATGGCAAGTGTTGTTGCTCTGCGGGTCGGACTTCTCATCAGCGATCCGGATAACGTTCGCCGGGATGGAGATACCGCCAGTTATGATCTGCCGGGAGCAACGGTTGTCCGTACAACCGGAGCTGGAGCCGGTGCTGTGACCCATCCGGAGGATCAACGAATTCGTCGCACGTTCACATCCACGGTCATGCTCAGAAATCGGGATTAACACAGAAAGGGCTATCGAATTATGAATCGCTCCAGAACATTCAAAATGCCATCCGATCAGCGGGGCGCTGCCTTAATTATCAGTCTGATCGTTTTGCTGGTGCTGACCCTGATTGGCGTTGCCGGTATGAACACCTCTGTGATGCAGGAACGGATGGCGGTGAACTCCCAGAACTCGAATCGCGCCTTCCAGGCGGCAGAGAGCACCGTCAGTGCCCTCACCAATCAACTTTACGCTAACGATCTGAGTCTGCTTCGGGAATCCATGCAGAATTCCAGTGGAGAAAGTAGCAAGGTGACGGTCAGCAATCTCGACTCGGGCAATGGCATTACCGGGAGTTACCAGGCCCGTTTTCTTGGAGAAATCATTATCACCAGCGGCAGCTCCATGGACGCCAATGAGAGTTCGAGTCAGCTGAAAGGTTACCGTTATGAGCTGATTGGTGAAGCCGCTATGGCCAATACCGGTGCGGAAGCCCGGGTATTTAAAGGTATTGAGTATTACTGATCCGGGGCGAGGCCTCTGGAGGGAGATAGGCATGATGAGACAGAACAGGTGGTTTACTTCGTCAACATTGGCGCTGGCAGTGGTGTTTGGCTGTCTTTCGGCGCGGTGGGCCCTTGCAGAAGAGCCGACCGGCACCGTTATCGATTCGCCTTACGAGGCGGTAGAAGCGAGTTCAATAGAGTTGGTGACAAACGGAGATGGGGATGTGGTTCAAATTCGTGCCAAAGGCTGTCCCCAGTGCCCGTCCAGCTCTATCCTGCCCTCACGGGAGCTGATCGTGGAGTCTGGCGGCAAACGGATTGAAGGCAGCGACCGGGCCGGTTACAGCGGTCTTCCGGGCGTCATTCATATCTATCATCCGAACAACATGGCCTACCGTGTGTCGTTTATCGGATTGGTTCAGGGTGAGGGAGGTGACCAATGAAAACGTCTCTTGATTTCCGGCTGGTTCTGGCGGTGATTGCTGTCAGTTTCTCGGCCACGTTCAGTAACCCAGCGTACGCAGACGATACGGAAATTTTCTTTACTCAGAATGCATCGGCTGAGGTTAAGCCGAACATCATGTTCATCATTGACAACTCGGGCAGTATGAGGACTGAGGTTGGAAATACCGGAAAGACACGCATGCAGGTCGTTCAGGAGGTTACCAACGACCTGATTGATAACATGCAGGGTGTGAATGTTGGACTCATGGAGTTCAATGTCGATGTTTTCTGTAACAGCCGTTACTGCTATTACGGGACTGAGCGTGGCGGCCACGTCATGTCACCGCCAATCCCGGTCGAGAATAATAGGTCCGATCTCAAAGATCTGGTGAATTCTCTATCGCCTATTGGGAATACACCTCTGGCCGAGACTCTGACTGAGGCCGCTCGCTATTTTCGCGGCGAGTCCGTGGCTTATGACGACGATCCAATCAGTTCGGTTCTCGATACGACAAGCACTAATACCTACAAATCACCGGTTAAATACCAGTGCCAGAAAAACCACGTAATCTTCCTGAGCGATGGCGCCCCGACCGCAGATGACACGGATTCGTACATCAGCAACTACATCGGGAAGAAGTGCGGCTCGGAAAACAGCTCGGACAGTAACGGCAACTGTCTGGACGAGGTCGCTGAGTTTCTGGCGACCAAGGACATGAATTCCTCCATGACCGGGGACCAGCTGGTGTATACCAACACGGTTGGCTTCGCGAGTCAGCAGCAGCTGTTGTCGGACACGGCCAGTGCAGGTAAGGGCAAATATTATCTGGCCAACGATGCCTCCACTCTGACCCAGGCGTTTTCGGATTTTTACCAGGAGGTGCGCGCCCAATCTACCACCTATGTGGCGCCAGGGATTGCGGTGAACACCTTCGACCGTCTTAACCATCTCGATGAGCTTTACTACGCTTTGTTCCAACCTGCGAAAGGGGCTGTCTGGAACGGCAACTTGAAGCGATACAAACTGGCTATCCAGACGGATGCAACGACCGGCGATCGTGAGGCCGTCATCGTTGACGCGAATGGAAACGCTGCCATCGACAACACCACGGGGTTCTTCAAGGACTCCGCACAAAGCTGGTGGAGTTCGAAACCGGATGGAAAGAACGTGGATAAGGGCGGCGCTGCATCCCAGTTACCCGACGTGACATCCAATCGGAACGTCTATTCCAATCTGGCATCGAATACCGATGATTTGTCCAAAACCGGAAATCAGGTTGTCACCAACAACAACAATCTGACCGGAGCCCTGTTTGGTGACAGCAATATGTCATCCGGGGATCTCGACAAAGTCATCCAGTGGACCCGCGGTGTTGATGTCAACGACGAGGATGGGGATGGTGATACTACCGAGTCCCGCAAGTTCCTGGCAGATCCGCTTCACTCGGTCCCACACCTGATGATTTATGACCCGACACCGTCGTCTCAGGATGTGACCATCTACTATGGCGATAATCAGGGCTATATCCACGCCGTCAGCGGTAAAACCGGCAAGACCTATTTTTCCTTCATTCCGAAGGAGCTGTTGAAAAACCAGCCCGACATGATGAACAGCACCGAGACCTCTTCCAAGGTCTATGGCATGGACGGCACGGTGGTCAGTTGGGTCCACGATGATAATTACGACAGCAAGATAGTCGCGAGCGACAAAGATTTTGCTTACATCTACTCCGGTATGCGCCGGGGTGGAAAGAGTTACTACGCTCTCGACGTAACCGATCGTTCGGCGCCCAAACTGCTGTGGTCGATTACAGGCGGTGTATCGGGAACGGATTTCGCCGAGATGGGCCAGACATGGTCCAAGCCGGTGAAAACAAAAGTGGATATTGGCGGCAAGCTCTACGAAGTCCTGATCTTTGGAGGGGGTTACGATCCCGATCAGGATAATGCCACGGTACGCACCGTTGACGATCAGGGCCGGGCTGTCTATATCGTGGACGCTGAAACAGGTGATCTCCTATGGTGGGCTGGTCCAAGCGGCAGCGGCGCCGACCTTGAACTGGCGGACATGAAGTACAGTATTCCGGCGTCGCCGAAAGTTCTGGATATTAACGGGGACGGTCTCGCCGACCAGATCTACGTGGGAGATATGGGTGGCCAGATCTTCCGGTTTGATCTTACCAACACCAACAAGCTGACAGACTTTGCAACAGGCGGACGGATTGCCAATCTGGCGTCCGACAACAGTGCCGCCGATGCCCGGCGTTTCTACCATTCACCCGATCTGTTCGGGATCAAGATTGGAGGGGCTCGCTATCTGGGCCTCGTCATTGGTTCCGGCTATCAGGCGCATCCGTTAAACACGGACATTGAAGATCGTATGTATATGATGAAGATCCCGGATGTCAGCTCGGCGCCACTGGATCTCAGTGATCCGAAGAATCCGGTTGTGAAGTATGACACCATCACTGAGTCGAACCTTTACGATGCGACGGCCAACCTGATTCAACAGGGAAATGCGAGTGAGAGAACAGCGGCTGCCCATGCTCTCGGTGCGGCGGACGGCTGGTACATTAAGCTTACGAACTCGGGTGAGAAAGTCCTGTCCACCAGTACCACGGTGAACAACGAGGTTTTCATAACCAGCTATGAGCCGAAACCCAGTACCAACCCCTGTGTCCCCTCGACAGGCACCTCCAGGTTGTACCATCTTTCGGTTCTGGATGGCCGTGCGGTTCGGAATTACTACACCGCGGACAACAAACCAGCGGATGAGCTTACGAAGGAAGACCGGCCGGTGGAGCTCAACACCGCCGGACTGCCTGCCAATCCGCAACGGATGCGTGTGGACGATACCGACGTGGTCTGTGTCGGCACCGAGTGCCAGACCATCGATACGGTAAAAGGCGTGGTCGAAACCTACTGGTATGAGGATTAAACCTTGCGTTTGATGGAGCACAAGCAACGCGGTTTCACGCTGATTGAATTGTTGATCGTCGTGGCGATTATCGGCGTGATAACCGCGTTCGCCTACCCGAGTTATCAGGACTATGTGGAACGCACCCGGCGGGCGGACGCCCAGGGTGCGTTGATGGAGTTTTCCGCAGCCATGGAACGGTACTATGCGTCCAATAACTCTTATGAAGGCGCCGCCAGCGGTGGCGTCGATACGGGAGCGCCTGCCATGTTTGCGGACGAAGCGCCACTGGAGGGGAACAACAAGTTCTACGACCTGACCATTTCGGCGGCTGACGCCAATTCCTACACCTTGAGAGCTACGCCCAAGGGCGGTCAGGCCGGAGATGGGATCCTGGAGCTGGATTCCACCGGCGCCCGTCGTTGGGATCAGGACAATAGCGGTGGGTTTGGAACCGGAGAGAACGACTGGGAAGAGTGACTCCGGGTCAATGATGACAAAGGCCGGCCCAGATCTCGGGGCCGGCCTTTTTTGTCAGCAGGAAATCTTGCCGCCCCAGGAAAGCCGGATAATGCCATCGGCGTCCTGATCGTACTGGACCCGGAATCGCCCGGCCAGGTTGACGGGCATGTAGGTCATGGTGCCGGTGGCAGGATCCTGGGGGCAGAGCACCAGGCTACCCATGGCGCCGTGGGTCATGCCTTTTTCGTTGAACTGGAAATAGCCACGGCCCGCCGTTCTGGATCGCAGGGAAAAGGTGCCGAAATCCGGCGCCAGGCTCCGCAGGATTTCGTCGTGATCCGGCTTCTTGTCGTTGTTCCGATCGGTGAAGACCGATACCGGACGAGTCCAATCGTCGACGCAGCGGTTCTGGTCAGAGAGAGGGCAGAGCGTCACCAGGCTGTGGGTACTGGCGGCCGTCCAGCGGGCGTAGGCAAAGATCGCGTGGTAATCGTCCAGCAGTGCCCGCTGCCTCGATTGGCTGATCCAGCGGTTCCAGCCCTGGGTTACGAAGGTTGAAAGGATTGCCAGGATGGCAATGGTGATGATCAGTTCAAGCAGGGTAAAGCCCGCGCCCGGGCTCCGAGTGCGTGTCATAGACATTCCTTGTCAGTGTCGTTTCAATTTTTTTGCGCGGAGTGGCTTCCTGCCACAGACCGCGGTTCAGTCTAATGCATTGCGCGACCTGGCGCCGGAATCGGTTTCTCAATCCCGGTGTCGGGATGGTTACTCCATCCCAAGCTTTTTCAAGCGATACCTTAGTGCCCGGAAGCTGATACCCAGACGCTTGGCCGCGGCTGTCTTGTTCCAGCGTGTGGCCTCCAGTGCCTTTTCGATGGCTTGCCGTTCGATGGATTCGAGGTACCCTTCCAGATCAATCTCGCCCTCCGGGACCGGCGCGCTGTTGGGCTCACCACTATCGGCCTGTGTGACACCCGTTGGCGCAGGCGCGACGCCGTTACCAAGATGCAGGTCTTCCGCATCGATGCGGTCATCGTCACACAGGGTGAATGCCCGTTCGAGGATGTTCTCCAGTTCCCGGACGTTCCCCGGGAAGTCGTAGTGCTTGAGTCGTTCAATGGCCCCGGCCGTCAGGGTCGCCGGATCGCACTCGTACTCCCGGGCGATACGCCCCAGGATGTGCTCCGCCAACAGGGGGATATCGTCCGGGCGCGCCCGCAGTGGCGGAACAGCCAGTTCGATGACGTTGATCCGGTAAAAGAGGTCCTGACGGAAGTTGCCCTCCTGAACCAACTCCGGCAGATTCTTGTGGGTGGCGCTCAGGACTCGGATGTCCACCGGCACTTCCTTGGTGTCACCCACAGGTCGTACGGCTTTCTCCTGAATAGCGCGGAGCAGCTTGACCTGCATCGCGAGCGGCAGGTCGGCCACTTCGTCCAGAAACAGGGTGCCTCCGTCAGCGGATCGGAACAGCCCGGCCTTGTTCTCCACCGCGCCGGTAAAGCTGCCCTTCTTGTGGCCGAAAAACTCGCTCTCCATCAACTCCGAGGGGATGGCGCCACAGTTTACAGCGATGAAAGGCCCGTCCCGTCGAGGGCCCTGCAAATGGATCATGCGGGCAACCAGTTCCTTACCGCTCCCTGACTCGCCGCTGATGAATACGGGGGCCTGGCTACGCGCCAGTTTCCGTGTCTGGTTGCGCAGTTTTCGGATCTCGGGAGAGTTGCCCAGCAGCAGGCCGGGTTCGTCCCGGGTGTCGTCATCGTCTTTTCGGGGCTCGGACAGTCTGAGTGCGCTGTTTACCAGTTCCCGCAAACGAGGGAGCTCGACCGGCTTGGAGACGAAGTCGAACGCGCCCGCCTTCAGGGATTCGATGGCCGTGTCCATGTTGCCGTACGCGGTAATCACGGCGACCGGCGTTGCGGGCAGGTGTTGCTGTATCCAGCCCACCAGGTCGATGCCGTTGCCATCCGGGAGATTCATGTCGGTCAGGCAGAGATGAGGCTGGTGTTTTTCGAGCAGGACCCGGGCAGAGGCGAGATCCGGGGCTGTCAGTGTCTCGATACCCATGCGAGTCAGGGTGATTTCCAGAAGATCCCGGATATCCGGTTCGTCATCAACAATCAGTGCGGTGTGGGTTGTCATTGTTTCTAATCGGTTCCATGTCGTGTTTCAGACGCCCGCCCGTGTTCGGGCCCGAAATTCAGATCATCCGCCCGGGATGTGCAAACGTGATTCGGAAACAGCAGCCTTGTTGTCCATCCTCGACCAGGGACAGGTGGGCCTGATTAGCCTCGCACAGTTCCCGGGCCAGATAAAGGCCAAGTCCGGTCCCGCTTTTGTCGGTGGTAAAAAACGGCTCAAATACCGAACTCCGGTCTTCGGGGGCAATGCCCGGCCCGAAGTCCCGGACATCCAGATAGGCCCTGTGGCGGTCCTCGGTGGCCCCGGCGTGCAGAGACAGCTTTCGCGAGCCCGTCTGCTGTTCACTGTACCTCAGTCCGTTGTCGCAGAGATTGACCAGCACCTGCTCGACCTGGCTCTTGTCAAAGCGTGCGGCGGGCAGGTCCGGGTCGATCTCCAGTTCGATGGATGAGGGGCCGGACTCCTCATCTTGAGTCTGCAGGTAATCCCGGCGGAATTCCTGGAGCCAGATCGGCAAATCCACCAGTTCGGCGTCGGCGGTCTTGCGCCTTGAGAGGTCGAGGACATTCTCGATGATGCCGTTCACCCGTTTTGAATGGCGCCGGATGATGTCCAGCATCTGCCTGTCTCCGTCATCCAGTTGTGGGGACTCCTCCATCAATTGTGCTGCGTGGCTGATGGCGCCGAGCGGATTGCGGATCTCGTGGGCAATCCCGGCGGTGAGGCGCCCCAGCGAGGCCAGCTTCATCTGCTGTGCCTGCTGGGTTACCTTGCTCATGTCCTCGATGAACACAAGAATGTGATCGCCCCGTTCCTGATCCAGTTGCGTGAAGTTGGCCTGCAGCAGCGGAGAGGTGGGCGCAGACTGGAACGGCTCTACACGCATCCTTGGATCTTTCAGCCAGGCCTCAAGACCCAGTTTGAGTGGTTGGGGCAGGGTGCGTGACCGCGGCAGATCCGTGTCTGTGCTTATGGTGCCGAACAGCAGTTCTTCCGCGGCGGCGTTGGCCAGGCGAATCTGCCCGTAACGATCCAGTACCAGGATGCCGGTTCTCATCCGCTGAATGATCTGGCGATTGATCTGTTCGAGCTCTGCAATGCTTCGAGCGCGGGAGTTTGCGAGCGCTTCGCTTCGAATCATGCGCCGGGAAATGTTCTGTAGCACGAAGGCGGCGGCGAAGTAGAGGATGCCCAGAGAGCCAGCCCGGACGATGTCATCCGCATGGCCGTTCATCGAGAGGACCGCCCACCCGGAGATCCCGAGGGAGCAGATGGCGGCCAGTGCGGCGTAAAAGATGCCGAGGCGGCTTGGCGTCAGGATGTTTCCCGCCGCCACGGAAACGATCACCAGGTTGGCCAGGCCGTTGGTGATCCCGGTGCTGGTGAGCAGGAGGCCATGAATGATCAGGATGTCGAGCAGGATGGACAGGGTGATGTGTCGCTGGCTGACCTGAAAGCCGGCCATGAGGATCAGCGCAAAGAATCCGTTCAGGGCCAGGTAGGAAACGACACCGGCCTGATAGTAGTCCTGCCAGCGGAACCGGGCGTCAAACGTGCCCGGGTCGACGAACAGCAGCCCGGCCAACATCAGGCTGATCACCAGCCGGTAGTGATTGTAAATGCGGAACAGCTTGGCCTGCTGCAAGAGCGCGGGAGAAGGAAATGCGCCGGTTTTGACGGGATTGTGGACTGTCATGATTGCCTTTCATCGTTCTTTGACCAGAGGAAATCCCCCTGTCCCGTGGTTATAATAGCCTTTTCATGGCAATGAGTTACAGGAGCCGATCTATGCCCTCCTCCGGGAGCTCTTCCGTTTTCCCTTCGACCGCTCGTAAATTGCGGGTCATTATGGCCCAGCTGGATTTCCTCGTTGGTGATATTCCCGGCAACACCCAATTGGTCATAGAGTCGACGCAGCGCGCGATCCGTGAGCATCAGGCCGACATCGTAGTGTTTCCCGAGCTCTGTATTACCGGCTATCCGCCAGAGGACCTGTTGCTGCGCCCGAGCCTGGATGTGCGCGTCGCCGAGGCGATGGAGACGCTGAAGGAAGCGCAGCTGGGAGCGGCCATCGTGATCGGTGTGCCTCTGCGTCATAACGGATTGTTGTTCAACAGTGCGGTGGTGATAGACGGTGGCGAGATAATCGGCCGGTACTTCAAGCGTTTCCCGCCCAATTACCAGGTCTTTGACGAAAAACGCTATTTCGCGGAAGGCACCGAGGTGCTGATGCTGGATATTCGCGGCGTGCCCGTCGGCATTACCGTGTGCGAGGATATCTGGAAGGATGGGCCGGTGGAGGATTGCGCAGCGGCCGGAGCGCGTCTTGTCCTTAACCTCAATGCCTCGCCCTATGACATCGACAAACAGGCCCGCCGCAAGGCCCTGCTCGAACGCAAGGCCCGGGAAAATTCGGTCAGTATCGTCTACGTCAATCTGGTGGGCGGGCAGGACGAGCTGGTCTTCGACGGCGGCTCCATGGTCTACGATCATTCCGGCGTGCTGACGGTGGAGGCCCCCCAGTTCTCCGAGGGTTTATACCCGGTGGAGTTCCTCTGGGAGCATCACTGTCAGCCCGTGTCCCAGCCGCTGCCAGCCGAACCCTCCCTTGAGGCGAACGTCTACCGGGCGCTGGTGATGGGGGTGCGGGACTACGTCAACAAGAACGGGTTCCGGTCAGTGGTGCTGGGCCTTTCCGGGGGGATCGATTCCGCCGTGACGCTTGCGGTGGCGGTAGACGCCCTGGGTAAGGACCGGGTCCGGGCTGTCATGATGCCTTTCCGGTATACCTCCAGTATGAGTCTGGAGGATGCCGAGGCTGAAGCCCGGCAGCTTGGCGTGCAGTACGACGTCTTCTCCATCGAACCCATGTACGATTCGTTCATGGAAGCGCTCGCCGAACCCTTTGAAGGCACCCGGCCGGACACCACCGAAGAGAACCTGCAGGCCCGTTTGCGGGGAGTCCTGCTGATGTCCCTGTCAAACAAGTTTGGCTCCCTGGTACTGACCACCGGCAACAAGAGCGAGATGGCAGTGGGCTACTCCACGCTATACGGGGACATGGCCGGTGGCTTCGATGTGCTCAAGGATGTGCCCAAGACTCTGGTCTTCCGGTTGGCAAACTATCGCAACAGCCAGTCTCCCGTTATCCCGGAGCGGGTAATCACTCGTCCGCCGTCGGCTGAGCTGGCGCCGGACCAGAAAGACGAGGACAGCCTGCCGGGCTACGACGTGCTCGACCAGATCCTGAATCTCTACGTGGAGCGGGATTTCAGCGCCGAAGCGATTATCGCAGAAGGGTTCGACAGGGCCGATGTGGAGCGGGCCGTGCGGCTGGTTGATCTCAACGAGTACAAGCGACGCCAGGCGCCGATCGGCGTGAGAATCACCGAACGGGGGTTCGGTAAGGACCGGCGGTATCCGATCACCAACGCCTGGAAGAGTGGCAAGTAGCCAGTGGTCAGGGTCAGATGAAATCTTCATCTGACCCTGGATGCACGGTATGAATTCAGTCGGAAGGTTGCTGCGACTCGTCGCCCATCAGGCCGAAGGTGACCACGTTGGTGAGAGAACGGTTTTCCCGCTTCAGGACGTCCGCCACAAATTCACCCTTGTCATTGAACGCATCGCTGTCCGGGTAATTTTTCTTGAGCAGAGCGATGGCATCGCTGGCACCCTTTTTCAGACCGAGGAACCGGTAGGTGTCAGCCATGATAATCAGCGCTTCCTTCACTGACGGTGACGTCGGATAGTTCTCGACCACATAGCGTGCCCGGTTGTTCGCCGCGAGGTAGGCCTGTCGTTTGATGTAATAACGGGCCGCAAAGATCTCGAGTTTGGCCAGCCGGTTACGGATTGCGACCATGCGCTGCCGGGCATCGGCGGCGTAATCACTGTCCGGATAGCGGTTCAGCAGCTCGGAGAAGTCGCGGAAGGCCTGGCTCTGCTCGCCCGGATCGCGGGCCGCCACGTCGATCGGAAAGTAGCGCTGGGCCAGCCCGATATCCAGGTTGTAGGAGGCGAGGCCTCGCATGTACAGGGCGTAGTCGGCATGTTCGCTCTGGGGGTTCAGGCGGAGGAAGCGGTCGGCTGCGGCGCGGGCACCTTCAAGATCGAGGTTCTGGTACCGGGCATAGATCACGTCCAGCTGTGCCTGTTCGGCGTAGCGGCCGAACGGATAATAGGTCTCCAGAGCGTCGAGATTTTTTTCGGCCTCGTTGAAATTACCCGAATTCATGGCCTCCCGGGCGTTGTCGTAATAGGTCTTTTCCGGCAGCACCTCCTCCTGCTTGTTGGTGGCGCAGGCGCTGATCATCACCACCAGGGTGGACAGCAGCAGCAAACGAACAACTGATCTCATGCCGGAATCCCGTATAATGTCGAAAAATGTGTCGAGGACCGCCATTGTAGCGGGGAAGACACCGCATGTGCAGAGGCAGTCTCACTCGATTGCCGAAATCTGACCGAAACGTAACACACCGGCCCTGGGGGCTTGATGTCATCCGAGAACCGAATTACCGCCCGATTTGTCGTTCCTCCCGAACTCAGTGATCGCCGCCTGGATCAGGCTGTGGCTGAGCTGATGCCGGAGCATTCGCGCTCGCGGCTGCAGACCTGGATCAAGGACGGAGCGCTCATCGTCAACGGCCAGAAACGCAAACCCCGCGACAAAGTCATGATGGATGATGTCATCGACCTGGACGCGGAGCCTGAGGTTCAGGTGAGCTGGGAAGCGCAGGATATCGAACTGGATCTGGTCTACGAGGACGAACACCTCCTGGTGA
Organism: Marinobacter santoriniensis NKSG1; assembly: GCF_000347775.1. Taxonomy (GTDB): domain Bacteria; phylum Pseudomonadota; class Gammaproteobacteria; order Pseudomonadales; family Oleiphilaceae; genus Marinobacter; species Marinobacter santoriniensis. The sequence continues at coordinate 59,860 of NZ_APAT01000030.1, forward strand.
TCAACAAACCGGCCGGACTGGTGGTCCATCCGGCGGCAGGGCATGCGGCGGGAACCCTGGTCAATGCCGTCCTCAATTACGCGCCCGAGGTGGAGAACCTGCCAAGGGCCGGCATTGTGCACCGGCTGGACAAGGATACCTCCGGTATCATGGTCGTCGCCCGTAGCCTGATCGCACACACGTCACTGGTGGATCAGTTGCAGACCCGCACCATGGGCCGGGAGTACGATGCTGTCGTAGTCGGCACGCTGACCGGCGGGGCTACCGTGGACGCCCCGATCGGGCGTCACCCGAGAGAGCGCAAGAAAATGGCGGTGGTGTCCAGTGGCAAGCCCGCGGTCACGCACTACCGGTTGGTCGAACGATTTGCCGCCCATACCCACATCCGTTGCAAGCTGGAGAGCGGCCGCACTCACCAGATCCGCGTACATATGGCACACGTCAAACATCCTCTGGTGGGGGATCCGCTCTATGGGGGGCGGATGCGATTGCCCAAGGGAACCACCGAGTCTTTACGCGAGGTGCTGGCCGGATTTCAGCGTCAGGCGCTCCATGCGCGGCAGTTGACCCTGGAGCATCCTGAAACCGGCGAGATCCTGACCTGGGAGGTGCCTCTGCCTGACGATATGGAGCACCTGCTGGAGGCCCTGCGACAGCATCGTCGGGAAATGGAAAGTCATGATTTCTGAACAGACGGTCCTTCGTCCGGACTGGTCCGGTCCGGAGAACATTCACGCACTCTGCACGACCCGTCAGGGAGGGGTCAGTCAACCGCCGTGGAATTCTCTGAACCTGGGAGCCCATGTGGGCGACGATCCCGAGCATGTGGACGAGAACCGGCAGCGTCTGGCCCGATTTACCGGGCTCGAGTGTGATCAGTTTGGTTGGTTGAACCAGGTCCACGGGAATCGGGTGGTGGAGTTGACGTCGACTAACCTGGCGGAGTGCCCGGATGCCGACGCCAGCTTTACGCGAGCGCCGGGGGTTGCCTGCGTCATTCTCACCGCCGATTGTCTCCCGGTCCTGCTCACGGACCGACAGGGAAGCATTGTTGGCGCGGCTCACGCGGGCTGGCGAAGTCTGTGCAGTGGCGTGCTCGAGAATCTCGTTGAGGCGATGGCAGTAGCCCCCTCTGAGCTCCGGGCCTGGATGGGGCCGGCTATCGGGCCCAAGCGGTTTGAGGTCGGGCCCGAAGTTCGCGACGCCTTTATCGGCTGCTCCGAGGGCGACGAAGCGGCGTTTTCCGAAACTGGCGCCCGTCCCGGTCACTACCTGGCGGATCTGTATGAGTTGGCGCGCCGGCGGCTGCAGCGGCGGGGCATCGAGAACATTTCCGGCGGCAGCCTGTGTACGGTCCGTGATCGGGACTGGTTTTTCTCGTATCGTCGGGATGGGCAGACCGGTCGTATGGCAACGTTGATCTGGATGGAATGAACTGACCACCGTCAAATTTCTGACGAAATCGTCGCCGCCCTTCTTGAAGTCCCCTTCTTAGCCCCTACATTTAAAGTCAAAGCAATGTGGATACGTTGAACCCGGAGCGGGTTCGCCAGGTGTCCAATCACCGAATCGGGGACAAGAATCTATGAGAATCGACAAGCTCACGAGCAAATTGCAGGCGGCGCTGGCAGATGCGCAGTCGCTTGCGGTCGGCAAGGATCACAATTTCATCGAGCCAGTGCACCTGATGCAGGCTTTGCTGGACCAGCAGGGCAGTTCCATCAAGCCCTTGCTGAAGCAGGCAGGCGCAGAGCCCGGACGGGTTCGCCAGGCCATTGCCCGCGAAATCGAAAATCTGCCGGAGGTACAGGGGTCAGCCGGTGATGTGTCCATGTCCAACGACATGGGCCGGCTTTTCAATATTGCTGACAAGTTGGCGCAGAAACGAAAGGACCAGTTTGTATCCAGCGAACTGATGCTGCTGGCGGCCCTGGAGGACCGGGGGACTCTCGGTCGAGTCCTTCGGGAGCAGGGCGTGGATAAGGCAGCGCTGGAAAAAGCAATCGAAGAGGTCCGTGGTGGCGAGACCGTGGACGACGCTGGTGCGGAGGAAAACCGCCAGGCCCTGTCCAAGTATACGATCGATCTGACCGAGCGGGCCGAGGAGGGCAAACTGGATCCGGTGATTGGTCGCGACGACGAAATCCGCCGCACGATCCAGGTCCTGCAGCGCCGCCGGAAGAACAACCCGGTACTGATCGGTGAGCCGGGCGTGGGCAAGACGGCCATCGTTGAAGGCCTGGCCCAGCGGATTGTGAACGGGGAAGTGCCGGATGGACTGAAGGACAAAAAAGTACTGTCCCTGGACATGGGCGCTTTGATTGCCGGTGCCAAGTTTCGGGGTGAATTCGAGGAGCGCCTGAAAGCGGTGCTCAATGAGCTGTCGAAGCAGGAAGGCCAGATCATCCTGTTCATCGACGAGATTCACACCATGGTGGGTGCCGGAAAAGCCGAAGGCTCGATGGATGCCGGAAACATGCTCAAGCCGGCCCTGGCCCGAGGCGAGTTGCACTGTGTGGGTGCGACCACCCTCGATGAGTACCGGGAAAATATCGAGAAGGACGCGGCGCTGGAGCGCAGGTTCCAGAAAGTCCTGGTCAGTGAGCCCAGCGAGGAAGATACGATTGCCATCCTCCGGGGGCTGAAAGAGCGCTACGAAGTTCACCACGGGGTGGAAGTCACCGACGGCGCCATCATTGCGGCTGCCAAGCTGTCTCATCGTTACATCGCTGATCGGCAACTGCCGGACAAGGCCATTGATCTGGTTGATGAGGCCGCCAGTCAGATTCGCATGGAGATGGACTCCAAGCCGGAGGCACTTGATCGTCTGGAGCGGCGTCTGATCCAGCTGAAGATTGAACGGGAAGCGCTGAAGAAGGAAACCGACGCGGCCTCCAAGAAGCGACTGGAAGAGCTGTCCGGTGTCATTGCCGGCGTTGAGCGGGAATACGCCGATCTTGAGGAGGTCTGGAACACCGAAAAAGCGGCTCTCCACGGCTCCCAGAAGATCAAGAGCCAGTTGGAGCAGGCTCGGATCGATCTGGAAAACGCCCGTCGCTCCGGTGATCTGGGCAAGATGTCCGAGCTGCAGTACGGCAAGATCCCGGAGCTGGAGCGTCAGCTGGATATGGCCAGCCAGGCCGAGATGATGGAAATGAAGCTCCTGCGCAATCGGGTGACCGATGAGGAGATTGCCGAGATCGTCTCCAAGTGGACCGGCATTCCCGTGTCCAAGATGCTTGAGGGCGAGCGCGACAAACTCATGCGCATGGAAGAGGCGCTCCATGATCGGGTTATTGGCCAGGACGAGGCCGTGGAAGCAGTATCCAACGCGGTGCGTCGTTCCCGCGCGGGGTTGTCGGATCCGAACCGGCCCAACGGCTCCTTCCTGTTCCTCGGCCCGACGGGGGTGGGTAAAACCGAACTCTGTAAGTCTCTGGCGTCGTTTCTGTTCGACACCGAGGAAGCGATGGTTCGCATCGATATGTCGGAATTCATGGAAAAGCATTCCGTGGCCCGGCTCATCGGGGCGCCTCCCGGCTATGTCGGGTATGAAGAGGGGGGTTATCTGACCGAGGCGGTGCGCCGTCGCCCCTATTCCGTCCTCTTGCTGGACGAGGTAGAGAAGGCGCATCCGGATGTCTTCAATATACTGCTTCAGGTTCTTGAGGATGGTCGTCTGACCGATGGTCAGGGACGGACCGTGGACTTCCGCAACACCGTGATTGTCATGACCTCGAACCTAGGGTCCGACATCATCCAGCAGAAGGCCGGTGAAGAGAACTACGAGTCCATGAAAAACGCGGTTATGGAAGTGGTCGGTACGCACTTCCGGCCGGAGTTCATCAACCGTGTGGACGAAGTGGTGGTCTTCCACCCGCTGGCGGAGGATCAGATTCGTGGTATAGCGAGCATCCAGATCGAGTCCCTCAGCAAGCGGCTGAAGGAACAGGATATGAAGCTGGAGCTGGATGACGCAGCGATGGATCTGCTGGCGGAAGTCGGGTACGACCCGGTATACGGTGCGCGACCCCTGAAGCGGGCAATTCAGAGAAACATCGAAAACCCGCTGGCGCAGAAACTGTTGCAGGGTGAGTTCGCGCCGGGCGACACCATCCGGGGAACGGTGAAGGACCACACCCTGGTGTTCGACAAAGCCTGACAGGGGCCATTGGACTTGGCCGGCAGGGATGCCGGCCTGCAGGCCGGGGCACAGGCCCCGGTGGCATTACTGGGCTTTTTCGGGGCCGCAATTTTCGGCGGCGATTTCCTCATACTTCTGCCGCTGCTGGGCAATTTCCTCGGGCGAGAGATAGCGGGATTCGCCGTTTTCCTCCACCCGGATCCGCGCCTTGCTGTCGATGATGTCCAGGTTGCTGCGCGCGGTCGCACAATTGGCCTCCCGCTGCTTCCGGCGGGCTTCCTCCTGCGCCTTTTCCTTTTGAGTCAGCGTTCGGGTTTTCTGCTTGTCCTCAAGATCTTTCATCTTTTCCTGAGGCGTTGCCTGATCGGCCGGCTTGGCCGAGCCGGTTCCCACGCGGACGTTAACCTGTTCGGATTTTCTGCCGTTGGGCTGTTGGTCTCCAAAGTGCGTGACGCCGTTTTCGTCGGTCCATTTGTATACGGAGCCGCCATGGGAGATGCCCGGTACTGCGGCCATTAACAGGGTCAACATCAGGATTTTTCTGTTCATGGATATATCCGTCGCCTTATACAACGCCCGGCCCAGAGGCTGGCACCGGTGATTCGGGTAATGTCTCTTCGTTATCATGCCATCTCCGAGTCGGATTTTCCTTCGTCTGGTTCAAATCTCTGACATCGGATTCCTCAAGTATGGCAAAGCTCGGCGATTATGGGCAGATTTACGTCTGGCGCCTATTGACAGGGAGTTTCGCGCTGTCAGAATTGTCGATTGCCTGAAACTGGGGTTAATTCGGCAGGCAATCCCGAACGAGTATCCCCCGTTAATCACCACACTAAACGCGTCGCATCCCGACGTGTGCTGGTTGTTGCTTACGTGCAACCCGTTGATTGGCCGTTCTCCGCAACCCTCAGGAGGGCGGCTGGCCAGGAGACAACCTCTTATTTTGCAGGTGTGGAGGAGCAAGCCGGTTCCGCTTTCACAAGAAGCAGGGAGACCGTGAATCCAGGCACCCGGGGCGAAACCCGGCTCATTCACTCGTAGAAGAGGGTAGAAAATCGTGGAGTTATTGTCTGGCGCCGATATGCTGATCCGGTCCCTTCAGGATGAAGGCATCGAATACATATACGGCTATCCGGGTGGTGCAGCGCTGCACATTTACGACGCGCTGTTCAGGCAGGACAAAGTCAAGCATATTCTGGTTCGGCACGAGCAGGCCGCGGTCCACATGGCCGACGGTTACGCGCGTGCAACCGGAAAACCAGGTACCGTACTGGTGACCTCGGGTCCTGGAGCCACCAACACGATCACCGGCATTGCCACCGCGTTCATGGATTCCATCCCCATGGTGGTTTTGTGCGGTCAGGTTGCGTCTCATCTCATTGGTGAGGATGCCTTCCAGGAAACCGACATGATTGGCGTGTCCCGGCCGGTCGTGAAGCACAACCTCTCTGTGCGTCACCCCGAAGAGATCCCCGAAGTCATTCGCAAGGCCTACTATATTGCTGCCACCGGTCGCCCCGGTCCGGTTGTGGTGGATATCCCGAAGGATATGACCACGCCCAACGAGCGCTATGAGTATACCTACCCCAAGAAGGTCAAGCTGCGCTCATACAATCCGGCCATTCGTGGCCATGCCGGCCAGATCAAGAAAGCAGTCGACATGATGCTTGCCGCCAAGCGTCCGGTTATCTATGCCGGTGGTGGCGTTATTCTTGGCAAGGCCTCCGGTCAGCTCACGGAACTGACCCGGATGCTGGGGTATCCGCTCACCAATACCCTGATGGGCATTGGTTGCTATCCGGCCTCCGACAAGCAGCACCTGGGATGGCTGGGTATGCACGGGACCTACGAGGCCAACATGGCCATGCATCACTCGGATCTGATTCTCTGTGTCGGCGCGCGTTTTGACGACCGCGTGACCAACGCCACCGAAAAGTTCTGTCCGGGGGCCCGGATCATCCATATCGATATTGATCCGGCGTCCATCTCCAAGACCGTCGAAGCCGACGTGCCCATTGTTGGCCCGGTCGATGCGGTCCTCAAGGAGATGCTTTCTCTGGTTAAGGAAAGCAAGACCCGGCCGGATGCCGACGCCCTGGCGTCCTGGTGGAAGCAGATTGACGAATGGCGCGCGTTTCATGGTATGCGCTACGAGACCAGCCCCGATGTCATCAAGCCCCAGGAAGTCATCGAGTTGCTTTGCAAGCTGACCAATGGCGAGGCGTTTGTGAGCTCGGACGTCGGGCAGCACCAGATGTTTGCCGCCCAGTACTACAAGTTCGACAAGCCCAACCGGTGGATCAACTCCGGTGGCCTCGGCACCATGGGGTTCGGTTTGCCCGCGGCGATGGGTATCAAGCTGACCCATCCGGACGATGAGGTTCTGTGCATCACCGGGGAAGGCAGTATCCAGATGAACATTCAGGAGCTGTCGACCTGCAAGCAGTACAACCTGCCGGTCAAGATCATCAACCTGAATAACCAGGCTCTGGGCATGGTCAAACAGTGGCAGGATATGAACTACGAATCCCGCCACTCCCAGTCTTACATGGAATCCCTGCCGGACTTCATCAAGCTGGCGGAGGCATACGGGCACGTCGGCGTGCGCATCGAAAAGAAAGAGGATCTCGAGACCAAGCTCAAGGAAGTGCTGGCAATGAAAGACAAGCTGGTGTTTGTCGATATCCTCGTTGATCGTTTCGAGCATGTGTATCCGATGCAGGTCGCCCGTGGCTCCATGAAGGATATGTGGCTCAGCAAGACGGAGAGGGTGTGATCATGCGTCGAATCATTTCTGTTTTGCTGGAAAACGAGCCGGGTGCATTGTCAAGGGTCGTTGGGCTGTTCTCACAGCGCAACTACAACATCGAGACCCTGACAGTGGCGCCGACCGAAGACGAGACCCTGTCCCGCCTGACGGTTACGACCACGGGCTCGGACAAGGTCATCGAGCAAATCACCAAACAGCTCAACAAGCTGATCGAGGTGGTGAAGCTGGTGGATCTGACCGAAGGCGCGCACATCGAACGGGAACTGATGCTGGTGAAATTGAAGGCAACCGGTTCCCAGCGCGCCGAGATCAAGCGTACGGTGGATATTTTCCGGGGCCAGATCGTGGATGTCACCAGTTCGGTTTATACCGTTCAGCTGGCGGGCGACAGCGATAAGCTGGACGGCTTTATCCAGGCCGTGGGTACGGCGGGTGTCCTGGAAGTTGTTCGTACCGGTGTCTCCGGTATTGCCCGTGGTGAAAAGGTGCTCAGTCTGTAACGGCTCTCATCAATATTTTGAACATCATGGCCCTGAGGGGCCATTACCAATAAAAGAGGTTTCTCATGCAGGTTTATTACGATAAGGATTGCGATCTTTCCATCATCCAGGGCAAGAAAGTTGCCATCATCGGTTTCGGATCCCAGGGCCACGCCCACGCGTGCAACCTGAAAGAATCCGGTGTTGACGTGACTGTCGGTCTGCGTCCGGGCTCTTCCTCCATCGCCAAGGCCGAAGCCTACGGCCTGAAGACCAGCGACGTGCCGTCTGCGGTTGCTGCCGCCGACGTGGTCATGGTCCTGACTCCGGACGAGTACCAGGCCCAGCTGTACAAGGCCGAGATCGAGCCGAACCTGAAGCAGGGCGCCACCCTGGCATTCGCACACGGTTTCGCCATCCACTACAACCAGATCGTTCCGCGCAAGGATCTGGACGTGATCATGGTTGCTCCGAAGGCGCCGGGCCACACCGTTCGCACCGAGTTCGCCAACGGCGGTGGTATCCCGGATCTGATCGCCATCTTCCAGGACGCTTCCGGCAACGCCAAGAACCTGGCTCTGTCCTACGCCAGCGGTATCGGCGGCGGCCGTACCGGCATTATCGAAACCAGCTTCAAGGATGAGACCGAAACCGATCTGTTCGGTGAGCAGGCCGTGCTGTGTGGTGGCACCGTCGAGCTGGTCAAGGCCGGTTTCGAGACCCTGGTGGAAGCTGGTTATGCGCCGGAAATGGCCTACTTCGAGTGTCTGCACGAGCTGAAGCTGATCGTAGACCTGATGTACGAGGGCGGCATCGCCAACATGAACTACTCCATCTCCAACAACGCGGAGTATGGTGAGTATGTCACTGGTCCGGAGATCATCAACGAGCAGTCCCGCGAAGCCATGCGCAATGCGCTGAAGCGCATCCAGAGTGGTGAATACGCCAAGATGTTCATCTCCGAAGGCAGCCTGAACTACCCGTCCATGACGGCGCGTCGTCGTGACAATGCGGCTCACCAGATCGAAGTGGTTGGTGAAAAGCTGCGCTCCATGATGCCGTGGATCACTGCGAACAAGATCGTGGATAAGGACAAGAACTGATCCGGGTTGCCGGCACAGTTCTGAAAACGCGGCCCGGGTGGCCGCGTTTTTCGTATATACTCCGCCCATATGCTTTCCGGAGTGAATGAGGAATGACTGAACAGAAAAAATCCACTGGGACGGAAGCGAAAGCCCAGGAAGAAGAGGTGAGGGCAACGGAATCCGAAGTCGATTCCGGCGAAGTTGTCGAAGAAGAACTGGTCGAGGGTGCGCCGGTTCGCCGCAAGGGGATCTACCTTCTGCCCAACGCGCTGACCACGGCTTCCCTGTTTTCCGGGTTCTACGCCATTGTCTCGGCGGCAAACGGCGTGTTTGATAACGCTGCCATAGCGGTGTTCGTCTCCATGATCCTCGATGGCCTGGATGGCCGGGTTGCACGGATGACCAATACCCAGAGCAAATTTGGCGAGGAATACGATAGTCTGGCGGATATGGTGGCCTTTGGTGTTGCGCCAGGGCTTGTTGCCTTTTTCTGGTCGCTCAATGGTCTTGGGAAGTTTGGCTGGGCCATTACGTTTATCTATGTGGCCGGGGCGGCATTGCGCCTCGCGCGGTTCAACACCCAGATCGGCTCCGTGGACAAGAAGTTCTTCGTGGGTCTTCCCAGCCCCTCTGCCGCCGCCTGTGTCGCAGGCCTGGTCTGGTGCTTCCACCTTTTCGAGCCTTCAACCTGGCTGACCATGCTCACGGTTGTGGTTGTCGGAGGTACCGGCGTGCTGATGGTCAGTAACATCTTTTACCGAAGCTTCAAGGATCTCGATCTTCGGGGAAGGGTGCCATTCGCGGCCATTCTGCTGGTGGTTTTGATGTTCGTGGTGATCGCCCTGGACCCGGCGACCGTATTGTTTACTGTGTTCCTTCTGTACGCGTTGTCCGGCCCTGTCAGGGCGCTTTTCCGGGGCAAGCCCCGTCGCACCTGAGGGTTCCACCTGGTCGGGCTCGATTCGGTCGGGCCCGGGCACGTTTTGGGGAGTGTCCGGTCAACACCTTTGAGATCTGGTGATCGGAGGCTTTCCAATGTTGATCAAGAAACGCCCCTCATGGGCCTTGAACCATTCCGAGGTTACGCCGGAGTCGGTTTTCCGAAGTCGTCGTCGGTTCATGGCCGGGCTTGCTGCAACAGCGGTCGCAGGGTCGCTCCTGCCACGCTTCAGTGTAGCAGCACCCGCCCCGGTCCAGGGGCAATCCCTCCCGTTTACGCCCATGCCGGACTTTTCCACCGACGAGGAGAAGACGCCATTCAGGGACGTGACTCACTACAACAATTTCTACGAATTCGGCACCGGAAAGGAAGATCCTTCCCGCTACGCCGGGGAAATGGTTGTCGATCCCTGGTCGGTCACGGTGGAAGGCGAATGTGACCGGCCCGGTACCTATTCTATTGATGATCTGGTCAAGCCCCTTGACTACGAAGAACGCATCTATCGTCTTCGCTGTGTTGAGGCCTGGTCCATGGTGATTCCCTGGATCGGGATCCCCCTTGCTGACCTGATCAAGCGCTTCGAGCCTAACAGTCGTGCGAAGTATGTCTATTTCGAGACGCTGCAGGATCCTGAGCATATGCGTGGGCAGCGTTCCGTTTTCAGCACCATTGACTGGCCCTATAGAGAGGGGTTGCGCATGGATGAGGCAATGAACGAGCTGAGCTTCATGGCCTTCGGGCTCTATGGGAAAGCGCTGCCCAAGCAGAATGGTGCACCAATGCGCTTGGTGGTTCCCTGGAAGTATGGTTTCAAGAGTATCAAGTCTATTGTTCGAATCCGCTTTCAGGAGACCCAGCCGGAAACGAGCTGGAATATGATTGCGCCGCAGGAGTACGGCTTCTACTCCAACGTGAATCCAGAGGTGGATCATCCGCGTTGGAGTCAGAAGCGGGAGCGTCGGTTGCCTTCCAGCCTTCTCTCTACCAACTGGATCGATACCCGTAAATTCAACGGGTACGGGGAGCAGGTGGCGCACCTGTACAAGGGGATGGACCTGAAGAAGTATTACTGATCCGTTGAGGGGCGCTTGATGTTAAGGCTGCGGATGCCGTTGTTCCGGTTGCTGGTGTTTGCCGGGGCCTTGCTCCCGTTTGCGTTACTGGTCATGGATGCATTCGGTGGACGGCTTGGTCCGGATCCCGGAGAGCGACTTACGGAAAGATTGGGCCTGTTGGCCTTTCAGTGTTTGCTGGTGACCCTGTTCATGACGCCGCTTTCGCGTTGGACAGGATCGCCAGTCTGGATCCGTGTTCGCAGAATGCTCGGGTTGTTTGCGTTCTTTTATGCCGTGCTGCACCTGCTGGCCTTTCTCCAGTTCGTCATTGGCTGGGAAGACCTTTGGGTCGCGTTTACCAAGCGTCCCTATATTGTCTTCGGCACCATAGCTCTGTTGCTCATGTGCCCGTTGGCCATCACATCTACCCGGGGCATGATGAGGCGATTGGGGCGGAGCTGGAAACCGTTGCACCGTCTGATTTATCCGGCGCTCGTGTTTGCCTGGCTCCATTTCCTCTGGCAGGCGCGAAGTGACGTGGGGGAGATGATGGCGTACGCCGTGATTGCCATTGTCCTGTTGGTCGTTCGGGTCTACTGGTTCGGTTGGCGAACGTTGGTTCCCCTCCGTCGCGCCTGATGGTTTACCGGCGGATTTGAGTGGTTTTTGAACAGCCGAATAGGTGGAAACCGAAGGGTTTTGAAATAAAGGAAAATTGGCCGTTGACAGTTTGGCTGAGGGCTGTAGAATGCGCACCACTTCAGAGGGACAAGCCGTTGAGGCGGCGGGTTTCGAGGGAGTTAACTGCTTGAAAGCTTTGAAGAAAAAAGAGTTTGAGATTTCTTCAG
>NZ_APAT01000031.1 GCF_000347775.1 Marinobacter santoriniensis NKSG1
CCAAAACGAAGCATGATCCGAATGCCGAGTTAATCGGCCAGGGCCTCGGTAATATTGTTGCGCCGCTGTTTGGAGGCATCACCGCAACGGCAGCCATTGCACGGACCGCCACCAATATCCGGAGCGGCGCGCGATCCCCGGTTTCAGCGGTTATTCATTCGCTCGTCGTCCTGCTTGCCGTCGTTGCCCTCGCCGGCCTGCTCGGACTGGTGCCCATGGCGGCGCTTGCTGCGCTTCTGTTTATCATTGCGTGGAACATGAGTGAGGCAAGGCACTTTTTACATACGTTGCGCTCAGCCCCTGCCGGGGATGTGACGATCCTGGTTACTTGCTTTGGTCTCACGGTGGTTTTCGATATGGTTCTGGCCGTCGCTGTCGGCGTTGCGCTTGCCGCAGCCCTGTTCATCAGGCGAATGTCATTGCTCACCGAAGCAAACCTGCTGGAAACCCATCATCACCCGACCAACATCGAGTTCCCTCCGGAAGTCGCAATCTATGACATTAATGGTCCATTATTTTTCGGAGCTGCGGAAAAAGCCCTGACCTCACTTCATTTGGTCGACCCCAAAATCAAAACAGTGATTCTAGATATGCACGACGTGCCGAGCATGGACGGAACTGCGATCGTTGCACTTCAAACATTGATTTCGGAAATGGAACGGGACGGCGTACGACTCATTCTGGTGGGCTTGCAGTCGAGAATGATCGTGAAGCTGCGCCGTGCAGGAATCCAAAAGGTGGCGGGTGCATTGACTTACTGTAGAGACTTGGAACACGGGCAATCAGTGGCCTTGCGTTGGCAGGGAAAATACACTGCCAACATCACAGGGAGACGTCTATGAACAGCAGAATCA
>NZ_APAT01000032.1 GCF_000347775.1 Marinobacter santoriniensis NKSG1
GGCCAGGTGGTGATTGATGCCATCGATGCCCTCCAGCGCCATGGAGTGGGTGTAAAAAACGCCGGCATGACGGTCAATCGGCAACAGCTGGAGGACCTGCTCCGGAAACACCCGGAGGTGGACGGCAACAATCTGCATCCCCTGGCGACCAAATCCCCGAACGGCGCCATCCGCAAGGGCATCAGCGGCAATATTACCCGGGAGGACATCCAGTTCCGCAACCTCAATATCCGCCGCCCGGAGTGGGTAGGGCGCGATATTGAAGTCGACACCATGGAATTCGGCGGTATCAAGGACAGCTTCAACCAGCTATCCATGGCAACTGGTGTGGTCAAACTGATGTTCGTGGGCAGCAGTGGAGACCCTGTGGAACTGCATCGCCGTGAAATCCGCAAGGGCGATCCCTGGCTGCTGGCGACTAATGACATAGAGGATGTTAAAGCCTGGGCCCACCGCTTTTTCCAGCGTGCCATCGAGGAAAAACGGGATCTGTACCTGGGCCTGAAAGATACTGTGATCCCCGGCTACGACGGCGCGATGCGCTCTGTGATCGAGGACATCTATCACAGTGACTAC
>NZ_APAT01000033.1 GCF_000347775.1 Marinobacter santoriniensis NKSG1
TTTAAAAGTAGGATACATTGAATCTCCTTTAACAGTATATCTTGAACCCACAAATGTAGTTAAAAGTATTGCTATAACAACTCCAATTAATAATGATACAACCCATTCAAAAATCGATTTTTTCATAAAATTACTCCTTTTTTAAAATTTCAACTAACGCCAAAATCTGAATTCACGCTGCCAAAAATCAATCTGCTTTTGCAATTGTTTTTCGTTCGCTTTTTAAAGTCGATTTCATTAATTCTGTTAAATCAATTGGAGATATTTCTCTAATCAATTTTTTAAACTTAGTCTTAGTATTCTTACTTAACTTTCCCCACATACTTTCTTCATGCAACAAAGTATAAACCATAGCTTGCTCATTAATTTTTTCTAAAGTAGTCCACGCAGGTTTCAAAATGTGTAAATCATTAAAGCAATCATTCCAATAATCAACCATATCTCTTTTCAATTCAACTTCTACACGCCATAGATGTTCAGACATAACTTCGACATCTGCGTTATCTTTACGTTCTTGTTTTTTATTATAAATTCTAATAAATCTATCACTATCACGAACGCCAAAATATTTTGTTTCTGGCTTGCCATTACGACCATAAAAAACAGTTTTCTTAACTGCTTTATCAGTCATTGCATAGTAATCGCTTAAATCATCTTCAAAATCAAAAGCTAAATCTAATCTTGTAAAACCATCATCTTCCATGTAGTCGATAATATTTTGTTTTAACCAAAGCATT
>NZ_APAT01000034.1 GCF_000347775.1 Marinobacter santoriniensis NKSG1
GTTAATGCATATGCATTTCATCGGCCGAACAACGGTGAAGGTAGAAGCCAAGCTACCTGTATTTGGCGATATATTAAAGGTCTTAGGGGCAACAGATATTGAAGGGGAGCTTTTTGACTCATTGGATATAGTCATTAAGCCAAAATTTAAAAGGGATATAAAAAGGTTGCCAAGGATATTATTTTTAACCCGTCACCTCAATTTTCAGACATTAGCCTGCGGGCAAAAGATGAGGCCGGAGATATTTTAACAGAACATTATCTATCAGAAAAAGGCCATCTCTCAGCGCCTCTGAACAAGGTCACCAATGCTGAGATAGCTGAAGAGATGGCATATTGCTACGCAAGAATGAAAAGTGATATACTGGAATGTTTTAAAAGGCAGGTGGGCAAAGTTAAGGATTAATTATCAGGAGTAATTATGCGGAACAGAATCATGCCTGGTGTTTACATAGTAATAATTCCTTACGTTATCGTAAGCATTTGCTATCTCCTTTTCCGCC
>NZ_APAT01000035.1 GCF_000347775.1 Marinobacter santoriniensis NKSG1
GGTTTCTTTTTTTGTGCTCATACGTTAAATCTATCACCGCAAGGGATAAATATCTAACACCGTGCGTGTTGACTATTTTACCTCTGGCGGTGATAATGGTTGCATGTACTAAGGAGGTTGTATGGAACAACGCATAACCCTGAAAGATTATGCAATGCGCTTTGGGCAAACCAAGACAGCTAAAGATCTGACCAAGCGACAGTTTAAAGTGCTGCTTGCCATTCTGCGTAAAACCTATGGGTGGAATAAACCAATGGACAGAATCACCGATTCTCAACTTAGCGAGATTACAAAGTTACCTGTCAAACGGTGCAATGAAGCCAAGTTAGAACTCGTCAGAATGAATATTATCAAGCAGCAAGGCGGCATGTTTGGACCAAATAAAAACATCTCAGAATGGTGCATCCCTAAAACGAGGGAAAATCCCCTAAAGCGAGGGATAAAACAATCCCTCAAATTGGGGGATTGCTATCCCTCAAAACAGGGGGACACAAAAGACACTATTACAAAAGAAAAAAGAAAAGATTATTCGTCAAGAATTCTCATGTTTGACAGCTTATCATCGATAAGCTTTAATGCGGTAGTTTATCACAGTTAAATTGCTAACGCAGTCAGGCACCGTGTATGAAATCTAACAATGCGCTCATCGTCATCCTCGGCACCGTCACCCTGGATGCTGTAGGCATAGGCTTGGTTATGCCGGTACTGCCGGGCCTCTTGCGGGATATCGTCCATTCCGACAGCATCGCCAGTCACTATGGCGTGCTGCTAGCGCTATATGCGTTGATGCAATTTCTATGCGCACCCGTTCTCGGAGCACTGTCCGACCGCTTTGGCCGCCGCCCAGTCCTGCTCGCTTCGCTACTTGGAGCCACTATCGACTACGCGATCATGGCGACCACACCCGTCCTGTGGATCCTCTACGCCGGACGCATCGTGGCCGGCATCACCGGCGCCACAGGTGCGGTTGCTGGCGCCTATATCGCCGACATCACCGATGGGGAAGATCGGGCTCGCCACTTCGGGCTCATGAGCGCTTGTTTCGGCGTGGGTATGGTGGCAGGCCCCGTGGCCGGGGGACTGTTGGGCGCCATCTCCTTGCATGCACCATTCCTTGCGGCGGCGGTGCTCAACGGCCTCAACCTACTACTGGGCTGCTTCCTAATGCAGGAGTCGCATAAGGGAGAGCGTCGACCGATGCCCTTGAGAGCCTTCAACCCAGTCAGCTCCTTCCGGTGGGCGCGGGGCATGACTATCGTCGCCGCACTTATGACTGTCTTCTTTATCATGCAACTCGTAGGACAGGTGCCGGCAGCGCTCTGGGTCATTTTCGGCGAGGACCGCTTTCGCTGGAGCGCGACGATGATCGGCCTGTCGCTTGCGGTATTCGGAATCTTGCACGCCCTCGCTCAAGCCTTCGTCACTGGTCCCGCCACCAAACGTTTCGGCGAGAAGCAGGCCATTATCGCCGGCATGGCGGCCGACGCGCTGGGCTACGTCTTGCTGGCGTTCGCGACGCGAGGCTGGATGGCCTTCCCCATTATGATTCTTCTCGCTTCCGGCGGCATCGGGATGCCCGCGTTGCAGGCCATGCTGTCCAGGCAGGTAGATGACGACCATCAGGGACAGCTTCAAGGATCGCTCGCGGCTCTTACCAGCCTAACTTCGATCATTGGACCGCTGATCGTCACGGCGATTTATGCCGCCTCGGCGAGCACATGGAACGGGTTGGCATGGATTGTAGGCGCCGCCCTATACCTTGTCTGCCTCCCCGCGTTGCGTCGCGGTGCATGGAGCCGGGCCACCTCGACCTGAATGGAAGCCGGCGGCACCTCGCTAAACGGATTCACCACTCCAAGAATTGGAGCCAATCAATTCTTGCGGAGAACTGTGAATGCGCAAACCAACCCTTGGCAGAACATATCCATCGCGTCCGCCATCTCCAGCAGCCGCACGCGGCGCATCTCGGGCAGCGTTGGGTCCTGGCCACGGGTGCGCATGATCGTGCTCCTGTCGTTGAGGACCCGGCTAGGCTGGCGGGGTTGCCTTACTGGTTAGCAGAATGAATCACCGATACGCGAGCGAACGTGAAGCGACTGCTGCTGCAAAACGTCTGCGACCTGAGCAACAACATGAATGGTCTTCGGTTTCCGTGTTTCGTAAAGTCTGGAAACGCGGAAGTCAGCGCCCTGCACCATTATGTTCCGGATCTGCATCGCAGGATGCTGCTGGCTACCCTGTGGAACACCTACATCTGTATTAACGAAGCGCTGGCATTGACCCTGAGTGATTTTTCTCTGGTTCCCGCCGCATCCATACCGCCAGTTGTTTACCCTCACAACGTTCCAGTAACCGGGCATGTTCATCATCAGTAACCCGTATCGTGAGCATCCTCTCTCGTTTCATCGGTATCATTACCCCCCATGAACAGAAATCCCCCTTACACGGAGGCATCAGTGACCAAACAGGAAAAAACCGCCCTTAACATGGCCCGCTTTATCAGAAGCCAGACATTAACGCTTCTGGAGAAACTCAACGAGCTGGACGCGGATGAACAGGCAGACATCTGTG
>NZ_APAT01000036.1 GCF_000347775.1 Marinobacter santoriniensis NKSG1
GTTAGTGGCCAATTAAAATGACCCACTACTGGCCATTAGTTTTGACCCACCCCCGGGTGGCCGTCAGGCCACAGAACCAGCTACTGTCCCCGGCTTTTATCGATGGCCGGGGGCATGTCAGTGAAGGAGTGGGTTGTGATACACAAGATCAAGGCACTGCACGATAACGGCAAAGGGTTGTCGATCCGCGCCATCAGTCAGGAACTGGGGGTGTCCCGCAATACCGTTCGCAAGTATCTGCGGATGGATGAGAGCGCAATTTCGGAACAGATAGAAGATCCCTCACGCACCAAGCGCCTCGATGATCACCGGGATTATCTGATTCATCTTCTCAAAGAATTCCCCAAGCTCAGCGCCGTCAAAATTGCCCGCAAGCTGCAAGCGAAGGTTGGTGAGTTGCCAGCTTCGGATCGCTCCATTCGCCGCTATGTGCGAACGCTCAAGGAGGAAGTGGCCTCGGCCCAGATGCGATACTACGAACCCATTCTGGACGATGTGCCGGGTGTCCAGTGCCAGGTGGACCCCGGTGAGTTGCGCGGTGTGCTGATTAGTGGCGAAGAGCGCACGCTGCACTTCGTGGTGTTCGTGCTGTCCTACTCGCGGTTGATGTACGTGGGCCTGGCCTTCCGCCCGCTGGATACCCAGATGTTTATCCAGCTCCACGACGAAGCCCTGCGTTACTTCGGTGGCCTGTCGGAGGAGTGCGTTTACGATCAGACCAAGCTGGTGGTCATCAACGAACAGTACCGGGAACTGACCCTCAACCAACGGTTCCATGGGTATGCCACCACGGCCGGGTTCCGGATCCATGCCTGCGAAGGCTATGACCCGGAGAGCAAGGGCAAGGTGGAAGCCGGCGTGAAGTACGTCAAGCAGGATTGCCTCTACGGCGAAGTCTTCGAGGATCAAGAACACGTGCGCCAGCACGTGCAGGACTGGGTTGAGAGCGTAGCCAATGTCCGCATCCACGGCACCACTGGCGAACCACCCCGGGAACGCTTCGAACGGGACGAGCGAGAGCACCTGGAGACTTACCTGTCACCAGCCTGCGTGCAGCCTGTGGCCCACGAGACACGTCGGGCCGACAAGACCGGCCTGATCGCCTGGAAAGCCAACAAGTACTCCGTGCCCATGGCCTGGCAACAGGCCCGGGTAGGCGTTCTGGAGTCCGGCGGCCAACTCCACATCAGCGACCTGAACACAGGCGACGTCATCGCCAGCCATGCGCTGTGTTCCGACAAGGGCAAGGTGATCAAGAACACCCATCACTACCGGGATCATGCCCAGCGGGTGGCCACCCTTGAGAGCAAGATCAATGAGATGATCGGTAGCGAAACCGGGCAACGGTTGTGCCAGCAGCTCAAGCGTTCCGAGCCCAAGATCTACAAGGATCAGTTGGTGGCTACCCGTGACCTGCTCAAGCGCCATCCGCCCGTGGATCCGGTGCTGCTCACGACTCTGGCAGAGCGTCCCGGCATGACCGCCACACGGCTGCAAAGTTATCTGGAAGCAGCCCAGGCAGCTACGCTGCGGGAACGGCAGCCGGAACCGCTGCCAGAACCCAAGCAAGCACTGGATCTGAGTGCTTACCGCCGTATTGGCCACTCCAGTGGCCAGGGGGTGACCCATGAGCCAGCTTGAGCAAACTGTGAGCCGATACCGCAGCCTGCGCCTGAGCGCGGCTGCCGACGAACTGACCAACCTGCTGGCCGAGGCTGAAGCCAATGAGATGTCCTATCTCAGCTTCGCGGATCGGCTTGCCGAACACGAGCTGATCCAGCGCCAGGACAAGCGCATCCGCCGGAACCGGAAGATGGCCGCGTTCCCTGCCGAGAAGCGCCTGGAGGGCTTCGACTACCGGCATCAGACCACCATCACCAAACGTCAGGTCAATGCCTTGCTGGACTTCCAGTTCATCGACGAGCGGAACAACCTGGTGTTCATCGGCCCGCCCGGTGTAGGCAAGACCCACCTGGCCATCGGCATTGGCCACAAAGCTGTGGAGGCCGGCTACCGGGTACTGTTCCGCAACGCTCTCGATCTGGTGGAAGAACTAGAGCTGGCCGAGATGAAGGGTGAGTTGAAAAAGCGGGTCAGCCAACTGGCCAAGTACGACCTGCTGATCATTGATGAACTGGGCTATCTACCGATGACCCGGCAGGCCCGATACAACCTGTTCCAGTTGATCAACAGCCTATACGAATACCGTTCAATCATCCTGACCACCAATAAGGACTTCACCAGCTGGGGCGAGTTCTTCCACGACGACAACGTGGCGGTGCCGATCATTGACCGGGTTATCCACCATTCACACATCTTTATGTTGGGAGGAGAAAGCTATCGGCTAAAGCAGAAGACAACAAGCTAGACTATGAAAGGTGGGTCAATTTTATTGGCCAAAGGTGGGTCAAAATAAATGGCCATTGACA
>NZ_APAT01000037.1 GCF_000347775.1 Marinobacter santoriniensis NKSG1
GATGCTGGGGTTTGGGTTAGGAGCCTGACGATGACCTACTCTCGCATGGGCCATGCCACACTACCATCGGCGCTGGTCTGTTTCACGTCTGAGTTCGGGATGGGATCAGGTGGTTCCAGACCGCTATGGTCGTCAGGCAAAACGGTTGATCACTGGGGGACGGGATAGAACAGTCAGCGTGCACTGACAGTGATGATCGATTTCGCGTTATCCGCAATTGTCTTGGGTGTTATATAGTCAAGCCGCACGAGCAATTAGTATCGGTTAGCTCAACGCCTCGCAGCGCTTACACACCCGACCTATCAACGTCCTGGTCTTGAACGGCTCTTCAGGGACCTCGAGGGTCCAGGGAGATCTCATCTTGGAAGGGGCTTCCCGCTTAGATGCTTTCAGCGGTTATCCTGTCCGAACATAGCTACCGGGCAGTGCGTCTGGCGACACAACCCGAACACCAGAGGTTCGTCCACTCCGGTCCTCTCGTACTAGGAGCAGCTTTCCTCAAATCTCCAACGTCCACGGCAGATAGGGACCGAACTGTCTCACGACGTTCTAAACCCAGCTCGCGTACCACTTTAAATGGCGAACAGCCATACCCTTGGGACCGGCTTCAGCCCCAGGATGTGATGAGCCGACATCGAGGTGCCAAACACCGCCGTCGATGTGAACTCTTGGGCGGTATCAGCCTGTTATCCCCGGAGTACCTTTTATCCGTTGAGCGATGGCCCTTCCATACAGAACCACCGGATCACTATGACCTGCTTTCGCACCTGCTCGACGTGTCTGTCTCGCAGTTAAGCGGGCTTGTGCCATTACACTAACCGCATGATGTCCGACCATGCTTAGCCCACCTTTGTGCTCCTCCGTTACGCTTTGGGAGGAGACCGCCCCAGTCAAACTACCCACCACACAGTGTCCTCATCCCCGATAAGGGGACCAAGTTAGAACCTCAAACATGCCAGGCTGGTATTTCAAGGTTGGCTCCACCGGAACTGGCGTCCCGGTTTCAAAGCCTCCCAGCTATCCTACACAAGCATGCTCAAAGTTCACTGTGAAGCTATAGTAAAGGTTCACGGGGTCTTTCCGTCTAGCCGCGGATACACCGCATCTTCACGGCGATTTCAATTTCACTGAGTCTCGGGTAGAGACAGCGCCCCCATCGTTACGCCATTCGTGCAGGTCGGAACTTACCCGACAAGGAATTTCGCTACCTTAGGACCGTTATAGTTACGGCCGCCGTTTACCGGGGCTTCGATCAAGAGCTTCGTCCGAGGACTAACCCCATCAATTAACCTTCCGGCACCGGGCAGGCGTCACACCCTATACGTCCACTTTCGTGTTTGCAGAGTGCTGTGTTTTTAATAAACAGTCGCAGGGGCCTGGTATCTTCGACTGGCTTCTGCTCCACCCGCAGGGGCTTCACATACAACCAGCGTGCCTTCTCCCGAAGTTACGGCACCATTTTGCCTAGTTCCTTTACCCGAGTTCTCTCAAGCGCCTT
The DNA here is from genome assembly GCF_000347775.1 of Marinobacter santoriniensis NKSG1. Lineage (GTDB taxonomy): Bacteria > Pseudomonadota > Gammaproteobacteria > Pseudomonadales > Oleiphilaceae > Marinobacter > Marinobacter santoriniensis. Next base: position 1,499 of record NZ_APAT01000037.1, read on the forward strand.
GGTATTCTCTACCTGACCACCTGTGTCGGTTTGGGGTACGGTCTCGAATAGCCTGAAGCTTAGAAGATTTTCCTGGAAGCAGGGCATCAATGACTTCCCGCCCGTGGGCAGTCGTCGTCGCGTCTCAGGATTGTGGAACCGGATTTGCCTAATTCCACTCCCTACTCGCTTAAACCGGGACAACCGTCGCCCGGCTCACCTAGCCTTCTCCGTCTCTCCATCGCAGCTATCCAAGGTACGGGAATATTAACCCGTTTCCCATCGACTACACCTTTCGGTCTCGCCTTAGGGGCCGACTCACCCTGCGCCGATTAGCGTTGCGCAGGAACCCTTGGTCTTCCGGCGTGCGGGTTTTTCACCCGCATTGTCGTTACTCATGTCAGCATTCGCACTTCTGATACCTCCAGCATGCCTCTCGACACACCTTCGCAGGCTTACAGAACGCTCCCCTACCCCGCATACAAAGTATGCAGCCGCAGCTTCGGTGACCAGTTTGAGCCCCGTTACATCTTCCGCGCAGGCCGACTCGACTAGTGAGCTATTACGCTTTCTTTAAAGGATGGCTGCTTCTAAGCCAACCTCCTAGCTGTCTGAGCCTTCCCACATCGTTTCCCACTTAACTGGTACTTGGGGACCTTAGCTGGCGGTCTGGGTTGTTTCCCTCTTCACGACGGACGTTAGCACCCGCCGTGTGTCTCCCGGATAGTACTCACAGGTATTCGGAGTTTGCATCGGGTTGGTAAGTCGGGATGACCCCCTAGCCGAAACAGTGCTCTACCCCCTGTGGTATTCGTCCGAGGCGCTACCTAAATAGCTTTCGGGGAGAACCAGCTATCTCCGGGCTTGATTAGCCTTTCACTCCGATCCACAAGTCATCCCCTGGCTTTTCAACGACAGTGGGTTCGGTCCTCCAGTGCCTGTTACGGCACCTTCAACCTGCTCATGGATAGATCGCCCGGTTTCGGGTCTATGCCCAGCGACTAAATCGCCCTATTCAGACTCGGTTTCCCTACGGCTCCCCTAAACGGTTAACCTCGCCACTGAACATAAGTCGCTGACCCATTATACAAAAGGTACGCCGTCACACCCGAAGGTGCTCCGACTGCTTGTACGCATACGGTTTCAGGATCTATTTCACTCCCCTCACAGGGGTTCTTTTCGCCTTTCCCTCACGGTACTGGTTCACTATCGGTCAGTCAGGAGTATTTAGCCTTGGAGGATGGTCCCCCCATGTTCAGTCAACGTTTCTCGTGCGCCGACCTACTCGATTTCACTGAACTCAGGTTTCGGATACGGGGCTATCACCCACTATGGCGGCACTTTCCAGAGCCTTCTCCTACCAGTTGTTCAGCTTAAGGGCTGGTCCCCGTTCGCTCGCCGCTACTGAGGGAATCTCGGTTGATTTCTTTTCCTCGGGGTACTTAGATGTTTCAGTTCCCCCGGTTCGCCCCGCACAGCTATGGATTCACTGTACGGTACCTGGCCGAAACCAGGTGGGTTTCCCCATTCAGAGATCTCCGGATCAAAGGTTGTTTGCCACCTCCCCGAAGCTTATCGCAGGCTTCCACGTCTTTCATCGCCTCTGACTGCCAAGGCATCCACCGTATGCGCTTAGTTGCTTGACTATATAACCCCAAGACAACTGTGTTCCATCTGCCAATCCCCTGGTAAACCAGGAAACC
>NZ_APAT01000038.1 GCF_000347775.1 Marinobacter santoriniensis NKSG1
ATCACCATCGCGACTTCCCACGTTGAGTACGATTCTCCGACCCGTCACTACGCCCACGTAGACTGCCCGGGCCACGCTGACTATGTGAAGAACATGATCACTGGTGCGGCGCAGATGGACGGCGCGATCCTGGTTTGTTCCGCAGCTGACGGCCCCATGCCGCAGACTCGTGAGCACATCCTGCTGTCCCGTCAGGTTGGCGTACCGTTCATCGTTGTGTTCCTGAACAAGGCCGACATGGTCGACGACGAAGAGCTGCTGGAACTGGTCGAGATGGAAGTTCGCGACCTGCTGAGCCAGTACGACTTCCCGGGTGACGACACTCCGATCATTACCGGTTCTGCGCTGATGGCGCTGGAAGGTAAGGATGACAACGAAATGGGTACTACCGCTGTGAAGAAGCTGGTAGAAGCCCTGGACGACTACATCCCTGAGCCGGAGCGTGCGATTGATCAGCCGTTCCTGATGCCGATTGAGGACGTGTTCTCCATTTCCGGTCGTGGTACTGTTGTGACCGGTCGTGTTGAGCGTGGCATCATCAAGGTTGGTGACGAAGTGGAGATTGTTGGTATCAAGGATACCGTCAAGACCACTTGTACCGGTGTTGAGATGTTCCGCAAGCTGCTGGACGAAGGCCGTGCTGGTGAGAACGTTGGTGTTCTGCTGCGTGGTACCAAGCGTGACGACGTTGAGCGTGGTCAGGTTCTGGCGGTTCCGGGCTCCATCACTCCGCACACCAAGTTCGAGTGCGAAGTGTACGTACTGAGCAAGGAAGAAGGCGGTCGTCATACTCCGTTCTTCAAGGGCTACCGTCCGCAGTTCTACTTCCGTACCACTGACGTGACTGGCTCTTGCGAGCTGCCGGAAGGCGTTGAGATGGTAATGCCGGGTGACAACGTGAAGATGAGTGTTACCCTGATCGCTCCGATCGCCATGGAAGATGGCCTGCGCTTCGCGATTCGCGAAGGCGGCCGTACCGTTGGTGCCGGCGTGGTCTCCAAGA
>NZ_APAT01000039.1 GCF_000347775.1 Marinobacter santoriniensis NKSG1
CCCCCAACTTTCTAATCCAGCCTGATCTTAGTAATGTTCATCAGCAGAGAAGAGGACGATGAACATGAAGAAGCGATTCACCGAAGAGCAGATCATCCCGATTCTGAAGGAAGCCGAGGCCGGCTTGCCAGTGAAGGAGCTGTGCCGCAATTACAACATCTCGGATGCCACCTTTTACACCTGGCGCAAGAAGTACGGCGGCCTGGAGGTCTCTGAGGCCCGTCGTCTGAAGGCCCTGGAGGAAGAGAACGCCCGGCTTAAGAAGCTACTGGCAGAGTCCATGTTGGATTCTGAAGCCCTGAAGGCCGCTCTCAACCGAAAGTACTGACCGTCGGGAACAAGCGCGAGGCTGTGCGCACCATGCTGTCGGAGACGATGATATCCGAGCGCAAAGCCTGTTCACTCGTCGGGTTATCCCGCGCAACGATGCGGTATCAGTCTCAACGCTCGCTAGAGGAGCGTGAACTGACAGAGCGCATTAAAGCCATTGCATTCGAACGTCGCCGGTTCGGGTACCGGCGTGTTCACCAGTTGCTGCGTCGTGAGGGTGCTGAGGTGAATCACAAGAAGGTTTATCGGCTTTATCGGGAGGCCGGCCTAGCCGTCCGCAAACGCAAGCGCCGTAAAGGCGTGATGGTCGAACGGCAGCCCTTGGTGTTGCCTGATGCGCCGAACCATACGTGGTCTATGGACTTCGTTATGGATTCATTGGCCAACGGCCGCAGGATCAAATGTCTGACGATCGTGGATGACTTCACCAAGGAGTGCCTCGATATTCCCGTGGCCATGGGCATCTCAGGAGAACAGGTCGCCCGAACACTGGATGGTATCGCTGCCTTCCGAGGCTACCCGAAAGCCGTTAGGACCGATCAGGGGCCAGAATTCACTGGTAGAGCGCTCGATCAATGGGCTTACCGCCATAACGTTGAACTGAAGCTGATTCAGCCCGGCAAACCGATGCAGAATGGTTACGTCGAGAGCTTTAACGGAAAATTCCGGGATGAGTGTCTGAATGAACACTGGTTCCAGGATCTCGCTCACGCCCGGGAGAAGATCAGCAATTGGCGCTTGGACTACAATGGGCAGCGTCCGCATTCATCCTTGGGGTATCAGACACCTCTGGAGTTTGCG
>NZ_APAT01000040.1 GCF_000347775.1 Marinobacter santoriniensis NKSG1
GGTGCGCCCGGCACGGGCGCACTCCTGGAGGTGAAAGTCCTCCCGTGAGCTGGCCACAGCGAACGAAGTGAAGCGCAACTGCGGAAGGGCGACCGACCGTGGGGAGGAAGCGTGGAGCGTAAACCGTGAGCCGATGAACAAGAATCGGATACGAGGCACTGCCGAGCAGGGCGAGCGGGCCAAAAGCCGCGAAGCTCTTGTGGCCAAGGCGAGGGGGTGTAAATCCGGCGGTTGTGCGGTGAAGGAGTGTGCTCTTACCCGGGGAGATCTCGCCTTATGCCTGAAAGGGCGACGTGGCAACACGGAGCGAGAAGTCAGCAGAGGTCATAGTAGCCGCTAGCTCAGGGCGAAGGGCCGAACGAGAAGGAGCGTCGAACGCCTTGTCGATGAGCACTGTAACGCATCAGATGCCCGCATCCGCGGGGCGGGTCGCAACACGGGAAGGTGAAGCCTTGCCGGGCGCGATCAGTGATGAAACAGGGCTCCCGCGACAGGAACCGGAGGGCGCAGGGCGAAACCTGCTTGAGCAGGCATTCGCACGAGAGAACATGCAACGGGCATGGAAGCGCGTGAAGGCCAACAAGGGAACGGCAGGTGTCGATGGGCTGGACATTGCCCAGACCGCTGAACACCTGCGATGGGCGTGGTCGGAGCTTCGCCAGCAACTGCTGAGCGGCTCCTATCAACCACAACCCGTTCGTCGGGTAGGCATCCCGAAACCGGACGGCAGTGAGCGGGAACTGGGTATCCCCACCGTCACCGACCGTCTGATCCAACAGGCACTGCTGCAAGTGCTGCAACCTCTGATTGATCCCACCTTCAGCGAGCACAGCTACGGCTTTCGTCCGGGCCGTCGGGCCCACGACGCCGTGTTGGCTGCACAGCGTTACACCCAACAGGGCCGCCATATCGTGGTGGACGTCGACCTGTCGAAGTTCTTCGACCGGGTCAACCACGACATCCTGGTTGACCGCCTGAAGAAACGCATAAACGACCCCGGAGTCATTCGGCTGGTTCGTGCGTATCTGAACGCGGGCATCATGGCTGGCGGCGTAGCTATGGATCGGCATGAGGGCACGCCGCAAGGCGGGCCGTTGTCGCCGTTGTTGGCCAACGTCCTGCTGGACGAGGTGGATAAAGAGCTGGAACGCCGTGGGCACTGCTTCGCTCGGTACGCCGATGACTGCAACGTTTACGTTCGCAGCCATAGAGCGGGAGAGCGGGTGATGCGACTGCTACGCAGGTGCTACGACAAACTGCATTTGGTGATCAACGAATCCAAAAGTGCAGTCACCAGCGTGTTCGGCCGCAAGTTCCTTGGCTATGCCCTCTGGCAAACAAGGAACGGAGACGTTCGGCGCGCGGTATCAGCCAAGGCGTTACAGGCGTTCAAGCTCAGGATCAGGCAACTGACCCGGGGATCAGGTGGTCGCAGCATGGCACAGGTGGTGGAGAAGCTCCGCAGCTACCTGCTCGGCTGGAAAGGGTACTTCAGGCTGGCGCAAACGCCACGCATCTGGCGGTCACTGGATGAGTGGATACGTCGCCGCCTGAGAATGCTCCATCTCCGACACTGGCGACGGGGCAAGACGATCCACCGGGAACTGGTCCGCTTAGGCGCGAGTTCCTGGATTGCTGAATCCGTGGCGGCCCTGAGCCGTCGCTGGTGGCACAACAGTCGCTCTGCCATTCATAATGTGCTGACGATTGCCTACTTCGATCGGTTGGGAGTGCCACGTCTCTCGTGAACCTCAACTTCTC
>NZ_APAT01000041.1 GCF_000347775.1 Marinobacter santoriniensis NKSG1
CACCCAACTTTCTAATCCATTCTGATCTTAGTAATGTTCATCACCAGAGAGGACGATGAACATGAAGAAGCGATTCACCGAAGAACAGATCATTCCCATTCTGAAGGAAGCCGAGGCCGGCCTTCCGGTCAAAGAGCTGTGCCGGAAGTACAACATCTCGGACGCGACGTTTTATACCTGGCGCAAGAAGTATGGCGGCCTGGAAGTCTCTGAAGCCCGTCGTTTGAAGGCCCTGGAGGAAGAGAACGCCCGGCTCAAGAAACTGCTGGCCGAGTCCATGCTCGACACCGAAGCTCTGAAGGCGGCTCTCAACCGAAAGTACTGACCGTCGGGAACAAGCGCGAGGCTGTGCGCACCATGCTGTCGGAGACGACGATATCCGAGCGCAAAGCCTGTTCACTCGTCGGGTTATCCCGCGCAACGATGCGATATCAGTCTCAGCGTTCTCCAGAAGAGCGTGAGCTGACAGAGCGCATCAAAGCCATTGCGTTCGAACGCCGCCGGTTCGGGTACCGGCGTGTTCACCAGTTGCTGCGTCGTGAGGGTGCTGAGGTGAATCACAAGAAGGTTTATCGGCTTTACCGGGAAGCAGGCCTGGCCGTCCGCAAACGTAAGCGTCGTAAAGGCGTGATGGTCGAACGGCAGCCCTTGGTGTTGCCTGATTCGCCAAACCATACGTGGTCCATGGATTTCGTGATGGATTCCTTGGCAAACGGCCGCAGGATCAAATGCCTGACGATCGTGGATGACTTCACCAAGGAGTGTCTCGACATTCCCGTTGCCATGGGCATCTCAGGGGAACAGGTGACGCGCACCCTAGACGCCATAGCAGCCTTCCGAGGCTACCCGAAAGCCGTCAGAACCGATCAGGGGCCGGAATTTACTGGAAGAGCATTGGATCAATGGGCTTACCATCATGGCGTTGAGCTGAAGCTCATCCAGCCTGGAAAGCCGATGCAGAATGGTTACGTCGAGAGCTTTAACGGAAAATTCCGGGATGAGTGTCTGAATGAACACTGGTTCCGGGATCTCGCTCACGCCCGAGAAAAAATCAGCAACTGGCGCTTGGACTACAATGAGCAGCGTCCGCATTCATCCTTGGGGTATCAGACACCTTTGGAGTTTGCC